>NZ_NFID01000017.1 GCF_002161595.1 Gemmiger sp. An50
CTGGGCGCCGAGAACGTTTACATCGTGTACCGCCGCGGCATGGAAGAGCTGCCCGCCCGTAAGGAAGAGGTGGAGCATGCCGAGGAAGAGGGCATCATCTTCAAGCTGCTCACCAACCCCGTACGCGTTCTGGGCGACGAGAACGGCTGCGTAGCCGGTATGGAATGCGTGGAGATGGAGCTGGGCGAGCCCGATGACAGCGGCCGCCGCCGTCCCGTGGAGAAGAAGGACAGCAACTTCGTGCTGGATGTGGACACCATGATCATGTCCATCGGTACCAGCCCGAACCCGCTGATCCGCTCCACCACTCCCGGCCTGGAGACCAACCGCCACGGCTGCATTGTGACCAACGGCGACGACGGTCTGACCAGCCGCGAGGGCGTGTACGCCGGCGGTGACGCCGTGACCGGTGCTGCTACTGTTATCCTGGCCATGGGCGCTGGCAAACATGCGGCAAAAGCCATTGACAAATACATTAAAAACAAGTAAGAGCGGCGGTTGTATGAAAACCGTAAATCTTTTTTCTTCGCTTTGCTTTTGGCAAAGCGAGGCCCGCTCCGGGGCGTTTTTGCCTGCGCAAAAACGCTGATCCCTCCGCTAAGCATGCTGCCAAGGCCATCGACGAGTACATCAAGAGCAAGAACAAGTAAGATATCCCCAAAAAAGCCATTGTAATAGAAGCCAAAGGCCCCGCGGTTCCAGTTGGAACCCAGGGCCTTTGGCGTTTGTTTTATTAGAAAAGAAGGTTCAGCGGTTCAAAAACCACACCGCACCGTTCAGGTAGCCTGCAAAGAGCAGCCACAGCAGGTAGGGCACCTGTAACCAGGAGGCAGCGGGGCTTACGGAGTAAAACCGCAGTGTCATGAGAAGCACTACCAGGAAGAGTGCGACCAGGCAGATCAGCGCCCCCAGCGGATTGTTCCAGCCAAAGAACAGGATGCTCCAGAAGAAATTCAGAATCAGCTGGAAGCCCCAAAGCCGAAGCGTGGGCACCCGGTCCTGAGGGCTTTTGTTCCAGACCAGCGCCATGCCGATGCCCATCAGAATGTACAGAATGGTCCAGGTGATGGGAAATACGTAGCCGGGAGGGGTGAGGGCGGATTTGAGCAAAGTGGGATAGACATTTTCCAGCCCATACCGGGTGAGTGTGCTGGAAAGCCAGCCAGTGCCAAGGGCAATGGCCGGAAAAAGTGCGAAGGGAAGGGCGCGGGAAAGCCGCTGTTTCATAACGATACCGCCTTTCAGTGGAGGATGTCCGGGCAGAATGCAGCGCCGGTATTCCTAGTATATGCGGAAAAATCCCCCGGGGCGATCTTGCTTTTGGAGGTTACTTTTATCATACAGCGTTTGGGCGAAAAGAGCGGTTGTGCGAACAACGGGGCAAAAGAAAACGTGCCGCTCTGTGGGAAAAGCAGCACGTTTTGAAAATGTTATTTTCCGGAAACCGAGTCCATCAGCTGGAACACCTCTTCCGGGGTCTCGGTGAAGTCGTTCTCGATCATGGTGCGCACCAGGCCGTAGATCAGAAACGCCATGCCGTTGCGGTGGTAGCGCAGGCTGGGCGGAGTACCCTCGTCTGGTCCCAGTACCTCCAGAAACATCTCCTCCAATACGCCCAGCATCTGTTTTTGCCGCAGGCTGCGCAGCAGGGGCCGCTGGCCGTAGATGTAGATGATCAGATACCGGCCGGGGGAGTCCAGCAGGTCCCGCCGGTCCGGCAGGGAAGATGCGTAGCGAATCCAGCGGGAGCGCAGATAATACCCGACTACTTCTTCAATGGAATCAAAATTCCGGTAAAAGGCATTGCGGGAAACTCCGGCCTGGCGGCACAAAAGACTCACCGAAAGGTCGGCATCCAGCAACAGAAGGTCCACCGCCGCGTTGGCGATGGAATCCTTGGTCTGCTGGCAGATTTCACTGTTGCGAGCATTGGGCATAATTGGCCTCCATAAGCATAGCAAGCTCCGGGCCAACCTGGTGGTTTGCCCTGCTTGTCTATTCTATAACGTAACAACTGTTACGTCAAGTGTTGAAAAGTTGTTTATCTTGTTAAAGTATTGGGGAAAAATGGAAATTATGCGGCAGAGACTTAAAAAAGAGACAAGTCTGTAAAGAAGCGGTAAGCTAAAAGTCAAAACGGTTCGGTGGTTTTGCAGCAGAAAAAGAGCCAGGTTGACAGCCGCAGGCCCATAGGGCATACTTAAAGCAAACAGCCGGGCGTGTTTCCCGGCAAATCATCAGCCGCCAAAAGCTGGGCGGCGGAATGGAGCGTATCATCATGACAAAACGTGTGTTGGACCTGCTTCCGGCAGAGCTTGCCTCTCTGACCGCAAAGGAGTTGCTGCAGGCAGTGGCAGGCAGCGAGGGCCGAGTGCTTGCAGCCGAGACCATCGGCATCACCCCGCCGCTGCTCAGCGATGTGACCAATGCGGAGTTCGCCGCCTCCATGGGTGCGGACCTGCTGCTTTTGAATATGTTCGATGTATGGGAGCCCCGCATCGTGGGCCTGCCTGAGACCCGCCCCGAAGACGTGGTGCGCCGGGTGAAGGAGCTCACCGGCCGGATGATCGGCATCAATCTGGAGCCGGTGGACCCGGCCGTGTGCGCCCAGAATGGGGAGAGCATCTGGGCGATGAGCCGCGGCCGTTACGCCACAGCGGAGAACGCCCAGCGAGCCATGGAGATGGGGGTGGACCTGATCGTGCTCACCGGCAACCCGGGCAATGGAGTGAGCAACGAAGCCATTGTGCATTCGCTGGAAAGCATCCGCGCCCAGGTGGGCGACGGCATCGTGCTGGCGGCGGGTAAGATGCATGCCTCCGGCGTTGTGGGCGAGGGCGGCGAGAACATCATCACCAAAGCGGATGTGGAAGCCTTCAGCAAGGCAGGGGCGGACATCATCCTGCTGCCTGCACCCGGCACCGTGCCCGGCATCACCACCGAGTATGTGCGCGGTCTGGTCAGCTATGCCCACAGCCTGGGCTGCCTGACCATCACCGCCATCGGCACCTCCCAGGAGGGAGCAGACACCGCCACCATCCGCCAGATTGCTCTGGAGTGCAAGATGACCGGCACCGATATCCACCACATCGGCGATTCCGGCTATGTGGGTATGGCCCTGCCGGAGAATATCATGGCCTACAGTGTGGCCATTCGAGGCATCCGCCACACCTACCGGCGCATGGCGGCCTCGCTGGCCCGCAAGCCCAGGAACTGAACAGGAGAAGGGAAGGTGAAACAGCCCGTTGAAGATCGAAAAGCTGCCCTATTTCATTGATCTGTACGAGACCCGCAGCTATACAAAGACCGCCCGTAACAATTATATCTCCCAGACTTCGGTGACCCAGTTCATCAACAGTCTGGAAGAGGAGCTGCAGGTCAAGCTTTTTGACCGCACAACTCTGCCCATCCAGCCCACCGCCGCCGGGACCCGCTTTTACCAGGATGCCAAGGCACTGCTGCGGCAGTACCAGCGCATCAAAGAGGGACTGGCGGTCCTGGACCGGAACGCGGCGCTGCCGGTGCGCCTTTGCTATACCTCCAAGATTGATCTGCAGATTCTGCTGCCCTTTGTGACCGGCTTCAAGACCCGGCACCCGGACGTAGCCGTGGATGTGGAGCAGGCCACCTTCAAGGAGGCTTCCAAGGCGCTTTGGGTCCGCCGGTGCGATGCGGTTATAGGCATCGACTTTGAACCGGAATATACCGGTCAACTGGAATCGCTGACCATGTATCAGGGTGGGTATCAGGCGCTGGTGCCCGAGGGGCATCCGCTGTTCGGCCGGGACGCCATCCGGACCGACGAGCTGTATCACTATCCGCTGGTGATGCTGTCGCCCCATGTGATCGGCCGCTCTTATGAGGGGATGCTGGAGCACGCCCGGCAGGACGGCTACTACCCCAACATCCAGCGCACCGCCAATGATATGGATGGAGAGCTGTTTCTCATTCTCACCGAGGGCCTCATCGGTTTTGTGCCGGACAATTATTTCCCTCAGGAGTATGCCGGGCGGATGCGGCGCATTCCCATTGAAGGCTCGCACCACCGGTTCCAGCTGGAAATGAAATACCGCTCGGGCGAGAACCCCTCGCTTGACCTGTTTGTGGAGGAGCTTGCCGCCTATTTGAAAAGCGAATAACCCATTGCGTTTTTGTCTTTGTAACCGGTGAGAATGTGGTGTTAAAATAAAAACAAATCGAACGCCCGGGTCATTCGGGCGGCAAACACTTATATTCTCAAGGAGGCAGATTCTTATGGGCAAACTGTTACTGACCGGTGTGGACGGCAATCTGGGCGGCTATGCGGCGGAGGTTCTTCTCACGCTGGAAGAGCCCTCTCAGCTGATTTTCTGCGGCTACAGCCAGCAGACACTGGACAAATACGCCGCCATGGGCGTTGAGACCCGTGTGACCAACTTCAACAGCCCGGACGGCCTGGCCGAGGCCTTCGCCGGTGCTGAGCGTCTGGCGCTGATCTCCATGCCCTTCGTGGGCGCCAAGCGGCAGAATGCCCACAAGAACGTGGTGGACGCTGCCAAGCAGGCCGGTGTGAAGCAGATTGTTTACACCTCTCTGGTGAACGCGGGCGACGAGACCAACCCCAGCGTGGAAAAGAAGGACCACATCTACACCGAGGAGTACATCAAGCAGGCCGGTCTGGATTACATCTTCCTGCGCAACTCCCAGTACGCCGAGGCCATGATCACCAACTACTTCACCTATGTGAAGCTGGACGGCGTGCTCAAGAACAGCCAGGGCGACGGCAAGATGGCTTACATCTCCCGCAAGGACTGCGCCAAGGCTGTTGCTTATGCGCTGCATCGCGGTGCGGAATACAGCCACGCCACGCTGGACATCAACGGTCCCGAGCTGATGACCATTTCCCAGTTCATCGAATACGGCAACCAGGCCACCGGCAACAGCGTGCGTTATCAGGAGATCACCGACGAAGAGAACTACCAGATCTTCGACGCCATGGGCGTACCCCGCACCACCGACGGTGTGTTCAAAAAGGACAGCGAGGCTCCCTTCTCCTCGGACGGCATGGTCACCTTTGCCCAGGCCATCCGGGAAGGCAAGATGGACACCTTCACCGACGACTACAAGAAGCTGACCGGCCAGGACCCCATGACGGTGCTGTACATGTTCCAGCATTCCGATGAGTTCCAGATCGGCGAGCGTCATTCCAAGGACAACTGATCGGTTCCCAATAACCACAAATGCCCCGGCTCTTTGCGAAGAGCCGGGGCATTTTTTATGGAAATGCGGGTTTATTCTTCAAATAGATCCAGCAGATAGCCGTAGCCTTCCGCTTCCATCTTTGCGTAGGGGACAAAGCGCAGTGATGCGCTGTTGATGCAGTACCGTACCCCGTTGGGAGACTCGGGGTCCCCGGTGAACACGTGGCCCAGATGAGAGTCGCCGGAGCGGCTGCGCACCTCGGTGCGGTGCATGCCGTGGCTGTCGTCCGGCAGCTCCACCACAGCGGGCTCCTCAATGGGCTTGGAAAAAGCGGGCCAGCCGCAGCCGCTCTCAAATTTGTCGGTGGAGGAGAACAGCGGCTCGCCGGTGACCACGTCCACATAAATGCCCTTTTCAAACTGGTCCCAGAATTCGTTGGCAAAGGGGTGCTCGGTGCCGTTTTGCTGGGTGACTCGGTACTGCTCGCTGGTCAGCTTGTCCCGAATGGCTTCCGCCGCGGGTTTCTGGTAATCGCCCGGGTCGATGCGCAGGCTGGAAAACAGCTTCATCTCCGCAAGGGGGATGTGACAGTAGCCGTTGGGGTTCTTTGCCAGATAGTCCTGATGATATTCCTCAGCAGGGTAGAAGTTCACCAGCGGGCCGATCTCCACCTTGAACTGTCGGCTCCGGCTGCGCTCAATCTCCGCGATGCGCTCCACCGTTTCCTTGGCCTTGTCGTTTGTGTAGTAAACGCCGGTCTGGTACTGGGTGCCCACATCGTTGCCCTGCCGGTTTTCCACGGTGGGATCGATCACATAGAAGTAGGCCAGCAGCAGTGCGTCCAGGCTTACCTGCTCCGGGTCATATTCCACCCGAACCGTTTCCCGGAATCCGGTTTTGCCGGTGGATACGATGGGGTAGTTAGCTTCGGCTTCGCCGGAGCCGTTGGCGTAGCCGCTCTGGGCATCAATCACGCCGGGAATGGACTGCATCAGCTGTTCGATGCCCCAGAAGCAGCCCCCGGCCAGATAAATTACGTTTTCGGTGGATTCCATCTTCATAACCTCCTGTTCTGATTCGCTTTGCGGCGAACCGATTTCACTGCTTGCGGGTTGCGGCGCGGTGTCCATCGGACGGCTGCAGCCACTCAGCAGGATTGCTGCGGCAAGCAGGCTTGCCAATAACGTTCGGTGCATGGTAGAGTCTCCTTTCCTTCCGGTACGGCCGGGAGCGGAATGCACCGGCCGCAGTGCCGGGATGAATGGCTTAATTATACTATGCTGATAGGAAAAATAAAGACCCTTTCCGTGCTCTCCAGGGCAAAATCTGCGCTGAAAAGCAGGAAAAGGGGAGGTGTGTTTTCACGGGCCCCAGAAGCCTTGCAGCTGATCGGCCAGCTGGTCCGGGCCGTAGAGCCAGCGGCAGTGAGCCCAGTGGCTGGGGAAGAGATGGCGGTATTCCGCCCGGGAAAAGCGGCTGTCGATGAGCAGCACCACGCCCTTGTCCTTCGGGGTGCGGATGACCCGCCCCGCCGCCTGCAGCACCTTGTTGAAGCCCGGGTACTGGTAGGCGTAGGCAAAGCCGCTGCCCCGGCTCTCTTCAAAGTAATCCCGCAGGATTTCCTGCCGGGGATTCACCTGGGGCAGCCCCACGCCCACGATGGCAGTGCCGATCAGCCGCTCGCCCGCCAGGTCCACGCCCTCGCCGAACACGCCGCCCATCACACCGAAGCCCAGAAGAGTCTCGGTGGCGTCCGGCTGGAAGGCGTCCAGAAAATCCTTACGGGCCTGCTCATCCATGCCCGGCTGCTGCACCAGGGTTCGAACGCCGGGAAACAGTTCCTCGAAGCGCTCCAGTACCTGGGTCAGATAGCTGTAGCTGGGGAAAAAGGCCATGTAATTGCCGGTACGGCCCCGGCACATTTCGTAGAGATACTGGGCTACTGGTTCGATGCTCTGTTGCCGGTCCTTGTAGCGGGTGCTCACGTCCGCGGCACAGAACAGGCCCAGGTTTTCGGTGGGGAAGGGGCTGGGCAGCGCGGCGCAGCGGGCTTCGGCGCAGCCCAGAATGTCCCGGTAATAATCCATGGGGGACAGGGTGGCGCTGAACAGCACCGCGCCCCGCCCGCTGGAAAAGCTCTGGTCCAGAAAGGCGCTGGGGTCCAGGCAGAGCTGACTGATGCGCACGTCGGTGCCGAAGGCTGCCATCTGGGTCACATAGTGGTCATCGTACCGTTCGGCCACCCGCAGGTATCCCCGCAGCTCGAAGTAAAGAGCCAGGATCAGGTCATGAGCGGTGCCTTCCCGGTGCTCAGTGAGCCATTCCTCCATGGGGCCGGTGACCCGGCTGATTACCCGGTTCAACCCGGTGCGGGCTTCCTTTTCAAAGAAGGTGCGGTTTTCCGCCTCGTCGCACTGACGGCGCAGCTCCACGAATTCGTCATTCAGTTTGCCCAGAGCGGTTTTCAGCTTGCTTTTGCCCTTGCCCAGGGCCTTGCGGGCCTCCAATACTTGGCTTTTTAAAAGGCTGGCCGAGTGCATCTCCCGGGCCCGGTCCGGCAGGTTGTGGGCCTCGTCCACCAGGAACAGATAGTCGCCGCCGCTCTCAAAAAAGCGCTTCAGGCTGACCACCGGGTCGAACAGGTAGTTGTAATCTCCCACGATCACATCGCACCAGAGCGAGAGGTCCAGCCCCAGCTCGAAGGGGCAGACGGTGAAGCGCCGGGCCAGGTTCTCCAGAGCGGCGCGGGTGAACTCGTTTTCGTCCAGCGCCTGCCACAGGGCATCCCGGATGCGGTCGTAGTAGCCGTTGGCGTAGGGGCAGGCCTCGGGAGTGCATTCCCGCTGCTCCAGCAGGCAGATGGTGTCCTTGGCGGTGAGAGTAATGCTTTTCAGCGAAAGGCAGGGCTGGCTTTTGCGCAGCAAGGCCAGCGCATCCTCCGCCGCCTGCCGGGTGGTGGTGCGGGCGGTGAGATAAAATACCCGCTCGCCGCAGCCCTCGCCCATGGCCTTGAGAGCGGGAAACAGGGTGCTCATGGTTTTGCCGATGCCGGTGGGCGCCTGGCAGAGCAGACGGCCCTTGTCCCGCAGGGTCCGGTACACCGCCCCTGCCAGAGCGTACTGGCCCGCCCGGTATTCCTCAAAGGGGAACCGCAGCGTTTGCAGCGCCTCGCCTCGGGTCACCTGCCAGGCGGCGGCCCGCTTGGCCCAGGGGGCATACCGGGCCAGCAGATCCAGCACAAAGTCCTCCAGCTGGCGGGCGGTGAATTCCCGGCGGAAATCCACCACCACCTCGTCGTCTACCTGAAAATAGGTCAGCCGCACCGCGATGGCATCCAGCCCGTGCTGCCGGGCGTAGATGGCCGCGTATACCTGCCCCTGGGCCCAGTGCACCGGGTTCATGTCCTCGTGGATCTGGTCGGTGGGAGTGGTCACAGTCTTGATCTCATCCACCACGGTCAGGCCGTCCTCATCGGTGAAGATGCCATCCGCCCGGCCATCCACCAGATAGTCCACCTCTTCCACAGTGTATTCCTGCTTCAGGTAGACCTCGGCCTCGTAGCCGGGCCCGGCCTGCTTTTGCAGCCGCCGGTGGATGCGCGCGCCCTCATTGGCACGGTCAAAGCCGGTGAACCGGCTGTCGATGCTGCCGGTCTGCAATAGAAACTCCACCAGCTGCCGCACCGATAGATGGATTTGTTCCATGGAAAAAGCCCCTCCTGCGATACACATTGAAACCATTGTATCACAAAAGGGGCGCTCGGTCACGCAAACAGGGTTTTGGTCAGCTGTGCGGCGATTTCGTCCAGCTGGGAGAAATCCGCCGCTGTGCGGTAGTAGCCCTCCAGCTCGTCGTGGCTAGCCTTGGCCTGCCGCTGGGCCTCGCTGGCAAGCTCCAGCAGCTCGGCTGCCGCTTTTCGGTCAAACCGCAGCCGGGCACGCAGGCTGCGCAACCCACCCTTTTCCAGAAAACGGGTGCAGTGTATGTTCTGCCGGTTTGTCAGATCCATGGGATGCCAGGAATTTCCGGTCAAAAAGGCAAGGCGCAGCTCCGGGATAAACAGATGGTCGATCACGTTCTCCCGCAGCGGGCAGGGGCAGGTGATGATGGCATAGCCCCGTTCCAGCGCGATCTGGCGCAGTAGGGCCAGCGCCAGCGGGGCCGCCGCACCCTGCTCGTCGTGCAGTACGATGCATTCGCTGGCCAGGGTCTCCACCGTGTTCAAAAAGACCATCCGACCCTTGGGGGTTACGGCGCTCAGCAGACGGATGCTCTCGCTGCCGGAGTGGCCGGTGCGGGGCAACCTGCGGGAACCCAGCCGCCGGGCCCAGCCCAGAAGCTTTTCCTCGTTCACCAGCGGTGCAACCAGACGGCGGCTGTCCTCCAAAAGGGCGGCGGCTGCCCGGATGGACCGGCCTGCCTGTTCCTGCAAAGCGGAGCAGCGGCGGAACAGGGCCACGATCTCGCCCCGGTGGGTGGTCAGGTAATCCGTGTCCAGCACATGGTGCAGGTCCACCACCTGCTGCACCGCGCCGGGATAAGCAGGCTCCACCACATGGGGGGCGGTGGCGTCAATGATGGCCGCCCGGGGCTTGGAGAAGATCACCCCGTCCAGACTGTCCGGGTCGGAGGAGCAGTGAATGCGCTCCACCGGCAGGGGGCTGGCCTGGGCCAGACGGTTCATCAGGGTGCTTTTGCCGCAGCCGGGGCCCGCTTTGATCAGATACAGAGGTACCTGTTCCTGGGTGTCCAGCCAGTCAAAGTACCCTTGGAACCCCTTCGGCCCCAGAGCGCCCATAAAGAAATCCGCGTTGTTTGCCATGGTATTTGAAAGTTTTTTCATCCCGCAACACCTCACTTTTGGCCCATCCTATGCGGAGCGGTGTGAGGGTGTGCGGCGGGCGGTGTTGCAAAGTGACTGACGGACTGGTATAATCAGAAGAAATGATTTGTCGAACCAGCCCGAAACCGGCCGGTTTTCAACATGAGGTGGATTTATGGATCGAAAAGCAACGAATATTGTGGCATATCTCACGCTGGTGGGCTGGTTTCTGGCCTACTTTGTGGGCGACCGGTATAATTCCCGGTTCCATCTGAATCAGGCACTGGTGCTGAACCTGTTTTTCCTGGTGCTGCGGGTAGTCTCCTCGGTGGCAAGCTGGGTTCTGGGCTGGATTCCGCTGGTGGGCTGGATCGTGATGCTGGCGTTGAATCTGGTAAGCCTGCTGGGTCTGGTGCTCTGGATTCTGGGCCTGGTCTACGCCGTACAGGACAAGGAGCAGCCGGTTCCCCTGGTGGGCTACATCCGTCTGCTGCGCTGATACGGGCGAAAAAATTCCGCAAATTTCCACTTGACAAGCAGCCGGGCGGGGTGCTATTATAATACCCGCCGAAACGCCGGGGATTTGTGACCGGCAATTTAATATGCGAAAAACCGCAGGGCTATAAATTTTCCTGTTTCTGATTCACAAACAGGGGATTGTAGCCCTGTTTTTTTGTGCCAAGGAGGAACCGGAATGACCGAACGAATCAACCAGAACCCCATGGGCAGCCGGCCGGTACTGCCGTTGCTGGTGAGCATGTCGCTGCCGCCCATTTTATCCATGCTGAGCCAGTCGCTGTACAACGTGGTGGACAGCATCTTCGTCGCCCGCCTGAGCAGCGATGCCCTCACCGCCGTTTCGCTGGCCTATCCGCTGCAGAATCTGGTGCTGGCGGTAGCGGTGGGCTACGGCGTGGGCTCCAATGCCTTTGTTGCCCGTAGCCTGGGCCAGGGGGATCAGCGCAGCGTGGACAAAGCCGCCTCTATGGGTATGGTGTTCACCGGCATTCACGCGCTGGCGTTTTTGCTGATCGGCCTGTTTGGCAGTGAGCCCTTCCTGCGGCTGTTCACCACCGATGAGCAGGTGCTGGCCATGAGCCTGGTGTACACCCGCATCGTTATCTGTCTTGCTTTCGGCAGCCTGTTCCACATCTACATTGAGAAACTGCTGCAGTCGGTGGGCAACATGTTCGTGCCCATGATTTTGCAGGGCGTGGGCGCAATTGTGAACATCGTGCTGGACCCCATCCTGATCTTCGGCCTGCTGGGTGCGCCCCGCATGGGCGTGGCGGGTGCTGCGGTGGCCACCGTGGCCGGGCAGATGACCGCCTGCACCATGGCGATGATCTATTTCTTCCGGGCCAAAACCGGTATGCATATTACCCGCAAGGACATGAAGGTGGACTGGAACATCGCCTGCAAGATCTACGGCGTGGGCGTGCCCTCCTGCCTGATGACCGCCATGCCCAGCCTGCTGGTGGGTGTGCTGAACGCTCTGCTGGTGGAGCTGCACGCGCTGGCCGTGGCAGTGTTCGGCCTGTACTTCAAGCTGCAGACCTTTGTGTACATGCCTGCCAACGGTCTGATCCAGGGGATGCGCCCCATCGTGAGCTACAACTACGGCGCGCGTCAGAAGCACCGGATGCATTCCACCATCCGCTGGAGCCTGACTCTCACCGCCGCGATCATGGCGCTGGGCACCCTGATCGCCTGGCTGCTGCCGGAACAGATCATGGCCCTCTTCGACGCGGACAGCGCCATGGTGGCCATCGGTGTGCCCATGCTGCGCATCACCAGTCTGGGCTTCCTGGTCTCCACCTTCGGTACCGTGCTGGCCGGATGTTTTGAGGCTTTGGGCAAGGGAATGCAGTCGCTGGCGGTGTCGCTCATCCGGCAGCTGGTGGTCATTCCGCCGCTGGCACTGGTGTTTTCCCGCTTCTGGGAGCTGAATGGCGTGTGGGCGTCTTTCCCGGTGGCCGAGACTCTGGCCGCGCTGGCTGCGGTGGTGCTCTACCGAAGCATGATGCGCCGCATCGACGGGACCATGGAATAAAAAAGAAAGAGATGGAAAAAGCGCCCGCGCGGCTGCCGGTCCGGCAGCTTGTGTGGGCGCTTTTGTGCGCGTTAAAATCAGTGCTTGGCAGGCAGAATCTCCAGCCAGTAGCCGTCCGGGTCCTGGATGAAGTAGATGCCCATGGCTTTGTTCTCAAAGCAGATGCAGCCCATCTCCTTGTGCAGGACGTGGGCGGCCTCGAAATCGTCGGTGCGGAAGGCCAGGTGGAACTCGCAGTCGCCCAGGTTGTAGGGGCGGTCCATGTCCCGCATCCAGGTGAGCTCCAGTTGGAAGTCGCTCTCCTCGTTGGCCAGGTAGACGATGATGAAGGAATCGTCCTTGGCAGTGATGCGCCGCACTTCCTTCAGGCCCAGAGCCTTTTCGTAGAACTCCATTGAGCGGCCCAGGTCATAGACGTTGTAGTTTTCGTGGATCATTTTGAATTTCATTGCAAAAATTCCTTTCTGGAATGGATTGATAAAAGTGGGTGCCGCCTTAGCCCTGCCACACCTCTTCCGCGCGAATGCGGGCAAGATAGGGCGCAAGCTCCGGCCGCTTCAGGTAGGCCAGCATCCCGGCCCGGTTGTCGAAGCAATGCATGGGGAACACATTGTCGCAGCGGCAGGCCTTTAAAAAGTCCACGAAACCCCACCAGGCGTTTTCCTCCTGCCGGGGGTCCAGCGGAACAAAAGCCGCGTCGAAAAAGCGGCCCCGGATGCGGTCCAGCTCCTCGTGGAAAGCCTTGTCGTGCCAGGCGTTCTGCTGGTCCGGTTCGCCCTCCCAGTGCCACCAGTTCAGATCGCCCGCATGGTAGAACCATAACCCCTCGGCCCGCACCAGAAAGGCGCAGCCCTCATCGGTGGAGCGCAGGGTCTCAATGTGAAGGCCCTGCCAGTCGTACCGGCTGCGGGGCGCGGCGGGCAGCACATTGGCCGAGCGCCGGGCGGGAATGTTCTCGTCCAGCACATAAAATACGTTGGGATGGCTCTCGTTCAGCTCCCACACAGCGGGGGAGTAGTGGTCGTGGTGCCGGTGGGAGGAAAAGACGAACAAGGTCTTTTCTGCATCCAGCGGGGGCAGCGGGCCCTGGAAGTAGTCAAACAGCAGCAGAGTGTGGTCCAGCTCCACCAGAAAGCAGCTGTGGCAGATGTGAGTGATCTTCATAAAATCTCCTTGGGGATGAATGTTGCGCTCCGGCTTACAGCAGCTGACGGCGCAGTTCCTCGCCGCTCAGAGGGCTGAGCAGGGCAGGCGGAACGTCCAGAATGGTCTTGCAGCCGGTCTGCCCGGCGGTGTGCATCCGGTGTACCGCACGGGCGCAGGCTGCCAGCACGCTGGCGGTGAATTCCGGATTGGAGTCCAGCTTCAGGCTGTATTCCACCGTGGCGGTGTGTTCCTCATTCCAGCCGGTCAGGCCGCTGCGCAGTACGCTGCCGCCATGGGGCAGACCGCTGTGCTCAGCGCGCAGCTGCTCCAGGCTCACAAAGGTGACGGTGGTGTCGTAGTCCGCAAAATAGTTGGGCATGGTCTTGATCTCCTGCTCAATGCGAGCAAGATCTGCCCCGGGCTTCGCGGCCACATAGCATTCCCGAGTGTGCTTTTGCCGGGTGGTCAGGGTGGGCCGCTGACCGGCGCGTACCTGCTCCAAAGCCTCGGGCACCGGTACGGTGTACTGGCGGGCATCCTCCACGCCCTCAATGCGGCGGATGGCGTCGGAGTGGCCCTGGCTCACGCCCTTGCCCCAGAAGGTATAGGTGCCGCCCTGGGGCAGGATGGCCTCGGCGTATACCCGGTTCAGCGAGAACAGGCCCGGGTCCCAGCCGCCGCTGATCAGGGCAGTGGTGCCCGCAGCTTTTGCGGCGGCGTCCACCGCGGCAAAGTGCTCGGGAATTTTGGCATGGGTGTCAAAGCTGTCCACCAGATTGAACCAGCGGGCCAGCTCAGGGGTCTGTACCGGCAGGTCGGTGGCGCTGCCGCCGCACAGAATCATCACGTCGATCTTACCGGCCCAGTCGGCCGCGTCGCTTGCCGCTACCACCGGTACGCCCTCAGTCAGGGGAGAAATGCTGGCCGGGTCCCGCCGGGTGAAGATCGCCGCCAGCTCCAGGTCCGGGTTCTGGCGCACCGCGCACTCGGTGCCCCGGCCCAGATTGCCGTAACCAAAAATACCAATCCGAATCGCCATAAGTAAGCTCCCTCCATTGGTTTTTTATAAAATATTTGTTCTATTATAGCATGAATGAAAGGCGATTGAGAAGTGAGAGAAAGCGGGAACAAAAAAGAACTGCATTGGGAAAAGAAACGCCCTGGGTGCCAGAGTGCGGCACACAGGGCGTTTTGAAATAGGGCAGATGCAATTTGTTATGATCACAGCGGCTGAAAGCGGCTGTCCTCGCTGTACAGCAGAGAAAACCGCTGCTCGCTCAGGCTGCGGGCGCCGGTTGCGGGGGAAGCATCCGCCACAGCAGGTGAGGTCTGCCCGTTCTGCGTGATGCGTTTCTGCAGCAGTGCCACCAGCGCGTCGAAGCTGCCCGGTTCCGGGGTGGTGCTCTCTGCTGCGGTTTCGCTGTCGGTTTCTTCCCCAGCGGCATTTTCTTCTGGCAGCTGGTCCGGAATGGCTTCGGCGGGTACATCCAGCAGCAGCCAGGTGGTATTCCGGCCATAGATGGTGGCGGAGTAGTAATCGTATGCCAGCCCCTGGTTGGCGGCAGCCTGTTTCAGCGCAACCAGATAGGCGGCAGCTTCCTCCAGATTGACCTCAGGCGGCTCCCGGTCTGCGCTGTGAAAGCCTGTATACAGCACAGTAGGCAGGGGCAAATCATCGGCGAAAAACTCCATCCCCACCCGGAACAGAGGATTCTGTGACTCGAACACCTGGTCGTTGTTCTCCGGGTAGAAGGTGAGGGTGGTCTCATAAGGGGAGCGGCCCTTCAGATCTCGGCACAGCTGGCTGGTATCCAGCTGTCTGGCCAGTTCATTGCGCAGCCGGTTGAAAGTGTTCAGACCGCTGTCCACTGTCAGGGAGCGGTTGGTGTAGACCTGACCGCTGCTCAGGTAGGCGGAAAAGCCCACATCATCTTCACCAGTTTGGTACACCGGGCAGACGTAGCGATGCTTGCCGTCCGCGTAGGTGTAACGGGCGTTGCCCACCACATAACCCTCGCCGGGGTATGTGGCCTGCAATGCGTCGTTGATGGCGTGTACCGTCCACCGGGCGGAGAACGGGTTGCCCACCTGTTGGCCTACGATCAGTACCAGGCCGACGATGAGTACCAGCGCGACCAGAGCGGCGGCAATTCGGGTGAGGGGAGTGCGCCGGATTTGGGGCAGGTCAGGCCATTTGATCTTATTCATCCAAAGATTCCTCCTTTGGGTCGGATTTGCCCCGGCGAAGCCCGCCGAAGGCGAAGTGCAGCAGCTTTGCGATGAGCGCGCCCACCAGCAATGCTGCCAGATACAGCCCGGCCTGCATCAGAGAATTGCGGTCCGGGGTGATGAACAGGAGTACCAGGGCCATGGGAATGGCGCTGATGACGGCCGCAAACCAGACGCTGCGGCGCAGAAATACATAGCCCAGCGCGCCCAGTGCGGGCAGGCCCCAGGTCAGGAACGGCCCGTTTGCCAGGGCCAGGCACACCGCAAACCCGGCCACGGCCATCACGGCACTTTGGACCAGCAGTTTGCGCTGGATGCGCCCCAGCACTCGGGCGGCATCTGGTTCCGGCGGGGGCAGCTGCATGCCGCCGGAATCCAGATAGGCTTGGCAGGCAGGGCAGTGGGCCACATGCCCGCGCACCAGGGTTTCGCTGTCCTCACTGGCGACGCCGTCAGCCACCAGCGGGATCAGGTCCCTGCACACATCGCAGGAAATGTCTGACACGATGCCTTTGCTCATTGCATCGATCCCTCCTCTAGGTTCAGTTGTTCCCGCAGCCAGTTGCGGGTGCGAAAGTTCAGCATACGAGCGGAATTCTCAGTGATGCCGCATGCCTGGGCGATCTCGGCGAAGGAGTAACCCTGGGCCCGCATCAGAAGAACGGTGCGGGCGTTGGGCTTGCAGTCCTCCAGCAGCAGCCGGGCCCGGCGGGCCAGATCCCGGGTGTCGCATTCTTCCTCCAGACCCCGGGGGTCCGGCATATCCTGTTCCAGATACCCGGCCAGCATATCGTCGAAGGAAAGCGTGGGCCGTTTGCGGCGCAGTGCGTCCACCCACACGTTGCGGGCGATGGCGAACAGCCAGGTCTTCACGCTGCTGCGGCCCTCGAAGCGGCCGAAGGCGCGCACCGCCTTCAAAAAGGTCTCGCTGAGCAGGTCCTCCGCCCAGACAGGGTCGTGGGTGAGCCCGCAGAGATAGCGGTAGATGTCCGGGCTGTAAAGCTGATACAATTCTTCCAGGGCCTGCAAGCGCACCCCTCCTTTCCGTCTGTCCGGGGCAGTATCCCGGACCATGATGTAAAACAGCCGTTTCGCTCTATTAGACGGCGGGCACTGCCATCCGTTACAAAAAACACAAAAAAATTCCGCCGGGCCCCGAAAGCTCGGCGGAATGGGTTTATGCGGTGGGTTTTGTCTTACTGGTCAGCTGCTGCAGCAGCTGGGGCAAAAAGTAAGCGGCCTGCTTTGCCCACCAGGGCCAGTCGTGGCTCACATCCTCGCCCCAGTAGTCTACAAAGGCGGGCATGCGCCGGTCGGTCAGAGCCTGCGCCATGGCCCGGGTGTCGGCCAGAAAATCCTCCTCATAGGGGCCGCGGCCGCAGCACAGGAACAGGGGCGCCAGCCGGGTGGAGGGCAGACCTTCGGTGTGCAGCAGGGGCAGATACTCCAGCGGGCTGTTGCGCAGGGTCAGATCGTCGTGATAGGGACCAAACCAGGGGGCGGCGGAATAGCTGCCGGACAGGCAGATCGCGCCGCACACAAGCTCCGGCCGGCGCAGATACAGGTTCAGCGCGTGGCCCGCGCCCAGGCTGCAGCCCAGCAGAGCCACTCGTTCCCGGGTGCCGCCGTTCAAAGTCAATACCCGGGGAATCAGCTCGCCCGTCAGATAGTTGAACCAGCGCTCCTGCATCTCGCTGCGGGCCCGGCCCTCGCCGCTGCCCAGCCAGCTCTCGGCATCCACACTGTCGGCGCAGAACAGCTGAATTTTGCCCGCGTCGATCAGCGGGGCCAGCGCGGCCACCATGCCGTGGTCCTCCCAATCGTAAAAGCGGCCTCCCTCGCAGGCGAATGCCAGGCAGGGCAGGCCGGAATGGCCGAACACCTTGAACTCCATCTCACGCTTTAAAAAGCGGCTGGGTTCCTTGTAATACTGGATCTCCACGCAAAATCCCTCCCGAAGCGGTGAAGCTTCACCGCGAATTGCATTACCTTCATTATAGAATGGCAGGGCGGACCGGTCAAGCGGGCAGGAGAGCAGAACGCAAAAAAGCCGGTCATCCGAAGATGACCGGCAGTTTTTGCGTTGAAAAATCAAACAGCGCGGGTAACCTTGCCCGAGCGCAGGCAGCGGGTGCAGGCGTAGATGTACTTGGGAGAACCGTCTACAATAGCCTTAACACGCTTCACGTTCGCCTTCCAGGTGCGGTTAGACCGACGATGAGAGTGGGAAACCTGGATGCCGAAGGAAACGCCCTTGCCACAACAATTGCACTTTGCCATTTGCTGCACCTCCTCGATTTAATTTAAGTCGCTAGAATATAATAGCAAGCCGGAAGGGAAAAATCAAGGGTTTTTTAAAAATATCTTTGAAAAACTCTGAAAAAGTCCCATTTTGCTTGTGAACGGCCCCAAAAAACGCTATAATAAAAAGCAAACTGCCAGATATGCCCTGTGTTTGCGCCGGGCATCATGCAGTGTTTTCAGAATGTCTATTTTACCTTATTTTATATAAGGCGTCAAACCAAGGAAAAGGGAGAATTTTATGGGTCTGATCAGTCCTGCCCAGCTGCTTGTCTGGGTGATGCGCGGGCTTGCAATGCTGCTGGCCATTCCGGTGCACGAGTCCGCCCACGCCTGGGCCAGCGCCAAGCTTGGCGATCCCACCGCAAAAAATATGGGGCGGCTTTCGCTCAATCCCATGGCGCACTTCGACCTGCTGGGCGCAGTGTGCATGATCGTGGTGGGCATCGGCTGGGCCAAACCGGTGCCGGTGTACCCCCAGCGGTATAAAAATCCCAAAACGGGCATGGCCCTCAGCGCAGCGGCGGGGCCGATTTCCAACCTGCTGCTGGCGTATCTGTCTATGATGCTGTATAAGCTGGCATACTATTTCCTGCCGGCAGGTATGGCGGCGGAGCTGGTACTCTACTTCCTTTATTATATGGTAGCCATCAATGTGTCGCTGGCGGTGTTCAACCTGCTGCCGGTGCCGCCCTTCGACGGCAGCCGAATCCTGCTGCTGGTTCTGCCCCGGCGGCTGTATTTCCAGGTGATGCAGTACGAGCGTCAGATCTTCATCGGCATGTTCCTTCTGCTGATGTTTGGCGTGTTCGATACGCCCCTCTACTGGCTGAACAACGGCATGTGGAGCATCCTGAACCACGCTACCGCCTTCATCGACCGGGCAGTCTATATGGCTGCGGGCATCGCGGTGTAAGGAGGGACAGGTATGGAGACTTTGACCTTCCACCTGGAAGAATTCGACGGCCCGCTGGATGTGCTGCTCTATCTTGTGAGCAAAAACAAGATGAACATTTACGACATCCCCATTCTGGAGCTGATCGACCAGTACACCAGCCTGATCAACGGCTTGCAGGAAAACCGGATGGAGGTGGCTAGCGAGTTCATCGAGATGGCCGCCCGTCTGGTGCAGATGAAGAGCTTCTTGCTTCTGCCCCGCAGCGAGGAAGCGGAACGGATGAAGGAAGAGCTCACCGGCCAGCTGATCGAATACAGCGCCTGCAAGGAGGTGGCCCGCCAGCTGGGCGAACAGGCCGCCAGCCATTGCAGCTTTGTGCGCCCGCCCATGGAATTGGAGCAGGACAACACCTACCGCCTGACCCATGAAGCCGCCTTGCTGGCCCAGGCCATGGAGCTGCTTTTAGGCCGGGGCAAGCGCCGCAAGGCCGCGCCTAACCAGCAGAGCTTTGAACCGCTGGTCACTGCGCCCTTTGTATCGGTGGCAAGCCGGGTAGTGCACGTGCTGCGCAGCATCGTCACCGGCCGGGTGGCAAGCCTGCGGGCACTGTTTAATCGGGGCGGCAGCCGCAGCCAGACGGTGGCAACCTTTCTGGCGGTGCTGGAACTGATCCGTGCGGGGCGTATTGAGATCGACGATCAGGAAACCCTCACCGTGCGCCGGGGCCGGATGAAGAAACAGGAGAGTTGACAAAAGGCATGACACAAAAGGAAAAGGAATACAAGGCGGCTGTGGAGGCCATTTTGTTCGCCCATGGCGATGCCATCGGAGCGGACAAGATCGCCGAGGCGCTGGAGATCCCGAAGGATCAGACGGTGGCCATTCTGGAACAGCTGCAGAAGGAATACGAAAAGGCGGACCGGGGTCTGTGCATCCTGCCCCTGGGCGACAAGTGGCAGATGGCCACCAAAACCGCCGTGCAGGAGCCGGTCAAGCGGGTGCTGGACAACCGGCGCAACACGCCCCTTTCCCAGGCAGCGCTGGAGGTGCTGGCGATCATTGCCTACAACCAGCCGGTGTCCCGCGGATTTGTGGAGCAGGTGCGCGGCGTGGACTCCTCGTCCACCATCGCAAAGCTGATGGAAAAGGGCCTGGTGGAGGAGGCCGGACGGCTGGATCTGCCCGGCCGGCCCATCAGCCTGTGCACCACCGAGGTGTTTCTGCGCACCTTTGGTCTGGCCACTCTGGAACAGCTGCCCCCGCTGCACGAGGGCGACGGCGTCCAGCTGGAGATGGCGGGCGGAGCGGGCGAGGCCCAGGCCTGACGCATCAATACGCAACAATGGGTAAGGAGGCGAGCCGATGGCCGTTGCATGGCTGATCCTGAAGGGGATCGGGTGGCTTTTGCTGGTGATTTTGGCGCTGCTCATCGCTGCGCTTCTGGTTCCGGTGACTGCCGAGCTCTGCTATGAGCAGGGCAAATTCACCGCCGCACTTCGGGTGCTGGCGGTGCGAGTGAAGCTGTATCCCCGCCCGGAAAAACCGGCAAAGCCCAAAAAAAAGAAGAAGCCCCGAAAGCGCAAAAAGGGAAAACCTGCGGTAGCACAGTCGCAGCCCGCGCAAACGGTAATGAAGGAGACGGAGAAAAAAACGGCGGAACCGGCCGCGCCGCCTGCACAAAAGGCGCAAACAGAAGGGCCCGAATCGAAAAAGGCAGCGCCTCAGCCTGCCGCCCGGCCGGCCGGCAAAGCCACTGCCCGGCCGCCGCAGAAAAAGGCGGGCAAGGCGCAGCCGCAACCGGAAAAAACGCTGCAGGAAACCGTGGATTGGGTGCTCAGCTGGGTGCGCACCGGCGGGCAGATCCTGCGCCGCTTGCTGGAAGGGTTCAAGATCCACCACATACAAATCTATCTGCCCGTACACCGGGAGACCGCCGCATCCACTGCACTGGCGGTGGGCGCGGTGCACGCGGGCCTGGGCGCCAGTTTTGGCATGCTGCAAAATTTTCTGGACCTGCGCATGGAGCAGCTGGTCATCGAGCCGGATTACACCGGCGAGCACCAGGGGCAGGAACATTTCTCTTGTAAAATCACGTCGCATCTGATTATAATGGTAATAACAGGAGTCTGGGCGCTGCTTCGCCTGCGCAGGGAAAAGCTGATTTGACTGCCGCCCGGCCCATATCGGAACAAACGAAACACCCCGGCTTTGCAAAGGCCGGTTGCATCACAGGAGGAAAACGACTATGGCTGAACGTCCGCTTGAGGGTATGATGAGCGTCACCCTGGACAAGATCCGCGAGATGGTTGGCTCCAACACC
This sequence comes from Gemmiger sp. An50, assembly GCF_002161595.1. Taxonomy (GTDB): domain Bacteria; phylum Bacillota; class Clostridia; order Oscillospirales; family Ruminococcaceae; genus Allofournierella. The sequence goes on from NZ_NFID01000017.1 coordinate 20,951, forward strand.
ATCATCGGCGAACCCATCACACTGGAGGGTACCACCATTCTGCCGGTGTCCAAGGTCACCTTTGGCTTTGCGTCCGGCGGTTCCGACTTCGGCGCCAAGACCACCAAGGAGCTGTTCGGCGGCGGAAGTGGCGCGGGTGTGTCGGTCACCCCGGTGGCCTTCCTGGTCATTAAGGACGGCAACGTGCGCACCATCCAGCTGGCGGACCACAACAGCACCGTGGACCGGGCGCTGAACATGGTGCCCGAGCTGGTGGACAAGCTCACCGGCCTGCTGAACAAGGGCGAGGCCGCAGCGGCCGACCCGGCACAGAAACAGTAAACCAAGCCGGGCGGCATGTTTCATCTGCCGCCCGCTTTTTCTGCAATCAACCAACAGAGAATATGAGGAACGGATTATGGCATTGGAACGAGTACAAAAGGTAATGGCCGAGCAGGGCATGTGCTCCCGCCGCGCAGCGGAGCAGATCATTTTGGAGGGCCGGGTGAAGGTGAACGGTCACCCGGTGAACCTGGGCGATAAGATGGACGTGAACCGGGACACCCTGAGCATCGACGGCCAGCGTGTGCGCCTGGAGAAAAAGCAGGAATATCACTACCTGATGCTGCACAAGCCCCGGGGCTTTGTGACCACCACCAGTGACGAGCGCGGCCGCAAGACCGTGATGGACCTGCTGGCCGACTACCAGGTGCGGGTATTCCCGGTGGGCCGTCTGGATAAGGACAGCGAGGGCCTGCTGCTGCTCACCAACGACGGCGGCTTTGCCAACCTGATGATGCACCCCTCCCACGGCGTGAGCAAGCTCTACCGGGTGACCGTGCGTCCCCGCGCGGAGGAAAGCCAGATCATCGCTCTGAGCAAGGGTGTCACCCTGGACGACGGCAGCGTCACCCAGCCCGCGGTGATCAACGTGGTGGTGGATGAGCCGGGCCGCACCGTGATGGAAATGACCATCAAGGAGGGTAAGAACCGGCAGATTCGCCGCATGTGCGAGGCGGTAGGTCTGGAGGTTATCCGCCTGCGCCGCAGCGCCATGGGCGCGGTAAAGCTGGGTATGCTCCAGCCCGGCCAGTACCGGGAGCTGACCAAGAGCGAGGTGGCCGCACTGCGCGCCGCCGCCCAGAAGGGCAAGGCCCGCTCTCAGACCCAGCGTGCCCAGGAGGCCGCTGAGCAGCGCCGTGAGCACCAGAAAAAGCGCAGCACCGCCCCCTCCCGGCCCAGCCGGCCCCGGCGCGGCTGATCGCACCCGAATCAAATGAAACAGGCCCCCGGCCCGCCGCATGTTGCGGCAGGCCGGGGGCCTTGCTGTGCTTAAAACCTTATTCGCCACAAACAGGCTGGCCCTTCAACAGGATGCTGCAATCCCGGTAGCTGGTGTGCAGCATCTGCTCGGCCATCTCGCTGAGGGGCTGGCCGTAGAACTCCTCGTAGACCTGTTTGATCTCCGGGTTCTCATGGCTGGTGCGCAGCTTCATGGAGCCGTCCCGCCGGTAAAGGGCGGCAATGCGCTGCATGCGGGTCTCGTCCGCGTCCCGCATGACATTTTTAGGCTGACCGCCGCCGCCGATGCAGCCGCCGGGGCAGGCCATGACCTCCACAAAATGGTACTGCTTGCCGCTTTCCTTCATACGCTGCAAAAAGGCGCGTGCGTTGGCGGTGCCGAAAACCACCGCGACCTGGAGCGTCTGATCGCCGATTTCCACCTGCGCCTCCCGCACGCCCTCGTAACCGCGAACCGGGGTCAGATTCAGCAGGCTCTGGGGAGCGCTTTCGCCGGTCAGGTAGGCATAGGCGGTGCGCAGGGCGGCTTCCATTACGCCGCCGGTGTTGCCGAAAATCACACCCGCGCCCGAAGCTTGACCCATCAGGGAGTCGTAGGCGGAATCCGCCAGTGCGTTCCAATCCACGCCTTCGGCCTTGGCCCAGCGGGCCAGCTCCCGGGTGGTGATCACCTGGTCGGTGTCCCGCAGGCCGGGAATGCCCAGATGGTCCGCAGCACCGTGCAGCTCCTGGCGGCGAATTTCAAACTTCTTGGCAGTGCAGGGGGTGAGGGCCACATGCACGATCTTTTCCGGGTCCAGCCCCATCTTTTTGGCAAAATAGGTTTTCACCGTGGGTCCCTGCATGCCGATGGGGCTTTTTACGGTGGACAGGTGGGGCAGCAGCTCGGGGGCGTACATCTCGGCAAAGTGGACCCAGCCGGGGCAGCAGCTGGTGAACTGGGGAAGGGGCCGGTCCTTTTCGGTGATGCGGCGGATCAGCTCGCTGGCTTCCTCTACAATGGTCAGATCGGCGGCAAAGTTGGTGTCCAGCACGTAGTCGGCGCCCAGAGCACGCAGCAGCGCCACCATCTTACCTTCCACAAAGGCGCCGGGCTCCATGCCGAATTCCTCGCCCAGCGCAGCGCGCACCGAGGGCGAGGTGCTGACCACCAGCACCCGGTCGGGGTCGGCGGCTGCTTGGCGGACCTGGGGGCATTCATCCCGCTCCACAATGCTGTCCACCGGGCAGACGTTGGCGCACTGGCCGCAGTAGATACAAATGGCTCGGTTGCCGGTGTCCTCCAGTGTGTAGCTGCCATGCACCCCCATCAGGTTGGTGCATGCTTCCTTGCACATGCCGCACCGGATGCAGGCCTGCTCATGGCGCAGGATGCTGGGATTGTCCTCTTCAATGGGGACGCGGACGGATAAGGGCAGGTGGTTCAGTTTCCTCACATTCCTTTCTTCTGCAATAGAGTATGTATTCTTCCTTCCAAAATCCAAAAACAGTTGGGGTCTCAATTATAGTAATTGTTATCATTAATATCAACTGACAAAGCAACCAAAATGTTTATCTATATTTTGGCAGGTTCGCCCACAGGCAGGCTGAAACCGAAACGGAAAACAAAAAAGCGACGCCCTTTTTTCGAAAAGAGCGCCGCGGAAAGAAAAAGCAGGATTCAATTCACAAGGCAAAGGGGCGAAGCAGGCGAGAGAAAAGCAACACACAGCGCCATGCACAAGGGCTGGTGCACCAGATAGACCGGAAGGCTTTTTCGTCCCAGCCAGTCAAGCAGCGGCAGCCGCAGCCGGGCGGCCTGCTTCACCTGCTCGATGGCAAACAGCAGCGGCCGGGCAAAGTAGCCTGCCAGGAAAAGAAAATACCAGGGCAGAATGGAAAAATAATCGCTGGAGAAAAAGCCCGGGAAGGGGAAACCCAACACCGTGAGCAGACGGGAGCGGTAAAGTGCGTCCGGCAACTGCCAGAGCCGCCATGTGCCAAGGCCCAGCCAGCCCTGGTTCACCGGCCAGAATACCACCAGCAGTACAAGATTCACCGCAAGGCCGGCCGCCGTCCACCGGCCGTTCAGCAGCCGATCCACCGGAATGGTGAGTAAGGTCGCGCAGCCCAGGAAGGTGAGCACCCCGCACCACACCGCTTGATCCGGCACCGCGATCAAGGTCACGGCGGTGATCAGCAGCCCGAAGCCGTTGAGCAGAAGGCCCCGGCGCAGTGCGTGCCGCCTGCCCCAGTGCCAGCATAGGCCGCTGATGAAGATGAAGGAGCAGCAGATGCACCGCTCCCATACCCGCACCGGCCACCGGGCAGGCCACAGCGGATCAAAGCCCCAGATCACGTATACATCAAATAAAAGATGATACAGCACCATGTTGGCCAGTGCCAGGCCCCGCAGCCCGTCGATCAGATGCCAGCGTTCCCTCGTCTGCATGAAAAATCCTCCCCAAAGCCGGAAAATCAACGCATTCATTGTAATATAAGGCGGCGGGCAAAACAAGGGCAGCCGGGTGCCGGACGATAAAAAACTTGCAATGAAGCGCCAAACCGAGTAGAATAATAGCATGTATATTTAAATGGGGAAATGTGTCCGCAGCCGGTTTCAGGCTGGGCAAACCCCGGCGATTTCAATAACGATCCTAAGGGAACGAGGTGCCTTTATCAATGGCTTTGAGCATGACCGGCTACGGCCGCGGCGAAGCAATCCTGAACGGACGGGACATCACCGTCGAGATCAAAAGCGTAAACTCCCGTTATTTTGAGTATTCCTCCCGCATCCCTCGCAGCTGTGCCTATCTGGACGACAAGCTGAAAAAGCTGCTCAGTGCGAGTATCAGCCGGGGCAAGGTGGAGCTGAGCCTGCAGATGCAGAGCGTGGGCAGCCAGGACGTGGCGGTGGAAGTGGATCTGCCGCTGGCCAAGAGCTATGCCGACGCGCTGGCCGCTCTGTCTGAGCAGCTGGGCGTGAAGAACGACGCCACCGCCGGGCTCATCGCCCGCTACCCGGACGTGCTGAGTGTGCACCATGCAGATGTGGACGAGGAGCAGCTGTGGCAGGATGTGAGCCAGGTGTGCACCATCGCGCTGGAAAACTTCGTGGCCATGCGGGCCGTGGAGGGCGAGAAGCTGAAGGCGGACGTGCTGGGCCGCCTTGCCACCATCGAGGCCAATGTGGGCAAGGTGGAGGAGGGCAGCGCCGAGCGGGTGCAGGCCTACACCCAGAAGCTGTACACCCGTCTGCAGACCATCCTGCAGGACCAGAACATCGACGAGGCACGCATCCTCACCGAGGCTGCGATCTTCGGCGACAAGACCGCCGTGGACGAAGAAACGGTGCGCCTGCGCAGCCACATCGCCCAGTACCGCGAGATTCTGGAAAGCGACGGCCCGGTGGGCCGCAAGCTGGACTTTTTGACCCAGGAGCTGAACCGGGAGACCAACACCATCGGCTCCAAGTGCCAGGACATCGCCATCACCCGCATCGTGGTGGATACCAAGGCCGAGATCGAGAAGATCCGCGAGCAGATCCAGAACATCGAATAAGGAGAGCCAAGCATGAAACTGATCAACATCGGCTTTGGCAACATGGTCAGCGCCAACCGGCTGATCGCCATTGTGAGCCCGGAATCCGCGCCCATCAAGCGCATCGTGCAGGAAGCGCGGGACAAGGGCTCGCTCATCGACGCAACCTACGGCCGCCGCACCCGCGCGGTCATCATCATGGACTCGGACCACGTAATCCTGTCTGCCGTGCAGCCGGAGACCGTGGCCAACCGCCTGAACGACAGCGACGACGTTGAGGACGAAATGGAGGACGAACTGGACAATGAATAAGGAACGCCATCTGATCGTGATTTCCGGGCCTTCCGGCTCCGGCAAGGATACGGTGGTCAAGCGGCTGATGGAGCTGCACCCGGAGATCGAGGTTTCGGTTTCCGCCACCACCCGCCCCATGCGCTCCGGCGAAAAGGAAGGGGTAAACTACTTCTACCTGACCCGCGAGGAGTTTGAACGCCGCATTCAGGCGGGCGAGATCCTGGAGTACGCGGAATACTGCGAAAACTACTACGGTACCCCCAAGTCCGAGGTGGACAGGCGCATTGAAAACGGCATCACCGTGATTCTGGTCATCGAGGTGATCGGCGCGGGCAACATCAAGAAGATTTATCCCAATGCGGTGACCATCTTTGTCCGTCCGCCCAGCTACGGCGAGCTGGAGGAGCGGCTGCGCGGCCGCGGCACCGAGACCGAGGAATCCATCAAAAAGCGCCTTGCCCGTGCGGTGGAGGAGATGGAATACGCGGTGGACTACAACGAGGTCGTGGTTAACGACACCGTGGACGAGTGCGCCGAGGAGATTTATAACCTGATTCAGAAATATCAGCAGGAAGAAGAGTGACCCGCCCCCGGCGGGCGGAAGGGAGCGCGGCGCGGTGCTGCAAACAGTCCAGGTGGCAGTAAGCGGCGCCACGTTTCATTTTGACAAGCTCTATACCTATCTGGTGCCCCCCACACTGGCCCATCCGGTGGTTCCGGGGGGCATGGTGCTGGTGCCCTTTGGCCGGGGAAACAAGCCCCGCATGGGCGTTGTGCTGGCTGTGGGCCAGCAGGAGGAGGCGGGCCGCTGCAAGGAGTTGTTCGACGCAGCGCCGGAAAATGCCCGCCTCACCGACGAGCTGCTGGGTCTGGTGCGCTTTTTGAAGGAGCGCACCTTCTGCACCTGGTACGAGGCGGTGAAGGCCATCATCCCCTATGGGGCACAATATAAACCGGTGGAAACCGAGAATGGCCCCCGACTGCAAAAGCAGCTGGTGCGTCACACCGAGCCGGAATATTCTCTTGTGGGCACTCTGCCCGAAAAACCAAAGCCCACCGCCAAGCAGCAGGCGGCGGTGGCGGCGCTGCAAAACGGCCCTCTGCCCCAAAACGCATTGGCTCAGCTGGGCCTGAGCCGCGCCGTGCTGGATAACCTGTGCGAAAAGGGCGTGCTGGAAAAGCGCCAGGTGGATAAGGTCCTGGACCTGTTCAGCCACATTCCCCAGACAAGCGACCCCATCCTCCTCAGCGAGGAGCAGCAGCAGGTGTACGACGGGCTTTGCGCCCAGATGGAGCAAGGCAAGCCCAGCGCCGCACTGCTGTACGGGGTGACCGCCAGCGGTAAAACGCTGGTGTTTTTAAAGCTGATTCAGCGCACGCTGGAGCGGGGCAAGACCGCCCTGGTACTGGTGCCGGAGATCAGCCTGACGCCTCAGATGATCCGCCGCCTGAAGCAGACCTTCGGCGGACGGGTGGCAGTGCAGCACTCGGCCCTCAACCACACCGAACGGCTTCTGCAATGGCAGATGATCCAGGCCGGTGGGGCCGACATCGTGGTGGGAACCCGCAGCGCGGTGTTTGCGCCGCTGAAAAACATCGGCCTCATCGTGCTGGACGAGGAGCAGGAGCACACCTACCGGTCGGAAAGCGCACCCCGCTTCGATGCCCGGGAGGTGGCCAAGCGCCGGGCTGTGGACCACGGCGCGCTGGTGCTGTTTGCCTCGGCCACTCCCAGTGTGGAGAGCTACCAGGCCGCACTGGAGGGGCGTTATACCCTGTATAAACTCACCCGGCGCTATGCGGGCCAGCCGCTGCCCGCGGTGGAAATGGTGGATATGCGCGCCGAGCTGGCTGCCGGAAACTCCGGCAGCATCAGCGCCGCGCTGGCCGGGCGCATCCGACAGACCCTGGCCCGGGGCGAGCAGGCAATTCTGCTGCTCAACCGGCGGGGGTACAAGACCGTGGGCATGTGCTCTGGCTGCGGGCAGGTGATCAAATGCTCCAGCTGCAGCGTCCCTATGGTGTATCATAAATCCGAAAACAAGCTGCTTTGCCACTATTGCGGCAAGGCGATTTCCCCGGTGCCTACCGTCTGCCCGGAATGCGGCGGAAAGGTGCGTTACACCGGCTTCGGCACCCAGCGGGTGGAGGAGGAGCTGGCCGAGCTGTTTCCCGATGCTCGGGTGCTTCGCATGGACCAGGACTCCACCAGCCAAAAGAACGCCCACGAGAACATGCTGGCCGCCTTCGCTCGGGGCGAATACGACATCATGCTGGGCACCCAGATGGTGGCCAAGGGCCTGGATTTTGAAAAGGTGACCCTGGTGGGCGTGCTGGGCATCGACTCGCTGCTCTTTTCCCAGGGGTTCCGGGCGGTGGAGAACGTGTTCTCGCTGGTGACCCAGGTGATCGGCCGCTCCGGCCGGGCCGGGGCCGCGGGCCGGGCGCTGATCCAGACCATGGACCCGGAGAATTCCACCCTGAATCTGGCGGCCGCTCAGAACTACGAGGCCTTTTTCGATCAGGAGATCATGTTCCGCAAGATCTGCCTGTACCCGCCCTTCTGCAGCGTCTGTATCGCTGCCTTCAGCGGCGCGGACGAAAACCGTACCATGCAGGCGGCCGCCCGCTTTGCCCGGCTGCTGGGCACCGAGGCAAGCGCCCATCCGGGCATGCCGCTGCGGATCTTGGGTCCCGCACCCATGAACATCGTCATGGTCAAGGACCGTTACCGCTATAAACTCACCATCAAATGCCGCAATGACCGGGCCTTCCGCCAGGTGCTGGGCCAGGTGCTGGCGGCTTACAGCGACGAGGGTCTGCCGTCCAAAGCGTCGGTGACGCTGGATTTCAATTCCGACGGCGACTGACCTCTCGGGCATCTTTCATCAACCAATCTCGCCGGCCTTCCCGCCGGCTCATTTTAAGGAGGATAAACTTCTATGGCTCTGCGTACCATTGTGCAGGACGGCGATCCCATTCTGAAAAAGGTCTGCCGCCCGGTGACCAATTTTGACGACCGTCTGGCGACTCTGCTGGACGACATGAAAGAAACCCTGATCGACGCAGGCGGTCTGGGCCTGGCCGGCCCCCAGGTGGGCGTGATGCGCCGCCTGTTCATCGCGCTGGATGAGCGCGATCTGCCTGAGGATGGCACCATGCCCGAGGGCTACGAGCCCAAGTTCATCGAGTGCATCAACCCGGAGATTCTGGAGGAGTCCGAGGATGAGGTGACCCTGTACGAGGGCTGCCTGTCCTTCCCGGGCCACAACGGCGCCATCAGCCGCCCCCGCAAGGTGAAGATCCGCGCCCAGGACCGCCACGGCGAGACCTTCGAGATGGAGGCCGAGGAGATGCTGGCCCGCTGTTTCTGCCATGAGACCAACCATCTGGACGGCATCACCATCATGGACCTGGCCGACCATTTCTATGAGGACGACTACCCGGACGAGATCGAAGAGGACGAGGAATAATGCGCATTCTGTTTATGGGCACGCCGGACATTGCCGCCGCCAGCCTGGCTGCCGTTCTGGAGGCGGAGCATGAGGTGTGCGGCGTGTTCACCCGCGAGGATAAGCCGGTGGGCCGCAAGCAGATTCTCACCGCCCCGCCGGTGAAGCAGCTGGCGCTGGAGCATAATCTACCGGTCTACCAGCCCAAGACCCTGCGCACCGAAGAGGTGCAGCAGCAGATCCGGGAGCTGGCTCCCGAGCTGATCGTGGTGGTGGCCTATGGCCGCATTCTGCCGCCGGAGGTGCTGTGCGTGCCGCCCAAGGGCTGCATCAACCTGCACGTTTCGCTGCTGCCCAAGTACCGGGGCGCCGCACCGGTGCAGTGGTCGGTGATCAACGGCGACAAGGAGACCGGCGTTTCCATTATGTATCTGGACGAGGGCCTGGACACTGGCGATATCCTGAACGTCGCCCCGGTGACCATCGGCCCCGAGGAAACCAGCGGCGAGCTGTTCGAGCGGATTACCGCCCAGGGTGCCAAAACACTGGTGGAGACCATTGCCTCCATCGCCGAGGGCACTGCCGTGCGCACCCCGCAGGACCACAGCAAGGCCACGCTGGCCCCGCCCCTGACCAAGGAGATGGCCCGCTTTGCCTTTGACCAGCCCGCTCAGAAGCTGCACGACCTGGTGCGGGGCATGAACCCCTGGCCGGTGGCCTACTTTGAGCAGGAAGGCAAAAAGATCAAGGTGCGCAAAAGCCATGTGGCCGCCGGAAGCGGCGCGCCCGGCACTGTGCTGAGCATCAAACCCCTCACCATCGCCTGCGCCGAGGGCGCGCTGGAGCTGGATGAGGTGGTGCCGGAGGGCTCCAAGCCCATGGCGGGCTCCGCCTGGGCGGCGGGCCGCCGCCTGAAAGCAGGCGACCGGCTGTAATTTCACCATTGGAGGAACACGTTTATGGATAAAGCCCGCCGCATCGCGGTTCAGGCACTGGTCCGCCAGGAGGAGAGCGGCTTTGCCAATCTGGTATTGAACGCAGTCCTGGAGCATCAGGACCTGGCCGGCCGGGACCGGGCCTTCGTGAGCGCCCTGTTTTACGGCGTCACCGAGCGGCTGCTCACCCTGGACTGGGCGCTGGCGAACTGCCTGAGCCGTCCGCTGACCAAGCTGGACCCCCAGGTGCGGGCCATCCTGCGCAGCGGTCTGTATCAGGCCCGCTACATGCAGGTGCCCCGCGCGGTGGCGGTGAACGAGTCGGTGAGCCTGTGCCGTGCGCTGAAAAAATCCAGCGCCGCCGGTCTTGTGAATGCGGTGCTGCGCAAGGCCGTGACCCAGGACCCGACCGCGGCTTCTTTCAAAACCGAGGCCGAGCGGCTGAGCATCCAGTATTCTGTGGGCCTGCCGGTGGTCAAACTGCTGCAAAAAAATTATCCCGAAGAATGCGAGCAGATTTTGCAGGCATTCTTTGAAGCACCTCGGGTGGCCCTGCGGTGCAACCCGCTGAAAACTACGCCCGCTCAGCTGACCAAACTGCTGGAAGCGGAAGGCGTGGAGGTGGAGCCCGGCTGGCTGGGGAACACCCTGCTGGCCAAGTTCACCGGCAGCCCGGCGGCCACCGAGGCCTTTCAGAAAGGGCTTTACCATGTGCAGGGTCAGGCCTCCCAGTTGGCGGCTTATAGTCTGCAGGCAAGACCCGGAGAAAAGGTGCTGGACCTGTGCGCCGCGCCGGGTGGCAAGACCCTGACCATCGGCGAGGACATGGAGAACACCGGCACCCTCATCAGTTGTGACGCGGTGGAAAGTCGCCTGCCGCTGATCGAAAAGGCCGCCGCCCGTGCGGGCCTGACCAATGTGAAGGTGCTGCACAACGACGCCTCGGTCTACCGGGAAGAGTTTGCCGGGGCGGATCGGGTCTTATGCGACGTGCCCTGCTCCGGCCTTGGCATCATCGCCAAAAAGCCGGACATCCGCTACAAAACTATGGAGGGTGTGGAGCAGCTGCACGAGCTGCAGGCGAAGATTCTGGCCACCGCCGCTCGTTATGTGAAACAGGGCGGCCGCATCGTGTATTCCACCTGCACCATCGACCCGCGGGAGAACCAGAACATCGTGCAGGCCTTCCTGGAACAAAACGCTGGTTTCCGGCTGGTGCCGCCCCCCTTCGTGCCTGAAGGTGCACGAGTGGAGAACGGCATGCTGACCCTTTTGCCGGGCAAGGCCGGGCCGGACGGATTTTTCATTGCCATTATGGAGAAGTTGTGAACCATGCAGAAAACCTGTATTTCATCCTATACCCTTGAGCAGCTGGCCGAACAGCTGAAAGCCATGGGCCAGCCCGCCTTCCGGGCAAAGCAGATCTTTCACTGGCTGCACCAGAAGCTGGTCACCGAGTTTTCGGCCATGACCGACCAGCCCAAGGCGCTGCTGGCGAAGCTGGAAGAGGAGTACTACATCGCGGCTCCCGTCATCCAGCGGCGGCAGCAGTCCAAGGACGGCACGGTGAAATATCTTTTCCGCCTGGCAGACGGCAACTGCATCGAGACGGTGGTAATGCGCTATAATTATGGTAACACCGTGTGCGTGTCCACCCAGGTGGGCTGCCGCATGGGCTGCCGGTTCTGCGCCTCTACCCAGGCGGGCCGGGTGCGCAACCTGGAAGCCGGAGAGATCGCGGCGGAAATCTACGCCGCCCAGAAAGACATCGGCGAGCGCATTTCCCACATCGTGCTCATGGGCATTGGCGAACCGCTGGACAACTTCGACAATGTGATGGATTTTCTCACCATCATTTCCAGCCCTGAGGGCGTGAACATCGGCATGCGGAACATCAGCCTGTCCACCTGCGGCATTGTGCCCCAGATCGACAAGCTGGCGGAAAAGAAGCTGCAGCTCACCCTGTCCATCTCGCTGCATGCGCCCAACAACGCTATGCGCAGCCAGATGATGCCGGTGAACGACGCATATCCGGTGGAGGAGCTCATCGCCGCCTGCCGCCGCTACCAGAAGGTCACCGGCCGGCGCATCAGCTTTGAATATTCCATGGTGCGGGGCGTGAACGACAGCCCTGCCACCGCCAAGGAGCTGGCAAAGCTCATCCGGGGCATGGGGGCCCATGTGAACCTGATCCCCATCAACCCGGTGGACGGCAGCCCCTACTCTGCCACCGACGCGGAGAACGTGAAGCGCTTCCAGAATATGCTCACCGATTTAGGGGTGAACGCCACCGTGCGCCGCCGCCTGGGCAGCGACATCAGCGCCGCCTGCGGCCAGCTGCGGCGGGAGGCAGCAAAGGAGGAACAGCCATGAAACTGGCCGGCAAAACCGATATCGGCAGCTGCCGCAATGAAAATCAGGACAATTACCGGGCCGCCCGCCTGCCAGACGACACCGTCTGGGCCGTTGTGTGTGACGGTATGGGCGGCGCGGCAGCGGGTCAGCTGGCGGCACAGATCGCCACCGACACCATGGAGTCCTGCTTTGAAAGCGGCCTGAAAAACCTGCCCAAGGGCCAGGAACGGGCCTTCCTGATGCACTGTGTCACTCAGGCCAACCGGGCCATTTACAATGAGGCCCAGGCCCACCCGGAAAACAAGGGGATGGGCACCACCGCCGTGTGCTGCCTGGTGCGGCACGATACCCTGCATGTGGCTCACGTGGGCGATTCCCGTGCCTACCTCTGCCGGGATGGGCAGATCAGCCAGCTCACCCGGGACCATTCCATGGTGCAGGAGCTGGTGGAAGCGGGGCGGCTGACCACCGAGGAGGCCGAGAACTACCCCCACAAAAACCTCATCACCAAGGCGCTGGGCGTGGAGCCCGGTGTGCAGGCGGATTATTCCAGCATGCCTGCTCAGCCCGGCGACGTGATCCTCATGTGCAGCGACGGGCTTTCCGGTGTGGTACCGGACGGCCAGCTGCTTGCCATCATCCAGCACAACCCGTTTTTCACGGTGCCGCGGCGGCTGGTGGAGCAGGCGCTCCAGGCAGGCGGGCAGGACAACATCACCGCCCTGCTGATCGAGGTAGAGCAAACGGAGGACTGAGATGGATCAACTGATAGGCAAAAAGCTGGACGGCCGCTACCTGCTGGAGGAGCTGGTGGGTGTGGGCGGCATGGCCAATGTTTATAAAGGTGTGGACCTGAAAAACCAGCGTGTGGTGGCAGTAAAGGTCCTGCGGGAGGAATTTCTGGAAAACCCGGAGCTGGTCTACCGGTTCAAGAATGAATCCAAGGCCATCTCCATTCTGGACCATCCGGGCATCGTGAAGGTGTTCGACGTGTCGGTCACCGACAAGCTCCAGTACATCGTGATGGAATACATCGACGGCATTACCCTGAAGGAGTACATGACCCGCCGGGGCGAGCCCCTCACCTGGAAAGAGGTGGTGCATTTCACCGAGCAGATTCTGGATGCATTGGACCATGCCCACCGGAAGGGCGTGGTCCACCGGGACATCAAGCCCCAGAACATCATGCTGCTGGCCGACGGCAAGGTCAAGATCATGGACTTCGGCATCGCCCGTTTCTCCCGCGCCGAGAGCCAGATGGTAAGCAATAAGGCCATCGGTTCGGTGCATTACATCAGCCCCGAGCAGGCCAAGGGCGACGTGACTGACGCAAAGGCAGACATCTATTCCGTGGGCATCATGCTGTACGAGATGCTGTCCGGCAAGCTGCCCTTTGAATCGGATGACGCGGTCTCGGTGGCCATCAAGCAGATTTCAGACAAGGCTGTCCCTCTGGGGCAGATCGCACCGGATGTGCCCCAGGCACTGCAGGACATCACCGCCCGGGCCATGGCGAAGGACCCGAACCGGCGATATCCCAGCGCCCGCGCCATGCTGGAGGACATTGAGGAATTCAAGCGCAACCCCAGCATCCGGTTTGAGTATGAGTATTTAACTGAGGATTCGCCGTCGAGGTATATTGACAAGGTGGTTAAACAAAGCAGATCCGGCTCCGGCCAGAACGATCCGCGGCGCACCGGTCAGCGTTCCACACGCACCGGCAGCCAGCAGACTTCCCGCAGCGGTCAGAGCCGCACCACGGGTACCCAAAGCCGGAAAAAGAAGAAAAAGCGCATCGGCCTGCTGCCGGTGCTGGCGGGTATGGCCACAGCCTTCGCTCTGGGCTCCGCCATCCTGTGCTTCATGATCTTCGCGAACTCCACCAACCCCCTGTTCAGCAGCAAGGAGGACGTGGAGCTGCCCGACTTCACCGGTATGAACTGGGAGGAAGTAAAAGCCCAGTACAACGACAAGCTCAGCCTGACCGCTGAAATGGTGAACAGCAGCGAGACCGAAGAAGGCATCATCATCAGCCAGTCTCCCCGCGGTCCCCGTACCGTGAAGGAGGGCCAGAAGGTCACCCTGAAGGTGAGCATCGGCACGCTGTATGTGAACATCCCGTCGGTAAACGGCTGGACTGCATCCGAAGCGGAAGAAGCTTTGAAGAACGAGGGCCTGCAGGTACGCCGGGTCAATGAGGCGGACGACACCGTGCCGGAGGGCAGCGTAATCCGCACCGATCCCGCCAACGGTGAGCAGGTGGCCAGCGGTTCCACCGTGACCATGTATGTGAGCCAGAAGAAGGTGGACCTGGAACGCTCGGTGCCCCAGCTGCTTGGTCTGACCGAGGCGGACGCCCAGAAGGCGCTGACCGCCAGCAATCTGCGCACCGGTACCCGTACCGAGGCTTACAGCAGCGAGTACGAGGCGGGCCGCGTGATTGGCCAGACCTATGAAGCGGGCAGCCTGGTCCGCATCAACACCACGGTGGGCTACACCGTGTCGCTGGGACCGGAGCCTACGCCGGAACCGACTCCTGAACCCACTCCGGAGCCCACTCCGGAACCCACGCCCAGCCCCACCCCGACCGCGACCCAGCCGCCGGTGGTGGTGACCCCGGGCGAGGACGACTCTAGTAAGGGCGATTCGGATAAGGGAAACTCGAATAAAGAAGACAGCAACAAGCAGGAACAGCAGGACGATTGATCCTGCGGCACGCTGCTCGTGAAGCAATGGGGCCGGGCCGTGGTATCAGCGGCCCGGCTCTTTCCAATAAGGAAAAGCAAAACTGGGAAAGGAATTCACTATGCCGGAAGGATACATCAAAAAAGGGATCGGCGGTTTTTACTATGTGCAGTGCGGCGACGAGCTGCTGGAATGCAAGGCAAAGGGCATCTTCCGCAAGCGGGGCATCACCCCGGTGGCGGGTGACCGGGTCACGGTGGAGGTGGAGAACGGCGGCAATGTGATTGCCGAGATCGCACCCCGCCGCAATGTGTTTGTACGGCCGCCCATTGCCAATCTGGATGTGCTGTTCATCGTGGCCAGCACCACCCAGCCGGTGCCCAGCACCCTGGTGCTGGATAAACTCACCGCCATCGCGGTGGACAAGGAGGTGCAGCCGGTGTTGGTGTTCACCAAGGGCGATTTGGCCAGCACCGAAAAGCTGACCGGGGCCTATGCGCTGTCCACCTTGCCGGTGGTGATCGTGGATCACGCCACCGGCGGCGGATTGGACGAGATCAAGAGCATGATCCAGGGCAAGCTCTGTGCCTTCTGCGGCAACTCCGGCGTGGGCAAGAGCACCCTGCTCAATGCCCTGCTGCCCGACCTTGCCCAGCAGACCGGCTCCATCAGCCAGAAGCTGGGCCGCGGCCGCCACACCACCCGCGAGGTGGAAATCTTCGAGGCCTTCGGCGGCTACGTGGCCGACACCCCGGGCTTCGCCAGCCTGGACACCGGCAAGGCCTGTTACATCCCCAAGGAAAACCTGCAATACGCCTTCCCGGAATTTGCGCCCTATGTGCATGAGTGCAAGTTCACCGGCTGCGCCCACCGGGCAGAGAAGGGATGCGCGGTGCTGGAAGCCCTCAAGGAGGGCAAGATCAGCCAGAGCCGTTACGACAGCTACGCCGCCATGTACGACGAAGTGAAGGATATCAAGGACTGGGAGCTGCGCTGAGATGGCTGAGAGAAAAGAAACAAGATGCGTGATCGTGTCGGCCGCGCCGCTGGCAGCCTCCATGAAAAAGCTGCTGCGGCCCGGCGACTATCTGATCGCCTGTGATGGAGGCTACCGGAGTACCCGGCAGCTACTGGAACGGGAACCGGATGTGATTCTGGGAGATTTCGACAGCGCACCCGAGCCGGAGGGGACCGGTGCTGTGGTGCTGCCCCGGGTCAAGGACGATACAGATACCCACTATGCCGCCAAGCTGGCAGTGGAAAAGGGCTTTTCCCAGGTGCTCATGCTGGGGGCGCTGGGCGGCCACCGGCTGGAGCACACGCTGGCCAACATCGGCACCGGCCTGTGGCTGGCAAAGCAGGGCGTACAGGTAACACTGGCCGACGAGGACAGTCTGCTTTGCTATCTGATGCCCGGCGAGACCATGGAGCTGCCCTACGAGCCGGAGGAATACTTTTCGGTGCTGCCGCTGGAGGGCAGAGCCGAGGGAGTGTGTGAGCGGGGTGCAAAATACACCCTGGAGGACGCCACCCTCACCACAGTGGATTTTCCGCTGGGGGTAAGTAATGAGACCCTGCCCGGCGGCGCAACCATCACGGTGCGAACGGGCGCTTTGCTGGTGATCCGCACCAAAAAGGACCACCAACTGGACCGCTGATGCACAAATCCCGGGGCGGATGGATATACTGAAGCAAAACCATCAGCCACAAGGGAGGGAAGCGGCAATGCAAGTGATCGTGGTCAAAAGCCCCAAATGCCTGGCAGGAGTTCTGCGGGCGCTGTTTAAGATCAAGAAGGAAAACTGAGTCCGACTCAAAGCAAAGGGCCCGCTGCCTGAAAAAACCAGGCGGCGGGCCCTTTGCCTGCAAAAAAGGGGTATGGCTTGCCCACCGCGCGCATATACATGGGACTAGAAACGCGCGAAAGGGGCGAAAAAATGGAATTGAAGGTATTCAGGGACTCGCTGTCCGCCATGGGGAGCCTGTGCGAGACCAAGGCAGAGCTTCCGGTGGAGGCGGAGATCCTTATTCCGGATTATCTGCCGCAGGTGTTCAAGATCATAAAATGCTTCGTCTACCTGGTGCCGCTGCAAAAACAGATCACAGCCGGCCGCCTGACTGTGGACGGCTACCTGCGGTGTGTGGTGTATTACCAGGCCGAGGAGGACCAAAGCCTGTGCCAGACCGAACAGAAGCTGCCCTTCACCCGGGCTATGGATCTGCCGGAGGGGGATTATTCCGGCTACAGCGTCCAGGTGGGCGGTCAGCTGGAATATCTGAACTGCCGGGCGGTGAACCAGCGCCGGGTGGATCTGCGGGGGGCTTATGCCCTCAGTGCCCGGGTGGCCTGCCGCACCGACCAGGAGGTGATCACCGCTCTGGCGGACTGCGGCATCGAGCAGCGGATGGAATCGGTGGAGGGCGTCAAGTGCCTGGCCAGCCTGGATAAGATGATTACCGCGGAGGAGCAGCTGCAGTTTGCCCAGCCGCCTCAGGCCATTCTGGACGTAGCCGGAGTGGGCCAGGTGGAGGATGTGAAGCTGATTTCCGGCAAGGCGGTGGTCAAAGGCGCCATCCAGGTGAACCTGTTGTATCGCACCGGCCCCGGCTATCAGATGGAACAGACCCAGCAGCGGGTAGCATTCAATCAAATTTTGGACCTGGAGGGCGTGCCGGAGGACAGCGAGTGCTTTGCATCCGCCGAGCTCACCGGCTGCACCGTGATGGCCGCGGCCCAGGAGGGCGGCCACACCATCACCGCCACCGCGGCGCTGCATCTGCGGGTGTGGCGCAAAAACGAGTGCTATCTGGTCAGCGACGCCTTCTCCACCCAGTTCGAGACCCAGGTGAGCAGCCAGCGTATCCTCACCGAGCAGCTGTTCCAGACCCTCGGACAGGAGTGTGAGGCCCAGACCGGCGGTGCGCTGCCGGACGAGGAGGCCCAGATCATCCACTGCTTTGTGCTGCCCGGCCTGCCGGAGCTCACCGCCGTGGGGCAGGGGGTCCAGCTGAGCGGCCGGGCCAGCGCCCATGTGTTCTGCATGAACTCGCTGGGCGAGATCGACTGCTACGACAAGAGCTTTGAATATACCCTGAGTCCGCCCTGGCCGGGCAGCCCGGAGGAATACCGCTGCGAGTGCTGGCCCACCGTCACCGACATCGACGTGCGAAAGAATGGGGCCGAGATGACCCTGAGCGCCCGCATCCGGCTGGACGGCTTGGTGTTCAAGCGCAGCTGGCAGACGGCGCTGGCGCAGGTGGAATGCGGCGAAGCGCTGGAGCAGCCGGAGCCGGACATCGCGCTGCGCATCTATTACGCGGCCCCCGGCGAGGACGTGTTCGAAATCGCCAAGCGGTACCATGTGTCACCGTCGGCCATGCTGAAAAGCAACCAGCTGGAGGACACCCGCATCACCCAGGCGGCCCGGCTGCTGGTGCCGGCCAGCATGTGAAAGGAGGGGAGGAATTCAATGGAAACCCAGGGCGTTTATAAGGACATCGCAGCCCGTACCGGCGGCGATATTTACATCGGCGTGGTGGGCCCGGTGCGCACCGGCAAGAGCACCTTCATCAAAAAATTTATGGAGGAGCTGGTGCTGCCTCAGCTCACCAGCCCGGCGGTGAAGAACCGGGCGCGGGACGAACTGCCCCAGTCCGCCGCAGGGCGCACCATCATGACCACCGAGCCCAAATTCATCCCGGAGGCCGCCGTCACCATCGAGCTGGAAGGAGGCGGCAGCTTCAAGACCCGGCTGATCGATTGTGTGGGCTACATGGTGGAGGGAGCCATGGGCCACGAGGAGGACGAAAAGCCCCGCATGGTGAAGAGCCCCTGGTTTGAGGAGGAGATTCCCTTCGATCAGGCGGCCCAGACCGGCACCCGCAAGGTGATCCGGGAGCATTCCACCATCGGACTGGTCATCACCACCGACGGCTCCATCAGCGACATTCCCCGGGAAAAATACCAGGCGGCGGAGGCTCAGGTCATCGCCGAGCTGGACGAGATCAACAAGCCCTTTGTAATTCTGCTCAACTGTGTGGACCCCCATAAGCCGGATGTGTACCAGCTGGCCCAGCAGATGGAGCAGGAATACGGCCACACCGTGATTCCGGTCAGTTGCCTGGACCTGGACCGGGCGGCCATCGGCAAGATTTTGCAGAGCGTGCTCTATGAGTTTGAGGTGAAGGAAATCGCCTTCGCCATGCCCAAGTGGATCACCATGCTGGAGCCGGACCACTGGCTGCAGCAGCAGGTCTACGCGGCGGCCCGGGAATACGCGGACTCGGTGGCCCAGATGAAGGACGTGGCTTGCCGGGAAGGCCCGGTGCAGTGTGAGGCGCTGAAAGCCTCCCGCATCCGTTCGCTGGAGCTGGCCACCGGCCGGGTGGTACTGGAGCTGGAGCTGCGGCCGGAGATTTTCTATCAGGTGCTGGGCGAGACCACCGGCCTGGAAATCTGCGACGAGGCCAGCCTGATGCCCTGCATCATCGGCCTTGCCCGTGCCAAGCGGGAATATGAGAAGATTCGCAGCGCGCTGGAACAGGTGGAGGCCACCGGCTACGGCATCGTGATGCCCACCATCAGCGAGCTGCGGCTGGAGGAGCCGGAGATCGTGCACCAGGGCGGCCGCTACGGGGTGCGGCTGCGGGCCAGCGCCCCGTCCATCCATCTGCTCAAAGCCACCATCAACACCGAGATTTCTCCCATCGTGGGCTCGGAAAAGCAGTCGGAGGAGCTGGTGGTCAGCCTGCTGCACGACTTCGAGCAGGACCCGCTGAAGATCTGGCAGTCCAACATCTTTGGCAAGAGCCTGCACGAGCTGGTAAACGAGGGGCTGCAGAACAAGCTGCTGCACATGCCCCAGGAGGCCCGCGCCCGCCTGCAGGAGACCCTGGAGCGGGTGATCAACGAGGGCTGTACCGGCCTGATCTGCATTATTTTGTAACAAAAAATCCCAAAGCAAAAAGCCGCCGTATCGGCAAAATACGGCGGCTTTTTTGTGTAAAAACGGTGCAAACTAACCCCAATGAGGCGGACCAGGCGCAAAAACATTGATTCTTTGGTGAAAATAGTGTAAAATTACAAGAAAACACAAGGGGTAGCACTGCGCCTTTTGCACCGCCCGGCCAAGGCGGCGCCGTGCCGGATGTCCGGCGTTTTATTTTCTCACGGCTGCAGCGCTATTCGGAACAATGGGGCATGGTGTCCTGTGGATCGCCGGCAGGGCACTATTTGTCGCGCCCGGAGTCCGGCTGAAAACAAAAACAAAGTTTGGTGATAGAATTTGTCAATGAAGATCGGTGCGATCCTGAGCAGATTCCGCAAGCAGATCCTGATGCTGTTCGACGTCTGCGCTCTTACGGTCTGCTATCTGGCGCCCTGGGTGCTGATCAGCGGCCGCGCGCCCTACGCGCAGTATTCCAGCCTGCTGGTGGCCAGCTGTTTCCTGTTTGTCTGCTGCTTCGAGATCGTCTATGGCCTGATGGGCATGTACGACAGCCTGTGGCGCTACGCCGAGGTGGTGGAGTTCTTCCGGCTGTGTACCGGCTCGGCCATCGCGATTTTCCTGTTCGTGGCCAGCTCGCTGCTCATCTTCCAGGGAACGGGCAGCCAGGTGCCCATTTCGGTCTACTTCCTCAGCGCCATGTTCTCGGCGGGCGTGACCATGTATTCCCGCCTGGTGTACCGGATGTACCGGAATGTGAAGCTGGGCAAAAAAGGCGGCCAGAAGGCCCGCCGTACCCTGCTTATCGGCGCAGGCGATGCGGCCAGCACCCTTCTGCATGAGCAGTTCAAAAAGCCCAGCCCGGACATGAACATCATCTGCTGCGTGGACGACGCGCCGGAAAAGCAGGGCCGATACATCATGGGCATCCAGATCATGGGCACCACCGAAGATATCCCCGAGATCGTGGAGCAGTGCGAGATCGAGAGCATCCTGCTGGCCATCCCCACCATGGACGAGGAAAACAAGCGTCGGGTGCTGTCCATCTGCAACAAGACCAAGTGCAACATCAAGATTCTGCCGGATATTGTGAAGATGATCACCGACGGTCAGGACCTTGCCTCCCGCATCCGTGACGTTAAAGTGGAAGACCTGCTGGGCCGGGAAGAGGTGCAGCTGTCGGTCCGGATCGCGGAATTTCTGCGGGGTAAGCGGGTCATGGTCACCGGCGGCGGCGGTTCCATCGGTTCCGAGCTGTGCCGTCAGATCGCGTCCTGCGAGCCCAAGGAGCTGCTTCTGGTGGACATCTACGAGAACAGTGCCTACGAGATTCAGCAGGAGCTTCGCCGCAAATACGGCGACAAGCTGGATTTGCAGGTGCAGATCGCCTCGGTGCGCGATTCCAAAAAGATGGATGCCCTGTTCGAGCACTACCGTCCCGAAATTGTATTTCATGCCGCCGCCCATAAGCATGTGCCCCTGATGGAGGACAGCCCGGAGGAAGCGGTAAAGAATAATGTGTTCGGCACCTTCAACGTGGCAAGCTCGGCGGACCGGTACGGGGCCGAGCGGTTCGTGCTGATCTCCACCGACAAGGCAGTGAACCCCACCAACGTGATGGGCGCCACCAAGCGTGTGTGCGAAATGATCGTGCAGGCCATGGCCCAGAGAAGCAAGACCCGGTTTGCGGCGGTGCGCTTCGGCAACGTGCTGGGTTCCAACGGTTCGGTGATTCCTCTGTTCAAGGACCAGATTGCCTGCGGCGGCCCGGTCACGGTGACCCACCCGGACATCGTCCGCTATTTCATGACCATTTCCGAGGCGGTAAGCCTGGTTCTGGAGGCTGGTTCCATGGCCACCGGCGGCGAGATCTTCGTGCTGGACATGGGCAAGCCCATGCGCATTCTGGATTTGGCCGAGAACCTAATCAAGCTTTCCGGCTTCATTCCATACAAGGACATTCAGATCGTGTTCACCGGCCTGCGCCCCGGCGAAAAGCTGTTTGAGGAGCTGCTGATGGACGAGGAGGGCCTGCGCAAGACCGAAAACCGGAAGATCTACATCGGCGCGCCCCTCAAGCTGAACAACCAGACCTTCTTCGATCACCTGATGACCCTGAAGCAGATTGCCTACACCAATAACAGCGACAACCTGGTGCAGGCGCTTATCGACATGGTGCCCACCTTCCACCACAAGACCAACTGTGGGCAGGAACCCGCCTGATGAAGCGAGACCAGCTAGGAGGAATGTTTCATGTATCGCAATGTGATCAAGCGTGTGATTGACTGGGTGCTGTCGCTCTGCGCCATCGTTGTGCTGTCGCCGCTGCTGGCCATACTGGCGCTGTGCATCAAGGCTTCGTCTCCGGGGCCGGTGCTTTTCTGCCAGAAGCGGGTGGGCAAAGGCAAGACCTACTTCCAGATCTACAAGTTCCGCAGTATGCGCACGGATACCCCCAAGGACATGCCCACGCATCTGTTGGAAAACCCGGACGCCTTCATCACACCCATTGGCCGCTTCCTGCGCAAGACCAGCCTGGACGAGCTGCCCCAGCTGTTCAATATTTTTAAAGGGGAAATGAGCATCATCGGTCCGCGCCCCGCCCTCTGGAACCAGGACGACCTGATCGCCGAGCGGGACAAATACGGCGCCAATGACTGCGTGCCCGGCCTGACCGGTTATGCCCAGATTCACGGCCGCGACGAGCTGCCCATCCCCAAGAAAGCGGAACTGGACGGCTACTACGTTCAGCATCTGAGCTTCGGGCTGGATGTGAAGATCTTCTTCGGCACCATCCGCAGCGTGCTGCACCACGAGGGCATCGTGGAAGGCAAGCAGCCCTGAGGTTACAAAAACAAAGAAAACCGCCGCTGTGCAAAACCAAATGCACGGCGGCGGTTTTATTATTTGTATTTCGTTCAAAAGGGGGTAGGTCAGCACTTGGTGGAACTGTCCGGCTCCTCCTGGCGGGCGGAATCGGTGGTCATCGTCTCCAGAAGCAGAGCGTAGATCTCGCTGCCCTTTTCGATGAAGGCGTTTTTCACCATTTCGGCGGTCAGCGGGTCCGGCAGGGTGAAGGAAAGGCCGAACACCTCGCTGCCCAGCTCGTTGATGGAGCAGTGCACCACATAGCCCTGATCGGTTTTGGTTACCTGGGTCTGGTGCTGGGCCGCTTTGCGTACCCACTGCTGTGCCCGAATCACTGCCCGGATGGCGGTTTCCCGCACGCTGCGGGGCAGCAGGTCGAAACCCAGCTCGTCGGTCACCGAAATGCCCTTGGGGGTGATGTGATAACCGCCATTCTCGTCCACGGTCACAAGGCCCTGATCCTCCAGGTCGGCCAGGCTTCCGGCCAGTTCAAAATAATTCACCAGCTGCTCGCCCAGCAGCGCGTTTTCTATATCCTGTCGGCATAAAGGCGCGGCGGTGCGGATCAGGTAGCACAAAAGGATGCTCACCTGGGATCGGTCGGTCAGGCCGCCCGGCTTTACGCCAAAGGTAAATGCATTTCCGGCCACAGCAAACACTTCCTTTTCTTAGGTGTACTGTTACTATTATAAAAGGATTTGTTCGCCCGCGCAAGGCCCGGCAGCTGCCTTGGCCTCGGATTCAAATTCCGTCTCGATGTGTTTGCGGCTGAAGGGGGTGGAATAGACCCAGCGGTCGATGTGGCCTTCGGTTTGGGTGTAGGGCAGGGCAAAGCGCAGCGGTTCGCTCAGCTCCCGGTTTACGATCACCAGCTTCAGCTTCATCTTGTCCGGTAAAATGCTCTTGATGTAAACGCTCACCGGCTGGCCCAGCCGCAGTCCCTCGGTGCGCTCGGCAAGGCCCGCCAGATTGGGGGCAATCTCGATGAATACGCCGTAATCCTCAATGCTCCGCACAATGCCCACCACCGTTTCACCCACGGCGAACCGGTCGGCGTTCTCCTGCCAGGTGCCCAGCAGCTCCCGCAGGCTCAGCACCAGCCGGCCCTGGTCGTCCCGGCTTCTGATCACGCAGAACAGGTCCTCTTCCAGCTGTACCCGGTCGGCCGGGCTCTGGATGCGTGAGACCGAAAGGCAGTCGATGGGCAAGAGCGCGCTGATGCCGCAGCCCACGTCGCAAAACGCCCCGAAGGGCTCGATGTGAGTCACCCGGCAGGGAAGGATGTCCCCCGGGCGAAGCCGGTCCAGATATTCCTCCCGGCAGCGTCGCTGAGCCAGCCGTCGGGAAAGCCGCCAGGCCCCGTCCCCTCCGGGGGCTTCCAGAATCACAAAGCAGGTGGGCCGCCCCACCCGGGTGAGCACCGCGATCTCCCGCACCTGGCCGGAGTCGATGCCGTCGGCGCAGTCGTCATGCTCCATATAGGCGGGCTGCCCGTTTAAATCCAGCCGCAGCCGCTGCTGGCGGTCGAAGGCAAGGGCTGTGGCCTGCAGTACCTCGCCCTGGGCTTGTGCCTGGGTCAGCTGGGCCGGGCTTAGTTCACACGCGGGGCGGCACAGCCCCTCCGGTTTATATTCCACCATGAATCCTCATCCTCATTTCTACTGGTTTCAGATTGCGGCCGCGGCCGCTTAAAAAAATATATGCACCCCTTGGGCGGGATATTTGCAAATTCCGCAAGATGGGGTATAATGTATTAGTTAATGGCTTGTATGCCCCAAAAACACAAAAGGAGGCCGCCTATGGACGTTCGCGTTGGGGATCAGATCCTCACCAAAAAGCCCCATCCCTGCGGAGCAAGCTGCTTCGACGTGCTGCGGGTGGGCATGGATTTCAAGATCCGCTGCACCGGCTGCGGCCGCGAGGTCATGGTACCCCGGGCCAAGATCGAAAAGAACATCAAAAAGATCCTGCGCGGCGAAGAGTAGCGGCGGGCGTTTCTTTTTTACTTTCACAAAAAGGAGAAACTGCCCATGCTGGATAAACTGCGCGATGTGCGCCTTCGTTACGACGAGGTGAACCGCCGATTGCAGGACCCCGCCACCGTCAGCGACAACAAGCTGTTCCGGGATCTGATGCGGGAATATAAGAATCTCACGCCTTTGATCGAGGCGATGGACGAATACGAGCAGGCCCAGGAGGCCTGCCGCGAGGCGAAGGAGCTGCTGGACGAAGGCGGTCTGGAGCCGGACTTTAAAGAAATGGTACAGCAGCAGCTGACCGAAAACAAGGAAAAGCTGGAGCCTCTGGAGCAAAAACTCAAGCTGCTTTTGCTGCCGAAGGACGAAAACGACGGAAAAAACGTGATCGTGGAGATTCGCGGCGGCGCGGGCGGCGAGGAAGCGGCCCTGTTTGCCCACAGTCTGTTCCGGATGTACAGCATGTATGCCGCCTCCAAGGGCTGGACCTACGAGGTGCTGAGCCTGAACGAGACCGAGCTGGGCGGCATCAAGGAGATTGTGTTCTCGCTGCAGGGCGAGGGCGCCTATAGCCGCCTGAAATTCGAGAGCGGTGTGCACCGGGTGCAGCGGGTGCCGGAAACCGAAACCCAGGGCCGCATCCACACCTCCACCGTTACCGTGGCAGTCATGCCCGAAGCGGAAGAGGTGGACTTGGAGCTGGACATGAACGATCTGAAGATCGACACCTTCCGTTCCTCCGGTGCGGGCGGCCAGCACATCAACAAGACCTCCAGCGCCATCCGGGTGACCCACCTGCCCACCGGCATGGTGGTGGAATGCCAGGACGAGCGCAGCCAGTACAAAAACAAGGATAAAGCCCTGAAGGTACTGCGCAGCCGCCTGCTGCAGCAAAAGCAGCAGGCCCAAAAGGACGCCATCGACGCGGACCGTCGCAGCCAGGTTGGCACCGGCGACCGCTCCGAGCGCATCCGCACCTATAACTTTCCCCAGGGGCGGCTCACCGATCACCGCATCGGGCTGACCCTGTACAAGCTGGACAGCATCATGGACGGCGCGTTGGACGAGGTTCTGGATGCGCTGATCACCGCCGACCAGGCGGAAAAGCTGAAAGCGGCAGAAAAGGAATGAGTTCCATGGAAACCTTATTGGAAAAAGCAACCGAAGCCTCCATCGCCAAGGCGGCGGAGCTTCTGAAACAGGGCGAGATCGTGGCGATCCCCACCGAAACGGTGTACGGCATCGCTGCCAGCGCCTTCGACGGCAATGCCGTCAAAAAGATTTTTGAAGCCAAGGGCCGCCCCCAGGACAACCCCCTCATCGTCCACATCGACCGGCTGGAAATGCTGGATGGTCTGGTGAGCCGGGTACCGAAGGGCGCCAAGAAACTGGCCGAAGCCTTCTGGCCCGGCCCGCTCACCATCATCATGCCCCGGGGCGATAAGGTGGCCGACGAGGTCTGTGCCGGGCTGGATACCGTGGCCATCCGTATGCCCAGCCATCCGGTGGCCCGGGCAGTCATCGCTGCCAGCGGTCTGCCTCTGGCAGCGCCCTCGGCAAACCTTTCCGGCAGCCCCAGCCCCACCTGTGCCCACTATGTGATGAGCGATATGGACGGCCGCCTGCCCCTGATCCTGGACGGTGGCGACTGCCAGGTGGGTGTGGAATCCACCGTTATCACGCTGGCGGGAGAGACCCCCGTGCTGCTGCGCCCCGGCTACATCACGAAAGAGCAGATGGAGCAGGTACTGGGCGAAGAGGTTGTTTTGTCCGGCGCGATTCTGGCAAAACTGAAGGAAGGGGAGACGGCCCGTTCTCCCGGAATGAAGTATAAGCACTACGCCCCCAAGGCGGAGGTGACCATCGTCAAGGGCGATCTGGCCGCCTTTGCCGCCTATGTGGAGCAGCACAAGGCCGAGCATACCCTCTGCCTGTGCTTTACCGGCGAGGCGGAGCAGCTGCCGGTACCCTGTGTGGAATACGGCGCGCAGGACAGCGGTGCCGAACAGGCGCACGCCCTGTTCACCGCTCTGCGCCGGCTGGATGAGCTGGGCGCAAAGCAGGTGTTTGCCCGCTGCCCGGCGGATACCGGCGTATCCCTGGCGGTGTATAACCGGCTGCTGCGTGCCGCCGCCTTCCGGGTGGTGGAAGCATGAGGACCATCGGCATCACCGGCCGGTCCGGCTGCGGAAAATCCACCGTGTCGGCCCATTACAGGGCTTTGGGTTACCGGGTAGCGGATGCGGACCTGGTGGCCCGGCAGGTACTGGAACCGGGCTCTGCCTGCATCCCTTTGCTGGTGGAGCAGTTCGGCGCGGACATTCTGGATGAAGCGGGCGGCATTCAGCGCCGCCTGCTGGCAGACCGGGCCTTTGCCCGGCCGGATGGCTCCCAGCGTCTGGTGAGCATCACACACCCGGAGATCATCCGCCGTCTACTGCAGGAGGGCCAACAGGCCCGGCAGGCAGGGCAGGAAGTATTCTTTGTGGATGGTGCGGTCATTGTGGGCGCACCTTTTGAGCCTTACTGCGACGGGATCATCCTGGTGAGCGCGCCGCTGGAGGAATCCGTCAAGCGCATCTGCGCCCGGGACGGCATTTCCGAAGAATCCGCCCGCCGTCGGCTGGATGCCCAGCTGAGCGAGGAGACCCTGCGGGCCGCCTGCGCCTGGGAGATCCGGAACGACGGCACACTGGCCGGCCTGCTGGAGCAGGCGGACCAGGTGCTGGAACACCTGAAAGGTGGGATGTGATTGTTGAAACGATACGGCAAGGCCCTGCTTGCACTGGTGCTGGGCCTTGCGGCAGCCGTTTTGCTGGCGCTGCCGCTGATTCGCGCCGGGCTTCATAAGCTGGATCTGGCGCGCTACCCCCAAAAATATCAGGAGCTGGTGGAGCAGTACGCCCGGGAAAATCAGGTGGACCCGCTGGTGATCTACAGCGTGATACGCACGGAAAGCGGGTTTGATCCGAGGGCGGAATCCAACGTGGGTGCCCGTGGCCTGATGCAGATCACCGAGGAGACCTTCTGGTGGATCAAAAGCAAGATCGCACCCGGAGAGGAACTGGAATTTGAGGATCTGTATGACCCGGAGACCAACATCCGCTTCGGCTCTTATTACTTTGCTTCCTGTCTCAAGCGGTACGAAAACGATCTGGCCACCGCGGCAGCCGCTTATCACAGTGGCTGGGGAACCGTGGACGGCCTGCTGGAGCAGGAGGACTATTCGGCTGACGGGGAGATCCTGCATACCTTCCCCTATGAACAGATGAAACTGTATGTGTACAAGATCACACATGCGTTCCAAAAATATCAAACGCTGTATTCCAGCGTGGAAATCGAGGGATGACCAATGAGCAAAGAAAAGACCAAGGGCCAGCAGCTGGCCGACGAGCTGTTCTACGAAGCGCCTCTGGCGGCGGACAGCGCTGCCGATGCCTTTGAAAAGGCGAACGCCTTCTGCGAGGGCTACAAGACCTTCCTGGACGAGGGCAAGACCGAGCGCGAGTGCACCAGCTATGCAGAGAAAATGCTGGTGGAGGCGGGCTACAAGCCCTTTGAGCCCGGCGTGGCTTACCAGCCCGGCGACAAGATCTACACTGTGAACCGTGCCAAGAGCATCCTGGCCGCCACCATCGGCACCAAGAGCATGGCCGAGGGCATGCACCTGAACATTGCTCACGTGGATGCGCCCCGTCTGGACCTGAAGCCCAACCCCCTGTACCAGAGCGCCGACCTGGCCCTGCTGCAGACCCACTACTACGGCGGCATCCGCAAGTATCAGTGGCCCACCCTGCCTCTGGCCCTGCATGGCGTTGTGTTCAAGAAGAACGGCGAGAAGGTGGAGATCAACATCGGCGAGAAGCCCGGCGATCCCGTCTTCTGCATCACCGACCTGCTGCCTCATCTGGGTGCGGATCAGAATGCCCGCAAGCTGAGCGAGGGCATCACCGGCGAGGAGCTGAACATCGTGGTCGGCTCTCTGCCCTACGAGGACGAGGAAGTGAAGGACCGGGTCAAGCTGCTGACCATGAAGCTGCTGAACGACATGTACGGCATCACCGAGCGGGACTTCAACCGTGCCGAGATCGAGGCTGTGCCCGCTCAGAAGGCCTGCGACGTGGGCTTTGACCGCGGTCTGGTGGGCGCTTACGGTCAGGACGACCGCATCGACGCTTACCCGGCTCTGGTGGCGGAGATCGAGACCAAGAGCCCCGCTTTCACCACTGTTTGTGTACTGACCGATAAGGAAGAGATCGGTTCCGACGGCCCCACCGGCCTGGCCAGCATGTATGTGTTCCACTTCATGCAGCAGCTGTGCGCTGCCCATGGTGTGGACAGCATCACCTGCTTCAAGGCTTCCAAGTGCCTGTCTGCCGACGTGACTGCGGCTTATGATCCCACCTTCTCCAGCGCCTTCGAGCCCCAGAACAGTACATACGCCGGCAAGGGCGTGGCTCTGGCCAAGTACACCGGTTCTCGCGGCAAGGGCGGCGCCAACGACGCCAGCGCCGAGCTGGTGAGCTACTTCACCCGCATCTTTGACGATGCCGGCGTGGTGTGGCAGCTGGGCGAGATGGGTAAGGTCGACCAGGGCGGCGGCGGCACCGTTGCCAAGTATGTGGCGGCCCACGACATCGACACTCTGGACGTGGGCGTGCCGGTGCTGAGCATGCACTCTCCCTTCGAGCTGGCCTCCAAGGTGGATATCTACATGGCTTACAAGGCCTTCAAGGCCTTCAATGAGGCGCAGGAGTAATTTTCTCTTTTGCGCAGTAGAACAAAATGAGCAAGGGCGCTTCCCTGTTTGGGAAGCGCCCTTGCTTTTTTGTTTGGAAAGCGCGGCGAAAGCTTGCCGCGGAATGTTTTATTTCAGATTATTTCAGAGTGTAGGTGCTGATGCAGCGGCACAGCGCGCCCACATCGGTTTTGGCAGTGAACTCGAATTTCACTTTGCCCAGACCGCTGAACCAGAGCTCCAGCTCGCTGTCGATGTCCAGCACA
Organism: Gemmiger sp. An50; assembly: GCF_002161595.1. Lineage (GTDB taxonomy): Bacteria > Bacillota > Clostridia > Oscillospirales > Ruminococcaceae > Allofournierella. The sequence goes on from NZ_NFID01000017.1 coordinate 50,266, forward strand.
CCGGCAGTTTCCACCGAGAAGGCCTGGATTTTGCTGTAGGGCAGGGAAGAGATGTCCTTCTTCTTGCCGGTCAGGCCCTGAATGTTGATGGCGAAGATGCGGCGATTGGTGAACACGATGCCGTCCCGCACGGTTTTGTACGCCTGAACGATCTCCTCGTCAGGGATCATCATGGGCTGCAGCATTGCCAGGTAGGCAGAAGGATCGGCAGGAGCCAGCTTATAGGCGGTGGGGTTTTTAAAATCGATCATGACCAGGACCTCCAATGTGTGAAAAGATTATGGGAAGAAGTTTCCCTTTTTCTCTTGATTACCATATTTTCCCGATTTCGTCAAGAGGAAATCAACGGAAGGCTGCGCCAGTAAGTTCATTGGTCGGTGAGCACGCCGTCCCGCAGATGCAGGATACGGCTTGCAGCGGAGGCTACCGTCAGGTCATGGGTGATCTGGATGATGGTGTGCCCCTGCCGGTTCAGCTGGCGGAACAATTCCAGAATCTCCTGCCCGGTGCGGGTGTCCAGTGCGCCGGTGGGTTCGTCGGCCAGAAGGAGGGCAGGCTTGCCCACCAGTGCACGGGCAATGGCTACCCGCTGCTGCTGGCCGCCGGAAAGCTGATTGGGCCGGTGACGAAGCCGATCCCCAAGCCCCATGGCGGTCAGACTTTCCACGGCCAGCGGGGCTGCCTGCTGATGGGAAAAGCCCTGCAGCAGCAGTGGCATCATCACATTTTGCAGCACATCATATTGAGCCAGAAGATGATACCGCTGAAAGATAAAGCCGATTTTCCGGTTGCGCAGCGCAGCCAGCTGTCGGGTGTCCAGGCGGAACACGTCTTCTCCGTCCAGCGAATAGCTGCCCCGGTCGGCGGTGTCCATGCACCCGATGATATTCATCAGTGTGGATTTGCCGCTGCCGGATGCACCCAGAATCGAGATGAATTCGCCGGCCTGAACGGTAAGGCTCGCCTGCTTGAGCACCTGTACCCGCTCTTCACCCATGGGGTAGCTTTTGTTGATATCCTGCAGCCGCAGCATATCACTCATACAGGACCACCTCGGTGACCTGCTCGTTCTCGTTGACGAATACGCCCAGAATGCTGCCCTTCTGGATATCGGTGAGCTGCTTTCCCTCGCCGCTTGCACCGGTGATCTTCAGACCGCCGGGAATTACCACAGATTTGCTTTCGCCGGTATAGTCCAGCTCGGTGCGCTCGCTGGCGCCGGCCTGACCACCGGCCTCCATGGCGAGAGCCATAACTGCAGCCGCCACTTCGCCGTCTGCGTTTTCCGGTGCGCTGGTAGCCTCGTCCTCGCCGGGCAGCTTGGACAGATCCAGTGTTAATTCATCAGCTTTACCGCCACCGGTGCGAACTGTCCCTATTGCTGAGAACGGATGGTGCCGCTGGCGTCCACGCCCACGGTGATGGTCTGACGGCTGACCGGGAATTCCCGTCGCAGGGGCGGTTCCTTCTCCGGTTGCGGGAGTAAGAACCACAGGGCGGCCAGCGCACCGGCAATCAAGATGCATCCGGCTGCGATCAGCTTCCCGCGAGAGAGTGATTTCGAATGGGTCGCGCCCTCACCGTCGCCCGCCAGCATTTTGCACAGCTGCATGGTCACGGTGTTCAGGGCCTTCATAAAGACGGCGAAGTCCTTGTCCTCCTGGGTGATGGGGGCATTGTCCGCCATGCCGTTGACCAGAATGACCACCATGTCGTTGGTGGAGGTGTCGCCGTCCACGCTCACCATGTTGAAGGTGCTCTGCACGTCGGTGCTCAGCGCCTTCCGCAGCAGCTCGCTGCTGATGGCCGCGTCAGTGGTCAGAAACACCAGCATGGTGGCCATGTTGGGATGGATCATGCCGCTGCCCTTGGCGATGCCGCCCAGATGGCACACCTTTCCGTCCAGCTCGAACTCCACCGCCGCTTCCTTGGGAATGGTATCGGTGGTCATGATGGCGGTGGCTGCGTGCAGGCTGTTGTGGTAGGCGAGGTCTTCTACCGGCGGAGCCATGCCCGCCTGGATCACCTCCAGATTCAGCGGCTGGCCGATCACACCGGTGGAGGCGATGGCCACATCCTCGGGGGCGAGGCCCAGCTGGTCCGCTGCCAGCTGGCACATGGCGTTGGCAATCTGAGGACCGTCCGCGTTGCAGGTGTTGGCATTGCCGCTGTTGCAGAGAATGGCCTGTGCGGTGCCGTCTGCCAGATGCTCCTTGGTCACCAGCAGGGGGGCACCCTTCACCAGATTGGTGGTGTATACTGCTGCGGCGCTGGCCTTGCAGTCACTCACGATCAGCCCCAGGTCCCGTTTGGACTGGTTTTCCGGATGCCGCAGTGAACCCCCGCGGCCTTGAATCCCGCTGCGGCGCAAACGCCGCCTTCAATCTGTTTCATGTTCGTTTTCCCTTCCCTTTATGTAATGAAATAAAATGACAAATGATTGTTTAAAGGCTCAGTCCGGTTTCCGGGGCAAGACTCAGGACCAGATTCATGCACTCCACTGCCGCGCCGCTGGCGCCCTTGCCCAGGTTGTCGTATTGGGCAGTGAGCAGGATACGGTCGCCGTTGCCCGCCACAGAAATCTCCATTCCGTCCAAACCGGAGAGAGCTGCGGCGGAGAAGAATCCTTCCTCCCCACAGATTTCTTTCCAATGCACCACCGGACCGGTGTAAAGGCTTCGGTACAGCTGGCGCACATCCTCCATGCTGCCCTTCAGCTGGCTTACAAACAGAGGAACGGTCACCGCCATGCTGCTGTAGAAATCCGCCACGATGGGGCAGAAGATGGGCGGCGCTTCCAGCCCGGTGATGGCCCGCATCTCCGGCAGATGCTTGTGCTGCTGGCCCAGGCCATACTGGCGGGGGGCGTCCAGCAGCGGACTGCGGGACGGGTCCTCATACTGGGCGATCATCGCTTTGCCGCCGCCGCTGTAGCCGGTGACGGAGTGGCAGGTGAGCAGGGCATTCTTTGCCAGAAGTCCTGAGCTGACCAGCGGCTGCACCAGTGCGATAAAGCCGCTGGCGTGGCAGCCGGGCACCGCGATGCGCTTTCCTATTTTTACCGCCTGGGCGAAGCCGTCTCCCAGTTCAGGAAAACCATACGCCCAGCCCGGTGCGGTCCGGTGCGCGGTGGAGGCGTCAATGATCACCGTGTCCGGACTGGTCACAAGGGCAACGGCCTGTTTTGCCGCCGCGTCCGGCAGGCAGAGAAACGCAATGTCGCATTCGTTCAAAGCAGCCTGTCGGGCTACATCGTTCTTTCGCAGCTCCTCGGGCAGGGTGAGCAGGGTGATGTCCTGCCGCTGTGCCAGTCGCTGGTGGATGCGCAGTCCGGTGGTCCCGGCACTGCCGTCGATAAATACCTTGGTCATGGTGTTGACCCTCCTTGCTTGCGGGGGATGTTTGCGTGAGAAGTGAATAAATGTATTTTGTATCTTTATGTATATATATACAATAGATTTTGGAAGAAAATTCCTTCTATGAAACTTTTCTACGGAATAAATAACGGAATATCCAATATATTTGCTAAAATATAGCCAAAATAACGAATAATAATACGCGATATAGAATAAATATGCAAATTGAATTAAGACCTGCCCGTGAATGGGAAACATATTGTTTGATGTAAAATACAAAATAAAAAGCAGCCCGGGCGGCTCCATCCCTGCATGGTGCAGGAGAAGAGCCGCCCGGGCTGCTTTGTGAAAGATAGGGGAAAGGTCTTGAAAAAGGCGTTAATCAGAATCAGGAGAGAGTCAGTTCAAAGCCTTCGGCATAGAATGCCCCGCCCATGGGCAGGCAGTCCAGGTCCAGGGTTACTTCACCGTCGCCCTGGCGGAAGTGCAGGGTCTGGCCGGTGCGCATGCAGCGAACGGATGCAATCGGCTGAGGCAGATGTAGTGTGAGCTTACCCGGCAGAGCGGGAACCTCATCATAAGTGTAGAAGGCATAGGCACGCTCGTCAGTACGGGTGTAGAACAGCCGATCTTCGAAGTAGGGCGCACAAATGCGGGTGTTGTAGATGCCTTGGCCGAACAGTTTGAGCCAGGCACCCATTTCCCGCAGAGAACGCTCGCCGGGTGCGGGGAGCAGACCATCCGGCTGCGGCGCGATGTTCAGCGCCAGGTTGCCGCCCTTGCTGACCACGTCCAGCAACAGATGCACCAGCTGGCGGCCGCTCTTAAAATGATCGGTGTAATGGAAGGAGAACTTCTGCCCCACGGTGGTGCAGGTTTCCCAGGGTACGGTGAGGGCAGTGTCCGGCACGGTTTTTTCCGGGGTGATAAAGTTCTCATACTCGCCGCCGCAGGTGCGCTCGCACACGATCATCTGGGGCTGGGTGGTGGCGCGCATCTCCTCCACGATCTGGCCCAGACGGATATCCTGGCCCAGATTGTCCGGCCGAACCCAGCCGCCGTCCAGCCAGAGCACGTCGATCTGGCCGTAGTTGGTGCAAAGTTCTCGAATTTGCTCATGGGTGAACTGTACATACTTTTCCCACAGCTCGGGGTGTTCGTTTACATCGTAGTTCACGTTGCGGGTGGGGGCGGTGCCGAACTGAGGTGCCCAGTAGTAGGGGCTGTGCCAGTCAGGCTTGGAGAAATAAGTGGAGATGGCAAGCCCCTTGCGGCGGAACTCCCGGTAAAGTGCGCCCACCACGTCCGCGTCCGGATGGGTGTGGAAGGGGCAGTCCGGGCCGGTGATCTTGTAGTCGGTGGTCTTGGTGTCGTACATGCAGAAGCCGTCGTGATGCTTGGTGGTGAACAGCAGGTATTTGAAGCCGCATTCACTGGCCAGCTCTGCCCAGGCGGCGGCATCGAACTTCACCGGGTTGAAGGTCTTGTTGGCGTCCCAGTACTGCTGCTTGCACACCTCGGCGGGTGCCCAGGTGAAGTCCTCCTGACTCCAGGCGGCATCGCCGTCGCTTAAGGGCCAGCTCTCGTAGGTGCCCAGTTGGCAGCCGGGGGCCCAGTGCATCATAAAGCCCAGCTTCAGACCCATGAACCATTCCAGATGCTTTTGTACCTGGGGAGATTTGGGCGGAACATACTCTTCCGGCGGGGTGTAATTATGAATGCCGTTGGCAACGATCTCTTTTTTCATGGCATGTGGTTCCTTTCGCAAAACGGGCGCTCAGCAGACGCCCTTTTCTTATGCCGCCCCGGCAGTTGGGGCCCTTTGGTTCCACTATAAAAGAATTTTCACTGCAGCGAAAGGGGCAATTCTTTTTCTGGTGTGCACTTTTTTTGGCTGCGGCGTTCCGAGGGAACCAGTTAAGGTAAAATCCCGACTCAAAGCAAGAAAAAAGACACATGAACCGAAATAATTCCACTTTTCCAGTGGGAAAATGGCGGTTATCATGAAAACATACTTCCGCCATTCCGGGGCCACGGTGGCCTGCGGAGAAAATAGCAAGGAGGAACGAGAATGAAGCAAACGCAAAACAAGCCCGTATCGCTTTGGCGAACGGGACTGGGCAGGCGGGCGGTCAGCCTGCTGTGCGCCGGCGCGCTGGCCTTGACCGGGGTATTGCCCCTGTCGCTGGGGGCCAGGGCGCAGGCAGAACCGCCCCGGCTGAACAACCTGATTCTGGATCGGGTGTATGAACTTCAACCCGTGAATGGGTATCCGGAGGGGGTGAAGCCCAATGATATCGGCTTTGCACCCCAGGTCACCGACTACACCGGAACTGCCTATGCCTCGGTGGATTCCATTCAGGTGTACCCGTTTGCCGCTTCCGATACCGCTCAGGTCACGGTGAACGGCACAAAGTTAAACGATAAGGGCTATGTGGAGATGGATGTTTCCAAGCCCGGTGAACATCCTTTGAAGGTACAGGTGAGCGATGGCGGCGCCACCAATACCTATACCGTGACCGTAAACAAAACCGAAAGTGACTACCGGGGCCGTGTACCGGTAGTGAACGATGAGAAAATCAGCAGCGCACTTTCGGTCAAGACGGACCTGGGCGGCCAGGATAAGCTGCTGGAGATCCTGAAAAAGGACTACGAGGTGGTCCTGCCGGAAAGCAGCAAAGCAGACGGCAGCTATGTGGACACCAAGGAAAGCTACTGGAACGTTCCCGGCGGCAAGCTGCCGGATGCGAACGGGAGCAAAGCTCCGGTGACGCTGTTTACAGTAGACCTGGGCGCGCTGTATAGCGTCAGCCGCATCCGGGCGGCGTTTGGTCCCTCCAATATGGGTCTGGGCAACAACAAGGCCCGGATCTCGGTAAGCACCGACGGCGAACACTGGCAGACTCCCATCACCAAGGGCAACATGAACACCGGTGTGCAGTATCACCAGAATGTGACCCGGTACGAGTTCGGCGTTTCCTACGATGCCCGGTATATCCGGTTTGAGGTCACCCACTGGCAGCGGCCGGAAAAGGAGCTGCGGCTGTATCAGTTCATGATCTTCACCGACTCCGGCACTGTGCCGGAGAAGCAGCCCGCCCCGGAGGGTGGCAGCGTGCCTTATCAGCACGAAGAGCGCCACCAGTATCTGGCCAGCGGCCAGGCCACTGTGGTGGAGCGGGGCCTGCCCATGCTGGGCTGGACCCCCAGCAGCGGTTATGGTCGCGGCACTCCCACTGTGGAGGAGGCCAGACAGTTCGGCTACGACGGCCCGCTGTTCTACGACCCGGACTTTGCCAACGCGGACTACATGCTCTATAATCCGGATTCGCTGTGGGGCATTGCAAAGGCGCCCTTCGGCGGAAACAACATGGGTGGTGCAGGTGATCCCAGAGAGTTTGTGCCGGAGTCCATGAAGCCGTATATCCATAACGCCATCAGCTTCTGCTTCGGTGACGAGGGCGGCTACAGCACCGGCGAAGCCGAGGCCTTCGGCAAATGGTTTGCCTGGACCCGCCAGCATTACCCCGGCGTGATCCTGCATACCAACCAGTTCCCCAACCAGTGGGGCGAGACCAACGTGAAGGAATACCTGCGCATTGCCCAGCCGGACCTGCTCACCTGGGACGACTACTACGGCGATGCGAGTTGGGCCAATCCCTCCAGCATCAACCTCTCCAACGGGGATGTACAGAAGAATGCGGCCCGCAAGCTGCTGAATCTGCCCACCTGGGAAAGCTACCGCAAGCTGGCTTACGGCGGTGTGGATGGTACCGGCAGCATGCCCATCATGTTCGGCCAGTATCTGGATGCCTTCGCCTTCAACCACTCCCAGTCCAACAAGAATCTGGTGGTAAACACCTCTATTCTGTCCGGCATGAAGTGGCTGAATTTCTTCCGGGTGGAGTACCAGTTCGACCGCAGCTATCTGTGGGATGAGGACGGCACCCCCACCCGCGGCTTGCTGGAATGGGGCCAGCTGATCGACCGGGTTCACGCCATTGACGATCAGCTCACCCGCCTGAACAACGACTGGATCATGTTCAAGGTGGGCCAGATCGGCAGTGAAAACGGCGCGTCGGCCAGTGGATTCCGCCGCGGCAACTTCGACAGTGAGCAGAGCGCTGCCAAGAATCGGGAATTCGGCCTTTCCGCCGTGCAGGTGCAGAGCCTGTCCAAAGCCCATGGCGGCAAAACCGGCGACGTGGTGTTGGGCTACTTCAACACCCTGCCCGGCCTGTACGAGAGCGAGATCGCCGAGTATTTTGCCGGCGCCACCGCGCCCAAGGCATTCATGGTGATGAATAGCCTGGTGGCGGGCACTGCCGAGCGCTACAATCAGTTCAACATCCCCCAGCGTGAGGCGGGCAGTGCCGAGAATACCCGCCAGCAGATCACTCTCACCGCAGACCCGGCTTTTGTGAAGGCCGGTTATACCCTGTATGAGGTGCAGAAGGACAATGGCGGTAAACTGAGCCCGGTAACGCTGGACGAGAACGGCAGCTTTACCGTCACCCTGGGCGGCGGCGAAGCCAACCTCTATTTCTGGAACACCAATACCACCGCTTTGGCCAGCTCTCAGGCGGAGGGTACCTATGCGTCCTTTGCCTTCGACGGCCACCCCGCCACCTACTGGCAGCCCCAGCAGGCCGCGGAGCAGTATACGCTGGAAAATACCTTCGCCCAGAGCTCGGTGAGCCAGCTGACCGTGGTGGAAAAGGGAAGCGCCATCCAGGTCATGAAGGCGGAATATAAAGATACCGCCGGTGAATGGCAATCCCTGGGCGAGCTGACCAAAAACGAGGGCGTGTGGACTGTTTCCGCCGCTTCTCCCGTGGAGGCGGAGGGCGTCCGACTCACTGTTTCCCAAGCAGAGGGCATGCCCGCCATCTATGAAGTGAAAATGGAGCGCACCGAGCTGGACCCCAGCCGGGTCAATACCATCACCGTGAACGATAACACCATGGGCAGCGGCCTGTTCCGTTTTGACTATGACGGCCTGTGGTCCTATCGGGAAACCGAGACCAACGGCAGCAGCATGACCCAGTATCCCCTGGAAAACGACGGCCATTTCTCCAACTGGAGCGGAGCCCGGGCCACCTTCACCTTCTACGGCAACAAGGTGGAGCTGCTGCTGCGGGCAGACCAGGCCGGGAACATCCGGGCGGCCATCACCGACGAAGGCACGGAGCCCCAGTGGAAGACCGGTTCCGGCCGCAGTCTGGTGTTCGAGAATCTGGAACAGGGCGTCCACACCCTGACCATTGAAAAGCTGAACGACAGTCAGGCGGGCATCGACGGCGCAAAGGTGAGCTATCAGGGCAGCCTGCCCGCCGACATCACCGCCCAGTACAGCGCCGGTGCGAACGCGGTACAGGAGTATCTGGACCAGCGCACCACCGATGCGTCGGCAAAAAATCACTTTGCCTATCAGCCGGAATCCGTGGCCTCCAAGCCCATGGGCGATAACAACAACGGCTTCAAGCCAGATGGTGACGAGGCAAACGGATGGGTGCAGCACGTGCAGAATGCCCAGTATCAGAACCTGGGCTTCACCCGGACCACCAAAGAGGATGCGGCCTACAGCATCCAGTTCTATGGCACCGGTGTGCAGCTGTATGCCGGTGTTACCCCGCTGGGCGAGGCGGACCCCTCCGCGCAGTATGGCGCGCTGACCTTCCAGCTGGACGGCAAGGAGGTGCAGCCCACTCAGTTGGATGCTTCCAAGCTGGGCGGGAACGGTAAGGTGTCTGCCCGCATGTGGGCGGTGTCTGTCCCGGAGGCAAAGCAGAATGAAAACCATCTGCTCACCGTGTCGGTAAAGGGCGGCTACAGCCGCATTGACTACGCCGTGGTGGAGCGCATGTGGGAAAATGAGCCCGAAGCGGAGAACTTCTCTGTGAGTGTGGTGGCCAGTGAAAACGGCAAGGCCGAGCTGCTTACCGCCGACCGGGTAACTGCCGGCGGCAGTGCGGTGGTCAAGATCACCCCGAACGAGGGCTATCAGGTCTATCGAGTTGTGGTGAACGGCGTTGCTCAGAACATCCCGGAGGATGGCCGTCTGGTGCTGACCAACATTCAGGAGAACAAAACCGTACAGGTCACCTTTGCCCCGGCGGCTTATCAAATCCAGCTTTCACCCGGCGAGGGCGGCGTGATCGTTCCCTCGGCGCTGAAGGCGCAGGCGGGCAGCAAGGTGACAGTGAAGACGCAGGCGTTTACCGGCTATCAGCTGCGTGCGGACTCGCTGAAAGCCGCCGCGGCAGACGGTACGCCCATCCCGCTGGAAACAGCAGAGGATGGAACAATTTCCTTTGTCATGCCTGCCCAGGAAGTGACCCTGAGCGCGGCCTTTGATGCACAGCAGTATCCGGTGACCCTGGCTGAGGGCATCACCGGCGGTAGTCTGGAGCTCTCGGTGCAGGGCACGGCGGCTTACCGCCAGACGGTTACCGTGACGGTACATCCCCAGGATGGAATGCGCCTGGTGGAAGGCAGCCTGAAGGCCCTTCTTGCCGATGGCGGCACTCTGGCCCTGGATGCAGTAGACGGCGAACGGTATGAATTTGTCATGCCTGCCCAGGCGGTAACCCTGCAGGCAGCCTTTGAGGCTGTTCCGGATCACACCGTAACGGTGGAAAGCACCGGTTCCGGCACCGCTCAGGCCGAGGCCTCCGGCGTGCAGGATGGCGGCTCGGTCCGCATTCAGATGCAGCCGGAAGAGGGCAGCATCGTGGGAAGTATCACCGTGAACGGCCAGCCCTGGCCAGTTCCCGCACAGGGCAATGAGCTGACCATCGAAAACGTGACCAGCGATCTGGCGGTGGCGGTAGAATTTGTGAGCGCCGATACCCGGATGCACACCGTTTCCGCAGCCACAGGCGAAGGCGGTACCGTCGTGCCGGAACGCCAGCTGGTCAAAGACGGCGGCAGCGCCGTTGTGATTCCCAAGGCTCAGACCGGCTATACAGTGGAAACGGTCAAAGCAGGGGAGCAGAGCGCGGAATATAACGCGACCAACGGCACCTGGCTGCTGAACGGTGTAACGGCTGATCTGGAGGTACAGGTAAGCTTTGCAAAGAATCAGTATGCCATCACCCTGACGCAGCCGGAGCACGGCACTTTGTCGTCTTCTGCGTCCACGGCAGGCCTGGGCGATACCGTCACTGTGACGGTGCAGCCCGTCGAAGGTTATCGCTTTGAGGACGGTAGCCTGCGTGTTACCGGAGAAAACGGTGCGCAGCAGAGCGTGACCGTCCAGGAAGCGGGCAAGAGTTATTCCTTCCGTATGCCCAGCCAGCCGGTGCAGGTGAGCGGTACCTTCGTACAGGTGGAAGCTCCCTCGCCCAGCCCGGACCCGAATCCGGACCCGGAACCCACTGTGAAGCCCCAACCCAGCCCGGCTCCCACTCAGGCGCCGGACAAAAATCCCAGTCCGGACCCCACCGCAGCACCTGCGCCTGCGCCCACTGCCGCGCCTACGGCAGCTCCCGCACCCACGGCGGTCCCCCCGGTGAACACATCGAATACGGAGAAGAAGCCCGTGAAGGCGACTCCCGCCCCGGAAAGTGAGAGCCAGTCGGAGCAGAGCGATGTGGTCAAATCCACTGCCGAGCCTACCCAAGCGCCGGAAAACAGCACCTCTCAGCCGGATTCCAGCACGGCATCCGTTCCGCTGGCAGAGGCAAACGCCAATAAAAACCCCGTGCCGGTCATTTTGGCAGCGGGCGGTGCAGTACTTCTGGCCGCGGTGCTCGGAATTGTTCTTTGGAAGATGAAAGCAAAGCGTGGGGAGTAACCGGCCCGACTGCGGCAAATAAATTTCCTGTTGCAAAAAGCACCTCTGTGTCTGTTGACACAGAGGTGCTTTTTATGGTATGAAAAGAGCTCATTCTGCAAAGCAGGAGGGCGGAGAATCGGGATTCTTGGGCAGAGTGATCCGGGCCAGCAGCCGCTGCCCGTCGTAATTGAAGTATTTCAAACCGCCCTGATCGCCGAACCGCAGCATCAGTCGTTCGTTCACATTGCGGATGCCGAAACCGTGGGTCACCTTCAGCGGTACGTCCTGATAGTCCAGATAGGCGTTCAAAAGTTCTGCATCCGCGCCGCAGCCGGTGTCGGTGACTTCGATGATATGCATGCCGTTTTCCTCCCGGGCGCTGATTCGGATGGTGATGCCCGGCTCCTGCCGGGTGATGCCGTGGCGGATGGAGTTCTCCACCAGCGGCTGCAGGGTGAATTTGGGAATGACCACCTGAGAGGGCGGCAGACCGGGCAGGATCTCCAGCCGGATGTCCTGCCCAAAGCGGAGCACATACACCGCGATGTATTCCCGAATGTTGTCCAGCTCGGTGGCGATGGTCACCATCCGGTCCGGTTCGGTGATGCTGTAACGCATCAGACTGGCGATGGAATCCACGGTGGCGGCAATGTCGTCCTCTTCCCGCTCCAGCGCCATGTAGTTCACCGCGTTCATGGCATTGAGCATGAAGTGGGGGTTGATCTGGGCCTGCAGGGCCCGCAGCTCGCTTTCCCGGCGCATGTTTTCCTTGGCAGTGAGTTCCTGAATCAGCGTGTTGACACGGTCGATCAGACTGCCGAAGCTGCGGCTCAGCTGCTGAATCTCCCGCGGGCCGCGGATGGAAGAAGCATCCCACTGTACACCACGGGGGTCGTGAATGGCTTCGATTTTTTTGGTGAGCTGTACCACGGGGCGCGAGATGCTGGCCGACAGCACCAGCGACAGCAGAATGCCCAGCACCACAAAGGCGATGGAACACAAAAGGTAGGGCGACATCATGGCCCTTACCTGGGTGATGATGTCCTGATAGGGGGTCAGGAAGACCAGCTGCAATCCCCATTGCAGCTCCTGCGAAGTGCAGAGATACCGCTCGCCCTCGATCTCCAGCAGGGAGCTGACCGAGTTGGGGATCAGCAGGGTTTCAGTAATGGCCAGATCGCTCAGATTGGGGCTTCGGTATACCTGAGTTCCCTGGTCGTTCAGCAGCAGAAAACCGCTGTTTTGGGTCACCGGAACCAGCGAGAGCAGATGGGGCAGCTGGGTCACCGGCAGGCTGCCCCGCAGCACCCCCACGCCATTTTGCAGGTGCGCACCGGTAAAGGTGCTGCTTTGCAGCCGGCAGGCAAAGCACAGCCGGGTCTGATCCTCGCTCAGAAAGATGTGCTGCCCGCTGCGGCGGCTCAGAGCCGCCTGATACCAATCCTCATTGGCAACGGTGGCGCCGCTGAATACCCGGCTCACGTTGGGAATGGTGCTGGAGGGCAGGAACAGCTGACTGACCTCCAGCTCCGGATTCACAAACAGCTCGGTCTTGAAGCCGTTGTTCAGCAAAAGTGCTACGGCATTCAGTTGATAGGAAAGGCGGCTGTTCAGATTGAATTTGGTGTTCAGGTCCTGCAATTCATCCTGGCCGATCTTCCGGCTGAGCAGCTCGCCCAGCTGCTGGTCGCTGGTATATTGGTAGACCAGCTGATCCACTGCCTGGGTGAAGATGCCACTCAGACGCACGTTTGCTTCGATCACCGCCTCCTGGGAAGCGATCAGCTGACGGGAAATGGAACACCGGAACAGCAGATAGGTTGCGCCGTTCAGGGTGAGCAGAATGGCCGAGATGATGCAGCAGATAATGAGAAAGGTCCGTTTTTTGATGCTCATGGCGCAGCCTCCCCGCTGGCAGCGCTCGGGCATCCGGCATACAGGTTGCGGAACTCGCTGGGAGTCATGCCGGTGTGCTTTTTAAAGAACTTGGCAAAATAGCGGGGGTCATCATAGCCGGAGGAGAAGCACACGTCCTTGATGGGGATGGAGGCGTCCCGCAAAAGCACCTGGGCCTGCTCCAGCCGCTTGGCGGAAAGATAGTTGCTGATGTTCTGGCCGGTAGCATTCTTGAAAACCGTGCTCAGATAAGACAGGGAAAGGTGCAGCGTATCCGCCAGATTGGAGATATTGAAGTTGGAATCGGAGTAGTTGTCCTGAATGGCCTGCAGGCAATAGGAGACGATGGGGTTTGCATATTCGCTCTTGCGGTTTTCCGCGTATTCCATCAAATCGTAATACTGAGCGGCCAGGTAGGCCAGACGCTCCTGCTGGGTGGTGAGCTTCCAGTATTCTTCCATGGCCTTCTGGCGCATGGCATCCAGGCTGGCCCGGTCCTTGCCCAGCTCCTCCTGATATAAGAAGAGGTAATTCAGCAGCTGGATGCCCAGCACGTCCCGCCGGTCGGAGAGGGAGCGGAACACATCGTTGCTGATGAGCAATTCGCCCATGGCTGCCATATCGCCTTTGTGGAGCGCCTGGCTCACTTGGGTGCGCAGGGCTTCGTCGCAGGCATACCAGGGCGGAACGTCTGCTGTGAGTTCGGCGTTGATCGCCGCCAGCCGTTCCTCCAGGCTGTTCAGCTTTGCCCGGGTGATGGGCTTCAGAATATAATCCGTCACCTGATATTGCAAAGCTCGCTGAGCGTATTCAAATTCGCCGTGGCCGCTGATCAGGATCATGCGGGTGTTCGGACAATGCTCGTATAAGTATCGGGCAAGATCAAGGCCGTCCATACCGGGCATGCGGATATCGGAAATGACCACATCCGGGTGATGCTCCTCAAGCAGGGCCACCGCCTCGTCGCCGCTGGTGGCACAGCCCATGAGCTGGCCGCCGAACCGGTCCCAGTGCAGCATGCGGGAAATTCCGTCCAGGGCCATGCGGTCATCGTCCACAAGAATGATCTTCATAAAACAGGTGCTCCTTTCAGATAAAAAGGGGAACGAATACAAAAGAACTGTTCTCCAGTATAGCACACTTTTTGCCTGCGTGGTTGTAGATGTTGCAAAAAAATATGAGAGAAAGAGAACTTTTCTTGTGGAAGCAGCTGTGCCTAAAAAAAGTGCACCCCACTTAAAATTAGTATCGTTGTTGGCGAACAGAGGGGCGTTTATAATTAAGGCAGACGGAAAAACGGCCACCGCGCTGTAAGGAGGAAATGCAATGAAACAATCGGCAAAGTACGCGGGCGGAGCGTACAACAAGGCTGGCTTTTTAAAAACCTTCAAAAAGAATCTTCCGCTCACGCTGATGGCGCTGCCTGCGCTGATCGTGATGTTCCTGTTCCGGTATCTGCCCATGTCCGGCCTGCTGCTGGCCTTCAAGCGATTCAGTGTTCGCAAGGGCATCTTCGGCAGCGACTGGGTGGGGCTGAATAACTTCCAGTTCCTGTTCCAGACCTCCGATGCCTGGGTCATCACCCGCAACACCATCTGCTACAACGTGCTGTTCATCCTGATGGACCTGATCCTGGCGGTGGCCATGGCGATCGGCCTCAGCGAGCTGCTTCGCAAGCGGCGGGCCAAGATTTACCAGACCATCTTCATGGCGCCGTACTTCCTGTCCTGGGTGGTTGTTTCCTTCATGGCTTTCTCGCTGTTCAGCGTGGACGATGGCCTGTTTAACCACCTTCTGGCCTACTTCGGCTTCCAGGGCGTGGACTGGTACTCCGAGCCGGGCAAATGGCCCTTCATCCTCACCTTCTTCCAGATCTGGAAGACCATCGGCTACTCCACGGTCATGTACATCAGCAGTCTGACCGGTATCTCCAACGACTACTACGAGGCAGCCATCATCGACGGCGCGACCAAATGGCAGCAGATCAAGCGAATCACGCTGCCCTGCCTGAAGCCCATGATGATCGTACTTACCATCCTGGCCATCGGCCGCATCTTTTACGCGGACTTCGGTTTGTTCTTCCAGCTGCCCCGCAACTCCGGCCCCCTGTACCCGGCAACTCAGGTCATCGACACCTACGTATACCGGGCCCTGAAGGAAACCGGCAACGTGGGCATGGCGGCAGCTGCAAGCCTGTACCAGTCCATTGTGGGCTTTGTGATGGTGGTGGGCGCCAACCTGGTGGTGCGCCGAATCGAGCCGGACAGCGCCCTGTTCTAATGGTCTAAGGGAGGAAATCAACCGATGAAACTCTTTAAAAAAGTACCGGAGATGCCGAGCGACGATCTGTCCATCAACCGCATCTCCAAAAAGACAAATGCAGTGCTGAACCTGGTGTTTCTGCTCTGGTCTCTGGCCTGCGTGCTGCCTCTGGCACTGGTGGTCATTGTGTCCTTCAGCAGCGAACAAAGTATCTTCCAAAATGGCTACAGCTTTTTCCCCAGCGAATGGAGTCTGGATGCCTACCGCTTCTTCTTTAAACTGGGCGATCAGCTGATCCGCTCCTACGGCATCACCATCTTTGTGACCGTGGTGGGCACCCTGTTCAGCCTGGCCATCACCGCCATGTTCGCCTATGTGCTCAGCCGCAGCGACTACGCCTACAACCGGCTGTTCACCCTGCTCATGCTCTTCACCATGCTGTTCAACGGCGGCATCGTGGCCACCTACATGGTGAACACCCAGATGCTGGGCCTGGGCGACAGTGTGTGGGCACTGATCCTTCCCATGTCGCTGAATGCCTTTTATGTGATCGTGCTCCGCACCTTCTATAAGAGCATTCCGCTGGAGATCATCGAAGCCGCCCGCATCGACGGTGCAGGCGAATTCAAAACCTTCTTCAGCATCGTGCTGCCCCTGTCCAAGCCCGGCCTTGCCACCATCGGCATGTTCACCACCATCGCCTACTGGAACGACTGGTTCCTCGGCATGCTGTACATCGTGGACCAGAAAAAGTACCCGGTGCAGACTTTGCTGTGGAGCATGCAGAACAGCCTGGAATTCATGAAGCAGTCCTCGGCCAATGCACTGGAATACGCCGAAATGGCGGCCAATGCTCCCACCGACAGCGGCCGCATGGCACTCACCGTTCTGGTGGTGCTGCCCATCCTGCTGGCCTACCCCTTCTTCCAGAAGTATTTCGTAAAGGGCCTGACCGTGGGCGGCGTAAAGGGCTGACCGTATCGCAATAAAATATGGAACGACCGCGTTTTCCAAGCAGGAAAATGCGTTGATAGAATCAATTTTCAAGGAGGAACATTATGAAGAACATCTCCAAGCGCGCTGCGGCGCTGGCCATGACCGCAGCCATGACTGCCGGCCTTCTGACCGGCTGCGGCGGCGCGGGCTCCGCTTCCGGCAGCGCGGCTTCCGGCGGCGACGACGTGACCACCCTGACCTGGTACATGTCCATCAACCCTGTTGCGGCGGATACCGAAAAGGTGATTGCCAAGCTGAACGAGTACACCCGTGAGAAGATCGGCGTGGAGATCGACTACAAGGTCATCGCCAACCCGGACTACAAGGAGAAGATGCCCAACCTGATCAATGCAGGCGAGTACTTCGACATCTGCTTCACCTCCAACTGGACCACCGACTACCTGCAGTTTACCGGTAAGGATGCCTTTATGGACATTACCGAGCTGCTGCCCCAGTACGCTAAGGAGACCTACGACTTCATTCCCCAGGCGGTTTGGGACGCGGTCAAGGTAAACGGTTCCATTTACGGTGTGCCCTCCTATAAGGAGATGGGCTGGCAGGGCGGTATTGTGTACAACAGCGATATGGCAGAAGCCTATGGCATTGACATGAGCACCGTCAAAACCCTGGAGGATTACACCAAGGTGCTGGAGGTCGTGGCTGAGAAGTCCAAGGCCGAAGGCAAGAACGTGGTGGGCGTTTCCGGCCTGACCAACGCATGGCCCATGGCTGCTCCCTATGAGTCTCTGACCGGTAACCCCAAGCTGCCTGCCGCTGCTGCTGTGCCTGAGTTCGGCAACTTCCAGGACGTGGCCAGCAAGACCGTATTCAACCAGTACGCCAGCGAAGAGTATATGAACTACTGCCAGACCGTTCGCGGCTGGAACAAGGCCGGCTACCTGGGCGGCGACCCCGTGAACTATGACAGCGACATCGCCAACCGCGACAACGACTTCAACAACGGCGCACTGTTCTCCTACTTCATCCAGTACGCTCCCGGCACCTCCGAGTCCATGAGCGCTTCCAGCGGCCACGGCGTTGGCTTCGTTGCCCTGATGGACCCCCTGTTCGAGACCCGCAGCGCCATGGGCGGCCTGCTGGCCATCTCTTCCGCCAGTGAGCATCCCGACAAGGCTCTGGAGTTCATCAACCTGCTGAACACCGATGAATACGTGGGCACCCTGATCCGCCACGGCATCGAGGGCGAGCACTACACCGCAGTGGGCGACAAGCAGGTGGACAAGACTATGGGCGGCACCCTGACCGAAAACGGCTACGACTACACCTACGGCTGGCAGTTCGGCACTCCCTTCAACCAGAAGTGGGATATCAGCTACCCCGATAACATCGAGCAGCTGTTCCAGGAGTACAACGACTCCGCTGTGATCTCTTCCAACAACGGCTTCACCTTTGACGCGGTTCCTGTGGAAACTCAGGTTGCGGCCCTCACCAACGTGATCTCCGAGTACACCCCCTCGCTGGAGACCGGTTCCGTGGACCCTGCTGAGTACATTCCCAAGTTCCTGGAGGCCATGCAGGCCAACGGTGTGGACGATCTGATGAAAGAGGTCGAGAACCAGCTGACCACCTTCAAGTCCGCAAAATAAACATGTTTGCATCCGGGCTGGCGAGGCACAGCCGAGCCAGCGCACGCAGAGAAAAGGCCGGCAGCCCCGAGGCGGGGGCTGCCGGCTTCTTTTTGAAATGAGGCAGAATTTCATGAAAAAGAGACCCAATCTTCTGTTTATTCTCACCGACGACCAGGGCGCCTGGGCCATGCACTGCGCAGGCAATGCGGACATCCAGACCCCCAATCTGGACCGGCTTGCCGCCCAGGGCACCCGGTTCGACAACTTCTTCTGCGCCTCCCCGGTGTGCAGCCCGGCCCGCGCTTCCATCCTCACCGGACGTATTCCTTCCCAGCATGGTGTGCACGACTGGATTCGCAGTGGCAGCCTGGACAAAAAAGCCCTGGGGGAACATGCGGATCATCCCTATTTTGCCAGTGAGGATGTGCCCATCCAGTATCTGCAGGGGCTCACCACCTATCCGGATCTGCTGGCGCAGAACGGTTACACCTGTGCACTGGCGGGCAAGTGGCATCTGGGCGACAGCATGCAGCCTCAGAACGGCTTCTCCCATTGGTACACCATCGGCCGGGGCGGCTGCCTGTACAATCAGGCGGACGTGATCGAGGACGGCAAGCTGCATTTTGAAAGCCGCTACATCACCGACCTGATCACCGAGCACGCGCTGGATTACCTGGACGCCTTCGCCGGGCAGGAAAACCCCTTCTATGTGAGCGTGCATTACACCGCCCCCCACGATCCCTGGGACGAGGATCAGCACCCGGCGGAGTATATCGATCTGTATCGGAACTGTGAATTCACCGCAACGCCGGATGAACCCCTTCATCCGAATCAAATTCCCACCGCTCCCGGCGGCACCGGCGAGGAGCGCAAGCGGCTGCTGCGGGGCTATTATGCGGCAGTGAGCGCCATGGATGCCGGTGTGGGCCGTTTGCTGGACAAATTGGAGCAGCTGGGCATCGCGGAGGACACTCTGGTGATCTTTACCGCCGACAACGGCATGAACATGGGTCATCACGGCATCTGGGGCAAGGGCAACGGTACCTTCCCGTTCAACCTGTTCGATACCGCGGTGAAGGTGCCGTTCATTGCACGCTGGCCGGGCCACATCCTGGCCGACCGGGTGACCCCCAGCATGTGCAGTCATTACGATATCATCCAGACCCTGAACGAACTGCTGGATCTGGGCGCACAGCTGCCGGAGGATCTGCCAGGCCACAGCTTTGCCAATGTGTTGGTACAGGGTGAGGACACCGACAACCATGTGGTGATCCTGGACGAGTACGGCAACAGCCGGATGATCCGCAATCAGGAATGGAAGTACATCCATCGCTATCCCTATGGCCCCCACGAGCTGTATCACCTGACCACAGACCCGGGCGAGAAGGAAAACCTGGTGGAGAAACCGGAATACGCCCCCATCCGGGAGCAGCTGCTGAGCCAGCTGCAGAACTGGTACTACACCTATGCGGACCCGGCCATGGACGGCAGCAGGGAAGCGGTGACCGGTTTCGGCCAGATGCGCCGCCCGGGTATTTACTCTGAGGGTAAGCCGGTTTATGAGAACAGCCCCAAATATCAGAAATAACCATCCTGTTTATATAAGGAAGAAACGAGGCAAAAACAATGGAATTGCAGGCTTTGAAAGAACAGATTTGCGACGTTTGCCACAAGATGTGGCAGCTGGGCTGGGTTGCCGCCAACGACGGCAACGTGTCCGCCCGTCTGGAGGATGGCACCTTCCTGTGCACCCCCACCGGCATGAGCAAGAGCTTCATCACTCCGGAAAAGCTCATCCGCATCAATGCGAAGGGCGAGGTGCTGGAAGGCGCCGAGGGTCTGCGCCCCTCCAGCGAGATCAAGATGCATCTGCGCTGCTACGAAAAGCGCCCGGATATCTGGAGCGTGATCCATGCCCATCCTCCCGGCGCCACCGGTTTTGCCGTGGCCCACAAGGCGATGGACATGTACAACATGATTGAGGACGTGGCGGTGATCGGCAGCGTACCCCTGACCCCTTACGGCACCCCCAGCACCACCGAGGTGCCGGACGCCATCGAGCCCTATCTGGAAGAGCATGACGTGATGCTTCTGGAAAACCATGGCGCATTGGCCGTGGGCAGCGACATCATCACCGCCTTCTACCGGATGGAAAGCCTGGAGCTGTGGGCCAAGATCACCATCAACGCGGTGATTCTGGGCGGCAGCATCGACATCAGCCGGGAGAACATCCAGAAGCTGATCGACCTGCGCGGCTTCTATCAGGTCACTGGCCGTCACCCCGGCTACAAGAAATTCGACAACGGCCTGCGCTGACCGGGAAAGGAAACGCCCATGAAACGAGTTCTGGCCTTTGATTTCGGCGCATCCAGCGGGAGGGCCATTCTGGCGCAATACAGCGATGGAACACTGACCTATCGGGAAGTGCACCGCTTTGAAAACCGCCCCCGACAGGCGGACGGCCATTTCCGCTGGGATTTTGCCGACCTGATGGAAAACGTGTACAAGGGCATTGAAAAGGCAGGCGAGTTCGACAGCATCGGCTTCGACACCTGGGGCGTGGACTTCGGCCTGCTGGACGAAAACGGCAAGCTGCTGGGCGACCCGGTCCATTACCGGGACGGTCGCACCACAGGTATGGTGGAGCAGGCCGAGAAAATCATGCCGCAGGCGGAGCTCTACGGGGCCACCGGCAGCCAGATCATGGCCATCAACACCCTGTTCCAACTGCTGGCGCTGCAAAAAGAGCAGCCGGAGCTGCTGAAACAGGCAAAGCGGCTGCTCTTTATGCCGGACCTGTTCGCCCACGCCCTGTGCGGGAGCGAAGTCTGCGAGACTACCATCGCCTCCACAAGTCAGATGCTGGATGCCAAGAGCGGCGGCTGGAGCAAGCCGGTGCTGGAGGCATTCAATATCCCCGAGCAGCTGCTGGCTCCGCTGGTGCCCAGCGGCAGCGTGGTGGGAGAGTACAAGGGCGCCAAGGTCATCGCGGTGGCCGGGCACGATACCCAGTGCGCGGTGGCGGCTATGCCTGACCCGCGGCCCGGCGCGGCCTTCCTCTCCTGCGGCACCTGGAGCCTGATCGGCTGCGAGCTGGACGAGCCGGTGCTCACCGAGCAAAGCCGGGAGCTGGCCCTCTCCAACGAGCGGGGAGCCAACGGCAAGGTCAATTATCTGAAAAACATCATCGGCCTGTGGCTCATTCAGGAAAGCCGCCGTCAGTGGCAGCGGGAGGGAATGGACTACTCCTTTGCCCAGCTGGCTCAGATGGCCCTGGAAGCCGAGCCGCTGCAAAGCTTTATCGACCCGGACGCGCCCGAATTTACCCCGCCCGGCGATATCCCCGCCCGGGTGAGGGAGTTCTGCCGCCGCACCGGTCAGCTGGTGCCGGAGACGGTGGGGCAGGTGATGTGCTGCGTGTACCAGAGCCTTGCTCTCAAGTACCGCTTCGCACTGGAGCAGCTGAGCCGTTCCACCGGCCAGACCTTCACCGCTCTGCACATCATGGGCGGCGGAGCACAGGCAGAGCTTCTCTGCCAGATGACGGCCAACAGCATCGGCCTGCCGGTGATTACCGGGCCCATAGAAGCCACTGCGCTGGGCAATATTCTCATCCAGCTTGTGGCTCTGGGCGAACTGAAGAATCTGGATGAGGGCCGGGCCCTCATTGCCCGCACCGAGCCGGTGCAGCGGTATCAGCCGGAGGATACGGCGCTCTGGAAAAGCGCCTTTGAACGCTACAAAACCATTTTGAAAGAATCCTGAACGGAGGAATAAGATATGCTTTATCCGAAAATCGGTATTCGTCCCACCATCGACGGCCGCTGGGGCGGCGTGCGGGAAAGCCTGGAAGTTCAGACCATGACCATGGCCAAGAATGCCAAGGCTCTGATCGAAGAAAACCTGCGTTACCCGGACGGTACCCCCGTCCAGTGCGTGATCGCGGACTCCACCATCGGCGGCGGTGCCGAAGCGGCCGCCTGCGCCGACAAATTCACCACCGAAAACGTGGTGGCAACCCTCACCGTGACCCCCTGCTGGTGCTACGGCAGCGAGACCTTTGATATGGACCCCCGCACCATCAAGGCGGTCTGGGGCTTCAACGGCACCGAGCGCCCCGGCGCGGTGTACCTGGCCGCGGTGCTGGCCGCTCATGCCCAGAAGGGCCTGCCTGCCTTCTCCATCTATGGTCATGATGTGCAGGACGCCACGGATACCACCGTCCCCGCCGATGTGGCCGAAAAGATCCTGCGGTTTGCCCGCTGCGCGGTGGCCGTGGGCTGGATGAAGAACAAGGCCTATGTGAACCTGGGCGGTGTGGCCATGGGCATCGCCGGCAGCTACTGCGACGCTTCCATGTTCCAGAAGTATCTGGGTATCCGGGCCGAGTGGGTGGACATGACCGAGATCATCCGCCGCATCACCCTGGAGATCTACGACCACGAGGAATACGACCGGGCGCTGGCCTGGGTGAAGGCTAACTGCAAGGAAGGCTTTGACTGCAACGCGGGCAAGAATCTGCCTGAGGTCATCACCAAGTCCAAGGTGGTTCCCGCCGACAAGGACTGGGAGTTCGTGACCAAGATGACCATGGTCATGCGGGACATCCTGTACGGCAACCCCAAGCTGGCCGAGATGGGCTGGCACGAGGAAGCGTTAGGCAAGAATGCGGTTGCAGGCGGCTTCCAGGGCCAGCGCAACTGGACCGACTGGCTGCCCAATGCGGACTTCTCCGAGGCGATCATGGCCTCCACCTTCGACTGGAACGGCCCTAAGCAGCCCACCCCCTTTGCCACCGAGAATGACACCCTGAACGGCGTGGCCATGATGCTGGGCACTCTGGTCACCGGCACCGCCCCCTGCTTCCATGACGTGCGCACCTACTGGAGTCCGGAGGCCTGCGAGCGTGTCACTGGCCATAAGCCCGAAGGCGTGGCCAAGGACGGCTTCATCCACCTGATCAATTCCGGCGCCACCGCGCTGGACGGCTCCGGCGCTGCCACCAACGAAAAGGGCGAGCCTGTGATGAAGCCCTTCTGGCAGATGACCGAGCAGGACATGACCGCCTGCCTCAAAGCCACCGACTGGTGCCGTGCCAACTATGAATACTTCCGGGGCGGCGGATTCTCCAGCCACTTCCGCTGTGCCGCCGAGATGCCTGTCACCCTGCTGCGCGTAAACATCGTGGAGGGCGTGGGCCCTGTGCTGCAACTGGCCGAAGGCTGGACCGCCAACCTGCCGGACGATGTGCACACCCCCATCGACCTGCGCACCGACCGCACCTGGCCCACCACCTGGTTCGTGCCCCGCCTCACCGGCAAGGGCGCGTTCACCGATGTGTACAGTGTGATGGCCAACTGGGGTGCAAACCACGGCGTGACCGTTTACGGCCATGTGGGCGCGGATCTGATCACCCTGGCCTCCATGCTGCGCATCCCCGTGGCGCTGCACAACCTGCCGGAAGAGAAGGTCTACCGGCCTCATTCCTGGGCCGCCTTTGGCACACAGGATACCGAGGCTGCGGACTTCGCCGCCTGCAAGCACTATGGCCCGCTGTACCGCTGATATACATACATAATAGTAAAACAAAAGCCGGGGCAGACTTTGCCCCGGCTCCTTGTGCCGGTGCGGCTGCACCGAATAAAAACAGGAGGAATCCTATGAAACACCGCCATGAATTTGAAGATTGGGCCCGCCCTCATGAAGGCGTCATGCCCAACCGGGCGTACTACATCCCCTTTGCACCTGGTCAGGACCCGGTACAAGCGATGCGAGAGAGTTCGGAGCGCTTCGTTTTGCTGAACGGAACCTGGCAGATGCAGCTTTATGATAAAATCAGCGCCGTACCGGAGGAGTTCTGCCAGCCGGAGTTCGACGCCAGCGGCTACCCGCCGATGCCGGTGCCTTCCTGCTGGCAGACGCAAGGCTTGGATCAGAATCAGTACAGCAATGTGCGCTACCCCATCCCGTTTGACCCTCCCTTTGTGCCCCATCAAAATCCCTGCGGGGCTTACCGCACCCATTTCACGGTGGATGCCGCCATGCTCAGCCAGCAGGTCTATCTGAATTTTGAAGGTGTGGACAGCTTTTTCTATGTATGGGTAAACGGCCACCGGGTCGGCTACAGCCAGGTGAGTCACTCCACCAGTGAGTTTGATGTGACCCCCTATCTGGTGGAGGGTGAAAACCTGCTGGCGGTGCTGGTAATGAAATGGAGTGTGGGTACCTATCTGGAATGTCAGGATAAGTTCCGCATGTCCGGCATCTTCCGGGATGTGTACCTGCTGGTGCGTCCCCGGCAGCATATCCGGGACTTCGGCGTGCGCACCTGGGGCCGGGAGAATTACACCCGTGCGGTAATCCAGGTGGGCGTGGAATGGAACGGCGGCGAAGGGGAGCTGGAGTGGGAGCTGTATGACCCGCAGGGCAGCCTTGTCTGCCGGGGTGAAGCAGCCACCGAGTTCACCATCCATCTGGAGGAGCCCCACTTCTGGACGGCCGAAACGCCGGAGCTCTACCAGCTGCTGTTGCGCACCGAAGAGGAGGTCATCTGCCAGCCGGTGGGCGTGCGGGACATTACCACAAAGGGCCGCCAGGTGCTGCTGAACGGCAAGCCGCTGCGGCTGAAAGGCGTAAACCGGCACGATTCCGACCCGGTGACCGGCTTTACCATCAGTTACGAGCAGGCCCTCAAGGATCTGGCTCTGATGAAGCAGCATAACGTGAACGCCATCCGCAGCAGCCATTACCCCAATGCGCCCTGGTTCGTACAGATGTGCGACCGCTACGGCTTTTACATGATCGACGAAGCGGACATCGAGTGCCATGGCGTAACGGAGCTGTTCGGCGGCGGCGACGAGACCACCTTTGGACTGATCGCTCAGTGGAAGGAGTTCGAGCCGCTGATTCTGGACCGGGTACAGCGCTGCATCATCCGGGATAAAAACAGCCCGGCGGTGATCATCTGGTCGCTGGGCAACGAGTCCGGCCACGGACCCGGATTCGAGAAGGCAGGCATCTGGGGCCGGGACTATGACCCCACCCGCCTGATGCATTACGAGGGCTCCTGGCACCAGACCGGCGGTCATATCAACGACACCAGCATGTTCGACCTTTACAGCCGGATGTACAATGAACCCGCCTTTGTGCGCCAGTGGCTGGCAAACTCCGCCAACACCAAGCCCTTCCTGCTGGTGGAATACTGCCATGCCATGGGCAACGGCCCCGGCGATCTGGAAGACTATGAGAAGCTGTTCCTGGAAGAGCCCGGCGTGCTGGGCGGCTTCGTGTGGGAATGGTGTGACCATGCGGTGGACGGCGGCGTCACGGCAGATGGCCGCCGTAAATTCCTCTATGGCGGCGACAGCGGCGAATTCCCCCACGACATCAACTTCTGCGTAGACGGCCTGGTCTCGCCGGATCGGATTCCCCATACCGGCTTAAAAGAGCTGAAAAACGTCTGGCGGCCGGTGCGCGCCTATCTGAACGACGGCGAGATTCAGCTGCGCAGTACCCTGGATTTTGCCGATGTGAGCCAGCTGGCGGAATATCGCTGGGAGCTGCAGCTGGACGGCGTAGTGGTGGAACAGGGCAGAGGAGAACTGCCCGCCATCTCCGCCCGTCAGACCGCCTGCATGCCTCTGCCCTGTGGGCTGCCTCAGCAGCCCGGCCGGGTGGATCTGCGGCTGGTGTATCTGGCCCGCACCGATGGGGATTTCGTGAAGGCTGGCGATGAGCTGGGCTTCGATCAGCTCACCCTGCGTCAGTCCGAGAAGCAGGAGCTTCGCTTGCAGCCTGCCGCGCTGGCTGTGGAGGAGGACGACGAGGAGATTCGGGTAAGCGGCGAAAACTTTGCCTATGTGCTGGACCGCTTCACCGGCTGCTTCAAGAGCCTTGTGTGGAATGGAGCTGAGCGGCTGGCCGGACCAATGGGCTTCAATGTGTGGCGCGCCCCCACCGATAACGACCGAAAAATCCGCCGGGTCTGGGAGCAGGCTGGCTATGACCGCGCCCAGGTGCGGGTGGCCGACTGCCAGGTTCTTGCGGAAGAGGGGACGGCCATCCGCTGCGAGCTGGTGTTTGCAGCCTCCATCCGGCAGCCCTTCCTGCGCTGCACCGCTGTTTGGCGAATTGGCGCCGACGGAACCATTGCCTTGAAGCTGGAAGGCAAGCGGGATGAAGTGTTCCCCTTCCTGCCTCGGTTCGGCGTGCGCATGATGCTGCCCGCCGGTTTTGAACAGCTGGACTACACCGGCTACGGCCCGCAGGAAAGCTATCTGGACAAAAAGAATGCCTGCTGGTTCGGCCATTTTGCGGGCACAGTCAGCGACGAATATGTGGACACCATCAAGCCCCAGGAGCACGGCAGCCATGTGGGCTGTGAGCAGATGCGGCTGCGCTGCGCCGATGCGGCTCTGTGGGCTGCCGGGGATCAGCCCTTCAGCTTCCGGGCGTCCCATTATCCACAGGAGCTGCTGACCTCCACCGCCCATAACTTTGAACTGAAAAAGAGTGATGAAGTGGAGCTGTGCCTGGACTACAAGAACAGCGGCATCGGCTCCAACAGCTGCGGGCCGGTGCTGGCCGACGAATATGCCCTGAAGGAAACCGAATTTCGCATGCAGCTGTTCTTCGGGTTCGCAGCTGTAACTACGGAATAAAGAACCGGCGACGACTCTTTTTCTGGCCTATTATAATACAATATAATATAAAGCCGCCCTCCGGTGAATGATCCGGAGGGCGGCCTCGTTATAAAGAAAATGGTAGGATTATGGAGTATGCCTTTGATTGAGTGAAAATCACCTGGCCGCAGAACGGCACAGGCAGTGCCTGAGGGGCAGAGCATTGCCTGCGGGCGGATTCTGCGACCGGGAAAACCAGCGCTCATTCCTGCGGGAGTAAGGCTCAGCTGAGGAAATCCTCGTTCAGCTTCACGCCGAAGTCCCGGGCGATGGCGCGCAGGTTATCGTCCTCGATGGTCTGACGAATCAGACCGCCGCCCATGGACAGCACCTTCACATAGATCTCGGCACTCTTCTCGATGGTGTGAGCCAGGCCGAAGGTGGTGTCGTAGTCCGGGCCGGAGGCGAACAGGCCGTGCTGTGCCCAAACGGCGGCCTGGTAGCTTTTCATCTTCTCGCTGGTGGCCATGGCAATGTCAGCACCGCCGGGAACCATCCAGGGGCAGACGCCCACGCCCTCGGGGAAGACCACGGGGCACTCAGTGGCGGACTGCCACAGAGCACGGCTGAAATCCCGGTCGGTCAGGGGCAGGATGTAGGTCAGAGCGATCACGTTGGTGGCATGGCAGTGGTAGATGACACGGTTGGCGCCATCGGTAGCAGCCTTGCGCACGCTGTGGTTCATGAAATGGCTGGGGAACTCACTGGTGGGCTTGGCACCCTCGGCCAGACCCCAAACGATGCGCCAGCTGTCGCCGGTTTCGTTGATCTCCACGATGCCGATGCTGTGGATGGGATCGGGCTCCACGTTCCGGAAGTATTTGCCGGAACCGGTGGTGATAAAGTATTCACCGGCCAGGTTCTCGGCCTGAACACCCATGTTCACCCACTCGCGGGGAGTCTCGTCAAAGAAGGGACGGCAGGCGGCCACGTCCTCCTCGGTCATGCGGTAGGTCAGGTTGCCGCCGTTGCGCTCGTGCCAGCCCTGCAGCCAGCCGTCGTTGCACATACGGATGAAGCCTTTTACACAGCTGATCTCATAAATCTCCATTTGAACTCTTCCTTTCTTTTCTTAACACCGCTTTTGCGGGATGACTCAACGGGTGATGACGTCCACAGACACATTGAAGATCTCGGCAACCTTCAGGATGGTGTCAATGTGGCGGCCGGAGGCGGCGGCCATGTGATGGGTGGGGCCGGCCTCGCTCCAGCGGTTCACGAACTCGCGGGCGCCGCAGGCAAAGCGGGTGCGCATGTTGGTGTCGCCGAAGGTGAAGATGGGGCCTTCCTCGTTCACGCCCTCAGCCACAACGAACTTGAAGTGGCCGTCCTTGTCCTGGGTGATGCCCAGGTAGGTCACGGGGCCCAGATGGGGGTAGAACTGGGTCAGGTAGCCGCCGCCGGTCTTGCCGTGGAAGACAGGAACGATCTTCATGGTGGGCTTCTTGGCGGAGATGTCCGCGTCGCCGGAGCCGGAATGGCCGATGATGCAGATGTCCTCGTCGAAGTCGATGGAATACATCTCGGACAGCTGGCCCTGGCCGGAAATGGTTTTCAGGATGGACATGGCCATGGAGACCTTGATGTCGCCCTCAACAGCGCAGGCAACGCCCTGCTTGATGAGCATGGAGAAGGCGGGGATCAGCATGGAGTCCAGCACGCCAGCCTTGCCCTGAGCAAAGCCATCGTAGTGGGAGGCGATGAAGGCGATCTTCTCGTCCTTGACCCACTGCTCGAAGGCCACCACGTAGCGGGCCATCTCCCAGACCTTTTCCACGGTGCCGCCGCCCTCAATGTCGAAGGTGTCCAGAATCTCCTCGGCCTTGGCGCGGATGGCGGCCTCGTCGGTGATGTTGTCGGCAATGGCCCACATCTTCTCCCAGTCGAACTGTTTGGTGTACAGCCACATCCGGTGGTAGAGATTGGTCTCGTCGATGTACAGGTCCATCATGCCGGGGTAGGGACGGCCGATCTGGGCCAGGTTGGTATCCCGGAAGCGGCGGCGCACCTGGGCAGCCTTGCACCAGTCGTTGATTTCAGCCTCAACAACCGGGTCGCCGCCCTCCACAACGCCGGTGATGACCGCATGGCGCTTGCCGGTGCGCTCTAGGTCGGCAACCATCTCGCCCACAGCGCCGCAGGCGTACAGCTCGCCCAGCCATTTGGCGGTGTCGGTGTTCTCGTAGTCGGGAGCGCGCAGCTTCTGCACGTTCACCAGCACCACAGGCACATCCAGATCCCGCACGGCGGGCAGCATGTTGTAGGAGGTGGCATAGGTCAGCAGCTGCAGAATTACCAGATCCACATCGGCAGCGCGGAACTTGTCACCGGCCTCCTGGCTCAGCTCCTTGGTGGTGACGATGCCGCCGTCCACCAGCTCCACCGTGTCGGGAATCATGGTTTTGAACTGCTCATACTGGGCCTGGAACTCGGGCACCAGGCTGGGGAACTGGGGCAGATAAGCACCCAGGGCGATGGCGAACACGCCAACGCGGGCTTTGGTTTCCACTAACATGCTCATTGGGGAAGAACCTCCTTGATATCGAAACTTTCACGGATGCAACTGCGGGCCGCGGCCAGATCGGCGAAGTCACCGCCGCGGATTATCTGAATGACCAGGTTGCCGATGGCGGTGCCCTCCACGGGACCGGCCCACACCGGCAGACCGGTTACAGCAGCGGTCATGCGATTCAGGTAATTGTCCTGGCAGCCGCCGCCCACGATGTGGATGGTGGTGTATTCCTTTCCGGTCAGACGGGAAAGTCCGGCAATGGCGTTTTTGTAGCACAGCGTCAGGCTGCGGTAGACGCACTGCATCAGCTGGCCCACGGTGGCGGGAACCGGCTGACCGCTGCGCTCGCAGGCCTTCTGCACGGCGGCGATCATGCTGTCCGGTGCCAGGAAGGCGTCGTCGTTGGCATCCACGATGCTGGCGAAATCCGCCGCGCCCTCTGCGCTGGCAATCAGGTCAGGGAAGGTCCACTGGCGCTCCCCGGCGGCAACGTCCAGCGTCCACTCGGCCCTGGTCTTGCCCTCCACATAGTCCACGCCGTTCAGCTCCCGGCGGATGGACTGGATCATCCACAGACCCATGATGTTTTTCAGGTAGCGGTACCGATACCAGGCGCCGCCTTCGTTGGTGAAGTTCTGCAGGCGGCTGGCCTCATTGGTGATGGGCTCGGGGTTTTCCACGCCGAGCAGGCTCCAGGTGCCGCTGGACAGGTAAACCGCATTGTCATCCTCGGCGGGCACTGCCAGGAATGCGGAGCCGGTGTCGTGGGTGGCAGGAAGCACCACGGTGGTCTGGAAGCCGACAGCCTCGGCAATATCCGGCCGCAGCGGGCCCACCGTTTCGCCCGGCATGGAAAGTGCGCGGAACAGATGACCGGGCAGACCGAGCCGCTCCAGCAGCTCACGATCCCATTCCTTTGAGGCGGCATTGACCAGGCCGGTGCTGGTGGCATTGGTGTACTCCTGCTTTTGTACACCGGTCAGCAGGTAGTTGAAGTAGTCGGGGATCATCAGCAGACTCTGCGCGGCCTGCAGCTGCTCGGGATGCTCCTGCTGCAGGGCCACAAGCTGATAGATGGTGTTGAAGTTCTGCTTCTGGATTCCGGTGTGGGCATACAGCTCTCCGGCGGGGATCTTTGCCTCCACCAAGCGGTCCATACCGTCGGTGCGGTTGTCCCGATAAGCGACCGCGTCGCTGATACGATCGCCGCTTTCGCCCAGCAGCACAAAATCCACCGCCCAGGTGTCGATGCCCACGGAAGCGGGGATTTTGCCCAGCGTCTTGCAGACCTTCAGGCCGTCCAGAATGCCCTGCCAAAGGTGCTGAACATCCCAGCAGTCGTGACCGTTACAGCGGACCTGGCGGTTTTCAAAGCGGTGAATCTCCTCCAGGAGCATCCGCCCGTTTTCCACATGTCCCAGAATGTGGCGGCCGCTGGATGCGCCGATATCGATGGCCAGATAATAGGGTCCCATGGAAAGTCTCCTTTCTGTGTTTCTTTGCTTTTATTCTATTCGCTCCACCAGAAGGAAAAAAGGACCGCTTTTGAATAAAACAGGGACCTTATTTGCAGCTTTCGACCGATTGTGCTATGCTAAAGAAAAAGAGGAGGGACCGCCATGGACGAGCGCCTTTTGCGCCGGTTGAAGGAAATTACCGAGGAGGAGCGGGCCATTCTGGCCGGGCAGCAGGGCATCCAGCGGGAGCGCTACACTTCGGGCCGGGATTTTGTAGTGGACAGTGAGAAGATGCTGGAAAAGGGCAAGCTGATCGAGATTCGCCCGCACACCCGGTTTGTGCACTTTCCCCGCCACCGGCACAATTATGTGGAAGTGCTGTACATGTGCAGCGGCTCCACCACGCACATCCTGAACGGCACCCGGCGGATGGTGCTTCACACCGGCGATCTGTTGTTCCTGAATCAGGCAGTTTATCACGAGATTCTGCCTGCCTCCGAGGAGGATGTGGGGGTGAACTTCATCATCCTGCCCCAGTTTTTTGACCGGAGCTTCCGGATGCTGGAGCAGGAAAACGTGTTGCGGGATTTTCTGGTTTCCACCCTGTCCGAGACCTCTACCTTTGCGGGCTGGCTGCACATTGCGGCGGGGGATATCCTGCCGGTGGAGAATCTTTTGGAAAATATGATCTGGACTCTGCTGGAGAAAAAGCCCGGGGCGAACCTGCTGAATCAGACCACCATGGGGCTGCTGCTCCAGAATTTGACGCTGTTTGCGGAAAACATCAACCGCACCCTGCCGGAGAGCCGGGATGAAAACGCGGTGTTTTCCACCCTGCAATACATCGAGACCTCCTACCGGGACGGCACGCTGGAGGAGATTGCGGCCCGCCTTCACATGCCGGACTATGCCCTGAGCCGGTTGCTGAAGCATCACACCGGCGCAAATTTCAAGCAGCTGCTGCAGCAGCGCAAGCTGCAGCAGGCGGCCTATCTGCTGTCCAACACCGGCATGTCCACCGATGCGGTGATGGCGGCGGTGGGGTATGAAAACAGCAGCTATTTCTACCGGAAATTCCGGGAAAAATACGCCTGCTCCCCGGCACAGTTCCGTGACCGGCCACCCCAGGCGTAAAAAGTGCATGAGCCTCGCTTTTTCCACAATTTTGCTGGAAAAGAGGGGCTCATTGTATTGAGTGTGAAAATTTTTACACAATATAAAGCGGAAATTTTGCAAATCAGACAATCTTGCAAATCCTGAAAATTTTGGCTATGATAAAAAACGGCATAACACGGAAAGAAAGGATGGCACAAGGTGGTACGAATTGCACTAGTGGAAGACGATCTGCAATACCGCACACAGCTCCATGATTACATCATGCAATACGCCTCGCGCACAGGGGAACCAATCAGCGTGACGGAATTTTCGGACGGCGATGAAATTGCGCTGCATTACAAGGCGGACTACGACATCATCCTGATGGACATCGAAATGACGTTCATGGATGGAATGACTGCCGCGGAGGAGATCCGGCAAAAGGATCGGGACGTGGTGATTATCTTCATCACGAACTCCCCGCAATATGCCATTAAGGGCTATGCGGTGGACGCATTGGACTATGTTTTAAAGCCGGTGAGCTATTTTGCTTTTTCCCAGCGTCTTGAGCGCGCGCTTTCCCGCATGCGCCGCCGGGAGGAAAAATATATCACGGTTACCACCCGCGACGGAACGCACCGGGTTGCGTTCTCCCGTTTGTACTATGTGGAGTCCAGCGGTCACAACCTGCTGTACCACACGGCGGAGGGCGTTCTTCAGACCACCGGCTCCATGCGTGAGGCCGAAAGCCAGTTCGCCGGTGAACACTTCGCCCGCTGTAATCAATGCTATCTGGTCAACCTGCAGCACACGGAAGCGGTGGTGGAGGATGAGGTCATTGTTCATGGCGAACGGCTTCGCTTCAGCCGTTCCCGCAAAAAGGCCTTTTTGAGCGCGCTGAATGCTTATTTTGCGGGGGAAGGCAAATGAGCTGGACGAATGAAATACTCTCCCAGGATATTCCCCGTATCTGTACCGCCTTGGCCGACTGGCTTGCCTGTATGGTCTATCTGGCTCATATGCGGCATCGCCTTTCCGGTGTGCGGTTCTGGCTGGCCAGCGCTGCCGGTCTGGCGGTCATATCGACCTACATGGTGCTTACCGATGGCTTTGACGGCGCGCTTTTCAACCTGTTTTATGCGGGTTCGGCAGTACTGATGATTCTGTTCTTTCTGGCTCTGTGCCGGGAATCCTTCTGGAAGCTGGTCTATTATTGCGCCCGTGCGTTTTTGTGCGCGGGATTTGCCAGCTCACTGATGTGGCAGCTGTATATCTGGTCCGCATTTGCATACCCCGGGATGCGCAGTATCCCTGCGATGATTCTGTTCTGGGCACTGCTTTACGCCTTGACCTTCGGCCTTGTGTGGCGGCTGGAGATGCACGGCCAGCAGGATAACGGTCTGGACCCGGGGGCACGGGTGAGCCTGACGGTGGCATTTATGACATTCGTGTTCTATGTGCTCAGCAGCATCAGCTATGCACCCTTCGACACCCCATTTGGAGGGGGCAACCGGATGGATGTGTATAATTTTAGAACCTTGATTTACTTTTCCGGCATGGCGCTGCTGTATGGTTACCACCGGCAGCTGTGGGACCTGCAGGAAAAGCGGGAGATGGACGCCCTGCAGGATCTTTTGCATCTGCAATATGAGACCTACAAGCGCAGCCAGGAAAGCATCGATCTGGTCAACCGGAAATACCATGACCTGAAGCACCAGATTGCTTTGCTGCGCAGTCAGGGCAACGAGGGGCGCAACAGTGTGCTGGATCAGATGGAAAGTGAAATCCAGTCCTATGAGGCGCTGAACATCACCGGAAACAAGGTGCTGGACACCGTGCTCACCAGTAAAAGCCTGCATTGTCAGTCCCAGGGCATCCAGATGACCTGTGTGGCGGACGGAGCTGCTCTGAATTTTATGAGCGCCATGGACATCAGTTCGCTGTTCGGCAATGCACTGGACAATGCCATTGAGAGCGTCAGCAAGATCAGTAGCCCGGAAAAGCGGCTTATCCATGTGGTAATCTCTCAGAAAAAGAGCTTCCTGTGCATCAAGATCGAAAACTGCTACGAAGGGCAGCTGCATTTTTCCGGCGGAAGGCCGCAAACCACCAAGCGCAACACCCGGTATCATGGTTTTGGCCTGAAAAGCATTGAGGCCACTGCCGCAAAATACGGCGGTACCGTTCACATAAACGCAGAAAACGGATGGTTCGAGCTGCAGGTGATGATCCCCCTGACCGGCAAAACCGGAAACTCCTGATTTTCGAACATTCCATACAGCAGCATTTGCGCGTGGCTTCGGCCACGCGCATTTTCTTTGCCTTTTGTGCGACTCTCACAAACAATCTTTACATTGTGCGGGAAATTTGCACAATTCAATTTGCAAACTTTGCGTAAAATCGCGCCAATTTTGAAAAAAACGCGCATGAAAACCGCTTTTGCGGTAAAGTATCTATCGTCAACGGAAGAACACCTGCTGATCGCACCGCTCCGCCTGCTGCGCATAGACTGCGGCGGGCACGAAGGCTTTCTGCGGACGAAAGCCCAGACGAACCGCCCGGCGGAGCCTCGGACTCCCAGATGCAAGGACGGGCACTTGTGCATCAGCTTTTGTGTGTTTCCCTAAATGGAGGAGGTAAAACGCTATGCTGGAGATTCGGCATTTCACGGTGGAGAATCTGCCGGAGAGATGTGTGACTGACGCCGAACAGCCTCGCTTTGCCTGGGCGCTGGAGAGCGACGGGCAGGACGTATCCATGGAGCAGGCAACACTGGAGGTGAACGGCTGGAGCACCACCACCAAAGAGCAGGTGGCGGTGCCTTACAAGGGCAAACGGCTCAAACCCTTTACCTGCTACAGCGCCTGCCTGACCGTGAACGACAATCGCGGCCTGCAGGCCAGGGCGGAGGCTGCGTTTGAAACCGGCCGCATGGATACCCCCTGGGATGCGGACTGGATTACCGACGGCAGTTATAAATTCACCGAAAAAAAGGTTTCCCCCCGGCCCATGACCTTCCGCAAACAGATTGCGCTGGAGAAGAAGGTGGCAAAGGCCCGGATCTACGCCACTGCAATGGGTATTTACGAGCTGACGCTGAACGGGGAAAAGGTGGGCGCCGATTACTTCGCACCCGGCTTCACATCCTACAAAACCCACCTGCAGTACCAGACCTACGATGTGACGGACAAGCTGAAGA
The DNA here is from genome assembly GCF_002161595.1 of Gemmiger sp. An50. Taxonomy (GTDB): domain Bacteria; phylum Bacillota; class Clostridia; order Oscillospirales; family Ruminococcaceae; genus Allofournierella. The sequence goes on from NZ_NFID01000017.1 coordinate 85,089, forward strand.
GCAGCAACGAGCTGCTGGCAGAGGTGGCCGGCGGCTGGGCAGTTGGCTCCTTCGTGTTTACCCGGCAGAACCGGGTATCCGCTGACCGGCAGGCTCTTCTTTTGGAGCTGCGGATCTGGTATGAGGACGGCACCAGCCAGGTGTTCGGTACCGACGAAAGCTGGCAGGTGGCCATGGACGGCCCGGTTCAGATGGCCGACTTCTACGACGGTGAAACCTACGACGCCACCGTGAAGCCGGAACGGATGAGCTGGCACAGCGCCGCCCGGGAAAGCCTCCGCTGTCATCCTCAGATTCGAGCAGCCTACGGTGCGATGGTGACCGCTCATGAATACATGGAGCCGGTCAGCTGCACAAAGCTTGCGGACGGCACGCTGGTTTACGATTTCGGCCAGAACTTTGCCGGTGTGATCGACCTTCGCATCCAGGGCAAAAAGGGCCAGACCATCACTGTGCGCCACGCCGAGATCCTGAACTCGGACGGCACATTGAACACCGCCTTCCTGCGCACTGCAAAGGCCACTGCTACCTACATCTGCACCGAGGGCGAACAGTACTATTCGCCCCGCTTCACCTACATGGGCTTCCGGTATGCGGCAATCACCGGTGCAGAGGAGAGCGAAATCCGAGTAGGAGCCTGGGCACTGTATTCCGAGCTGGAGCAGACAGGCAGCTTTGCCTGCTCCAACGGCATGCTGAACCGACTGCAGCAGAACATTATCTGGTCCGCCAAGTCCAATCTGATGGACATCCCCACCGACTGCCCCCAGCGGGATGAGCGGATGGGCTGGACCGGCGATATCGCGGTGTTTGCCCCCACCGCCTGCTATAACTTCGATATGAGTCGCTTCCTGGAAAAGTGGCTGGAGGACGTGAAGGCGGAGCAGCTGCCCACCGGCGGCATTCCCAACACCGTGCCGGTGCAGGGCTACGGCTTCCCGGCCACCATGCCGGTCATGGCCATCGACTTCTGGGGCGATGCCTGCGTGCTGGTTCCCTGGGCGGAGTACCAGGCCCGGGGCGACGTGGAGATCCTGCGCAAGATGTACCCGGCGATGAAAAAGTATGTGAACGCCTGCCGTTTCTGGGCTGGGTTCGGCTTTGGCAAGAACCGCTACATCTGGCACACTCCCGCCACCCTGCACTTCGGTGACTGGGTTGCCCCGGACGTGCCCAAGATGCAGCAGTGGCAGGCCCGCAGCAAGTGGACCGCCACCGCCAGTCTGAAAAACACCAGCGGCCTGCTGGCCCGAATCGCCCGCATCCTGGGTGAGAACGACGATGCCGAGTGTTACCAGGCCCTGAGCGACAAGGTGGCGGATGCCTATGTGTCGGTGTTCACCGACGGCAACGGCAAAATGAAGGAAGAATTCCAGACCGCCTATGTGCTGCCGCTCTACTTCGGAATGTTCCCGGAGAAGGTACGGAAGCAGGCGGCGGATAACCTGGCCCGCCTGGTGGAGGCAGGGGACTGGTGCATCGGCACCGGCTTCCCAGGCACGCCCTACATCCTGTTTGCGCTTGCGGACAACGGCCATCTGGATGAGGCCTACCGGATGCTGCTGAACACCAAGTGCCCCAGCTGGCTGTATGAGGTGCGCATGGGCGCCACCACCATCTGGGAGCGGTGGGACGGCCTGGACGAAAACGGCGTCTGCCCCATCGGTGATGACGGCACCGACCTGATGATCTCCTATAACCACTATGCGTCCGGTGCGGTGGGAGCCTTCTTCTACCAGCGAATTCTGGGCCTGGAGCCTGAGCAGCCCGGCTACAAGACCTTCCGCCTGAGCCCCAGGCCGGGCGGCGGCCTCACCTGGGCGAAGGGCAGCCTGCGCACCCCATATGGTGTGATTCATACCCAGTGGGCTATTCGAAACGGCGAATTTGCCTTAGAGGTGCAGGTACCGGTGGGCACCCGCTGCACCCTCACGCTGCCGGACGGCTCCACCCGGACCTGCGGCAGCGGACAGTATGCATACAGCTGCAAAATTTGACGAAAGGTGAGCAAACCCAATGAGTGAGAAAAAACAAGATTTCTGGAATACTCCATTGACCCGTTCCCTGGCAAAGCCCGGGGATGTGAAGCTGCCCGAGATGCTGCTGGGCTATTTCATCGGCCCCTTCGGCGCCCTGCTTTCCTCCGGCATCTTCACCAGCATCCTGCAGAACTACTTCACCGATGTTTTAAAGCTGAACCTGACCTTTTTGACCACCCTGCAGCTGTTCTCCACCATTCTGATTGTGGCGGCGAACCTGATTGTGGGCCAGCTGATCGAGCGCACCCGGGCCATGGCCGGCAAGGCCCGCCCCTGGATTCTGCTCTCCGCGCTGACGCTGTCGGTGGCCAGTGTGCTCATGTTCATTGTGCCCTTTGAGGGCGCGGCCAAGATGGTCTGGGTGGCCGTGGCCTACAACCTGTACTACGCGGTGGCCTACCCCATCTACAACACCGCAAACTCCACCCTGATCCCGGTTTCCACCCGGAACAGCCAGCAGCGCGGCGCGCTGGCCTCCTTCACCAACGTGGCCGGTCTGGGTGTTATGGGCTTCGGCTCCATGATTTTCCCCATGCTGGTTTCCTTCGCGCTGAAAGAGAATCAGGGCCTGTGGTTCATGGCGATGCTGGCGGTTGCCATCTTCACCGCGCTGACCATCTTCCTGCAGTTCAAGTTCACCCGTGAGCGCGTAACCGAGGAAAGCTTCGGCCAGGCAGGGGAGAGCGCTGCCCAGCGGCAGACCGTTTCCCTGGGCGAGCAGCTGAAGGCTGTGACCAGCGAAAAATGGTGGTGGATCATCATGCTGTTCTACCTGGCCTTCCAGTGGAGCGGCGCCATGAAGAACGGCTCCATGGCCTTCTTCTGCAAATGGGTGCTGGACAACACCTTCTTCGGCTCCGCCGATGCTTGGGGCGCTTCCCAGTCGCTGCTGAGCCTGCTGGGCGCCATTCCCATGGCGGTGGCCGCGGTGTTCGTGGTGCCCCTGTGCAACAAGTTCTCCAAGCGCACCGTGGTGTGCGCCGGTATGATCGTGGGCGCTCTGGGCGGCGTGATTGCCGGCCTGGGCAACGGCAGCATTGTTCCGGTGGCCGTGGGTGTGGCTCTGAAGTGCTTCGGCTCCTCTCCCGCCTGCTATGTGATCCTGGCCATGCTGGCCGATGTGATCGACCACATCGAATACAAGAGCGGCATCCGTACCGATGGTCTGACCATGTCCATCTACAGCTCGGTCATGGTGGCTGCTACTCCCATCTGCAACTCCATCTTCAGTGCAATGCTCAGCGCCAGCGGCTACGATCAGGCCGCGGACGTGGCCCTGGGCACCGCGGCTCAGAGCGCCGCGGTCAAGAGCACCATCTCCATCAGTTATATCTGGATCGAGACCGTGGCATACGCCATTTGTGCAGCCCTGATCTTCCTGTTCACGGTGGAAAAGAATCTGCCCCAGGAGCAGGAGGCCATCGCCAAGCGCAAAAAGACCGCCTGAGCGGCAAAGGCTTGTAAACGCAGTGGCTTTTCGCGGGCCGCTGTGCAGATAAGGCAACGCCGCGCAATTCCAGGTGGTGGAGCGCGCCGGAAAATTTTTTGTGAGATGAATTCAAAAAGCGCAGCCAATCCTTGATGGATTGGCGAGCATTTTTGGAAAATATCACGGAAAATTTTGGCGTGATACGCCGCCTGAGCCGTGAAGCGTGAATTGTGGGGCGTTGCCACAAAAAAGGAGGATACCAATGAAGAACACAAGTGCAAAACGCGCGCTGTGGCGGGGTCTCACATCCACCACAGCATCTCTGCTGGCACTGACCATCGCGGCAACACCGCTGGTCAACGGCTTCCGCACCGACATCGACAAGTTTCTGGGCACCCAGAGCCAGATGATCGTGACAAATGCGGAAGAGGACCCCAGCAGCCTGTACACCTATACCTCGGATTACGCCAATACCACCGAGCTGGTGCAGGCTATTGCGGATCTGGCCGAGCGGATGAGCGAAGAGGGCGTTGTGCTGCTGAAGAACAACGGCGCACTTCCTCTGAGCCAGGAGGAAACCCAGAAGCTCTCGCTGCTGGGCTTCTCCAGCTACTACCCGGTTATGGGCGGTGACATGGGCAGCAGCCTGACCGCAAACGAGGGTACCGACGCCGACACCGTGGATTTTGTGCAGGCGCTGGCCGCCAAGGGCTTCGCCATCAACCCCACACTCCAGGGCCTCTACACCAGCCTGGAGCCCATGTTCAAAACCGAGGTGAACAAGTGGGGCAACATCATTGAATACTACAACATCACAACCCCCAGCACCACCGGCTACTTCACCAGCAAGGAGCCCTCCCAGAGCGCAATGGAAGAGGCTCAGGCCGGTTGGAAGGACAGCATGAACGAATACAATGTGATGGTTGTCACTCTGGCCCGTTCCGCTTCCGAGAACGGCACCTATCTGCCCGGCGAGGCCGGCGTGGACCCCAGCCAGAATCTGAATCAGGCCGACGCGCTGGGTCTGTCTGACGATGAGCGGGATCTGGTACAGGCCGCCATCGACGCCAAGACTGCCAACGGCGGCAAGGTGATCGTGCTGCTGAACAACGCCAGCCCCATGGAAGTGGAGGAGCTGGAAGCCAACGAGGGCGTTGACGCCATCCTGCAGATCGGCCTGCCCGGCGGCTACGGCTTCTACGGCGTGGCGGATGTGCTGTCCGGTGCGGCCAACCCCTCCGGCCATCTGTCCGATACTTACGCGGTGGATAACTCCGCTGCTCCTTCCGCCCAAAACTTCGGCAACTACCCCTGGACCAACGCGGATGCCTCCATCAGCGCCAACTCCATCCTGGTGGAAGCTGAGGGCATTTATGTGGGCTATAAGTATTACGAGACCCGTTACATGGACAGCGTGCTGGGTCAGGGCAACGCCTCCAGCACCGTGGGCAGCTCCAACGGCAGCGCCTGGAGCTATGACAGCGAGGTCACCTATCCCTTCGGCTACGGCCTGAGTTACACCACCTTCACCCAGACGCTGGACAGCCTGAACGTGGATCTGGCCGCCGGTACCGTGACCGCGCAGGTCACTGTGACCAACACCGGCAGCGTGGCCGGTAAGGACGTGGTGCAGCTGTATACCAGCCTGCCCTACACCGATTACGACAAGCAGAATGGCGTGGAAAAGGCCGGCGTTCAGCTGCTGGACTACGCCAAGACCGGTGAGCTGGCTCCCGGTGAATCCGAGACCGTGACCATCACCGCTGACGCTCAGTACATGGCCAGCTGGGATTCCAGCCGCGACAACATCGCCGGTACCAAGGGCACCTATATTCTGGACGCGGGCACCTACTACTTCACCATCGGCAACGGCTCTCATGAGGCCGCCAACAACGTGCTGGCCGCTCAGGGCAAGACCGTGGCCGACGGCATGACCGTCGAGGGCAATGCTGCCAATGTGCAGACCTGGGAGCTGGCTGAGCTGGACGACGAGACCTTCGCCCGCTCCAAGAACGGCACCGTGGTGGAGAACCAGCTGGAAGATATGGATCTGAACTACTGGATGCCCGGCACCGCTACCTACATGACCCGCAGCGACTGGGAAGGCACCTTCCCCAAGACCTATGAAGGCCTGACCGCCACCGATGAGATGATGGAATACCTGGACTGCGATGTCTACGAGATTTCCGCTGACAATGGCGACCCCAGCTCTGTGATCTTCGGCGCTGACAACGGCCTGACCCTGGCCGACCTGAAGGGTGTTGCCGATCTGGAGGACCCCCGCTGGGAGGCTCTGATGGATCAGATCACTCTGGAGGACTGCATGATCCGCACCGCCTTCGGCGGCACCTCCACCAAGGACATCGAGTCCATCATGAGCCCTGAGGTAATCCAGAACGATGGCCCCAACGGCATCTACTCCTACCCCCTGGGCCAGTACGCCAACACCGATACCGAGAGCGGCGACCCCTGTGCCATTGAGGCCGACGATCCCAACGCAGCCTACAAGGCCGGCGTTATGCCCTCTCCTGTGGTCATCGGCCAGACCTTCAGCAAGCAGCTTGCCCGCGAATACGGCGAGACGATGGGCAACTATTCTCTGTGGAGCAACCTGACCATCTACTGGGGCTGCGGCAACAACATCCACCGCTCTCCCTACAATGCCCGTAACCACGAATACTATTCCGAGGACGCCATGCTCACCGCCTATCAGGGTGCTGCCTTTGTGGAAGGCGGTATGGAATACGGCCTGATCATCGCGCCCAAGCACTTTGCCTTCAACGACATCGAAATCAACCGTACCGGCATCAGCGTATTCATGACCGAGCAGCAGGCCCGTGAAAACGAGCTGCGCGGCACCCAGCCCATCATCGAGGATGCGGGCGCTCTGGGCATCATGACCGCTTATAACCGCGTGGGTGTTACCACCTCCAATGCGCACACCGGCCTGCTGCAGAACATTCTGCGCGGCGAGTGGGGCTTCAAGGGCCTGGCCACCGAGGACTTCATCCAGGATGCCCTGTACACCTCTTTGAAGGAGGCCGTGATGAACGGCATCACCATGAGCTGCAACACCGGCGACAGCACTCTGGAAGCAGTGGCTGAGAAGTTCGATTACTGGACCGTGGAGAACGTGAGCCAGGACGCCCAGCTGATGGCCGCCCTGAAGCAGGCCATGACCTGGCAGTACTATGCCATCGCCAACTCCAACGCGCTGGACGGCATGAGCAGCAGCAGTGAACTGGTAAGCGTCCGTACCTGGTACGACAATGCTCTGACCGGCGCTACCGTGGCCTTTGGTGTGCTCACTGTTCTGTGTGCCGTGATGTATGTGCGCGCCGCCAAGAAGAAGGAACAGTAAGGAGGTCCCTTTTATGAAACAGAACGGAATCGGTTTTTATACCACGGGCCTGTCCTTTGTGGCTGGCGTTGTCGCTCTGGTCTTTTACATGATCAATGCAAAGACCGATTATTTCGCCAACCTGGGCGTAAGCCCGGTGGTGGTGGGCTGCACGGTGGTCGCCGTTGTGGCCGAGCTGCTCCTGCTGGTGCTTTCCAAGCAGAATCAGCCCATCTGGATGGATCTGGCGGCTGTGGCTGCCCCGGTGCTGCTGATGGTTGCATTCATCAACCTGACCGGCTCCCGTGTCAATGGTATCGCGTCGATCATGACCTTCGAGAACAACGCGCAGACCATGTCGGATCTGACCAGTGCGATTGTTAGCATGGCGGCTTTGCTGATCGCTTGCTTGATCGGCATCGTTTCCTCCTATTTCAATATTCGTAAGGCCTGAGCCATGCAAACTCGAACCCCGGGAGTCCCATCTCTACTCCCGGGGTTTGGGTCTATCCAGAGTTCATTAGAAAAGAGGGGAAAAACGATGAAAGCCGCCCGTCTGCTGTCGCTTGCTGCGGCACTTTTGCTCACCGCTTGCAGTGCCGTGCAGGCTGAAAAGCCGGTCTGCCGCCTGGTGCTGGAGCAAAGCGAAAGCTACACCGCGCAGCAGTACCAGCTGGAAACGGAGGTGGGCGGCCGGGCGGAATTTCTGCTGAGCCCACAAGGGGGCTACACCCTTACCGGGACCGATACCCCCGGTGCACAGCTTACCCGCACTGCCGGGGGCTGGCTGCTCACCTTGGATGATGTGCGCTATTCCGCAGTGATCCGAATTGAAGCCAGCAAAAGTGACTGGAGCCTGACCTATTATGCCAACGGAGGGCAGAGGCTGGACGGCACCGACGCGAACGAGCCCGTCCAGCTGCCAGTAACGCAAAGTCACCTGCGGGTAAATACCGCTTTAGGCAGCGAGCTGTTCAGCCGCCCGGGGTACACACTGGAAAGCTGGAACACCCGGCCGGATGGAAGCGGTGAGCGGGTGGGTTTGGGCAGCCGCACCCAGCCGGATACCACGCTCTATGCCCAGTGGGCCGCCTGGACCCCGGAGGAGCAGTTCCAGTGGACCGAACAGAACGGGGAAGCGGTGATCACCGGCTATACCGGCAGCGAGGAATGTCTGGTGGTCCCTGGACAGCTGGACGGCATGCCGGTGGTGAGCATCGAAAGCGGAGCCTTCCGAAACGCAGACTGCACCCGCGTCATCCTGCCGGACAGCCTGCGCACCGTGGAGGTGGATGCCTTTGCGGACTGTGCCGTGGAGCAGCTGACCCTGTTCGATAATATTCAGAACATCACCGACCACAGCTTTTCCGGCTGTACGGCACTGACCACCCTCTACGTGAACGCCCGGGAAGACTCGGTGTACAGCGGGAGCTACTACGATACCTTTGCGGATAAATTTGACCGGTTGCTGTCCTTAAAAGACAGCAAAAAACTTGTGCTCTTCTCCGGTTCCTCCACCCGCTTTGGTTACGACAGCGCCCTGCTGGACCGGGAGCTGGAAGATTACGATGTGGTGAATATGGGAGTGTTTGCTTATACAAACGCCTATCCCCAGCTGATGCTGATTCAAAGCTGTATGCAGGAAGGGGATATCCTGCTGGTGGCGCCGGAATTTGATGCGGCCAAACGGCAGTTCTGCACCACCAACGAGCTGGACGAAGACTTCTTCTGCATGGTGGAATCCAATTATGATCTGGCCGCCGGGCTGGACCTGCGCCGGTGCAGCGGGACGCTGTCGGCGCTGCAGAGCTATCTGCAAACCAAGGCCGGGCTGACGCCCCGGTCCTACAGCATCAGCCCCTCCGATTACGACGAGGACGGCCAGCCGGTGGACACCCCCAGCTACAACGAGTACGGTGATTACATCCTGTACCGGCCCAATGCAGAAACCGATGACCCGATCTACGGCCTGAAGGTGGGCTACACGGTGGAGGATTTCCCCCAGTGGCTTTACATCGAACCGGCGAATCAGGTTTACCGGCAGTTTCAGCAGGCGGGCATTTATGTTTACATGACCTACAGCCCCCGTAACCGGCTGTGCATCTCGGACGAAAGTACTCCCGAAGCAAGGCAGGAGCTGGATGCCTATTTCCGCCGGACGCTGGTGATCCCCATCATTTCCCAGCTGGAGGATTCACTGGTACCGGGGCGGTATCTCTATGGTACCGACAATCACCTGTCCACCGAAGGGGTGGAGCTGCGTACCCGCCAGGTGCTGGAAGATCTAAAGACCCAGATGAGCAGGGACGGGCTGCTGCAATCATAAAAGAAACAATCAAACGAAAGGGGAGAGGGAGGATGCTGTGCTGTGCACTGGCCCTGGCGGCGGGGCTGCTTGGCTTTTTGAGCCGCTGCAGGGCAGGTCTTGTACTGGCCGCCATGCCGCTGGCCGCGCTGGCTGTGCTGGCAGGCCTTGTGCAGGGATTTGACTATGGAAGTCTGACACTGATTCTGGCCGCCGCCGCTGTTCCCGCTCTCTGGGGGAGGAGCCAGTCATGAACTTTACCGCAATGGAATTTGTGTGCTTCTTCCCGGTGGTACTGGTGCTTTACCGGCTGCTGCCGCCCCGCTGGCGCTGGGCGGAGCTGCTGGCCGCAAGCTACTTTTTCTACGGCATCTTCAATCCCTGGACGGTTCCGTTACTGGCGGGCACCACCCTGGTCACCTGGCTGTGTGCAAAGCGCATTGAGCAGTCGAAACGCCCGGCAGCGCGAAAGGCATGGCTGCTTCTGGCGGGGGCGGTGTGCCTGGGCTGTCTGGGACTGTTCAAATACGGTTCCTTTGTTGCAGGCTCGGTGAGCTGGCTGTTCACCGGCGCCCCGGTCAGTCTTTCGTTGCTGCTGCCGGTGGGCATCTCTTTTTATACCTTCCAGACCCTTTCCTATGTGATCGATGTGTACCGAGGCAGCTTCCCCTGCGAACACCATCTGGGCTACTATGCGCTGTTCATCAGCTTTTTTCCCCAGCTGGTGGCCGGACCCATCGAGCGGCCGGGGAATCTGCTGCCCCAGCTGCACCGGCTGAGCCTTCCCACCGGGGAAGACCTGCGGCAGGGCGGCTGGCGGTTGGCACGGGGCTATTTCAAAAAGGTTGCCCTGGCGGACCAGCTGGCTCCCATTGTGGATCAGGTCTATGCACTGGCGCAGCCGGGCGGCCCGGCCATTGTGCTGGCCACCGCCTGCTTTGCGCTGCAGATCTATTTTGATTTTTCCGCCTATTCCGAGATTGCCATCGGTGCGGCCCGCCTGCTGGGCGTCCGGCTGATGGAAAACTTCGATCATCCGTACAGCGCCGCCTCACTGCGGGAATTCTGGCGGCGCTGGCACATCAGCCTCACTGGTTGGTTTACCGATTATCTTTACATTCCCCTGGGGGGAAGCCGCTGTTCTGCACTGCGCCGCTGGCGGAATCTGCTGCTGGTCTTTCTGGCCAGCGGCCTGTGGCATGGCGCGGCCTGGCATTTTGTGCTGTGGGGCGCATTTCACGGCGCGTGCATGGTAATTGAGGACATTGGCCGCCGGCGCGGTCTGCGGCTGCCCCGCTCGCTGGCCCGGGCCGCAACGCTGGCGGTGGTCAGTGTTGGCTGGATGCTCTTCCGGGCGCAGAATATGACCCAGGCGGCAGAGCTTCTGACTGGTCTGTTCTCTGCATGGAGCCCGGCCGGGGTGAGTGTGGCCCTGCAAACAGTGGGTGCGGCAGGTCTGGTGCAGCTGGTGCTGACCCTGCTGGTCTATCGGCTGCTGCCGGAGCAATGGCCGGAATGCCGCTCCGAGCGCACCGCGCCGGTGCTGTTTTACACCCTGCTGCTTACCGGCATTGCCTGGCTGGGCCTTGCGGCCAGCGGCCAGCAGAGTGCATTTTTGTATTTTCAGTTTTGAGGAACACCATGAAACGATACGTGATTGCGGCCCTTGCCAGCCTGGCCCTGATTCCGCTGACGCTGCTGGCCTGGGGCTTCGGGCTGCCCAGCCAGTACGGGGAGTCCTTTCTGGGCGAGCTGCGGGAAAAATATGCACTTCTCTGCCAGCCGTCGGAAAAGCCCCGGTTGATTCTGGTGGGCGGCAGTGCTGTTACCTTTGGGGTGGACGGCACCCTGCTGGAGGAGCTGCTGCCTCAGTATGAGGTGGTCAACTTCGGCATGTATGCCGCTCTGGGTATCCGCCCCATGCTGGACCTTTCCCGGGAGCAGCTGCGTCAGGACGATCTGGTGCTCCTGATGCCTGAGCAGCAGGAGCAGAGCCTTTCCGGCTATCTGGGAAGCGAAGCGCTGTGGCAGGCGGCAGATGGCGCCTTTGGTCTATTGTTCTGCGCCCGATGGGAGGATCTGGGCGCGCTGATCGGCCAGTTCCCGCGCTTTGCGGCAAGCAAAGCGGCATATTTTGTGCAGGGTGGACCCCAGTTGCCAGAAGTATACCGGAAGGCATCTTTTGACGAAACGGGAAACCTGCGTACCGGGCTTTGCGAGGCAAACACCATGCCCGGCGGGGTAGACCCCACCATGCCCATCTCCTTTGACCCGGGGTTGCTGAGCGAGGAGTTTTGCACCCTGGTAAACGAATACACCCGCCAGGCAGAGCTGGCGGGTGCGACGGTGTGGTATCATTTTCCGCCCATGAATCAGGCGGCAGTGGAGTCGGGTAGCGACCCGGATGTCTTCTGTGACCGGCTGCGGGAAACGCTGGACTGTGAACTGGCAGGCAGCCCTCATACCAGCATGATGGAAGCAGGCTGGTTTTACGACACTAACTTCCATTTAAACGAAAAAGGCAGTCAGGTGTTCACCTGCCTGCTGGCACGGGATATCAAGGCCATGCTGGGGGACTCCAGCCCCACTCCGGAAGCTGCGGTGGAGATGCCCGCACTGGAGCAGCCCCAAAGCGTACAGGGCGACGACCGGGACGCAAACTGCTTTGTTTATGAGGCGGTCTCCGGCGGCTGGCAAATCACCGGCCTCAGCGAATCGGCGGGAGAACAGCAGGAACTGATTCTCCCGGCCTCCTGGCAGGGGCAGCTGGTCACCGGGCTTTCGGCGGATGCACTGAATGGTGCACAAGCGCTGAAAACGCTGGTGATCCAGCAAAACATCACAGCTCTGCCGGACGGCGCATTCGCAGGCTGCCCGGCGCTGGAAACAGTGGTGCTGCTCCAGACTGATCCTGCCGCCCTGCTGGTGGGTCAGAATCTGCTGGAAGGCTCGTCCTGCACCATCGCGGTGCCGTCTGAGTCTTACGACCGCTACTGCCTGAGCTACAACTGGTCCCCCTATGCGGGCCGACTTACTCGTTGGGAAGACAGCCCGTTGTGAGCAGCTGCTCCAGAACCTGGGGTACGCTGGTGCACTGCCGGGGCAGCTTTTCTGCCAACCGGGGGTCGGCGCTGGCCATCAGGTAAGGATGCCCGGCGGCTTCCAGCATGGGCAGATCGTTCCAGTTGTCGCCGAAGGCCATCACGTTTTCCAGCGGAATGTTCAGTGCGCTGCACAGCTGCCGCAGGCCGATGCCCTTGTCCGCCAGCGTGAAGTCCAGCCACTCAGCGCCGGCTACAGCCATATTGAATACACCGGACCATTTTTCACCCAGAGCCTTTTCCGGCACGGCGGCACCTGCCCGGCAGCAGGCGGAGATCTTGATGATATCCTCCTCGATCTCCTCCGGGTCGCGCACCACCTGCACATGGTTGCCGGTGCCGTCCCGCATGCGGGTCACAAAGGAGTCATCGCACTGGCACAGATAGCTGCAGTTTGCGCCGGAGATCAGCACCTCGCTGCCGTCCAGAGCTATAATGTCCCGGATCAGACCCATGGCGGAGGTACGCTCCATCACGGTCTTGCCCAGAACCGGGGCGGATTCCTCGGTGCCGGAACCATACAGAATCGCTCCGTTTTCACACACATAGCACAGCTCGTCCTGCACCGGGCCAAACAGCCTGCGCAGTGAGTGAAACTGCCGCCCGGAAGCAGGGCAGAAGCGAATGCCCTGCTGGGAAAGACGATGAATGAGCGAAAAAACCGACGAGTCCAGCTGCTTGGTCCCATAGGGCAGCAGTGTGCCGTCAATGTCGCTTACGATCAATTGAATCATACAAATACCCCTCCTCACACATGCGCCCGCTAGCGGGCGCTCCTCAATGGTTATACCACATTTGATGCGGCCCGTAAATGCCAAAGCGGTGCCCAAGGAAAGGACAATACAGATGAAAGCATTGAATTTTAACACCGGCTGGACCTGGCGCCGGCTGACCGAAGAAGGCCCCGGTACCCCGGTAACCCTGCCTCACGACGCCATGCTAAGCGAAGCCCGCAGCGAGACCTCGGCCGGCGGCATCAACACTGGCTGGTACGAGGGCTGCGATTATATATACAGTAAGCAGTTTTATGTTCCCGCCGAATGGAGAGGCCGTGCGCTGGTGCTGGAATTCGAGGGCGTTTACCACAATGCCGAGGTCTGGGTCAATGGGGTCAAGCGGCTGTTTCGTCCCTATGGCTACACCAATTTCTATCTGGACCTTTCCGAGCTGCTGAACTATGGCGAGGAGAACCGGCTGGAAGTAATTGCCCGCAATGCGGACCAGCCCAACAGCCGGTGGTATTCCGGCGCGGGCATCTACCGGCCGGTTACCCTGTGGACCGCGCCCTACCGCCACATTCCGCAGAACGGAGTGAAGCTGCGCACCGTGTCACTGGACCCGCCCACGGTGGAGGCACAGGTGCGCACGGTGGGCACTGGACTGGTGACCATCGCGCTGCAGAACGCCGATGGCACGGCAGCAGCAGAGACCACCGTGCACAGCGACGGCACGGCCAGTACCACCCTGACCGTACCCGATGCCAGGCTGTGGAGTCTGGAGGAGCCAAATCTCTATACCTGCCGGGTGACCTTCGGGGAGGATGAAGAGAAGTTTTCCTTTGGCCTGCGCACCCTGGAATGGGGCGAGCAGGGAATGCTGCTCAACGGCAAGCGGGTGATTTTGAAGGGAGCCTGCATCCATCACGATCACGGCATCCTGGGCGCCTGCTGCTATCCGGATGCGGAGGAGCGCCGGGTGCGGCTGCTGAAGGAAAATGGCTACAATGCCCTGCGCAGTGCCCACAATCCCTGCTCCAAGGCGCTTCTGGATGCCTGCGACCGGCAGGGCGTGCTGATGATGGATGAGTACATCGACCACTGGTACATCCACAAAACTGAACACGATTATGTGGATTATTTCAAGGACTGGTGGAAGCAGGATCTGGCAGACATGGTGGACAAGGACTATAACCACCCTTGTGTGGTGCTTTATTCCACCGGCAACGAGGTGTCCGAAACTGCCCAGCCCAAGGGCATCGCCCTCACCGGTGAGATGACCGAATACCTGCACCGTCTGGATTCCGGCCGCCCGGTCACCTGTGGTGTGAACATCTTCTTCAACTTCCTCAGCTCCATCGGCTTTGGCGTGTACAGCGATGAAAAAGCAAAAAAAGAAGCAGCCCAGGCGGAAAAGCGCCGCCAGGCCGGAGAGAAGGCGAAAAAGACTGCCTCGGTGGGCAGCAAATTCTTCAATGATCTGGCTGGTCTGATGGGCGCGGGCTTCATGAAGCGGGGCGCAACGCTGCACAGCTGCGACGTGAAGACCCGGGATGCTTTTGCCAACATGGATGTGGCGGGCTATAACTATGGTATTCTGCGCTACCGGCATGATCTGAAGAAATATCCCCAGCGTCTGATTCTGGGCAGCGAGACCTTCTGCAGCGATGCCTATCAGTTCATGGAGCTGGCCAAACAGGAGCCCCGCATTCTGGGCGACTTTGTGTGGGCCGGCATGGACTATCTGGGTGAGGTGGCCATCGGTTCCTGGGAATACAGCGACTATGCACCCCGGTTTGACGGCGGCGTGGGCTGGGTTTCCGCCGGTTCCGGGCGCATCGATCTGACCGGCAAGCCGCTGGGCGAAGCGCTTTATACCCGGGTAGCGCTGGAGCAGGACCTCGGTCCCTACATTGCGGTGCGTCCGGTAAACCATACCGGCGACAAGCACTCGCCCTCGGCCTGGAAGATGAGCAACGCCACCGACAGCTGGAGCTGGCGGGGCTGTGCGGGCAATAAGGCGGATGTGGAGGTTTATGCCCGTGCCACCCGGGTGGAGCTGCAGATCAACGGCAAAACCGTGGGGGAAAAGCGGCTGAAAAATGACTGCCTGGCCCGCTTTACCTGCCGTTATGAGGATGGTACCATCACTGCGGTTGCCTACGATGAGGCAGGCCGGGAGCTGGGCCGCCGCAGCCTGACCACAGCGGGGGCGGATACCGAGCTTTGTCTGGAGGCGGAGCAGATGCAGGTGCAGCCCGGCGGACTGTGTTACCTGCGGCTGCGCTACACCGACAAGGCAGGCATCACGAAGCCGCTGGAGCGGGGTGTGGTGCGTATTTCGGTGGAGGGCGGCAGACTGCTGGGTACCGGCAGTGGCTGCCCCTATCAGGAGCACAGCTTCCTGAGCGCGGAGACCGACACCTATTACGGCGAGGCGCTGGCAGTAGTACAGGCAGGCGAGAACGGAGTTCTGACCGTTCGCGCTGAGGATGGCCGATTCCGGGTGCAGACGAGCGTACAGATTCTTTAAAAACAACAAGCGCGCGGCAGTGTGGAGGACCACAAGCTATGCTTGTGGACGAGAAGAGCACGAGCGTTGAAACGGTAAAAAAAGAACCTCCTTTTGCTACAATAGAAGCGGGTAACGCCAACCGCACTAAAGCAAAAGGAGGTTCAT
>NZ_NFID01000018.1 GCF_002161595.1 Gemmiger sp. An50
GTAAAAAGCAACGCCAAGTGCGGTTGGCGTTGCTCATTACGCACCTTTAGGTGCTGCTGGAATAATGGCCCTTATAGGGCCGTTCTGCAAACCCCACGTTCAACGTGGGGTTATGATTTTCAGCATCTTGCTCTCTCCTTTCGTGCCTCTGCCTCAACGGCATCGGCAAAATAGTTGGACATTTCTTCGAGTGGGATCTGCAGCAGGCTGCAGGCCCGGAAGGCGTCGGCCATGCTCCAGGGCGTACGCCCATTCAGCCTGGCCGACAGAACCGAACCCGGCCAGCCCATTTCTGCGGCGAACTCCTGATCCTGATATCCGGCATCTTCAATCCGATGCCGCAGCTGCAGGAACAGCCTTCTTTGTACAGGCATTATGTTCCCTCCATTCTTTGTGGATTTCTGCCTTCAAAGCCATGAGAACCTTGAATTCAGCGGGGTCACGCTGCCACAACGGAGTGCGTACGTAACGATCAGCCTGCTCCAGATACTCGACGACCTTTTCAGCAGTGCTCATGGTTTACTCCTTTCCGCCCGCCTTGTGCGGGCTTTTTTATTCCACTGCCCCTTCGCTCAGCTGCCTGATCTCCTGGGCAATGCACTCTTCCCAGAAGCGCACATTGTCGCGAATCCCTTCCCGCGTCTTGCGCCACTCGTCATAGCATTTCCGGGCTTCGTGTGCTTGCCTGCCGGCCTGAGCGGTGTAGCGTTCAATATCCGCCAGCAGCTTGCGGTTCCGATCCAGCTTTGCCTGATATTCGTCCAGCTTGGCCAATCGTTCCGGCGGCACGCCATAGGCCCCGGTCTTACGGATGCTGGGCAGTACATCGTGGGTCACCCAGCGTTTGAAGGCTTTGGCCTCCGGCTTGTCCGACCGAAGGATGACGGAGTACAGGCCGGGTTCGTTGATGATGGTGGTTGACTGGACACGCCCCATCGAATCGATGAGGTCGGTCAAATCGACCTCATCCGGGTCGAGCCGCTTTTTGGTGTCGGTTATATTCCCGATATTCAGCACCCGGCAGACATCCCTCAGCACCCACCACAGGCCGTCATCTCGCTGGACGGTTCGCAGCTGCTCGCCGCTGTACACGAAAATCTGTAAGTTGTTCATGTGGTTCTCCTTTCGGTAGTTGAATTTAATTCAACTTTTCGAGAAAAAAATCTGGTCCTTCTGGACCAAGCTAATTCCAAGCAAATCGCACAGCGAATCAACCTCACTCACTTTAAACTCATTGTAATTGTCGATCTTGCGCTGTAAGGCGTATGGTGTGATACCAAGCACCTGTGCAATGTACTTGTACTTCAACCCAGACTTCTGAATCAAAAGTCTGAGAGCCACAGTATCGGTCAAAATACCACCTCCTTTCGTGGAATTTAATTCCACAACCAGATAATACCACTCGGTTGAATCAAAGTCAACTATTTTTTATGTTTTTATAAAAAAATATTGAATATGATTCAACGGTGTGATACTATCTAATCAAAGAAGGTGTTTTCATGTCAGAGATATACAAAAGAATACGAGAAAGACGCATTGAACTAGGGCTAACAGTAGAAGAACTGGCTCAGCGAATGGGTTACAAAGATAAATCATCTATAAGCAAAATAGAAAACGGTAAAGCTGACATTCCCCAGTCAAAGGTTGTGGCCTTCGCGAAAGCTCTAAATACCACAACTGCTTATCTGATTGGCGCCGATCAAGATAACACCATCCATCTCCCCTCCAACATCATCCCGGTGCCCCCTGCATCCAAGACCGTTCCCCTGCTCGGCACGATTGCCTGTGGTGTTCCAATTCTGGCCGAGGAAAATCTGGACGGCGAAGTCTCCCTGCCTGACTTCGTCCATGCCGATTTTGCTTTGCGCTGCAAGGGTGACAGCATGGTGGAGGCCCGCATCCTGGACGGGGATATTGTATATATCCGCAAACAACCTGACGTGGAAAACGGCGAGATTGCTGCCGTGCTGATTGGCGACGAGGCCACCTTGAAGCGGGTATATAAGTACCCCGGGCAGATTGTTTTGCAACCGGCCAACCCTAAATACTCCCCGATGATCTATGCGGGCGAATCGATCAATGATATGCAGATATTAGGTAAGGCGGTATTTTTTGTCTCTATGGTTAAATAACAATAGTCGAGGTGTACCGTAATGAAACTTCTGTCAATCGTCAAGTCGGCTCTCGCTTCTTCCCTTCGCACTTCCCCCACCGAGAAATTCGACTTAACCACTGTAGAAGGTATTCGAGCGATTCCGAAAACAGCTGTTGCAAAATCGATATTTTTTTCGACTGACCAGATTGAATATGTTTTGCAAAGAAAAGCAACCCAGTATAAAAGCGAGGGAAACTTCGACCTGGCAATCGAGTGTTTGCGAAAATCAAACGAATTGAAACAATACTCCCACACGGTTTATAGCGCGAAAGATTACTACCGCTTAGTGGATTACTTGAAGCTCGCAAGAAGATTTGATGAAGCCAGAGAAGAAAAAGCCAAATTAGACACAATGTTTAACGAAAAGGGAGTATCTCTGGATTTAATAGATGAATGCGAGAAAAGAGCAATCCCGCCCAAAAATCAAAAAAACGATTTGGTATCTATCGGTTACCTTGGTTGCTGCTGTAGCGAATGCGCAAAATTCAGATGCCGCGTTTATTCTTATTACGGAAAAGATCCAAGATTTCCACGCTACCCAGATTTTTTAAAGCAAAACCCAGATCATTGCGGGCTCATGGCTTTCCCTTTCCTTTTTGATTGTCAATCTCTATCTATGCCGTCTGGAAAAGAATTGAGAGGCGCTTCGCTTATTAAGTATTCCAATCGCCCTTTTGTGGATGATCGCTCCGCTGAAGAAAAGGAACTATACGAAAAACAGATTGCGGACGCAGAAAAGGACAGAATTGATCGTACTGCATATGATTGGCTTTGGGAGTATATGCCGGAAATATGTCCGAAAGGATATGGTGCCTACAGAAGAATGAGGAATTCAAACTCTCGGAATTTCCAGCGTATACAACAAGCGGCTTTGGAGCATGGGTTTGATTTACTAACCGGAACAATGACGAAATAACAAAAAATCCCCCACCGGCGGCAACCGGTGGGGGATGATGAACAGGCTTACTCACAAGGGTGAATAATCCGTCCGGACAACGAGATTATACCACCTCCCGAGTAGGCTTGTCAAAGTGCACCTACAGGGAGGTATTTTTATGTCAATTCGCACCAATACGGCCGTCTGGGTCGAGGGCCGCCATCGCTGGCAGATCAATGTGCAGAAGGACGGCGTGCGCAAAACCTTCACCAGCGCGAAGCCCGGCCGTACCGGCCAGCGAGAGGCCAATCGAAAAGCTGATGAGTGGCTGGAGCACTCGGTAATCAGCACATCCACCAAGGTGGACGTGCTCTACCCTCAGTTTTTGGCGTCCAAGCGGGCCACCACCAGTCTCAGCAACTGCCGCCCAATGGATGGCCGCTGGCGGAACAAGATTCAGCCGTTGATCGGCCAGAAGTCCATCGGCCGGCTGACTGATGGACTTCTGCAGCAGGTACTGGACAGAGCCCTTGCCGGTGGATATTCCCGCAAAAGTCTGCAGAACCTGCGGGCGGATCTATGTGCGTTTTTGAAATGGGCTCGCCGGAACCGTTACACCACTCTGACCGGCGAGGACCTTGAAATCTCCAAAGCTGCTCAGAGGGGTCAGAAACGCATTTTGCAGCCGAAGGATGTCCTGATACTCTTTAACGTAGACACCACCATCCTGCGCAAAAATAAGGCCGTGGAAGATTACATCAACGCATACCGGCTGGAGGTGCTCACCGGGCTACGGCCTGGGGAGATCAACGGGCTGGAATGGGCCGACTGGCACGGCGACCGGCTGGAGCTGCGCCGGGCCATCAACTGCTACGGCGAAACCACCACCGGGAAGAACGATAATGCCCGCCGGGTGGTTTACCTCTCTTCCCTGGCCCGCCAGGTGCTGGAAGATCAATATCGCATCACTGGACCGAAGGGGTCTGTATTCTGCGTCTCTAACCTCCAGCACTACCACAGCCGCTGGAAGCGATATTGTAAGGTCAATGGGCTGCCGGATATCGCGCCCTATGAAATCCGGCACACGTTTGTGAGCATCAGCGACGCCCTGCCGGAAGCCCAGATGAAAAAGCTCGTCGGCCACAGCCAGAGCATGGACACCTATGGTGTGTATGGCCACGAAGTGCAGGGCGAAGGAGAAGAGATCAGCCGCAACCTGGATGCCATCTTCTCGAAGATCCTCAGCGCCACATAAAGCCGTATGCAAATATGAAGTGTGTACCTTTGTGTGTACCTGAATACAAAAAAGCCCGGTAGAACCGCATTCTACCGGGCTTTTTCTGGCGGAAAGAGAGGGATTCGAACCCTCGGTGGGTTTATGGCCCACACACGATTTCCAGTCGTGCGCCTTAGACCAGCTCAGCCATCTTTCCATGTGGAGGTGCTGACCAGATTTGAACTGGTGAATGAAGGTTTTGCAGACCTTTGCCTTACCACTTGGCCACAGCACCAAATTTGGAGCGGCTTACGAGGCTCGAACTCGCTACCTCCACCTTGGCAAGGTGGCGCTCTACCAGATGAGCTAAAGCCGCAAATTACTGCTCAGATATAATACCATAGCCTTATGAAAAATGCAACCCCTAAACTGCCACTTTTTTCATTTTTTTATTTTTCTTTTTTAGAGCGATTTCCTTCCCCCACAGCTTCCCTCTTTTCTTCCCAAACCGGCCTGAGGAATCAAATGAAGGGCGGAAAAAGAAAAAAACCGGCAAGCACCTGATGACGCTTGCCGGTTTTGGTTGGGTTGGCGGGATTCGAACCCACGCATGCGGGAGTCAAAGTCCCGTGCCTTACCGCTTGGCGACAACCCAGCAGAAACGCCGTGCGAAAACGGCGGGATGATATAGAAAAAAGCGAACTCTTTCGAATTCGCTTTTTTAGTGGGGTGGCTAGTGGGATTCGAACCCACGGCCTCCAGAGCCACAATCTGGCGCGCTAGCCAACTGCGCCATAGCCACCACATGTTTGGTGCGCCCGGAGGGACTCGAACCCCCGGCCCACTGCTTAGAAGGCAGTTGCTCTATCCACCTGAGCTACGGGCGCTTAGTCGTTCTTCCCTGGGAGACGCTGCTCAAATATAATACCATCCCCCCCTAGTATTGTCAATAGGTTTTTTCGAGTTTTTTTCAATTTTTTTGATTTTTTCTTTTTCCCTCTGTTTTGACCATTTTCATGCGCTGAAACAGGGATGCCGGCGTAAAGCCAGCACCCCTGCTTGCAGCTTGCATGCATTATGCAAAAGAGAGAGAAAGAAGGATATTAGAAATGGTCAAGGGAAAGTCAAAAGGAATCAAGCTCACAGCATGCCCATCTTGGTCATTAAGGCCTTGATACGGTCCTCCTGCTCCTTGGTGACCGGCAGGAAGGGCACGGTACTGGTATCGCTGATGGGCAGACCGCGCAGCTGCAGCGCACGCTTTACCACCGGGATGAAGGGGGTGCCGATGCTGTAGATATCCATCCACTGGTCGATCTCGCGCTGGTACTTCTGGATGTTCTCCATGTCGTTTTCCCGCACGGCCTTGGCCAGTGCGCTGGTGACCTCAGGGATCAGGTTGGACAGGCCGCCGATGCTGCCGTTGCCGCCGCTGATCACATTATGTACAAAGTTATCGTCGTAGCCGGACAGAATCTCGAACTCCGGGAACTCGGGACGCATGGTCTTGATCAGTTCGCGGGTATGCTCCATGGGTACCACGGTGTCCTTGAAGCCCACAATGTTCTTGTGGCGGCGGGCCAGGTTCAGGGTGACCTGAGGCTTGATGTCATAGCCGGTACGGTCCGGGAAATTGTAGATCAGGATGTTGCCGTGGATGCCGTCGGCCACACGGTCAAAATACTCTTCCACACTGGCGTCGCTCAGGGCGAAATAGTAGGGAGGAATGATCATCACGGCCTCGGCGCCCTGATCGATGGCGTAATTGCCCAGCTCAATGGTCTCGCGGTAATCCATGCAGCTGGTGCCGATCAGCAGGCGGGTGCGGCCCTTGATGGTCTCGGCCGCAACACGGATCAGCTCTTTTTTCTGCTCCATGGGCATGCTGAAGAACTCGCCGGTGGAACCCATCACCACGATGCCGTCCACACCGCCCTTGATCAGGTGCTCATAAACCGCTTTATTGCCTTCCACGTCCAGGGTGCCATCCTCATGAAAAACGGTGACCACGGGAGTCATCCAACTGATTTTGCTCATAATCTGCTTGCTCCTTTTGTTCATTGATTTGCAGTTATTCTCGAATGCGGTTGCGGAGAACTCCAATGCCTTCCACTTCGCATTCTATCACATCGCCGGGCTTCATATAGCGTGGCGGGTCAAAGCCCATTCCCACGCCGGCGGGTGTTCCGCTGATGATGATATCCCCCGCTTCCAGCGTCATGCCGCGCGACAGCTCGCTGATCAGCTTTGGGATATCCCGAATAAACGCCCGGGTATTGGAATGCTGGCGCACCTCTCCGTTGAGGCGGCTCTCCACATTCAGATGCAGGGGCATGGTCAGCTCGTCCCGGGTGACGATCCAGGGGCCCATGGCGCAAAAGCCATCCAGGCTTTTACCCCGATACCATTGCACGTGACTGTGCTGCAGGGTGCGGGCGGAAATGTCGTTGAACACGCTGTAGCCGAAGATGTGCTTCTCCACATCCTGGGGTGCAATGTCACGCCCGCCTTTGCCCAGAATGACCGCCAGCTCCACCTCGTAATCCAGCGCCCGGTCCAGACCGGCATGACTTTCCACGCTTTCCTCCGGACCGGTCATCCGGCTGCACCGCTTGGAAAAATACACGGCAGCCTCCGGCTCCTCCATGTGGATCGCGGCGGCGCATTCCTGATAATGTGCCCGGTAGTTGACGCCAACACACAAGATATCATGGATGGGACGCTCCACCGGCGCCAGAAGCTGAAGCTGCTCCAGCAAAAGCCCCTCTGAAGGGCCACGGCCGCTTTTTGCAAACGCTTCCAGCGGCTTCATCTGTTCCGGCGCGGCCCGGCGGATAAACTCCAGCCAATCGGCGGCTTCAAGCCCCTCGCCCAGTGCGGAAACAGGCATGGCTCTTGTTCCCGTCGGGTCCAGGACCGCCAGCCGGGAAGAACTTCCCTCTTCAAATCGAATCAAGCGCATTGGCATTCGCTCCCTTTATTATATAAAGTAAGAGACCACGCAAAGACCCGCCCGTTTTCGAGCGGGCCTTTGCAGCCGGTTCAAGAATTATACGTAGTTGCAGACACGTGCAATCGCCATCTCGGTATAGCCCAGGCTTTCCGCCTTGGTCTGCTGGCCGTTGGCCACCTTCACCACCAGATCCAGCAGCTCGTCGCCCAGCTGCTCCAGAGTCTTGGGTCCGTAGATCACGGGGCTTGCGTCCACATCAATGTTGTCCACCATGTTGGCGTAGGTGATGCGGTTGCCGGTGATCTTGATAACCGGAGCGATGGGGTTGCCGGTGGGAGTGCCGCGGCCGGTGGAGAACACCACAATCTGGCAGCCGCCAGCCACCATGGCCGCCACGCTGGAAGGATCGTTGCCCGGAGTGTCCATGATGACCAGGCCCTCTTCCTTGTTCAGCTGCTTGGCGTAATCGTACACGGCATTCACCGGAGTGTGGCCGCCCTTGTGGATGCAGCCCAGGCTCTTCTCCTCCAGGGTGGTCAGACCGCCTGCCTTGTTGCCGGGGCTGGGATTGCCCTCACGCACTTCCTCGCCCACCAGCTGCAGCGCCTTTTCGTAGCGGTGCACGATCTCGTAGATGCGGTCGTGTACCTCCTTGTTGGCCGCACGGGCTGCCAGCAGATGCTCGCCGCCGATAAACTCGGTGGTCTCGCTGAGTACGCTGGTGGAATTGTGCTGGACCAGCAGGTCGCTCAGCTGGCCGATCAGGGGATTGGCAGCCAGACCGCTGGTGGGATCGGAGCCGCCGCACTCGGTGCCGATGATCAGCTCGCTGATGGGGAACTCCTCACGCTGCAGGATGGAAGCCTCCGCAGCCATCTCCTTTGCATAGCGGACCGCCTGCTCGATGGCCTTCAGCGTACCGCCGGCCTCCTGGATGATGACCTGCTTGAGGGGCTTGTTGGTGCGCTCCTGGATCGCTTTGACCACCAGATCCATCTGACAGTTCTCGCAGCCCAAAGAAATGACCACAGTGCCGTAAACGTTGGGGTTGGCGGCGTAGCCGGCCATCACGTCCATGGTAAGCTGCTGATCGCTGCCCACCTGGCTGCAGCCGTTCTGGTTGTTAAAGGTGACCGCGCCCGTTACCTGGGACGCCACGATCCGGGTGGTATCGGATGCACATACACTTGCGGGCAGGATCAGAATGTGATTGCGGACACCCACGCGGCCGTCCGGACGTTTGTAACCATAGAAAGTCATAGTCGTATCCTCCTTGTTCGTTCTCAGTCGTGCAGGTCTTCGCGCTTGCTCTCGATGTTGTGAGTATGTACATGCTCACCCATCTTAATGTCGCAGGCAGCCATGCCGATGTGCTGGCCGTATTTGGAGACCATGTCGCCCTTCTTGATGTCGTGGCGGGCCAGCTTGTGGTAGATGGTCACATCCGTCACTGCTTTCAGGGTCTGGACCTGTCCGTCCAGCATGTAGTTTACCTCGTCGCCGGCCTTGATGGGCTCGATGGCGACCACCACATCGTCCTTCGCGTCAATAATCATAGCGTTCAGCATAGGTTGTACTCTCCTTTTTCTTGGTTATACCGGCCACATGTATCCCCTGTGAGCCGTTTCACTCAAAATCAATCAGGCCTTTGCCTCTTGTGCCTTGCCCTCCAGAGGGATCTTGGGGCAGCCGTATTTCTTTGCCCACCAGCCGGTGATGAAGGGTACCAGAATGGCGGTGAGAACGGTGGAAGCAGCCACCTGAACAGTAGCCTCGCTCACGAAGGGAGCGTAGGAGGGGTCTGCCAGCGCCACCGCTGCCGGAACCGCCACTGCGTTGCCCGCCGTGGTAGCCACGGCCCAGCCCGCATAACCGGGACGGCGGCCGATGACACGGTCACAGAAGACGATGAAGGAACCGCCGACGAACACGGTGATCAGACCCAGAACGATGCCCTGCGGGCCGCCCTTGACCAGGTTGGTCACGTCGATGCCGGAACCCAGAGTAAAGCCGACGAAGGGGATCAGGATGGAACCGGCAGGAGCCAGGAAATCGGCCAGGCCCCTATCCAGGTTGCCCAGGATCATGCCCACCAGAATGGGGCCTACAGCAGCCAGCAGGGTGATGGGATCGAACTGCGCCAGGCCGGAAGCACCCAGCGCGATCAGGGTGAACAGAGGACCGTCGTTCAGGCTGAGCAGAGCCATGGAAGCCTGGTCGGACTCGTCGCCGTAGGTGCTCATCAGGGCCAGATACACGGAACCGTTGGAGTTGGTCACCGCACTGATGATTGCCAGGCTGGTCATGCCGAACACACCGTTCATGCCGAAGATCTTGCCCACGGCAATACCGATTGCCGCGCCGATAATGAACTTGGAGACCAGCAGGATGCCGCCCCGCTTCAGCACCTTGGGCATATCACGCAGCTGCAGGGTCGTGCCCAGACAGAACAGCTGCGCGCCCATGACTGCCGCCGCACCGGCATTGGTGAAGATCGCCGTGGTGTAGGAACCAATGCCCGTGATCTGCGGAAAGAATGTGTTGATGATGGAACCCAGCAGCAATGGGATCACCATCATACCCGCAGGTATCTTGTTGATAAACTTCATAATCATGATTGCCAAACCTCCCTTTATTTTCAGCCGGTCATCCCTGCCGGCTTCCTTTTCTAATTCGTATTTACGAACTTAATACGTATTCCCGAATCACTGGTTTTAGGATACCCCTCTGTTTTTCATTTGTCAATATTTTTTCCGGATTTGATTCTTTTTCATGAGGTTTGCACAAGGATAAATCAATTTCCTTGTGGAGTATGCTTTTGACTTTTTCCTGCGTTTTACATTTTGGATATTATTTGTTATGATAAAACTACTTATATTTTCCGAATCACTCTACCCAGAAAGAATGTGAACAAAATGGTCAAACCCGATGAACACCGCAGCACTTCCCGTGTGCTGGATATTCTGGAACTGGTCTCTTCCGAGGGTTCCGACGGCTTTACGCTCACCGAGATTTCCAGCCGTCTGAACGCACCGAAAAGCAGCCTGTTCCCCATCATTCACACCCTGCATGCGCGCCGTTTTCTGGAGCTGAACCCGGTCACCGGGCGCTACTGCATCGGCCTGGGCGCCTTTACGGTGGGTGTTGTGTTCGCCAACAAACACACCCTGCTGGAGCACATCCGCAACGAGATGCGCCAGGTAACCGAGGGCTGCGGCGAGATCTGCCAGATGGGCGTAGCAGACCGCGGCAAGGTGCTGTATGTGGCAAAGGTGGAATCGCCCAATGCGATCCGGCTGATCAGCTCGGTGGGCAAGCGGCTCCCCCTTTACTGCACCGCCCTTGGAAAGGCGCTGCTGATGTGCTGGCCGGACGATCAGATCCGCGCGCTGTATCCGGATGCAAGCCTGATGCCCGCCGTCACAGCCAACACCGTTACCACCCCGGAGGCCCTCATCGAACAGGTGCACCAGATGCGCCAGGCAGGCTACGCCAGCGAATGCGGCGAAAGCGATGAAAACATTCGCTGCGTGGCGGTTCCGCTTCTGGCAAACGGTCAGGTGATGGCGGCGCTCAGCGTGAGCGCCCCGCTGTTCCGCTTTGATGAGGAACGCCAGGCACTGGCCCTGGAAAAGCTGTTCATCGCCAAGCAGAACATTGAGTCCCTGCTCAAGCGGCCTGATTTCGCTCCTGAACTGAGCGGTTTTCTGGAATTGATCTAACCAAAAAGGCTCCGGCCGCATTGAACAGCAATGCGGCCGGAGCCTTTTTTGATTAATCTTTGATTTATTTTGCCGCCGGGCGGTTTTCCATCCGCCGCTGCAGCCCGCGCCAGAACACGGCAAACATGATCACCAGGATCACGCCCTTGCAGATGGTGGAGATGGAAATGCTCCACCAGATGCCGTTCAGGCCCAAAGCCGTACTGGTCAGGACCATGGCCAGCGGAATGCGGGCCATGGTGAGCACCATGCTCAGGATGCTGGGCGGGGCGGTATGGCCAAGGCCTGCGTAGGCCCCCTCCACCAGGATCTCCCAGCACATGAACAGCTCGGAAAAGCCCAGAATCACTAGATAGTCCACGCCCAGAGGCAGCACCTCCTGCTCCGGGATGAAGAAGCCGAAGATCGGCCCCGCCGCAAAGATAAGCAGACAGCTGCAGAACACGCCCCACAGACTCATCATAGCAAAGGCGGCGGCGAAGCCCTTCTTGGCCCGCTTCAGATTTCCCGCGCCGTAGTTCTGGCCGATAAAGCTGTTCACCGCGGCGGCAAAGCCGTCCGCCGTCATCCAGCTGATGGACTCGATCTGGCTGCCCACCTTCTGTACCGCCACCGCGTTGTCGCCAAAGGCAGCCACCATGCGGGCAATGTACATGGAGATCAGCGGGAACACCACGTTCATCACCGCCGCCGGACCGCTGATGCGCACCAGAGCGGCCAGCTCCGCCGGAGTGGTACGCTGGGTCAGCCGCACCTGGTCAAAGAGGCAGCTGTCCTGCCGGGCATAGGCAACCAGCAGCACAAACACCACCACCTGAGCCAGCACAGTGGCCAAGGCAGCGCCCGCCACCTCCATGCGGGGCACAGGGCCCACGCCGAAGATGAGCACCGGGTCCAGCACAAAATTCAGTCCCAGACCGCAGCACATGGCCAGGAAGGGGGTATGGCTGTTGCCGGTGGCGTTGACCACCGCAATCAGCACCTGATTCAGGAAAGAAAAGAACATGCCAAGGCCCACGATGATCAGGTATACCCGGGCCTGAGCCGCCACCTGGGGGCTGTTCAGCTTGAAGAAACCGATCAGCGGCCCCGCCCCTGCCACCATGAGCAGGGTGTACAGCAGCGAGATCACCGTTGCCAACTGAATGGCAGCGCCCGCATACCGGGCCGCCGCCTGCTTGTCCCCCGCGCCCAGGCGCTGGGCCACCAGCACCTGCCCGCCGGTCTTGCCCAGAATCGCCAGCCCGTTGGAGAGCCACATAAACATACCGGCCGCACCCACGGCGGCCACTGCTCCCGCGCCTACCCGGCCGACCCAGATCATATCCACCAGATTGTACGCCATCTGCACCAGCTGGGAGCCCATGATGGGCAGTGCCAGCGCGGTGAGGCTTTTCAGGATGCTGCCCCGCAGCAGATCCACCTGCTTTGCCATTGTACTTCCTCCTCCTTTTCCCGTTCAGCGAATGACGAGCCCCAGCACCCGGGCCAGGTCCGCCGCCTGATTCACGTTCACAATCGCACCCCGCAGCTCCTTGCCGGTATCGCTGACCACAATGCCCTCCATACGGCTGTCGGTGAAATCCAGCCCATTCAGAAGGGTACCGAAAAAGCTGGTTCCCATCAGGGTGCATTCCCGGAACGCCAGGCCCTTGTGGCGGCACTGAGCCAGAAAGGCCTCGCTCAGGTCGGTTTGCTTCATCAGCACCTGCTGCAGCAGTGCTCCCGTCAGGTTTGCCTGCCGGAGATTGCTGTTCTCCAGCCGCACATGCGCCAGGCGGCTGCCCGCAAAGCCTGCCCCCATAGCCTTGATGTTTTCCATCCGGCAGCGGCAGAAGTCTGCATCCTCCGCCTGCAGCGCCGAGCATTCACAGTTTCGGAACACCACATCCGCAAACCGGGCTCCGTGCCAGTTGGCCCCGGTGAACCGGCAACCCTGGAACAGGCAGCCCTGCACCTCCAGCTCGGTCAAATCCATCCCGGTCAGGTCCGCCCCCACGATCTGCCAGCCGGTGAGCGCATCGCCCCGGGCCAGCGCCATATCTACCAGCTCCTCCGGCCGCTCCGCCAGCTCCAGCCGGGCAGGCAGCGCAGGCTCCAGCAGCTTGTTCCGTTCCACGGTCCATTCCCTCCTGTTGCTGGCGGTAAGGGTCCTTCGCCTTTGCCGCCTTGTTTTGTACACATTTCTTCTATCATAATCCATTCAAGCGGGCGGTACAATCCCCTTTTGGCTTTTCTTTTCGCCAAAGCAAACAAACCCCGGCGGCCCCCTCCCATGGGAAGGGGGCCGCCGGGGCATTTTGAATGGAATTACAGGCTGGGCTCAGGCCGTGTTCAACCCTGCTTGCGGCGCAGCAGCACCAATGCGGCAGCGCTGCTCAGCGCCAGACCGCTCAGAGCAGCCACCGGCCAAAGGCTGTCGCCGGTCTGGGCAGATGCGGTACCTGTGGGTGCAGCCGTGGCAGACGGCGCCGCGGTGGAGCCGCTGCCGCTCTGGCCGCCCTGATCACCACCGCCCTGGCCCGGGTCGGGCGTGGGAGTGGGCACAGGGGTGGGCACCGGCGTCGGGGTGGGGGTCTCCTCCGGCTGCTCCGGTTCACCGGCATCCTTGGTATAAGAGCCGGTCACCACCAAATTCCGCTCCGGCATGGTCTCGGGCAGGTTCTGCCAGCCGCTGAAGGTGTAGCCCTCATGCGCCGGCGCGACGGGTGCGGCGATCTTCTCGCCTGCCTTATACTGCAGGGTGGCAAAGCTTTCCTCGGCAAAATACTCGCCGGTGATCCGGAAGGTCACGGTGTAGCGTGCATCTGCCTTCTTTTCCAGACTGCGCACAGCCCGGAACAGCTCGCTCGTGGCTCCGTTGATGGCTTCCTGGCTCTGCTGAGCCTGGGTCTGGGCGGAAGCGGACCGGGCGGCGGATTCCACAAACAGCGTGCCGTCCAGCGCGGCAGCCTGCTCCGCCTTGTCCTTCTTCTGCTGCATCCGGTCCCAGCTGGCCGGGGTGTACAGGCTCTCGTCCAGCTCTTCCAGGAACGCGATCATCTTTTTCAGGCCTGTGGCATTGGTGCGGTAATAGCTTTCGCCTGCCTGCAGAGCAAACTGGCGGTACATGGCCATTTCGCTGCCGCTGCCTGCGGTGATGCAGAACTTGCCGGTCTGGCTCAGGAAGTACTCGGTGCCGTCCAGCAGGGTGCTGATCCGGTAGCCGCCTTCCCCGTCGCCGGTGATGGCAAAACAGGTGGGAGTTTCCTTGAGCGGAGGATAGTTGCCCCCGGTCTCGCCCTCCACAGCCAGGTACCAGCCGGGCCGGGCCATGCTTTCCAGGGTATAGCCCTGCCCGGTTTTGGCCAGCTTCCACAGCTGGGTGTTGGCGTCAAAGCCGGTGTTCAGATTCAGCTCACCCGCTTCATCGCTCACGTCCACCTGGTCGGCGGCAGTGCCGGTGGCGCTGGAGTACAGTGCCTTGCCCCCGGCCACGATGGCATACACGCCGTCCTCAATGGCGGTCTGTACCTTCAGCAGCGGGTTCTCTCCACGGGCCACACCCTCGATCACGCCGCCGTTTTCAAATTCATCCGGCAGGGTCACGGTGTTCTCGTCGGACACATAGACCCGGACGCTGTCCTGCAGGGTGAGGGTCTTGTCTTCCATCTTCACCTGCGCGGTCACGGTCAAAGTACCCTTACCCGCTGCCTGAGCGGTCAGGGTCACAGTCTCGCCCGCGCCGCTCTCGGTCTTGTCCAGCGCAGCCACAGCGGTTTCCTTGTCGCTGGTCAGGCTCCACTGTAGCCGGGCATCCTGCGGGATACCCGCCGCGCTGGCGCTCACCTGGACGGCATCGCCCGCGTCACAGGCAATGTCGCCAGTGTTCAGGGTCAGCTGCGGGGCCTGGGCCAGATAGCTCCAGCCCTCACCCAGCAGATCGGTCATTGCAAAGGAATCATACAGGATGTAGCCGACGCCATAGCTGGTATCTTCCTTTTCATACAGCAGGCCCAGGGCTTCGCCCTCCAGCTGGGTCAGGCAGGAATACAGGTAGCTGCCGGGGTATTTCACATCCGCCGGGTTCAGCCAGGTCACCTGATTGGTGGCCGCGTCGATGCTGCCGATGCGCAGCACGCCATTGTTCCGTCCGCTGCCCTTGGGATAGGATGCGGCGATCAGGTTGCCGTACACGTTTCCTTCCGCGTCTACCAGAGCGCCGTCCACATTGATGAAGGACACCATGCAGTTGCCCACATAGCTCAGCGCCTCATCCTTGTAGGAGGGACCCCAGGTCACGCCGCCGTCGTAGCTGTCGGCATAGCTGATGGTACCGATGTTGTTGCGGGAATACATGCGGATGCCGCCGTCCGGCAGCAGAACGGTCTGGGACTCGCTGGTCTTGCCCACGTTGTTGGTCACATGCTGACCACGCTGCCAGGTGGCGCCGCCGTCATCGGTGTAGATGACGCTGGCCCGCTCCTGGCCGGTGGCGTTGTCGTAGACCTGGAACAGCACCCGCTCGGTGCCGTTCTCGCCCAGCCCCACGGTCAGGCCGCGGCCGGGGCACACGCCCACAAAGCCCTCGCCCGGCTGCTTCACGTTCAGGATCTGGGGCTCGCTCCACTGGATGCCCGTTCCGGTCACGGTGCCGGTGCGCAGCCAGATGTGGAAGGTGGGATAGATCTTCCATTCCGACTGGCTGTAGAACACGTTGTTCTGCACGGTCTTGCCGCTGATTTCCTGCTTGCACAGAGACTTCACGACCGCATTGCCGCTGGTCTCGTACAGGTTGTATTCCGCGTCCACCCAGGCGCCGGTGAGCGCACCGGACGCGTCCTTGATGGGATAGAGGGTCCGGTTCTGGCCCTCCACCACCTTGGTCTGGGGGTCCTTGGAATCGATGTAGTAGGTGTAATCCGCCGCCTTGGTGGAGGCGATGGAACCGGCCTCGCCCTTGGCGATCACCAGATTGCCGTTTGCGTCAAAGCCGGTGCTTTCCTTGCCGGCGGTGCCGCCGTTCTGCAGGCCGGAATAGGCCGGGCAGGCGTCCACCACCATGTAGATGGTGCCGTCCTCACTCTGGATCAGCGCCGGGTCGATGAAAGAGGCACTCTTCCGGTAAGCGCCGGGAGTCTGGTCCGGGAAGTCGGCAAAGTGGTTGATCATCTGCCACTCCCAGGTCTTGCCGCCGTCCTTGGACAAGCTGACCAGTCCGTCCAGGTTGTTGGCCGCGTCCATGGTGGAGCCCCAGCGGGCGTCCGCCGCGCTCAGAATCCAGCCGTTGTCCAGCGTGATCATGGCGGGAATGCGGAACCGGCGGCTGGAACCGGTCTCGTTCGGGATATAGGGCTGGTCCTGGGTCACGCCGGAATAGCCGCCCTCCACCGGGCCGTCGTAGCTGGCCAGATAGCTCCAGCCCTCGCCCAGCATGCCGGTGATGGTCAGATCGGTGTAATAGATGCCGCCCGCGCCGCCGTTTTCGGTGCTGCCGGGGCCGGCGGTGCCGGACTCAAACAGCAGGCCCAGCGCGTCGCCCTTCTTCTGGGTCAGGCAGGAATACTGGTACCGGCCCGCAAAATCCACCTGGGCATCGTTCAGCCAGGTGATGGTGCCGGTGTCGTTCATGGAGCCCACACGGATCACGCCGTCGGTACGTCCGCCGCCCGCCGGGTAGGAGGCAATGATCAGATTGCCGTAGACCTTGCCCTCCGGGCTCTTGGCATAACCGGCCGCATTGATGAAGGACACCATGCAGTTGGAGGTGTAGTTCAGGGCGCTGTCCGCAGTGGCCTGGCCCCAGGTCGCGCCGCCGTCGTAGCTGTCGGCGAAGGTGATCTGGCCGCCCAGGTTGCGGCAGAAAATGCGCATGCCGCCGTCCGGCAGGTTCACCACCTGAGACTCACTGGTCTTGCTGCCGCTGGCCAGATTGTTCACCCGGTCACCGCGGGTCCAGGTTGCGCCGTTGTCGTCGCTGTAGATCACGCTGGCGTACTCCTGACCGGTGGCGTTGTCGTACAGGGGGAATACGATGCGCTGCTTGCCCTCCACGGTGGTCACCAGACCACGGCCGGGGCACACGCCGGTGAAGGACTCATTCTCGGTGTACTTGATATCCAGGAAGGTGGGCTCGCCCCACACCAGGCCATCCGCCGTTACCTCGGCGCTGCGCAGCATGATGTAGAACACAGGATAGGCCTTCCAGGCGCTGCTGCGGTAGAACAGGTTGGTCTGTACCATCTCGCTGCTGCTCAGCTGCTCCCGCATCACCTTCTCCACCGGACCGGACGCGCCGTCCCAGGCGAACAGATCCAGCTCCGCATTCACCCACTGGCCGGTGGCTTCGCCGCTCTCGGTGGTGATGGGATACAGCTTCAGCTCCTGGCCCTGCACGGTGACCCGGGCAGGTTCAGCGTTCAGATCCACCCGGTAGGTGTAGGCACTCTTTTCCTTGGGAGCGTCGCCGTTCTCGCCGGCAAGGGCCACCAGCATGCGGCCCTGCTCGTCAAAGCCGCTGCTCTGATTGCCCATGCGGTTGCCGTACATCAGGCCCGCATAGGAGGGACAGGCATCCACCACCATGTACAGCTTACCATCCGGCCCCTGCACCATGGAGGGGTCGATGAAGGAGGCGCTGGCCTGGCTGGTGGCGCTGTTGGCCTGGTCGTCAAAATAGTTTACGATCTCATAGCTCCAGGTGGCGCCGCCGTCCTTGGAGACACTCACGATGGTATCCAGGTTCTGGGGGGAGTCGGCAGTGGTCTGCCAGCGCATATCCGCCGCAGCCACCATCCAGCCGTTGTCCAGGGTGGTCAGCGAGGGGATGCGGTAGTTTTTGCCGTTGCCGCCGTCCGGCTCGCCGTTCACAAAGGGCTGGCCCTGGGTGGTGCCGGTGATGGCTTTCTCCGGACCGCAGGCAGTCAGGGCCACGGTTCCCAGCTCCACCGTTTTGTCCTGGGTGTAAACCAGCTTGCCGGCCGCCGTGCCGGCGCCGCTGGCCTTGAGCGCGGTGAGCACACCATTTTCCAGCCGGAACGCGCCGTCCGGATTTTCGGTCAGGGCCCACTCCACCTTTGCCGGGTGCGCGCCCTGGGCGTCGGTGTAGATCCATTCGGCGCCGCCGGTCACTGCCAGCTGGCTGGTGCCTGCATAGCCCTGCTCTACCACAGCCTTGGTACGCACCAGGGCGGGCTGCTCGGCCTTTTTCAGGAACAGCTGCACCGGGCTGCCCTGTGCATTGGCGGTAAAGCCGCCGTTCTCCACCGCCAGCTTGGCTTCGCCTGCGCTGAGGGTGTAGGTGTTGTTTTCATTCTTCGTCACGGTGAGCAGCACCGGGGCGTCGCTGCGGAACACGCCTTCGCTGCCCAGGCCCAGATAAATCGGGCCGCTCTCGGTCATGGCGGTGAGATACACTCCGCCCTGGGTGCTGGTCAGCGACAGGTCCGCCCCAGCCAGCGCCTCTTCCGTATTGGTCAGCTTGCCGGTCCGGTCATCCCGCACCGCCGCGTTGGCGTTGTTCGCACCGCTGGTGGAAAGCACCCGGAAGCCCTCGTCATAGCCCACCACCGCATAAACGCCGTCGGTCAGGACGTCGGTCTGCGCCTGGGTGTAGCCGTCGATCTTCAGGTCGGTCTCGTTCAGGGTGATGTCCCGGGCGTAGAGCCACAGGGTATAGCTCTTGCCCTCCGCCAGGCTGCGGGGACCCCAGAAATCGGTGATGTTATTGGGGTACTGGGTGGTATCGCCCTTGCGGTTAAAGTCCAGCACCCGCTTGGCGCCGCTGATCTGCCAGCCGTCGCCCGCCTTGGCCACACCCAGGCTCACCCCCTGATCCGCCACCATGCTGCTCTCGGCCAGCGCCAGATAGTTGCCGCTCTTGGCATTCTGCAGGCTGAAGCCGCCGTCCATGGTGCTGCCCACCAGGGTCAGGTCCTCCAGAGCCAGGGAACTGCCGTCCTTCAGCCAAGAGGCCTGCACGCCCCCTTCCGCCAAAGTTAGCTTTGCGGTCACGGTTCCATCCGCGCCGCTGAGGGAGCCAGGATTCAGGCTCTTGCCCTCCTCGCTCAGATACAGCGCGTACACCTCATCCTTGTAGGCCTCGTCCTTGCCGCGGGCCACGATCAGATACTCTTTGCTCAGATCCAGCTGACTGCTGGTGTACAGCGAGAAGCCGGGGATCTGAGGCGCGTTTTCATCCGACTGGCGGGCATACAGATAGATGCTGTAGTCCGTCTCGGCCTGCGGGCCCCAGAAGTCGGTCTGGGCACTGGTGAACTTGCCGCCGTCGCCGTTGATGTTGAAGCTCAGCACCCGGTTATTCGCTGCATTTTTCAGCAGGTAGGAGCCGTCCGCCTTTTTCTGGACCGAGCAGAAGCTCTCAGCCGCAGCGGTCATGCTGCCGTCCAGCTTGAGCCACTGACCGGTGACGCTGTTGGAAAAGGCAACCTTGCCGTCTTCACTCTGTTTTGCATCCAGCAGCAGCTGGTCCAACGTGAGGGATTCGCCGTTTTTGAGCCAGGCGGCGGTGACGCCGTTCTCGCTCAGGGTCAGCTGGGCGGTCACCGCGCCCTTGGCCTTCAAGGCTCCGGGGCTGGTGGACGCGCCGTCCGCGCTGAGGTACAACGCATAAACGCCGGTCTCTCCCTCCCGCTGATCCTGGGCCACCAGGATGTACTGCTGTGCCGTGTCGATGACGTCGCCGGTGTACAGCTCAAAGCCCGGAATCTGGGGCGCAGCCTTTCTGGTCTGGGCCAGTTTGTCCGCTCCATCCTCCGCCACCGGCGCTTCGCTCACCGCCGGCGTTTCCGTGGGAGCAGGAGTTTCCGTGGCCACCGGTGCTTCGGTGGGAGCGGGTGTTTCGGTTACCGCGGGGGATTCCGTGGCCGCAGGCACTTCCGTTGCCGCAGGCACTTCGGTTGCCGCGGGCGCTTCCGTCTCTGCAGGCACTTCGGTAGCCGCAGGCGTTTCGGTTGCTGCGGGTGCTTCGGTGGGCAGAGGCAGTTCTCCGTCGGTCTCCTCCGTCGACACCGTCGGCTGCTCCAGCGGCAGCTCGTCCGCCGCAAAAACAGGGGCCGCCGTGCTGGCCATCACACAAACTGCCAGCAGCAATGCCACCATGCGTTTCAGTTTCAATCTCATGCTATCCTTAACCTTTCCGCTGTTTGCTTTTCATTCCTTGCGCAACGCTGTTTCTGTGCCTTCCTCCTTTCCTGTCCATTCATTTGCATATTGCACAGATTTTCTCGTCAATGATAGCATTTTTCAGTGATATGTATATCCATTTTTCCACTTTTTGGATTAATGGAAAAATTTTTCAGCCTTTTGTGTAAATTATGAAAATTTTCTTCATCAAAACGCCTATTTTTTCAATGGATTTTTGTTTGGTATGAATATTGCCTTTTTGCCGATCATATGTTCTAAGAAAACGCAGGGCCGACATTTATCACCGCATCATCCTTCTTGTTTCCCCGGTTTTGTGGTCTGTTTTCGCTGTATCGTTCATCCTGGTGCTTTATTTATCTTGTGCTTTCTTGCTGTGCATCGCTGCCTCTGAGCACTCCAACCGGGACGAGCCGAAGAGAAAACTCTGAAAGAGCGCCCTTTCTGGCGATGGCCGCTGCGCTCCTGTTCGATTTTTTCCAGGGTAGAACCAGCCGGCAAACAAACGAAAAAGCCCCGGTCGAACGACCGGGGCTTTGACTGACGAAAAGGAAAAATCCCGAATGCTTTCGCATTCGGGATTTTGGTGCGGATGAAGGGACTTGAACCCCCACGGTATCGCTACCACTAGAACCTGAATCTAGCGCGTCTGCCAATTCCGCCACATCCGCATATGCTGTTGTTGCAGCCAGCAAGCCGGAGCTCTTGCCCCTTGCCTGCTTTGTGGAGCAGGTGATGGGAGTCGAACCCACGTCCTCAGCTTGGAAGGCTGATGTACTAGCCGTTGTACGACACCTGCGCATCAGCTCTCTCGTGTCGGCTGCGAAATGTATTATAGCACGGTGTTTTGGAAAACGCAAGCCCTTTTTTAAAATATTTTTCAAAAATTTTTTCTGCTTTTTCTCCAGGGCCCGGTGAGAGGCATAAAGATATATGTTATAATTAATATTACTGCGCTTTTTGCAAGCCGCGCATTCCCCGGCTGGCCCTGCAGCCGTGTGCTGCTCCGCCGGGCAAATTTTCTGCGAGGGAGTTTTCATTTATGAGCCTGATCGAACTGTTTATTCTGGCAGTCGGCCTTTCCATGGATGCGTTCGCCGTTTCCATCTGCAAGGGGCTGAGCCTTCCCGCCCTGAAGCCCCGTCATGCCGCCATCACCGGCCTGTACTTCGGCGGCTTCCAGGCACTGATGCCCCTGGTGGGCTACCTGCTGGGCACCCAGTTCCAGCAATTCATCACCAACGTGGACCACTGGATCGCTTTTGGCCTGCTGGTGTTCATCGGTGTGAACATGATTCGGGAATCCCGCTCGGAGCCGGAGGAGCTGAACTGCCAGTTCAGCCCGGCGGCCATGCTGCCTCTGGCGGTGGCCACCAGCATCGACGCGCTGGCTGTGGGTGTGACCTTCGCCTTCCTGTCGGTGGACATCGTGCCCGCTGTAAGCTTCATCGGCGTGACCACCTTCTGCCTGTCCGCCGTGGGCGTGGCCATTGGCCACCGGTTCGGCGCCCGCTACAAATCCCGCGCTGAACTGGCGGGCGGCATCGTTCTGGTGCTGATGGGCTGCAAGATCCTGCTGGAGCATCTGGGCCTGCTGGCATTTTGAGCTGCGGCGTTGCATCCCGCCTCGTTTTGTGGCATAATCGTTTTATAATCCTTCTTGTCTTTTTGACAAAATCCGTAACCTCAGGGAGGCCCGCCGATGGAATTTTATGAATATCTTCCCTTTTGGCCCAAGCTCACCCGCGAGCAGCAGCAGTTTCTGGCCCAGAACGTGACGTTGCATCACGTGAGCAAGGGCGAGGTGGTGCACAACGGCTCCGAGGACTGCGTGGGCCCGCTGATTGTGGTACACGGCCAGCTGCGGGGGTACTCCTTTTCCGAAGAGGGGCGCGAGGTCACTCTGTACCGTCTGTTCGAGCGGGATGTGTGCATCCTCTCGGCCTACTGCATGCTCAACAGCCTGCAGTTCGACATCTCGGTGCAGGCGGAAAAGGACTGCGTCCTCTACCGTATCCCCGCGCCGGTCTATAAGAAGCTGATGCAGGAATCCGCCCCGGTGGCCAACTACACCACCGAGCTGATTGCCAGCCGCTTTTCCGATGTGATGTGGCTGCTGGACCAGATTCTCTACAAGCATCTGGACAGCCGCCTGGCCGCCTTCCTGGTGGGAGAAGCCCAGCTGAACGACACCACCGAGCTTCGCCTGACCCACGAGGAGATTGCCCATCATCTGGGCAGCGCCCGGGAGGTGGTGACCCGGATGCTCAAATACTTCCAGACCGAAAAGATGGTACTCATCGCCCGAGGCTGTATTACCCTGCTGGACATGGACAAGCTGCGCGAGGTGGCAAAGGACAGTTTGCGCTGAGTCTTCAAACCTTCACCAGTCCGGTATAATTAAGGTGATTATATCACGGATAACCGGCCCCAGCGCTGGTATACTAAGGCCAATGGATGAACTGCTCCGCAGCGAATGCGGAGCCCCTCAAATAAAAAGGAGTGTTATGAAATGAGCGTTGTAACTGTAAATAAAGCAAACTTCGAGCAGGAGGTCCTGCAGAGCAGCACCCCCGTTCTGGTGGATTTCTGGGCGACCTGGTGCGGTCCCTGCCGCATGATGGCTCCCATCGTGGATGAGCTGGCCGAGGAGAAGGCTGGTCAGGTGAAGGTCTGCAAGATCGACATCGACGAGAACCCCGAGCTGGCCATGCAGTTCGGCGTGATGAGCATCCCCACTCTGATGGTGTTCAAGAACGGCGCCATCGCCAACAAGAGCGTGGGCCTGAAGCCCAAGGCCGCTGTGGAAGAGCTACTGAAATAAGTTGATTCGCGAAAGCCGCTGGTGGAAACCGGCGGCTTTCTTTTTTGCGCGCACAAAAAACGCCTGCCCGGCTGTTTTGCCCGGGCAGGCGTTTTGATGCTTGCGGATTTACTTTTTCTTTGAAGTCTTCGGCGGCTGGGCCGGAGCCTTCGGGGCCTGTTGGGCAGGCGCCAGCATATACTTTGCCTTTTCCACACCGCGGCGGCGCAGACGCTCCCGGGTGGCGGTGCGCAGCAGACTGTAAAGCACCGAGCACAGCGGGATCATCACCAGCATACCCACCACGCCGAAGGTGCTGCCGCCCAGAGTAACCGCAGCCAGCACCCACACCGAGGGCAGGCCCACCGAGCTGCCCACCACGCGGGGGTAGATCAGGTTGCCTTCGATCTGCTGGATCACCAGGAACAGGATCACGAACACCACGGCCTGCATGGGGTTCTGGATCAGAATCAGGAACGCGCCCACAAAGCAGCCGATGAAGGCGCCGAATACCGGAATCAGCGCGGTGACCGCCACCAGCACACTGATCAGCAGGACATAAGGCATGCGGAACAGCAGCATGCCCACCGCGAACAGCGCACCCAGGATACCGGCCTCCAGGCACTGACCGGACAAAAAGTTCGAGAAGGTCTTGTTGGCCAGCCGCACCACCTCCAGCACCTTTTCCGCGTGCTCCGGCCGCATCCAGGCAAACAGGAGCATCCGTCCCTGACGGCTCAGCGTCTCCTTCTGGAACAGCAGGTAGATGGCGAAGATGAAGGCAATGAAGAAGTTCACAAAACCCGAGATGATGCCGGTGGCGGCGGTGACCGTGTTGCCCACCAGAGCAAGACCGCCGTTCTTCAGCCAATCCATCACCTGCTGGGTCACGTTGCGCAGGTTCAGATTCCCGGCCTCGCTCAGCCAGTCCGCCAGCTCAGGATAGCGGATCATCAGCTCGTTGGCCCACTCCTGAGCCTGCTCCCAGAAGGCGGGCATGCGGGCCGCAATGGTCTGCACGGTATTTTGCAGCTGCGGCAGCACCAGCAGCGACACCAACATGACCACGCCGATCACTGCGGCCAGTGTGAGCACCAGCGAGATGCCCCGATGGGCCCGCTGCAGCTTTTGGGGCAGATGGCCCTCGATGGCGCGCATGGGCACATTGAAGATGAAGGCCATGGCTGCACCCAGCAGAAAGGGCATGAGCAGACCAGCCACCATGCCCAGGAAGTTGCCCACCCGGTCCATATTCTGCAATCCCCAGTAAAGCAGGATGCAGAAGGCGGCAATGCCCAGTACATTGCGCAAAAAAGTTTTGTTTTCCATATTATTCTCCTAAACAGCGGATAAATTTCTTGTTCCATAGCCGGGGCGGCCTTGCTGCGGCCCGTCCCGGCATTGCCTTAACGATAGCATGTTTTTGCCGGTGATGCAACCTTATTCCTCGGCCAGGATCAGCGCAATCCGATCCAGCTTATCCTGTGCCGCGCGCCACAGCTCATAGTAGTCCGGCTCGTCGGGGTCGGTCTCCGGCTGGTAGCCGTTCTTGCCCGCCGCCCGGATCAGCGGCAGATAGTCCTTGTAGCTGTAGTTCAGGTCCACGTTGCCGTTGACGCCGCTGACCTGCCCCACCGAGGAATACTGCCACATGCCATAGTTTCCGCCATAGTCCACATAGCCCCGGTAATCGGCCACCCACAGGGGGTAATCCGCCAGCTGCTGGGTGTTGATGTAGCGGCGCAGAAATTCGGTGTAGCTGTAATAGCCCGGGAACCAGCCCTTCTGGTCCAGCACATCCATGGAAAACTGGATCAGACTGGTCACAGCGTCCCGCCCCAGGCTGGCCAGCGAAGCGTCCTCCGCGTCCACATAGACCGGATACTCCAGCCGGTGGCCTTCCAGAGCCTTTAAGAACACATCCAGCTCCCGGATAACCTCACTTTCGGTTTTGGCATAGGTGTAAAAATACGCCCCAACCCGCAGCCCGGCGGCGTGTGCCCCCTGCACATTGCGGGTAAAATAGGGGTCCACATAGGGCCCGCTCTGGTTGCTGGAACCCACCCGGATAATAGCGAACTCCTTGCCCGCCGCGGCCATGGCGGACCAGTCCACCACGCCCTGATAACGGGATACGTCGATCCCTTCCTGGAATACAGTCATCATGCTCCCCTCCTTGCCCGCATTGTATGCGGCAGAAAGGGAAAGCGTTCCGGCCCCGGCTTTTACACCACCAGGCCGCCGTTCACGCCCAGCACCTGACCGGTGATGTAGTCCGCGTCGTCGCTGGCCAGAAACAGGATGGCCTTCGCCACCTGCTCCGGGCTGCCCAGACTGCCCAGCGGCGTCTCCTCTGCCAGGGCCGCCTTGTCCTCGACGGAAAAGGCGGCCATCATGTCGGTCTCGATCACGCCGGGGGCCACACAGTTTACCGTGATGCCGCTGGGGCCCTCCTCCTTGGCCAGGGCCCGGGTCAGGCCGATCAGCCCTGCCTTAGCGGCGGAATAGGCCACCTCGCAGCTGCCGCCCACCTGCCCCCACATGGAGCTCACGGTCACGATGCGTCCCCATTTCTGGTGCAGCATGTGGGGCAGCGCGCACTGGCAGCAATGGAACGCGCCGCTCAGGTGTACGTCCAGCATCCGCTGCCAGGCCTCCGGGGTCACGTCGGTGAACAGCTCCTGCCGGGCAATGCCCGCGTTGCAGACCAGCACGTCCACCCCGCCGAAGGCCTCTTCCACCTGGCGGAACATGGCCTCCACCTGTGCCCGGTCGGCTACGTCTGCCTGCACCGGCAGCATCCGGCCCGGCCACTGGGCTGCCAGAGTTTCAGCCTCAGCCCGGCTGGTGTTATAGTTGACAACCAGCCGGTATCCGGCATGGGCAAAGGCTCGGGCTACCGCCGCGCCAATGCCCCGGCTTGCCCCGGTGACCAGCACTGTTTTTTCTCTCATTTTCCCTTTTTCTCCTCCCGTTTACGCCGCAGCATGGCAAAAAACTCCTGAAGCAGGGCGGCGGCCTCCTGCTCCCGCAATCCGCTCTCGATCACCGGATGGTGATTGAACGGGTAGGCGAACAGGTCCACCAGCGAGCCGCAGCAGCCCGCTTTGGTATCCTTCGCGCCGTAGACCACCCGCTTGATGCGGCTGTTGATGATGGCGCCGCTGCACATGGGGCAGGGCTCCAGCGTCACGAACAGCTCACATTGCCACAGCCGCCAGCCGCCCAGCTTTTTGCAGGCCGCGTCGATGGCCAGCAGCTCGGCGTGGTGAAGGGCGTTCTTCTCGGTCTCCCGGGTGTTGTGGGCCAGGGCGATGGGCTCGCCGTCCTTGGCCACCACCGCCCCCACGGGTACCTCGCCCAGGGCGGCGGCTTTTTTGGCTTCCTCCAGGGCAAGGCCCATCAGTTCTTCGTCGGTCATTGGGTTTCTCCTTCGTGAAAGATCATGTAAAGGTGGCGTGCAGCATCTGCACAGCCAGCAGCGCCGCCGCCAGTCCGTAGCCGGGGCAGCGAACCAGTATGCCCGCGCCATTGCCGTGCAGGCGGGGCACAAGCTTCGGCTTCATTGCCCACACCGCCAGCGCGGCGGCGGGCAGGCCGAACAGCAGCAGCGGCTGGACCCATGCCGGGTCCGCACCGGTCTGCCCCAGCAGAGCCAGGGTATTGTTGTAAAGATGAAAGGCCATACCCGGCCAAAGGCTGCCGCTGGTTTCGGCGCAAAGGCCCAGCGCCAGCCCGGAAAGCAAAGCAGAAAGGCAGGCCGGGGCCTCGCCGTGCAGCAGTGCGAACAGCACCGCCTGGCCCCATACCGCCGCCCGGCCGCCCCAGGGGCGCAGATAGCCCTGCATCAGCCCGCGGAAGAGCAGCTCCTCACCCACCGCAGGAACCAGCGCCAGCCGCAGCCACAGCAGCCCGGCCGGAGTGCCCGCCAGCTGCACGCCCGCGGCTTCCCCCAGCACGGCGCGCAGGCCGGTGCTGGCCAGGTTGCCCACCATGGTGAGCGCCCAGAACACAAGAAACAGCGCCGGGAGCATTCCCCTCCGGGGCCGCTTGAGGAGCACCGGGGCACCGGGCGGACTTGCCAGCGCCACCAGCAGAGGAGCGGCCAGTGCCAGCAGATTTTTGCCCAGCGCCACCAGCTCGCCCGCCGCCGGGGACAGGCTGTCCACCGATGGGCCCAGCAGCCCGCTCAGAGCAGAGTCTGCCGCCAGATAGACCAGCGCGGCCAGGCCGCATAGGGCGGCGGCCCGCTGCAATTCATGCGTCAACGGCTCCGTCGTCTGTTTGGAAAGCGTCCGTTTCATGCCGTTTTAACGCTTGTCGTCCAGATCGCGCCAGTCGGCCTCCACCACATCCGCATCGTCAAAGGCGGAATCGGTGAGCATCTCCTGCATCTGGTCGGCCATATCCTGGGCGGCCTTTTTCAGGCCTTTCAGCTGGATCGCGGCCCAGATGTACCCAACCAGATTCAATGCGCCCTCCACCATCAGAATCACGCCGATGGCCATGACCAGCAACTCCACGGTGCCGAACGGATTCCACAGCATCACCGCGCCCAGCACCACGCTGACCAGCGCCAGGATCAGCAGACTCCACCAGCGGTCATAGCCCGCCGCCCGCAGCTCAAAGGCGCTCTGCACCCGCATTACGCCGTCCATGATGACGAACAGGCCCACCAGAATGGGCAGGATGGACACCACGGTCTGGGGCCGGATCAGCAGAAAGATGCCCAGTGCCACCGCAGCCGCGCCGAACAGCCAGCCGAAGTAGCTGAAGAAGCCCCGTACCTCGGCCTTCAAAAAGCTGTAGATGCTGCCCACACCCTTCATCAGGATCACCAGGCCGAACAGCCCGCACACGACCCGAAGGGATGCCTCCGGCCAGAGCAGCAGTGCCAGGCCCACCAGAATGAACGCCACCGACGAGATGGGAAAAGTCTTGCGGAAATTTTTCATAATAAATTCCTCACTTCATACGGGCATGCTGTGTTTGAAATGCCCGTTTTGATACTTTTTTGATTATTATACCATAAAAACGATCGGTTTCCCGTTGCATAGCGCACATCCCAACTTTTTTGCGCCGCCGGAGTAAGTGTGGTATGATAAAGTGGAAAAATGCTGCGGCATTTCCACTGGAAAGTGCCGCCTTAAAGGAGTATTTCCACATGCCTGACTCGTTCCCTCCTCTTCTGGAAGCGCTGGCCTGCCACAGCACCGGCGGCCCCGCTCCCATGCACATGCCCGGCCACAAGCGGAATGCTGCCCTGGCTCCCTATCTGGCCGCTCTGGGCGCGGCCTATGACATAACCGAGATCCACGGCTTTGACGATCTGCACGAGGCCGAAGGCATTCTAAAGGATTCCATGGACCGGGCCGACCGGCTGTGGGGTGCGCAGCGCAGCTTTTATCTGGTAAACGGCAGCACCTGCGGCATCCTGGCCGGTATCCGGGCCGCTGTGGGCCGGGGCAGCAAGGTAATTTTAAGCCGCGGCTGTCACAAA
Source organism: Gemmiger sp. An50 (assembly GCF_002161595.1). GTDB lineage: Bacteria > Bacillota > Clostridia > Oscillospirales > Ruminococcaceae > Allofournierella. Next base: position 28,368 of record NZ_NFID01000018.1, read on the forward strand.
TCCGTCTACCACGCACTGGAGCTTTGCGGCGCGGTGCCGGTCTGGCTGGCCCCGCCGGTGGATGCATCCTTCGGTGTGCTGGCCTCCATCACACCGGAACAGGTGCGCGCCGCCTTGGACGCCCACCCGGACGCAAAGCTGCTGGTGCTCACCAGCCCCACCTATGAGGGCGTGATCAGCGACCTGGCCGCTATCTGCACCGCCGCTCACGCCGCCGGGGTCCCGGTACTGGTGGACGAAGCTCACGGCGCACATCTGGGCCTTGCCCCCGGCTGGCCCACCGGGGCGGTGGCCGCCGGGGCAGACGTGGTGGTCCAGAGTCTGCACAAGACCCTTCCCAGCCTGACCCAGACCGGCATTCTGCACCAGCAGGGCAATTTGATTCCGGCTGAGTCGCTGGCCCGCCAGCTGGGCATCTTCGAGACCAGCAGCCCCTCCTATCTGCTGATGGCCAGCATGGATGGCTGCGTGGACCTTCTGGAACGCAAGGGCGGCGAACTGTTTGCCCGCTGGCAGGCAGCGCTGGCCGCCTTTGACCGGGCGATTGCCGGGCTGAGCCGGCTGCGGGTGCTCTGCCACGGGGCGGACACACCGGAACAGCACCCCGGCCTTTTTGCCCACGATCCGGGCAAGCTGGCGATCTCCACCCGGGGAACCGCTCTCACCGGCCCCGGACTGATGGTTCGGCTGCGAGAGGAATTTTCCATTGAACTGGAGATGGCCAGCGGCGACTGGGCCATTGCCATGACCGGCCTGGGCGACACCGAAGAGAACCTGCTGCGGCTGGCCACTGCGCTGACCGCCATCGACAAGAGCCTTGCCGCCTGCCCGATGCCGCCAGAGGCCGAGCCGCTGCCCTTGCCTCCCGCCGCTTTGCCGGTGGCGCAGGCGCTGGAGCTGCCCTTTGAGGAGGTACCGCTTGCCGCCTGTGAGGGCCGGGTGAGCGCCGAATATGTGTGGGCCTATCCCCCGGGCATCCCGCTGATCGTGCCCGGCGAGAGTGTGGATCGGGTCTTTCTGGACTGCTGCGCCCGGCTGAACCGCCAAGGCGTGCGGCTGCACAGCACCGGCGGCACCATGCCCCGGGCGCTGCGGGTATTGACCGCTGCTTCCAATCTAAGCAAAGGAGATTGATCCCATGTTATCCAGCTTTTCCTATGCGGAGACCTTTGTAAACCGCCACCGGCGTATGGTTCCTGCCGCCGGGGTAATAAGCGGGCTGTTCTGCGCCTTGTTCCTGCTCTGGGCCTGTCAGGTGTGGTCCCCTCCCGCCTTCTGTTTGTTCTGGGGTATCTGCTTTGTCTGCGCGGTGCGCGGGCTGTGCGCCAGGCCCTCCCGCCGGGAGGGGCTTGCTTGCGGCGTGCTGGGCACGGTGTTCTGCTTTTTCACGTTAGGGCAGAACGCGGTGGCGGGAACCATGCAGTTTGACCTTTCCTTTTTGGCATTCTGGGTGCTGCTCAGCGCCCTTTGTTTCCCCATTCTGCTGGGACTGTGCCGCTTTCTGGCCCACTTGCCAGCCGCGGATTCCCCCACCGCCCCCGCCGGGCCGCTGTGGCGGCAGCTGGCGCTGTACACCGGGATCATCCTGGTGCTTTGGCTGCCGGTCTTTTTGTGCTGGGGCCCGGTGCGGCTGGACGTGGATTCGGTGCAGCTGCTGGAGCAGGCCTTTCACGGCGGGCTGAACGACGCCCACCCCATCCTTTACACTCTGCTGCTGCGGCTGATCCTCTGGCCCTTTTACAAGCTGGGCCTGATGGAGCTGGGCGCTTACCTGTTCGGCTTTTTGCAGATGACCGCCGTGGCCGCCATGCTGGCCTACAGCCTGGTCTGGATGCGGCGGCGGGGCGCGGGACTGATCGCCGTGGGGCTGGGCTTTGCTCTCTTCGGCGGCTGCACCATGTACGCCTTCCAGAGCCTGGTAGTCTGGAAGGACCCGCTGTTCAACGGGGTGCTGCTGCTCTACTGCCTGTTTTTGTTCGACACCGCCCGCTGCAAGGGGGAAAACCTGCGGCAGAAAGGCCCTCTGATTCATTTTGTGATGCTCACTCTGCTGCTGTGCTTTCTGCGGGGCAACGGCTGGCCCATCGCGGCGGTGGTCTGCCTTGCGCTATGCGCTTTACGCCCGGCCCGCCGCCGCATTCTCACTGTGCTGCTGCCGGTGCTGATCGGCGTGAAGCTGATCACCGGGCCGGTTTACGGCGCACTGGGCTTGCAGAGCACCCTCACCGCCGAGGCCTGGGCGGTGCCTCTGCAGCAGGTGGCCTATATGGCCGCCTCGGAACCGGAGGCCTTCAGCCCCCAGCAGGCTGAGACCATCGGGCGAGTGATTCCGGTGGAGGCCATGGCTCAGAGCTACAGCTCCATTACGGTGGACCCGGTGAAAACCAGCTCGGAATTCAACGCCGAGCATTTTGCCACGCTCCAGGGCAAGCTGGACCTGCTCTCGGTGTGGGCCCAGCTGCTGCCCGGCCACTGGCAGAGCTACCTGAAGGCCTGGCTGGCCGAGGTGGCGGGCTACGTGAGCCCCCGGTTTGACGGCGGCAGCTATTCCTTCCCCTATGAGGGCAGCAACGGAGCCTTCGGCATCACCAGCAAGGACATTGTGCTGGGCCTCACCGGCTGGGCTGGCCTGCGGGACGAGCTGGAAGCCCGGGCGGTGTTCGTTCCGCCCGCGCTCATGGCCTGGGGACTGCTTTTGTGCGGTGTGGTACAGCTGCTGCGCCTCCGTGCCCGGCTGCTGCTGGCCTATCTGCCGCTGTATCTGGTGTGGTTCGGTCTGGTGGTGGGCGCGCCCAATTATATGCAGATCCGTTACCTGCTGGCCTTCGCCTACTTCATTCCATGCGCGCTGTTCACCCTGCTGGCCCCCGTCGGGGCTGCCAAAGTAGGTATTGACGAAAAGGCCGCTTCCATTGTATAATAAACGCAAGTTTCTATAGGTTTCTTAAGCACCGGGCATTCCCGCCCGGTTCCCGGAAATTTATGGTATAGAAAGGGGGACGTATCGATGAACCGGATTCAGACTCTCGAGACCCGCGACCTGGCCAAGAGCGTACAGACCGGCGGCTGCGGCGAATGCCAGACTTCCTGCCAGTCTGCCTGCAAAACCTCCTGCGGTGTTGCTAACCAGATGTGCGAGCATAAGAACGACGAGAAGTAATTCTTGCCTTGCAGCATACCGCCTGCCGCATTGTGCGCAGGCGGTATTTTTTGCGTTTTCATCCAGCCGGGGCCTGCCCCCGCCGGATTTTTGAATAGATCCTTCTTTTTTCGATAGATTCATTACAGAAAGGAACCTTCGTTTCATGATCCATCAGTATAAACTCAACGGATACAACATCGTGCTGGACGTATTCAGCGGCTCGGTCCACGTGGTGGACGAGGTGGCCTACGACGTGATCGGCCTGTACGAGACCACTCCCGCCGACGAGATCGTGGCCAAAATGCTGGAAAAATACGCCGGCCGTGAGGATGTGACCGAGGCCGACCTGCGCCAGTGTCTCGAGGACATCGCCGAGCTGGAGAAGGCCGGCAAGCTGTTCGCCAAGGACATCTACGGCGACATGGCCTTCGATTTCAAAAAGCGGGTGACTGAAGTGAAGGCCATGTGCCTGCATGTGGCCCACACCTGCAACCTGAACTGCGAATACTGCTTCGCCAGCCAGGGCAACTACCACGGTGAGCGTGCTCTGATGAGCTTTGAGGTGGGCAAGCAGGCTCTGGACTTCCTGGTGGCCAACAGCGGCAAGCGCCGCAACCTGGAGGTGGACTTCTTCGGCGGCGAGCCCCTGATGAACTGGGATGTGGTCAAGCAGCTGGTTGCCTACGGCCGCAGCCTGGAGGAACCCAACAACAAGAAGTTCCGCTTCACCCTGACCACCAACGGCGTTCTGGTGGACGACGAGGTCATCGAGTTCGCCAACAAGGAAATGAACAACGTGGTCATGAGCATCGACGGCCGCAAGGAGGTCCACGACCGGCTGCGCAAGAACTACGCCGGTCAGGGCAGCTACGACACCATCGTGCCCAAGTTCCAGAAGTTCGCCAAAGCCCGCGGCGATAAGGAATACTATGTGCGCGGCACCTTCACCCACAACAACGTGGATTTCACCAACGACATCTTCCACCTGGCCGACCTGGGCTTCGACCAGCTGAGCATGGAGCCGGTGGTCTGCGCCCCCGGCGACCCCTACGCCCTCACCGAGGAGGACCTGCCCAAGATCATGGAGCAGTACGAGATCCTGGCCAAGGAGATGCTGCGCCGCGAGAGCGAGGGCAAGGGCTTCACCTTCTACCATTACATGATCGACCTGAACCACGGCCCCTGCATCTACAAGCGCATCTCCGGCTGCGGCAGCGGCACCGAGTATCTGGCCGTGACCCCCTGGGGCGAGCTGTTCCCCTGCCATCAGTTCGTGGGCGACCCGAAGTACAGCATGGGCAACGTGTGGGACGGCGTGACCAACACCGCCCTGCGGGATGAGTTCAAGCTGTGCAACGCCTACGCCCGCCCCGGCTGCAAGGACTGCTGGGCAAAGCTGTACTGCTCCGGCGGCTGCGCGGCCAACGCCTACCACGCCACCGGCAGCATCACCGGCGTTTACGAGTACGGCTGCGAGCTGTTCCGCAAGCGGATGGAATGCGCCATCATGATGAAGGTGGCCGAGGCAGGCATGAAAAAGTAATTTTTCCACAGCCTTTCCACGAAGTTTTCCACAATCCGGCACACAGCCGGTGAAAAACTGACCTCACAGGTTCAAAATCCCCCGGCAGCTGCGCACTGCGCATGGCTGCCGGGGGATTTTTGCCTTTGCCGTAAGAAAATCGCATGAAAACTGAAAGCCGGCCGCAAAACACCCGCGGCTATTTTTTGTTATAACAGAAGTATCCCAATACCACGCCCGGCAGCGAACCTTTTGCCGCCGGGCAAAGAAAGGCCGATGCTTGTTATGACCACTCAGCGCACCCTGCGCCCCCGCTGCCCGGTATGTCAGCCCGCGGCGGCCCGCCGTGTTACTCCCGCCCCGCGCCGCCGGGCAAAGCGCCGCCGCCGAAGCCGCCGCGGTCCGCGGACCCTGTGGGCGCTGGCCCTGCTGTTGTTCGCGGCGCTGGCATGGCTCAAAACCGTCTCCTTTGACGCGTCTGATTTCCCACCGCAGGATTTCGCTTTCTCCTCTTCCCTGCCCGCCCTGAGCGATCTCTCCAGCCCTCGTGCCGCGTTGCTGGACCGGACAAGCGGCGAGCTGATCGCCGGGCAGAATACCGACGCCAAGGCCCCGCCCGCCTCGCTCACCAAGATCATGACGGCACTGCTGGCCATTGAAATCCTGCCGGACCTGGACCAGACCGTGACTGTTCCCGCCGAAATCTTCAATGACCTGTGGGCGGAAAACGCCTCGCTGGCGGGGTTCGCGCCCGGCGAAGCGGTACCTTTGCGAGATCTTCTCTACGGGGCAATGCTGCCCTCCGGCGCGGAATGCTGCCTGACTCTGGCCCAGCAGGTCAGCGGCAGCGAGGAGGCCTTTGTGAAGCAGATGAACCGGCGGGCGGAGGAGCTGGGGCTGGAGCACACCCATTTCACCAACTGCACCGGTCTGGAGGACCCGGACCATTATGCATCGGCCGCGGGCCTTGCCCGTCTACTGGACACAGCGCTGGAAAACGAGACCTTCCGCCAGGTGTTCACCTCCCGCAGCTATACCACCTGCCCCACCGGCGAGCATCCCCAGGGCTTCACCATGTACAGCTCCATGTTCGCCCGGCTGGATGCCATGCCCGGCCAGGGCGGCGAGCTGCTGGGCGGCAAAACCGGTTACACCAGTCAGGCAGGGCTGTGTCTGGCCAGCCTGATCGGGATGGATGGCCGGGAATACATTCTGGTCACCACCGGCGCGCCCGGCGACCATTCCACCGAGCCCTACCACCTGCTGGACGCCCTGGAGGTCTGCAAGCAGCTGCGCAGCGGCACACTCAGCGCATGAAAAAAACGGAGCGATAAAAATCGCTCCGTTTTTTGTTTATCCCAGTGCCACGTCCAGGATCATCATCACCAGAAAACCGGCCATCACACCCAGGGTGCCCACGTTGGAGTGTTCGCCCAGATGGGCCTGGGGAATCAGCTCCTCCACCACAACATAGATCATGGCGCCCGCCGCAAAAGCCAGCAGCCAGGGCATGAAGGGCCCGATGAAGCCGGACAGCAGCACCACCAGAATGCCGAAGATGGGTTCCACCACGCCGGAAGCGCTGCCGTACAAAAACGCCTTGCCCCGGCTCATGCCCTCCTGGTGCAGGGGCAGCGAAATGGCTGCACCCTCGGGGAAGTTCTGGATGCCGATGCCAATGGCCAGCGCCATGGCCCCGGTGAGCGCGGCCTGTGCCCCGCTCTGCTGGGCCGCCAGCGCAAAGGACAGGCCCACCGCCATGCCCTCGGGAATGTTATGCAGTGTCACCGCCAGCACCAGCAGCGTGGTGCGCCGCCAGTTTGCGTGCAGGCCCTCCGGCTGGGCCGCGCCCGCGTGCAGGTGGGGCAGCAGCCCGTCCATCAGCATCAAAAAGGCCGCGCCCAGCACAAAACCGCCCGCCGCCGGAATCCAGCCGATCTGGCCCGCCGCCTCGGCCTGCTCAATGGCCGGGATCAGCAGGCTCCACACCGAGGCCGCGATCATCACGCCGGCCGCAAAGCCCAGAAAGATCCGCTGCATCCCCTCGCTGGTCTTTTTGCGCAGCAGGAACACCATGGCCGACCCCAAACTGGTCATGCCGAAGGTGACCCCCGTGCCCAACGCCGCCCAAAGCAACGCTTTCGTCATTGTTTCCTCCGTTCCGCGGGCCACAATGCCCGCTGTATGCTTCCTTTGCCTGAAGTATATAAGAGTAATTCCTATTTGTCAAGTGACTTTGTTGCACAGCTGTTTTCCCATTCCGGCCAAACCGAACAAAAAGCGGCTTTCCCGCAATTGCAGGAAAGCCGCTTTTCGGACAAACTCAGCAGTCGGTGTAATATTTGCCCAGCTCGTCCGCCGCCAGAATGGCCGCGTATACGCTCTCGGCATCCACCGGGAAGGGCATGTTGTGCAGGGTGTCGGCGTCGGCGCAGGCCAGCTTGGCAACCTCCATCAGCTGCTCCTGGGTGGGATTTTCCACGCCCAGGTCTGCCAGGGTGGTGGGCAGGCCCACCTCGGTGCAGAACTCCAGCACCTCTTCCAGCTCCTCCAGAGGAGCATTCTCCAGCACCAGCTGGACCAGGGTACCGAAGGCCACCTTCTCGCCGTGGTACAGGCTGTGGGTCTCGGGGATGGCGGTCAGGCCGTTGTGGATGGCATGCGCGCCTGCCAGGCCGCCGCTCTCAAAGCCCACGCCGGACAGGTAGGTGTTGGCCTCGATCACATTCTCCACCGCCTTGGTGCAGACGTGGCGCTCCACCGCCAGCTTGGCCTTCAGGCCGTCGGCCAGCAGGGTCTCGTAGCACAGGCGGGCCAGGCTCATGGCTGCCAGAGTCACCTTGCCGCCCACGCAGTTGGACGCGCCGGAGGCCTGGCAGGCCCGGGCCTCAAAGTAGGTGGCCAGCGCGTCACCCATGCCGGATACCAGCAGGCGGGCGGGGGCAGCGGCCACGATATCGGTGTCCACCAGGACCACGGTGGGGTTGGCGGGCAGGAACAGATAACGCTCGAACACGCCTTCATCGGTGTAGATCACGGACAGGGCGCTGCAGGGTGCGTCGGTGGAGGCGATGGTGGGCACGATGACCACCGGAGCGCCTGCATAGTAAGCGGCCGCCTTGGCGGTATCGTGGATCTTGCCGCCACCGATGCCGACCACCACGCTGCAGCCGGAGGCCTTGAAGGCCTCGACCACACGGTCGATCTCCTTCTGGCTGCACTCGCCGTTGAAGGTCTCATAAACCACCTTGGCGTCAGTGCCTTCCACGCTCTGGGCAATTTTGCCCTCCACACGCTTTTTGCCGGAAGCGCTTACCAGCACGAACAGATCCTTGCCGTATTTCTCACAATGCTCATACAGATGAGCCAGTTCCCCGCGTCCCTGCACGTAACGGGAGGGGCTGCCGATCACATTTGCCATGTTCACTCTCTCCTTTTCCGATGCGCGGATTCTTTCCGCGCAAAACTTTCTTCGGCCATTATACCACTGTTTTTCGAACAAATTCTACTGGCAATCGTTAAAAAAAGAACAGGCAAATTTTATGAATTCTGCCCTTACCGGGCCGTTTCCACGCATATCTTGCGCATCTTTCGTCTTTCCAAAAGTATGGCTTTTTTCATTTCTTCTTTTGTTTATTAAACGCTTTCCGGAATAATGCGGCATTTTTTTACGAAATTAAAGCTTTGTTCATAAACTATCAAATATTTTCATAGTATAATAGGGGCATGCGGCAAAAAAATTGGCCGGCGAGGGCTTTTTCAGGCTATTTTAGCAAAGCGTACCCGTCCCGGCGGCTTCGGCCTTTGGTTGACAAGATATCTTTTTATTTGTTACCCTATTAATATAGGTTTTTAAACGAACCGGAATGAAACAAGAGAGGGGTTCGAGATTCGCATGAATGTATTACTGGAAGAATTCGTGCTTCCGCGCGATTTGGAAATGATTTTGAACAACAGCCCCAGCATCATCATCCCCAAAACGGAGGAGATGCTGTATGATCTGATCTTCGGCAATGGCAGCACCAAGCAGATCGACGTTTCCTACGACGTGAACGGCACTCTGGTGAAGGAGGCCGACGTGGTGCGCTGCAAGAACGGCGCCGTGGTCAACTACGTGGAGGACTACATGCGCCGCCGCGATCCGGACTGCATGCGCATCGGCGATGACAAGCCCACCGACAAGCCCCGTTTCAAAGACGTTTACGGCTACGACTTCAACACCCTGAAGGTGGATACTTACAAATGGCTGGCCCGCCAGGAGCTGATTCTGGTGCCCTTCATGGCCGGCGGCTACGAATACGGCTACCAGGCCCTGCTGGTCTGCCCCCGCAACGCGGCTTTCTTCGCGTTCGCGCTGTCTCAGCTGCAGGCCTTCGTCTGCGCCAAGGACATCCACAACTTCAAGCCCCGTGCCATCGTGTATGTGGCTCCTCCTTTCCGTCACACTCACTTTGACGGCAAGCAGGTGTGCGTACACAACCGGCTGGACGACCGTCACGAGGTCTTTGCCTATAATCTGTATCCCGGCCCCTCCGCCAAAAAGGGCATCTACAGCGTTCTGCTGGACATCGGCGAGCAGGAGGGCTGGGTCACCGCCCACGCCTCCGCGGCCAAGATCGTGACCCCCTACGAAAACGAGATGGTCATGATGCACGAGGGCGCTTCCGGCGGCGGCAAGAGCGAGCTGCTGCAGGATGTGCACCGCGTGCCGGACGGCCGCGTGCTGCTGGGCACCAACCTGGAAAGCGGCGACCGTGACTACCTGCACATGAGCGATACCTGTACCATCTACCCGGTCACCGACGATATGGCCATCTGCCATCCCTCCTTCCAGACCGGCAGCGGCAAGCTGGCCCTGTACGACGGTGAGGACGGCTGGTTCCTGCGTGTGGACGGTATCACCGAGTACGGCTCCGACCCCATGTACGAGCGCATCACCATCCACAGCAAAAAGCCTCTGGTGTTCTTCAACATCGAGGGTGTGCCCGGTTCCACCTGCCTGGTGTGGGAGCACACCATGGACTCCACCGGCAAGCCCTGCCCCAACCCCCGCGTGATCGTTCCCCGCAGAATGGTGGACAACATCGTGGATAAGCCGGTTGAGGTGGATGTGCGCAGCTTCGGCGTGCGCATGCCGCCCTCCAGCGCCGCTCATCCGGACTACGGCATCATGGGCCTGATGCACATCATCCCGCCCGCCCTGGCCTGGCTGTGGCGTCTGGTGGCCCCCCGCGGCTTCAAGAATCCCAGCATCAGCGGCAACGCTCCTCTGGCCAGCGAGGGCGTGGGCTCCTACTGGCCCTTTGCCACCGGCCTGCGGGTGCGCCAGGCAAACCTGCTGCTGGAGCAGATTCTGGCCTGCCCCAACACCAAGTATGTACTGATCCCCAACCAGCACATCGGCGTATACCGCATCGGCTTCGCGGCCGAGTGGATCAGCCGTGAATATCTGGCCCGCCGCGGCGGCGTCAACATGAAGATGGACCGCCTGTCCCCCGCTCCCTGCGCTCTGCTGGGCTACTGCATGAAGGAGATGAAGGTGGACGGTCAGGACATCCGTTCCGCCTTCCTGCATCCCGAGACCCAGGATCAGCTGGGCATGGAGGGCTACGAAAAGGGCGCCCAGATCCTGTACGATTTCTTCGCCAAGGAGCTGGAAGCCTTCGACGTGGAGGAGCTGCACCCGGTGGGCAAGCAGATCCTGGAGTGCTTCAAAAAGCGCGGCAGCATTGAAGACTACTGCGCCATCACTCCCCTGGGCCTGAAATAAAGCTTCTGCCAAACAAGGCCTCCCGGCCGCTGACCGGGAGGCCTTTTGCATCTTATGCGGGCCTGCCCCGCTTTCCGGAGGAATTGTATGAAACGCTGCTTTTCTCTTTTGAACGGCGACCAGCTCGTCTGCACCGAGCAGGCCGCGATCCTCACCTTTTCTGGTCCCCGGGCGGTGCTTTCCACCGCGGCCAACGGCGGCGGCCTGCGCCGGGACCTGACCGCCGTATTCAATTACAGTGACTGCGGCCCCGCCGGAGTCTGCCAGCCCATGGAGGGTGATACCCTGCGGAATCATCAGCAGGCTGTGGCGCGGCGGCTGGGCCTGGACCCGGAACACACCGCCGGGCTGGACACCGCCGTTAATCTGGACAACATGGTCCTGGTTACCCGCCGCTGGCAGGAGCTTTGGGTCACGGCAGCAGTCTCTGCCGGGGCAGACGTGAACGCTCTCTGCGCCGGGGACCCGGCCACCCTCACCGAGCAGGACGGCCAGCCCTGTGCCGTTCCTGCGGGCACCATCAATATCTTTCTCATCACCGGTCAATCCCTTTCTCCCGGGGCCATGGTGGAGCTGGTCCTCACCGCCACCGAAGCCAAAACCGCCGTGCTGCGGGACCTGATGCAGGGCAGCAGCGTTTCGCCCCGTCTGGCTACCGGCACCGGCACCGACGGGCTGGTGATCGTTTGTGACGATTCCGGCACCTCGCCCTGCCTCTTGAACGCAGGCAAGCACTTCAAATTCGGTGAGCTTGCTGCCCAGGCCGTGAGCCAGGCGGTAACGGAAGCCCTGATGCGCCAAACCGGCCTGTGCCCGGAGTTCCAGCGCAGTCTGCTGCGGCGGCTGCAGCGGTTCGGCGTCACTGCCGATAGCTTGCGGGCCCGCTGCCCCAAAGAGCTGCCCGGCGGCGACACCGCCTTCCACCGGGCGCTGACCAAGCTGGACCATGACGCCTTTGCAGTGAGCGCGGCGGCGCTGTACCTTCATCTGGCAGACCAGCTGCAGGCCGGGCTGCTCACCGCCGCTCAGGCCGGTGACTGGGCGAACCATCTGCTGGGCGAGCTGGCCGCTCACTTCCATTTTGACGCGCCCGTTCCGGATGCCTCCCTGCCTTTGGAACAGCGTCTGGAGGCCTTTCTGTCGGCTCTCCTCTTGGCTCATCTGCGGGAACAGGAGCGGCTTTATCCCGCCCCCTGAAAGCGCCGCCATCCTTCGCTTTTCTTCCTCCGGCGTTTTTCCCTATCCGATTTATTGACATGTGTTTTTTGATGTGATATCCTTTTCAAACACCAGTCAATCATAGTACGACTTTCCCCTTTTTCAAGCAACATAATCTCTTCGTTTCAGACCAAAACAAGGAGGACTTCATGGACCTTTGCCAGCGTACAAAAGAAATCTGGGCGGCTTATCTGGCCAACTGCAACGCGGGCTCCTTCGACGGCCTGGCCAGCTTTGCTCCGGACTGCTCGATCATCGGCACCGGCAGCCACGAGCTTTACCGGGACCTGGAGCAGTTTTCCCGGGCGATGCAGGCGAACCTGGCGGACCGGGGCAGCATCCAATTTCATTTCCGGGATTTCTGGTGCACCGAGCAGGTGGTGGACGACCAGTGCAGTCTGGTCTACGGCGGGCTGTACATCCTGGGGGAAAGCGAAGAGAGCCAGGTCCATGTGAACATGGACAGCCGCTTCTCCATCCTGTACAAAAAGGTGGAGGGCGAGTGGAAGATCCTGCACCTGCACCAGTCCATCCCGAACCCTGAGCAGATGGAGGGAGAATATTACCCCCGAACCCTCACCCAGCAGATCGAGCGCTCCCAGGAGACCATTGAATATCTGACCCGCCTTGCTCAGCGGGACAGCCTGACCGGCCTGATCAATTTCAGCACCCTGCAAAGCATCTACACCGATCTGGACAAGCACGATGCCTGGATCTTCGTGGTGGACATGGACGATTTCAAGGCCATCAACGACAACCACGGCCATCTGGCGGGCAACCACATGCTCAAACGGCTTTCCGAGCTGCTCATGGCGACCGTGCGTTCTCACGATCTGGTCTGCCGCATGGGTGGTGATGAGTTCGTGCTGCTGTGCTGCGGACTGGGTTCGGAGCAGAACGCGCAGGACCTGATGCGGCGGCTTCTGGCCCGCACCGCCGAGGTTTCCAGCGAAGAGCCCGCCTGGACCGGCATCTCCATCGGCGGTACGCCCATCCACAGCGACGACTGCCTGGAAAGCGCCTTCAAGCGAGCAGACAAAGCGCTGTATCAGGCCAAAACTCAGGGCAAAAACCGAGGCAGCATCCTGTAAAATCCTCTCACCATTCCATACAAAAAACACCGCCCTGCCGGGAGCTTCCGGCAGGGCGGCGTCTTTTGTTTGTTAGAACTGGCCGTCCAGAAGCAGCTGACGGACCTCAAACAGGTCCTTGCAGCAGCGGCTGTACAGCGCGCGGATCTCCTCGTTGGGCTGGGCGATGTCCGGCACCATCACAGTGACCGCTCCGGCCGCGTGGCCAGCGCGCACACCGTTGAAGCTGTCCTCCAGAACGAGGCAATCCCGGATGTCCACACCCAGGCGGCGGGCCGCCTCCAGGAAGATATCCGGCGCGGGCTTGCTGTGGCGCACGTCTGCACCGCAGACCACCTGGTCAAAATACCGGGCCATGCCGGTGGTTTCCAGATTCTTCAGGATCAGCGCACGGGGGCTGGAGCTTGCCACGATGCGGGGCAGCTTTTTCTCCTCCAGCGTTTCCAGCAACTCGGCCAGGCCCGGCTTGCAGGGCACGCCCTGGGTAAACCGCTCCTCAGCCAGCTCCCAGATCTTCTCCACGATCACCTGCGGGTCCGCCTGGGGGAAGAATTTTCGAATGTGCTCATTGAGCTTCACGCCCGCAAGCCCCCGGCCTCCCGCGTAAAAAGCATCCAGATCCTCCGGCATGCGCAGGCCCAGCGCCTCGCAGGCCGGCTCCCACAAAGTATCCCACAGACGCTCGGTGTCAAACATCAGACCGTCCATATCAAAAAGAACCGCTTTTATCATAAAAGAATTTCCTTCCTTGTGTTTGTTTTCGCAGCCTCTATTCTACCCCATTTCCCACGGATTGGCAACCGAAGTTTCCGGCGCATCTGCGACAGCAGTGCACGGCGGGATTTTGGTGTTTGCCTTCCCCATCAGCGCCGGGCCCCGTTCCAGCCTGAGACCAGCCCGCAGGAGTTTGAACCGCATGCTTGCATGAAACAGAGAGCAGCCCGTTTTAGTGGACTGCTCTCTGTTTTTGTTGTTCAAATGTTTGTTCCAGTGTCCGGTGCAGTGCATCACAGTTTCAGATGAAACATGAAACGGCCTTCCATCGGAGTCGATTTTCCATAAAACTTCAATTGCCCGAGCCGCTTATGTGCTCTTGAAGGATACGTTGAAAATCTGCGCTATAACTCTCATTCCCGATTTCTTTGTATCCCGAATTCACATCGTCTCCTATCTTTAAGACCAAGGTGCTTTCATTCATCCAAACCGTCACTGTCATCTGTGCAACATTCGATTTTTCTTTCCCCACAAAAATAACCGCATTGGGAATCTCATCTGTAAGTTCAGATTTTTCAGCATCCTGTGTGTTCATTAAAGCAAAAAGAATGGTGCTGATTTCATCCGGATTCTTCAACGGTTCTGCCTTTGTAAAATCAATTCCCGACAATTCATTTCCCGCTGCATTCACAGAGATTCCAATCTGTATGCGGTAATCGCTTTGTTGCGCTTTTCTGATAAAAAACACATTACTTATAATCAACGCAACAATAAGCACGGCAATTGTAACTTTTCTCACCATTTTGTTCACACTTTCCCTGAAGTCATTTCTTCAATTCCGCGTGATAATCTCCATCTGTAATGTGCAATTCATAAACTTTTCCATTGGGAAGTTCCAGCGTTGTTCCGTCCGAAAAATGATCAGAGGGTAATCGCTCCAGTGTATCCGGGTCTACGGGAACAAAGATTTTGTAGTCGGAATTTTCCTCGATCAAAATTCCCTCGTAATATCCCGCTTTATAAATCACTTTGCCCTCTATCACATAATCTTCCGGTAAATAGTAATAATCTTCGCCCAATTCACAGGTTTCCATGTTGGGGGCCGGAAAACTCCCTGCCATGCTATTCTCCTGCCGTTTCACATTCCAAACAATTGCAGCAGCAAGAAGTCCCACAATAAGGATCGCAATCATTACTTTTGAACGTGTATGTTTCATCGTTGCCACCTCCCGTAGTTTAATCGTTTTCGCACTCAGCTCTCGTCTTTTCTCATTGCCTCCCTTCATTTTGTTTGTAAAACACTATTTTTATCAGCATATTCTATTTCCCACCAGATTCCCATAAAACTGTAACACAAAACAACAGCCTTCGCACTTCTTTTCCTGCGCCGTCGTCACAGCCTCGGCCAGATAGTAGCAATTCTGCTTGCCGAGGATGCAGCCGACCTTGCGGTTTTTCCAGAAGAAGCATTTGCGGCAGGTATCGGGCCTGTCCGCATAGTACCGGATTCCATCAATCAGAATGATTTTACGCTTTGCTTTTTTGCTCATTTCGATATCCTCCTTGCTTTGATCCGTTTCCGGCATCGTCCGAAAACGACAAAAGCCCTGTGGTGAGGGTCAGTCACCACAGGGCTATGTAAGATATCGATATTTCGTTTTCACGGGCACTTGAAGCCGTAATTATTACGCTTCACTCTTCTGGGACAAGCAAGAAACAGCGAGACACGCCAATCCGATTCCGAGCATGCCCATTCCCGAAGTTGCGTCCAATTCATCAGTTCCACCTCCACAATCGAATAGCACATCTTGGTGATGACCGGCTCCTCAATGGCAACGGGATTCTCATAGATTACAGTGTTTTCCATATGTATTTCCTCACTTTCACTTCGGATTGCGGTTGCCCGCAATGCTTATCAGGGAAACTCCACACATTCCGGAATGGGAAACGGGTCCTCGGGGTCCAGATGCAGGCTCGCCCGTATGCTTTCATCAATGCGCTGCATGTGCTTTTGACTGGTGCGCCCCAGATATTTGATGATCTGCCCCTTGTTGATGGTGACGATTTGCTCTGCCACGCTCATGGACGGCTCATTCAGACCATGCTGCTTGTTCAAAACATAGTGCGTCGGCTGCTTCAGCTTCTTCAGCTCCGTTGTGAGCGGCACGACGATCAGTGTCGGCCCGAAGAAGCTGCCGCTGTTGTTCTGGATATTGATAACTGGTCGGATGCCGCCCTGAATGTGGCCACGATGCTCCCCCAGATCCGCCAGATAAATATCCCCTCGTCTGTAACTCCAATTGTTTCTAAGCATGTAATTCGCCTCCTTCAAGGTTGTATATGGAAAGGGGCGAGATATCGCTTCTCGCCCAATAAAGCCATTGTTGGCTAAATCTCAATTTTATGTTATCCCCACATTTGTCCTCGACACCCCTGGGAACTGGCAGACGCTCAGGCCCGCCGGGAATACATTCAGGCGTCTGGCTGCTACCAGATCCATGGGACTCTCACCCCTCCGTGGTACTCACCGAGCTGCGTACAGAAGTATCATTATGCTGTGATGGATCATCGCTATATACCGGAAGCAATCCGATACTTACAGGCCGGTTCGCGCTCCTGTCTGGTGGCAATCGTTGCGCTTTGCCGCTGATGTGGCTCCTCATCACAGGTTTGTGCCTGAAGAATGATATGTACTTTTCAAGGTGCGCGGCAAGAAGTTTCTTGGCTCCTTACATGTTCAAGTTTATCCCGGTTGAGCGGAAATCTTTAGGTACCAGCAGTACCGGTTACCCGCCCTGGTTGTACGGATTTGCGGGCTTATACAGTTTGCGAGAATGGCATAGCCTAATTTTCTTAAAATCAAAAAAACAATAAAAAGGACCACTGGCTAACCGGTGATCCTGTAAAACGAGAGAAAACTCGCGGCTTTGACTCATCGTCGGAGGGCACGAGTTTCTGTTTGCGGCGGAAATGTGTGCATACCAGTACGCATCGCCTTTTAGTCACAAAAGATGGAACTCGTATATATTGATTTTCCAATCGGAGATTTTAGTTTTCAATAAGCTTTAGTAAAAAGAAACGATATAAATATAATTGGAGAAAATATCCGGTTTATTTTTTAGATTGTCAAAGTCGGTGTGATTCCGACTATACTAAACAAATTGAAATATTCCCATGATACACTAGCATCGTCATTCTTTTTTTATTTTATCTAAAAAATTTTTAGTGAGTTTCAAACTGAAACATGTCCAAACCAGATTTTGATCGAACGGACACAAAGTGCTAACATTGATACATAGTCAAAACACCCACCGGTACACACCGGCCAAAACCGAGAGGTGAAAAGATGAAACTGCAGAATCGTTCGTTTGTGTTTTATCTGTCCGGTCTTCGGGACAACGATACCGCTGTACAGTACTGGATTCATAAGCTGTACAGTGGCTATGATACAATGTTATTCAAGCTACCGTATACGCCGCCGTATCAGGATTTCGAATCGATCCGCGCGTTCCAGATACAAAGCCGGTTTCATCCTTTTACCGATACGCTGCAAAAGGAAAAACTGGCCGTGATCGATCTTTCTGAATGGATTGGTGTTGATGTGCAGTTAGACTACTTGGAAATCTTTTTTCAGTTTCTGCACGACTACCACTCTTTTTACCACTTCCAGTACATCTTTACGGTGGGGGCAGCCAGTCGAAACCAAGCAATGCCGCTGTGTCAGATGGCTTGCCGTTATCTTGCTTCCGGACGCATTCATGAGGACCACATGTTCACTACTCCTGCGCTGCTAGCCAGCTTCTTGCAGGCCAACTATCCTCTGCACATGGATGTAGCTCTGGGGTTAGCTAAGATATTTGCTGCACAGAAAGAGGGCCCAGCTCAGATAGACGCCGTAGTTAACGACTTGCTTAGCCGGGTGCGCTCCAAATCTGGCGACCTTATCACCAAACAGGACCTGCTGTGTCAGTTCGACCAGGTGCGGCACAGCAAGGCATTTTTGTTATACGAGCGCGAACTTTTAATCTGGAAGAACGAAAAGCAGACGACAGACAGTGGGAGGGGTTCCACATGAAAAACATGACGGCCTACGACTATCAGACGGCTTGGAGCAAGTATGCCTTTGAAGACGAAGATTGTCGTTTTCTCACAAACTCCGAAGAGGATCTGCAAAAGATCTGCGACTGTATCGACCTCAGCAATCCTGACCATCCAAAAACATCCGGCGGCATTCCTGTCCACTATGAGAACGGACGCCTATATGTGCTGAAAGAAGGCCCTCACACAAGAGTATGCGGAGAGTCCGGCAGCAAAAAATCCCGCACGGTGTGCCGCGGTGCACTGGTTTCTGCTGTAGAAAACAAAGACAGCATCATCCTGAACGACCCGAAGGGTGAGATCAGCGGCGATTCCAAAATTCAGGGACTGCTGCAGGAACACAATGTAAATGTGTACATTCTCGACTTTCGAAAATTTGATAAGGATGGTTTCAATTGTCTGGCACATGCCTACAAGCTGGCACGGAAGGGCGACATGAGCAGAGCATGCGCTCTGCTGGACAGCTTTGTGAACATGACGGTTGAGAAAAACAAGGGCGGTGACGATCCGTTTTGGAACAGTTCCGCCAGCAATCTGATCAATTTTGCAGCCAAAATCCTGCTGCGTGCGTTACTGCAGCTTCCGAACGGGGAAGAATCTTTCCATCTTGCCAGTGTGAAAAGCTTTATCCGGCAGGACCGCGACCATATGCGCATGATCCTGGCACGGCTGCGATCCGATTCTTCCAACCAACTGCTGCACGATCCCGTGGATGGCTTTGCTGAAATACTGGAAAACCCGGAACGCACCTATGCCTGTATCGTCCAGTCGGCCAATGCTTTGCTGAGCGCGTTCTGCTCCTCGGAAAATATTCTGAATATGCTCAGCATCCAAACCTTTGATCTGCGAAGCTTTTACGAACAGCCTTCGGTACTGTTTCTGGTAGTGCCAGATGAGCGAAAAACATACGACATGGTGGTCGGCTATCTAATTGATACCTTTTATCAGATTCTGGTGGAGGAGTACTGCGATGTATACCAGGACCACCGTCAACCACCCTGCTCGATTAAATTTGTGTGTGACGAAGCAGCATCAATTCACATCAACGACATGAGCAGCAAGATCTCAGCCAGTCGCAGCCGTCAGATTGACTGGACCCTGATCTACCAGTCTGACCGGCAGATGCAGAAAGCCTACCCGGACGATTTTGCCACCATCTGCGGCAATGCCAAAAACTATATTTTTCTTGGTTCCAGCGATCCTGAAATGCTGGCGGCAGTATCTGCTCAGACTGGCACCACCCATATTGCGCCCGGCGGACGAGCTGCTCCGCTTGTCAGTGTGGACGACTTGCGCCGGATGCGCAAGAAGAAGGAGTTCAAGGATGCTCTGCTGATCACTGGTAACCATCTCTATGCCGCAAAACTGCCGGATTATGATGTTTATCCGTTTCTCAAGGATCAGCCAACGCCTCCCTGGCCGACCCATGTAAAACAGGCAACACTACACGTATTCACCCCAGAAGAGCTTCTGGAACGTGTAAACCGTGGAGAAGTGGCACTGTACAAATAAAAAAGCCGAGGTCTCACAGGAAAAGAGGCTGTATGGAAGATCTATTCAAATAAGGAGGATTGTTGTATGCTGCCAAGTATCAAACGCATCACCAAAATCGGCCCCGAAGTGGTCGATCTGTTTACCTATCGTTTTACGGAAACGCGCAGTATCTGGCTGCTGGGTGAAGTGAATGACCGCACGGCGGCAGAGATCTGTCTGCAGCTGGAATATCTGGACGGCATCGGGAGCGAGGATATTTTGCTGTACATCAACAGCCCCGGTGGTTCCGTAGCGGCAGGTCTTTCCATTGTGGATGCTATCCGGCGATGCCGCTGTGATGTCGTTACGATTGCCACCGGCATCGCTGCCAGTATGGGGGCCTTTATCTTGTCCTGCGGAACGAAGGGAAAACGGTATGTGACACCGCTGGCGGAAGTGATGATCCATCAGCCGCTGGGTGGAGCACAGGGACAGGCGTCCGATATCGAGTTGGTGGCCAGGCATATTGTCCAGACCAAAATGCGGCTGAATCAGGTGCTGGCGGAAAACACCGGCCATACTGTCGAGGAGGTGGCGCTGGACAGTGACCGCGACTGCTACATGACCGCACAGCAGGCGATCGACTACGGTATTGCTGACTGTCTGCTGAAAAGTAATGAATTGTTGTGAGGGAAACTTGCAAGATATTCATCAGCGGTGTACTATTATATCGAAATAAAGTGGAAGTTTAGAAACAGGTAATGGAGGTATAAAGGATGCGGACATATACAGATGCACGCAGGATTTTGGAGTCCATGGGATATCCGGAGTTTCTTCCCTTGCAGGAAAAAGCGTTCCGGGACCCGGCGCTGTATGACCCGGAGAAAAACATTTTTATTACCGGAGATACTTCCAGCGGAAAAACACTGATCCCTCTGATTCACTATCTTCTGGAAAAAGAAAAGAACCCCGATTACAAAATGCTGTTTCTGGTTCCTTACCGTGCGCTGGCATCACAAAAGCAGTCTGAAATTCAAGAACTTCTGCACCGTGTACAGCCTAAACTGCATGTGGCATTGTCCACCGGCGAATACCGGGAAGAAGACGATAATATCCGCGCCGGTGAAGTGGATATGGCGGTCATCATTTATGAAAAGGCATATTACTTTGCCTGTAACACCGATGGATTCTTGCAACACTATCAGACGTTGGTGTACGACGAATTTGCCCTCAGTGAAGACGATACCCGCGGCGTGAACTGTGACCTGATGCTTCTGCGCGGACAGAGGGAGAAATGCCGTCTGTTTGCTCTGTCCACCCCGCATTATAACTGGGATCGCTACATTTGCAACAACGACTTTACTGCCATTCAGGTAACCGAACAAAGCAGCGGTGTCCCACGCGAAGAAATTCCGATCTTTCTGGACGCTGCCAGCAACAGCGGTCAGATCTGCGCCTTTCACGATTATAACGGAAAACCTATAGTTCTTGAAGGTGTACGTGAGCAGGGATCGAAGGATGATCTGATCGAGGATCTTTGTGTGCGGCACCTTGCACAGGGACATCGGATTCTGGTGTTTATGAATAACTGTGCCGAGGTTCGCAACCTGTCCCGAAAACTGGCTCACAGGCTACGAAAGAATCACCCGGAACTGCTGAATCCGGTGGACACAGACAGAACGGTATGTTTTCAGCGAGTTTTGGACGAAACCGGCGTACTGGAGGAAGATCTGCTTGATCTGATGGACCCGGACGAATGTCTCTCTTTTGCCCAGGGAATCTGTTACCATAACAGTTGGTTGGGCTATACACTGCGTTCGATGGTTGAGCGCGAGATTCTTACAGACGAAGGGAATCTGAAAGTCGTATTCTGTACAGAGACGATGGCCTACGGAATCAACTCCAGTGTGGACGTCGTTATCGTGGCCGATATGCACAAAAGCCTCAGAAGCCGCGATTACATTCCCGAAAAAGGAGAAGACAACCGGATGCGCATCCATGGAGATGGCCATCAGGTCAATCGTTTCCTGACGCTGAACGAATACCAAAATTACATTGGACGCGCCGGACGATATGGCCGCACAGACCGCGGGTATGCGTACGCTCTGATGATCCAGAAACCGGAAAAAAACTCCATTCGCGAAAGGTGGAGTCATCTGATGAGAATGCGGGAGCAGCCACTCACTGCAACCAGTACATTGCTTAAGCTGGACCCTTACTGCAACAGAAAAAATGGATGCAGCTATTTTCCGGACAACTGCCCCAAGTGCAGTCTGCAGGCCAACGAATTTGCAATGCCAGTGATGAGTCTGATCACGACGGAAGGCGTAACCTATCGCCAGATCAAAAACCAGCTCAAGCGGCTGCCCGGGCTGACACGGGACGGTGCATGGCTCGACCGCAACATCAACACCGCACTCAAGCGGCTCATTTGGTCCACTCGACCTACTCCCAGTGACTACGGTTGGGTGCGATTTGAAAAGGACGAGCTAAACGATGAGGTCACCTATCATCTGACCAAGTCAGGACAGTGCATGTCCGGTTTCATGGTCACGATGTATGAGGCAAATGTGATGATGCAATACCTGATGGGCAGAAGGAACAGTATGCCGGAACGGCGCAGCTATACGCCGCAAGCACTCAAGCAGCTGATCGAGCGCGACCCGTTCGACCTGTTTTTTCAGCTTTGTTATCTTCCCGAACTGCAAAAGATTGCGTTTGATTTTTTTGAGATCAACGACGTGGGCAATGAGGCAGGAAGCCATCGGCGTGATCTGTACCAGGAGCTGTGTACTAAACAGCTGCGCAGCTACCGAAAAAAAGCGATTTCCAACGAATTGTACAGGCAGCTGATCTATCCTGCTACCAATACCTACAATTATACGCTTGGACTTCCCACGCTGTACCGCACGCTGCTTTCCATCCTGATATATGAGTGGTACAAAAACGCATCGGTGGGGCAGCTCAACGACGAGCTGAACGCCGGTTCCGGGATCTTCACCATCACACCGGGACGTATTTCCCGTCTCAGCCAGCAGGTTTCTTTCTATCTGCAGGTGACACAGGCGCTGTGCCGGACTCTCTCTGACGAAGCGTATGAGGATATCGCCCAACTCCTGAACCGGATGGAGCTGTGTCTGTATTTCGGCATCCGAGAGAACGACGCCTGGAAAATCGATGTGTTGCAGCTGCGTCGGCTCACACGCCAGCAGCAACTGATGGTGTCACAGATTCTGGATTTCTGCGCCAATCATCCAGCCTTTACCTCGCCCGAACAGCTCACGCGCCGGGAGCGCGGAGACTGGAAACGGATTGTACGCATGCTCCGTTCGATTTCCGAAGATTCGGAGATCCCACAGACATTACGGAAAATATACCCAATCTTGAATACGGCCAAAGACCTGTTATATAAGGAGTGATTGTATGAATATGCATGAATTTCTCGCCGAACGCCGACTGGTCCCCGAAGGCAAAAAGTTTGCTGAGCGCGGAGAATGGGACGGCAAATTAACCAGTATGCAGGAAACCGTGGTCACGAGTGCTTCGTTCTGGGATCAGAACAAAAATATCGTTATCCACGGTCCAACCTCCAGCGGCAAAACGCTGCTGGCCGAGATCGCCGCACTGCACCAGATTCAGGAAGAAGGCAAGAATGTGCTGTTTCTGGTGCCGTTGCGCGTACTTGTCACCTCCCAGTGCCGACAGCTGCAGAGGGATTTTGAACAAATAACAAAAACGGACGGAAAACCGCTAAATATCTTTGAATCCTCGGCGGATTATCAGGACCACGATGCGGAGATCCTTGCCGGAAACTATGATATCGCAGTAATCGTTTACGAAAAGTTTTTTGCCATGCTCCACAACAGCCCGAACCGCATGCTGGATTGCTGCGGTCTGATCGTGGTGGACGAATTGCAGATGCTCAGCAGCGATGACCGCGGCCCTAAAATGGAATTTTCGATCATGCGGATACTGGAAGCTCAGAGGGAAATGCGCGCCCGGGGACAGTCGATTCGCCTTATCGGTATGACCACCTCCGAAAGTGGTGTGGAGAATGTATGCCGCTGGCTAAATGCGGAAAATCTGGGCAACGACGTCCGTCCTGTATCACTGAAACAGCATTTTGTTTCCTGTCGCTTATCTACTACAGTACGGCTGGGAGAGGTCTGGTCACAGTATATTCCTGGCGGTACAGAGCATGCACCAGAAGAGCAAGAGCCTCCCTTCCAGTTGGAAATCGCCGCTGCTGCAGAGGAAAAGGGGAAAGATAAAAGCACCGAAAAAAACCGCTGCTTTTTTGCTTTGCTGAAAAGATGGATGGAACGGCCAAATGAAGAGGATGCGAAGGCCAAAATTCTGATTTTCAGCAGTGCGAAGCGCAGTGTTCGCTTCCTTGCTAATGAACTTCGAAAAAAATACCCTCGCTTTGCAAGTCCGAATCCAGACAATGAAACAGATCGAAAAAAGCTTCAGTCGGCAATGAATGACGCGCTGAACGAATTTGGCGATGAGGATGATATCTCTAACCTTAGCGCACTGATCCAGCATGGAATCGCGTTTCATCACAGCGGGCTTCCCAGTACAGTACGCGAAGCCATCGAGAACGATTTTCGCAGCAAGAGCGGACAAATCCAGATTATCGTCTGTACTGAAACACTGATGATCGGTGTGAATCTGCCGGCAGACGTGGTGATCCTGTACGACAACACCGTCTTCCGCGGCGAACCGTTGCCCCTCCTACTCACCCTGCAAGAATACAAAAACTTCATTGGTCGCGCCGGACGTCTTGGCATGAGCAATGGCGGCGAAAGCTATATGCTGACCGAGCATCTGCACCAGGATTTCGCCACATACACTTCGTCCCAAAAAACCGAAATCGTATCTCCATTCAAAAAAAGCAGCCCTAGGGAGATCGCTCCCTATTTTCTGAGCTGGATCGGGAACAGCCGGGATGCCCAGGAACGCATCCTGTACGGATTAGAACAGGGTTTTTACTGCAATCAGGAGCAGCAGGAATCTGAAAACATCGAAAATTTTGCAAAAAAAATCTTGAAAGAACTGCAAAAGCTGGGAAAGAAAAACACCGACGGGAGTACATTGCGCCTTGTAGAGGAAATCGATATGGGGCTGGAGACAGCCTGGACACTTACAACGCTCGGAGGGTATCTGGCACCGTACGCTCTCACACTGAATACAGATGCGGTTCTGCTGAATTATGTCATTTGCCACCGTGATACGCTGCATATGGAACAGCTGCGTCTGGAAATGACCAGGGACAAGGAGCCACTTCCCAGTGCAGCGCTATTGGAACTGCTGTACACGATCTGCAAATGTACAGAAGTAGAAAAAAACCCGGTCCTCAAGCTTCCTACCAAAGAAGACCAGATTCGTGAACTGGGCCGGGGTCTGAAAAAGTATCTGCATAAGGTATATCCAAATCGTCCCCAGTCGCATACGGACCAAAAATCGCTTGGACAAATCGCCTATATGGAGAGCGTTTTGGAAAACAGGGAAGCTCTTGCCGCCATGCGTGCAGTGATCCTGGCATTGTGGATGGCAGGATGTCCGATCCGCTTTATCCGCAGATATACTAATTTCAACGTTTCCATCAACACAAGCGATGTGGAGCGTCTGTCCGAATCCGTTGCGTATTTGATGGAAGCGGTGAGCAACTGCCAAAAGGCGCTGGAGATGGACGAAGCGGATATTGGGGGCATGTATGCACTGTCCACCAGTATGAAATACGGGGTACCGCGTCCATTGGTACCTCTTGCCAACCTCCATGTGCGCAAGGTCACACGTCCGTTCCTGCTGAAGATCGGCGAACTGGCCAAAGCAGGTGGAAAAATGCCGGTGGAGTATATTCTGGCAAGCACGGAAAAAAGCTATGAATCTCTCCAAAAAGCTCTGCGTGAGCGTGAATATACGAACAACTACAAGCAGCAGCTTGAGAATCGTACACTGGAAATCCCCGACAAGCTCAATTCGTTGCTCACGGTGCTCGGCGGTTTCGACTGTTCCATCAACGCGGACGCAACGGTTGTTTACAATCGTCTGAAAGAGTTCTTTGAAGAACTTCGTCTCATTGAAAAGGACCCCACTGACAGCGGAATCCAGGTGCATGACGAAGAAGCTGGATTGCAGATTCAATTCAGCTGTAACGGTGGAGGCATCAGACAGATCTATTTCAAGACGCTGCGACCTGTATCGGACGAAGATAAGCAGTGGACAGAATCCGTGCTGGAGTTCCGAGACAAGGTCCATGAGGAAGCGGTGAAGGCCGGTATCCAGCACACTCATTCGGTCACCGTCCTGTGCGGCGAGCCACCCGCGGGTGCAGAAAATCTCCCAGCCGATGAACTGGTGATCTCCAGCGAGATGCTGGGTGTGCTGTTGCTGGCATGCCTGCTGGAAAATCTCGATATGACAAACGATCTGATCTGCCGGGTTCTGTCGGATCTACAGGGAAACTTCATCCTGGGCGGCTCCGGATTCTTCAATGGATACGGCCAGCTGTGGGAACTGGTTAAAGGCTATTCCCTGCCGCCCGTCCTTCCGCATGACAAGCATCTGCAACTGTTTTACTACCCCGGCCTGTTCGATTCCAAACGCGGCGTCCTGGCTAATCAAGCTGCATATATCGAATTCCCCTGGGGATATGAGGAATCGGCTGGCGGCCACCGAAGAGCGGCTTTCTATCATCCCGCCATGCAGTACAGTCGGCAGGGCAAGGTCACACTGCAGCACTGCAACATCATCTGCTGTAACGACGAGGACGCTGAACAGGTGAATACTCTGCTTTCAACAGCCGGGGCTATCTATGTAAAAGAGCCACAAACAGGTATGGATGAGCTGCTTCGTGAATTTTCTGAACGACTTACCAAAGAACAGAACCCCTGCACCTACGATGTGGGCATTTCCTTCCGAGGAATATACAACACACAGATGCAGACACTGCGCGAGCAGCTGGAACAGCGCGGAAAAACGGTGCTGTGCATGGAGACAGACAAGTTTGAACGTGAGATGGACAGCACAGATCTCCATGAGTCACTGCGAGAACATTTTTCGCAATGCCGCCACATCATTGTCTGCGATACCGCCGATTACGACCAGAGTTCTTACACCCTGGTGGAATACAACGTAATCGTGGACAAACTGACTTATGCGCTACAGAACTGTGAGCGCATCCCCGTATATCTTGTCAGTATCCCCGGTGTGAAGCGCAGCAGAAAACTTTCAAACTTCTTCCGCTACGGTTTCACCAATACCTACGATGAAAAAGCTGTCGACACGCTGATCGATAGATTGATCAACCAGATGGCTGAGGCTGATCAAAGCAACCAGGACACCGCATCCTCCCGTTAAATTTCAGAAAGCACCGTCCGCGCTTCCCTGTGAAGCGCGGACGGTGCTTTTGTGTACAGGCAATTTCATTTTGAAACTCTGTCATTGCATTTCTTTCGCATCATACAATTTCCGCTTATTATATAGACATGGAAAGCAACCACCCAGCACTGCGAAAGGAAAGGTCAAAAATGGTCAAATATAAAAAGCTTCCCAAAAAGCCCAATCGACTCAAGCTCCCGGTGTGGAAAAACGAGTCTTTTCCGCGTCTTGCAGGCATGATGGACAGCCTGATGCACAAAGCTCAGATCACTCATACCGCTCAGGAACAGGAGCTTCTGCACAGTGGACGCGTGGTGCGGGTACAGCGCCGCTTCCATGAGTATGAGTCGGCCATGCGGGAATATCTTCTCCATGTGTTGCTTCCCCTGGAGGAAGAAACCCGGCAATTGCTTGTAACCTGTAATCAGACTGTTCCGGAAAACTTTCAGCTGCATGCACACACCTCGGCCAACCTGCGAGCGGCAAGAGCAGCCGCCGCCCAGCGCCAGCAGCTGCTTGAGCAGATTCAGGAAAGCCGTGTGCAGCTGGCACAGCTGGTCCGTAAGTTGCAATATAAATGTGAAGTAGCCGAAAGTCAGCTGCAACAGGCTTTCTTCTGTGCCAATGCCGAACTGGCTCGCTACGCAAAGGCAACTGTGTTTGCTGTTGTTGAAAAGGAGATTCCCACCCTGACCCGCAGCTTTTATCCCGAACAACTACTTGACAAACAACTGCTGCTCCAGGCCAACAGCGTCACAACGGAGGTGTGAGAAGATGAAAAACCCATTTGCAAAGTTCCGACAGCGCCGCCGCGAAGAGAAGATCACCATCGACTGGCCACACCAATACATTGTACACCATATTTTGTACGACACTCCGAATGTGACCACCTCATGCGGATCGTATAAAGAGATCACCGAAGAGGATTTCAAAGGACTTCTGGATCATGTGCGGGAGACACTTGGAAAGCTGGATGTCAACGCTGACAGCTCTCACATTTTTGACACGTTGCTGAAGAGCAAGCAGACTACGCTTCTGTGTGATCTCACAGAGACCCGGCTGTTGCACCTACGGGATTCCATCGCGATGCGCACAGATATCGAGAAAGAATATCACCTGTACGAAAGCCGTATAAAACAGCTTAAAGCACTCCAGCAAGAGCTGGAATCCGAAAAACAAGCGCTGCAGCCCGGGCATTGGCAGAGAAGGAGGAAACAAGATGTTCAAAAAGAAGGATATCCTGCAGAACAGTAAATCCCATGGATGCAACCAGTGGCTGGTGGCTTTGATCGTACTCATCTGTACGGCAAGCGACTTTATCACTATTTATACCTTCTCGGCATCCACTTTCAACGAAACACCGATTATCTCCATCGTTGTTTCGATCGTGTCCGCCATCTGTCTGGATGCCAGTCTGTGGTATGCCGCGACCCTTATGAACCGGTGTACCGGAACCTCCAGTCCCGCGGTCCGTAACCGGTGCCGTGTGTTGATAGGGCTGCTGATAGCGGTGTTTGCAATTTCATACGCAGGTCTCATCCTACTGGCATGGTCGGATGCATCGCGGGCTGACACAGATCTTGTCACATCCGGTACGCTCACCCGTCTTCTGCTGCCCACAGCCACCTCGATTCTGTCGTTCGTAATGGGCCTTGCCTTGAACCCGAACGATGAACGTCTTTCACAGATCAACAGCCAGCTTGCCGAACTGAACCGGGAGCTGGACGTCACCACTGCCACCGTACAGAGACTGCAGGCGGCCTTCAGCCTGTACGACCCCGCACAGTACGATCTCGAGCAGTACCGGCTGGCGGTAGCCCGTCTGAAGGCGCACGGCAATGCCGCAGCACATGAGGTCCGCCTGATGTTAGCCCAGGAATTGGGCACAGCAGACGTTACCAACCAGTTACTATCCGACAACTCTTCCGAAGAACTATACAACCAGATCGAAGAGCTGGGGTTGCAGCTGGAAACCGCTCCCAAACCTGAATGCCATGCCGGAGTTATCCCTGCCTTTGAAAATGCCGAGAAACCTACTCCCGCAGAGGAGCAGGTTTTCGATGAACCGAGCCAGGACACAGCAGAAGAGGAGATCTTTGTACAAGTCGATTCCGAAGACGCGGCGGCCTAAACACACCACCCAAAAAGGAGGAAAACTATGGAGATCAAAAAAATACTGGTCGTGCTGCTCATCTCCGCTATCTCTCTGTTGTCCCTGTGCGGATGCAGCGCAGAGCAGCCTGTTGAGCCGATGAATGTCGCAGTGGTCACACTCAATGGTCAAAACATGCCGAAATATGATCAAGCTGCCATGGATAGCCTGATTGATCAGGCTGTATCGTCCGATAGCAACAGTACCGTGAGCCTGATTATTGCGGACGGCGAGCCACATCTGGCCGGGGAGACCATCTGTTTCAGCACGAAACAGGCCAAGAATGGTCCCCACTGGGATGAGGAAAAAGAAACTCGTCACAAACAGATCGACGCGCTTCTGACGCAGTATCAGGCATCCACTCCCGGCACGGATCTTCTGAACGCGATCCGGTTGGCCGGGCGGCAGCTTCAGTCCGGTCAAAATCCTCATAAGCTGCTTGCGATTATGCATTGCGGCCTGAATACAGCCTCTCCGCTGATGATGCAGAACACTGACATTACCTCATTGGGGGAAAACACAGTCCAGCAGTTGAAGGATGCCGGTTATCTGGCAGATTTGTCCGGATGCGAAGTCCGATGGTTTTTTTTCGGGGATACCGACGGTGACCAGCCTGTATTGAATCCGGCACAAACCGCCTCCTTACAAACGTTTTGGGAATCGTACCTCACGGCCTGCGGTGCTGCCTCTGTCACCTTCGAATCGACCCTCCCCTCCACCGGTCAGATAGCGGAAGCCCCCCCTGTTCCGGTTGTGGCAGCAGCCACGACAAACATCGACCTGACTACGCCTATTTCTCTGGATCCGGAAATCGTTTCCTTCCAGCCCAACAGTGCGCAGTTGAGTGACAAGGAAGCCGCCCAGCAGCAGCTTGCCGATATCGTTAAAACTATGTGCGCTTCCAACGGACAGTTCCTGCTGGCAGGAAGTACTGCCTCTACTCAGGAAAGTCCCCAGAGGATGAGCAACCAGCAATTCGGTCTTCTGAGAGCGCAGGCTGTACGCGAGCTGCTGTGTGATATGGGGGTGGACAGTGCCAATCTTGTTTGTATTGGGCTGGGAGATACAAATACAAGCATTCGCAGCACAACAGATGATCAGGCAAATCGAACCGTTTGGCTGGTACCGATGGAGGATCCCTTAGCCGCTGAATTTCAATTGGTCGGTCTGTCCGAATGATGCCCAGTTTCTCCCGCCCACACATATGGGCGGGAGCTTTCCTTGTACCAGATCGTATGTATTGCTATTTATTTGCTATATTGAATCAAAAGGAGAAAAAGCCATGATCCTTGTACAGAAAAAAAAAGGCAAAATCGTCACCGCGTACCAGCTGGGCACACAACATCTCGTTATCGATAAACTCATTCAGGAGAAAAAGATCATCCCTCTTCTGAACGGTGAATTCGAAGTGATGAGCCAGGAAGCCGTACACGGGAAGGGCGAAATTGCGCAGATAGGTGATTTTATCAAGCTGGACGCCGATGGTTGGCCCTACCCCAACACACAAGAATTCTTCAAAAATAACCATCGGCATCTGCGCGGCGATGAATTCGAACAGCTTTCTCGGCCGCTGAAAGCATGGGTCGCCGACGAAGAACTGTGTGAGGAAGTGTTCTTCCTGATCAAGAACAAAGGACTGTTTCTAAATGCCGACGATCCTTCGCACTATTTTACTGCACGTTTATGGGGAACACTAGAAAGTGCTGCCCAGGATGCCGTGCTTGTGTTCTATAGCACCCAGCGAAATAAAACAGGACAACTCATTGACGCGGATTTTAATTTTATTGCTCGTAACATCTTTGACCAGGACTACGAGATACTTTCCAGACTGTAAAACCGCAAGGGGGAAACGGCATATCGGACTTGTCTTATATCACCCATGGAAACTCCAGCACGCAGAAAAAATTGCAGCTCTATTTCTGCTTTTTTCACGACGACCAGTCGCTGTTTTCCATCCATTGCTAACAAGATCTTTGAGCTACAAAATTGTGTCATCCGCCCCCCTTTGCCGCCCCCTTGTAACCGGGAGGATCTCTAGAATACTCTCTCCCAGATGCAACTGTTCGTAATACCAGTTTCCAGCCGGTTGTCTGCCGTTTCCTGCCGCACGATGCAGCAGAAATTCTCTTTTCTATCCAGCACCACATTTCGGTGTACTTCCTTTACTTCAAGAGCGGGAGGAGTTGTTTAACCAGAAATGCGATGATCTCTGGTTTCTTAATCTCTACGCCAGCAACTGAACTGCTATCCCGCATCCAGATAAGCTGAAAAAGTTTCCCGATTCCATACTGGTGGGTGTTGAGCTAACCGCCAAAGTCAGCGCGGCTTTCAACGCCTACATCTTCCTCAGCTACCGTAAGAAAGACCGTCGCCCCGCCCGGCGGCTGATTCACCTGATCTGCCAGAACGACTTCTGTCGCGACATCGCTATCTGGTTACCATGAAATCCTCACTCCCAGCGAGAACTTCAACTAGTCCATCGCCGAAGCCATACAGAAAAGCTGTCTGTTCGCTCTGGTGGCCTCCCCATCCTACTGGTCCCCCAACTGCATCATGACTACCGAATATCCTGCTGCATGCAGCGTCAACAAGCCTGTGCCGCCAGTGGAGATGCCGGCAAGAACCGTATCGGACTGGAAAAAATATGAAAACATCCCGCCCTGCACCATTGGACAGGACACCCTCACGCTCTCGGCCACACCGCTGGAGTATCTGCACACGCTGGCCCTGCGTTAAAAAAGCAGCAATCCGCAGTACAACTACTTGATCGACTCGGCGTATCTTTCCGGCATCAACGTGAAGATAGACCACATCCGCACACTGAAATTGATCCGCAGCGCGGCAGACGCCGGTTATCCCCCTGCGATAGAAAAGCTGGTGAACATCATGGTACCACACCATCGAGGGCGTGCCAAACTATGAGGCACCCATCAAATTACAGAAACAGCTGATAAACTGTTTAGAATATATGCGGGAAAGGAGGGCAGCAAGGAAACCTTCGAAAAATACGCCCATGCCTTGTAGAATCCGGGAAATTGTTATATAGAATTTCAGGATCTGAGAAACTGGCATTCTATATGGAAAGAGGATATGTTACCGCTTGCGAAATTGTGTAGCGAGAGAACCAATTTCATATGAATTGCGCTGCCAGGCAGTAAACTATATCAAGCCGGGTGATGCGTATGAGACGACTGGAACTCTAACCGCTGCGTACGAATTCTATTATCGCCCCCCACCCCCTCCCGCTAGATCGCGCAGAAGCCTCCAAGACATTGGACGGCCTCGTTGCTGCTTGGTACAAACCGGGCTCCATTCCTTCATACTCACCCTCCCACCACCTACAAAAGGCGCTGGAAATCTGGAATCGTTTGTTAGCGCACTATCCCAGCACCCCAGCATACAAAAAGGTGCAACATTGCCGCTAAACTTCTGCAAAACCTCCGACTACGGAACAAAACCCGTCTTCCCCTGTGCAAAATACAAGGGAAGCCGGGTTTTGTTCCGCATCGATCACCGCACAAAGTATGCGTCGGGATAGAGCAGTTCCATCACCTCACCCATCCGTTGCTCCGCATATCTCTGCGCCGAGCTCTCCAGTGGTTGTGCGGTATACAGCTCATATCCCTGCGCGGTACCGTCGCTGTTTATGTACGACTGCTGGTTCTCCTTCCAGGCTCGTGCAGTCGAAAAATACGCGCTGTGTGAAAGTTCGCTTCTCCAGTCCACGCTTTTTACCACATAGTCCTGATAAGCGTGGTATACCTCGTGAAATATAGTTTCTATCACGTCCTTCGCGCCGGATCCTGCTAAATATTCACTGTCGATCATAATTTCCTCGCGTACTATATTGTAATGTCCCAGCGTGTATTTCTCCTCTTTTCCCGCATACAGCGGAACCGGTGGGATTTCCAGACGATCAGTCTCTTTGTCTGCCAGACACTTCACCAGCGTCAGCTTTTCTTCGGTGGTATATCCGCTCCAATTCTTCTCCTGAAAGCACAGCAGCAGCTCCTGGTCGGGTATCAGTTCTCCTTCCCTCACTTCATGGGATGCCTGTTCGATCAGCGCATTCAGATGCTCTATCCTGGGCTGATATCTCTTCTCGCTCACACCGTAGACACACAGCACCAACATACTGGGCACTGCAAGTACCAGCGAGGCTGTGAGTACCAGAACCCGGCGCCGTAGCCGTTTTTCTCGGCGGGTGTTTCGCACACTTCGCCGGCTGTACCGAAACACCACCTGCATTCCAACAATCACAAGTAAAAACACTGCCATCGTTATCAGATGATACTGCGCAAACAGTGCCAATAGTATAAGCTGGATGGGAAAAATATTGGACAGCAGTTCCAGCCATCCTCCATTGGAACAATCCGAATGAAATGGCAGCACAAAGCTCCACATTACCTCGAAAACCATAAGCACCAGCAGATAGGGTGGCAAGTACAGCCCCAGCGGTTCAATGTACAGCGAAACCTGTCTCACCCCGATCACAATCTCCATCAACAAAGCCAGCATCCAGCTTCCCGAAACAATCCACAGTTTGATTACTTTCATTTTTCTTCCTCTTGTCTTTTTAAAGACAGGTGCGCGGATGCTTCTCCGGAAAGAGCACCCGCGCATTGCAATTTATACAGCAGCGTCTACCAGGATCGACTGTACCAATTCGCGGATGAGCTGTACACAGCCCAGCACGATACAGGCCACCGCCAGCACACCGGAAAGGAAAAAAGCTACTACCAGCACAATCACAATGCCCGGCAGACTCCCGAACAGAATCGCGATAAATCCTGCTTTCATCAGGGTAGACAGCGTCTGTGTGACACAGGGCCACAAAAGACGTCCACTGTAGATCAGGCATAGGACGAACCCACTCACCAAAATGCAATCCCCCATCCCTAACCCGCTGCTGATTCTCAGTACAAAACCTGCCAACAGCGCAAGCAGTACAAACGCAGTGAAACGAATCACAAATCTCTGCTTCATCATTTCTCTCTTTCCTCTCTTTCTCTCAGTGAATGCAACAGCTTCCGGACTATTTGTTGTATATAAACAGTCCTTCGTCATCCTTCATGCCGGCAATGCTATCTGCCGAAAAGCGTGCCTCCCACTGGCGGGCAATACTCATCCCTCTGCTGTCAGAAACGGTATTGGAACCAAACAGGCCCATAAATCCACCGCTGTCGCAATGTGCATCGGTAATGCCTGTGGTGCGGGTAATTTTCTCTCGCTCCACTTCGTGGAAATAATCGCTCACAGCCTTTGCACTGGGACCGATATGACGCATCATAATCGCACAGGTGGCAGCTTGACAGGCATAGTTCCACAGCCATTCCATAGCGGGAAGGTCCGGATAACACAGGCACTGTCCACAGTTGATCTGTTCCAGCATCACGCGGCAGGACGGTGGCACCGATACCCCACACATCACCACAAATACCTTCATGCCATCCAGATACAGCTCCTTCAGCTCAGCCAGCACCGCTCCCATCCATACAGCACTTCCCTGCGGAAGTTTCACAGTAATTGACCGTCCCACTGCCGCCGTACGTCGGATTGATCGTCCTGGACGGCGCCGGCGACAGCTTCGACGCAACTGATTACGAAGGTAATCCAAGTGCAGGCTTGCTGTAATCGCGTGGCTTTCCGCGATGGGATCACACCCCTGCATAAAGGCGTCCGCGCCAATCTCACGGGCATTGCTGTCCAGAAATGCCGCCATACTCAGCCGTCCGTCGCGCTGCAATATGTAACGCAGCTCGTCCTCCATCGGCGTATAGAGCGGCGCTGCCTCCAGTGCCATCGCCTGCGCCGCATCGCACAGCAAACCGCAGGCATCCCCCAGCGTCGCTCCATCCAGTGGATCATAGCTTCCATCCGGAATGCTTAGCACACAGTTTGTGTGCAACGGTTCCTGCCCGGTCTGCAGCACCACAACAGCGTGCCCTGCTCTGCACTGTTCCTCAATCAGCCGATTCATCAGCAGCATACGCACCGCAAAGGCTCCGCCGCTCACAAACATATGCGGCTGATCCTCCTCCAGGCTGTACTGTGTACATGCGGCAGGCAGACAGGGCATTACTTTTATAGGTGCCGGATAGCGCACGCGGTATTCCTCCGGAGAAAGGAATATCGCACTCATCACCTTGATAATCGGATTGGACATCGAAACACCCCCATATCATTCGTCAAAGCGGAAGAAAAATGCAGGGTGTCCTGGGCTCTTTACGATTGCCTGCCCCACATCCATGCTCAGCAACTCTTCATCTGTCACTGCGTCTTCAAACTGTCCTGCGCTGCCGCTATAGGAGATACCCGGCACGAACTGGTACTGCATAGCGCGTATCTTTCCGCATTGCTCCTTAACGAACTGTCGGCTAAGGTCGTCCTCCATGCGAAACAAAACTCTGGTCTGCAGGCCGGCCAGCAACGTCTCCATACCGACTTTTCCGCACAAGCCTTCCAGCTGTGCCAGCGACTGCGAGCCCACGCACACACAACCCAAGCCGATGCCGGGGCCGTAGTTCAGCGTGCGGCAGAGCATCTCGGGCGATTTTCCCAGTAGATGGATCTCGTCCAAGAACAGATACAGCCTACCGTCGGCGTTGTGGCCGTTCATAAAACTGATCAACAACAGATCGATCAGTAGTTGATACACATTGTCGGCCGCGCCGCCGTCTCGCAGATCATACTGCAAAAACATCGTGCGACCACTACGGTTGGTCTCAAAGTCCACCATTGAAAAGGTCCCGTGGCCGCCCCACACACCGCACAGCGCCATCGTCACGTTGATCAGCAGCTCGGCCAGCACCGAGTGCTCGGTGGGATTCATGAATTTTCCGTCCCCGATGTATCCGCGCATCTCCTGTGGCGCACTGCACAGCAACAGAAATCGTCCCCAGTCACCCCGCTGCAGAAAAGCCAGCAGGCCATGGTTGTCAAGTACTTCGCCCGCGGGCAACAAATCGCTGTGCCGCAAAAGTGTTTCCAACAATTCCTCTAGCACACGGCGGGGTGCATCTGTGAAAAATGGAACATGAAGATTTTCCCTGCAAAATACGCGGGAAGCAATCATCCCGATACGCTGGGACAGTTCCGTCTTGGTTTTGCAGCCGGCGGTGCAGTCACGGAAAATGTTCCATCCCGCGGTGGGTGCAAACGGTCCGCCGGTTCCCAGAATCACATCGCCTAGCCGAAAGAACTTCTTCGCATAGTCGCCTTTTGTATCCAGAATCACAAGCACATCGCGCCTGGTCATCTGCTGGCGCACCTGCCGGATCATCTTGGCCTGCTGCTGGCTTTTTCCGGTACGGGAAGCCCCTGCCAGCAGCATACCGCGCGCTAGCTGCTGCTCATCCATCTCCAGCAGTTCATGGCACCCCAGGCATTCTCCCGACAGCTGCACCAAAGGGTTTCCTTTTGCGGACGGCGCGGGAACGGTGCGGGTAAAATTGCCTTCGATTCTCATCAACATGGTTTTGCCTCCTTTTTACAGGGTCATGGAATCGCTGTCCGACAATCCTTCGCTCTCTCCTCCGGAATTCTCCATCTCCGACACCGTATCCGCCGAAGACAGATCGTTCCCGTTCACATCCACCACCTCGCCGGTGTCGTAATTCATCGCAATCTCGGCCTCGTCGTTGTAAACGAAAGCTCCGGGATTCTCACACTGATCGTACAGCTCAGCCGCCTCCGTTTCCCCTTTGCCCTCGAACTCTTCCATGTCCAGATTAGTCCAACTGGAATGTTCCGTGTAGAGCTGTTCGCCGTTCAGGGATACCTCTCGGTCTACCATGATGGCCTCCGGGATATTTTTCCCTTCAGAGTTCACCGCATAAGCGTTGTTGCCGGACAGGTTGACGGTATACCCCTCCTGTACCAGCTGATCATTTTCCTTTTCAAAAGCGCGGTAGTCGCGGGTGTTCACCTTATCGTTCATGGGCACCATGTTGTATTTTTCCCCGCTGCCACCCTGCGAACTTGCCAGCAAATGCCCTGCGTGCGGCTGATCGGGGTTTTTGCCCTCCAGCGTATACTGCGCATAAGGGTTGCGCGAGTTCGTTTCATCACTCACCTGCGCGCTCCAGCTTTCGATTCTCCCGTGTTCGTCAGTGTTGTACTGCGCCCCATTCGGACCAGTATATGACGTGTTCGGGTCCAGCGAAGAATACATGCTTCTTGCCATGATTTTCTCCTTTTCTATGTCATTTCTGCATCGTGCGACAAGATCTGTTGCCACTTTCCAGCAGGGGTGCTATACTGATAGCATATAATAGGAAGTTAGCATTTTGTCTGATTTCAGCATATCATAGCCGCCTTTATGAATCCATTTTGCTTTTATCTCTTTTTCTGTTTGAAACAGGCAAAAACTGTGTCTTGCGATGAAACCAGACTTTGAAAAGAGTGATTCAGAAATGTGTAAAATCGTTTGGAAGGTATTAATTCCTCAAACCCGCAACCACATCTTTTCGGTAGAAAAAATCCTTGAAAAGGCGTTTGGCGCAGAACTTAGCGTATCATTCACAGGAAAGACGATGCGTTCTCGTTTCTATAATGGAGATTCCACCGGCATATATAAAGATTGCATGGTTTTTTTCCTTTCCAAAAGCACTGCTGATACAGGTCATCCCTTCACCTACGGCACATTTCCCCCGTGGCTTGATTTGCAGAAAGTATGGAAGAATATTACCGATTCGATGGAACAGAAGGAATCGGACTCCTTTCAAAAACAGATCCGAAACTTTTTAAAAAGTCTGCAGCCAAAGGAACAAAATCCTCTTTCGTATCAGCTCGCCCGGATTTCTGAAGCTGTACAGTGTGAGCCTCTGGAAGCACAGCTTGCCACTCTTTCGATGATTGCGTGCACCTGGGGCATCTGGGAAAGTGCTTTTAGAAAAAACTCCCGTGATGCTTCCAAAAGCGAGCAGGAGATTCGCCAACTTGCTCTGCTGATTCTTCCCGAGGGTATATCTATCCGAACAACCTTGCCCAAAGACTCCATCGACCATACTGTGGAAGAAGAACACGCAGATTATACGAAACAAGCGCAGGCTCTGCTTGTGCAGGCCAGGGTCCTAATCCGTCAGTACCACTATCAGGAAGCCGGCGAAGCATGTAAACAAATCATTCAGGAATTCACCGATGCACCTGACATCCTGCGCGGCGAAGCGTATGATATCCTCTATAAATGCTGTACAGCCGGTCTGAGTGGCTACAAACTTCCACGCTCGTTCGATTCGGTGGAACAACTGAGTGCGCGTGCCAAAGACCTCGGCTACGATTACGAATCCGCATGTGACCGCCGCATTCTGCCGGCACCCCGCCGCTCCTCCGACAGCGGGCAGGGTGTATGCGTCTGCAATGCACGCAACGACGCCGGCAGTTGGCTGGAATCCACCATGCCGGCCAGCTGGGAGATAAAATATTCTTCCTTTCCCTCCTCGTTTGTACACTGTAGCGAAATGGTCCGCTTTGCACTGCTGGACGAAGACCTGGAAAAGAATATCCGCGACGCACTGCAGATCCTAGACACGGTCCAGCAGACAAATCACTGGAAACACAGCGAACTTTTCATCCGGTGCGAAAGCGAAAAAGCCTCTCCGTTGCTGGATACCGCACTGAGTTTTCTGCGTTCTTCCTGGACGTCA
This sequence comes from Gemmiger sp. An50, assembly GCF_002161595.1. Taxonomy (GTDB): domain Bacteria; phylum Bacillota; class Clostridia; order Oscillospirales; family Ruminococcaceae; genus Allofournierella. The sequence continues at coordinate 66,581 of NZ_NFID01000018.1, forward strand.
GACGATGCCTGTCCGGTGCATGTACATCTTCTGGATGAAGCAAAGAATACCGCGCAGTCTCTGTATGCGCGGCACCCCCTTTTCTATCCGTTCACCCTGAATCCGGACAGCAAGCTCTCCGATCCGCTTCACCTGGTGATCCTTAGCGGCACGCCAAACACTTCACTCGCATCCTGGCTTGTACGGGAGGCATCCTGGCTACTCCCGGTTCTTTCGAGCACACATATCACACTGCTGTCGCCCTATGCGGACAAAATCCGCAACCATATTGGTACTACCTGTCCCGGATTGGCCGAACAAATCACCTTCGGGCGTGAAAAATCCCGCCAGACCCGCCTTTCCATCAGAGGCATCCAATTCCCGGAAATGGAATTTATTGATGTGGATTTTGAATCTCCTCAGTTATCCTATGAGCTTCAACAAATCGAGGCAAAAAAAGGGTTCAAATATTATGTGATCGATGCCGGATCTGATCTCGAAACTATCGCACTGGGCACACGGGTACGCGAGAATAATATCCGCCGCGCGGTGGAGAAACGCCAAATTGATCTGTACTCCAGAAACCGCGCGGTAATCGCGCTGCGCTGTGTTTCGCCCCACATGGCCCACCTGGCACAGGAACTGCTGGTTCCCAAAGAAAAAAAGCCTGGCAATCAGTGGTTCAACAACTACGGCTTTACCACCTTCGGTGCGCTGGATGAACTCTATTCCTGGGACAATCTCGACGGCGGCATCTTCGAACAGGCAGCACAATGTCTACATTTGATGTACTGCGGCGCGGCCTTCCGTCCCGAAGAAAAACACACCAGAGAGAAGTATCTCGATTCCTATTTTCAAAGCCTGTACAACCAAGACTCCTCCCGCGCCGCCGTGCTCAGCTTTCCTTATCGGCTGTTCCGTGCCGGTATTGTGGCTTCATACTGGTACATTCAGGATCCCGATGCCTACTGGAGTGAACCGCAGCGTCTCGATCTTTCAAACAGGCTGCAGCATTCTCTGGCAAAAGACAAAAAACTTCTCCCCCGGCTGGCGCAGTACGAACACACACGCTGGACCTGCTATCTGATCAGCCGCGGCTGGCTGGGATTTTCCGATTCTGACCAGGCAGTACAGATCATCAAAGCCGGGGCGCCCAAGCATATGCTTCAGATTGCCCGTCTGCATGCCTGCATCTGTTCCTGGGATGATCTGAAAGCACTGCAGTCTTCTCTAGACTGGGCATATCGCAATGAGAGAAGCGACGGACTGCATTCCCTTCCCGACGATAATTTTTCCACATACTACGATCCCAACAAGAAATATACCTATTTCCAGCATCTTGATGACGAAAGCATTCAGAAAACGCCGCAAGTGCTGCGCACTGAGTGGTTTGCCGTACGGGAGGAAGAAAGAGAGGAGTATATCAAATGACGGATTTCAGTCTTTCCTGCTGCCGTTTTTTTGCGGAACACATGCCCTGCGACTACCGCATACCAGCGAAGGACAACATGTACAAGCTTCCGCTGTTGCTGATCGGCTACGGGTCCCGCCTGGACACCATTCTGCAAAAAGCCATCACCCACGGCCAACTCCCCGACACAATCCTGGAAATCACGGTGGCCACTCCCAACGCATCCGGCACCGCGCAGTCTTTGCTGGACCGTGCACCGACACTGGGAGATTTTGCAGAGGTTATCTGCCAGGATGAAACGCTGTCTACTCCGCACAGCAACGCATTTTGCCAGCTTCGTTTCGAGCAGGTGACACTGGAGGCAACCAGCATACATGCTTTGCTACAGCGCCATTCCACTGCCAGCTATCTGTTGATCTCCACTGGAAACGACGAACAGAACCAAGCGCTGGCTTCCGCCTGTGCACAAGTTCCCGCAGCCCAAAAACGAATGATCGCATTTGTACAAAAGAAACCGGAGGCCGAAGCTTTTCCCCAAGCACACAATGCCTACGACTACGTTTCTGTCTGCTGCAAACGGGTGCTCAGCCTAATACAGAACCGGCAGCAGGATGCCGATTCCGTCGATGCACCGGTAGAGGTGTACAGCTTCGGTTTTGAGAACACCCAAAACTACCGTCATCATACTGAGGAGATCGCACTGAATCTTCACTATGCCTACGCAAAGGCGCAAAACGCACGCCGCCCCGTTGACAAGATTATCCAAGAGTTCCACGAACCGTACAACTACCTGGCAAATCTGGAAGCCGCCGTGCACATCTGCGCAAAGCTCGCCTGCTGCGGCATCCGCAGCACAGGGAAAGAAGCAGCCATACAGTTCCGGCAGCTTCTTGTACGCTCGCCAGAACTGCTGGACAAGCTGGCAGCTGTAGAACACAGACGCTGGATGATGGAAAAGCTGCTGGCAGGATACCGTCCCCTGTCCGATATTTCGCGTATCTACACCGCAGGCGCCACTACACACAGCAAAGCAGAAAAATGGCACTGTTGTCTTGTCCCCTGCGACGAGACCGGACGAAGCTATCTGCTTGCTTCCGACTGGGAAAACGCCGAGAAAGGTGTGCTGCGTGAGGATTTGGACGAGCTAGATCGGATGACTCTTCTTATCCACAACCAGTGCGGTCGGTGTGCCGGTGCCAATCAGGGAGCTGTGCAGGATCTTATCCAGGCCATCCGCAGCACATTGACCGAACACGCCTGCTTCTCTCACGCAACCCAGCAAATACTAGAGGAAGTGGCCGGTTCAATCATTCAGATGCAGCAGAAAAAGGCTAGTGCCTGTGCCCTGTATGAAAAGCAGCTTTCCGCCCTGAAGAAATGTATCTCGCAGGAAGGCGGTCTACTGCAGGAATTTCTGCTGCTGCAGCTCCGGACGCTAGACAGCACACTGGCTCCGCTGAAAGAGTACATCTCCCGCAAGGACTACAAGCTGCAGGATCGCCTATTGGTTGAACAGATTCCCTTTGCACTCACACACCGCTGCCGTCCTTCTCTGGTCAAGCTAATATCGGATCGTGAACTGGACGACATTTTCGCTCTGTGGCAGCTGGAACCCTCACAGGTAACCTTCTGGGGTATTGCAGAATCTGCAGCCGAGCTGTCCCGGCTGCGGGAACGCGCCGACCGATCTGCACGATTCCTGCAGAATATGGGGATTTCCGTTTGCCAATCCTGGAACCTGATGGTGCCAAAGCATCTGATGGCTTCCCTGTTCAAACAGGCCGATCTGCTTACAGACTGGGATTGTACGCTTGTGCCGCTGGCCGAGCGCACCGAACAGGCTGTTTGCGCTATTCTAAAAGACTGGCTGACTGAAACAGAGGCCGTATATCTGGAAGTGACTGGTGCTGATCCACTGTTGCTATGCAGTGCCATAAGAACAGCACAAGAGCATGGGCTCTCTGTTTTCTATGTCCGCAACGGCCAGTTTTATAATCAGCTGAATGCCGAAGAATTACAGTTTCCCGCACCGCGCAAAAACATGACAGTGCGCGAAATGATGGCTTCCCGCGGTGCCGTGCTCAGCAACTTGGACAGCAGTAACCTGGCAGATCTGTCTGTGCACTATAAAATGCTCTGGGAGATTGCCCGAACCACTCCTCTGTGGAGTGAACTCAGTACAGCGCTGCAGGGCGCCCATTTCCGCACCCGGCGTCCCTATTTTCAGTTTGTGCTTCTGGATACCCCAGAGTCGGCGGTGAAAAAGACCTTATACACAAACCGTCTCACCGCAGTGGGCTTACTACCCACTCTGCGCGAAATCGAGAAATATGGGTTCATTTCCGACATTGAAACCACAAACGAACTGAACGGCGGGATAAGCATCACCTACACCTCTCTGGGTAAGGTGAACCCCGACACCATGCACCACTATCTGCAAAAATTTGTGGAGGTCTATCAACCCTCTAGCTATTTCACGTTCAGCACCAACTGGGAAGGCAAGCTATATCTGAACATCTACGACCTATGCGTCACCGATTACGCCTACAACATGGATACACACCTTTCTACGGAAGCCAAAGCCGCACTACCCAATCTGCTGCAGCGTCTGCAGGACGCAGGTCTGATCCACCAATATACTAAAAACTACGCCTGCAGTATCTCCTTCCGCTACCATTCCCGCGCTGTGATGGACTGCATCCAGAAAGCCGGCAGTATTCTGGAAGCCTACATCTATTTTTCTGCCCTGCTGGAGGCAGACTTTGACGACGTGGAAACCGGGATCTCCTTCCTGCACAATACGAGCGAAAACTCGGCCGAAAACGAGATTGACGTCATCTGCACGAAAGGACTGTCGTCTCTGTTCATCTCGGCGAAGTTCACCCGCACGTTGACCGAAAAGTTCAATTATGTTCTCTACGAGATTTCTCTGCTTTCCGAGCACTTCGGGATTAATGCGAAGCCGGTGCTAGTGGCGTCCTGTTTTCATCAGTTTGAAACGGATGAAAGTACTGGAAAGAAAATCTATAGCCACGAAGTACGTCTCGCACTGCGCCGTGGCGTATATCTGGTAGGCCAGGAGTGCCTGCGCAAGAACGTCCTGGGCCAGGTTCTGGAAAATATTCTCGAAGATCGGGAAGACTGGTGTGATTTTGTCAGCGATCTGGACTGAAAACCATAAAAGCTGCCGGGAGGCAATCTTTCCCGGCAGCTTTTTGTAGTTGGAACGCCGTTTTTTCTCTTTTCCAAAAGATGTTAGGGCCCGCTATCATAGCAACTTCCGATGAAAAAAGGCGTTTTCCGCATTTTTCTATGTCTCGTTCGGGTATACTGTTTTATGTGTCTTCTTGAACATGCTGATCTGTACTCGCGCAACATTGTTATACTGAGGTGCAGTATAAGCATCCATAATAAAACCATGTATTCGCATAATTTTATCCTCATTGAGATTTTGTGCTTCGCATTTCAATCCCTCACAAATTCACTTGATGTTATGAGATTGTAGCTAGATTTTTATTGTCTCGCTTCTTGGTGGTTACTACCCATATTTGTTACATATTCTTCACGATTTCCGTCAGCTGTGTTATCACATTCAAAAGTTTAGTCCGGCTATCTACCATATCGTGGTTCTTCCCCATGAGGAGATCGTCCGTACTCACATGAAAATAGCAGGCCATGGCCACAACCAGATCAATAGAAAGCTTCCTTTTCCCACGCTCCATCTTGCTGAGATGCTCCAGGCTGATGTTCAATGCTTCGGCCATTGTCTCCTGTGTCATTCCCTGCGCCTTGCGGAGATTGCTCAGACGGGTCGCAAATTCGGTTGCATCAAAATAGTACATACTGCTTTCCTTTCCGCCTGCAGCGGAAGGGCAAAGGATACCATTGCTTGCAGTACGTTCCTGACTGTCCCCCAAAAAGGGTGCACTAAAGAAAAGGGTACCGATACTGCTTTTTCTGAACATCAGAAATTCAGCAATATATGTATCCTCAGCCCTTAATGCATGTCAGGCTTTCGATATTTTGTTTTCGAAAGCCTTGCCGGAATAAAAAGAGGCTACCGGCAAGGCTGAAATCCCATAAAAATGGGGATTTCCGTCTTGTCGGTAGCCTCTCATGTATATCTGGTTTAACTGACCGATTTCCACAGCATATGACCTGGCGATGGATTTACGCAGTCTGTTTCATCTCAACCATTCCGTCGTTATGCCGAACTCATTCAATTGTCAAATGCGCTCTTGCCCGCATGGTGCATACACGTCAATCCGCTCATGTCTGCGGCCCATTATCTTTCGAATCATAACAGCCCCACATTGATCGCAGGTCATTCGTGTGATACCATCTTTGCCTTCATAGCCGGTGACTAATTTGCGGCAGTTGGGGCAATAGATTTGTTTCGAGCGCCATGAAGTATTTTCATTACGCAATGATATAGCCCCTTTCTTTTCTTATATGTACTTATTTCACAGGTGTCGCTTGTGACCGCAGCTTTCGGATTACGAATACCGGAATCGGTTTCTCCGTCTGTGCTTCCCACTGAAATTTGGTAGTGTGGCCACAGCTTTCACACTCCATCCAACCATCCGTTTCTTCCAGAAACAGGCTACAATTGAGCGTGCCGCATATCGGGCACTTCACATCATAGGTATTCATAATCTCGTGCTCACCTCCGTTATTAATTGCTTACAAAGCCTTAATCACATGCTTTGCTATCCCCTGGATAACCAGCTGTCTTACAAAAATCTTCTGGTCCGGATACTTTGCCTGATTTCGGTATTCAAGAACTGCCCTCTCAGCCTTCTCATCAACACCACCGAACACCTTCAGGGTGCTTTCATTGTCCTCGGTAAGAGCAACAACAATGTCTCCCACCTCAGCCGTGCAATCCATTCTGATGACGACCAAATCGCCATCATCAATCCCTACATCAACCATGGAATCACCGGAAGCCTCCAAAATATAGAACTTTCCCTTTCCAAAAAGAGAAACCGGTAGGCTGATATATTCTCTGATATTTTCCTCTTCTGTTTGTGCAGCTCCACACGGAACGGACCCGAGAAATGGGCATGGGGCGGAAGCAGGAGCAAATTTACGGATCATTGGAGTAATGATGGTACGAGACTTTCCATCGTATTCGATCATTCCGCGATTGTTCATTTCGACCAGATAGCGATAGGCCGTCGCTCTAGGAATACCAACCCCCTTAGCAATTTCTCCAGCAGATGGGATAGTATGTCTGTCGCAAAAGTATTCATCAATAAAGGAAATGATGTTGGCCATCGTTTCTTTGCTCATAACTCTCATAGCTTCAACCCCTTTCAAGCATAATGATTCAAGTTGTCTCATTAATTATATTATAAAACCCCTTGTACTGAAATACAAGGGGTTGATTGTTTAATGAGACAGTGGTGCGTAAAATTTTGAGCAGTAATTCGGCTATATCGAATTCACTGCATTCGACAGCATGTTCTTATAGCTTTCTCTGATCGGCTGCGGGCCGACAATACGAATCTTTCCGTTGAACCCAAAGACCCAACTGTAGAAGGTCGTGCTGGTACATACTCCGACCGATGCTTTGAAATGCTCATCATCAACGGTTTCCACATCGAAATCAGAACCAAAGTTGTCGATTAAATACTTCATAACCGATACATGGCAATACAGCTGCACGATAATCGGCTCATCGGCATCATACATACGGAAAACATGCTTGCTATAGTCAGCAGGACTATAACCTTCTGGTGGCATCACTGCAATCTGGTTGAGAACGCTGGGCTGTTCTGCGATACGATCCAAGCGGAAATTCCGCATCTCCTGGCGTTCATCGCAGAAGCCGCGCATATAGTAGTAATCCCCATCCCAGATCAACGTATACGGGCTAACCGTATACGGCTTTCCGTCATTGGATATGTACCGCTGCTTCGTCACATCAAAATCCGTATATCGAAAGGATATCTTCCTTTTAGTATCAATAGCGGTATTGATAGCGTCAACGATATAATATCCGTTTTCGTTGTCCGATTTTGCGCGACCGGCAACATAAATATGACGGCGAAGCTTTGCGGCATTCTGAAAGTTCGTCAGCGTGAGGAGCTTTGCTATCAGTTCGTCGCTCTTTCTCTGTGTGATGAACTTGGAGGACGAGATGGCATCCACAAGAATCTTGAGTTCCGGCAGCTCATAAATGTACCCGTCATAATAGTACTTATTCTGTGTGGACTCGTAGTGCTCAATGTGAAGGCCGCAATCGTGGAGCATAGCAAGATCGTCACTGATGGTATTACGCGAAACTTTTACTGAATACTCTTCTTTGAGGATTTTCATCAGCTCAGCGGTTGATAGTGTATGTTCCGCATCGGTATGTTGTACCAAATGCTGATATAAATATAAGATTCTAAGCTTTGTTGCATTTTTCATACAATCGACCTCATATTTACAGCGCACAATAATCCTATTTGTACAGCACTTTTACTACTATGTGTTTTCGTTCTCTATGCACAAAACTCCACAACAGAAACATTCTTTGTACACGTTTTGCTGTTGTAAAACGTGTACTTGTATATTAAGTCAATGTTGGAACAGCCTCTTTAGTTAAACCAGAGAAACTTTAAAGTGCTCTAGCACTTTGTCATGGGTAAAGCTGTCGTTCATCATATACGCAACCGTAGGAATGCTAGTCATCCCTTTTTCCCAGTAACCTTCATCAGCAGAAACTGTCCGAAGCCACCGAACTCCCACAAAGTATTCATTAGAAGGATCGATGGATACTTTTGCCGTAGTGTTTATCCATTCGCAATCCATAATGTTTTTCTTGGCAGTTCCATCGAGCACAGTAAAATCCGCTAACTTTGTTTCGCATGTAGTGCAAACACCGATACCCACAAAACCAACACCAGCTATATGGCAGAAGATAATATCCCCTAGCTTAATATTACTCAGCAGAGTACCGCCTTCTCCACTAGCCGATACAAATCCATATTTTTGCGCATCTTCCCAGCTTCTTCCTGAACCATACTCCACGGTAAACCGGCGCGCGCTGCCGCTCTGGATCGCGATCTCTGTTTCATCATCCCAGCCACCTGCCAATTCTTTGATCCGGGCAGGGTCCCAAATGGCTTTTGCGAGTTGCGTATATACCTGAAGCCGGTCTCGGATTGCTGATTTGTCAAATCGTTCATAGGGCTTAAACCCATACATACCTGCCAGTCGCAGGAACTGGGGATTATTCTGATAGGTCCCATTATACAAAGACTGTGCCAGGATATTGTCCCCCGCGTATTGGGCCACCTTTTGCTCATAGGCCATCGCCTGGTAGCTTCTGTTGTGGTCGCTGGTGAGCAGAATCAGATTTCCAAACTTTCTGCGATTGTTGTTGAAATCCTCTTCGTCATTGAATAGATCTTTGTAGCCGGCATAATCATTTGGCAAAATATGTTCAATGTCGTAAGAAGTCTTGGGATTCCGATCCACATAGGTCGCGAACTGGGAGGCCCGCCCCATCTGCACGTTCACATAGTCCGTGAGCCGAGCCAGCATGTGGAGCATATAGCGCCCTGTGAACTGGTTGAGTTCAAAATCCCGAATTGCGTCCAGCTTTTCGTTCATCCGCTGCAACGTAGTGAACAGCTTGATCCCGATCGTCCTCGCATCCTGGTTTCGGATTTGACACATGACCCGGAACAGGAGGTTTTTATTGGAGTTCCAGTTGACCTTTTTGTAATTGAAAATCCGGGTCGAGGCAAAGATATCAATGAACGTCGAAACCAGCTTGATTTTCTGGTCGACCACTTCGGGAGCATCTTCCACCCGCACCGCCGCCAGGATCAGATAGTTCTGGTATGTAATGTCTCTGTGTGCATTGTAGAAAACCGCCTCGTACCCCGGCGTCATCTTATCCGAATACGCTTTTATTCGCAGATACAGACTGGTCATCAACGACATCTCGATCGTTACCAATTCCTTAAACTGCTTTGGTTGCGTCAGCTGCATTGCCGTACGGGCATTCTGCCGGACCCAGTTGTGGAACTTTTCGCCTAGCAGTTCAAAATCCCGGTCCTCAGCGCCTTTGCGGGTCTCGCGGATCGAGTTGGCATACTTCGCGCGCAGCCAAGCGGAAATGAAATCCACGTCTTCTGCCTTGACCGCGCCGCTGGTCTGGGAATCAAACTCATTTTTGATACGGTTAATGTTTTGCTGCCAAGCCTTATTGACGGAATCCCGGTCTGCCTCGTTTACCTGCTGGATGATATATGCCTTCAGCATTTCGGCGCTGTTCAGGCTGAGGCCGCGGTCATTCATGGTCAAGAAGATGGTGTGTGCTTCGTCCTCCGAGGGTGTGTCGATCTCCAGCAAAAGAACTTTGCCCTTCAGCCAGTAGATGAAATAAGGCAGGGCTTCTCCTTTCAGGTCATCGGGGAAAAGCTCTTCAATGTCGCTATAGCGCGCAAGCAAATTCTTATTACTCTCGTTTTCGGAAGTAAACGCCCGGTTTTGGTCCCATAGCGCCTGCATACAGTCGTTCCGCTCCGGCACATCCAGGTTGAATGACATGGTTCCAAAATTATCTTTGTAAATCAGATCATCCATCTGTTTGACCGGGAGATATGGAATACCGGTGAGTTGATTCTGCAAATTCCGCAGATAGATCAGCAGCAGTGACAGGGAAGTCAGACGCTGTTGGCCATCAATGATCTTGCGGGTATTTTCACTGGTACAGATAATACTGCCCATATAGTAATACCCGTACCCCTGCACTTCAGCGGGCGAGCCATGGTTGGTCGGATCATAATACTGACGGAAGGTATCATAAAAGTCCATCAGCATCTGCTCGATCTGCTTGCGGCCCCAGCGGTATTCCCGCTGATAGTAATCCACTTCAAACTTTCCCCGAGTGAGAATCGTTTCCAGGGTATCAGTTTTATCTATCTTCTGCATTGAACCAATCACACCGCCTTCCAAATCATTAAAAAAGTTTTCTCTTAGCCATTATTTTCCTCAAAATTTTCCACCTGTTCCATTACCTTGCAGAAAACTTCCGGGCTGTACTGCGGCGGATAACCATTCTTAATCAAGCAAACTTTGATATCAAACTTCAGTTGATCCCGGACGATCTGATTGTTAAGCCAATCGGCAAACGAAGATTTGACGTCAATGATATCCTTGATTTTTTTTGCCAGCGTTTTGCACTTGTCGTTTACCGATACCCCATCGACCACACGGTCTGTACCGTATTCGAAGTTATACTCATCCCTCAACGTCATCAGAATATCATAGAATGCTTTTTCTTCAAAGGTCAGACCGACCTTTCGAAAGCTTTCCCGGTCAGCATGCATATCTTTCAGAAGCTGCAATGCCTGCTCGGTGGCACTCCGGATGATCTCCTCCGAGGTCTCCTCTTGTGCAATACCAGCTTCTTCCAAGGTAAGATGTTTTCGGCGTTCGTGGTACTCCTGGATCGTCTTTTCCAGCATCTCCTGGAACTTCTTTGCCGCCATTTGATTAGTTCGGCTATATTCGGTAATTTGCTTTTTCAGCGTTTTTACCAACAATTCCAGCTTAGATGCCGGCATTTTCACGTCAGACAATTTTTCAAAATACTCCGGGCTGAAAATGTCTTCCTGCTCGCCCTCTTCGAGAACATTCTCAACTTTGTTGTATCGAAGGGCCTCTTCTACCATCTTTTCCACATGGCGGTTCATGCTCTGAGTGTCAACTTCGCTGGTACCACTCATCTTGCGGACAAAGCCAGCAATCGCCATGAAGCACTGTGCAAGGGAAGACTCTTCCTCACTTAGTTCACCGGAAGGCTGGCAAATATCATAGGCAGCCCGCATCCGCTTGACCGTTTTCAGAAAATAAGTCTTGAAAGAGACCTTTCGGATGCTCTTTCCGCCTTCACCTTCCGTGTTTAATTCGTTCGTGGACGCAAAAACATATTCTGCCGCTTTTGCTAAAAGCACATATCGTTCAGCAGGGTCACGTTCTGGATCCAGGAATGGCGTCAAATCATAGCCAGAAAAGAGATTCTGCAAAATCATCAGTTCTTGCCGGAATGCACCGGTCGCCTGATCCACATCATCCGCCGTAGGAGCAATGGAACAGTCACCACCATACATTTTTAACGCTTCACGCATATTGTCGCGGATCCCGATGTAGTCCACGATCATACCGTATTCTTTGCCAGGATATTTTCGGTTGACTCGGCTGATGGTCTGGATCAGCAAATGTGTTTGAAGCGGTTTGTCATTATACATATAGGTCAACGATGGCACATCAAAGCCTGTGATCCACATATCCACCACGATGGCAATCCGGAAATTGGATTTATCCTGCTTGAACGCAGCGTCCAGTTCCTCAGATCGTTTGCTGTTTTTTACTCCACCAAGATACTGATACATTTCCGCCGGGTCGTTGCTTCCAACACTGGCCACCATAGCCATGAAGGGCATTGGCTTCAACCGGCGCATTTCTTCGTCCGATACCGTCACATCTCCTGGTGTTTTCTTCTCTACAAACCACTCAGGATATTTCTGCTGGAATATTTTAAGTAATTCATAGGCAGTGGGCCGGCTGGAGCAAACCACCATGGCTTTCTGCACCCGCTCCGGATCGTTGGCACAAGCGGAAATATAGTGGTCGTGGATATCTATGGCTAGCCGCTCCAGACGGGAGGGCTCTTTCAAAATAACCTCCATAGAGCTCATAGCCTTTTTGCTGGCTTCGATATCCTCTGCTGTTGCCCCTTCGTCGGCACACTGTTTATAATACGCCTCAATCTCCTTGACCTTTTCCTGATCAAGCAAAACCTTGGCAATCCGTGGATGATACTTGATAGACACGGTTAGACCGTCTGCGACGGCTTGGTCCATGGTGTACCGGTCGATTTCGCCGCCGAAGGTCTGGTAGGTTTCTGAGATGGGCGTTCCGGTAAAGCCCACGAAAGTCGCCTGCGGAAAGGCCTCCTTCAAGACTTTTGCATATGGCTTGGAAACCATAGCCTTCATGTTGTTGTCCACATCTTGGCTAAAACGGATCTTTTTGGCGTGTTCCAGCTGCGTCCGATGCGCTTCATCGGAGAAACAGATGATATTGGCACGGTCGTTGATCAGACCAATCTTATCATCTTCTCTGTCACAGAATTTTTGAATGGTACAGATATAGAATCCACCGCTCTGACGAGCACCGAGTTCTTCTCGCAAAGCCTTGCGGCTTGGAACGATGCTTACCTCTCCCAGATTCAAAAACTCTTTGCTCTTTGTAAACAGTTTCGCACCCTGTTTTTGCAGCTCCTCCCGGTCCACAATCATGACGATAGTGGGAGAGCCGATCTGCGGCACATCGGTGCATCGCAAAGCCAGCTGCCGAGCAAGGAAGGCCATGGTATAGGTCTTGCCGCAACCGGTGGCTCCGAAGTAGGTTCCGCCTTTTCCACTCTTTTCCACCACAGACTTTATAATGCTTTGTTTCAGAAGCCGTGCGGCAAAAAACTGCGGATACCGGCAGACGATCTCCCGTTCGCTGCTGTCATACTCGCTGTCCTGGAAATATATATAATCACGGAATATTTCCAGGAATCGTCGGGGGTTGTATACACCCTTGATCATAGTCTGCATTTCATCAAAGGGAAGTGCGGAGACCTTGTCTTCGTTGTTCACTCTGCGCCAGGCATAAAAATGCTCATAAGGCGTACGTACCGTGCCCAATCTAGTCTTGACCCCATCAGAGATACAGGCCAAAGGGCAGTAGTGCAGCAGATGCGGAATGTCCCGCCAGTAGCGGGTGTAGATCTGTTCCCACGCATCATAGATGGTGGCGGCCTGATCCGCCGGGTTTTTCAGCTCTATAATGCACAGCGGCATACCGTTGACATAAAGCAGAATATCTGGCCGGCGGTTCTCTGTCTGTCCGTTGTTGGTATACTCTACTGTAAACTGGTTGACCACTCGAAAAATATTGTTCTCCGGGTTTTCAAAGTCTATCAATGCCACCATTCGGGCCGGCTTGCCTTGAGGCACAAATTGAATGCCATCCACCATCCATCCATACAGCTTGTGCAGTGTGGCGAAATCGCTTTCGCTGCCGGCCAGCCGAACGGCGTCAATAATCTGCCGGATCTCGTCGGCGAGCAGATCCGGGTTGGTTTTACTCAAAAAATGTTCCAGATCATCCACATACAAAACGTCCCGCCGGGAGGCGCGGGGGATGCTGTTGCCAAAGAGATATTGCCAGCCTTCCGCTTCCAGAAAGCTGAGAAAGGCATTCTCAAAATCAGCCTCGCAATAGCGGCCGTTATATTCTCTCAGTTTCGACATTATTCTGCCCTCATTTAGAACAACCTATTAAAGTCTACTTCATATCCCATAGCTTTCAACTCTTTCAGCAAATCAATCTTCCAATTGGAGGTGTTAGTATAAACTACGCCTGATAGATCAGATGGAATTTCGACTCCCGAATCGGCCAGAATCACCACATGATCTCGACCCAGTTTCCCCATAAAATAACCCGTTTCCAGTACTACATTTTGCCTTGCACGGGCGCTTTCCGAAGAAGTATCTTTAGCCTTACCTACATCGTCAGCAGTGAACAGACAGATCGCTCCGCCGACATCACTGTTGGATTCGAATTTTTCGATTATAGTACGGCCCTGGTTTGCCTGTTCCGACAGAATAATTGCCTCAATCCCCTGCTTTTCCACAATGCGGGCAACCGATTGCTGTAACATACCATCATGGCCATGAACAATAAAAATTTTACACATATTGCCCTGCCGCAAAGATTGGGATTGCGTTGTAGATTCCCCTTCGTCGTTCATTTCTTGTAAGTAGGTTTCAAAGATTGCTTTACATGCCAAAAGGCTGTCACGGCATGCCTTTATTTCACTTTTAAGATTTAAATCTTCGTCCATGACCCAACAATTAGGAGAAAATCGCATACTTTTGAATTTCTTATGCTCTAAAGAATCATTTCCATACTTTTTAACTAAAAAGCGTTCGGCTTTCGCTTGCCACCCTTCAAATGCAGGCGCAGAGGCAATAACATGATGTGCCACCAAATTATCAATTTCATCTATAATGCTTTTGAATTTTTCATAGTCTGTCATTTTGCTCTTCCTTCCTCCAATGAACCGAGAATCAGTATCGGGCAGATGTCTTTGATTTGGGCTTTCAGCTGCTCATTGATACGCTTGCGGGTATTATACACGGTAAAAATTTCGGCAATAGCCTTTTGTATTTTGATGTCTGGAATCGGAATTTGGACGTTCTGCATTTCACTCCAATCAAAAGTTTCTCTTGCAGAGCCCCAGGAGTTGAAGCGGGCATATCTATCAAATTCTGGTCTTGTGAGAAAAAGCATTAAATATTCCGGAATCAAAAAGTCTGGATTTGTTCCAAACACAATAGAAATCGATGACACAATAAAAGATTCAGTCGTATTGTTGAAACCAAGAGAGATTTTATCTCCTCGCCGCGAAGTATCCGGAACATAAACGATTTGCCCCGGTTCAACCACTTTATAATTGCTCAAACCAACTCCTGACATATCCGCCTTTGTGGGAATTATTTCTTTCGCAGTCGACAGCCCTCTAACGGCATCAACCGTAAGTCCGACATCGTTGCGCTGATTACTTTCTTTGAGATATAGTCCAATTTTCTTGCACGGCATCTTTCTCCGCAAATCCTCAATATACCCATCACAAAGCAATTTCAGATCTTCCAACCCATTCTCATAGCTTTGCTGGTTGGCAACCATTGATTTATATATACTTACATATTTTCGTTGGATTGAAATATCAGGAAGTGGAATCACAATATCGCTCATATCGTTAAAATTGAATTCCGGACGTTGACTACCAAAGTTTCTAAAAGTCACTTCTCTATAAAATTCTTTCCGGCGAAAATACATAAAGAGCCAGTTAGGGTCTATTTTTTCCTTTCCCTCTTCATTTAAATAGAAAATAATATACAAATGTGAAACAATACACAGACCATCTGTACGATAAGCAATTGACCCCAAATCCAACCGTGAAGGATTGTAAACAAAAGCACCATCATTCACAATCTTATATGGCTTCAAATCGACATCCAGTGGATTTCCCTTTGGCGGTGCAAAAACGCCTTCATTTGTAACTCCCTCTATCAAATCGACACCATATTTCAAGTTACGGTTATTTTCAGTGGAACGTTGTATATAATCGCCAAGTCTTACCCATGTAACATCAGGAAATAATACACTGTGATTAGAGTTCATATCCGATCCCCCTGAAAGCCTCCAGCAGCATTGCCTGGGACTCTTTTTCCTGTTGCATCACGGCTTTCATTTCTGCCTGAATACGCTGCATCTCCGCGGGAAAATCAATTTCCAAATCGTGGTCGATGAACCGGATGTACTTGCTCGGAATCAAGCTCCAGTTCTGCTTTTCAATTTCCTCCATACCGACGCCCCGGTATAGTTCCGGTACCTCATAATTAGTTCCGTCCGTACCTTCATTCTGCCAGGTGTGGTAAATTTCGGCCGCTTTTCCGATTTGTTCAGCAGTCAAAACCACTTTCTTTTTTCCTTCCCCTTTCACCGGATTTTCCGTCCAAGTCCGCAAATCCATAAAGAGGATTTCGTGGCTGCGGTCGCGCAGCATCCTACCATGGTAGTTCCCACCCTTTTTGTTCCGGTTCAAAATCCACAAAGTCACACTGATGTCGGTGGTGATGAACAGCTCTCGGGGAAGAATGATAATCGCTTCCACCATCCCTCTCTGGATCAGTCTTTTTCGGATTTCCACCGTATCGCTGTCCCCTAAAGCGCCATTTGCCAAAAGGAACCCGGCCACACCATCCAGGGCTTTCAAATGGGAAAGAATATGCAAAATCCATGCATAATTAGCATTGCTTTCCGGCGGGGTAACATACTCCGCCCAACGCGGATCATCACTCAAATTTGCATTGTACCAGCCTTTCAGGTTGAAAGGCGGATTGGCCATAATATAATCAAAATAGAGACCTTTATTCTGGTCGTTGGTAAAAGTGGAATCAGCGATTTCTCCCAGGTGGTGACTAATGCCACGCAAGACCAGATTCATTTTTGCCAGGCGGAGGGTAGCTGGCTCCTTTTCCTGCCCATACACATTGATTCGGCTGATATCACCTTGTTTGGCGCTGACAAGTTCCGCGCTTTGGATAAACATACCGCCCGAACCACAGCAAGGATCGTACAAAGTTCCATCAAATGGTTCAATCATGGCTGCAATCAGCTGAACCACATCATGGGGTGTATAGTACTCTCCCTCTTCCTTAGTTGCATTAACCGCAAATTCCTTTAGAAAATATTCATACACACGACCGATGAGGTCTTTTTCTTCGCCGAATTTTTTATGGCTGATCTTGTTGATTTCATCCACCAGCATTTTGATGTCCTTGGGCTCCAGATTTCTCGTGGTAAAGGTGCCCTCCACAAAACAACCTTTTAACTGTTTGTCGCTATCTCCAAGGGTTTTCAGAGCTGTATCCAAAGCCACATTTAACTGTGGCGCAGGTGTATTAATTATGGTCGACCAGCGAGCCTCCACCGACAAATTATAGGTACCATCCGTAAAGGTGGGATCAGTAAAAAAAGCGTTCCAGATTTCTTTGTCGTCGGGATCCAGCCCCTGCTCAATCAGCGTCTGACGGAGATTCTCAATACCATCCTCGAATTTTTCGCCCATAAAGCGCAGAAACACGAGCGTCAGCATCATGTCACGTTTTTCAAAAAACGAGCCTGAATTGCGTGCCTGACGCAGAATATCTCGACACTTAAACAGAATTGAATCCAGATTCAATTTTTCTTCGGCTTTTTTCTTTGCCATGGGAAATACCATCCTTTAATAGAATTATGTAAATGACCATCACTATCGGGGATTATGCTTTGTCTATGTCCCAGCTCTCAGTTTCTGCATACCACACACCAATCATTGGTTCTGCCGTCACAATCTTTTGCCATACTGGTAAAAGGAACTCTCCTATTTTCTGAATGACTACAGGAAACTCCAGTTCAGAGTTTCCTAAACTTTTCAGAAAATAACGCCACTTTGTGTGCATCTCCGGATAGTCCGCCAACGCAAAAATGTGCTCAAAGCTGTCTTTTCCATATGTCGTTCCGCGGTTACGTAATGTTTGTTGAATTGCCGATTGCAGTTTTGTTCCATCGAAATCGAATGTTCTGGATAAATAATAAATATCGTAGAAATCTTTCATTCTTCCGGTAAGTTCAAAACGCTGCAAAATGGCATCAAATTTTTCCGCCACGGTACTTTCTAACGAATATGTCAGAACAGAAGGTTGTGCATAGCCCTCCAGCTGCGTCTGTATAGTCCTTCGCTCTGCTCCCGGGATAATCACGTCTCCAACACCAACATCCACGTTAAAAGGAACCCGAACATTTTTGATGAAACCGGTGATCTGTGTACCAACACCATGATACTTACGTTGCAGCGCAATGGGCTGTGTTTTTTCGGCCCTGAAATTTACAAAATCGTTTCCAGTTTCCACCGCCAGAATCTCGTCAAGAATCACATCCATTCGGGCAAGATCATTATTCAATCCCCTCATCAAAAAGTCCACATCTACTGTAGCTCGACTTTCAAAGTTGGTGAGCGTGTAGATGAAAAGCCCACCTTTCAGCACAAAGTTTTCAGAATAAGGAGAAGCTGCAAGCCGCCGTAAAAACTCCTCCTGAAAGAAAAGTTGCAAACATTGCTGATAGCTAATACCAGTGGCTTTTGCTTTATTTTTCAGTTTTGCCAGAACAGAAGCTGCTTTATCTGCCATCAAAGCCACACTCCTATCAATTCTTTTACAATCTTTTTGACTCTCAGCACTTCTGCATACTCCAGCAGCCGCGGAATGTTTTTTTCAGGGTCAGCAACATACTGTTGCACGGCTTTGTTAAAAATTTCCTTGTCCATCTTATTGCGATATCGCAGGCAATCACAAATTACGCGATCTTTGTCATAAATGCGAATTGGATATCCGTCCATAGTGCCAGTAGTTAAACCCACCTCCAGATAAGCCGGTTCCATATAGTGTGGTTTAACAAAAGGATAATCGATTTTGAACCGAGATTTTCCAGAATCTTTACTAACGCCCAAATGCCATTCGGCAGGAGTACGGTCACTGTATCCGTAGTATCTCAGTGCCGTTTCCATGCAGAAAATCGCATCGGGAAACAGTCGGATTACCGTTCCAACTTCGCTGAAGTCTTCCGGGTCAACCCATTGATAATAGCCATAGCGCACTTTTTCAACTGCTTCCTGGTCAATCAGCCGCTGCAGAGTCCGATACTGAATCTTTTCCTTTTGCAGGTCTCTTGTGCGCATCATTCCTCCATAGCGTTCAAATATTTTTTTGTATTCATCAACCCTTTTCATAACAGAACTCCTACACAAATTCAGTCATCAGAACGCAGTGGAGCGGACAAATTACTGCAGTTTTATTATAGCGAAAGGCAACTATGCCGTCAACACTACTTTTTCCACAAATTCAATCATAAGCGGACGAATTAGTGTATTTTATTAGCTTCTACCTCATCTTTACATGTTTCATATCTTGAAAACAAAATATTATCTATTCGAGAAAATCAGTCACTCTCTGTTATAATAAATAGAAAAAGTCGGCATTAAAAGTTCCCTGCTTTCCCAGCCAGCTAAATAATACTTCTGAATAGATAGTGGAGGCATACCGATGGAGTACAAAGATATCCCCCGAACATTAAAACGATACTCATTCGAAGAAAAGATGAACATACTGCAGATATATTCACGCCGAACCATGAACTTGAATGGAATAATAAATAAAAATGAAACTGGCAAGTTCCCCTTCCCGTGGGAACTTGAAACCCTGCTTCTTTTTTCTATCACAGCACAAGAATGGCGAGAAGGACGTTTCACATCAAAGGACCGAAACTTTATCGATATGATAAATTGTATACGAAATTATCAACATCCTATTGTAGATGAATTGAAAGAAACAACTGATTTTATAAGCAAGCTATTTGTTGCTATTGGATCTACTCAATTTGAGGCGCAAGAATATCCCTACTATAAGTTGTATCGATATTATTGGTATTTTTCTTTTGTAAATTCCAAAGTGAATATGCCCGAGATATTCCAACAAAAGTTAGGGAGCAATTACAAAAAATATGCCACTTTAGCCATGTCATTATGGGTGATTCTATGCACCAATAAGTATACAATATCTTCCCAATTATATAATTTTATATTGTCGCAGTTTCCTGTGGAACTCCGACATTTAACGATTACAAGAGATGAATACAAAAAGCAACTTGAAAGTATAACCTCATGTATCGATAATTACATATATTGTTTACGCCCCTCATACACCTATCCTTTTATATCCGAAAAAGGATTTGTTTATTTACCACTTCCGCATCTATTAATGCGTTCTGTGACATCCTCCATGCTATATCGTATAACTCAGGACAACAATCATCTAGCTGAATTAATCGGAAAAGAAGTGATGGAATCATATCTTTATCAAATTATTCTACGCAGCGGATTGTTCGATGAAGTATATCCCGAGCAAGAATACATCTTTCATCGCAACAAAAACCGGACACTCGATGTGCTCACTCGAAAAGGTGATCATTACATTTTCTTTGACAGTAAAATGTACACTCCAAGGCGAGATCTCCGAATCTTCGACCAAGATACATACGACCGGGAAATCGATCGATTAGCGAGAAATTGCAAACAAATTTATGAACACATACGCTGTCGATTTCCAAGTCAGTATAATCCTTTTCATGTGCAATCAGAAATCAATCCAGATAATGTATATGGTCTTGTAGTCCTCCGGGAAGATCCTCGAATCCAAAACGCCCACATTTACATGAGAACTGCTACACTGTTGGAAATATCTCATAAATCTTCTGAATACCAGTGGCTTTGTCAACATGTAGGGATCATCTCTCTTGCCGACATTGAAAAACATTGTTTCACACATTCAGATTTACCCGACCATATATACGGAAGCCATTCTCGAGAACACCTCACAGATTTTTGGCTGGTTGACGCAGTCGATTCTGACAAAGTTCAAGATACGGAGTTTATAGCTTTTAAAAAAGAAATTTTGGATGAATGTTCAAAACTCTTTAAAAAATGTGCTGAAGCGGGCCTCTTCAGCTAATTTAGCAAGCAATGTTTCCTTGGCCAAGTCCTGCGAAAACGCCGTTTTCTCCAAAGGAGACAACCTGCCTGTTGGGATAATCCCAAGCCCTTATTGATCATCACTTTGTGATGGCTGCGCGTTTCTCCAAAACACTAAAATGGCATAATTGGTGAAACTTTTTAATGACAAAAGTTTCAAAAAAGTCCTCCTTACATTTTGACATCCTAAGTGCGTCCCCTTAAGAAAGTAGTGGTGAGATTGCGACTGCAATGGACGCTACGATAGCCTTGGCACCGTTCATTACACTCGTTTCGGCAGTCCAGATAAACTTCTCCAGCGCAGTATTCAAAAGACCATGATGCTATTTTTCCAATAACTTTTATTTTCAAACTCCTGCTTTGCTGTTTGCAAGTCCGTTTTATGACACTTATACTGTGATATAATTAAAAATACAGATTCATAGATTACAGAAGTGAAGGTAACATTTTAAAACCAGGGAACAAACCAAAAGGTGACGTATTTCTGCAACAGAGAATTTCCTGTCGCCTGTTTTGCTGTATTCTTTACATTTGATTTGCACCATAAATCATGATTTCATTTGAGTAAATCCGCCTGTGTGTGATTCTAAAACATCAACTTCAATGTTGAGACAATTCTTTTATTCTATTCAATATGGATCAAACCGGACAAGCGAATTAACTCATTCCATTAAAAGTTGCGACACTGTTGCTTTTCCAAGTCATTTGACACCTCAAAAGACTTGGAATACAATGAAAGATAAACAAATGTACTCTCCAAAAATTCCTATTATCCTATTATAAATAAAGCCTGCATCAGACAGGAGGATTTCGAATGGAAGAAAGACTTGTTATTCCTTTTGCTCCAATTCTTGTAGAATCAACGAGGTCGATAGGTTATCTGTTTGAAGCAGCTGTTGCCGATATTGTTGACAACAGCATCAGTGCCGGTGCCACAGAAGTACGGATAGGCTTTATGTCAAAAGATCCCCGGTGGCTATGCATCGAAGATAATGGTTGCGGCATGGCAGCAGACGAAATCGAAAACGCCATGCGATATGGCAGTCAGGATCCACATAACACGCGAGATAAGAACGATTTGGGCCGGTTTGGTCTTGGTCTGAAAATGGCGTCTTTATCCCAGTGTCGCAAATTAACAGTCATGAGCAAAAAAGATGGAAAGACTGTCGCAGCTTCTTGGGATCTTGACTATATTAAGTTAAAAAAATCCTGGGCTCTAAAAGTGTATTCGAAAGAGGAAATGGACGATCTTCCCGGATTCATCTATCTAAACAGTCTTGAACATGGAACAGTTGTTCTTTGGCAAGATTTCGATCGTCTGGAGGACGCAAGTGCAAATGCCCAGAAATCTTTTGACGAAAAGATTGAACTGACCCGAAAACACCTGTCTCTTGTTTTCCACCGTTTTCTCGCGGATAAAAATCCCCAAAAAAGGTTGGCGTTGTATTTTAATGGAGATCCGGTACTGCCGATGGATCCATTCCTTACGCGGCATCCTTCCACGCAGCCGTTAAGTGAACAGATTTTGCGGATTAACAACGAAGAAGTCCGCGTAAAGCCCTATGTACTTCCATATCCGAGCAAACTGAATGCAAACGATATTGAAAATATGGGTGGAAAAGATGAACTGCGATTAAAGCAGGGGTTCTATATATACCGTAATAAGCGCTTGATTGTTTGGGGCACTTGGTTCAGACTTATTCGTCAAAATGAATTAGGAAAGCTCGCACGAGTAAGAGTTGATATTCCCAATTCTTTAGACTCCATGTGGGAAATCGACATAAAGAAATCGACAGCAACGCTCCCGGACTGTATCAAAAAAATCTGGCAGCTGTGGTCAAAAACACAGTTGGACGAAGTGAGCGTGTTTACAAATACCGCGGTCGAAATGTTCAAACCGATGATCTGGTCCATGCATGGAATCCAGTTGATTTCAGGGGAACTTTTCAGTATCAGATCAATCGTAATCTTCCTTTGCTGAAAATGCTTGAAAATCATTTGGACGAAGATGGTCTTGCACTGTTCGACAACTTCCTGAAAATGCTGGAAGACACGTTTCCCTATGCGGATGTATATTACCGCTTGGCCAGCAACGAAGCCAATGTAACGGAAAAAGCACTGGAGACAGATGAGGCTCGCCAGATTGCTCTCCAGATGGTCCGGCAGGCACAGGATTCAGGAGGAGATATTCCACAGTTACTGTCTGTAATGGACAAGATGGATTTCTTTGTAAAATATCCGGACGTACTGAAAGATTTGAGAGAGGAGTATTGCCATGACTAAAAATCAGGATTCAATGATTTCATATGTACTGAAATATTTGTCAGACAAGGAAAAAATCACCGAGGCTACTATTCAGGATGCTGTCACACTTTTTCTCTCTATTGTCCCACTGAATGACAGCGAACAAACGGAAGTTATCAAGGAATTACAGGCGCGGCTTCAAATTGATATTGATCGTGGTGTATACATAACCGCAAAAGATCATAAACCCTGGTATGCAGAGGCCAAGGCCAATATCGACCCTCGATTCTGGGAGCGCTATGTGCAATACTTACAGAATGAACGCGGATGGGTACCAAAAGTTGTTACAGAGATGGATCGCTTCTCTGATGAACTGATGGATCTGCTTGGGAATCCTAGTCAGGAAACAGGATTTTCTGTCAGAGGATTGTGCATTGGTAATGTCCAGTCAGGCAAAACGGCTAACTACATCGCACTGATGAATAAGGCAGCGGATGCAGGCTATCGAGTAATTATTCTTCTGACCGGAACCATTGAAAAACTTCGCAAACAAACGCAACAGCGTGTTGATGAAGGATTCACAGGGCTGGACAGCAAAGCTCTTACAAAAGACCGGGACAGTGTACGCGTTGGTGTAGGGCTGAATGATGCAAGGGTAAGCGGTTTTGCCGTTACCTCAACAATGAGCGATTTTAACACCTCATCCGCGCAGAAAATCGTTGGACGACTTGACGCCATACACGATCCCATTGTATTCGTTCTGAAAAAAAACAAAAGTGTGCTTGAAAAGCTGGAGCGCTGGCTTCGGGTATGTAACACGACCCAAACAAAAAAGACGATCGATCTCCCCATGCTTCTTATTGACGATGAGGCAGATAACGCCTCCATCAATACAAAGGACAAAGAAAATCCAACCGCCATCAATGCAGCCATTCGCAAGTTGCTGGCATTGTTCTCAAAAGCAAACTACGTTGGTTTTACCGCCACTCCTTATGCAAATATATTCATCGACCCGGAAACCGACGACAAAATGGTTGCGGAGGATTTGTTCCCGAGAGATTTTATTTATGCCCTGAAAGCTCCTACCAACTATATTGGTGCAGACCGCATCTTTTTGGAAGGGGGGGATTGCAGCTTCATGCTTCACGAGAATGACGACTGTGAAGAATATCTTCCGATTCGGCATAAAAGCGGAGCTGCCCCGGCCGGGAAAATGCCAGAAAGTATGCTGGAGGCAATTGCAGCCTTTTTCCTGGCTAACACAGTACGGGACTTGCGAGGAGATGTCAAATCTCATCGAACGATGATGATCAATATTTCCCGCTTTATTGCAGTACAGGAGGCTATCACAAGTCAGGTGGACGAGCTGGTCCGAACCATGCAGCGGGAGATTCGAAATTACTATCGTACGGGCGAACAGGCTATGGAGTATGATACGTTCCGATTACTGCGCAAAACCTGGGACAAATATTATGCTCCGATGAAAACTATTGATTTTGAATGGCCCGCCATTCAGGAAGCCTTGCATGCAGCTGTGGCCTCTGTGGAAGTTCGAACTATCAATGGAGGCAATGCATCCAAATATTTGAATTATGATGAATATGACAATGGCCTGCGCCTTATCGCAGTAGGCGGTCTGAGCCTCTCCCGCGGCCTCACATTGGAAGGTCTGTGCATCAGTTACTTCTATCGGAATTCCCAAATGTATGACACACTAATGCAAATGGGGCGCTGGTTTGGATACCGGGGTCACTACGAGGATCTCTGTCAAATCTGGATGCCTGCAACTTCCATGTCCTGGTATGCCTATATCACTGAGGCAACCAATGAGCTACTTTCGGAAGTCAATCGGATGAAGCTGCTCAACATGACCCCGAAAGATTTCGGCTTGTGCGTCCGCAGTGACCAAGCGGCATTAATGGTAACCGCACGAAACAAGATGCGTTCTGCTCAGGACTATACGATGACCCTCAGCCTGAACGGGCGTGTAGTGGAAACTCCGTTCTTGCACGGTTCCCCGCAAGTGGAGCACGACAATCTGAAAGCGACCGAAAACCTACTTTCGGAGCTGCAAAAAGCATATCAGCTCGAAAAAGATAATGCAAATCTGGCGCTGAAGGCACCACAGTTCCGGAATGTCAAAAAAGACTATATCATTGAATATCTCTCGGCTTACAATACGCACCCGCTGAATTTTGATTTCCATTCGGAAGATTTTGTCAGAATTCTCCGGGAAGACCAAGGGACCAGCCTTGACAACTGGGATGTCATGATTGCATCCGGCAAGGGTGAAGAAATACCTCTTGAGGGAATTTCGGTACGAACGGTTCAGCGAATCTTTGATTACAAGGTAAAGCAAAATGCCTATCAGATGTCCGGAAAAGGCTCCCGCCTGGGCAGCCGTGATGCAGGAAAGGGCGGATTGACAAATGATACCGTGGAAGAAATCGAGACGGCATTGCGGCATATCGAACCGGAGAAAAAGAATTTCTCACAAGCAGATTATTTCAAAACCGGAATCAACCGAAATCCGCTGCTCGTAATTTATCCTGTGCAGTTGAAGGCTGAAGAAGGGACAGAGAAAGAAAAGCTGGCTCAGAAAGCAGAGATCCCCCTGATTGGCTTGAGTATAGGAATTCCACGTGTGGAAGGACAGGAAGATAAAAAGTACAATTATAAAATCAATGTAGTCAAATGGAGAGAACTGTACGAAGTTGAACAGGGCGAAGATCTGGATGAACTGGACGGTACAATTCCGGAGGAATAAAAAATGACGGATGCAAAGCAGGCTTTTTCCGAACTGAAAGAGGATGCCGGTTTTCGAAGAGTAGATGCAATACATGTACTGAATTTGTATTACGGCTATGATCCACAAGGCCGTGCTACACTGCTTCTGGTAAGCAGTACCCATCCTCAGGAACTCCGCTCTTCCCGAATTATTTCTACAGAGGCAAGAAAACGCAACGATGGAAAGTGGGCATTGTCTTTTGCATTACAGCAACAGGAATACAAAGATCTATTTTACAGCTTTTGCAACGACATGGTTGACTCTTCCCGCGGATTGAAGGTTGAACATAATGGAGCCGCATTTATCTGCAAGCGCTACTGTGACTGGCAGCAAATGATGGCACAGGCAAGTGTTCAGATTTTGAGCAAAACTGAGATAAAAGGGCTTGCCGGAGAAATGCTTTTTCTTCTGGAATGCATGATTCCGAAATACGGATGCCAGCAAGCATTGGATGCTTGGACAGGGCCAGCTCGTGGCGATCAGGATTTTATAACGTCAGAAAGCTGGTATGAAATCAAAACTGTATCAAGCGGCACGGAAGAAATCCGAATTTCTTCCACGGAACAGCTGGATCGGAGTGATACGGGGTACTTGGTTGTGCAGTTTATGGATATAACTGGAGCAGATGATCCCAAAGGCGTCACGCTGAACAAACTGTATGAAGCAACCTGTGCACGTCTTGAAACAGATGTCCAGCGCAAACAGTTTGCATCTCTCCTGTGGCAACAGGGATTTTCCGTACAGCCTGCCTACAACAAAATTACATTTCGTCCAGGGAAACGACAGTATTTCCAGGTGAAGGCAGATTTTCCACGCATAAGATGTGATTCTTTGCCGCTGGGCGTAACCCGTGTCAGCTATCTGCTTTCACTTTCAGCAATTGCTTCATTCAAAAAGGAACATGAACATGAATGTTAATGAGTTTCGGACGGAAATTCTCGAAGAAATTCATCTGAACGCAACGATGAATGGAACCAGTCCTCGCGAGGAATTTCTGGCTGTGTATACAGAGGCACTTATCGATGCCGAGGAGTTTGAAGACTTTGAGCAAATACCTTATGAGGGAGTTGGAAGTCAGAATCGGAAAATCCAGATAGATGGATACAGCTACAATGAACTGGATGACTGTCTGGACATTGCTGTTTGCCCGTTTTGTGACAGTACTGAAGCAGAGTCTCTAACAGCAACAGAGGCCGATACATGGTTTCGCCGAGCGCGTGCTTTCGTAGAGAATGCGCAATCGGGTTTTCTGCAAAAAAATGCCGAGGAAAGTTCCCCGGGATATGGCCTTGCGGTTGATATTCAAAACAGATATAAAAATGTTACCCGTTTCCGTTTCTTTATCATGACCGATATGGTCATGAGTAATCGTATCCGGGAAATCCCGGCAACATTCATCGGACAGGCAACGGCAGAGTACCATATCTGGGATATTTCCCGTCTTCAGGATTTGATGTCCTCCAAAACCGGCAAGGAAGATATTACTATTGACCTGAAACAATTCAGTGATCAAGGAATTCCCTGTCTGCCTGCAGGTGAAACCGAAGAATACACCGCATATCTGTGCTCCATTCCTGGCAAGATTCTTGCTGAACTGTACAACCGGTATGGCGGACGCCTGCTGGAGGGTAATGTACGGTCGTTTCTGTCTGTGAAGGGAAAAATCAATAAAGGCATCCGCAATACGATTCTGAATGAACCCAGTATGTTTTTCGCTTACAACAACGGTATCGCTGCTACAGCATACCATGTTGAAATTGAACCTGGAGAAAGTGCCTCCTGGATTACAGAAATTACTGCATTACAGATTGTCAACGGAGGGCAGACAACCGCTTCACTGGCGGCAGCTTTGACAAATGACCGCAGCAGAGCCAATGACTTGCGAGATGTTTATGTTCCCATGAAACTTTCCGTAGTGTCGCCGGAAAAAGCAATGGAACTGATCCCGAATATTGCACGATATGCCAACAAGCAGAACAAGGTGAGCGATGCAGACTTCTTCTCCAATCATGCATTTCATGTACGCATGGAGGATCTTTCACGGCGTACTCTCGCTCCTGCTGTCAAGGGAAATCAGTTTGGCACCTGCTGGTATTATGAACGTACCCGTGGACAGTACAAACAGCAGCAGGCCCGTATGAGCACCGCAGAGAAAAAACGTTTTCTGGCGCGGAATCCCAAACCTCAAATGTTTACCAAAACAGACTTGGCCAAGTTTTACAATACATGGAGGCAACTTCCCTGGCAGGTCTGCGCCGGCGCGCAAAAGAACTTTATGCGGTTCGCAGAATGGGCAAGCATTGAATGGGATCGGCATGAATCGTCTTTTAATGAAGAATTTTTCAAGAAGGTTGTTGGACTGGATATTTTATACCGTTCAACAGATCGAATTGTAAAAAATGCTCCCTGGTATGAGATGGGCTACAAAGCACAAATTATAACTTATGCCATTGCAGAGCTTTTCAACCTGATTGAAAAGGAAGCAGACAGAGCGTTTGATTTCCGAACCCTGTGGAACCGGCAGGAAATAAGCCATGCTACAGAGCTTCAGCTGGAAGAGTTGGCAGAAGCAATGTACAATCATCTGATTTCGCCTGATCGCGGTGTTCAGAACGTAACAGAATGGGCCAAGCGGGAAACCTGCTGGAGCAAGGCCAAAAAACTGCAACTCAGTCTGAGAGAAGATTTCAAACAGGAACTGATTGAAAAGATGGAACAGAAAAACAGAGAATCTGATGCTCGTTCCATTCAGAAGCAGTTGAATCAGGCTGGCGCCATGATCAAGGTTGCCGAATATGGTTCGACTGCCTGGAAAAAGGTTCTTGCATGGGGCCTGGACGCCAAAATATTTACACCGATGGAGATATCACTTTTAAAAACCGCCATTGCAATGGAGAGCGGGAAGTTTCCATCTGAAAGGCAGTGTGCCAAAATTCTCCAGATACTGGAAAAAGCACGAATGGAGAGTTACCCGGACTGATTGTTGAGCTGCCGACGCAGATCTTGCAGCACGCATTCCATTGTTTTGTCGAAATTATTCTCAATTTCGCACTCCCACAGTGTAATGACATGCCAACCGAATTGTTCCAGCTGCTGTTTGTGCAAGATATCATTTTGCACATTTTTGTTAAACTTCTGAATCCAGAAATCTGTGTTAGTGGAGGGCGTCGTGCAGTTTTTACACCCTGGGTGCCGGTGCCAGTAACAACCGTGGACAAATATAACTGTTTTATATTTTGGTAAAACAATGTCCGGTTTTCCGGGAAGTTTTGAGTCATTTTTTCTGTATCGATAGCCCTTTGAAAACAGAAATTTCCGAACCTTTATTTCAATTGCGGTATCTTTATTGCGAATATGCGACATATTCCAGCTGCGTTTCTCACGAGTCAATCTGTCTGCCATATATACCCTCCTCCGTATGGCCTATTATAGCACATTCAGTCGTAGCGGATCTTTTTTCTTGTCAAAAACGCAGATTTTCCCGGAATGTACCTTGCATGGCGGAGTTTGTCCTGGTATAATAAGTTAGCCTTGAATCAGCAAACATCAGAATGCAGGAAAGGAAGAAATTTCAATGCCAAACTATCTGGACTTGTTTGCAGGAGCAGGTGGTCTGTCAGAAGGATTCCTTCAAGCTGGATATACTCCGGTTGCCCATATAGAAATGGACGAAGCAGCCTGCTATACTCTGAAAACACGTGTAGCAGCAAAATGGCTGAAAGACAATGGTCAAGAAGACGTATACAACGAGTATCTCAACGAAAAATACAGCAGAAACGAATTCTATTCCCATGTACCTGAAGAAGAGCTGTCCAGTGTATTGCAGCGTGAGATTTCAAAAGAGAGTCTCCCTGAAATTTTCTCTCGAATTGATGAAAGACTGGGGGATCGTGAACTCGACATAATTGTCGGAGGACCGCCCTGCCAGGCCTATTCCATAGCCGGCCGTTCACGTTCCAAAACAAGAATGCGCGGGGACAAGCGTAATTATTTATATAAACTTTATGCTGAGTTTCTAAAGCGGTATACTCCCAAGTTTTTTGTCTTTGAAAATGTCACCGGTCTGCTCTCAGCAAAGGACGAGGATGATGCACCTCATTTCCAAAAGATGCGGGATTTATTTCGTGAATGCGGATATTCAACCAATTACCGTGTTTTAAATGCCAAAGACTATGGAATATTGCAAAATCGCAAACGCATTATACTTGTTGGTAAGAGAAATGGTGCAAAAGACTACTATCCTGAGATCAAGCAAATTCGCACCAACTGTATGGTAGGTGAAATTTTTAGTGATTTGCCGCATTTGCACGCTGGAGAAGGATCACCCAAGCCTACGCCAACATTGCACTATGAAGGGCATTATCTCTATGATGCAGGAATTAAAAGAGAAGATTTTCAACCTGTTACACTTCACTATGCCCGACCCAATACCGAACAGGATTTGAAGATTTACAGACTGGCAGTAAAACGCTGGACACAAGAACATCAGCGAATCAGATATACAGATTTACCAGAGGAATTAAAAACTCAGAAAAACAATGAATCTTTTCTGGATCGTTTTAAGGTCGTGGCTGCAGACGAAAAGGTATCGCAAACTGTAGTTGCCCATATATGTAAAGACGGTCATTACTATATTCATCCTGATATAGAACAAAACCGTTCTCTTACTCCACGTGAAGCAGCCAGACTGCAAACTTTCCCGGATGACTATTTCTTTGAATGCATCAGGGGTGGTTTCTCCAGAACGACAGCCTATAAACAAATTGGCAATGCTGTTCCTGTTCGCCTTGCATATTGTATTGCGCAGGCACTTTTGCCGGAATTTGAATAACAACAACATTTTTCATCAGGAAGCCCGAAGCAATATCTGCCTTCGGGCTTCTTTTTATATAAGGACCACAAGCTATACTTGTGGGCGAATCTAGCACAAGCGTTGAACAGAAAAAAGCATGCCCGTTTCAACCAAAGGAACATCAGACAACAAAGAAGAGCATAAATCTAGTTTAAGTGTCCAGCTGAAATAACCTTTGAGGCTATTTTAGGTGAATCACAATATATATTTGAGAAAGCATGGCCTATGGTATAGGTTTTAGTAGATACAAGAGTTAACCTACGGCGA
>NZ_NFID01000019.1 GCF_002161595.1 Gemmiger sp. An50
TAAAAAAGCAACGCCAAGTGCGGTTGGCGTTGCTCATTACGCACCTTTAGGTGCTGCTGGAATAATGGCCCTTATAGGGCCGTTCTGCAAACCCCACGTTCAACGTGGGGTTATGATTTGGGTTATGAGGTTTTGATACAGCTTAGTACATACCGCCCATGCCGCCCATATCGGGAGCAGGCGCAGCAGCGGGCTGCTCGGGCTCGTCAGCAACCAGGCTTTCGGTGGTCAGAACCATGGAGGCAACGCTGGCGGCGTTCTCCAGAGCGGAACGGGTCACCTTGGTGGGGTCCACGATGCCGGCCTCGATCATGTCGCAGTACTGCTCCTTCTGAGCGTCAAAGCCGTAGTTGGACTTGCCGGAGCTCAGGATCTTGTCGATGATGACGCTGCCCTCCAGACCGGCGTTCTGAGCGATCTGGCGCAGAGGAGCCTCCAGAGCCTTCAGAACGATGCGGGCGCCGGTGCGCTCGTCGCCTTCCAGCTCGTCGCATACCTTCTGCACAGCAGGGATGGCGTTGATGGCAGCAGTACCGCCGCCGGCCACGATGCCCTCTTCCACGGCAGCCTTGGTGGCGTTCAGAGCGTCCTCAATGCGCAGCTTCTTGTCCTTCATTTCCACTTCGGTGGCAGCGCCCACGCGGATCACGGCAACACCGCCGGCCAGCTTGGCCAGGCGCTCCTGCAGCTTCTCGCGGTCGAAATCGCTGGTGGAGCTTTCCATCTGGGCACGGATCTGGTTCACGCGCTCCTTGATCAGCTCCTTGGCGCCAGCGCCATCCACGATGGTGGTGGTCTCCTTGGTCACCTTGACCTGACGGGCACGGCCCAGCATGTCAACGGTGGTCTCCTTCAGATCGTAGCCCAGCTCCTCGCTGATGACCTGGCCGCCAGTCAGGATAGCGATATCCTGCAGCATTTCCTTGCGGCGGTCGCCGAAGCCGGGAGCCTTAACGGCCACGCAGGTGAAGGTGCCGCGCAGACGGTTCACGATCAGGGTGGACAGAGCCTCGCCCTCGATGTCCTCAGCGATGATGACCAGCTTCTTGCCGCTCTGCACGATCTGCTCCAGCAGAGGCAGCAGATCCTGGATCACGCTGATCTTCTTGTCGGTGATCAGGATGTAGGCATCGTCAATGATAGCCTCCATCTTCTCGGTATCGGTCACCATGTAGGGGGTGATGTAACCGCGGTCAAACTGCATGCCTTCCACGACCTCGGAGTAGGTCTCGGCGGTCTTGCTCTCCTCGATGGTGATCACGCCATCGGCGGTTACCTTCTCCATAGCCTCGGCGATCAGCTCACCCACGGTGGCGTCGTCGGCGGAAACAGTGGCAACACGGGCGATGTCCTTGGAGCCGTTTACCTTCTGGCTGTTGGCAGCAAAGGCAGATACAGCAGCCTTCACGGCCTTCTGCATGCCGCGCTTCACATCCATGGGATTGGCGCCGGCGGCAACGTTCTTCATGCCCTCGTGTACCAGAGCCTGGGCCAGAACAGTGGCGGTGGTGGTACCGTCGCCAGCGATGTCGTTGGTCTTGGTGGCCACTTCACGGACCAGCTGAGCGCCCATGTTCTCGAACACGTCCTTCAGCTCGATCTCCTTGGCGATGGTCACGCCGTCGTTGGTGATCACGGGGCTGCCGAACTTTTTGCCCAGCACCACGTTGCGGCCCTTGGGGCCCATGGTGATGCGAACGGTATCGGCCAGGGTATCAATACCAGCGGAAAGGGCCTTGCGGGCGGCCTCGCCATGCAGAATCTGTTTTGCCATAATGAATCTCTCCTTTTATTGCGGGATGCGCAGTGCGCATTCGATCAGTCGATGTTGAACAGGAACGGAGGTTACTCCTCCACGATGGCCAGAATGTCGCTCTGGCGCACGATGGTGCATTCCTCGCCGTCCACCTTTACCTCGGTGCCGGAGTACTTGCTGGTGAGGACCTTATCGCCCACCTTGACGATCATCTCCACTTCCTTGCCGTCTACCATGCCGCCGGGGCCAACTGCCAGCACCTCGGCCACCTGGGGCTTCTCCTTGGCGGAACCGGCCAGGATGATGCCGCTCTTGGTGGTTTCCTCAGCTTCAACGGTCTTGATCACAACGCGATCTGCAAGAGGCTTGATTTTCATGGAAGATATCCTCCTATTCAAAAATAAATTTAATGATAACAATTTGTTTAGCACTCATTCTCCCCGAGTGCTAATGTATATTTTAGTCGCTCTTCCCGGAAAAATCAAGTGGATAAATAAAAAAATTTTTGTGAACAAACCATGATTTTCCCTTGTGAAATTCCATTGTGCTATCCTGCACCTTTTTTCGATGTTATCTTTGTTCTTTTTTAGCAATACCGGCCTCCGCTTTGCTGACGCCCTCCATCCCCGCCGGCCGGCACAAAGAAAAGGCAGCAGGATGGAGCCGATCCATTCCCACTGCCCTTTTGTTTGATGTTACGAAAGCCTTTCAATGCAGGCGGTATCCCTGCGCAGCGCAGGAAGCTCCGCGCTCAGAACGGAACGCGGCAGCACAATCTGAGCAGCAGCAGGCAGCACACGTGCCCGCAGGCTGTTATAAGGGGCGCATTCCCCGTCCCGCGTTACCACGATGGGATTTCCATCCAGTGTGTCCAGCTGCAGGCGGCGCACCTTTCTGGCAATGATGATATCGCGGTAGGCGGGAGCCACCTGGCCGCCCTGCATGTGCAGGCCTTTTTGATAGTCACCGATCAGGCGGGCGATTTGCAGCCGGCTGATTTTTCGTACCAGGACCAGCTCCAGCAGGCCGTCGTTCATGCAGGCCTGGGGAGCGGCCAGAAAACCTCCGCCGTAGGTGGAACCGTTGCAGAGCGCCAGCATCAAAAAATCGCCGGTAATGACCTCGTCATCCGCACAGACCCGCAGCCGGTGACCCAACGGCCCGCTTACCGCCTGCAAAATGGAGAGCTTATAGGCCATGGACCCGCCGCACAGCGGAATCCGGCGGAACTTCGGAATGCCGTAGGCAACCTGGGCGTCCAAACCGGCGGAGCAGATCGCGGCTGCAAGACCCTGATCCGTCTCGATCAGATCCATGGGGACCGCATCGCCCTGAATCAGGTTTTCCAGATCCAGAAAGGGAGCGCTGCCCCCGAAATTACGCACAAAGTCGTTTCCGCTTCCGCAAGGCACACAGGCTGTCTGGGCGTTTTCGAAACCGTAAGCGCCTCGCAGCACCTCATTCAGAGTGCCGTCGCCTCCGCAGGCATACAGACGGACGGGCTCGCCCTGCTCTGCCTGCTGCCGCGCCAATTCCACTCCATGGCCGGGTCGTTCCGTCAGCAGGATTTCGTACTCTACCACCTGCCGGACCGCCGCCTGAATGATCTGGGGTACCAGCGAACCGCTGGCATCTGCCTTCCCTGAAACGGGATTTACAATAAAAACATGCCGCAACGGCCATGCCCTCCTGTCGGCGCTTCCGCGCACCATACTATGATGGACCTATTATACAAAATCCGGTCCGGTTCGCCAAGTCTTCCTTTTCATGAATAATCCCCGAATGCTTTGTTCATACTCACAACAGATACCGCGGCCTCCTTGCCGCAAGAAAGGCCGGATGCTATGCAGATCTTTACCGAAGTGGGAAAAATCACCATCACAAGTCTGGTTTCCATTGTGGTCCTGTTTGGTTTGTGCAAACTGGTGGGCCAACGCCAGATCAGCCAGATGAGCCTGTTCGATTACGTAACCAGCATCACCATCGGTTCCATTGCCGCTGAACTGGCTACCGACCTGGAGGCCTGGTGGCAGCCGCTGACCGCCACTGTTGTTTATGGAATCGCTGCACTGTGCATCGACTGGTTCACCTGCAAGTCCATTGCTCTGCGCCGCTTTTTCAATGGCCGTCCGGTGGTGCTGTATCAGAACGGAAGGCTTTATCCCGAAAATCTGCTGCGCGCCAGGCTGGATCTGAACGAGTTTTTGAGTCAGTGCCGTGTGGCCGGTTATTTTGATCTGAGCCAGCTGGAATCCGCTGTTCTGGAGACCAACGGACAAATCAGCTTTCTGCCCGCCGCTCAATTCCGCCCGGCCACACCGTCTGATCTTCAGCTTTCCCCTCAACCGGAAGGCCTTTGGTGCGCGCTGATTCTGGATGGCTCCCCTCTTGCGGATAATCTGGAGTCCATCGGGCACAATCCTGCCTGGCTGCAGGAGCAGCTGACGGCCCGGGGCTATAAAAGCCCGAAAGAGGTATTTCTGGCCATGTACGGCCCAGAGGGTCAACTAAAGCTTTACCCCAGGCAATGCCGCCCGGAACGAGATTGGTTTGAATAAGCGAAAAAGGGCGTGCAGCAAAAGCTGCACGCCCTTTTGTATTCCGTCAGTAACCGGGAACCAATTACTTGAAGTAACGGTTCAGCAGGCCCTGCATGCCGCGGCCGTGACGAGCCTCGTCCTTAGCCATCTCATGCACGGTGTCGTGGATAGCATCCAGGCCCAGCTCCTTAGCCTTCTTGGCCAGGTCCATCTTGCCGGAGCAAGCGCCGCACTCGGCGTCAACACGCATCTGCAGGTTCTTCTGGGTGCTGTCGGTCAGAACCTCGCCCAGCAGCTCGGCGAACTTGGCAGCATGCTCAGCCTCTTCGAAAGCGTAGCGCTTCCAGGCCTCGGCGATCTCGGGATAGCCCTCACGATCAGCAACGCGGCTCATAGCCAGGTACATGCCAACCTCGCTGCACTCACCGTTGAAGTTCATGCGCAGGCCCTCGATGATCTCCTCGGGAACGCCCTCCTTGGCGATGCCAACCACGTGCTCGGTCACGTAGGTGTTCTCGGTCTTCTCAACGAACTTATCCTTGGGGGCCTTGCAAACGGGGCAGAAATCGGGAGCAGCGCCCTCGGCGATGTAACCACATACGGTGCAAACAAACTTGGACATAGTATTCATCCTCCAATATTTTAAATTTCAGCTCAATGACTCGGAAGCGGCTCGTAAATAGGAACCGTTCTTTGTTATGGTTAAAGTATAGCATCAAAGTATAGTTTCGTCAAGCACTATTTTCAGATTATTTTAAAAAAATTACAATTTCTTTATATTGAAGCCCATTCGGCCCAGCGCAGGCAGCAGCGCGGACAGGCTGGAGCTGGTCACCAGGCCCATGGCGAGGCCGGAAACGATAAGCACCGGGGCGTAGGTCAGAGCCAGCGTGCTGCTGAGTACGATGCTGGCGCCGATGAGCTGCCCGATGTTATGGGCCAGCGCTCCGCAGACCGACAGAATAAAGTATGTGATGTGCTTGCCGAACAAACGGAACAGCACCCACATGACCAGCAGCGACAGCAGTCCCCCGCACAGCGACAGGAATCCAGCCACCACGCCGCGGGTAAGCATTACGAAAAAGGATTTGAGCAGCGCCAGGCTCAACGCCTGCTTTGCCCCCATAAAAAACAGCGCATACATGACCACGATGTTTGCCAGACCGATCTTTACGCCGGGCATGAGCCCCAGCATAGGCGCGATGGCAGATTCCGCAAAGGAAAGGGCCATCGCCAGAGCGAACAGAAGGCCCGACAGCGCGATCTGTCTTGTTTTGTTTTGCGAAGAACGCATGAATTCAAACTCCCCTTATAATATAGTGCCGATTTGAGGCGATAACAATCCAGTTTGATTGTAAAATGCCTGGCTGGTTCTGTCAAGCGCATCCCGAACCGGCCCCGGTGAATAAAGTGTAAATTTTCCGTCAATGCTACCGGTACAGCTTGCATTTCCACTTAATATAGTATAGAATCAATTACATAACTTTCCAGGAAAGGAAGAAGAATCAATGAAAAAACTTATCGCAATCGCTCTGTCTGCCGCCGTTCTTGCTCTTGGCCTGGTTGGCTGTGGCGGCAAGGAAAGCAGCAAAGCATATAATCTGAACGACATCGTTACCGCTGTGGAGAGCGCGAACCCCATTGCCAATCCCCGCGACGTGGACGACAACTTCATTACCCTGGACATGCTGCTCACCAAGGACAACATCGAAGAGTACGCCGGTAAGGTTTCCAACGACCAGGCCGACAGCGCTCTGATCGTTGCCGTTAAGGCTGTGGAAGGCAAGGGCGACGCGGTCAAGGCCGAAATGGAAACCTACAAGACCAGCATCTCCACCGGCGGCCTGTACTCGGAGTTTGCCGACAAGGAAGCTGCTGCCAAGGATGCCCGCATCGTACAGCAGGGCGACTACGTTGTGATGGTGGTTGCCAACACCAACGGTGCGGACTACAGTGCCATCGACACCGCTCTGGACGAAGCGCTGAAATAATCCCCCACCAAGACAATGCTTTTGGCCGGTATCACCAGACGGCGGTACCGGCCTTTTTTTTGTAAAGGAGTGTCGCAAGCTTGCTGTTCAGTACCATTCTGTTTTTGTTCCGCTTTTTGCCGATCACGCTGGCGCTGTATTACATTGCACCTTACAAGCTGAAAAACCTGGTTCTGTTCATCTGCAGCCTGGTGTTCTATTCCTGGGGTGAGGTACGCTTCTTCCCGGTGATGGTCGTGCTGATCCTCATCAACTATTTCTCCGGCCTTGCCATCGAACGGTTCGATCATTCGGACAAGATGCGCCGAGTCTTCCTGATCGTTTCCATTGTGGGCAGCCTGTCCATGCTGGTGTTCTTCAAGTACACCAACTTCATCATCAGCACCATCAATGCGGTCACCGGGCTTTCCATCGGTATGGTGGAAGCGGCTACTGTTCTGCCGCTGGGTATCAGCTTCTACACCTTCCAGACCATGAGCTACTCCATCGACGTATACCGCCGGGATGTGAAGGCTGAGCACAATATCATTGATTTCGGCGCGTATGTGGTTATGTTCCCCCAGCTGATTGCAGGTCCCATCGTGAAATACCGTGACGTGGCTGCTCAGTTGCATGTATACGAAAATCGTTACCGCCTGAAACAGATCGAAGAGGGCATCTGCCTGTTCGTATTTGGTCTGGCCAAAAAGGTCCTGATTGCGGACACCGTGAGCAAGCTGTGGTATGACATTATCGGCACCTACAACGACCAGCACGTTCTCACCTCGGCGGGCGTGGGACTGGCGAACGCCAGCACACCGCTGGTCTGGCTGGGTCTACTGGCCTATTCCCTGCAGCTGTATTTTGATTTCTCCGGTTACTCGCTGATGGGTATCGGTATGGGCAAGATGCTGGGCTTCGATTTCCCCATGAACTTCAATATGCCCTATATTGCCCGCAGCATCACCGATTTCTGGCGGCGCTGGCATATGACGCTGTCCGGTTGGTTCCGGGAATATGTGTACATCCCCCTGGGCGGCAATCGCCGGGGCCTGAAACGCCAGATCTTCAACATGTTCGTGGTCTGGACCTTGACCGGCATCTGGCACGGCGCCGACTGGAACTTCATCTTCTGGGGCATTTACTATTTCATCCTGCTGGCCATTGAGAAGATCTTCCTGCTCAAGAAGCTCCAGACCGCCCGTATTTGGCCCCACATCTACACCTTGCTGCTGGTGGCCGTGGGCTGGGCGCTGTTTGTGGGCAACGAAGACGGCGTGGGCCTGGCCCTGCTGATTCAGAAGCTGTTCATTCCCTCCGGCGGTGTTTCCTGCCTGTATTTCCTGCGCAATTATGGCGTACTGCTGGTGGTGGCGATCATTTGCTGCACCCCGGTGCCCCTGCGCATCTACGACTGGCTGAAAAAGCACACGGTGCTCAAGATCGTTGTGGTATTCGCCCTGCTGCTGATGTGCATCGCCTACATTGTGGCGTCCACCAACAGCCCGTTCCTGTATTTCCGTTTCTAAGGGAGGGGATCGCATGAAAGAAAAATTGAAAGAGCTGAAGCAGTATCCCCTGTTGGTGCTGTTTTTCCTGTTTATTTTCTGCTTTATGATTGCTGACGGGCTCTGGCCCAAGCGTGCGGAATCCGAGCTGGAGCGTCGGCCGCTTGCTCAATTCCCTGACTTCAGCTTCTCCAGCCTGGTGAAAAATGAATGGACCGCCAAATACGGTGAGTACACCAAGGATCAGGTGATCGTGCGCGACAGCTGGCTGAAGGCTCAGAGCCTGTGCGAAAGCCTGCTGTTCCAGAAGGAAGAGATCGGCGGCGCGATGATCGGCAAAAACGACGCGCTGTTTACCAAGATGTTCGCTCTGACCCCCACCGAAGAAAAGCTGCTGCAGAAGAACACCACGCTGGTACAGCAATTCATCGAAAAGTTCCCCGGTCAGGTTACCTTCCTGCTGGCCCCCTCCTCCAGTGTGATTAATGCGGAAGAGCTGCCCGCCAACACTCCCATGCTGGACGAGAACGCCCGTTTGGATGGGATTTTCTCCACCGTGAGCGAGGCTGACAGCCTGGATCTGCGGGATTCCTTCACCGCGGCCAAGGATGACGTTCAGCTGTATTACGACACCGACCATCACTGGACAAGCTACGGCGCATATCTGGCCTACCAGCAGTTCTGCCAGCTGCGCGGCCTGACTCCCATGGAGGTGACCGAGAGCAACTACACCATCGTGCCCGATTTCTACGGCACCACCTATTCCAAGGCGCTGTACTGGAAGAGCAAGCCGGATAGCATCGCGTATCTGGACCTGCCCAACGCCATGACCGTGTGGAACGTCTCCCCCACCTTTGAGCTGACCGAAAACTTCACCGCCACCATGTACGACAAGTCCAAGCTGGAGCAGGGCGACAAATACGCTATGTTCCTGTATGGCAACAACGGCTACTCCACCATTGAGGGCGATGGCGAGGGCAGTATCCTGGTGGTAAAGGACAGCTACGCCAACAGCTTTATCCCCTATCTGACCGCGAACTACGCCCGTATCGGAGTGATCGACCCCCGTGGCTTTGGCCTGAGCGTGGCGGACTTTGCCCAGCAGGAGGGCTACGACGAGGTACTGCTGCTGTTCAACTTCCAGTCCTTCAAGGAAAGCACCTTCCTGAGCTGCCTGAATATTCCCAATTGACAAAGCTGCATAGTATCGTAAACGGAGGGGCGTATTGCCCCTCCGTTTTTACGTAGTTTTTACATTGAACTTAATGAAAACATTGCCCAGATGTTTTATACTTAACATGAGCAACGATTTTGAGGAGGCCTTGAAAACCTATGATCTATATTCTGGAAGACGACAACAGCATTCGGGAGCTGGTTACCTATACCCTGAACCGTTCCGGCTATGAGGCCAAGGGCTTTGACCTGCCCTCGCTGTTCTGGGCCGAGATGGAAAAGCAGATGCCGGATCTTCTTTTGCTGGACATCATGCTGCCGGAAGAGGACGGCATCCATATTCTGAAGCGCCTGCGGGCAAATTCCGCCACCAGCCAGCTACCGGTGATCATGCTCACCGCCAAGGGCAGCGAGTATGACCGGGTGACCGGCCTGGACAGCGGTGCCGACGATTACATTCCGAAACCCTTCGGTATGATGGAACTGGTGGCCCGGGTAAATGCTCTGCTACGCCGCGCCAAGCCCCATACCACCCCTGACGAGTACCAGGTGGGTGAGATCGAGCTTTTCCCCGCCCGCCATCAGGTGCTGGTGAACAAGGAAGAGATCTCTCTGACCCACAAGGAGTTCGAGCTGCTCAGCGTTCTGATGCAGCAACCCGGCATCGTGTTCACCCGGGAAAAGCTGCTCAATCAGATCTGGGGCTACACCTTCGAGGCGGAAAGCCGCACGGTGGACGTACATATCCGGACGCTGCGCCAGAAGCTGGGCGAATGCGGCAGCTACATTGAGACCGTGCGCGGGACCGGCTACCGGATTCGGGAGAACGGCGTATGACAAAACGGATCTTCAGCGCCATTTTTACGGTTACTCTGTCCACCCTTCTGGTGGGAATGATTATCCTGATCGCCATTCTGATGCCCTATTTTGAGCAGCAGCTGGCCACCGAGCTTTCCACCGAACTGGGATATCTTTCCCGCGGGGTGTCCCAATACGGCGAGGACTTTCTTTCCACCATTGACCCGGGTAATAGCCGAATCACCCTGATCGATGCCGACGGCACGGTTTTGTACGACAGTTCACTGGATGCCTCCACGCTGGAAAACCACGCTGACCGCGAGGAAGTCAAGCAAGCGCTTGCCTCCGGCACCGGCGAAAGTGTGCGCTATTCCACCACCCTGCAGGAAAAGACTCTCTACCGGGCGCTTCTGCTGCCCAGCGGCGATGTGCTGCGCATCGCCTGTACCCACTATTCCAGCATGGGCATCTTCCTG
The DNA here is from genome assembly GCF_002161595.1 of Gemmiger sp. An50. Lineage (GTDB taxonomy): Bacteria > Bacillota > Clostridia > Oscillospirales > Ruminococcaceae > Allofournierella. Next base: position 10,222 of record NZ_NFID01000019.1, read on the forward strand.
CTTTTGATCCAGCCGATTCTTTTGATTCTCACCTTTGGCACGGTGCTTTCGGCTGTGATCTCCTACAAGGTTTCTCACCGGCTGACCCGGCCGCTGAATGAGATCGATCTGGAGCATCCACAGGTGCCCGAGGATTACGACGAGTTCACTCCCCTTCTGCGGCGGCTGAACCACCAAAACCGCCAGATCAAGGCTCAGCTGATGGAGCTGGGCGAGCAGCAGGAGCGTTTTGCCTCCATCACCGAAAATATGAAAGAGGGCTTTCTGGTGCTGGACCGTACCGGCACCGTACTTTCCCACAACACCAGCGCCGGACAGCTGCTCCATGCGGAAGCCCCTCTGATGGGCCGTGATATGACCCACAGCCCCATTGAGGAGCTGAACATCGCCATTTGGGACGCACTGGAGGGCCAGCACACCGAAACCCTGATTCCCTTGTTCGGCCGGATGTGCCAGCTGTTCGCCAACCCGGTCTACCAGCAGGATCAGCTCACCGGCACGGTAATCGTGCTTCTGGACGTGACCGAAAAGCAGGAGCGGGAAACGCTTCGCCGGGAGTTCAGCGCCAACGTTTCCCACGAGCTGAAAACTCCGCTGACCTCTATCTCCGGAATCGCGGAGATCATGAAGAGTGGCCTGGTGGACCCCAACGACGTACCCCATTTTGCCGGAAAGATCTATGATGAATCCCAGCGGCTGATCCATCTGGTGGGTGATATCATCAAGCTGTCGCAGCTGGATGAAAACTCCATCCCCTACACCGCTGCCCCGGTAGATCTGCTGGAACTGGCCCAGAACACCCGCATTCAGCTGGAAAATCCCGCCGCAAAGCAGCAGGTAACGCTGCAGGTAGAGGGCGAACCGGTGGTGATCGAGGGTGTGCTGCCGGTATTGGATGAGATGCTGTTCAACCTGTGTGACAACGCCATCAAATACAACAAGCCCGGCGGCCATGTATGGGTCAGCGTGAAACACACCCCGGACGGGCCCACCCTTACCGTAAAGGATGACGGCATCGGTATTCCCACGGAGGACCATGAGCGGGTATTCGAGCGATTCTACCGTGTGGACAAAAGCCACTCCAAGGCCATCGGCGGTACCGGTCTGGGCCTTTCCATCGTGAAACACAGCGCGGCCTATCACAACGCCCGCATCGAACTGGAAAGCGCCCCCGGCAAGGGTACCAGCATCCGGCTGATCTTCCCGCCCAACCGGGAAGTCCACAATCAGGAAGAGGACTGAGCCGGGTTTCTCATATGCGCCAACTAATTCGATAAAAAAGAACGCCCACGGCAGATATGCCGTGGGCGTTCTTTTTTTGCTTTTATGAAAATCGGGATACGAAATGGCGTCATTCCGCCTGTTCGTACTGCTCCTGCTCTTCCAGCAGCTTTTCCCACTCGTCGAACAGCTCCTGCTGATGGAACCGGCTGTCTTCCAGCTCGTCGCACTTGTCCCGCAGCAGCACATGGTCCCGCAGCACCTCCGGGCTGGCGATCTCGTTTTCCAGCTCCACGATGTGTGCGCCCAGAGTCTCGATCTCGTCCTCCACGGCTTTAATACGGGTGCGCAGCTCCGCTTTACGCCGACGCTGCTCCTTACCGTAGGCTGCTTTGCCTGCGGGGGCCTTCTCCTTTTCCTCCTTGGGAGCGGCAGCGGCCGGGTCTTCCCGGTGCATCATCCGCTCATAGCTGGGATAAAGGGTCGCGTTCCCATCCTCCACATACAGGATCGGGCATTCCAGACTGTTCATCAGATAGCGGTCATGGGTGATGAGCAGCAGGGTGCCCTCATAAGCCATCAGAGCCTGGGTCAGACTCTCACGGGTATAGATGTCCAGATGGTTGGTGGGCTCGTCCAGGAACAGCAGGTTAGGCCGTTCCAGAACAATCTCCGCAAAACGCAGCCGGGCAAGCTCGCCGCCGGACAGAGCGCTGCAGCTTTTGAACACCTCTTCACCACGGAACCCGAAACGGGCCAGGTGGTTGCGCACCTCCAGCTCGGTGAAACGGGGCCATTTATCCCAAATGGCGTCGATCACACGGCCACCCCGGCGCATCTGCTGCTGTTCAAAAATGCTGGCCTTTGCGCCCGCACCCAGACGTACCATACCGCCGGAGGGCTTACGCTTGCCATCCAGCACCTGCATCAGCGTGGATTTGCCCGCACCGTTGGGACCGGCAATTACCAGCCGTTCTCCGCGCAGCACCTGCAGGTCGAAGGGATGCAGCAGTACCCGCTCGCCGATTTTCACGCTCAGGTTCTTGATGGTGAGCAGCTCCTTGTAAGGAGTAACATCAAACTCAAATTTGAAGTTCAGCTGCTGGGGCCCGCTGCGTGGCTTTTCGGTAATTTCCATTTTCTCCAGCTGCTTGCGGCGGCTTTGAGCCATTTTGGTTGTGGAGGCACGCACCAGGTTACGGGCGATGTAATCCTCCAGCTTCTGGGCTTTGGCCACATCCGCGTCGTGCTGCTTCTGCTGCAGTGCCACCGCGGCTTCCTTCTGCGGCAGATAGGCGGAATAGTTGCCCTTATAGCTGGTGAGCTGATGATCCTCCACCTCCCAGATTCGGGTACAGACCGAGTCCAGGAAATAGCGGTCATGGCTGACCACCAGCACCGCACCGGAATAGCCTTTCAGATATTCCTCCAACCATTCCATGGTGGCAAAATCCAGGTGGTTGGTGGGCTCGTCCAGGATCAGAAGATCCGGCCCCTGCAGCAGAAGCTTCGCCAGACGCAACCGGGTGTGCTCACCGCCGGAAAGCACCGACACGCCCTTGGTGTAGGTTTCCGGACCGAAGGCCATGCCGCTGAGCACCTTCTTGATCTGGATGTCCATATGATATCCGTCCGCCGCGTCGATCACTGCCGAAAGCTCCGCATGCTTGGCCAGCAGCTGCTCGTCGCCGGGGTTCTTTTCCAGCTTGTTTTCCAGCACCTGCATCTGCTCCATGGCGCTGAGCACCGGCGCAAAGGCACTGCGCATCTCGCCGTACACATCCAGGGTGGGGTCCAGCTTGCTGTTTTGTTCCAGATAGCCCAGAGTCACTCCGCGGCTGATCTGATACTCGCCCTCATCGGGCAGATACTCGCCGCAAAGCAACTTGAGCAGAGTGGTTTTACCGGCACCGTTTTCGCCCACGATACCAATGCGCTCACCCTTTTCCACCGTGGCATTGATGTCGTGCAAAACCACGGTGTCGCCAAAGCTTTTTCCTAAGTTCTGTAATGATATGAGCATATGATTCCTTACTACTCTCGTTTATTCCTTCCGTTCCAGGCATTTTTCGGCCCAGGCCAACAGGTCCTGATAGACCTGTCGGCGATTTGTTTCGTTCAGCATCTCGTGACGGCCGCCCGGATACAGTGTAAGGCGAACATCCTTTACACCGGACTGACGCAGCATTTCCGCCACTTTTTTCACACCCCTGCCGTAATCGCCCACCGGGTCCATGTCGCCGGAGAAAAGCCAGACGGGCAGATCCCGGCGGATCTTCTGTGCCCATTGCAGGCTGCTCACCTGCTTCAGGGTAGAAAACAGCTCATGGAAGGCACTCACGGTAAACACAAAGGTACATTTGGGATCTGCGCTGTAGCGGTCCACGATCTGCTCGTCCCGGCTGATCCAGTCGTAGGGAGTACGGGGATTGGGAACCTTTTTCAGGTAGGTTCCGAAGGCTAATTTATTTACCATCTTGGATGTAAAGGAAGAACCCTTCACAGAGGAAATCCACCCGCTGAGACGGATTCCCACGTTCACCAGCGGGTTCGGCCCACCGGTGCCGCTGATGATCAGCGCGTCCATTCCGTCCGGGTATTCCGCAGCGAACCAGCGGGCAAAGAAGCTGCCCATGCTGTGCCCCAGAAGGATCAGCGGAAGGTCCGGATACCGTTTGCGGGCAAGCAGATTCATGGTGTGCAGGTCGCGCAGCACATAAAAGCGCCCATCCTTCTCGCCAAAGTATCCGTCGATGCCCTCTTCCCCACTGGTCTTTCCGTGGCCCAGGTGGTCGTTGCCGCATACCACAAAGCCATGCTGCGCCATAAACTCCGCAAACTCCCGGTAGCGCTCGATGTGCTCGCACATGCCGTGGCTGATCTGCAGGATTGCCTTGGGCGTGATGCCCGGCATGGTGTAGAAATATCCGGCGATGGCGTCCTTACCGTTGCTGGATTTAAAACTGATGCTTTCGGTTTTTAAGTCCGACATTTTGCAGCTCATCCTCCTCCATCACGATGGAATACAGTTCCTGCCAATTGTGAATGATATGGGTAGGCTTATTGCCCTCCTCCGGTTCGGGCTGTTGGTGAAAGTTACACCAGCAGGTGGCCAGCCCGGCGTTCTGGCCGCCCTTGATGTCGGCGCTGAGGCTGTCTCCTACCACCAGAACCCGGTCCCGGTGCTCAATGCCCAGAGTGCGAATGGCCTGCTCAAAGAAGCGGCGGTTGGGCTTTTCCACGCCCATCTTCTCGGAGACGAACACCTCATCCATATAGGGCTCCAGGCCGGAATCCCGCAGGCGGCTGACCTGTACCTTGGCCACGCCGTTGGAAGCGATCGCCAGGGTCGCCACCTCGGAAAGCTCCCGCACAGCCTCCAGCGCACCGGGAACCAGGTCCGGATGGCTGCCCAACCGGTCCAGGTAATAGGCGCTCATCTCTGCGGCAGAGCCTTTCCGCTCCAGCTTTTTCAAAAGGCGGGCGAATCGCTCCACCACCAGCTTGTCCCGCTTGATCTGGCCCTTCTCCAGCGCGGCCCAAAGCTCCTTGTTGATCTCCACATAGAGCATCTCGGTCTCGTGATCGCTGGGCAGTTCAAAATGCTCCAGCGTCTCCTGGATTGCCTTGTGCTCCGCTGCCTCAAAGTCCAGCAGCGTGCCGTCCATATCCAACAACAAACAATAATAATGTGCCATGGGTCGTTTTCTCCCTTTATAAAATTCGGTCTGCTGCCCTGCCGCGCGCGGCGGGCTGCCGATGTATCGTACCTTTTATTATCCCTTATTCTAACCGCTTCGTCAAGCAATACACATCAAAAGGGCAGAGCCTGGCTCTGCCCTTTTGATACATTCTGTTACAGCTGGACCACCGGGTAATCCTCTCCGTTTTCTTCTGTCACACACTCATCAACCGGAGGTTCCTCCACCGGCTGACAGGTACGGCAGTGTCTGCGGCAGCCACAGGTGGAGTCCTCCACCGGCTGACAGGTGCAGCAATCTTCGCGGCACCTGCAGGAAGGATTCTCCACCGGCTGACAGGTGCGGCAGGTTCTGCAACAACCGCAGGAGGGGGTTTCCTCGCTTCCCCAATCAAAATCGTAATCGTCCACGCTGCCGTCGGTCACGTTCTCGGCGCCGGTGTTCCAGGCGTCGATGATGCTAATGTCAAAACAACTGGCCATGCTACAAAGCACCTCCCCTTTTTTCGCCATTGTATGCGGCGGGGGCTTACTCTGTGCATGGAGGCAAGCGGGTCAGTAATCGAACTCGCCCTTCACAGTGCGCTGGAACAGGCGGGGCAGCGCACCCTTGGCACTGCAGCCCTCATACAGCATGCTGTAGATGGTCTGGCAGATGGGCAGGTCCACGCCGTGTTCCTCCCCCAATTTGACCAGCGCCTTTACCGTGGGCGCACCTTCGGCCAGATGATCAAAATGCTCCCCCTTCACAAAGCTTTCGCCAAACTGGCGGTTGTGACTGTGGGCAGAGAACAGGGTGGCCTCATAATCACCCAGATGGCACAGACCATAGGCCGACAGCTCATTTCCGCCCATGGCACGGATCAGCCGGGCGATCTCCCGTGCGCCGCGAGCCATGAGTGCGCCCTTCAGGCTGGAGTAGCCAATGCCGTCCAGCATACCTGCGGCGATGCCGATCACGTTTTTGGCCGCAGCGCCCACCTCAGTACCAATCAGATCCCGGCCCTTATACAGGCGGATCAGATCGCTGCTCAGATTTTCCACCACGTAGTCGGTGGTCTCCGGCTCGTCCGAATCCACCACCATGCAGTTGGGGATTCCGGCGGAGAAGTCCTGCACATGGCCGGGGCCTACCCAAACGGCCAGCCGCACCGGCTGGGTCACCTCTTCCCGGAACACCTGGGTCAAGCGCTTACCGCTTTCCACCTCGATGCCCTTCATGCAGAGGATAAAGGTTTTGCCGGCCACCGGCAGCGCCTGGATCTTCTTGGCAAGGTCTCGCAGCTGCTGCGCGCTGATGGAAATGATCACCGCCTCGGCGAATTCCAGCGCTCCGGCCAGATCTTCGGTGAGGCGCAGCTGCTCCGGCAGTTCGATATAGGAGTTTTTGCGCTCGGCCTTCAGCTGTGCCATTGCCCGGGAACCGGGGCGGCCCCAGAGCATCACCTCGTTGCGCGCGCTGTGGTAGCAGGCCAGGAAGGTGCCCCAACGGCCGCAGCCCAATACAGTCAGTTTCATAACAGAGCGTCCTTTCGTTTTGTTTTTCATAAAAATGACCCGCCCTGCCGGGCAGAGCGGGTCATTTGGTCGTATTTACCGGCGAATGTGCGCCGGAATGGGATTCAGTTTAGCCTTCGCCGCCCTCGGTGGGTTCAGAGGGGCTGACCGGTGCCTCAGTGGGTTCCGGAGTGGGCTCCGCTGTCGGCTGTGGAGTAGGCTCAGCAGTCGGCTCCGGGGTGGGCTTGGGCGTAGGCGTCGGAGTGGGCTTGGGCGTAGGTGCGGCGGTGGGCACCGGAGTGGGCTTGGGCGTGGGTGCGGCGGTGGGCGCCGGAGTGGGCGCGGCCTCTACCACCAGCTTGAAGGTGGCAGAAGAAAGCTTACCGTTCACATTGATGGACGCAGTGATGTCATAGGTGCCTGCCTTCCAGCTGCTCTGGCCGTAGCTGTAGCCAGTCTTGACCTTCTCACCGTTCACAGTCCACTGCACGTTGTCGTCGGTCACATTGCCGCCAACCGCATTGATATGCAGCGTGTAGCCCTCACCCTCCTTGATGGTGGCGGAGCTGCCCTCCTGGAAGGAGATGCTCAGCTTGGCGCTGAACATAGCGGTCACGTTCACATTCTGCTTGAAGTTCTTGTCGGTTCGGGTGGGGCTGGTGTTGCCGTCGCTCCATTTCACGAACTCGTAGCCGTCGGCGGCAACCGCCTTCACGGTAACGCTGTCGTTCTTGGTCAGATCTTCAAATTTCAGAGTGGTTTTGCCGGAAATATCCCCGCTAGTGAGGGTACCGCCAACGTTTTTGTCCACGTTGTACTGGGCGGTAAAGGTCTCATTCGGGTCCGGAGTTGCTGTTGCCTGATTGGAGTTGCCGGAGGTACCGCCGTTGCGTACCCGGGTGGGGATGTTGTCGGTATCCGGGCGGCGATCCTCGGTGCCGGTCCAGGCGTGGGTGCGGGCATAATCCATGATGCCGTTGAGGGCATCCTTCTTCAGATGGATATCGCCCTGCTGGTAGTAGCGGTCCTGACCGTAGCCATTCTCGCCCATCAGCAGCTCGGAGATGTTCAGGAACTTGTAACCGTTCTTCTGGCACATCTTCACCAGAGCCAGGTTGAACTCGTTGATGGTCTCCTGGCTCATGTTGGGATAGTTGCTGTGGTCCTCCGGAATGGGGGGAACAGCCGCCACGATCACATCGCAGTAGGGATAAGCCGTTACGATCTCGTTCAGTGCCGACTCATAGCTGCTGGCGAAGCTGTCCGCGCTCATGCTGCCGTCCGCATTGTTGGTGCCCATCATCACGATGATCCGGCGGGGCTTCATCTTGGCCAGCGCCTCGGGAATGGAATATGCGGTGCTGTCGTTCTTGAAATAGATGGACTTGTCGGTGGTGAGCTGCTGGATACCCAGGCCCTCCACGGCCATTACCTGATCCAGCGACAGCAGGCCGTTCTGATAATAACGGTAGGTGTTGGAATCGCCCACAAAGATCGTCTCATCAATGTAGGACTGACCCGCGTCGTCGGTCTCGCCCAAAACGGTGTCGCCGTAGGCGTTGGCATCGAAGCCGGAATCCAGCACAGCCTGAGAAGAGCTGGTGGAACCGCTGGAAGTGTCCTTCGATTTGTGGGAGGTGTTTACGATGATCACCACCGCCACAATGGTCACAATCAGCACCAGCGCACAAATGGCCAGCACCAGGGCTGCCTGCTTCTGCTTGGGGGTTAAGCTGAGATTAGAAGAATTTCTTCTTTTCTTAGCCATGAGTCTGCCTCCTTTTCGGTCATAAGGTCTTTTGATCAATCATTTAATATGTAATCGGCCAGCTGCTGGCAATCCTTCGCCATCAGCGCCGGCGCAAAGGGAGCAAGCTCCTGTTCGCTGCCGTAGCCGTACATCACTGCCGCTGCGGGAACGCCGCAGTCTGCGGCCCCCTTCATATCGTCGCTCCGGTCGCCCACCATCAGCACACGGGCACCCTCCAGCTCGGGCCGGGCGAGCACCAGACGCATCACTGCGGTTTTGGTGTCCACGCTTTTGTCCTCACTGGCGCCGCCGATAAAATCGAAGTAGTCCGCCAGGCCCTGCTCCTGCAGGATCGGCGTGACCACCACCGTGGGCTTGGAGGTGGCGGTATACAGCCGGATGCCGGCAGCCTTCAGCCGCTCCAGCATGGGGCGCACCCCTTCGAATACCTGGCAGTGGTGGCAGCCGTCCTCCGCATAGCGGGTGCGGTAGATATCCACCATCTTTTCCACCATGGCCTCGTCCGAGAAATGCTCGCCAAAGCTGCGCCGCAGCGGCGGGCCAAGATACCGGGTAAGGTCGATGCCGGCCGGGTCGATGCCTATCTGCCGGAAAGTATATTCCATTGTTGCCAGGATTCCCGGGCTGGAATGAATCAAAGTTCCGTCCACGTCGAACAATACTGCGTCATATCGTGCCACAACTGCACCATCCTTAAACACAATTTTATCTATTATACCACCAAAATACCGCCGCTACAATCCACCCGCCGTCTTTTTGCCGGTTTTGGGTTCTGCTTTGGCAAAAGCCGCGCATATATTGTGGCAAAACCTGCAAAAAGGAGCTCTCTATGGGGAATCTGATCACGGAATATTTTTCCGGCTGGCTGCGCTGGTGCAACGCCCTGCTGAGCCGGTTTGCCTGGGGCCCGGCCACCCTGTTTCTGCTGGCCTTATCCGGGCTTTTGTTCAGCTTCGGGACCGGATTTTTTCAGCTGCGCCGCATACGCCTGTGGTGGTGCAGCACTCTGGGCGCCTCGTTTCACAGCAAAAGCGGCCAGCCTCGGAAGGAAAAAGGCGGCATCACCGGGTTCCAGTCCGCCTGCACCGCATTGGCCGCCACGCTGGGCACCGGCAACATTGCCGGTGTGGCCACGGCCATTGCCGCCGGGGGTCCAGGCGCGGTGTTCTGGATGTGGATCTCGGCTTTTTTCGGCACCATGACCGGCTATGCAGAAAACCTGCTGGCCGGGCTTTACCGGGGCAAAAACGCCAAGGGCGAACCAATTGGCGGAGCGATGTTTTATATCGAACAGGGTCTTGGCTGCCGGTGGCTGGCGCTGCTGTTCTCCTTCTTCTGCATTTTAGGCTCTTTGGGTATGGGCGACATGGCCCAGGCAAATTCCATTGCCACCGGCCTGCAGGATGTCTTCGGCGTTCCCCCGCTGCTTACCGGTCTGGCCGTTGCGGGCGCAGTGGGCTTTGCGATGCTGGGCGGCATCCATCGTGTGGGGCGAATCACCGAGCGGCTGGTCCCCTTCATGGCGGTTGGGTACACTGCGGCGGCGGTATGCGTAATCCTGGCCAACTGGCATCGGGTTCCGGCGGTAGTGCACAGTATTTTGCAGCAGGCCTTTTGCGTTCAGGCAGGGCTCGGGGGACTGGCGGGCTACGGTATGAAGCAGGCGCTGCGCGTGGGCGTAGCCCGTGGAGTCAGCAGCAATGAAGCAGGGCTTGGTTCGTCTGTCATGGCCAACTCCGCCGCCGGAAGCCCACCGGTGGTCCAGGGCATGTGGGGAATCTTCGAAGTGGCGGTGGACACTTTGTTCATGTGTACCCTCACCGCACTTGCCATCCTCTGTTCCGGCGTATACGATCCCGCTCGTTATTCCGCCGCGCTCGGGACCGAAGCCTTTTCTTCCCTGCCCAACGGAGCCGCGCTCACCGCCGACGCCTTCCGCTCGGTCTTCGGCCCGGGCGGCGGGGTACTGATCGCGGTCAGCCTGATGCTGTTTGCCTTCTCCACCCTGCTGGGCTGGAGCTATTACGGCGAACGGGCGGTGGAATATCTGTTCGGCCCGGGAGCGCTCGTGCCCTATAAGCTGTTGTATCTGGCGTGCATCGTGATCGGCTGTGTGAGCCGGTTGGATCTCGTATGGCAGATCAGCGACACCTTCAATGGGCTGATGGTACCTCCGAACCTGCTGGCGGTTCTTTGGCTTTCGCCCCAGGTCTTCCGGGAAACGAGGCGATTTTTTCGGGTGAAGGAAAAACGCCGCTGTACGGAGAAGACTTCTGTGTGATAAAATAAAGGAAAACAAACAAAAGGAGCGACCTGTTATGCCGCAGATCACTGTAAAAGGATTCACCGACCAGCAAATGAAGACCGTTACCCCTGCTCTGAGCCAAAAGCTCTCCGCGGCCATCGGATGCCCGGAGGATTGGCTGATTTTCGAGCTCGTTCCCACCACCTTCTATGCAGGCGGCCAGCAGACTGCCGGGTTCCCCATCATCGAGGTTTCCTGGTTTGATCGGGCCGACGAGGTACGGGAAGAGGTTGCCGCCATTCTGCGAGACACCGCCTTTGAACTGGGCTACACGTTGGTGCAGGTGATCTTCACCACTCTGCAGCCGGACCGCTTTTACGAATTTGAGGTCTGATCCGGACAAAAAAATGCGCAGCTTTCAAAAAGCTGCGCATTTTTCTTTTTATTATACTCTCGCGAAGGAGAACACGATTCCCGCCAGAGCGGACAAGGCGATCCAGACCACCGGGTGGAGCTTTTTGGTCTGCGGAATCACCCGCGTGGCCAGTACCAGAACTGCCGCCAGTACCACCGCCTTCCACTGGATTCCTGCCAGAAGCCCCTCCGGGGCAGCCGTATAAAAGGTAATGGCAGCCACCGAAAGACCGGATGCTGCGATCAACCCGGTGGACGCCGGCCGCAGACAGCGGAACACGCCCTCCACAAAACGGTTGGAGCGGAACGCCTTCAGGAACGAGGCGATGACCAGAATGATCAGGATGGACGGGCTGACCAGGCCCAGAGTCGCCGCCAGCGCACCGGGAACGCCGCTGGTGGTAAAGCCCACATAGGTAGCCGTGTTGATGCCGATGGGGCCAGGGGTGGATTCCGACACCGCCACCATATCCATCAGCTGGCCTTGCGTAAACCAGCCGGTTTTGTCTGCCATCTGGGAAAGAAAGGGCAGCGTGGCAAGTCCACCGCCTACCGCGAACAGGCCGGTTTTAAAGAACTCCCAGTAAAGCCGAAGCAGCAGAATCATACCTCTCCCTCCTTTGTGCTTTTCCGGGCTGCCGGGGCAAACTGCTCCAGACCGATGCCCAGCACAGCAGCCACCACAACAAAGAGAACCGGCGAAAGATCAAAGAACAGAGAGCCAAGCGTAACCACCGCGAAAATTGCCAGCGCCAGCTTGCTTTTGACAGAACCCTTCCACAACTTGCACACCGCATTGAAGATCAGCACACAGACGCATACCCGAATGCCCGCAAAAGCATTTTTGACCACCGCCAGCTCCGCGAAGGTGTTGATGAACCCGGTCAGAATGGAGATGATCACCAGCGAAGGGGCTACAACGCCCAAAGTTGCCACAATGCCGCCCAGGATGCCCGCCTGTTTCTGTCCCACAAAGGTGGCCGTATTCACCGCGATGATACCGGGGGTACACTGTCCCACCGCAAAATAATCGGCAAGCTCCTCATCGGTGGCCCAGTCCCGCTTTTCCACGACCTCACGCTGCAGGATCGGCAGCATGGCATAACCGCCACCGAAGGTCAGACCACCCACCTGCATAAAGGTCAGAAAAAGATCCGTCAGGATCTTTACATTCTTCATTGAACAGAACCCTCCCTCTTTTATTTTCACTGTACCATGATAGCACATTCGCAGCAATATTGAAAATATTTTCTCGAAGTATCATAGAGAGCGTCGAGGGCGCCGCACCGGCATGCCCGTTTTGCAGCCATTGCCCGGCAAGCCCGGCGGGCGCCAAATCTTTATAAATCTTAAGCTTTTTTTAAAGGCCTGCTAAAGATTGCTGCGGTATCCTTTTTGCTGTAGAAAGCAACCACACAAAAAGGAGTCGAAGCGATATGGCGATCAAGATATTCTCCCCCATTTTAAAGCACAAGCGCGCGGCAGCTGCTATCCTGGCCGTGGCTATTCTGGCGGCAGGCGGTGCAGTCGCGCTGCGTGTCCGGATGTCCGCTTCAAAGGATAACACAGCGGAAAACCTGTCCTATGCGCGCACTGTGTTCCTGAAAAAAGAGGACCTGAACGAGTCGGTGAACGTTTCCGGCATCGTACAAAGCGCACAGGTTTCCTCGGTGACCACCGGTCTGAGCAACAAAGTTACCTCCCTGAATGTGAAGGTGGGTGACTACGTGAACAAGGGCGACGTGATCTGCACTCTGGACGATGCGGACATCCGCCGCGCCATTCAGGACAAGGAAAAGGAAATCGGCGAGGAGAAGCAGCGCCTGCAAGAGGCCTACAACAAAGCGGTCACTCAGGTGGATGAGGCCCGCCGCGCCAAGGACAACGAAAAGAAAAATCAGGACACGCTGGTCGATGCTGCCCGCGCCGCCCGGGACCGTGCCTCTGAGGCCCTGAGTGCCGTGACCCCTGCCTATGACGCTGCGAAAGCCAACTACGAGGTAATGGAGAAGGCCGTCGCCAGCGCTCAGAAGGATGTGGACGCCGCGACAGATGCCCGGCAGAAGGCCTACGACGCCTGGATCGCCGCAGGCGGCGCCACCGAGGGCGATGCCTATCTTGCCTACCAGAAGGCGGACGAGACCTTGAACGAAAAAAACACCGCTCTGGAAAGCGCACGCACCCTGTACAGCTACGACAGCTACACCCAGGCCTACAACACCGCCAAGCAGGCTTATGACGCAGCCGCGGCGGAGAGGGACACCGCCGAAAGCGCCTACAAGCAGGCGGATTCTGCCCGTTACCAGGCCCTGGATGCCTGTGACACCACCATCAACACCGCGCTCTCTGCCCTGCAGGAAGCGGAAAAGCAGCTGCAGAAGGGCGTGGACAGCAAAGCTCTGGACGATTTGAAAAAGAGCCTGGAGGATACTATCCTGAAGGCTGAGACCAGCGGCAAGATCACCGATCTGAAGGTGAATGTGGGCAGCATCTGCAAGGGTGATGTGGCCACCATTCAGTCCACCGACCAGCTGGTGCTTTCGGTGAGCATTCCGGAATACGCCATCAACAAGGTGCAGGTGGGCATGCCTGCTTCCATCACCAGCGACGCTGCCAGCGGTGAGATCCGGGGCACGGTTTCCCGCATCTCCCCCACCGCCGGAAGCGGCGACGGAGAGAGCACCGGCTCCTCGTCCGGCTTTGCGGCCGACATCGCCATCCAGACGCCGGAAAGCATCTTCATCGGCAGCAAAGCCAAGGCTGAGATCATTCTGGCTTCCAAGAGCAACGTCTACTCTGTACCGTTGGATGCTGTAGCTCCCGGCGATGACGGCCAGGACGTGATCTATGCCCGCCAGGGTGAGGGCGCATTCTCCCCTGTGACCGTGACCACCGGCATGAAGAACGACTATGCAGTAGAGGTCAGCGGTACTTCCCTGCAGGACGGCCTGGAAATCCTGGCCGACGCTTCCCAGATGCCGGACACCGGCGCACCCGTGCCCATGGGCGGCGCAGACAGTGCCAGCACCGACAGCTCCGCCAGCGCTTCCACCGGGGAGGTGGCGGAATGAACCAGTCCTTCCAGGCCCCGCTGATCGAGATGCAGGGCATTGTAAAAACCTACAACGTGGGCAAGGAAAACGAACTGGAGATCCTTCACGGCATTGACCTGGCCGTGTATCCCGGTGAATTCGTCGCTATCGTCGGTGAATCCGGCAGCGGCAAGTCCACCCTCATGAACATCATCGGGGTGCTGGATCAGCCCACCGCGGGCACCTACCGGCTGGACGGCGTGGACGTTCAGCGGGCCAGCCGGGATGAGATGAGCGAGGTGCGCAACAAAAAGATCGGTTTTGTATTCCAGAACTTTAACCTGATCGGGCGCACCACCGCCCAACGGAACGTGGAGCTGCCCATGCTGTACGCCGGGGTCGGCGCCCGCCAGCGGGAACAGCGCGCCCGGGAGCTGCTGGCCATGGTTGGCATGGAGCAGCGCCGCTTTCACCAGCCCAACGAGCTGTCCGGCGGTCAGAAGCAGCGTGTGGCCATCGCCCGAAGCCTGGTGAACGACCCGGCCATTCTGCTGGCGGACGAGCCCACCGGCGCGCTGGATTCCGAGACCAGCCGCCACGTGATGGATATTTTCCACACCCTGCACCGCCAGCAGGGTAAGACCATCGTTCTGATTACCCACAGCCAGGAGCTGGCCGCCGAATGCCCCCGGGTGATCACCCTGCGGGACGGCAACATCATCTCCGACCAGCGAAAGGAGGCGTATGGCCATGTCGATCTTTGAAAATGTACGCCTGGCGCTCACCAGCCTGCAAGCCAACAAGATGCGCGCTTTGCTGACCATGCTTGGCATCATCATCGGCATCAGCGCGGTGATCGCCATCATCACAGTGGGCGATTCCCTTTCCGGCTCGCTGGCCAAGGAGATGTCCGGCTTCGGCGCACGAAATGTGACCCTGTCTGTGGTGCAGAAGGATGACCCTTTTGCATCCGGCTCCTTTTCGTTTGAGGACAGTGAGGAAATGGACAAGGCGCTGGAGTCATTTGAATACAAGGAACCTTCTGCCAGTGACCTTATCAGCGATGCCATGCTGCAGGAGTATCAAAAGAAATTTGCCAGCCAGTTGCAGGCGCTGGCTGTGAACGAAAGCTTCGGCACCATCAACGCTGTTTCCGGCCGTCACAAGGCTTCCGGCCAGCTGATGGGCGTTTCTCCCGGGCAGCTGACTCTGGACAAAATGACCCTGCTGGCCGGACGCTTCGTTACCGATGCAGACAGCGTCAATCACCGGGCGGTGGCCGTGGTGAGCGACCGCTTTGTTACCCAATATTTCGGTAACAAGGCCACTCCGGAGAGCGCGCTGGGAAAAAGCTTCAAAACCGATGCTTCCGGCATTCCCCTGCGGCTTTATATCGTGGGAGTCTACGAGTACAAGCCGCCAGCAGGCCAGACCGTGACCCGAAATCTGGATACCAACATCTATATCCCGGTGGGCAGCGCTTTTCAGCTGCTGCAGCGGGACGGCGGTTACCAGACCGTGACCCTGCAGTCCCGGGAGGATGTGAACAACCAGATCTTTATGGACCGCACCCGGGAGTTCTTCAACAGCTTCTACAGCCACAACCCCAATTTCACCGTCTCGGTTTCCAGCCTGGACGACATCGTGAAATCCATGAACAAGATGACCCAGAGCGTGAAGCTGGGCATCAGCGCCATCGCAGCCATCAGCCTGCTGGTGGGCGGCATCGGTGTAATGAATATCATGATGGTCTCGGTAACCGAACGAACCCGTGAGATCGGTGTACGCATGGCATTGGGCGCAAAGGGACGGGTGATCCTGTTCCAGTTCATCGTGGAGGCAATCATCATCTGTCTGATTGGCGGATTGATCGGCGTAATCCTGGGCGTGGGCCTCGGCAGCGCCGGCGCCATGATGATGCACTACCCGGTCAAACCCTCGCTAGCCGCCGCGCTGGTGGCTGTGCTGTTCTCCATGGCCATCGGCGTGTTCTTTGGCTACTACCCCGCCAAGCGTGCCGCCCGCTTGGACCCCATCGATGCGCTGCGCTACGAATAATTTTTCCTTTTCACAGACAGCCGTCTGATGTACAATAAAAGTAACGGGCCGGAGCAATGGCTCCGGCCCGATTTTCAAACGGAGGTCACGATTTATGCCGCACACCATTTTGATCGCGGAAGACGACCAGGATATCACCACTCTGGTCAAGCTGTATCTGGAAAGCAGCGGTTACCGGGTGCTCTGCGCTCCGGACGGCGCAGCTGCTCTGGAGTTGGCCCGCACCGAGTCCATCGATATGGCGGTGCTGGATATCATGATGCCCCGCATGAACGGCTACGAGCTTACCCGCGAACTGCGGACCATCAGCAACATGCCGATTCTGATTCTTTCCGCAAAGAACACCGACAACGACAAAATCCTGGGCCTGGAGCTTGGAGCGGACGACTACCTGACCAAGCCTTTCAATCCGCTGGAAATCATCGCACGGGTCAAGGCGAATCTGCGCCGGTTTTACCAGCTGAACCCCGTTCCCCCTACCCTTCCCGGCCGCAATGTACTTTTATTGGGCCCGCTGCGGCTGGACCTGGACGCCATGAGTCTGACCAAAAACGGCGCGCCCATCGCCCTGACCCCCACCGAGTATAAGATACTCTGCTGCCTGATGCGCTCGCCGGGGCGCATCTTCACCAAGGTTCAGCTTTACGAGGCAGTGAGCGGAGCCTACTTTGAAAGCGACGAAAACACCATGATGGTGCACATCTCCAAACTGCGGGACAAGATCGAGGATGATCCGCGTCATCCGTGCTTCATCAAAACAGTGAGAGGGTTGGGATATAAAATTGAAGCGGTGGAAACGCACTAAATCCAGTTATTTTTCAGTTCTGCTGCGTTGCTTCGGGGTCTTTACCCTGTTTTTGGTAATCGCAGCGATCGCCCTGCTTTTCTGGGCGTTGATGGAAAGCAGCACCACAGTGATCAGCCTTTCCGATCGGGATCTGAGCGAGTATAACGAGCTGCTGCGGACAGAGCGGTACGACCAGTTCCCGGTGCGCACTCTTCTGGGAAAAACCGGAAGCATTGCGGTAACAGACGACAAAGGCCGGATTCTGTACGGAGAATCCCATAAGGATATTGATCCGGAGGCGCTGGCCTGCATTCCTCTGCAGGGGCAGTATGTCTACCCTACGGTTACTCATTGGTACGACAGGCAGGGCCGCCAGATGACGCTGGTGGCAAGCGACGGCTATTCCGGCATATTCCATCAGACACCCGTGGTGCTTGATGCTGACCATAAAATTCTCTACGGCTCCATTCCCGGTGTGGATACCGGTGTTTTGAGCGATGAAGCCTATGGCTACCTGACGCAAACGCTGCCTCAAGGCTACTACATCTGGAAATACCCCTTCCAGAATGAGGACGGCCAGTCGCGCTGGCTGATTTTATACGAGCAGATTCTTCGCAATGAGGAATACGCTCATCTGAGCATGATTTGGAGCCGTACCTTATTCCTGTTTTTGGGCCTTTATGTTCTGGTACTGCTGGCAATGGCGCTCTGGCTCAGCCGAAAGGTACGCAGGCCGCTAAAACGGCTGGAGCAGGGATTCACCGAGCTTGCCCAGCGGCATGACCCGCAACCCATCCAATGTCGGGGGCCACGGGAGTTTGAACAGATTTGCGGTGCATTCAACCAGCTCTCCGCTCAGCTTGCCGAGAGCGAACGTCAGCGCAAGGCCCTGGAGGACAACCGGCAAAAGCTGCTGGCAGATATCTCCCATGACCTGAAGACCCCCATCACAGTGATTCAGGGCTATGCAAAGGCTATTTGCGATGGGCTGATTCCGCCGGAAAAGCAACCGGAATATCTGGACACCATCTACCAGAAATCCAACCGGCTCACCGGATTGATCGACACCTTCCATGAGTACAGCAAGCTGGAGCATCCCCAGTTCACGCTGCAAACCAAGCGGCTGGATTTGTGCGAGGTCCTGAGGGAATATCTGGCCTCTAAATACAACGAGCTGGAACTGGGCGGCTTTGTACCGGAGATTGAAATCCCCGATGAACCCATCTGGTGCATGTTGGACAAAACCGCTTTCCTGCGGGTGCTGGAAAACATTGTGTCCAACGCCGTAAAGCACAACCCCGCCGGTACTGCCCTGTTTTTTGAACTGCAGCATCAAGACGGCCAGGCTGTGCTGACGCTGGCGGACAACGGCGTGGGAATCCCGCCGGAGATTGCTGGGCAAATCTTTGAACCCTTCGTTGTGGGCGATGAATCCCGCAACACCCGTCAGGGCTCCGGCCTGGGCCTTGCCATCAGTCACAAAATTGTGACCGCCCACGGCGGCACGATCCAGCTGGTACAGCCGCCCCAGCCTGGCCGCAGCACCCAGTTCCGGGTCACGCTGCCGATGGCCTGAAATCCCCCACCTGTTTTCCAATTGAAACCCTTTGCAAAAACAAAACCGAGCCATTCCGTGATGTTTGCGGTACGGCTCGGTTTTATTATTTGCTTTCAAAGACTTTCATAGTGAACAGGATAAAAAAGTGATCGGAAACTCCCAAGCAACTCCTGACGGATATCAAACAAAGAGACTGCTGCTCCACTTTGGGTTTGCAACAGTCTCTTCGTTCAACTTACAATTTGGAGATTTTCAGCTGTCCAACTGATTTACCAAGTCCGGAATTTCCAAAACAGACGCGGCCTGATACTCGCACCGCTCCAATTCTCCCGGCGCGCCGTATCCATACATGCACGCAATAAAAGCGATCTCATTTCTTTCCGCCGCTTCTCTGTCATAATCCCGGTCCCCCACCATGACTGCCCATTGCGGGTTACAGCATTCAAGAAGCTTTTTCAGACTTTCCTTTTTTGTGCCTTTCTCCGTTAAGCTTTGAATGTAATCAAATCGGCTTTTGATATTGAGAGCATCTAAAATCAGTTCCAATTCTTTTGGGTCAGCGTTTGAGCAAACAGCCAGCTGATATCCTTTTTGTTTCAGAGAATCCAGCATTGCATAGGTACCGGGATACACAGCAGCTTTTTTTCGAATTCCTTCAAACCAATATCTGGCTGTACATGTCAAAAACTGCTCTCCCAATGTGTTGGCCTGATCTCCCAGGAAGAAGCGAATGTCTTCCTGGAACGGAGCTCCAATCCGGCTTTTCAGTTGCTCATCTGTAAAATGATCCATCCCGATCTCGTGTAACGCCTTCCGGTAGGCATCTACCGCATATCGCTCGGTCTGATTCAGCGTGCCATCCACATCAAATATAACAAGCTTAGAATATTCCAATTGCACACCCCAGAATGCATACAGCAAAGATGCCCAAAATGATGTAAATGGTCTTTACATTTTTCTTATACAGCCACACGCAAAGGAAGGTTGCGCCAAGCGGAAGCAGTCCCGGGAAAATTTGATCAAAAATGGATTGCAGCGTGGTTTCCGTTTCGGCCAGCGTAAAGCTGAGGGTGGTTTCGAGCGACACCATTGATGCAATCATTGCGCCAATCACTGTCATTCCCAGTATGGACGCACCATAAGAAAGCTTCTCCATTGTGTGATTCTGAGACGCATTCTCCAGGAAGTCTGTACCCAGTTTGTAGCCGTATTTGCCAGCCAAAATCTTGGTAATAAAATGAATTGACGTATAGAGCAGGAAATAGATGATCGCACCCAGGATATTACCGCTTTGTGCGATGCCGATGCCGATACCTGCCGCAATCACGCGGAAGGTTCCCCAGAAGAAAGAGTCGCCGATGCCGGAGAGCGGTCCCATCAATCCAACCTTTACATTGTTGATGGAATCGGTGTCAAAGTCTTCTTTCTTTGCATTCTGCTCTTCCATCGCCACGCCCAGTCCCATTACAAACGGCGACACATGAGGCGTTATGTTAAAGGTTTCGGTATGCCGCTTTAATGCTGCATAATAATCGTCATCATTCGGATATATCTTTCTAAGCGGCTTTTCCAGAGCATACATATAGCCAAAGGCCATCATCTTATCAAAAGACCACGAGCTCTGTATGGTGAAGGATCTCCAGAAAATGCTTCTGTAGTCTTTCGCAGTCATAATTCCATTCTGCGATTTGTTTTTTGCTTTGCTCATCTCAGAAATCCTCCTCTGCCACAGTTTCAAACTTCATGCTATTCACTGCAATGATGGCAATGCAAAGACCCGCTGCTGCAACGCCAATTACATCCATTCCAAGATATACAACACAAATGAATCCCAGGAATAAGTAGGGGAGCACCTTGTTATTGGACATCATCTTAATCAAAAGAGCAAGACCTACGCAAGAGAGCACCCCGGCAGCAACATTGAAGCCATCCATAACAACTGTGGGAATTGCATTCAGCCCAGTGTTGATCATGTCTGCTCCAAATGCTACCGCTACAAACACAAGCAGCGCCGAGGGAATACCAATGGACAACGGTACAACCGTCAAATGAAGCAGATTCGCCTTTTTGAGGTTCCTTTCATTGACTGCTTTTTCAATCTGTTTTCCAGCCCAGCTTCCAGGAATTGCATAGCAGAAATTTCTCCACATCTGCAGGAAGACCGAAAGTGGCAATGCCAGGGCGACCGCTGCGCCAATGCCTGCACCCGACTGAATTGCAACTGCAATGCTCAAAACACTAGACGCATACACTTCCGGAGGAACCGCGCTGCCCACCATAATGGAACCCATGAACATCGCTTCCAGAGAAGCGCCCATGATAATACCTGTGGTCATGTCCCCCATAATCAAGCCTACCAGAGGACCGGTAAACAGCGGTCTGGACATCATAGATGCGCCAAAGGACTGTTCGTCAATTGCAGCAAGAAACGCCACAATTGATACCAAGAATGCCTGTAACATATCGTGTGCTCCTTTCTTGTTGAGGTCAGATCAATGTTGCTGCCATCACCTTTTTATCGGTCGGTACTGCACGGCATTCCACTTCTGCACCTTTTGCAATCATTTCCCTGATGTTCTTTACGTCCTCATCCGTTACGGCAACGGAATTTGTAATGGATCTTGCGCCCTCCTTCATCTTCATATTGCCAAGATTCACATGATCCACTTCCTCGACTGCCGATACCAGAGCCAGGGCATCCTTTGTGTTATCCACAAGGATGAACAGTTTGTATTTGTCGGTTTTGTGGCTATTGAGCGCCTCAATTGCCCCCTCTACTGTTTTCACTACAAATTTCACTGCCGGAGGCGCTGCAAGTTTCAGTGAAGTGGCGCGTAATTTGTCGGCCGCAACGCTATCATTCGCAATCAGAATACAGTCTGCAGATAACGAATTCGTCCATGCAAAAGCGACCTGACCATGGATCAGCCGTTCATCCAATCGCATCAATTTGATCATTAAAGATCATCCTCCTCGGAATTCATGTTTTCATACAGCACCTTGTTAACGTACACGATACCCTCTTGTGCAGTCTGCTGCGCGCTCTGTATCAATTCTTCCGTGCTGCATTCACTATTAATCAAATCGGACAACTCCAGAAGCATCGGGACATTTACACCTGTTAAAATGTGTACTTTTCCGGTAGGCACATACTCGGTAAAGGTATTAGCCACACTTCCGCCAAACAAATCTGCAGCCACAATCAATTCATCATCTTCCGCAAGCGCGTTGATATACCTTTCCGCTTCCTGCTTCATATCAAACGCTTCGCTTACATAAGCATTCAGCACTTCGACCTTACAATCTTCCCCTACGATAAACTTTAGCGTCTCTTGAATCCCTGCCGCAAATTTACCGTGCGTTGCAACCAATATCTTTCTCATTGTGCCTGTCCTCACTTAGTATTCCACGGTGCGGTAATATCTTCTGATATCCAAGCTATGATTTCTTACATGCTCAAAGTGAGCGCTTACGCGTTCCAGCTGAGAAGACATCACCATCGGGGCAACGAACTTGCGCATGTCTTCATCGATCCCCTCCAAAGCATAATCTTTGGTATCCCACACTTGAACGATATCGGAGTACTTGCGCACAAAGTTTTCCACTCGGTCCACAAGAGCTCTGGTTTCGTCTTCGCCCTTAAAGAGCATGAAGCTCATATCTTTTTCCGTCATCTCAACCGTTCCGTGGAAGAACTCTGCGGCATGAATGGACTTGGTGGGAATCCACTGCATTTCCTCCAAGACGCACATGGCGAAGCAATATGTCTCGCCCCACGTGTTGCCTGCGCCAACACACATGTGGAACTTTGTGTCCTTATGCTTTTCTGCAAAAGCCAGTGCGCGCTCATCATTTTCCTGGCGAACCTTCAACAGCACTTCCGGCATTTTTTTCAGATTATCCAGCAGCCGATCACATTCCGGGAACTCCCCGTTCCCTTTCATCAGCAGCGCGCCAATCGCAAACAGCTGCAAATAGATCTCCTCACACAGATTGTCATTGGAGGCCGCATTTGCAATTGCGTAGGTAGAGGCCTTCCCCAGCGGGCTGTCTGCTTCTCCTACCAAAGAAATCACCGTCGCACCAACACTCGTTGCGTACTCTGCCGCTTCAATGGTTTCCTTCGTTGTGCCAGACAGCGATGCCGTGATCATCAGCGAACGGTTGCCGAGCTTTTTGGGCTTTGCTTTTACCAGTTCCGCTGCAATTTCATAGTACCATTCCAATGTGGAATTGGTCTTAAACATATACGCCAAGGGGCTTACCATCGAGTAGGTGCCGCCGGTTCCAACAAGGAAAATGTTGCTGTACCCCTTCTGTTCAACTTCCGCGACCACCTGCTTGATCTGCTCGATATTGTTTGCAGCTCCACGCAACACGCTCAGATAGGTTTCGTCTTCAAATCCGTACATCTTTTTACCCTCCTGTAAATTTGTACCGTCATTTTGTCAGGCTCCATTTTAGAACCACTTTGTGTTTTCAATATACCACTTGTTCGTCCGTGTGTCAACCACTTTTTGTTTTTGTTAGACCAATATTTTTTTTGTCTTTATTTTTTTCACATTATTTGCTATAATTAGGTAAATTCTAGTACAAGTCGGTGATTTCATGAAAAATGAAGAGTGCGCGCTTCAGATTGCCAACACAATTAAAGAGAAGATCCACGACAAAACTTACAATTACGGCACCCCACTCCCTTCGGAAAGGGAATTTGCGGAGCTATTTCATGTGAGCCGAAACATTATACGTGCCGCAATTGAACATCTTGAAGAAGAGAAGTTGGTAAAGCGCATTCGCGGAAAAGGTACATTTGTAACCAAAACCAATATTGACGATTCATCCATCCACTTTAAAGGCATGACCGAGCTTTTGCACGAGGCAGGTTATACCCCCTCTTCTAAAGTTCTTAAAACGCAAACACGAGAAGCCGGATACAAATTCTCCAAAATATTTCATGTTCCTGAGGAAGAAAAAATCTTTCAAATCATCCGACTTAGAAAAGGCAATGATCAGCCCATTTCAATCGAAAACACGTATCTTCCTTTTAACAGTGTAAAAGGGATCGAATCAATTGATTTTCAAGTCTATTCTTTATACGATGTGCTTACAATTAACAAGATAAAAATCCACGATATCCAGCATATTTTTTCCGCTTCAAAAGTATATAATACGTTTTCTAAACTTCTGGCTTGTTCCGAAGGAAATCGCGTCATATCCATTCAAATCACATCTTCCACAATCGAGGGAACCATCGCTGAGTATACAGAGGTTATGGTTGTTCCTGAATTCGCCAAATATTATACAGATGGCGTTATCCGAAATGGAGAATTTCATCTTTCTTCTCAAATCATTTAGAAAGTGAGCATCTCATGCCCAAAATATACAATCTTCTTGCACTGGACATTGCAGAATATCTGGAGCAATATATTGAACAGCATCAACTGAAACCGGGAGACAAACTGCCTTCTGAACGAGAGCTTTCTGTTTTATTGAATGTGACTCGCGTAACTCTGCGAAACGGTTTGGAGATTTTGGCCAGTCAAGGAACTATCTTTCGCATTCATGGAAGCGGATACTATCTATGTCCCCCAAAGGTAAATCGGGAACTGATTCACTATTGTTTTCCATATAAAGACAGCCTTCTTCAAAAGCAAAAGTATCACCTTCTCCCTCTGGAATATATCCCTGAACCAATTCAGAATATTGCAGAAAGTGTTTTTGCTCCTGTCTCCATGGATTTAATAAAGAGGCACCGATTTATCGAATTTGTGGATAACACCCCCATCGGTCTCATGTACACGTTTCAAAATCGCAATACAGAGAATCTCCTTCCCGATTTTCCAAACACCAAGGAAATTCCAAACAGCGTTTATTTTTCCCAAACAATCCGTGTTTTTGATGAATCCATTGCAGCAAACGAAAGCTTAAAGGAATTGCTGAAAATTTCTGCAGACGACAGCTTGCTGCTGATCTCCACCTTTATTTGCCATCACAACGATGTCATCGCACTTTGCTTATCGATTTCTGTAGGAACACGGGTAAATCTTGTTTCCAACGTCAAGCTGCCTTAACATCTCCTTGATATTGCGGCAGTTCTCTGCAATAACAGCTTTCTTTTATAAAACACAAAAGCCATTCTGTGATTTATGCCTTATGAGTACACAAATCACAGAATGGCTTTTTTATACGCAATTGGAGCAGTAATGAAAGAGCTGCCAGACGGCAAAAGAAAAGAGCCACCACCCGGCGGCTCTTTTCTCATACCTGATCGAATATGCGGCGGCTCTGAAAAACAAGGTCACCGTTTGGCAGGAATCCACGCTCAGGGCTCCCGCAGCTTTTCCTGCCGGTCGAAGTAGATGCCGGTGACACCATTGGCCTTTTCCACGATGCTCTTTTTCTTCTTCTCGGCCATCTTTTTGAAGCGGGGTTCTTTTTCCAGTGCCTCCAAAAAGCGCTTACCCTTCTTTTTGGCGTTTTCCGGAATGGTCTCGCACACCCGGTAAACCAGCTCGGCGGCTTCGCTGTCGCCGTTCAGCAGTACCCGGATGCGCTTTTTGCGTGGATTCAGCTCCGGCTCGCGCACCGGCTCCGCCTTATGGGTTGCCAGTTCTTTAGCGTGAGCATAGCCCTGGCCCACCGCCAGCTTCTCCACCGTCACGCCCCGCTGGGCCCAGAAGCCGGACAGCACCTCATAGTCGCTGTCATTGGAAACGATATAAATCTCGCCCTCGCCGCCGGCGGCACACAGACCCACATAGGATGCAATGGCAAAATCCATCGCATTTTTGGCACGAACCTTTTCACCGCACCAGATGATCTCAATCTGACCGGAGGCCCGCATGCAGGTCTCCAGCATGGAAAAATTGATGCTCAGCTTTGCGTCGCCGGAAAAGGCAAACACGCACATTTTATCTTCGGGGCGCATCCTTTCCGCTACAGCAAGCCAGGCGGTACCCACGTTTTCGGTATCAACCAGATAAGTTGCCATTTGTTTTTTCACCTCAATGGTATAGTATACACCATTTTCCCGCCTGCATCAAATACCGCCATCCGTGGGAACCAGCCGGAACACCGCCGCACTGCGGGGACCCATCTGCATGGAAAGGGCGTTCAGTGGCCCGGCCGCGAAGGGGTCTGCCGCACCGGTGTGAAGTACCAGCTGCCAGAAAAGGCCCTTGGGCGGTGTGGGCAGCTGCTGGGGATGGGGCTCCCAGTGCATATTCAGCGCCAGAAGCAAGATATCATCATTTTGATCGGCCGCATCCCGCCCTGCAAACAGCACGCCGATCTGGCGGGTCTCGGGCAAGAATTCGCTGTTCCAGGCTTTGCCGTTGTTGTGCAGCGAAAGGTCCTTCCAGCCGCAGCAGCTGGGGGCAGTGGCCGCCCGCAGCACCGGGTGAGCCTTGCGCAGCGCGATCAGCTGCCGCACAAAATCGAAGAAGGGGCGGTTTTGCTCCAACTGCTCCCAGTTCAGCCAGGAGATCTCATTGTCCTGGCAATAGGCATTGTTGTTACCGCCCTGGCTGTTGCCGAATTCGTCTCCCGCCAGGAACATAGCCGCGCCCCGGCTGCACAGCAGCACCGTCATGGCGTTCATGCGCAGCCGGTCCCGCAGTGCGTTCACCTCCGGGTTCCGACTGGGGCCTTCCTCCCCGCAGTTCCAGCTGTTGTTGTCGTCAAAGCCGTCGGTGTTGTTCCAACCGTTGGCCTCGTTGTGCTTTGTGTTGTAGGCGTACAAATCATACAACGTGAAACCGTCGTGGCAGGTGATGAAATTCACCGTGGCGTTGGGGCGCTTGTCCGGTGGGTAGAGGTCCGGCGAACCGCAGATGCGCTGCACCGCCGCCTGGGCCAGGCCTGCATCACCCTTTAAGAATTTGCGCAGGTCGTCCCGATATTTGCCGTTCCACTCGCTCCACCGGTTCCAGGAGGGAAAGCTGCCCACCTGATACAAGCCGCCCGCGTCCCAGGCCTCGGCGATGAGCTTCACGTGGCTGAGCACCGGGTCGAAGGCCAGGCTTTCCAGCAGCGGCGGTTTCGACAGCGGGCTGCCGGTCTCATCCCGCCCCAGAATAGATGCCAGATCGAAGCGGAAGCCGTCCACCCGGTATTCCACCGTCCAGTAGCGCAGGCAGTCCAGAATGAACTGGCGCACCTGGGGGTGGTTGCAGTTCAGCGTATTGCCCACCCCGGAAAAGTTATAATAACGGCCGTCCGGCGTGAGCATGTAGTAGATGTTGTTATCCAGCCCTTTGAAAGAAAAGAAGGGACCCGTCTCGTCGCCCTCGGCGGTGTGGTTGAACACCACATCCAGAATGACCTCGATGCCGTTTTCGTTCAGGCTGCGAATCAGCCGTTTGAGTTCCATACTCTCCCGGTTGAGCTCCGGTTCGGCGGTGTAGTCCAGATTGGGTGCAAAAAAGCAGATGGGATTATAGCCCCAGTAATTGCGCAGCTTCTGACCGTTCACCACCCGCTCCTCGGCCTTTTCATCGAACTCAAACACCGGCATCAGCTCTACCGCGTTCACACCCAGCTCCAACAGATAAGGGATCTTTTCCTCCAGACCCGCGAAGGTACCGGGGAATTTCACCTCGGAGCTGGCATGCTGCGTGAAGCCGCGCACGTGCATCTCGTAGATAATCATGTCCGAAAACGGGATGCGCGGATTATGGACCGTTCCCCAGTCGAAGGTATCCTCCACCACCCGGGCATGGTAGGTTCGCCCCAGCCGCTCGCCGCCTGCCCAGATGCTCTGCACCGTGACCGCCCGGGCATAGGGGTCCAGCAGGAATTTGGTGCGGTCGAAAATCAAGCCCCGGGCGGGGTCGCTGGGACCGTCCATTCGGTAGGCATACTCGATGTCCTGAATGTCCAGATCGAACACGATCATGGAATAGGTGCCGCCCATGCGGCATTCCTCCGGGAAGGGCAGCACCGCGAAGGGCTCCTGGTCGGCCTGATGGAACAAACACAGCTCGCAGGCGGTGCCGTTAAAAGAATGGATGGTAAAGCTGACGCCGCCCGGCACCAGCGTGGCCCCATTGGATAAGAACAGACCCGGTCGGATCTGGAAACCGTTCACTTCGCCGGTGGCATGCAGCCGCCCGGGCAGCAGCGAACCGGAATGCGGTGTTCTGGACATGGGCATTTCCCCTCTTCCCGGAAACCCGCGTTTTCTGTATTTGCCGCGGGCCCTTTTCTTTCATGATACCAAAAAACGGACCGGAAATGGAACGGCGAAACTACCAAGAAAGCGCCCGTTTCCTTGTACGAAACAGCAAAGATTATTGGGCGTCTGGTCTGTCATTCCCAGGTCTGCCAAACCTCCGGGCAGCAGCCAACAGTGGCCTGCCGGCCGTTGCGCACAATGGGCTGGCGGATCAGCTGCTGATTTTCAAACAGCTTATCCGCCTGCTGTTCCGGGGCCAGAAAACGAAGCAAAGTCAGGGTATCCTTGTCCTTTGCGTTTTCATCCACCAGGTTCTGCCAGCCGCCCAGCGCACGGCACACGTTGTCAAACTCGCCCCGGCTCATCCCCTTTTCCTTCAGATCAATCATCTGGAATTTGATCCCCCGCTCCTTAAACCATCGCTGGGCCTTTTTGGTATCGAAGCTTTTGTTCGTTCCGAAAATCTGGATGTTCATGGTTTGCACTCCCTATTTTTGTTTGTTCACAGACAATATTATACCACAGGCCGTGAAAAAGCGGCAGCAAGGTCTGCCCCTCACTGCCGTTTTATAGTATACTGGTATCGATCTTAACCGAAAGGATGACCCGTTATGACCATTCGACATGCCCGCCCCACCGACCTGGACGCTCTGGACGCTCTGGAGCAGCAGTGTTTCCCGCCGGAGGAGGCGGCTACCCGCACTTCCTTTGCTCAGCGTCTGGCAGTATTTCCGGAGCATTTCTGGCTGGCGGAAGAGGATGGGCAGATCCTGGCCTGTGTGAACGGCTGCGTGAGCGATTCGCCCCTTTTGCAGGACGAAATGTTCGAGGATGCAGGCCTGCACAACGAGCAGGGTGCCTGGCAGATGCTGTTCGGAGTGGAAACACATCCCACCGCTCAGGGCAAGGGCTATGCCAGTGCACTGATGCGCCAAATGATTGCCGACGCCAAGGCGCAGGGCCGCCAGGGTGTGGTGCTCACCTGCAAGCAGGAGTTGCTGGATTTCTACCGCCGGTTCGGCTTTGAAAATGAGGGCGTTTCCGCTTCTCAGCACGGGGGCGCGGTCTGGTATGACATGCGGCTGCGCTTCTGATTTTGCCGCGGCAACATTCTGCGTCGCGCATCTCTGCTACAATAGGAACGAAAAGGAGGCCCTGCCATGAAGTTCATCATCTCCCCTGCCAAGACCATGAATGTGGATACCGACTCCTTCGCGCCTCATGATCTGCCCCGCTTTCTGGAGCAGGCCGAGGAATTAAAAAACTATCTGCAAAGCCTGGACTACGCCGCCTGCAAGGCTCTTTGGAATTGCAGCGACGCACTGGCGGAGCCAAACTTTGAGCGCCTGCAAAAGATGGACCTGCGCCGGGCCCTGACCCCTGCGCTTTTTGCCTACGAGGGGATTCAGTACCAGTACATGGCGCCCGGTGTGTTCACCGAAGAGGAGCTTTCCTATGTGCAGGAGCATCTGCGGATTTTGTCCGGCCTGTACGGCTTGCTGCGCCCGCTGGATGGTGTTACCCCCTACCGTCTGGAAATGCAGGCAAAACCGGCGGGCTTTCGCTGCAAGACCCTGTACGAATTCTGGGGCAGCCGCCTGGCGGACGCTCTGGCCGAAGAGACTGACTGCCTGGTAGACCTGGCCTCGAAGGAATACAGCAAATGCGTGATGGGCAAGCTGCCCGACTCCGTGCGCCGGGTACAGGTGACCTTCGCCCAGGAAACCGGCGGCAAACTGAAGGAAAAAGCCACCTTTGCAAAGATGGCCCGGGGGGCGATGGTACGCCATGCGGCGGAACAGAACTGCCAAACCCCGGAGGAGCTGCATTCCTTCCGCCGGTTCGGCTTTGCCTATTCCCCCGAGCATTCCTCCCCTGACCATTTAGTCTTTGTGCAGGACCCCAATTGGAAAGCCGACTGACCAATTTTGACCATTTTAATTTCCTTATCAAAAATAAAAGGAGCGATCATTTATGCTGCAAATCGGAACCCAAGCCCCCGACTTTACCCTGACCGATAAGGATGGCAACGCCGTCAGCCTTGCGGATTTCAAGGGCAAAAAGGTGGTACTGTATTTCTATCCCCGAGACAACACTCCCGGCTGCACCCGTCAGGCCTGTGCCTTCGCGGCCCGTCATGCGGATTTTTCCGCCAAGAACACCGTGGTGATCAGCGTCAGCAAGGACAGCGTTGCTTCTCACCTGAAATTCGCACAGAAATATGACCTGCCCTTCGTGCTGCTTTCCGACCCGGAGCTGCAGGCCATTCAGGCTTATGATGTGTGGAAAGAGAAAAAGCTCTACGGCAAGGTGAGCATGGGCGTGGTACGCACCACCTACCTGATTGACGAAGAGGGCGTAATCCGCTGGGCCAAGGAAAAGGTCAAGCCGGATGAGAACGCCGGCGAGCTGCTGGCTCTGCTGGAGCAGGAAGGCTGATTCTACCACTGAAAAATCATTCTATTGATGAAACGAAAAACTGCCGCATCGGTTTTGCCCGATGCGGCAGTTTTTCTTATGAGAAGAGAGAAAGGAAAAAGAAATAAGCAAAAGAAAGGTTTTAGCCCCGGTCCTTTTCCATCATGATGTCCAGGATGGTCTTGTCGGTGGCGGTCATGCCGGGGTTGCTGATGCGGCCCATATTGCGGATGGCCTTTTCGGGAGTAGTGTCGCAGATACCGTCGCTGGCGCTGACCACAACACCGCCCATAGCCAGATAAGCGCTCATGAGGGCCGCGTTGGATGCGGTGGCCAGTTTCAGCGCACAGCCGATCTTGCCGCCGTCACAAATCATGCCGGTCAGGTTGCCGCTCATGTTGATGATGGCCGCACCCATCTGAGCATCGTTGCCGCCCATCAGCCATACCATGGCAGCGGAGGCGGAAGCCGCAGCCGACACACCGCAGCCACAGGTGGCGCTGAGTTTGCCGGTAAACAGCTTGATGTAAACGTTCAGCATATGCGAAAAGGCCAGTGCCTTTACAGTTGCTTCCTTGCTGGCATTCAGGTGCTTGGCCATCTCCATAACCGGAATGATGGCGGTGATGCCGTGGTTGCCGCTGCCGGCGCTGCTCATGACCGCGTAGGGGCAGCCGGACATACGACCCTCAGCGCTGGAGGCCACACGAACCATGGTGTTGCTGAACAGGTTATCGCCCATGGCGCCGTTCAGCTGAGCTTTCAGAGTGTCGGCGATGCCGATGCCCAGCCGGTTTTCCAGGCCGTAGTCCGCCAGAGTCTCGTTCATCTTGGCGCCGTCCATCATGAAGGCCAGCTCCTCTTCGGTGGCGCTGTCCACCAGTTCGCGGATCTGTGCAACGGTCATGGTCTTCAGCTTTTCGTGCAGCTCGTCCTCGCCGCCCAGGGTGTATTCCTTTTCAAACAGCACCTGGTTGTTGGCACTGGTGTAAACGATGTTGGAATGGGTGTTGCGGATGGTGCTGATACCGATGCCCCGAGTGGTAATCACTTCGGCATGGGCATACAGCTGGGTCTCCTCCTCCGCGATGGTCACGCTCACCTGCTTTTCCTCCACCAGGCGGGTGGCTTCCTTGCTCACGATGGGAGTGATCTCTTCCAGCAGCTGCAGGCTCTTTTCCGGGTTGCCCAGGCAGGCGCCCAGAGCGGCGGCATATTTCAGACCCACACGGTCAAAGCCGGGAATGCCCACCGACATACCGTTTTTATATACGCCCGGGTTCACCTGCATCTTCACCGATACGATCTGCCCGCCAATGGCATGATAGGCGTCCGCTGCGGCCAGAGCCACACACACCGGTTCGGTGCAGCCCAGAGCGGGCACAACTTCCTGATGAAGAAGATCCAGCATTTCCTGTTTTGTAAGCATATTATTCGCGCTCCTTTTTCCTGTTATGTCTGCCGCGGTGCTGCGGCGTTGTTTCTTCTGCTCTCATTGTAGCAAGAACCGTGCCAACATCACCAATATGCAAAAAAACATTTTTACGGCGTTTTTTCTTGACAAGACGGTCAAAACAGGTTAAAACTGAAATTGTAATTGGTTTATTTGGTTACTAAAATTGGTTGCAGGTGAATTGTTTATGAAAAACATTGCGGTGATTTCCTGGGACCCGCTGGCAGGGCGGTTTTACGGCAAACAGGTAAAGGACTTGTTCGGCGACCAGGTGAGCGTTCAGGTTTACAGCGTACGGGATGGGTCCGTGAATCAGCTGCCCCGGCGGCGGTACGATCTGTATATGACCTCCACCGACGCCTTTGAATCCGGCAGCGATCTGCGGCAATATCTGCCCCTGGACGCAGAGATCACCGAGATCGAGCTTACCTTTTTGTGGGACGTGGTGCGCCGTTTGCAAAAGCTTCCCGCGGGAAGCCGGGTGCTGTTCGTAAACCTGAGCGACAAGATGAGCCGGGAAGCGGTGAGCCGTTTGAATCAGCTGGGCGTGAACCAGCTGCAGTTCGATCTGTATCATCCGGGCTGCCCCGAGCCGGATATGAATCTTTATGATTTTGTGATCACCCCCAACGAGCAGCGCTATGTTCCTGAGGGTGCAAAAGAGGTCATTGATATTGGCCAGCGCGTCTGCACCAGCGCCACCATGACGGAGGCCGCCCTGAAACTGGGCCTGGAAGATCTGCTGGAAACACCCCGCTTTCATCATTATCAGGAGATCGTGGCCACCAACACCTATAGCTTCGACCGGCTGTTCAACCGCAGCCGCCGTCTGGAAAGTCAGTTTGATATTCTGATGGACATTCTGGACGAAGGTCTGGTGGGCGTGAACGAGAAGGGCGAGGTATTTGCCTGCAACAAAAAACTGGAACAGATCACTCAGGTGAGCAACGCTCTTGCCCTGCACCGCCGGGCCAGTGACGTTTACCCCTTTATCCCCTTCAAGCAATGCCTGAAAAGCAAGGAGGCGATTCCCGCCAAGGTGGTGCGGGCAGGCGGTACCAACCTGACTGTGACCGTCGCTCCGGTGCTGCGAGGCGGGGTGTGTCTGGGTGCATTCGCCACGGTGCAGCGTTTCAGCGACGCAGAGCAGCGCCAGAATGAACTGCGCAGCCAGTTGAGCCCCAAGGGCTACCGGGCCAAATACACCTTTGAAAATGTGATCGGACGTTCCGCTTCCATCCAGCGCACCATCGAAATTCTAAAGAAAATGGCCGCCACTCCGCTGCCTATTCTGCTGATTGGTGAGACCGGTACCGGCAAGGAGCTGTTTGCCCACGCGGTGCACAACGCATCCCCCCGGGCACAGGGCCCCTTTGTGGCCATCAACTGTGCGGCCATGCCGGAAAATCTGCTGGAAAGCGAGCTGTTCGGCTATGAGGCCGGCGCCTTTACCGGAGCCCGGCGAGGCGGCAAGCCCGGTCTGTTCGAGTTCGCGCACCAGGGCACCCTGTTTCTGGACGAGGTGGAGGGCATGAGCCCTGCACTGCAATGTAAGCTGCTCCGTGTACTGCAGGAGCACGAAATCATGCCGGTGGGCGGCAACCGGATCATTCGCGTGGATGTGCGCATCGTGGCTGCCACCAACGAGGATCTGGAGGAGCTGGTGGAACAGGGCAGCTTCCGTCGGGACCTGTACTACCGGCTGAATACCCTGCCCGCCCTCATCCCTCCGCTGCGCCAGCGGGAGGGTGATCTTCTGTTGCTCATCGAGCATTTCCGCAAGAAAAGCGGGGTGGAGTTCACCCTCTCCCCCGAGCTGGAACAGATGCTGCTGGCCCATCAGTGGCGGGGAAACATCCGGGAGTTGCGCAACGTGGTGGAATATTTCAGCTACACCGGCAGCCAGGTCATCACTCCGGAGGACCTGCCGCCCACCTTCCATTACCTGCCCGCCGGAAGTTCCGGCGGCAGGCTTGCGCCGACGGTAAGCGTTGCGACAGCCGCCCCAGCCAACCTGCCGGAC
Organism: Gemmiger sp. An50; assembly: GCF_002161595.1. Classification (GTDB taxonomy): domain Bacteria; phylum Bacillota; class Clostridia; order Oscillospirales; family Ruminococcaceae; genus Allofournierella. Next base: position 43,574 of record NZ_NFID01000019.1, read on the forward strand.
CCGACCTCTCCTCCGCCTCAGCTGAATGAAGAGCAATGGATGATTCTTCAGCTGATCCATCAGGCCGCCCGCCAGGGACGACCCGCCGGGCGGGACAGCTTGCTCTCTGCTGCCCGTCAGATGAACCGGCCACTCTCTCAGCAGCAGGTTCGCCGTTTGATGAGTGAACTGGCTCAGGCGGGATATCTGCGCATTGAACGTGGCCGGGGCGGCAGCCATCTGACGGAAGAAGGCATCCGTTTGCTGACTGCCCGCACATCAAACGACCAATTATGACCAGTTAACCTAAATCTTCCTTAGTAGCAACCAATATTTTTCGTTTATTGGTCAACCATTTTTCACCGCATTTTGTCTTATATATAAGGAACAGGCCGGTACCGCACAGAGCTTTCTGCGGTCCGGCCTGTTTTCTTTTTGGGCAGATGATTTTCTGACCTGCAAATTTCATCGTCAACTTGCTGCAAAGTACAAGTTCAAAACTGTGAAAACGCTGAAACGAGTGGTAACCTCGTCCGTTTCTTCGGTTTTGGCACGCCCCTTGCTATAATTTGGGCAGAGAAACGTGGCCGAGCGCCCAAACAGAAAGGCAGGAACCAATTTTATGAAATACGATTTTGACACCGTTGTGGACCGCAGCAAGAACAACGCCGCCAAGTATGACGAACGGATCAAAAAATTCGGCACCGACAAGGTGATCCCTCTGTGGATCGCGGATATGGACTTCAAGTCGCCCCAGCCGGTGATCGACGCATTGACCGCCCGGGCTCAGGAGGGTATCTGGGGCTACACCAGCCGCCCGGCCAGCTACTTTGAGGCCATCTGCAACTGGCAGCAGCGCCGCCATGGCTGGACCATCGACCGCAGCCTGGTGAGCTGGAGCCTGGGCGTTGTGCCCGCGCTGAGCATGCTGGTAAAGTTGTTTACTCCGGAAGGCAGCAAGGTACTGATTCAGACTCCCGTTTACGGTGAGTTCTACGACGTGACCGAGGCCTGGAACCGCACCGTGGTGGAAAACCAGCTGGTGGAAAAGGACGGCAAATGGACTGTGGACTGGGAAGACTTTGAAGCCAAACTGCCCCAGGTGAGCATGTTCCTGCTGTGCAGCCCCCACAATCCTCTGGGTATCGTGTGGACCCGTGAGGAGCTGACCCGCATGACCGACCTGTGCCGCAAATACGGCGTGCTGATGGTTTCCGACGAGATCCATTCGGACCTGGCGTTCCATGGCAAGAACCATATCCCCACCGCCAGCCTGTCCGAGCAGGTGGCCGGCGAGGTGATCAGCTGCATCTCCGGCACCAAGACCTTCAACCTGGCAGGCCTGCAGGCCTCCACCACCGTGTTCCCCAATATGCGGATGAAGGAGCTGTATGACAAGGCCTGGATGAACATGGACATCCACCGCAATAACGCCTTCAGCCTGACCGCCATGGAGGCCGCCTTCAACGAGGGCGAGGAATGGCTGGACCAGCTGCTGGAGTACATCGACGGCAACTTCAACTTTATCCGGGATTACTGCGCCGCTCACATTCCTCAGATCAAACCCAACCTGCCGGATGCCACCTATCTGGTATGGCTGGATTGCCGGGAACTGGGCATGACCAACGAGGAGCTGCGCCGTTTCATGATCGAGAAGGCGGGGCTTGGCCTGAACGAGGGCTGGAGCTTCGGGCGCAGCCTGAACGGCTTCATGCGTCTGAACGCGGCATGCTCCCGCAAGGTTCTGGAACAGGCCATGAAGCAGCTGGAAGAGGCTGTGAAGGCATTATAAAATCGTAACAACATCCCGTGCGGACGGGACGATAAAGGAAAAGGAGAATCATCATGTCTAACACTACCACCAAGAAAGCGTCCTTGTGGCAGCAGTACAAACTCCCCATCCTGCTGTTGGGCGGCATCGGCATCGGTTCCATCATCGGCGTGGTCTCCCCCAGTCTGGGCCAGACCCTGAAACCTGTGGGCCAGATCTTTTTGAACCTGATGTTCACCATCGTGGTTCCTCTGGTATTCGTCTCCATCGCTTCCGCTGTGGGCAGCATGGCCAACATGAAGCGCTTGGGCAAGATCCTGGGCAGCACCATCTTCAGCTTTCTGGCCACCGGCGCCATTGCAGGCGTCTGCGTGCTGGTTTGGGTCAACCTGTTCAGCCCCTCCGCCGGAACCAACATCCAGATGGGCTCCGCTGAAATGGGTGAGATGCAGAGCGTAAGCGAGATGATCGTGGGCTCCCTCACCGTGGACGACTTCTCCGGCCTTCTGAGCAAGGACCACATGCTGCCGCTGATCATCTTTGCCATTCTGTTCGGCTTCTGCGTTTCTGCCTGCGGCGGCGACGAGAGCCCGGTGGGCAAGCTGCTGGCCAACCTGAATGAAGTCATCATGAAGTTCATCGGCCTGATCATGTCCATTGCCCCCATCGGTCTGGGCGCATACTTTGCCAACCTGGTAGCCGAATATGGTCCTCAGATCATCGGTGACTACGGCCGCTCCATGGTGGTTTACTACCCCCTGTGCCTGCTGTATGTGGTTGTGTTCTTCCCCCTGTATGCCTTCTTTGCTGCTGGCAAGCTGGGCGTGAAGCGGATGCTGAAGTACATCTTCACCCCCGCTGTGACCGCTTTCGCCACCCAGAGCTCCGCTGCCACTCTGCCCGTCAACAAGGAAACCTGCGATAAGATCGGCGTTCCCAAGGACGTGAGCGACCTGGTTCTGCCCATGGGCTGCACCATGCACATGGACGGCTCCGTGCTGAGCTCCATCACCAAGATCGCCTTCCTGTTCGGCGTGTTCAACATGCCCTTTACCGGTGTGAGCACCTATGCCATGGCCATCGTGGTTGCTGTGCTGTCCGCGTTCGTTCTGTCCGGTGCTCCCGGCGGCGGTCTGGTGGGCGAGATGCTCATCGTGAGCATGTTCGGCTTCCCTGCTGAGGCCTTCCCCCTGATTGCCACCCTGGGCTTCCTGTTCGATCCCGCCGCTACCTGCCTGAATGCCTCCGGCGACACCATTGCTTCCATGATGGTCTCCCGCATGGTCGAAGGCAAGAACTGGCTGGTAAACGCCGTAAAGGCAAAGGGCGAAGCAGCTTAATGTAAATTCAAAAAGCTCCCGTTTCCCCCATTGCATTTTCCTGGCAAAGTTGTTATAGTTATAAACATAGGTTAAGCAGCTTCATCATTGTGCATTTTTGAACAATCGGCTGCACCAAGATTTCATCCAAGGAGGACTTCTGTCATGACTATTATCGATACCAAAAACGCTCCCGGCGCCATCGGCCCCTACTCTCAGGGCTTTGTTGTGGGTGATCTGGTGATCACCTCTGGCCAGCTGCCTGTCGACCCCGCCACCGGCACCATGCCCGAGGGCATCGCTGCTCAGGCTGAGTGGAGCTGCAAGAACGTGGGCGCCATTCTGGAGGCTGCTGGTTCCGGTCTGGACAAGGTTGTAAAGACCACCTGCTTCCTGGCCAACATGAGCGACTTCGCTGCCTTCAACGAGGTGTACGCCAAGTACTTCACCTCCAAGCCTGCCCGCAGCTGCGTGGCCGTGAAGGACCTGCCCAAGGGCGCCCTGTGCGAGATCGAAGCCATCGCCGAGAAGTAAAAATCAAAACACGATATAAAAGGAGTATTTACCGTGAAAGTTACTGTAATTGGTAGCCATCTGTGCCCCGATACCCTGTATGCCCTGAATCGTCTGAGCGAAGCGAAGGCAGAAATTGATTTTAAAAATCTTTCTGCCAGCTTGGCCGACCTGAAAGTATATCTGTCCCTGCGGCAGGATGATCCGGCCTATGCCGATGTGCGTGCAAACGGCGGCATTGGTATTCCTTGCTTTGTGCTGGAAGACGGCACTGTCACGCGTAACCTTGAGACCGTGTTGAAGTAAAAACACTTTTGAACAAACACCGCCAGGTATTCCTGGCGGTGTTTGTTTATTATCGGAAAACAGGCAAACTCTTATATTCAATGAAAATGCCCGGCAGAATCGCATTCTGCCGGGCATTTATGCGCTGTATTCGAGAATCAGCGCCGGAAGATTTTCTTCACGGCGATCACTCTTTTTGGTTTGAATCCCCGCCCAAGTCATTGTAAAACAAAAAATCCGCAAGCCTTTCAGCTTACGGATTTTTCTGGCGGAAAGAGAGGGATTCGAACCCTCGGTGGGTTTATGGCCCACACACGATTTCCAGTCGTGCGCCTTAGACCAGCTCAGCCATCTTTCCATCTGTTTTGCTGCGCGTCAACCGCGCTTGTATATAATACCGGATTTTATGCCGCTTGTCAACACCTGTTTTTCAAATTTTTGCAGAAAAATCCCGCGCCGGATGCACAAATCCGGCGCGGGAGCTGGGCGATTCAGCAGCCGCCGCAGTTGTTGTTGCAGCCGTCGTCACAGCCGCAGTTGGGATAGTAGAGATTGTTGGCCACGAACTCCAGCTTATCCTTCAGGATGTTCTCCAGGCCGCCGATCACGTTGACCATATTGGCAACAGACTCATTGACCTCCATCAGCTGACAGAAGTCGATATCCTCCATGGCGATGGCTTTCTGCAGCTTCTCGCCCTCGGCGTTCAGGATGTGGCTCATGGCGGTTTCCTCCAGAGCGATGCTTTCCAGCAGGTCGGTGATCGCCTGGTGCATGGTAACGGGATCGGGATTGCGTGCAATGCTCGGCATAGACATGGTTCATTACCTCCGTGATGTGAATTCCCCACACTTTGGTGTTGGTTATCCCACTATATGCCGTCCCCTGTTTTTTGTGAAAGAGTTCTATCTGCGGCCGGGCTGTCACAGCCGTTTACGCATCAGCCCATGCCGGTTGCAGTACAAATACAGATAACCATGCCCTCTCATATGCAGCCGGCACTGAGCGTTTACTTCCGGGTACAGCTTGACCAATTCCACCCGGTCGCCGGATACCCACGCAATAAAGGAGATAAAATGAGTCTTGCTCATGGGATGATCCAATGTGACGAACTGCTCATCTTCCACAGCTTCGATCCGTACCATATGTTCCCCGTTCATTTCCTCCGGCTCAAGCTGCGGCAGCGAAATGCCGCAGCAGCTGATCGCTGCCTGTCCGGCGGCGGGGATCACATTGCTGCAAACGGGGCAGACATAAAATACCGTGCGAAGCATATTCGCCGCCCGGTTATTGTTACTGATTTTATCCCCGGAAAGCAGTTCCATCAGGCTGACGCTCAATGCTGCTGCAAGAGGTTCGATCAGCGTGATATCCGGCAGCCCTTTTCTGGTATCACATAGTTAAAGATATTGGTGTCATTCAATCAATCTTGCCGATAAAGCGGTAGAAGATTTCTACCTCCTGTTCCCGGCTTCCGTCCTCACCTTTGACCGCTTCATGGACAACGATTTTTTCAATCAGCGTATTCAAAAGTTCGGCGGTCAGTTCCGTTGGATTGACATACTGTTTCATCAGACCTATCCACTTTTCAGCGTCAACCGCTGTCTGGGCGGCGGCCTCCATCGCTTCGTGAAGCCGTTCAATTTTTGCGTCCAATTCTCGCTGTTCACCCTGATACTTTTCGGACAGCATATTGAAATTGTATTCTGTAATGCGTCCGGCAAACCAGTCCTCATACATTTTTGCAAACAGGGTGTCTACTTCTGCTTTGCGCTTTTCCGCCTTTTTCAGTTCGGCTGTCTGCCGCTTCCTTGCGGTATTGCGTTCCTTGTCGCTGGCGTTAAGTAGCCGTTTCAGAAGTTTGTCCCCGTCCTGCTGTGCCAGCACAGACCAGTATTGCAGACGGGAAAGGACATAGGCATAAAGCACATCATAACGGATATAGTGCATGGAACACTGGTGCAATCCTTGCCCGTACTTGCTACAATGGTAGTGGGCATAGGGATTTTTGTTCTGACTGTTCACACCATAGGCCAGCGACCAACCGCAGTCCGCACATTTTACCAGCCCGGAAAATATCTGCGTTGTGCCGTTCTTCTGCCGTCTGCGCCTGTTGCAAATCTGCTCCTGTACTTGACGGAACACATCTTCGGAAATAATCGCTTCGTGGGTGTTCTCCACACGATACCATTCCTCTTTTGGCTTGCGTACTTTCTTCTTGTTTTTGAATGAAATGTTGGTCTGCTTATTGTGGACGCTGTGTCCGATATAGGTTTCCTCTTTCAGAATACTTTTTACCTGCGCTATCGTCCACGCATAGGCTTTTTCCTCCGGCGCTCCGGCATAGATATTTGCGAAAGTGCCGTATCTCTGGAAATTCAGCCAGCCGGGAGTAGGTACTTTTTCTTCGCCCAAAATCCGTGTAATGCTGGCGGCTCCCCGGCCATGAACGGCAAGGTCAAAAATCTTTTCGATAATCCACCTTGTTTCCGGGTCAACCAAAAGATGACCTTTCTTATCCGGGTCTTTGACATAGCCCAGCGGGGCATAGGCTCCATAGTGTGCGCCATTTGCAAACCGTGTCCGCATGGCCGCTTTTACCTTTTTGCTGGTCTGGCGGGCGTGCATTTCATTCAGAATGTTGAGGAATGGGGCAAGCTCATTCTCTCCGTTGATGGTGTCCACATTGTCATTGACAGCGATATAGCGGACGCCTTTGCTGGGAAAGTAGATTTCCGTGTATTGGCCGGTCAGAATGTAGTTTCTGCCTAAGCGGGATAAATCCTTCGTAACAACGCAGTTGATTTTCCCGTCCTCAATGTCATCAATCATTCTCTGAAAATCCGGCCTGTCAAAGTTCGTTCCAGACCATCCATCGTCGATATATTCATCTATGACATTCAGGCCATGCTCGGCGGCATATTGCCGGAGCATCATGCGTTGTGTCTGAATACTCCCGCTTTCTCCTTGCAGTTCATCGTCCCGGCTCAATCTCATATAAAGCGCCGTGTTGTAAATCGTAGTATTGTAAGGTTGTTTCACCGTTAAAAATCCTCCTTCTAAAGAAACAACCCACGCTTACAATACTTTTGCTCTATGGCAATTATATCATAAGTCTGCCGCCCTTTGGAAGAACGCCTGTATCTCCTTTGAGGATTTCCCCTTGAAAAACTCCGGGCTAGCGGTTATCAGCGTATCGACAAACCGTGTGCTGTCTTTCCTTGTCCGGCATCCGGCCTGCTCGATACGGCTCTGAATGAAGTGGTAATAGCGTCCCTTCGGCTTGACGATATGGAAATTGTATTTACTCCGGCTTGTGTCAATGTCGGGATTGCTGGCGTATTGTTCTTTCTGTCTTTCGTGATGGGCTTCCAGCGGCCTTGCCGGGTTGCCCTTGTGCTTCTCAAACCGCAAAATTGCGTGTTGTGCCATTCTGCTCCTTTCCCCATTCCTTTCCTATCCGGGGTTTTCCACAGGGAAAATCCCGCAGAAAATAGCTCGGATAGGATTGGAATGGATAGAATATAAATCAATCTTTTTATCTTTGTATTTCTATATACCGTCCGGTTTTCGTACGTCTCAGGAGTGATTTCCGTACTTCATGGGTACGGTTTTCAGTCCTCCGGTGTACCAGAACGGGATTTCTTGAAGTCGGTGTTTGGAACCGCTTCATAGGATTTTGGAAAAATGCGGTTGGGTTTTCCACAGCCCTGCTTCTGGATCTCCACCAGTCCGGCGTATTGCAGTTCCCGCAGGGTATTCACCGCTTTCTGCCGCCCACAATGGAGCAGTGTGACCACTTCACAGATAGGGTAATACAGGAAAATCCGTCCGCAGTCATCCGCCCACCCATTCTTGCGGGATATGCTCAAACCAAATCAACAGGAGGAAACGAGTATGCCGACAACAGAATGGCTGAACAAATATGAATCCGTTAAGGACAAATTGGCCTGTAAAACGGACCTAGACGCTCATTTCACTGAGAAAGTGATTGGGAATATGGGCGTGGATGTGCTGGACATCGGGGCCGTCCTCTTTCCTACCGGAACAATTTTCGCCTGCGATCCGCTGGTGGAGCTGGAGGACACACCGCCCTTTATACAGACAATCCCCGCCGGGACTTATCCCGTAAAGGTCTGTGTGGTGCCCAGTGAGAAATATGCTGGCGGGCCGGGAGTTGGAGGAACTGTACTGGGAGCCGGTCACAATGGACGATCCCAGATTGACCGCCCACCCTGACTGGCTGAAAAAGTTCCGGGAGTTTGCCTCGAGCGACCTTGACAGCCTTACTATGCACCAGTCAGCGCGCATTGAACGGACGGAAAAGGGCTTTCAGATCTGGATCTATAACCGCACAGACTACGATGCACTTCTTGCCGGGCTGGAAAAGCAGAGGCTCTCGCTGCCTACGGCAGACGAGTGGGCGTATCTGTGCGGCGGCGGATGCCGCACCCTGTTCCCCTGGGGAGATGGAATGGACTACTCCATGCACCTGCACCACTTCGAAAGCCCGGAGGATGAGGACAAGCCCTTCGATATGGAGGAGCCCAATTTCTTCGGCCTGTCCATCGCCTATGACCCCTATATGCGGGAGGTGGTGAAGGCCGGGCAGTTTACCACTTGCGGCGGGGATGGCGGGCGCAGCATCTGCGGCGGACTTGGAATCTTCCTCGGTTTTCTGCCCTGTTCGCCGCACTGCAAGCCGGAAGCGCAGGAGAACAAGGAACTGAACGGCGACTATGACTTCTACCGGCCTATTATCCGGGTGGATACGGACTGTTAGAAAGGAAACCTGGACACTCGGCTGTGAGACCGGTGTGGAACTTACTACTTACAGAAAAAAGGATAAAGGAGGCGTCAATATGGATGTCGTGAAACTCCCCAAAAAAGTCCGCATTGTCTGCTATGAGATCATGGATGGCAAAGAAGAAGCCTTGGACACGCTGGAATCCTTTGCCGATAAATATCCCCATCAGGTAGCGGCGATCAAGGCCGAGGGCGCATATTTCAACCTGGACTATGAAAAGGCGCTGGCTTTGGATCTGGCCATCCTTCCCTGGCTGGAGGAGTGGTATTACAGCAATGTGAGCGATGAACACATGATTGCCATGACGGTGGCCTCCATCCAGCTCCACCGGGAGCAGGAGCTGATTGAGGCACTGATGAAAGAACAGGCGCGCATCCGGGCTGAGAACGGCCTCCCCCAGCGGGATCGGTTCTGTGACATTCTGATGGACTACCTCAAGCGGGGCGTTATGCCCTTTGCGGACAACGACAAGAACCACCCCTACCATGAACCGGAGGAACCTCAAACGAAGGAGCAGCTCTGGGCAAAGCTGGTGGAACAGAATAAAAAGCTCTCGTCAGACGATCCCGATGCCAGGCGGAAGCTCTATAACCACTGCTGTATGTTCGGAACCGCCAGGGATGCCGTAGATCTCTTTGAGGAGATTCAAGGCGTGCCCATGGCTGACTCCTCATATCGGGACGCAATCGCCCGCTATCTCTATTTGGGCGAACGGGAGAAGGCTCTCCAGACAGCTGAACGGTTGGCAACATCGCGGCTGTGGGCGGTTGCCGGACCGACGCAGGTGCGTCCCATGTCCTTCTTTGAGGACCCGAATCTGCGGGAGTTTTTGCTGGAGCCGGAATCCCTCCGGCGCATCCGGGAAGCTGCCTTCATTGATGACGGGAGTTTGATCCGAAAGTAAATTGCTTGGGAATGGAGGATCTGCTATGAGCAAGGAGCTGGAACTGTATAAAGCATTTATTGACGGCCTTGTGGAGCGGAAAGACAGCATGACGGCACTTTGTGTCAAGGGCGGTGGCTTTCCCAAGACGGAGGACAACAAGGCGAAGAATGATCTTCTCGCCACACTGACCCCGGAGCAGAAAGATGTACTGGCCGAGATGCTTCAGGACGAACATATTGCGGGTATCCATACCACTCTTGCTTTTATCAATAAAATGATGGACTTGGATGGTTTGGAGCTTCATCAGGACGGTGAATCCTATCCCAACGACTATTTTGAGAGCCTGCACTATGACTTCATCAGCCGTTGTGACGGAGATGAATGGCCGGAATAATAGGAGGTGTGACAGATGTATATCAAAAAATACTGGGGCAACTTTATCGGAGGTTCGGATGACAGCCTGAACCTTGTGGCATTTTTGGAAGACCAGAAGAAAGATGAGATCCCCCTCAGCGAGATATTTGCCAAGATTGGGCTGGACAAACAACACTGGAACTTCCGCCAGACCGTGGAGTACCTGGAGTTCACCCACTCCAGTGGTGTGGAAATGGATTTTCACTTCGCTGTTGATGTGGTCACTGATCTGGCCGCCATCCTGCTGGAGTGCAGTGTCAGCGGCAGTGTAAACCTTCAGGATCTGGATGAGTACAACACCCCTTCCCGCCGTATCCGCATCGCCGCCACGCCAGAGGAACATGACGCCATGAACAAGGCCCTGGCGGATTTTGCCCAGAACCCACTGGAATATGACCTCAGCGAGATGATGGACAACGAGGAGATCCAGGAGATGGCTCGGGATGTGGAGGCGCTGCGGAAGGAGCTGTACGAGGCTGCTGGCCGCAACCGGGACTACCATGTGAAAGCGGAGGATGTGAAACCTCTACTCTCTGACTGGAAGGGTGCCGATGGCTGCATTGCCACCAACCGTATCACGGTGGAGGGCTGCAAGGTCGGCTACTGCTACCGGGAGAAGCCGGACGGCGACTGGGACAGTGGCTGGCGCTTCACCGCCGGTGATGAGAGCGAGGAGTACATGGACGACCCCAACAATGCCGGGATTTACAAGCTGAACACAATCTGCAACGACGATCCCGACATCATTGCGCTGCTACATCTGCAATGCTATCTGTTCCAGTGCCTCCACTGCGGGAAGCACCTGGTATGGATGGATTTTGATTGAGGAGTTTTCAAAAGGTGGGATACAAGCGATGAAACCCAAAACACTGACCATTCAACTGAATGATGAACAGCTGCCCATCCTTCCGGTAGAGCCGGAAGCCCACCTCTCCTTTACCACTCATGCCGATGGAAATGAATTGGAGCTAACGGGAAACCGGGCGGGGCTGCTCCTGTTGGCGAAAGCCGCTTTGGGAATGGCAGAAACCGTTCGTGAGGATGGATTCCATATCCATTTGGATGACCTCTATAGCATCAACTCTGAGGGAAAAAGTATCCTGATCCGAAGGGAGGAACGGGCAAAACCATGATTGAAAAAACCTTTATAAACCCAACCACGAATAAACAGTGGCGGATCGAAATTGACGGACATACCATCCGAACCTGCTTGAATGATGGGAAGGTCAAGGAAATCCTGTGCGACTCCGCCTTCCAGGTCAAGAGCAAGGCGGCCAGCGCCATGATGGGCCAGATGCGGAAAGGATTTGTCTATCAGAATCCGGATGCCGCTATTGGTCAGGCGCGGTGCCATCGGTTTGTCGGTAAGGACAGTAACGGTTTTATGCCCCTGGCTACCACCCTCACACGGGATGACTTCTTCCTGACGAGGGTCGTCGGAGATTTTGAGGACGAGACCCTCTATCACTTCAATGGCAGCGGGGAGATCCTTGAAACGGTCTCTCTGGGTGCCAAGCGGATGACTTATGAGCAGATCCTTTGCCCCAACGATACCCTGCTGCTAAACAACAGCTATCTTCTCCAGCAGTTCTCACTCCGCACCCATGAAATCACGCCCTTTGCCAACAAGAAAAACAGCATGAAGGCCATGCTGGATGCCAGCGGCGACTTGGCCCTCTGGTACACAGGCGAGGAGATCGTCGTCTTTGACTTTGGTAGCAACACGGAGGTGTGGCGGGAAACGGTAAAATGCAAGAAGTCAAAAGACCCGAATTTTGCCTATTACTGCTTTGGGATGCTCTCTCCCCGGCAGAGCAAAGCGGCCTACCGTGTCACCGAGGGTGAGTATGTGCTGGTTGATCTGAAGTCCGCCCAAAAAGTTGTGATCCCCAATGCGGGCTGGCATCCCTTCTTCTCTCCGGATGACCAGTGCTTCTCGGTGGGCGGCAGGTTCTATCTGACTCAGACCGGAGAGGAAACGATCACTCCCCTCCCCTTCCCTGTCCGGCAGGGACTGTATTTTTCAGATACCTGCATGGTACGGACAAACGGCAGTCTGATGGCTGTTCAGCAGGATCGTGGCAGCTCTCCCATAGAGCTGTGGGATACCGGCAGCGGCCAGCTGTTGGCCACCAGTCCTACCAGGAGATGGCGGAGCACTACGGCACCGCCATTCTCCCCGCCCGGCCCCGCAGTCCCAAGGACAAGGCCTTTGTGGAGGGCTCCGTCGGCGTGGTCTCTACCTGGATCCTGGCTGCTCTGCGCAACCGCCAGTTTCTGTCCCTTGTGGAACTGAATCAAGCAATCCGTGAGAAGCTGGAAATCTTCAACCACAAGCCATTTCAGAAACGAGAAGGCAGCCGGGCATCCTGTTTTGCCGAGGAGCAGCTCTTTCTGCAGCCGCTGCCGGCAGCTCCTTTCGAGCTGGCAGTCTGGAAAGTGGCAACCGTCCAGTATAACTACCACATCAGTGTGGAGCGCATGAACTACTCCGTGCCGTATGAGTACATCAAGCAGCAGGTGGATGTGCGCCTTACCCGGACCACAGTAGAAATTTTCTTCTCTGGTACCCGTATCGCCTCTCATCTGCGGCTTCATGGCCGTCCCAACCAGTACAGCACGGTGGAGGACCATATGCCGCCGGACCACCAGGCCTACCTGCAATGGAATGGTGAGCGTTTCATCCGCTGGGCGGAGCAGATTGGCCAGCACACCGCTGCAGTGGTGCGGCTTTTCCTCTCTGCCCACAAGATAGAGCAGCAGGGTTACAAGTCCTGTATGGCCCTGCTGAAACTGGCAGAGCGCTATTCCCCGCAGCGGCTGGAGAACGCCTGTCGGAAAGCCCTCTCTTACACATCTTCCCCCAGCCTGAAAAGCGTCCAGTCCATCCTGAAATCCGGACAGGACAAGCTGCTGGATGAGGATGCTCTACCCAAACCGGAAGCGCCCAAAGCCCATAAGTTTACCCGAGGCGCCGGCTACTACAAGAGGGGGGAATGACCATGCTGAGCAATGAAACCGTACGTAAGCTGCAGGAGATGCACTTGGGCGTCATGGCAGAAGCCTTTTCAACCCAGCTGCAGGACAGCCAATTCCAGACCGTTTCCTTTGAGGATCGGTTTGCCATGTTGGTGGATGCGGAGTGGAGCGCCCGGAAAAGCAACCGCCTGACCCGGCTCATCCGCAACGCCGGTTACGCAGATCCTGCTGCCTGCGTCGAGAATATTGAGTATCACCCGGAACGAAGGCTGGATCGGGAGCAGATCCTGCGCCTGGCCTCCTGCACCTACCTCCAGGAAGCACACAATGTCATCGTTCTGGGAGCCACTGGGGCCGGAAAGACCTATCTGGCCTGCGCCCTTGGCATGGCTGCCAGCCGCAGTTTCTATTCCGTGCGGTATATTCGCCTGCCCGATCTGCTGGTGGAGATCTCTGTGGCCCGGACCAACGGAACCTACCGGGACTATATGAAAAAACTCAGAAAAGAGAAACTGCTCATCCTGGATGAGTGGCTGCTCTATCCCCTCAAGGAGGCCGAGGCCCGGGATGTGCTGGAACTGGTAGAGGCAAGAAACAAGGTGGCCTCCACTATCTTCTGCTCCCAGTACGACACCAGCGAGTGGCACGAGAACCTGTACGATCCGACTCTCGCCGATGCCATCTGTGACCGGATCATCTACAACGCCTATACCATCCAGATTGAGGGCGAGTCCATGCGCAAGCGCAAGGGCATTCCCGAGTGATTCCCCGCATGGCGGCCCCGTGCACCACGCCTGCGGCCGCCATGCACCATTTCGGCGGAATTGGTGCACCATTTAAGCGGAGGTGATGCACCATCATCTGCGGTCAAGCTGCACTTTTTGAGCGGCGTATGCAGCGCAACAAAACGGAAGTCCAAGGGACAGATGTATGTCCCTTGGACTTCCGTTTCTTTTACCCTACTCGCTCAAACGGTATCACCTTGCCCCTGCTCTCCTCCAGTGGATCAGATAGTTCCGGTTTGGCCGTAGCTATTTCCATGAAGCCACTGCTCTTCTCCGCCGTACCTCGCTGCATCTCGTTGATGACATGTGTACAGGTATCGAGAGCGAACCCGGTACTGCAGTACCCCAGCATACTAGACAGGATTTTCGCGTCCACACCGTTGGAGAGGGCCATGGTGGTGAAGGTGTGCCTCAAATCGTAATATCGTCGGTGAACTCCTCCTCTGCAAGCGTTCCTCTGGTGATGGCATTCTGGCGGGTGGGGTTGACCACAAAACTGATGCCTGCCATCTTTTCCAGCAGAGCGTCCGCGTCATGCTCCATCTTATACTCTATTTCATTATGATAGAGCGGGATCACTTGATAGAAGTTGACCTCCTCGCCACTGGGCAAAGTGCAGACTTCGCCTCCGTTCCAGACAACATCCTGCGGGCCTACCAGAAGTGCGCCGCAGAGTGCCGTGTTCTCCGCAAAGGGCGACTGCTTGTCCATTGTATGGCCAAATCCCAGCCAGGTATCGTTGGAAATGGGCAGGCGGGCCAACACTTTCAAGAGGCCAATGGGCCAGTACCACCGCTCATCCTTCAGGGATTCCTCATCCAGTTTCCAATCCGGCGGCAGAGCGATGGCCAGTTCCGCTCGCTCCAGCTTGTATTCCTCCAGCTCCTTCGGCACATTCATCCGGTGAGCACCCATACCCATCGTTACCAGTGTGTAATAACCCCGTTCCTCAGTGGGAGGAACAATGCAGATGTCCACATGGATGTCGGGAGAAACCAGCTCATGGAATACATTCTCAAACTCACCAAACGTGTTTTTGATGTGCTGCTCTATCGCAGACATCTCATCCTCCGAATAAACCTCAGGCTCACGCCTGTCCGCCGAGGACCAGATGGCATCCGCCTTTGTGCCGTCCGGATTCATGAAAATCTGAAAATACTGATCGTCTCCCGGCTGCTGATAGACAAGACTGATGCGACGGTTCTGCTCCACGAAGACTGCAACCAAAGTTCCCTCCGATTCCCCTTCCGGGGTGTGGAGCAACCATTCCCCGCTGTCCAGCCGTTCTTTGAGCTGCCGCAGCCAGTCCGCTCCCATTTTGGAGAGCCCGGCTTCGTTCATACGGAAGGAAAGATCCACAAGATGTTCCTTCACCATGTATCGAAATTCGCAGCAGGGTGAATTTTTCTCATAGCCATACCGCTCCGGGTGGAACAGTTCATAAAAGTCGGCAAGCCCCGCTTTGTCTACTCGGATACAGGCCAGAGCATACTGTTTCCCATCCGCATCCTCGTCCAGTCCCTGCTGGAGCGTTTGGTCGGCATCCGGGTTAATCCAGTGGTATTCCATCTGCTCCAAAGTCGCTCCGGATTCGATCTCCTGCTGCAAGGTCAGGAACTCATAATCACCGGGTTCCAGTTTCAATCCTTGTTTAACAGCATCCAGCGCGCCAGCTTTGTCACCAAAATGCGCCCTCAATTTCCCCACCTGCAGCCAGATCCAGGGGTAGTCCGGCTCTTCCTGGGCTCCCTTCTCCGCATAGTTGAGCGCCTCTTCCAGCCTGCTGCAGTACATCAGCGCCACAGAATACCGATAGTACCAGGTAGCACAGCCTGCGGCATTTTTCTCAGAATCCTTCATCCACTGAGCTGCCTGATAATAATGGATATAGTCATCCAGATTAAGGCAGGCAAAAGCGTACCAGAGGGCAATCTGCAGGTCCTGGTGGGCCTGCTTTTCGGTGAATCTTCCTTCTTCAATGCCAGTTTTGATGAAATCCTCCAGCCATTGAAGCATTCTCCAGAAGTAGCCGGAAATTCCGTCATCATAAGATTCCAGTGTTTCAATATCCTCTGCTGAAAGCAGAGAGCCGGTTTCCTCATGAATGTCAGGATCCGGTTCCGCCTCATCCAGCAGCGGCACACCGCCCACATCTCGCCGGAATGCGTGGAAGTGTGCATAGGGCAGGTTGCTTCCCTCAAAGAATGCCTGTGCCGCTGTCAGTACAGCGGGCAGATCCCATGCGATAAAATCCAGATACCCATAGTACAGACCGGTAGCCCCACCCAGGAAGGTCACAGCTTCCGCTCCTGCCTCCCGCAGAATGGCATCTCTCAAATCATCCCGGAAGTCCAGAATGGCTTCGCTCCGCTCCTCTCCGGAAAACCCTTCCAATGGGTAGCAAAGGAACCCCGCTGCGATGCCATCCCTGTGGTACTCATCCACCGCATCGCTGCGGGCAGACAGATAGTCGTTGATGAGCACTGGCAGGCGGCAGGCGCCGGCATATACATCCAACCGCCAGTCGGCCTCCGGGTCCTCCACCGGTTCCAGCTCGTAGGTAAGATAGCTGTTCTCCAGATAGTCGCTGCCATCCCTCCAAAGGGAGAGTCCCATGCTCTGCAGCAACTCCGGCAGCTGGGTAAGGCGCATGGCCGGTTCGTCTTTCGGCTGAGCATAAACATCAAACCCGGCAACAAAGGCAATAGCGGAAACTTCTCCAATGGTTTGATCCACCAGCATCGAGAGGGCCCACCAGACCTTGTCGGTGTCCTCTTTCAGGATCGGCGTCAGCTTTTCACAGCAAAGAACCAGACTCACCTGTTGATCGTCGGTTTTCTCGGCCCACATCTGCACATCCTCAGCCCGAACCTTGATCTCTCCAGCCCGCAGCTCGAACCCCTCACAGGGCTGACGGCCTACCCTTATATCCCAATGCTCCAGCACCGATTCCGGGGCCTGCTTCTGGAAGTACACGAGCGGAAACAGGCGGGAGCGAAGGCCCTCCGGACTGAGGATCAATTCATACTTTTCGCCATTGAAACCCAGCTCAAAGGAAGTATCACGCAGGGCCGTCTTGAGCGCATTCCCGCATTTTTCAATCAGTTCTTCGCCGCGTTGGCGCGTTTCGTCGATATCCATGATTTGACGCAGCTCCGCCTCAATCTGAGCAAAGGCCGCCCACGCTTCCTGCGTTCTTTCCCGGAAGTTCTTTTCAAACCGGGGCAGGGACAACCGACGTCGGCAATCGTCTATGTACTCCTGAGTATCTTTGTCGCCCGGGCGGGCTTTCAGGGCACTTTCAAAGTAACGCAGGGCGGGGCCTTCCTCGTCCAGATAGTAATAGGCCGAAGCGATCCGATAATTCCAGCAATGATCTTCGGCAAAATACTCCTCATGGGGGGCCAGAAGTTCCAGCGCCTTTTCAAAAGGCTCCCGTTCTCCTATATGTGCAACGGCAATATATGCCTTGGCCAATTCGCTGTCCAGTTCCGGGGTGCGCTCCTCAGCGGGAATTGCTTCCAGGGCGTCGATTACCTTCTGCACCTCGTCCTGCTCAAACCAGAGCTGGCATTGTTTCAACAAATCCATATCCGTACCTCCTTTATTTCGGCTTTTCTATACGGTTGTTATTTCACCGTAAATCATCGTTCAAATATCCCAGTCTATAAAATCTTCACGGTTCCATACAAAGTGCTGATACAGGCACTTCAAATTCCCCTGTTCATCCCGTGAGAGCTTCGCCCCGTTTTCATACCGCAAAGTGTCGGCATACAGGATAAAACCATCCACTTTCCCAGATAAAGCCCGAAACTCACCGTTTCCAATAACGGCTATATTGCCACATTCAAATGTAACCGAAGAAGATGTGGTGTGGATTTTCGTAATTGCTTCGATCATATGGGAATATCACCTCTCCTCTCCGGTCGATACCATTCTCCACCCGGATGTCTGCACTCGGATCACTGGACGGAAGAAGTCGTAGTCATTGTGGATCTCATTATCTTCCCGAACCTCCGGTTTACTGTGAGGGGAACAGGGCAAATATCCAAACAAAGATCCCATGCCACCGCAGATATTGCAGCCGCCGTCGCCGCCGCAGGTGGTCAATGTTTTCCCGTCTACCAGCTCCCGCTTATAGGGGTCATAGGCAATAGACAGGCCAAAGAAGTTCGCCTGCTCCATGTCGTATGGCTTGTCCTGGTCTTCCTGGCTTTCAAAGTGATGCAGATGCATGGAATAGTCCAGTCCATCCCCCCAAGGAAACAGGGTGCGGCATCCGCCCCCGCACAGATAGGCCCACTCATCCGGCGTGGGAAGGCTGGCCGCCAGCTCCCACAACAGGGATCGCTGAAACTCCGGGTAGGTCATTGGATGGCACAGCCAAGCTCGCCAGCTATCACCATTGCGCTCAAAGCGGACCGTTTCGTGTATTTCAAAACTCTGGCTGTTCTGGCCTGCCCATTTCTGCAAGTTCTCCAGCCAGTCGGGGTGGGCGGTGATGCGTGGATCGTTCATGGGTACGCTTTCCCAACCGATCTCCTCCAGTTTTCTGCCCACGAACATGGGGCCGATGGTCACCTGGCGTACTGGAGTCATTCCCTGCCGGAGAAATTCCTCCGCAGTGCCCTCGTATTCGATTTCCGCAAAAGTATCCGCCAGTTCCTCCTGGTTGGCCTTATCCATCCCTTGGACAAAGCTCTCCCAGCCAAGAATCACGGTATCGCCGGGGACAAAGACAAACTCCCGGCCACCTTTTTCAAACAGACCGGTGGTGCAGCTTTGTCCCCAGCGGGAAAAGGCGTACAGTTCCTTGAATGTCAAATGATAACGAGTCGCCAGCGTCTGCATCAGCCAGAGCTTATCGGATAGTTTCAGTGCATTAAATTGTGGGCGAAATAGTTTTTCGTTCATAGCAGCGCACCTCACAGCAAGTCCACTTCGATGCCGCACCGCTCCAGAATGGGCAGCACCTGTTCCGGCTTGGAGGACATGAGGGTAATATGTTTGAGATTGGGGAACTGGCGCAGTTCTGCCTCCGTAATGGTGTTAAGATCAAAAGCTCCATCCTCGCCATCCCAGAACGGACAGAGCTGGGTATAAATCTCGCTGCCGCCATCCATCTCGATTTCTGTGACCGACCGGGCCAGCCGCTCCGGGATCTGGTATTTCTCCAGCCACTTCCGAATCTCCGGGATGGGTTCATACCCTTCCGCGTCAATGTCGATCTTGCGCCGGCTATATTCTCTGGCAAACTCATGGGCATCCAGTTTAGGCGCCAGTAAGCCTTTCTCGTACATCAGGACTTCCATGACCGCGAGCTTGAAGTTGAAGGTATCAAAGTGCAACACTGGTTCCGTCGGTTTGGATAACTTGTATTTCTGTGCTTTCGCCGCCTTTTGCTCCGGCTCTTTCCAGCTGATCTGTACCATGGCGGAGAGGGCCTCCAGCTTTACTTTCTGCGCTGACTGCTCCTCCGGAACAGGCCCCGGCAAGCGGGTATAAACGGTAAAGCCGCCTAATTTGAGGGTATGGGCAAATCCGGCGAAATCCTTCCAGCCGGCCTCCCGGTAGTCCCTGGATCCAATCCAAACCGCTCCGTCAAATGTCTGCCGGACCGCATACTCTCCCTGCGCCGCTACCCGGACACCAAGGGTTTTGATGGTCTGCTCATCTTCATCCAACCAGCCCTGGAGTCCAAGTTCGTCCCACAAAGCAAGTGCCTGGGTATAGGGGCTCTCCCTGTCTGTAATGGGGCTTTTCCGTGTTCCATTTTGCAGGACAATGCGGGCGGACCCCAGCTTTTCCGCAAGTTGCGACAGGGTAAACGGCGGCGTAAATACCGATCCCAGAATAGTCAGGCTGTCTTTTTTGAGAATGATTTTTCGCTCCGTGGTCTTGGGCGGAAGAAAGATTGGCAGATTCGGGTACACTTCTTTGTACTCTCGCCATTCCAGCTTTTTGGGCTTGTTTGCCGTCCGAAGGAAACCCCAGAAGTCGATGGGATAACGAAACACCGGCCCAACCCTATCCCGCCGGGTGACGATCACCACCGTGCCATCGGTGAGTATTCCAATGTGCTGCATTTTCTCCCCGCCGAACATTCCCGGACGGATACGCAGCACTTCACGGGTGTTCCTATTGATAAGCTGGGCAAAGTCATCGGAGAGGATCTCGCCGTTCCCCTGCACCAGCAGCCAGTCCCCGGTAAACCAGCGCAGTTTCAGTCCCTCGCCCATTCCGGGCAGCGGGGCAATGCGGCACCGCCCGGTGTCCATGTCCAGTTCCAGCAGGCATTCTTCCATTCTCCCCTTGCCGCTGACTGCGTGGATCATGGTAATGCGGCCTGTGCCGGGAACGGGAACGGCCTCGGAGAGATGGTCGTATCCATTCAGAGAGAAGGTGTGTTTTGTTACCTTGCCGTTTTCCCATCGGTAAATCTGCCCCTTGTACCACTCGTTGGAAAAGTAGACCCGGCCCAGACCGTCTGTCACGATGCCACAATGGTATTTGGTGCTCCATCCATCTTCCGGCAGGGGCCAGTTTTTCACATCCTGACAGGTGCCCCGGTCGGTGAGTTCAATCCGTGTGGCGTTGGTGGGATCGCCCACCCAGAGGGAATGGTCAGCCCAGCACAGGGTCCGGGGCGGACCGTCATATCCAACGGGGGACGGTTCGGCCCAGTTGAGCGTGGCTGGATTCTTGCTCAGTAATGCCCGGCCAATCGTCCCGCTGCCAGTGGCTCTGGACGCGGCATAAAGTTCATGTTTCGTGGAATAGGTAAGGCACCCAAAGTGCGGCAAGCTGTGGGAGCGGATTACTTGCGGCGGACGGTAGCGCAGATCGGCCACACAGCCGTTTTTCCATTCTTCTGCATCCTGGTTTTTCCATTCGCCCGCCGCAAAATCACCCGCCAGGGAGTTGAAGAAATAATCGTACTCATCCTGAAGTATGTACTCCTCGCAGGGCATCAGCTTCCCAGGGTCCTGCTCCTTGGCATGGTCGCCCCATTTTCGCCCTTGCTGTTTCATCAGGTGGCAATATTGCCCCTGCTTTTTGCAGTAGCGTTCCCATTCGCTGCGTTCTTCTTCTGGGATCAAGGCAAACAGATACTCGTCCTCATCGTCCAGGTTATACAACGCCCAGCCGAAGGCAGAGAGTTCCTGCCCCAAGGCCGCCGCTCCTTTTTCATGGGGCAATTTCATATATTGGATGCCGATGGCGTCAAAGCGTTCATCCAGCAGCGCCGGGACCTGTGCGCCCCATTTTTCTCGAAGCTCCGCCAGAGTGTCCTGTACGGCTCCGTCAAATTTCAGAATGTCCAGCGCATCCTCTATGATTTGTTTGAACTCTGCCATCGGTCGTTTCCCCTTTTCCCAATTCCCACATCATAGCGACAGCCATGTGGTCAAAGCACTGAAAAATTACCAGTCCCGTTCCCGGATGGCCTCCTCGGTGTCAATGGGAATGTCAAACCACTCCAGAATGTAGGCAACGGTATCTCCAATACAATCCCTCGCCACCGTTTCAATCTCGCTGTCGTTTTCGTAAAATTCATCCTGAAGATCGTTGATGCCGCAGACCGCCTTATCCAGCGTGTTCTGTATCACTTCAGTGTCGGTTTCGCCGCTCTCCAGCAGGTCAATGACTTTTTGAAGTTCATCCTTTACCTTGTCTACCAGAAAAGCAGGATAATAATCATCCTGATACATCTCGTCCAGTAATTTATAATCGGGATCAAAGGTTTTCATATTGTTTCCTCCTATCGAAAAATTTCCTGATACCGCTCTCTCAGTTCCACCGGAGCTGCTTCCACCACTTTCTGGCCACCCTTGGCGCTGGCTTTGCCCCAGATCACATAGCAGACCGTTTCCCATGCGTATTGCAGCACTTCCTCCGGGCTGGCTTCTGTTTCCTCGGCGGGTTCCTCGTCATCATCGTCATCCTCGTCGGAGGAAAAACCGCTTGGAACGATCTCGGACAGGTGGCTTTTGGCCTCCAGCAGAGCGTCCAGGCTTTCTGCATTTGCCATCCACGCGGCATAGTCCTTGGAATACTTCATGTTCTGCATGGACAGCACCCCACGGACAAATACAGGGACGGTATCGGCGGTAAATCCGAACTGTTTCACATACTCCCGGAGGAATTTTTCCTGTAAGTGGGAGTGCTCATCATCGCAGAGATCGAGATAATCCCATACCAGCTGCCGCCACTCTTGCCCCAGCATTCCCAGAGCGAACACAGCAAAACTTCCGGGAAGCGCGCACTGCTCATCGCTGAGATTGGTGTACTGCTCATATTGCCGCATGGCAAGCCGGGCGTACCGTTCCATCAGGGGGTGGAGGCCAGGGTATACTGTCTGTGGGGAGGCCAAAGATGGAGAGCAGTTTCCCATAAAAACTGACCTGATCCTGTCGGAAGGCCTGAAAATTCTCCTCGGAAAGGCAACGGCGTACTTGCTGCTCCTCCTCAATGGACAAAACAGCGACTCCGCTTTTGGCACCGTAGCAGCAGTTTTTCAGGAAGGTCTCCACGCCCGCCCGCCAACTGAGCGTTGGGTCTTTCATCAGCTGACGGGCGTAGTCCAGCAGTCTGGGCTGCTGATATCGCAGGGCGTAGAGCACCAGTTCCTCCTTGGATGAGAAGAAACTGTAGAAGAAGGTCTTGGAGATCCCCACTTTTTTGCAGAGAACATCAATGCTGCTATGGATCAGCCCCCGATCCGCGATGCACTGGATCATGGTGACCATCAGGGCTTCCTTCACCTGCGCCCTCTCCTCATCGGAGTACGCCTTTCTTGCCACAAGCTGTCACCTTCTCATATAAAGTATAAAATTAAAAAATAGTCTTTATTTGTATTATAGCGAAACTCTATTGAAATGCAAGACTGTTCAAAAAATAACTCCCCCCAGTGCACCGCACTGAGGGCATAGCAGGCTGCGTTCAAGTATGCCAAAAAGCAGCTATGTGACACCACTTCCCTCGACGCTGTCTCCATACTCCTTTTCCTGTGTTCACAGCGCGGCATCCTGCAAAGCGATACTTTCGCCCCCTGTGTTCTGTATTTTAAGTTTCAATTAAGTTTCAGGGAATATGATAATGCTGTTCTCAAGCGAACAATCCACAATGAGAAAGGAACCTTCCCATGAAAAAGCAGCTACTTGCAATGGTTACCGCCGGTGCACTTCTGCTTTCCGCAACCGCCTGCGGCAAAAGCGAAAGTGAACAAAGTGTCACGGTCAGCCTTGCAGAACAGACCTTTACCGGCACGGTCAACGCCATCAGTGCCGATGAAATTTCCTTGACCACAGAAGACTCCGGTACGGTGATCATTCCCCTTTCCCCTGACACCATATTTCAGCAAGGGCAGCCCGGCATGGGCGGTCAGGCTCCCGGTGGCTCTGCTCCCGACGGCGAAGCTCCGCCGGACGCACCGGACGGTACAATGAGCAATGGCGAAACTCCTCCGGCTGCACCAGACGGCGCAGCCTCCGGCGAGGCGAACGCCCCTGATGTCCCGAACGGCGCCGCTTCCGGAGGGGAAGAACCTCCCGCTATGCCGGAGAACGGAACAACTTCCGGGCAGACTCCTCCGGAAATGCCGGAAGGCTCGGCCCCCGCAGACATGACGCAGCCCTCCCTGAGCTATAAGGATATTTCCCAGGGCGATACGGTAACCGTGGAAGTGGGCGATGATGGTATTGCCACATCAGTCACCCTTTCCGGCGGCGGGCCCGGCGGTGGCGGTATGGGCGGTGGTATGGGTGGCCAGTCCTCTGCACCGGACAGTTATGACGCTGCCAGTGAATATACCGAGGATTCCGAGGTTGCCAACAGCCAGCTGTCCTCCACCGGAACCGATGAAAATGCCGTTCTGCTTGCCACAGAGGGCGTGACCGCTCAGCTGAATAATGTGACCATCACCCGCCAGTCTGACGACAGCACCGGCGGCGACAGCTCCAGCTTTTACGGCGTGGGTGCTGCAGCTCTGGTGACAGACGGAACACTGGTCATCTCCGACAGTACCATCACCACCGATGCCGCAGGCGGCGCAGGCGTCTTTTCCTATGGCGACGGTATCGCGTATGTGTCCGACACCTCCATCACCACTGCACAGAACACCTCCGGCGGTATCCATGTGGCCGGTGGCGGCACCCTCTACGCCTGGGATCTGAGCGTGGTGACCGAAGGCGAATCCGCCGCGGCCATTCGTTCCGACCGGGGCAGCGGTACCATGGTGGTGGATGGTGGCAGCTACACCTCCAACGGCACCGGCTCACCCGCTGTTTACAGCACAGCGGACATCACCATCCACAACGCCGCATTGTCCGCCACCGGCTCCGAAGTCATCTGTATTGAAGGACTCAATACCATCCGACTCTTTGACTGCGACCTCTCAGGAAACATGAGCGATCTGGAGCAAAATGACTGCACCTGGAACGTGATCCTCTACCAGAGCATGTCCGGCGACTCTGAGGTCGGCAACAGCACCTTTGAAATGATGGGCGGCAGCCTTACCGCAGAAAACGGCGGTATGTTCTACACCACCAATACCGAATCCACCTTCGTCCTCTCCGGTGTGGACATCACCAACGCCGCCGACAGTGAATTTCTGCTGCGCTACACCGGAAACGCCAACGACCGCGGCTGGGGAACCGCCGGGGCCAACGGCGCAGACTGTCACTTCACCGGCATCCAACAGACACTGGAGGGTGATATCATCTGGGATTCCATCAGCTGCTTGGACTTTTATCTCACGCAGGGCAGCACGCTCACCGGCGCTGTGCTTCAGGATGAAAGCTATGCCGGCAATGGCGGCGACGGATATGCCACCCTCTATATCGATTCCGACAGCACCTGGGCAGTCACCGGTGACAGCACTCTGACGAATCTTCAGTGTGCAGGAACCATTGTGGACACCGCCGGGAACTCTGTATCAGTCGTGGGAACGGATGGCACCGTCTATGTGACCGGTACCAGTGATTTCACCATTACGGTGGAAACCTATTCCGACAGCGCGGATCTTTCCGGCGCATCCACCGCAGAAACTTGGAGCGACTACGAAGTGTCACAGTTCTGATCCCCCCAAACAGAAGCGTTGCGAACACAAAAAGCCCGGTTTGCAAAAAGCTCCCTCCCTTTTCATTCCGCAGGAATGGATCGGGAGGGAGTTTTTCTGTTTTGCGCCCTGTTTCTTTTTCTTTTCTGTGCAGCTGCGTTATGGCTTCATCAACATATATCATCTTGCCCGACCGTATGAACTAAAACGCGGGCAGCATCAATCTTTTTTCAAGAGACAAATTTCAAATGACCGGTTACGAAATATCTCTGGGCAGAGCATAGCGTACGAATTGCAATTTCACCATCGATTCCCTCGCCACTGCCAACGATGAACTGAAAGCCGCCGAACGGGCTCTGAATAAGCAGGTGGTAGGCGAAGGCGCTGTACTGCTGAAACATGCCGACGGTTATCTGCCCACACCCTCTTCACAATTTTGCAGCCTGCCAGTGGATGCAGGTTTTTATCCTGTTGGCAATGTATGCCCGGTCCCTTTCGGCATAGAACTTTAGCGGCTCCTCCAGTGCAGCAGTTATTTCGGCAACCGTAAAAGTCCATTGCAATTGGGGACCGTAGAGGGATCTGGCCGCCCGGACCTGTCGTGTGAATGTTGTGTTCAGCGGCTGCGCCCGCAGCAGCTTCATGTGGGAACGAGGTTCAATATCCATGGGATAGTCGCGCACATTGGAAAGAAGTCCCGCACCAAAGTCAAAAATGGGACAGTAAATGCATTTTTATTGATGGTTTCAAATGTGGTTTCACCAAATTCTATAGATGAGAAAAAGTCTGCAATGCGTTCCTGTGCAGATGTTTCCTTTTCGACGGTCTCCTGGGATTTTTGCGAATTCTCGTAATTCTTTCTGGCCCGCTCAACAAACCGTTTGAAAATGCCGTCCTTCAACTCAAACCCCATGGAGCCATCCGCATTGATTTTAGGGCGCAGGCCTTCCACAAAATCCGAATAGTCGTAGCTGGGGTGGAATTGCACGAACTCCACCTGCTCCTTTTGTTCATCCGTGAGCATGGAAAAATCGTCGAAATATCCATCGCTGATGATATCAGCGGCGATTTCTCTCGCAAGGTAAGTCTTACCGGTTCCCGGCGCACCACGGAAAATGATGTTTTTGGACTCAATCAGCTTGTCCGAATACGGATTGCGGTAACCATTGAAAACACGTTCCTTCTCCGATTGCTGCGGAGAGAGAGTTTCTGTGCTGTTTTGCTCAGAGACTTTTTCCTCCTTATCCTGCTTCTCTCGATAGGTAAGTACAAATCGGTCACCGGGTTCACCAAACCGCTTCAGACATTCCTGAATAAATACAATGGTAGAGAAAATATTCCAGGAATATATCACGAATTTGCGATCATTGTCATAACTGTAGGTAAGATACTCAATTGAATTGTGGTATTTTCGATATTCCTCTGCACTTGAAAAAATTCCTCGAATCACTCCACTATCCGGGCTATACTGACATACCGGAAAATTCTCCTTTTCTTCTACAGACAACGCCCGGATCTGCTTTTCGTAAATCTGGAAAGCCAGCTTTGGCATCGTCTGATTGGAGTTTCTTCGCTCACCTTTGGCGTAGTTTCGCTTGATTGTTTGCCCGTTCGCACCTTGAAAATACACACCAAGTGGGACAAAGTTATCTCCCAATCCTAAGCTGTCTTTGTCAAAGCACTCGTCCGTAGATGTGACTTGTTCAGCTGTGATCGTCAGCTCATACTTTTCCTGGTTGCCGGTAATGGTAAATCCTTTATTTTTGAGATAGTTTTTCGCTTCTATCGCATTGTAACCAGAGGTATCAATGGCAACTTCGTTTGCAAGATGGTTTGCAACGGCAATGACATACTTGGGCGGATAGAATTTTCCGTTCTCGCCCAGCAGGAAATACCGCATACTTTGGTTGTGATGGGGAACGCCGTTTTCATCAATAAATTCAATTGCTTTTAGAATGTCTTCCCGACTCACCTTTGGAATTGCCATTGTTGTTTCCTCCTATGTGATTCTGTCTCAAGAATGTTTTCAGCCTTATCAAAAAAGATTGGATGTAACTACGTTTTACGATTCATCTTTTTAAGAATAGAAGGTGCAGAATTCATTCTCTTTTTCAACTTGATTAGCGGATAATCATTCACCCTTACTACACATTCGCTTCGGCCCATAAATGGCTTCTTGCCTTCAAGAAAAGTCCTCACAGAACTCTATAAATTCACCTCTGAAATACCTTTATTATACAATAAAATACACATTTTCACTAGAAAAACGCGCTTATTCGTTTTAGTCGCATATACACTTCACAAAGAACCGTTTTCAGCTTCCACCCAATGTGGGTATTCTACCTGTACCTCGGCCTATCATAAAGAGTAAAAATTCATTTGTTAATCGAAGCGCGATATATTATAATTAAACTTATAAAAACAATATGGATGAGCCTCTTTTGCGGACATTGCTCATGGTTCATTCAGTGGGGTTTTACTCCCAGCACAGGAAACGGAGGAACAAACGCATGATAACAGGCGTGATTAAAAATAAGGTTGACAAAATATGGACTGACATCTGGGCGGGCGGTATCACCAACCCCCTCACCGTCATTGAACAGCTGACCTATCTCATGTTCATCCGTTCTCTGGATGAGAAAGAGCTGGAAACCGAAGAGTTCGAGAATATGACCGGCGAGAAGATGGACAAGATTTTCCCCCAGTCCGCTGTGGGGCAGTCCATGCGGTGGAGCAAATTCAAGAACAACGACCCCCGGGAGATTTACGATGTGATTTCCCGGCGGGTATTTCCTGCCATCAAGAGCATGAAGCACGGCCACCTGCCGGACTTCGACGAGCAGGGCGAGCTGGTGGAGGTCGGCGACGATTCCGCCAGCGACACGCAAAATGAGACCGCCTTCGCCCGCTACATGAGCGACGCCATGTTCCTGATTCCCACGCCCCAGGTGCTGCAAAAAATCATCACCGGGCTGGATGATTTGTATGAGCATGACATTGCCGACCGGGATATGCAGGGCGATTTGTACGAGTATATGCTGGGCAAGCTGGCCACCGCCGGGCAGAACGGCCAGTTCCGCACCCCCAAGCACATCCGGGAGATGATGGTGGAGCTGTTGCAGCCCACGCCGGACGATACCATCTGCGATCCGGCCTGTGGCACGGCGGGCTTTCTGGTCTCGGCCGCGGAATACATCCGCAAGCATTACGAGGACACCATGACCGCCGAGCAGTGGGAACATTTTGCCGGGGACGCCTTCACCGGCTTTGACACCGACCGCACCATGCTGCGGATCTCTGCCATGAACCTGATGCTCCACTCCATCAGCCACCCGGAAATTGATTACAGCGACAGCGTTTCCAAGCAGAACCAGATCAGTGACCGGTTCACCATCTGCCTGGCGAATCCCCCCTTCAAGGGGACTGTGGACGCGGAGAGCATCCACGACAACCTGAAGGCCGTGACCAACACCAAAAAGACCGAGCTGCTGTTTCTGGCGCTGTTTTTAAGGATGCTGAAAAAGGGCGGGCGCTGTGCCTGCATCGTGCCGGACGGCGTGCTGTTCGGCTCTTCCAAGGCGCACAAGGCCATCCGCAAGGAGCTGGTGGAGAACCATCAGCTGCGGGCGGTGATTTCCATGCCCTCCGGCGTGTTCAAGCCCTATGCGGGCGTGTCCACGGCGGTGCTGGTGTTCACCAAGACCGCCGCAGGCGGAACCGAAAACGTCTGGTTCTACGATATGAAGGCCGATGGTTTTTCTCTGGACGACAAGCGCAGCGAGGTTGCGGAGAACGACATTTCCGACATCATCGAGCGGTTCCATCATCTGGACAAGGAAACCGACCGCCAGCGCACCGAGCAGAGCTTCTTTGTGCCGAAGCAGGAAATTGCGGACAATGACTATGACCTGTCCATCAACAAATACAAACAGGTGGAGTATGTGCCGGTAGAGTACCCCTCGACCACGGAACTGATGGCCGACCTGCACGAGCTGGAAATGGAAATCACCACAGGGCTGGCAGAACTGGAGGGGATGCTGTGATGGCGAAGTTGGGGGATGTTTGCAAAAAGGAAACTTCCAATATTTCACAAAAAGATTTAGAGGGACGTAGAGGTAACTTCCCTATTTATGGAGCAAGTGGCTTTATTGCCAATGTGGATTTTTATCAACAGGAAAACCCTTATATCGCAGTCGTAAAAGATGGTGCAGGAATTGGGCGTGTTATGAAGCTACCTGCAAAATCATCTGTAATCGGAACCATGCAGTACATTATTCCAAACGATGCGGTAGACATTAGCTATTTGGCTTATGCAATGGAACACATGAATCTCTCCAAGTATTTTACTGGGGCAACTATTCCGCATATCTATTTTAAAGACTATCAAAAAGAAGAACTGCTACTCCCTCCCCTTGACGAGCAACGCCAAATTGCGGCGGTGCTGGACAAAGTGAGCGACCTGATTGCCAAACGCCGCCAGCAGCTGGACAAGCTGGATGAGATGGTCAAGGCAAGGTTTGTGGAGATGTTTGGGGATATGATTTATAATCCGTATAATTGGCCGACTCAACAGCTGGAAGAAATTGCGGATATAGTTTCTGGTATTACCAAAGGAAGAAAAGTTAAAGAACAAAGTTTGATAGAAGTTCCTTATATGGCCGTATCCAATGTGAAAGACGGATATATCGACTGGAAAACAGTAAAAACGATTTTGGCTACACAATCTGAAATAGAGCAGTATCGTTTATTGCCCTATGATATTCTTATGACTGAGGGTGGCGATCCAGATAAATTAGGTCGAGGTGCTGTCATTCAAAATCCACCCAAAAACTGTATTCATCAAAACCATATTTTCCGCGTTAGATTGAACGAATCAATCTTGTTGCCCAGTTATTTTTCTGAATTTTTGAAACACCAAAAAGCAAAGCAATATTTTCTAAGATGTGCAAAACAAACAACAGGTATAGCAAGCATAAACATGCGGCAGTTAAAAGGGCTACCGATACTGTTGCCTCCCGTTGATTTGCAAAATCAATTTTCTGCCTTTGTTAATCAAATAGAAAAAACAAAAACCACAATCAGTATCAATCTCAAGAAATTAGAAATATTAAAAATGGCGTTGATACAAAAACATTTTGGGTGAGGTGTTCTCTAATACATGTTAAGTCGTAGAGATATAGAGAAGGAAATTGGAAAAGGGTTATGTTTTTATCCTCTTAAACCATCTAATATAAAGGAAAACTCAGTTAATGTTACGATAAGTAAATATGCATGGTGTCAATCCGATGCAACAATATACTGGTATGGCAAAAACAAGTTTAGTCTAAGTAGCAGTCATGGAACGATTAGAAAAACACTGCATTACAGAAAAGGGCAAAGAATAGTTTTTACTGACTACCACAAAGGTGGACACAATTCTCAATACCTCTTGTTGTTGCCTCACCAAACGACCATTGTGGAAACCGAGGAGGTAATCGGTATAGGGAATCACATTGGTGGAGCTGTACACTCGAAAGTTGGGGTTGTCGCGCAAGGAGTTGGTGATACTGGAACAATGTTGGGTCCAGGATATTGTGGTCACCTCATGATTTCACTACACAATATTACTGATGACGTTATCGTTCTAAATGTTGGCGACACGTTTGTATCATTGACCTTTGATTATTTAACCACAAGCGTAATAAGGACTAGCGCCACCGTTTCCAGTCACTATGATAGACTGCTTGAACATTCTTGCGACATGAATTCCGATGACAAAGATTACTTTTCTCAAGATTGGAAGTCGACTTTCAACTCAATATCCGAAAAAATGTGTAGCTCTGCAGAGTTCCTCGAGTATAAAAAGACTCTCCAAAAAAATCGTTTCAAAGAGTTTCGAAAATACATAAATAAAAGGAATATATTTGCTGTAATTTTAGTTTGTATTGCTTTTGCTTCACTTTACGGTGGCGCTCTTTTTTTAGACACTTTGGGTACAGATCCGGTGTGGGTAGATAGGTTTTGGAATGTGGGTTGCTCCGGTTTGATTGGGTCGTTTTTGATGTGGTTATGGGGATTCCTCAAAGACAAAAAGTGAGGCTATACAATTTTCTCTTTCTAAGAATAACAGTAAATGTATTCTGCTTTAGTTAATTACATACACGCAAGGATATTTTTAAAATTATTTTAGAAAAAAGAGGTATTCTTATGGCTGACAAAGAATATATGCGAAAGCATAAAGAATCTTTTCCTGTTGTCGCAATTTGTTATGACTTTGACAAAACATTATCTCCGGATGATATGCAGGCTCAGGGATACATCCAATCGGTCGGATACGACATCCCCGATTTTTGGAGAAAATCCAATGATCTTGCCAGTGATAATGAAATGGACCAAAATCTCGCCTATATGTTCACAATGAAGCAAGAGTCGGAAGGGAAAGTTTTATTCACAAAAGATACTCTTGAAAAATACGGTGCCTCTGTCGAACTGTTTCCAGGGGTTGAAGAATGGTTTGAACGCATTCGTGAGTATGGGACAGAAAAAAATGTTATTGTGGAGCACTATATCATTTCTTCAGGATTAAAAGAAATGATCGAGGGAACTTCAGTGGCAAAAGCTGGGGCTTTTGAGAAAATTTATGCAAGTTCTTTTTATTACAACGACAATGGAGTAGCTGTATGGCCTGCTCAGGTTGTGAACTATACAAATAAAACTCAATTTTTGTTTAGAATAGAAAAAGGTGTTTTGGATATCAATGATCCTGCCGTTAATGAATCTTTTTCTCCCGAGGAAATGCGAGTTCCTTTTCGCAATATGATTTACATTGGTGATAGCGATACAGATATTCCTTGTATGAAACTCGTCAATTCTTATGGTGGTCATTCTATTGGTGTCTACAATGCTAAGACTAAAGATAAAAGCAAAGTTTATAAAATGATGCGTGATGGTAGAATCAAATACTTTGCCCCTGCTGATTACACAGAAGGCACAGAACTGGATGGTTTGGTGAAATCTATCATTGATCGAACCGCCGCAAATGAGGCATTAGAAGCACTGCATTACAAATACAAAATAGAGCGAATTAAAGCAGATAAAGGAAGCAATGATGAAGCACGCAAAAAAACCGACTTGCTAATTGCCTTAGAAAACAGCCGAAGCTTTACAACAACTCACAATGTCATTGAAAAATTACAAGCAATTGATGAATGGTCATTCGACGAAAAAGAAATTTTATTTGAAACCGCTTATAATAATAGTCAGGTTCGCTATATATTAAAAGATTTAGATGTAGCAAATTTCTATAAAAAACTATTAAAAAGTGTGAGAGCAATGACGCCAACTATTCAGAAAATCAAAGATCTCTTAGAGAATGATAATTGAGGATGTGTTTTTATGGGGAACTTTGTTTTTCTCCAGCCAAAACCCGAATACTCCCTCTTTGCCCCTGCCTGCATAGAAGCCGAGAAAATCTATTCCTCTGCTCCGGCCATGTGTGCGGTGGGCTGCCGCAAGGCGCTGGAGCTGGCGGTGAAGTGGGTCTATGCGGCGGACAAGTCCATGAAAATGCCCTACAAGGACAATCTGCAATCCCTCATTCACGAGCCGACCTTCCGCTTTGCTGTGGACTCCGACACCTGGGGCAAGATGCCGTTTATCATCAAATTGGGCAATCTGGCGGTACATACTGAGCGCAGCGTTCAGCCGAGCGATGCGCTTGCTTCCCTGCGCGGTCTGTTTGAGTTTGTGCAGTGGATTGACTACTGCTATGGCGCGGACTATCAGGAGCGCACCTTTGACGAGAACCTTGTCCCCACCGAAAAGGTGGCGGTGGACACCCGAAAAATCAAGGAACAGGAAAGCCTGCTGGACCAGAAGGACGCCGAGATCGAGGCGCTGCGCAAGCAAATCGAGCAGATGTCCGCCCGGTACACCGCCGAAAAGGAGCAGCACCAGAAGGAACGCACCTTCCAGCCGGAGGACCTCTCGGAATTCAAGACCCGCAAAATCTACATCGATGTGGATCTGAAGCTGATGGGCTGGAAGTTCACCGGCCCGGATGCTGATGTGCAGGAGGAGTATCGCGTGGAGGATATGGCCGGAGTACCCGGTCAGCCGGGCTTCTGCGACTATGTACTGTTTGGGAAGGACGGATTACCCCTGGCGGTGGTGGAAGCTAAGCGCACCAGCAAGGACCCCAACATCGGGCGCAAACAGGCGGTTTTGTATGCGGATTGTCTGGAACGGAAGTTTGGCCGCCGCCCCATGATGTTCACCACTAACGGCTTTGAAACCTACTTCTGGGATGACCAGACTGCCCCACAGCGGAAGGTCAGCGGCATTTTCAGCAAGGATGACCTGCAAAAGCTGATGAACCGCCGCACCGAGCGGATGGATTTGATGGGTGTTTCCATTGATGACAAAATCACCGACCGGTATTACCAGAAGGAGGCCATCCGGGCGGTGTGCGAACAGATTACACAGGGGTTCCGCAAGCATCTGCTGGTGATGGCCACCGGCACCGGCAAAACCAGAACCGCGTCCAGCCTGACCGATGTGCTCAGCCGCGGCAAATGGGTAACCAACATTCTGTTTTTGGCCGACCGCACTGCGCTGGTGAAGCAGGCAAAGGACGATTTCAAGAACTATCTGCCGGATATGTCCCTGTGCAACCTCTGCTCCAACAAGGACGACCGGAACGCCCGCATTGTGTTCTCCACCTACCCCACCATCCTCAACGCCATTGACGATACTAAATCCAAGGACGGGCGGCAGCTGTTTACTCCGGCGCACTTCGACCTGATTATCATTGACGAAAGCCACCGGAGCATCTTCAAAAAGTACCGGGCCATCTTTGAATATTTTGACGCCTTCATGGTGGGCCTGACCGCCACGCCGAAAACCGATGTGGATCGGAACACCTACGATTTCTTCGAGATGGAACACGGTGTGCCCACCTATGCCTACGACTATGAAACGGCAGTGCAGCAGGACCATGTGCTGGTTCCCTATTACAACTACGAGGTCAAAACCCGTTTTCTGGAGGAAGGCATCTCCTACGATGATTTGTCCGAAGAGGACAAAGAGCGATATGAGGATGATTTCATCGAGGACGGTCAGCTGCCGGACTTTATCCCCTCCGCTGCCCTCAATAAATTTGTGTTCAACGAAACCACCGTGGACATCGTGCTGCAGGACCTGATGGACCGGGGTATCAAGGTGGCGGGCGGCGACCGTCTGGGGAAAACCATCCTGTTTGCCCAGAACAAGCGACACGCGGAGTTTATTCTGGAGCGGTTTAATAAGCTGTACCCCCAGTACCGGGGCAGCTTCGCCCAGCGGGTGATTTGCGACGACGCCTATGCCCAGACCATCATCGACGATTTCAAGCTGCCAGAAAAAGAACCGCACATTGCCGTATCGGTGGATATGATGGACACCGGCATCGACGTGCCGGAATGCGTCAATCTGGTGTTTTTCAAAAAGGTTCGGTCAAAGGCAAAGTTCTGGCAGATGATTGGCCGCGGCACCCGGCTGTGCAAAGGGCTGGCCTGCGTGGACCAAATCGACGGAACCTATACCGACAAGCGGCGCTTCCTGATTTTTGACTACTGCGGCAACTTCGAATACTTCCGGCAGCACAAAGAAGGCTACGAAACCAGAGAAACCAAAACGCTGTCGGAAAACATCTTCGGCAAGCAAATCAAAATCGCCATGGCGCTGCAGGAAAGCGCCTTTACCGGGGAGGATTATCAGGCATGGCGTAAGGAGATTGTCAACACCTGTCACCGGCAGATTCTGGCCCTCAGCCCCGACCTGATTGCGGTAAAACTTCGGATGAAGGCGGTGGAGAAATACAAAAAGCCGGAATCGCTTGTGTCCATCAGTGAGGGCGACAAGGGCGAACTTCTGACGCAGATTGCACCGCTGGTGCGCTCCGAAGAATCGGACGAGTTTGCAAAACGGTTTGACAACTTCATGTATGGCCTGATACTGGCGCACATCGAACAGATGCCCGCGTTCAAGTATGCCAAAAAGCAGCTGTGTGACACCGCTTCCCTGCTGGAACGCAAAGCCAGCATTCCGCAGATTCAGGAAAAGCTGCCGTTGCTGCGAGAAATCCAGACCGATGGGTTCTGGGATGCAGGCGATGTTCTGTTGTTTGAGCGGGTCCGGGAAGAGTTACGGGAGCTGATTCGCTTTTTGGACGAAGGCGGCGGAGAGCAAAAGCGCATTGTCACCAAACTGACCGACCCGATCATCGACAGTCAGGAGGGAATCCAGTTGGATGCCGCCTATGATTTCGAGGATTACCGGTTAAAGGTCAACCGGTATGTCAACGAGCATGGCGACACGCTGGCAATTCACAAGCTGACGCACAACATTCCGTTGACGCTGGGCGATTATCAGGAGCTGGAGCGGATATTGACCAGTGAACTGGGCAGCAAAGAAGACTATGCCCGCGAGTTTGGTGATACGCCCTTTGGTTTGCTGATTCGTAAAATCACCAAGCTGGACCATGAAGCGGCAATGCAGGCGTTTTCCTCCTTCATCAATGGCCAGTCGTTGAATCAGCAGCAGATTGCGTTTGTGAACAAAATCATCCATCACATTGAACTGAACGGATACATGGAGAATGTGGCGGAGCTGACAAGGCCGCCCTTTGACAAGCCGGTCAGCTTCATCAAGCTGTTTGACGCAAAAACCAGAACCTCCTTGCTGGAAACAATCAATCAGGTTCGTGAAAACGCCGTTCAGATCACGGCATCATAAAAACAGAAAACCAGGCGCAGAGATTCACCTCAGCAGGTGACTCTGTGCCTGGTTTTTTATTAATATGTATGGCTGTGTTTTTTCGATTCACTCTTCAAGCAAATTGCTGCCGGCCAAATCCTCTTCAATCAGATCCGTAATATAGCCGTTCACACTCTTGTTCAGCTGTTCCGCCCGCTTCTGAATGATTTCTTTCTGCCCTTTCTTCACCCGAACCCGGACATCATCGTATGCTTTTTTGTTATAGCGATCCTTTACTTCAGCAGAGGTTTTCCCCACAGATAATCACTTCCTTTTCTAAAAATATATTTAATTAAGTATAACACACCGTTTTTGATGGTACCAGTATGCAATATGCACAAATGCCCGCATGGTGGTACCAGTATCATTTGTGGAATCAGCGAATATACATGGTGGTACCAGTATGTTATAATTTAACCATAGACAGGAGACACGCTCTTGCTAATCAAAATAACGTGAGGTATCAACATGAAACACATCCGCACCCACTTCATCTATGAGGTGGACAACATCCCGGATCACCGAAGCAGGCAGTTTGGTCATTGCCCCTGCCTGCTTGCCGTGATAAAGTCCCCTGCCCTTCTAACAAAAAAGCCGTATCTGAGCGGCAACTCAGACACGGCAAACGCAAAATGAACAGTCCGTTAAAACAATCCAATCTGCCCTCTCATCATAACATGCCGGCCGCAACAAAACAAGCCGGAAAAGGGCAATGGATTACCCACATTCCTTATAAATAAGAAAGAGAGGATTCAATATGAACAACCAGAACATGAACAACATCACCGCTTGCACCAACGAGAGCCACGAAATCGCCATCAACATCACCCGCAAGGCTTTTGTCGGGTTGGCCCGTCAGGGAATGCTCTTCCATCAGGGTGTCCTCGAGGGGTGCGATGACGCCCTCGCCGCCGTACTGGAGGGCGAAAAGGCCCGGATCTGCGTGGCGCTGGCACCTGATGCGGACAAGAACTATATTCACCTGGCAGTGGCCGACTGGGGCTGTGGCATGGATCTTGCCGCACTCACCAATGCGCTTCAGCTGGGCAGTGCTCCGCTGACCAACAGCCGTCTGAATGAGCACGGATATGGTCTCAACAATGCGCTGGCCTGTCTGTCCGGCGGCACCGGTGACTGGTGCATCTACACCCGCAGCCAGCCGGGCCCTTATTACAAAGTGAGCGGCCCCTTTGACCTGAAGATGACCGTAACCGAGGAAAACAATCTTCAGCTGCCCGAGGGCTTGAATCTTCAGTGGCCCGATCCTTCCACGGTTATCTATGTGCGGGTGCCGATGGCCATTGCCCGCACCCTGCAGCGGCAGGGCAACCGAAAGCTCAGTGATCTGGCCACCCTGCGGCTGTGGCTGATCGAGCATCTGGGCGTTGCCTACCGGGGCTACCTGGAACTGAATCCGGTCACGCTGGAGCCCAGCGCCAAGATCGCGGTAACGGTAGGTCAGAGCAGCATGCTGGTTCCCCCCATCCAGGTTCCCATGATGATGGCCCGCACCGAAAAGCTGGAAGTGGAACTGGGTGGCCAGATTGTACCGGTGATTTACGTCCATGGCACCCTCGATAAATCCAAGCGGGATCATCTGGTACTGGGCGGCAAGTCCCGGTATTACTATCAGGGAACCCAGCCCACGCAGGGCATCGATATCCGGTTGGGCAAGCGGGTGATTGCCACCGCTCAGCTGGGTGAGATCTGGCACAAAGAAGACGGCACGCCCATTTCCCGGCACAACAGCTACAACGATTTTGTGGGCGAGCTGATCCTGCCGGAG
>NZ_NFID01000002.1 GCF_002161595.1 Gemmiger sp. An50
GGATGCGCTCTACCGACTGAGCTATAGCAGCAAGATGGCGACCCGGATGGGGCTCGAACCCACGACCTCTAGCGTGACAGGCTAGCGTTCTAACCAACTGAACTACCGGGCCATCTTTGTGTTGCCGCATCAGCGACGTTGTTTATTATACGGCATGAAAAGAGAAATGTCAACAGCTTTTTTCACATTTTTCAATTTTTTTCGAACTCGTTTTTCCGCCCTCTTTTGCCCTGTTTTTTCTGGCAGCAAAGGCACAAACCTGTTATAATGAAAAAAACAAACGCCGCCTGCCCTGCCGCCTGTTTGCGGCCCGGCTGCGGGAAGGGAAACTGCCATGAACATTTCTGCCAAACAGCTGGCGGGTGCGCACTGCGGCCGCCGCTACGAAAAGGAATACCTGAACAAATTCCGCGACTGCCTCTCGTTCTATTACGACGGCAAGGTTCGCTTTGAACGCTTCTGCTACGGCGAGGGGGCTTGCTTTGTGTTCGGCGTATGGGCCAGCATCTCCCCGGAGGGTGTGCTCAGCTACCAGCAGCCCTTTGACCCGCTGGTAGACCCCGACGCTCTGCCCAAGGCCCTGACCGGTCAGGAAGGCGATGTGCTCTACTTCGACAACCAGCGCTGGAAATGGGAGGTAGCCTCCGACTTTACCTCCGACGCAAAAAACGGCTACACCCCTTTTAAGGTAAAGCTGGGCAAACTGCTGGGCCGGTAACCGTTTTCCATTTCAATCAACAGCCCGCCGGGTAACGCGTTTTGCATGCGCTGCCCGGCGGGCTCTTTTTGTCGCTTTAGAATTTGTGGTTTGTTTCCAGGGTCAGACAATCCGCCGCACCCTCCCGGTATTGTTCCGGTGTGCAGACGCCCAACAGCGTCTCACTGGTCCGGCTGGTGATCCGCTGGCCGGTCTGGTCGGTATAGCTTTCCTCATATTCCAGATCCCCCAGATCCACGATCAGGCGGCCATCCTCCAGAACATCCAGCACCATCGCAGGCCGCAGATATCCGTTGTGGCTGGTCTGCCGCCGGATTTCCACAGAGTCTCCGTCCCTTTCCATATAAAAGGGTTTCGCCTCGCCGTCCTGAATGAAATTGCAGATAAGCACATCTCCCACACAGGCCGATCCCTCAGTAAGTTGCAGGCCTTCCGGAAGCCGGGCAAACGGCTCCGTCTCGCCGGTGGCAAGGTCCAGCCGCTCCATGGTCCCGGTGGTAGAATCAAAGCAAAAAGTTTCTGTTTCGCCCATATCCGTAACCAGGAAGGACTGTCCGCCCTTCGCTTCGGCAACGGTGCGTACCGTTCCATCCCACTGAACCAGGCAGAGCTCCCTGTGCTGCACCACCTGGGTCTGCCCCTCCATCCGGTGCTCCCACCGAATGGCAATCATCCCCTGCTCCGTACAGCGCCCGGTAAGCGAAAGCGTTGCGGGCAGCTGCCAGAAAGCCGCCGTGGATGCCTGACCGAAGCCTTTGGCCGCATCCAATTCGATGCGTATCAGGGAAACGTTGACACTTCCGTCCTCCTGCCACTGCTCCCAGAGATAGTACACCGCAATTCCATCGGTGTAAAACGTACTGGCAGGGCGGTTAGGCAATGGCGTCGCCGGGCAGACCACCGCCCCGGAAGTGTCCCTCAGCTCCACTGCCGCCGAGGGCTCCGTCCCCTGCTCCTCCAATAGACCATACCGGCCATACACAAGCACCAGACGGCCGTCCTCCATGGGCAGCACCTCGACCCCGCTTTCGCAATCCAGCCAGGCGCCGCAGCTTTCGTCCTGATGGGCACAACCCGGTTTGCTGCAAAACGCCTGCCGCTTGCCGGTGTTCAGGTCCACGGTCTGCAAAATTTCCCCTCTGCCCTGCTGGGCGGTCACCGTCGTATACATGGTGGTGCCGTCCAGCTGCCAGAGATCCCCATCCCAGCTGAGCTGCCGCAGGCTTGTCAGATCCGCTTCGGGAACACTGCTTTGTGCGGCAGAGGCCGTTTTTTCGTCAACCGTTTCCCTCTCTGTCCCACAGCCTGCCAATAGCAGCAGACAAGCCGCCAGAAGGGCCAGGCCGGTTCGTTTGTGCATTCCTTTCACACTCCCCTTTAAAATACTCCCTGGATGGGCAGGCAATCCGCACCGCCTGCCATGTACTGCTGCGGTGTAAACAGGCCGTAACTGTATTCGCTGGTCTGACCGGTAACCAGTCGGCCGTCCTTATCCCGGTAGCTGGTTTCCACCATGGTTTCGCTCAATTCCACCAGCAGCTTGCCGTCCATCACTGCCGACGGGACCGCCGGGCGCACCACACCGTTCCGGCTACTCCAACGGGCGACCGGCTCCACCGTTCCATCCCCGCTTATGGCAAATGCCTGCTGTTCTCCTCCTTCCCGATACGTACCCACATACAGAGTACCTTTCAGCCAGAGCGGCGTACCCGTCAGCGAAAGCCCCGGTTCCAGCCGGGCAGTCTGCACGCTCTCTCCGGTGGCAAGCTCCAGCCGGTCCAGCTGACCGCTCACATTGTCGTACAAACAAACCGTTGCCTCCGGCTCCAGGCTGCCAGAATACTGGGCTGTCCAGAACACCTGCTGGGGCTGCGCCTGCCGGATGGTGCGCACGGCTCCATCCCAGCACAATTCACTGAGGAGCTGCCCCTCGTCAGTCAATTGACAGACCAGCAGTCCCTGACCGGTGGTCTGGCCGGTGAGGATGGCCGTATGCTCCAGCTCCCAGACGGTCGCCTCTTTCATTTGGCCGAATTCTTCGCCCGGCCGGGTGTGAATCCGGTAAAGCCGGTAGCGAGGCAGCCAGCCGGACCGGTACCAGCGCT
Source organism: Gemmiger sp. An50 (assembly GCF_002161595.1). Lineage (GTDB taxonomy): Bacteria > Bacillota > Clostridia > Oscillospirales > Ruminococcaceae > Allofournierella. The sequence goes on from NZ_NFID01000002.1 coordinate 2,824, forward strand.
CCTCCCGCACCACATACAGGTCCTTTCCATCGGTATAAAAGGCCGAAGGGGACCAGCCCTGCCCTTCCTCCGGCAAAGCGGTGGCATCTTGAAGAAGCGTGCCATCCGCCGCCCGCAGCTCCACCGCTGCTGTGCCGCCCGTCTCCTCATTGGTCAGGTAATACAAAACCAGATTCCCGTTATCCAGGCAGTTCACATAGGGCAATATGCCCCGTTCTTCCACCCAGGCCGGGCAATCCGCACCGCTGTGGGTGCAGCCCGCCTTGGGGCAAAGCGGCGCACAGCGGCCGTCGGTCAGGTCGATCGTTTGCAGAAACGCTCCCTGGCCGCTGCGGCTCACGGTGAACGCGGTCTTACCTGCAACGCACCAGTCCACGCTGCCGCTGCCGCTGGTCTGGCGCAGTGTACCCACCGCGTTCGGCTGCTCACTTTCCCGCCTTTGCGCCCCGCAGCCTGCCAGGAGGAGAAGCCCCAGTGCCAGCGCAGCGATTCTTCTTGTCATCATTCCTACTCTCACATTCCCCGCTCCGATTCCACCATTATATAGCTCGTATCGCCGTTCAAGTATTGCTCCGGGGTGAAAATTCCCCACAGGAACTCGCTGGTCACGCCTTCTGTCAATTTGCCGTCATCATCCAGGTACTGCTCCGAAAACTCGTTTTGATCCATTTGCACCAGGAGCCGGCCGCCCTCCAGTGCCTGCCGCACCACCGGGCTCTGCTGCCTGCCGTTGAGGACAATCTGCAGCGGGCTGCGTTGGGCTGCCCGCCCTGCTGCACCGCGAAGGTGAAATCATTCTGGGCACCGTCGCTCACATTGCAGAACAACCAGCCATCCGTGAACACCGCCCCTTCGGTCAGCAAAAGGCCGGGCTGGAGCTGCGCAAAAGGACTGTATTCACCGGTTTCCAGATCCACCTGTTCCAGCATGCCGGTATCGTAATCATAGCGGAAGGCCGCTGCCTGCCCGCTGTGCGGCAGCCATAAGGCCTGCCGCTCCCCAGCCTGGGCCAGGATGCGTTGACCACCGTCCCACGCAAGCTCATACAGCACACCGCCCATCGGGATTCGCACGCCGTCCACGCCCTGTTCAAACGTTGTTTTCGCCGCGAGGATCCCGTTCTTCGTACAGATTCCGGGAAAAAATCTCTCGCTGTCATTTTCCCAGTGGGCGATCTCCTGTTTTTGCCCAAAGTTCTCGCTTTCCAAACTGATTCGCACCAGAACATGGGTGATCACTCCGTTTTCCGTCTGCGAATACTCCCGGTGAACCAAATAAAGCCCTACGCCGTCGCTGTAAATCACACCCTCCAACGTCTCCGGTTCCACCGAAGCGGAACGCAGTACCCGGCCGGCTTCGTCTCGTAGCTCCAGTGTGAGCGGCTCCTCCTCTCCCGGTAGCCCCCGCCCATACAGAAGAGCAAGAGTTCCATCCGGCAGAGGGCACAGGTAGTCATCGTTACCCAGTTCCAGCCAGCCGTCGCAGCTACGATCCGTGTGGGTACAACCCTTCTTTGCGCAGAAAACTTCCCGTTCTCCGGTTTTCAGGTCGACAGCCTGCCAAAGAAATCCTCCGTCCACCTGCACATCCCCTTTCAGCCACGCGGTGTCGCCCCAGGTGCTGCACACACTGCTTCCGCTTACCGGTGTCATGGTTCCGTCAGGCTGCCATACCTGCTGTTCCGCCTGCTGCTCCAGCGAAGCCGGTGCTTGCCCAGCTGATTCCGTGGAGCCGGTTTCCGCAGCCCCGCAGCCCACCAGAAGCAGCAGCGCGGCCGCTTTTCGTTTGCCGTTCATTCCGCTCCCTCCTTCTCATTTGTTGCCGTGGCCACCTGTTCCGTCGTTTTGTGCTCAGCGCCAAGTGCGACGCCGCCCCGGTCCAACGCGTACACATACAGCTGTGCCGCCGGAGAATAAGCCGCGGCAAGATGGCCGTCCTCGCCGGAAAGATCCTGCCAATCGGAAAATTCCGTTACCTGCAAAAATCGCTTGTATCTCTCCAGCAGCTCGGCCGCCCGTGCCTGGCCGCTTGCGCCGCTCCACTGAAACCGCACCACCTCGCCGCCGGGGCCCAGCTCCAGCAAGAGGCTATCCGCCTCTTTGCTCCACTCATAGCGCATGAATCCGGCCGCATCCTGCAGCGCGTTTTTCCGGATATCTGCTTTCTCGCCTTCAAGCAGCGCGTATGCGGTCGCGGCTAGGGTGTCGCTCAGCAGGCCTTCGCTTTGCAGCTGTTCCACCACTGCACGGATGGTCTGTGCCTGCTCCTCTTCGGTTTGCTCCAGCGGCTGCCAGCCGGTGGAATCCCATTCCGGCGTGGTACCCGCCAGAAACTGCCTGTCATACAGAAGCTTTGCCAGCCCGTTCTCCCGCCCCTGGCCGGAAAGGGCATTTTCTTCCGCCGGGCGGGCATGGGTGGTTTGCAGCAGCCTTGCCTGCTGCAGGGTGCAGAAGGCAGAGGGCAGCGCCATGCAGGCCAAGCCCAAAAGCAGCGCCACCGCACAGGAAAAAGCGATTCGGATTCGCCGATTCTTGTTCATTCCCCCGCCTCCTTTAATGTAAAACGTACCGTTGTACCCTCGCCGGGCTGACTCTCAAATTCCAGTCGGGTACCATGAAGCCGGGCGATCCGCGCGCACAGCGCCAGGCCAAATCCGCTGCCATTCTGTGCTCTGGCGCGGGACTTATCCACCATATAAAAGGGCTCGGTGATGCGTTCCAGCTCCTTTTGCGGAATTCCTCGGCCCCGGTCACGTACCGTAATCTCCACCTGCCCGTTTTTTCTGTGAGCCGTGATGGATATTCTGCCATCCTTCGGCTCGGCCCGCATTCCGTTGTTGATCAGGTTTTCCAGCAGGGAGGTGAGCAGGTCCTCGTCCCCCAGCACCCGGCCCGCTTCAAAGCCCTCCCAGCACAGCCGGACCGGGTATTCCGCGGGCAGCGCGCGGGCGGTCCGTTCCGCCAAGGCCGCCAGGGCCACCGGACGCAATTCCAGGGTCTTGTGCTCCGGGTCCAGCGCCATGAAGGTCATCAGCTTGGCGCTCAGCGATTCCAGCCGTTTTGTCTCGTGATAAATGTAATTCGCCGCCCGCTGGCGTACCTCCGGCTTCACCTCGGCGCTGCGCATCAGGTCCGCATAGCCCAGCATGCTGGTCATGGGCGTTTTCAGCTCATGAGTGAAGGCGCTCACAAAGTCCTCCCGCTGGTGCACCGCCAGGTCCAACTGATTGGCTCGCTGCTCCACCGCCTCGGCCATGGCATCAAAGCTGGCGGCAAGGCTGGCCACCTCGTCGGCGCCGGTCATGCCGGTACGCCGGTCATAGGAGCCCGCCGCGATGGCCCGGGCGGATTCCTCCAGGGCTTTCAGCGGGCGGGTCAGGCGGCGGCTCACCGCCCACACCGCCAGCGCCACCCCGGCAAAGGCAATCAATTCCAGCCGTGCAAAGCCCGCCAGCTGCTGGTTCCGCAGCTGGAACACACTGCTCACATCGCAGCTGCTCACCAGCCACAAGGTTCTGCCCTGCCACTGCACCGGGCTTGCGAACAGCTGCCAGACCTTCGCCCCCTCTTGGGCGTAGGTCATCCCGTCCTCTCCAGCATCCAACGCCCGCAGCACCGGCTGCCAGCCGTTTTCCATTCCGGTGCCGGAATAAAGAAACGCGCGCTCTACGCTGAGGATGGCCAGCCCGACCCCCGCCTGTGCAGTACGCTGCTGCCCGTAGAGGACCACCAATGGGGGCTGCGTCTCCAGATTCGGGGTCTCGATCATGGCCTTTTGCAGCTGGTAGCACTCCGCCCGGTGGACGGCCACGTTCTGCTGCGCCGCCGCCTGCAGCTGGGCGGAAAACCCGCTGCCGATCAGCCAGGCCGCGCCCAGATTCAGCAGCAGCGCCAGCAACAGCAGAATGACGAGCGTCAGTTTTGCTGCCAGTTTCACGTTTCCACCTCCAGCAAATAACCGATCTTATATACGGTTTTAATCTTGTCCGCAAGGCCCAGCTTTTTGCGCAGGCGCTGGATGTGCAGGTCCAGCGTGCGGCTGCCTGCTTCCTCCTCGCCGCCCCACACCCGTTCGTACATCACGTCCCGGTAGAGGGCAATGCCCTGGTTGCGCAAAAGCAGCACCAGTAGATCGAACTCCCGGGGCGTGAGAGCCACCGGCGCACCGTCCTTTTCCACCCGGCGGGCCGCCGGGTCCACCACGACGCCAAAGGCCCGCAGCAATCCGCCGCCCCGGCCTGCCCGGCGCAGTACGCTTTCCACCCGGGCCAGCAGCTCCAGCGGCTCGAAGGGCTTCACGATGTAATCGTCCGCTCCCATGCGCAGGCCGCGTACCCGGTCCGCCAGCATGCCCTTGGCGGTCAGAAAGATCACCGGCGTTCCGGTGGGGCGGATGTATTCCATCAGCTCATAACCGCTGACGCCAGGCAGCATGATGTCCAGCAAAATCAAATCATATCGGCCGGTCTCGATTTTATCCGCGGCGGTCTCGCCGTCCAGCGCAATCTCGCACCGGTAGCCCGCCTGCAATAAAGTAAGCTCGATCAGCTCGGCAATGGGGCGTTCGTCGTCAACGATCAAAATCGGGTTCATCTGGGGTTCCTCTTTTCGTTTCTGCGTGGGCGGGGCCCATCCTGTGCTTTGATGATACCTGCCGCTCGTATCCAAATTGTATCACGTCCGCATCCGGCCGTTGGCGTTTTTCAAATTTTTTCTGCTGCGGCCTTGACAACTGTGTATATACGCGTATATACTGTATATGTCAGATATGTACAGTCTGATAAATCAAAGGAAAAGCGAGGAAGACTGATGGAGATCTACATCAGCAATTCCAGCCCAAAGCCGATCTATGCCCAGATCACCGACCAGATCCGCGCCGCCATCTTTGACGGCAGGCTCAAGGAGGGCGAAGCGCTGCCCAGCATCCGGCTGCTGGCCAAGGAGCTGCGCATCAGCGTGATTACCACCAAGCGGGCCTATGAGGACCTGGAAAAGGCCGGGTTCATCAACACGGTACCCGGCAAGGGCTGCTTCGTTGCGCCCCAGAACATGGAGCTGCACCGGGAGGAGACCCTGAAAAAGATGGAGGGATACCTGCAGCAGGCGGTGGACACCGCGCTGGCCGGAGGCATCAGCAAGGCGGAGGTGCTGGCAACATTGAACTTGTTGTTGGAGGGAGACTGATTCTATGGAAAACGCGATCTGCATCCGCGGTCTGTGCAAGCATTACAAGGATTTTTCGCTGGAGAATCTGGACCTGACCGTGCCCACCGGCACCATCGTGGGCTTTGTGGGAGAAAACGGTGCAGGCAAAACCACCACGCTGAAGGCCATCTTCGGAGCCATCCGCACCGACGGGGGCAGCATCGAGGTGCTGGGCTGCACCGACCCTAACCGGCTGGACAAATCCCAGATCGGCGTGGTGATGGAGGATTCCTTCTTTTATGAGACGCTCACGCCCCGCCAGGTGAACAGCATTATGAAAAGCCTGCAGCCCGGCTGGGACAGCGGCGAATTTGCCCGGCTGCTGAACGCCTACCAGCTGCCGGAGAAAAAGCTCATTAAGGATATGAGCAAGGGCATGCGGATGAAGTTCCGGCTGGCCACCGCTCTGGCACACAAGCCCAGGCTGCTGATTCTGGACGAAGCCACCAGCGGCCTGGACCCGGTGGTGCGCGGCGAGGTGCTGGACTACCTGCGGGACTATATTCAGGACGAAAACCACAGCGTTCTGATGAGCAGCCACATCACCAGCGATCTGGAAAAGGTGGCGGATTCCATCGCCTATCTGCACAAGGGGCGGCTGCTGTTCCAGATGGACCGGGACGAGCTGCTGGAAAAGTACGGCGTTCTGCGGTGCAGCCCGGAGCAGCTGGATGCGCTGGACACCCGGGTCAAGGTGGCCACCCGCAAGACGGGTTTCACCTGTGAAACGCTGGTCAGCGACGTGGCCGCCGCCCGCCGGACTCTGCCGGACGCGGTGATCGACCGGGCCAGCATCGAGGACATCATGCAGTTTTATACCGGGAGGGATGCACAATGATCGGCCTGCTGAAAAAAGACTTTTTCATTCTCTGGCATGCGTACCACAAAAATCTGGCCCTGGTCCTGGTGCTTTACAGCGCCATGGCTCTGGCGATGGACTTCACTTTCATGGTGTTCTTCTTTGCCTGGATCTCCGGCTTCTATATTCTGAGCGGACTGACCATCGACAACTACTCCAAATGGGACCTGTACGCCGCCAGCCTGCCGGTGAGCAAGCGGCAGCTCGTAGGCGCCAAGTTCATTCTTATTACCTTGGCGCTGCTCATCAGCTTTGCCATCGGCACACTGCTGTGCAGTCTGCTGGCTCTGTTGAAGGGCGAGCCTTTGCTGGAAAACCTGTTGAGCCTGCTTGCGGTTTCCTTTGTCTGCCTTGCCTACTTCGGCGTTTCCCTGGTGCTTTCCTACAAGTACGGCGTGGAGAAGGCCCGCACCACGGTACTGCTGGTTGCGGCGGCATTGTTTGGCTGCGTGATGGTACTGGACAAACTGGATCTGCTGCAGGATGTGGCCCTGCCTCCCCTGCTGCAAACGCTGTTTCTGGGGGATCTGGCCGTTTGGGGCTGGGCCGTGGTGATGCCGGTGGGCTGCATCGTGATGTATCTGCTCTGCTGGGCCATTGCCACCCGCATCTACAGCCGCAAGGAGTTTTAAACTTTTTGTGAACCCCCTTGCAGTTTGTTTCAAAAAGGTGTATATTAGATTAGCACTCAAATATAACGAGTGCTAATCTTTTTTGTTTTATAATACTTTTTCATAAAGGGAGCGTTCAATCATGGCTGTAAAAGAATTTAAGGCCGAAAGCAAAAAGCTGCTGGATATGATGATCCATTCCATCTACTCCAACAAGGAGATCTTCCTGCGCGAATTGATCTCCAACGCCAGCGACGCCATCGACAAGCTCTATTTCAAGAGCCTGACCGACCACAGCGTCACCACCAAGAAAGAGGATTACCAGATCCTGCTGGAGCTGGACAAGGCAAACCGCACCCTGACTCTGACCGATAACGGCATCGGCATGACCAAGGAAGAGCTGGAGGAGAACCTGGGCACCATCGCCCGCAGCGGCAGCCTGGACTTCAAAAAGGACAACAAGGCCGAGGACATCGACATCATCGGTCAGTTCGGCGTGGGCTTCTACTCCGCCTTCATGGTGGCCAGCCGGGTCACTGTGATCAGCCGCGCCTTCGGCAGTGACACCGCCTGGCAGTGGGAGAGCACCGGTGCTGAGGGCTACACCATCACCGAGGCCGACAAGGAAGACGTGGGTACCAAGATCATCATGGTGATCAAGGAGAACGCCGAGAACGAGAACTACGACGAGTTCCTGGACGAGTACAACCTGGTGCACATCGTAAAGAAGTACAGCGACTATGTGCGCTACCCCATCCGCATGGAGCGGGAGAAGACCCGCGCCAAGGAGCGCCCCGCCGATGCCGGTGAGGATTACAAGCCCGAGTACGAGACCTACACCGAGCTGGAGACCCTGAACAGCATGGTCCCCCTGTGGAAGCGCAGCAAGAGCGAGGTAACCGACGAGGAATACAACCAGTTCTACAAGGATAAGTTCTACGACTTCACCGATCCCGCCCGGGTGATCGTGAGCCGCACCGAGGGCACTGCCACCTATAACGCTCTGCTCTTCATCCCCGGCCATGCTCCCTTCAACTACTACAGCCGCGACTACGAAAAGGGCCTGCAGCTGTACGCCTCCGGCGTGCTGATCATGGACAAGTGCGCTGACCTGCTGCCCGACCATTTCAGCTTCGTGAAGGGCATTGTGGACAGCCAGGACCTGAGCCTGAACATCAGCCGTGAGATGCTGCAGAAGGACGGCCAGCTCAAGCTGATCCGCAACAGCCTGGAAAAGAAGATCAAGAACGAGCTGAACGCCATGAAGAACAACGACCGTGAGAAGTACGACGAGTTCTTCAAGAGCTTCGGCCGCCAGCTGAAGTTCGGCTGCTACGAGGGCTACGGCATGAACAGCGACCTGCTGAAGGATCTGCTGCTCTTCCACAGCGCCAAGGAGAACAAGCTGATCAGCCTGCAGGAATACGTGGACAAGATGCCCGAGGACCAGAAATACATCTACTACGCCGCCGGCGATTCCACCGAGCGCCTGGCCAAGCTGCCTGCCGCCGAGCTGGTGCTGGATAAGGGCTACGACCTGCTGCTGCTCACTGAGGACGTGGATGAATTCTGCCTGCAGGTGCTGCGCCACTACGGCGAGAAGGACAAGGAGAAGGAATTCAAGAACATTTCCAGCGGCGATCTGGGTCTGGAATCCGAAGAGGAGAAGAAGGCCGCCGAGGAGGCCAGCGAGGCCAACAAGGATCTGTTCGAATCCATGAAGACCGCGCTGGACGGCAAGGTCACCGCGGTGCGCCTGTCCACCCGTTTGAAGAGCCATCCGGTCTGCATCGCCAGCGAAGGCCCCCTGAGTCTGGAGATGGAGAAGGTGCTGAGCTCCATGCCCAACAGCGGCGACATGCCCGCGCCCAAGAGCGAAAAGGTGCTGGAGCTGAACGCTTCTCACCCGGTGTTCGAGACTTTGAAGAACCTGCAGGCAAACGGCGAGACCGAAAAGCTGGGCAAGTACGCGAACATCCTGTACAATCAGGCGTTGCTCATTGAGGGGATGCCCATCGAGGACCCCGTGGCCTACGCCCAGGCTGTGTGTGAGCTGCTGAAGTAATTCCGGCTTCTCCCAAAAGCAAGCATAACAAAACCGTCCGGTATCGTCAGCAATGCTGACCGTACCGGGCGGTCTTTTCATTTTCCTTTTCTCTATTCACGGTTTCGTTCCGAATGCCCTATAAATCGGCAGTAAGCCAGAACCACAACGCATTTTCAAACAAAAGTAAAGCCCGGCGGAAGAATTCCGCCGGGCTTTGTGTGTTTTCTTCTGGAATTGCGCAGGTTCTTAGAACCGCTCCACGCCTTCCTCGGTCACACGGGCCATGACCAGTGCGGGCACCGGCTCCGGCTCGGAGCCGAAGGTGAGGGCCGCGCGGAACATCTCCTCCGCCGCGGCAAACTTCTCCTCATGATCCGCATACAGGGTGGCCAGGCACTCGCCCTGCTCCACCTTGTCGCCGGTCTTTTTGTGCAGCACGATGCCTGCCGCGAAGTCGATGGCATCCTCTTTGGTGATGCGGCCCGCGCCCAGGCAGACACTGGCGTTGCCCACCATTTCGGTGTTCATCCGCACCAGATAGCCGCTCTCAGCTGCAATCAGCGGACGGCTGAACTTCGCCTTCTGGAACTTGTCCGGATCATCCAGCACCGACACGTCGCCGCCCTGAGCGGCAAACATCTGCTTGAGCTTCTCGTAGGCCGCGCCGCTGGCAACAGCCTCCTCCGCCATGCGGCGGCACTCCTCCAGCGAGCCCTTGCCCGCCAGATACAGCATGTTGGCGGCCAGCTGGTAGCAAACCTCGGTCAGGTCCGCCGGACCGTGGCCCTTGAGCACCTCCACCGACTCGATGACCTCCAGGCTGTTGCCGATGTTGTGGCCCAGCGGGGTATCCATATCGGTGATAAGGGCGGCCACCTTACGGCCGTTGTGCTGGCCGATGCTTACCATGGCCTTTGCCAGCTCGATGGAATCGTCCAGCGTCTTCATGAAGGCGCCGTTACCAGTCTTCACATCCAGCAGGATGCAGTCGGACCCGGCGGCCAGCTTCTTGCTCATGATGGAGGAAGCGATCAGCGGTACACAGCCAATGGTGGCGGTCACATCCCGCAGGGCGTACATCTTTTTGTCCGCCGGGGCCAGGTTGCCGCTCTGGCCGATCACGCTGATGCCGATCTGGTTCACCTGAGCGAAGAAACGCTCCCGGTCCACGGCGGTCTGGGTGCCGGGCACGGCTTCCATCTTGTCCACCGTGCCGCCGGTGTGGCCCAGGCCGCGGCCGCTCATCTTGGCGATCTTCACTCCGCAGGCAGCCACAATGGGCGCGATGACCAGAGTGGTCTTATCGCCCACGCCGCCGGTGGAATGTTTATCGGCCTTGATGCCGGAGATGGCGGAAAGGTCCACCATATCGCCGGAATGAGCCATCACATCGGTGAGCTGGGCAGTCTCCTTTTCGGTCATGCCTTTCAGGTAGATGGCCATGAGCAGTGCGCTCATCTGGTAATCCGGCACCTGGCCGTTTACGAAACCCATCACCGCAAATTCCAGTTCTTCGCGGCTCAACACGCCGCCATCGCGTTTTTTCGCGATAATATCAAACATACGCATAGGGCCGCAGCCTCCTTGTTATTTTGCTTTCACGTAGGGCTTGCCGTTGGCGGAAGGCACATGAGCCTTGCCCACGAACAGGATCAGAACCACCACGGTGACCACATAGGGGATCATGGAGATCAGCTGGGCGGATACCATCGCGTTGCTGCCCACGACCACGCGGATGCCGGAACACATGCCGAACAGCAGGCAGGCGATCATGGCGCCCTGGGGACGGAACTTACCGAAGATAACGGCAGCGATGGCAATGAAGCCCTGGCCCACGATGGAGGTGGGGCGGAACTGGTTCATGGTAGCCATGGTCACGCAGGCGCCGCCCAGACCGGCCAGGAAGCCGGAAATGCAAACAGCAGAGAACCGCATGCGGATCACGTTGATGCCCAGGGTATCACAGGTCTCGGGATGCTCGCCGCAGGCCCGCAGGCGCAGGCCGTAACGGGTCTTATAGAACACGAACCACACGATGACCAGCACCACGAACACCAGGTAGGTGGTGGCATAGGTGGAGAACACGTTCTTCATGAAGTTATCCCACACGCTGCCGCCGGTAAAGGCGTCAGCAAACAGGGTGGGGATCTTGCTGCTGGAGTCCAGAGGCGCCGTGTCGGAAGAATTGAACAGCGCCTTGGCCATCAGCACAGCCACGCCGGGAGCCAGGAAGTTGATGGCGGTACCGGAAATGGTCTGGTCCGCGTTCAGCTTCACAGTAGCCAGCGCGTGCAGAGCGCCGAACAGCATGCCCGCCAGGCCGCCGCAGATAAAGGACAGCCAGGGGTTGCCGGTGTAATGGCCGGTGGCCGCGCCCACGAAGGCGCCGATGGTCATCATGCCCTCGATGCCGATGTTCACCACGCCGCTCAGCTCAGAGAAGCAGGAGCCCATGGCCGCGAACAGCAGCGGAGGGGTGAACAGCAGGGTGGCGTAAATGATGATGCCAAGGTTGTTTACGATCAGATCCATTGCTCAGGCCTCCCCCTTCTTGTTGTTCTTGCGTTTTTTCACGAAGCGGAACACATGGGAGATGGCGATGAAGAACACGACCGTACCCATGATGATGTTGATCACCTCAGACGGGGCGCCGATCAGGTTCAGCTTGGAGCCGCCGTACTTCAGCGCGCCGTAGAACAGGCCGGCGAAGAACACGCCGATGGGATTGGAAGCGCCGATCAGAGCCACGCTGATGCCCTGGAAGCCGAAGCTTTCCTGGGCGGTGAAGATGCTGATACGGCTGCCCATGCCCAGCAGCTGGATCGCGCCGCCCATGCCGGCCAGCGCGCCGGAAATGGCCATAGCGATGTAGATGGACTTGTTCACGCTGATGCCGCCGTATTCCGCAGCCGAGCGGTTGAAGCCCACCGCCTTGAGCTGGTAGCCCAGGGTGGTCTTTTCGATGATCACGTAAACCAGGATCACCGCCAGCACCGCCAGCACGATGCCCCAGTTGGAGGCGGGGCACAGAGCGTCCAGCCAGGCCTTGGGGAACAGGATGCGGGCAGCGTCCTGCACGTTCTTGGTGGCCTCGGCGTTGCCCTCGTTGTGAATCATGGGCAGGTCAGCGATGTAGTTGGACAGGTAGAAGGCGATCCAGTTGAACATGATCATGCTGAGCACTTCGTTGATGCCCCACTTGACCTTCAGGAACGCCACGATCAGGCCCCAGGCAGCGCCCACGGCCAGAGCCGCCAGGAAGCACAGGGGAACCAGAATGATGGAGGGGGCGGGCACCAGAATACCCACCACACAGGCCGCCATGGAACCCATGACGAACTGACCCTCGGCACCGATGTTGAACACGCCGGTACGGAACGAGAACGCCACTGCCAGACCGGTGAAGATCAGCGGGGTGGCATACACCACGCTGTAAGCCATGTTGCGCACGCTGCCGAACACGCCGTCGAACAGCTTGGCATAGGCCTCAACGGGGCTGATGCCCATGGGCAGCAGGAACAGTGCGCCCACCACAAAGCCCAGCAGGATCGAGAACAGAGTCACCAGGAACTTGCTGTTCAGAAATTTTTCTACTTTATTCATCCGCCTTACCTCCTGCCATCCACAGGCCAAGGGTATTTTCGTCCGCATCTTTGCCGGGCAGACTGCCGTTGATCCGCCCGTCAAAGATCACGTCGATCTCGTCTGAAAGGCTGATGATCTCATCCAGCTCGAAGGACACCAGCAGCACGGCTTTGCCTTTGTTGCGCTGCTCCACGATGTACTTGTGCACATACTCGATGGCACCCACGTCCAGGCCGCGGGTGGGGTTCACCGCGATCAGCAGGTCCTTGTCGTTGGTGACCTCGCGGGCGATGATGACCTTCTGCTGGTTGCCGCCGGACAGAGTGCCCGCGGGCTTGTTCAGACAGTCGCGGGGGCGAATGTCGAACTTTTCAATGGCTTCCTGGGTGAAGCTGTTCACCGCGTCCATCTTACGGATACCGCGGCTGGAATATTTGTCCTCGGCAAAGTTCTGCAGGACCATGTTGTCGGCCACGCTGAACTCCAGCACCAGGCCGTGCTTCTGACGGTCCGCCGGAATGCTGGACACCCCATGCTCGAAGCCGTAGCGGGGCGGTTTGTTGAAGATGTCGGTTCCGTTCACAGTGATGGAACCCTTGGTGGCCTTGCGCAGGCCGGTGATGCACTCCACCAGCTCGGTCTGGCCGTTGCCGTCGATGCCCGCAAGGCCCAAGATCTGGCCCTTGCGCACCTGCAGGTTCAAGCCGCGCAGAATCTCCACGCCGCGGTAGTCCACCGCGTGCAGGTCCTTCACGTCCAGAACCACATTGCCGGGCTCCTGCTCCTGCTTGTCCACCTTGAAGTTCACGTTGCGGCCCACCATCATGCTGGCCAGATCGTCCTCGCTCACCTTGTCCACTTCCACGGTGTTGATATACTTGCCCATACGAATGATGGTGCAGTAATCCGCAGAGGCCTTGATCTCCTTCAGCTTATGGGTGATGAGGATGATGCTCTTGCCGTCTGCCGTGAGGCTGTGCATGATGTCGATCAGCTCGCTGATCTCCTGGGGAGTCAGCGAAGCGGTGGGCTCGTCCAGGATCAGGATCTCCGCGCCGCGGTACAGCGCCTTCAGAATCTCCACGCGCTGCTGCATGCCAACGGAAATATCCTCGATCTTCGCGTCGGGGTCCACCGCCAGGCCGTATTTCTTGGAAATGGCTTCCACGTTCTTGCGGGCGGTCGCCATATCCAGCATGATGCCCTTCTGAGGCTCCATGCCCAATACGATGTTCTGCGTGACGGTGAAAGGCTGCACCAGCATGAAGTGCTGGTGAACCATGCCGATGCCGGCGCTGATGGCCTTTTTGGGGCTGTCCATGTGGATCTTCTGCCCCTTGATATAGATTTCACCCGAGGTGGGCGGATACATGCCGTACAGCTGATTCATCAGCGTGCTCTTACCGGCGCCGTTCTCGCCCAGGATGGCGTGGATCTCACCCTTGTGCACGGTGAGTTGGATGCCGTCGTTGGCGGTGAATTCACCGAATTTTTTGGTGATGTTCCGCATGTCCACCACGACAGTGTTCAGGTCCAGATGTGGATTGTGCAAAAATAAGCCTCCTTTTCGCCCTGCGCCCCGCACGCGTCATCGGCCTGCGCGCGGGATGCAAAGCGGTCTCATATCCGGCGGGCGCCGCCCGGTTTGCAAGCGGCGCCCATCGGTTCCGGGAAGGGTGTGTACTCTTCCCTGTTTTCCAGGAATATCGCGGCGATCAGGTGATCACCACATCGCGGATGCCCTGGCTACGGGCCAGATCGGCCAGCTGCTGCAGGTATTCCGCCGTGGGCTGCTGCAGGCGCTGCTTCTCGCTTTCCCGCACGCCCATGGGACGGTAGCAGATAATTTTATAGCGCATGGAGTGTTTGTCCTGCCAGGGGGCCGCCACAGCCGACGCTTCGCGCACTGCGGTTTCTGCGTCGAAGAGACCGGGCACCACCACGGTGCGCAGCTCCTCCAGCTTGCCCGCCTGGGCCAGAAATTCCAGATTCGCCCGCACCTGGGTGTTGTCCACCCCGGTAACGGCCTTGTGATCCTCGCTGGTCCAGGCCTTGATGTCCAGCATTACGCCGTCGGTCACGGCCAGCAGCTGGGGATCGGCGGAGAAATCATAGCTGCCGTTGCTGTCCAGCAGGGTGGACAGGCCTTCGGCTTTTGCAATGCCCAGCAGCTCCACCAGGAAATCCCGCCAGCGGGTGCATTCTCCGCCGGAAACGGTGATCCCGCGAATGAACGGCACATTCTTGCGCACTTCCGCCATGACCTCCTCCGGGGTCAGGGAACGAACCCGGGGCGAGGAGCTATTGGGGCACTGCTTGAAGCAGGCGTCGCAGAATACGCACTTGGTGTAATCGTAGCAGACCTTACCGTCCTGCATGGAAAGCGCGCCCACCGGGCACACCTTCACGCACTCACCGCAATTCACGCACTGGTTGATGGTTTCGGGATTATGGCAATACAGGCAGTTGAAGTTGCAGCCCTGCAGGAAGATCGCGGTGCGGTTGCCCGGCCCGTCCACCGAACTGAACGGGATGATCTTGTTTACCAGCGCTTTCATATCAGCGCACCCGGCGGTCCTGAGCGTGGCAGTTGCGGGTGGCGCCAAGGGCCAGGCCGGTGGTGTTCAGCAGCACGTTGTGCCCCTCGGCCAGCTTCTCGATCTCAGAACGCTTGGCCAGGTAGCCGGTCACACGGATCACGTCGCTGTCGCTGCCGTAGAAGCTCAGGTAGCGGATCTCCAGATCAAAGGAGCCGCGGATGATGTCCAGCAGGAACTTGTGGTTCTTGTGTACGGTCAGGTCCACCGGGAAGATATCGCCGGCGCCGGAAACGAAGTACTTATGGAACAGATTGATGTTCTTCAGGTGGTCGATCAGCTCGGCAGGCTCCTCGCCAACAGGGATGCGGGTGCCGGGAGTGCTGTTCTTGTCGTAGTCCATACCCACCTGGGCGTGCAGCAGGTAATGACCGCCGGTGGCCTCGCAGTAGGGGGCGGGATGGGCGTTGCAGAAGGCGTTGATCTGCTCCATGATCTCCACGCCCAGCTTGTCTGCGGCCTCGCTGTGGCCGAAGCGGCCCTCGATGCCCTCCTTGGCCAGCAGGTCGTTCACACACTCAGCCATGCCCACCAGGCCGAACATGGCGCTGAAGCGGTCGCGATGGAGCAGGCCCTCTTCCACCAGGAAGTTGCTCTCGAAGAAGCCGCTCTCCTCCACCAGGAAGCGAACGCGGGCGTCCATGTAGCGGGCCATCACGTCCATCACGTAGGGCAGCTGGTTCTCCTTAAAGTCCTGGATGTTCTTGCTGCGCTTGGCGATGCCGGCCAGCAGCAGACGGCACAGGGTGTACGATCCGCCGCCCTTGTACAGGCCGTTGTAGCAGCTGGCGATGCAGTAATCATCGCCCAGTTCACTGCGGAACATACGGTCATTGGCAAAGCTGGGCTTGGCGCAGCGCAGCGCACACTCAATGCCAGCCATCAAGAACTCGTCCGAGGTGTCCTTGCTCACGCGCATGGTCAGGTTGGGCACTGCATTCTGCAGCTCGGCCTCCACTTCCATCAGCAGCATGCCCGCGCGGGTCATGGTGGGGCCGATGTTGGCGTGACAGAAGGAGTCCAGGATGGTGCGATCCACGCTGGTGAGGAACAGGCGCAGCGCCTTCTTCACGGTCTCGTCGTCCAGATCCTTCACAAAGGGCTCCAGCAGCAGGTCCAGATCGCCGATGTAAACGGGATAGTTGGTGATGCTGGGCACGTTGTGGTACAGGATCTGCAGGCTGTTCAGCGCCTCAAACAGGTCCTTCGGGGGGTCCAGCTGCAGGAATGCGCTGCCCTGCTTCATGAACTTGGGATAGTCCGGGCAGATGTAGCGGGGACGGTAAGGTGCGTCGCCCTCAAACAGGTTACAGATGCAGCGGTCCTCCTGAGGGCAGTACATCAGCTCATCCAGACCTTCCGGCTCGTCCAGTACGGTCAAAAAGTTTTCGGCGTGGCGGGCAAGATAAGTCACCTTCTGCTCATGCGTAGCGGTCTTATCCTTCAAAGTGGCCAGAATTTCGGCGCGCTTTGCCTCCACGGTCTCCATTGAAATGCTTCTCATAATCAAGCATACCCTCCCTTGATATCAGCTTTGTAGCTTATCCAGAGCCGGCAAAAAAGCCAACTTTTTTTCAGTATTATTGTATCAAAAAGACCGCCTTATTTCAACACGGAACACGTGTTTCCTACTAAACAGACTGAAATTCAATCGCCCTTTTGTTCAAAAAACCGAAAGTAGTACTTTACACCTTTTTCAGTGCAAAGCCGCGACTCTTTTCCTTCCCAAAAAAAGAGCCGCGCACCACAAGGGTGCGCGGCTCTTGCAAGCCAGAAATACGCTTACTTCAGGGTGAACAGGCCGTCGCCCAGCTCGTCGGGAGTGGAGGGAACGGTCACTTCGCCGGCAATGATCTTGGCCTTGGCGTCCTCAACAGCGGTCAGCATCTCTTCGGTCAGCAGATCGCGGGTGGGAGACAGGTCAACGCCGCCGTTCTCCAGGCTGTACAGGTGCACGCCGGGAGTGAAGGTGCCGTTGGCAACTGCCAGAGAGATGTCCTGAGCAGCGATGTCAACGCGCTTCATAGCAGAGGTGATCACGGTTTCGGGGGCCAGAGGAGCCTGGTCGGTATCAACACCGATGGCGTATACGCCGTTGGCCTTGCAGGCCTCGATCACGCCGTTGCCGGTAGCGCCGGCAGCGTGGAAGACCACGTCAGCGCCCTTGGTGATCATATCGGTGGCAGCGGTGTTGCCGCCGGTGGGATCGCCGAAGCTGTTGGCGTTGAACTGCAGAACGGTAGCCTCGGGGTTCACGGACTTAACGCCAGCGATGAAGCCGCAGCCGAACTGGTTCATGGAATCGGAAACCATGCCCTGCACGTAGCCAACGGTGTTGGACTCGGTAGCCATACCGGCCACGATGCCCACCAGGTAGGAAGCCTCAGCCTGAGAGAACATCAGGCAGGCAACGTTGGGCAGATCGATGGAAGCGTCGTCGATGATGGCGAACAGCTGATCGGGGTTGGCCTCGGCGGCAGCCTTGGTGGCCTCAGCCAGCATGTAGCCAACGCAGATGATCAGGTCGGTGCCCTCGCTCAGGTAGGTCTCGATGTTGGCGCTGTAGTCAGCATCGGTCTTGGACTCCAGGTAGCTTACCTTGATGTTGGGGTTCTCCTCGGCCAGAGCCTGCAGGCCCTCCCAGGAGGTCTGGTTGAAGGAACGGTCATTTACGCCGCCTACGTCGGTGATCATACCAACGGAGAACTCCTTACCGGAGGTCTCCTCGCCGGAAGCAGCAGTGGAAGCAGCCTCGGAAGAAGCGCCGGTGGAAGCGGGAGTAGAGGAAGCGCCGCCGCAAGCCACCATGGACAGAGCCATAGCTGCTACCAGTACGATCGAGATCAGTTTTTTCATGATTCAATCTCCTTTGTTCTGTTGTGGAAAACCGCGTCGCAAGCGGGCCGCGGTTTTTGGGGAAATTCCCCACTAGCTATTTTATTATAGCCATAGAGGTGACAAATTTCAACCAGTTCCAGCAAATACAGGGCATTACAATTTGTTAACATTAACCAAAATAAGTCGTACTTTGCTGTCATTTGGAGGCTTTTTCTGCACTCAGGCCAAATCCTTGGGACCAAAGTTGTAGGGCAGCAGTTCGCCCAGCGTCACCTCGGTCCAGCTGTCCGGTCCGGTGACCAGCAGGATGGGCATATCCAGCTCGCAGAATTCATTCAGCGCCTGGCGGCAGACCCCGCAGGGACCGGTCACCGGGAAGGGCGGCTGCTGACCGGCGGGCGCGCCCACCACAGCCAGCATGGAAAATTCCCGCGCGCCCTCGCTCACGGCCTTGAACAGAGCGGTGCGCTCCGCACAGTTGGAGGGGGTGTAGGCGGCATTCTCGATGTTGCAGCCGGTGAAGACCCGGCCGTCCTTTGCCAGCAGCGCAGCGCCCACATTGAAATGGGAGTAGGGCGTATACGCCATTTCCCGCGCCTGGATAGCCAGGCGTGCCAATTCAGCCTTCTCCATGCTTACACCTCCGCGCCCAGCGCGATCTTCATCATGTTGGTGAAGCTGAGCTGACGCTCCTCAGCGGTGGTGGCTTCGCTGCTCACGAAGCTGTCGGAAATGGTGAGCAGGCAGGCAGCCCGCTTGCCCAGCACATTGGCATTGTGGAACAGGGCGAAGCTCTCCATCTCCACGGCCACACAGCCCTTTTCATCCCGCAGACGTTCCCAGTAGGTGGGATTGGTGCGGTCGTCATGGCGGTAGAACACGTCGCTGGAATGGATCACGCCCTCCACCATGGGGATACCCAGTTTGGCAGCGCTGGCGCGCAGTGCGTCGCACAGCTCGGTGCTGGGGGCCAGGGTGTCGTCCTCGCAGCCATTCTGGGTGCGGGCATAGCTGCTCTCGGAATAGGCGCCGGTGGCCAGCACCACATCATAGATCTTGGCCTTGTCGGTGTAGGAACCGGCGGAGCCGATGCGGATGATGTTCTCCACGCCATACTGGGTGTACAGCTCATAGGAGTAGATGCCGATGGAGGGCATGCCCATGCCGCTGCCCATCACGCTGACGGGGCGGCCCTGGTAGGTGCCGGTGAAGCCCAGCATGCCGCGCACATCATTGAACAGCACCGGGTTCTCCAGGAAGGTCTCGGCAATGAATTTGGCACGCAGGGGGTCGCCGGGCATGAGAACGGTTTTTGCGATCTGGCCCATTTCGGCTTTGTTGTGAGGGGTAGGCATAGTGTGTCAACTCTCCTTTTGCTTTGGTTGCTTGTTTGCGGCCGGGAACCCCGGCCTTATTCCAGGCACCGGTCCCGCAGCAGCCGCAGCTGCTCTGGACCCATGCCATATTCGGCGGCAAAAAAATCTTCCATGCAGGCATAGCGCCGGTCGATGGCGTCGAACACTGCCTGCATGCTCTCCGGCCGCACCCCGCTGACCGATTCCAGAATGGGGCGCAGCTCCGGTTCCCGCTCCAGCTCGCTGCGGTATACCTCCAGGCATTCCCGCACCGCGCCGGGGCGGCAGTCGTTGGTGGCCAGAAAATCCGCCATCACCGTTTCCCTGCTCGCGCCCAGCGCCAGCAGAATCAGCGCGGCGGCAACACCGGTGCGGTCTTTCCCCGCGGAGCAGTGAAAGAGCAGCGGCAGCTCACCGGCCAGCATTTCCCGGAAAATTTCCCGGTAGGCCGGGTTATGGAAGGGCAGCGCGGAATAGATCGCCTCCATCTCCTGCGAAAGAGCCCGCAGTCCGTCCGCGTCCAATTGCAGGGAATTGTTGGCGTCGATGGGCAGTTCCCCGCCCCCGGCGTCCCGGATGGCCCCGATGTCGTGGCGGCGCACTCCGGCAAATTCCGGGTCCGGCTTGCGCGCCCGCTCCACGCCGGAGCGCAGATCGCACACCACCCGGATGCCCAGTGCTTCAAACCGCTTGCGGTCCTCTTCACTTGCAATCTGGCACAACGCGCCGCTGCGCCAGAACAGGCCTCGCTTTACCCGGCGGCCGTCCGCCGCGGGCCAGCCGCCCAGCTCCCGGAAATTCTCCGCTGTTTCAAAGGGCAGCGGTGTGCCCGGAGTCCATTCCATCGGTCTCACCTCTTTATTTGCATCTGACCGGTCAGGTCTTTTCCTTGACCAGACCCATCTGGTAAGCCTGCACCAACAGCTTCAGATCTTCCACATCCGCGGCAAGACGACGGCCGTTATCGGTATCGCCCACCAAAGTGCGCTTTTCGCAGGTCTCAAACACCTCCACGGTGGAGGCAATATCCAGGTTTTCCCGGATGGCCTTTTCCGCGCTCTCGAAGGGCTGGTGCTGCCGCAGCGACATGCCCCGGCTGTTGTACACCAGAGTGTAACCGGCGATGCCGGTCTTTTCGTGATAGGCACGGCAGAAGCCGCCGTCGATCACGATCAGCCGGCCCTCCCCCTTCACCGGGGTTTCGCCGTTTGCCGCGCGTACCGGCACATGGCCGTTCACGATGTGGCTGTGGGTTTGATCCAGCCCGAACTCCGCCAGAATGGCCCGGGCCATCTTGGAATCGTTCACATGCCGGTAATAGGGGTTCTTGGTCTCGGTATGAGTGGCCGGGTCCTCCACAAAGAGCCGCTCGAAGGTGGTCATCTTGTCCCGGCCGTAAAGGGGCGACAGCTTGCCGCACCACAGATACCACAAAAAGTCCGCGCCGCTCTGGCGCTCGGCGCTGCCCTCGGGGGCGAAATAGCCCCGCCGGGCCCGCTCGTCACAGTAATCCATCAGCGCCCGGCCTGCATAGCCGTGCTGCTCAAAGGTCTCCACCGCAAAGCTGCCGCTCTCGGTCAGGGGCACCGCGCCGTGGAACAGCAGGTTGCCGTTTTCAATGTGGTATACGCCGCCCTTGGAGAACAAAAAGCGCACATGACGCTGCAGCCGCTCACTTTCCATAAAGCTGCGCTGCAGAGCCTCCATGACCTCCTTCTCCTGACGGGTGAGCCGGGCGGGGTCCGCCGGATTCACGGTGGGGAAATCATCATCCCGCAGGGGATAACACTTACCCTCCACCTCCACGGTGCCTTCCCGGTAATTGATGTGCCGCAGGAAATCCCGCCCTTCCAGCTCAAAATCCGGGTTGCGGTCGATGACCTGGCACTCCAGCTTGAACATAATGATGGCGATGGCCTTGTGCATGCGGGCGGTGCGGATCAGCTCGCTGCGGTGATAGGGACCGCGGGCCTCGTCGGTGCGGGGATAGAAGTGATGCATGTCACAGTCCCGGTATTCGCTTTCGGCGAACAGGGCCAGCGGCCGCAGGTTGATGCCGTAACCGTCCTCCAGGGCTTCCAGATTGTTATAGGCCAGGCTGGTGCGCAGCACGGTGGCGATGCAGATGGGGCTGCCCGCGGCCGCGCCCATCCATACCACATCATGGTTGCCCCACTGGATATCCACCGAGTGGTGGTTCAGCAGCTGCTCCATGATCTGGTCCGGCCGGGGACCCCGGTCGAAGATATCGCCCACGATGTGCAGCTTGAACACCGCCAGATTCTTGATGAGAACGCACATTGCCTCGATGAAATCGTCGGCCCGGCCCACATCAATGATGCTCGAGAGGATCTGGTCGTAGTAAAACTCCTTGTCGTGGTCCTCAAAATGGGCGTGGAGCAGCTCGTCCAGAATATAGGCGTAATTCTTGGGCAGGCGCTTGCGCACAAAGCTGCGGGTGTGCTTGGAGGAAACCACACGGCACACATCAATCAGCCGGTAGAGGGTCTGCCGGTACCAGCCGTTCAGGTCGGTCTGACGCTCCTTCAGCTCGTCCAGTTTCTGGGCCGGGTAATAGATCAGGGTGGCGAACTCCGCCCGCTCCTGGTCCGGCACGCCGGGGCCCAGCACCCGGTCCACCTTTTCCTTGATGACGCCGGACGCGTTGTTCACGATATGGGTAAAGGCCTCGGCCTCGCCGTGCAGATCGCTCATGAAATGCTCGGTGCCCTTGGGCAGCTTTAAAATGGCCTGCAGGTTGATGATCTCACTGCTGGCAGCGGCGATGTTGGGGTATTCCCGGGCAAGCAGCGTGAGATATTTCAGGTTTTTGCGCGCCCGGGCGGATTGATCCTGCACTGGCAGCGCCTCCTTTCAAACAATGATTTTTCGCTCCGCTGTGCTGAAATTGCACCTGACGCGGACGATAAGTATCATTATTATAGCATGAACCACACCAAAATGGTAGGATGCACAGGGAAAAAGCCGTGGGCCCTCTGTTCACTTTCTGCCCGCCTGCAGCGAAGCGGCAAGGCTCACGCCCAGGATCACCGCGCCACCCGCCAGCTCCCGGCCAGTGGGCGCTTCCCCCAGAAAAGCAAGGGCGAACAGGATGCCGTAAACCGTTTCCATACCGGACACGATGCCTGCCGCCTGGGCGCTCACCCGCCGCTGGGCCGCCACATACAGCGAGTGGGCCAGGGCGGTGCACACCACGCCCAGAGCCCCGATGCCCCAAAGGTCCGCCGCCGTCCAGCTGCCGGACCAGAGCAGCACTGCCGGAAGCAATGCCACCGCCGCTGTAGCCTGCTCATACAGGCAGATCACCCGGGCCGGATAACGGGCGGAGAGATGCCGGTTGGCCAGCGAAAGCACCGCATAAGCCAGGCCGGACAGCATGCCCCAGGCCGCACCGGCCACGGCCCCGCTGTTCAGGCCGTCGGGCGGAAGGGTGATGAGCACGCCCGCCAGTAGCAAGACCGCCTCCACCGCGCTTTTTGCCCGCAGCCGTTCCCGGAACACCAGCGGCTCCAGCACCGTGAGAAACAGCGGAAAGGCGGAAAAGATAATGGTCCCCATGGCCACCGACGAGACCTGAATCGCCTGAAAAAAAGTGGTCCAGTGAAGGGCCAGCACCAGCCCCGCGAACACCGCCAGGGCCAGATCCCGTTTTTCCGCCAGCCGCAGCGGCGTGCGGGTGACCAAAGCAAGCGCCAGCAGCACCGTCGCCGAACAGATCACCCGTCCGCCTGCAATCACCGCCGCCGGGACCTGCACAAAGCGGCCGATCACCGCCGCAAGGCCAAACAGCATCACCGCCAGATTCAGCGCAGCCACGCTTTTTGCCGCGCCGTTTTGTTCGTTTTTCATACGTTCCCCCACCCTTTTACAAAGCTTTGTTTCGTCAACTGGATATTATACGGGAGGGCAGCGAAGTGCGTCAACCGGAGTTTTTGTGGCGCAGGGCCCTGTAAATATGGTATAGTAAGGGTTGTTCTATTTTGTTTTTCAGGCGGGGTGAACACTCTGCCTGTTTCGGGAGGTTTTATCTTGCAGATTCCCACATCCTGTACCCTCTGCCCCCGTCGCTGCAATGCGGACCGGACCCGGCGCGCCGGTGTGTGCGGTGCGGCCGGTCAGCTGATGGTGGCCCGCGCGGCGCTGCATCACTGGGAGGAGCCCTGCATCAGCGGCAGCAAAGGCAGCGGCACCGTGTTCTTTTCCGGCTGCAGCCTGAAGTGCTGCTACTGTCAGAATTATAAAATCAGCCAGGAGGGCCTGGGCAAAGCCATCGACACCGAGCGCCTGACCGAAATCTTTCTGGAATTGCAGCAAAAGGGCGCGCACAACATCAATCTGGTCACTGCCACCCAGTGGCTGCCCTGGGTGCTGGAAGCGCTGCAGCAGGCAAAGGCCCGGGGGCTTTCGATCCCCATCGTGTACAACACCGGCGGCTATGAGACGCTGGAGACGGTCCAGCGGCTGGACGGCATTGTGGACGTATGGCTGGCGGACGTGAAATATGTTTCGCCGGAGCTTTCGGTCAAATATTCCGCCGCGCCGGATTATTTTGAGGTATGCAGTCAGGCGGTGCGGCAGATGATCCGCCAAGTCGGCGCTCCCCAATTTGATGAAGAGGGGCTGCTGCAAAAAGGCGTGATCCTGCGGCACCTGGCCCTGCCCGGCGCGCTGTCGGATTCCAAGGCGGTGCTGGACTTCATGGCCAGCCTGCCCGCCGGCAGCTTTCTGCCCAGTCTCATGAGCCAGTACACCCCCTTTCACAAGGCAGCGCAGATGAAGCCGCTGGACCGGCGCATCTCCACCTGGGAATACCGCCAGATGGTCAATCATGCCATTGATTTGGGGCTCACCGAGGGCTACATGCAGCAGAAGAGCAGCGCCAAGGAGGAATACACCCCACCCTTTGATCTGGAGGGCGTTTGAGATGGGAATTTTGTTCAGTATCATTTATATGGCCGTGTTCCTGACCGCCGGTTTTTCGCTGACGCGGCGGCTGTTGCCCGCGTCCGGCGCCGAAGAAAAGCTGGTGTTCACCGCTGCCTTCGGGCTGGTGCTGCTGATCGCGCTGCCCGCGCTCTTCGCGCTGGCGCTGGGCTTCACCCTGCCCGCCGCCCTGCTGGCGCTGGTCGCTGCGGGTGCGCTGGCGGCAGCCGGATTCTGGCCCCGGTACACTGCGCCGGATAAAGCTCCGAGTCAGCCGGGCAGCTCCGCCCGGGCCACTTCTCCCGCCTTCTGGGCCTGTGTTGCGCCGCTTTTCCTGTTTTCGGTCTGGCTGCTGCACACCCATACCCTCTATTCCAAGGACGGCGGCTACTGGTGCGGCCAGAGCACCTACGGCGATCTGCCCATGCACCTTTCCTTCATTAAAAGCATTGCCGAACAGGGCCTGTTCCCGCCGGAATTCCCCATGCTGTCGGGCCAGACTCTTTACGGCTATCCGTTTTTGTGCGAGAGCGTTTCCAGCGTATTCCTTCTGCTGGGCGCTCCTCTGAAATTCGCCTGCATCCTGCCCCAGGTGGTCGCGCTGGCGGCGGTGTTCGGCGGCGGCTGGCTGCTGGCCAAAAATCTGCTGCAAAGCAGCCTCAAGGCAAGCCTTGCCTACGTGCTGTTCTTTCTGGGCAGTGGCTTCGGTTTCGCTTATTTTCTGGAGGGCGGCGTGGAGAACTTCACCCGCATTTTCACCGCCTATTATGAAACGCCCACCAACTATGTGGAGGAAAACATCCGCTGGGTGAACCCCATCGCGGACCTGCTGATCCCGCAGCGGGCCACCATGTTCGGCTGGGCGCTGCTCTTCCCCTGCCTGGCCCTGCTGATGCGCTTTGCTTTGAACGAGGAGCGCCGCCTATGGCCCACTCTGGTGCTGCTGGCCGCTCCGCTGCCCTTGGTGCAGACCCACTCTGCGCTGGCGCTGGTGCTTATCTGCGGGGTGCTCTTTGTGCGGGCGCTGGCAGTACACCGGACAGACTGGCGCGCCCTGCGGCCCTGGCTGCTGTTTGCCGGAGCGGCGGGGATCATCTGGCTGCCGCTGATGCTCACTCAGATTCTTCCCCACACCCAGGAAGGCTCGGGCTTTCTGCGCTGGCACTTCAACTGGTCCAACGAGGGAGACAATTACTTCTGGTTCTATATCAAGAACATCGGCCTGGTATACACCCTACTGCTCCCCGCCTTTTTGTGGGCGGGCAAAAAGCTGCGCTGGGTCTACGGCGGCGGACTGCTGATTCTGCTGCTCAGCGAGTTTGTGGAGTTCCAGCCCAACAACTACGACAACAACAAGCTTTTGTTCATCTGGCACCTACTGGGCTGCATTCTGGTGGCAAACCTGATCGTGGACCTTTTGAAAAAGGTGGACAAAAAGAGTGTGCAGGCCGTTCTCGCTGCTATGCTGGTGTTCACCGGAACCTTTGGCAGCATCCTCACCCTGGGACGGGAGGCGGTAAGTCAATACCAGCACTTTGACGCGGACGCCATTGCCGTGGCTGATTATGTGGAGGAAAACACCGACCCTATGGGCCGTTTTCTGTGCGGTACCCAACTGCTGAACCCGGTGCTCAGTCTGGCCGGACGGCCCATTCTGTGCGCTTCCGGCACCTGGCTGTATTACCACGGTATGGACTATTCCACCCAGGAAGCGGCGGTGCGTCAGCTTCTGGAATCTCCCAGCGAGGAAGAGCTTGCCCAGTGGGACATCGACTATGTGATGGTCGGCCCCTCCGAGCGGGCGGACTACACAGTGGACGAAAGCTGGTTCGCCGCCCACTGCACCCTGCTCTATGACCAGGGCGGCTACAGCATCTATCAGGTCAACGGCTGACCTATCCTCATAGTTTGCTGAACGGAGCCACACTCCCCTGCACCAATCCTACCTGCGAGACGAACAGGACAAAGGCGGCGAATACCAGTGCACACACCAGCACCGCCCATTTCCGGCTGTTCAGCACAGCGGTGATTTTCTCGTAATAGCGCCCGAGCAGCCACACCTCGGATGCGAAAAACACCACAAACGGCCATTCGGCACGGAACACCAGAGTCATGCTGCTCAATGCGTAGCTGATGACCCAGTAATTCAGAGTTTCCACGCTGATCTCCAATGCCTTTGCCAGTTGTTTTTTCATCAAACGGCCCGCCTTTTTCTTTTTTTCTCATTGTATCGTTCTTTTATGACAAAAAGCAAGCCGCCCGGCGCTCTGGCACCGGGCGGCTTGCTTTTTTATCATAATCAATAATACATGTACACCTGGCAGGGGATCATGCCGTTGTACAGCTTGCGGCGGCGGCTGGCCTTTTTGCCGAAGTGCTTTTCCAGGTCCGCGTCCGCGGTGATGATGTAGGCGCCGGTCACCGGATGCTCCTCCAGCGCCTTGCCCAGCACACCGGCCAGCTTTGCGGCGGTGGCCAGATCGCCCAGACGCTCGCCGTAGGGCGGGTTGGTCAGCACGATCATCTCCGGCCGGGGCGCGAAGTCCCTCACGTCCGCCAGCTCAAAATGGCACCGGTCGCCCACGCCCGCCAGTTTGGCGTTCTGGGTGGCAAGAGCCACTGCGGCGGGGTCAATGTCGTAGCCGAAGCCCTCGAAGGCCGCGTCCCGGCGAATCTCAGACAGGGCCTTTTCCCGCTGCCGGGCCCAGATCTCGGGCGGGCAGAAGGTGTAGTGCTCGGCGGCAAAGCGGCGGCGCAGGCCGGGAGCAATGTTCATGGCCTTCTGGGCTGCCTCGATCACCATGGTGCCGCTGCCGCAGAAGGGGTCGGCCACGATGGAATCCCGCCGTACCCGGCCCAGGTCCGCGATGGCGGCGGCCAGAGTTTCCTTGATGGGAGCGCCGGTGGCGTTGCGCCGGTAGCCGCGCTTGTGCAGGCCGTCTCCGGAGGTATCCAGCATTACCTCCACCACGTTCTTGCGGATGGAGAAACGAATCTTGTACAGCGCGCCGGTCTCGGGCAGCATCAGGGTTTTGTGGCCCTTTTTCAGCCGCTCCACCACCGCCTTTTTCACGATACTCTGGCAGGCGGGCACGCTGGACAGGGTGCTGGACAGGCTGGAGCCCTTCACGGGGAACTGGGCGTCCGCCGGGATCAGCTCCTCCCAGGGAATGCTGGCCACGCCGTCGAACAGCTCGTCGAAGGTGGTGGCGGTGTAGGTTTTCAGCAGCACCAGCACCCGCTCGGCGCAGCGCAGGTTCAGGTTCGCGGCGGCGATGATGTCCGCCGGGCCGGAAAAGGCGATGCGGCCGTCGGTCACCTTCACGTCCTCAGCGCCCAGGCGGCGCACCTCAAAGGCGGCAGTGCTTTCGGTACCGAAGTAGCAGGGGGCAATCAGATCAAATTTCATAATAAGGCAAACTCCTTTTGGATGCGGCCTGTTGCGGTTGATTTTCACAGGCCGGTGTGAATGGTCGCAGGGTCTATCATATCACGGGGCAGCAGGCGGCGCAAGGCTTTTTCTGCCTTGGTTATTTCTTGCGGTAAAGCTGGACCAGGCAAACCACGATGGGCCCAAACACCAGCAGCATGACCAGTGGCATGAACCAGCCACCCAACGGCTGGGAGCGGGCCGAGCAGACCGGCATCCAGGCGAAGATGGCCGCAATCACAAACCGTATGGTTACCAGCAGATTTTTCAGAATGCGATAGACCCGCACCCGGTTTTCCTCGGTTACCGTCACGCCGGTGTTCCAGATCATGGGGAGCTGCTCGATCCCCCACATCATCAGACACATCACCACACCAATCACCAGCAGGACCACACAGCTGCTCCTGTCGCCCCAGGCATCCGGCTGACCACCAAAGCCGTAATGGGTGGGAATCTCCTTCGGAATCGCCTGCCAATTGGCCCACAGATAAAACCCGGACGCTGCCAGAAAGCCCAGGCTCAGCCAGTCCACAATCCGGTCATACCAGGTTTTGGGAATCTTCCATTTACTGTCATTCATCTCACAGTTCCTCGCCGGGGTAGCGAACACCCCATTCCCGGCGCAGGGCGGTCATGGTGTTCATCACATCCCGGCTCCAGCCCAGCCGCATGGCCGACGCGTCTCCGGTGCGCACCGCCTGCTCCATGGCAGTCACTTCGTATTCCAGCGCCCGACCGGTTTCGCCCACCTGAATCTGGGTCACGGCACCGGTGGCGGCATCCACCACCCGGGCCGCCTGGGCGCGGGGGTAGTCGTCAATTTCAATGTATGCCCGCTCGCAGCCGATCACCGCCCGCTTGGGCAGCTTGGAACACAAGCTCATGGTCACGGTGACCATCTGGTTTTCCGGGTTTTGCAGCAGAATAGCCGCCTGCTCGTCCACCCCTGTGGGGGCGAGCTTCACCCGGCTGAGCACCTGGTCCGGCGCGCTGGCCAGAAAGCTCCGGGCGCAGCTGAGGGCATATACACCGATGTCAAGCAGCGCGCCGCCCGCCAGCTCCGGATTGAAAAAACGGTTGGTCATGTCATAGTCCTTGAAGCTGCCGAAGTTCAGCTGGATCAGCTGGACGTTGCCCCATTCTCCCGCCGCCAGGCGCTGCCAGAGCTCCTGATACAGGGGCATGTGCCAGATGGTCATGGCCTCGGCCAGCACCAGGTCCTTTTGCCCAGCCAGAGCCACGCACCGCTCCAGCTCCTCGCTGTTCAGGGTGATGGCCTTTTCGCACAGCACATGCTTGCCCGCGGCCAGCGCCTGCTCGATCAGTGCCGCGTGGGTATTGTGGGGCGTGGCCAGATAGACAATGTCCACCTCCGGGTCTTCAAAGGCCTGCTGCGGGCTTTCGTACAGCTTCTGTGCCCCGCAGCGCTGGGCCAGGGCCTGCGCCTTTTCCCGGGTGCGGCCTGCCACGCCGTAGGACCGGCGGCCCATGGCAGTGAACGTCGAGGCCATCTCACCCGCAATGCCGCCTGCACCTACAATCACCCAGTTGAACGTTTTTTCCATCCGTTATCGCCCCTTTTCTTGTTGGTTCTGGCGTCATTATACCACGCTGCCAACCGCTCGGCCAGAGCCGCTGAATATTTTCTGTATACCCGTTCTTGACAGAGAAAGCCCACAGGCATATAATTAACACCGTTAACTATATTGTGGAGGGAACGCATGCAAATCGAATGGACCGAAATGGCGCGCTACCAGCAGCAGCTGCAAAAGCTCGTGCGCACTTTGCTGCCGGTGCGAAGCGCCGCACTGACTGCCAGCGAATGCGAACTGCTGGCCCGGCTGTACCTGCAGCCGCAGCAGAACACGCCGATCCTGCTCAGCCAGGGCAGCGGCATGAAAAAGGAGGCGGTGAGCCGCTGCCTGAAGGCGCTGTATGAAAAAGACTGCATCCGCAAGGAGCGGCAGCCCGATGACGAGCGCAGCTACCGGCTCTTCATCACCGAGACCGGACTGGCGGAACTGAAAAAGGGCTACGAAAGCATTCTCCAACCCTTTTATGATCTGTGGCGCAGCGCCGGAGAGGATTTTGAAGCATTCGTGCAGTGTGCCGACCGGCTGGCGGCGCATATTGAGGAAAGGCGGGAAACAAACAGTGGACATGAAATTTCATGACGCCTTGCAGCTGGACCCGGCGATTCTGAAACGAAAGATCGCCGCCTGCTCCACCCGGCGGCAGAAGGCCTGGTACTGGACGGCCATGGCGGTGCGCTCGGTGCTGATCGTGGCCTTTGCGATTTTGTTCATCAGCACGCTGTCCGGCCTGTTCGGTGCGGACAACACCCCCATGGCGGTGGCGCTGTTCTGCATCATGCTGGGCATCCGTTTTGTGAATTTTGAATACTGCATCGGCGACTCGCTGGTCACGCTGGCATTGGCGCTAGCCATTCTGGTGGCGGCTCCCTGTGCAGCGGCAGTGATTCCCGCGCCGCTTTTGGTCCCGATGCACGCCGCGGCCTTTTTCGTTCTGCTGTATATCACTACCCAGCGGCCGGAGCTGGGCAACGGCGGGCTTTACAGCTTTGCCTATGTTTATCTGACCGGCAACCCGGTGGCAGGCGAAGCCCTGGCCCGCCGGGCGCTGCTGGCGCTGGTGGGATATCTGATCTGCGGCGCGATTCTGTTCGCCAAGCACCGGCATCATCATAAGGCGGTGCGGTTCCATCATGTGGTGCGCCGCTTCGACCTTGCCAACATCGTGCATCTGTGGCAGCTGCGGATGGCGCTGGGCGTCGCGCTGGTGCTCACCGCCGGGCGGGTGTTCGGGGTGGAGCGCTTCATGTGGATGGGCTTTGCCTGTGCCTCTCTGCTTTCGGAACATCCCTATTCCGGCAACGCTGCTCCCCGCTTTTTCCAGCGCATCGTGGGTGCGCTGGCCGGTTCGCTGGCGTTCTTCGTTCTCTATTCCATCACGCCAGCCGGTCTGCACTCTTTGCTTGGCCCCCTGGGCGGGTTGTGCCTGGGCTTCTGCACCGACTACCGGTACAAAACCGCCATGAACTGCTTCGGCGCTCTGATGCTGGGCGCGGGCATCTATGGCATCCAGGGTGCGGTGGTTCTGCGTATCGTGGATACCGTTCTGGGCGTGGCCTTCGGGCTGGTGTTTGCCGCTGTATTCCACCGGCTGGTGGCGGTGCGCTTTCTGCCCAGCCCGGAAGGCGCGGAGGGATAAAGGCTTTCATTTTCCATCTCAAAAAAGGCCTGCCAGAAGGATTGCTCCTTCCGGCAGGCCTTTTCGCTTTCATGCTCGTCCGCTCTTTAACCGATGTAAGACACTCCGCCCGGCACCTTTTGGCATTGATACACATACCAGTGACCGGTGCCGTCCAGAGAGCGCTCCATGGTATAAACCAGGTCGTAATCCGGCACAAGGCCCAGCGTGTCCTTGTAATACCGCCGGATCACTGTGGCCGTTCCCGCGGCAAGGTCACCGCCCAAGTTCCGGCAATTGTCTCCAATATCCGCAGTCAGCCCCCCCATTTCCATCAGGCTGAACCGGCCGTCCTGCTCATAACAGCAGCGGAGAAGATGTTCCTTGTCCGCCTGATAATCCGGCGCATTCAGGTAATCCCTTGCCGCCTGATTGAATTGCTCTTCCGTGAACAGGCCATCCGTTCCAATCAGGCCATCCTGATGCATTCGAGCCACCACATAGGGCACTTCTCCGCCCTCCTGCCACCAATCCCGGTCGCAGGGGGAAGCGCTGGCCCAGCCCCGGAAGGTGTTCACCACAGCCATCAGCTCTTCGTTCAGCCGGGCGTTCTCCTCTTCCTTGCCGAAGCTTTGGTCCCTCCCCAACCCGAACACCGCATTTTCGCCGTCCGGATACATCCGACGAATGGTGCCGTTCACCTTTCCGGTTCCATTGTCGGAAAAATCCAGCAGATACCAGTTTCTCCCCTGGCGCAGCGGGGTATTGCCCGGCTGCGTCACATCCAGCATCAGATAAACCTTCTCCTCCGGGCCAATTTCCACCTCAAATTCTTCCACCTTCAGGTCTGAGAGATCCGCCAGCGGATATTCCTCCCCCGGCACTTCCACCGGAGGCTCGAACAAACCGGAAAAGCACCAGTCGACCCAACGCTGGCTGCCCCACACCAGGCCATCCCCCAGCATCCAGGCATAGCGCAGTTGGGAGGCCAGTTCCGGGTCCTGCTGTGTCTGCTGCTCCAGTTCCTCGGGCAATGCCACAAAGGAATTGTCGCCTTTTTCATCGGTCTTCCAGCCGTCCAGTACCCAGCGGCCTTCCTCTCTTCGCAGCGTGAGCGGCCAGTTCTCTGTCAGCTCGCCATCATTGTCACGCAGCTCCGCCTGCAGACTGATGCTGTCCTCCGTGCAGCCGATCACCACGAAGTTTCCGGTATACCGGAATACATTCTGATTATCAAATCCAAAGTCTCCATTTGCATACAGCGCCCCGTTCTGCTCCTGCAGAGAATACGGTGCATCCGGACCGAAAATGGTTTCCATCTTTTTGTCCACGTAATTCCGGCTGAAGATTTCCAGCAAAGCGTTCTCCACCTGGGCCCTGCTCTCCATATCCGGCAGCCGGTATAGAGTGACCGGCTCACCCAAACGCTCCACCGTAATGCTGTCGGAACAGTCCAGCTGTTGAGCCGCTGGATCAGATGCCCAGCTCTCCCAGCGCTGACCCGCTTCCACCAGTTCCGTGGCCAGACGGACGATCTCCTCGCTGGTCATCTCGGTACCCAATGGAGCGGCGCTTTTTGCATTCTCCGCCTCGCTCTGAACCTGACTTTCTGAAAGCGGCGCACTCTGTATGCTTTGCGCCGGGGCACCTTCCTGGCCGGTGCATCCGGCCAGGCTCACCACCAGTATCACTGCGCATCCCGCGGCTCTGGCCTTTTTCCAATAGCTGCTCTGTTTCCGT
Source organism: Gemmiger sp. An50 (assembly GCF_002161595.1). Classification (GTDB taxonomy): domain Bacteria; phylum Bacillota; class Clostridia; order Oscillospirales; family Ruminococcaceae; genus Allofournierella. Next base: position 35,244 of record NZ_NFID01000002.1, read on the forward strand.
TTCATTCCGCAAAGCCTCCTTCTTTAACAAGTTCGTCCTGCTCCAGCCGGGCTTTCCTTCTTTCAAACTCCTGCTCCATAAAATACCACTGCTGCGCATCCGCATGGATGCAGTCGTTGTATTCCCGGGAATCATATTTTGCAAACACAGCGGCAGGCACTCGCTGGTGCAGGCAGTCCAGTGCCGCTTGCATCTCTTTGGGCGAGCGCAAATCGGTCGGCTGGCACTGCTGGCGGTCATCCAGAAACCAAAGCTGCAAAATGCGGGCGGTAGTGACCCGGTTACCGCTGCGCCTGGTCCTGATTTCATCCCGCCAGAACACACCCCGTATGCGCGGGATGTACAGCACTTCATCCCCCAAAATCCACTCGCTGCCCACCGCCAGTCTTCCAAACCACCGGCCATTCCGGCGCAGGTCTTCATCCACCATGGCAAACAGCTCCTTCGCCGGGGGCGCTTCCTCCGGGTAGGGCAGTTGGTCCCGGATGGACTGGGCCAACCGGCTCTTTTCCGGGCAAAACGCATCCCGCAAGCCGGTATAGATCAAATACCCGGCGGCCGGCACTCCTCCCACCGCCAGCAGACCGGCGGCTGCCAGTTTGATGTACTCCATGAAGTCCCAGCCGGTTTTGTCCGCTTTCCAGGAAAGAGTCAGGTAGGCCGCCCCAGCCGCAGCCATCAGCAGAGCAGCCGCCGCCCATACCAGAAGGATCAACTGCCCTCTTGCACGCTGCAGGCAATAGCCTTCCGCCGGGCCGTCCGGCTGCTGTTTTTTGTTCCACCGGACCAGCAGCAGGATCACCGGAATGGAAAACACTCGAAGCAGAACCACCAGCAGGGCATACACCATCAGGTCCCAGGGCCATTTGAGATAAAACCGCTTTTGTTCTTTCTTCTCCGGCTGCATGCACTTGCTCCCCCACAGGCTTGGCCCGGCATTTTTGCTTGCCCGGCCGTTTTCCTTATTATAACACCGCCGCCGTTTTTTTGCAGCCCGGAAACCGCCATGTAAAGCCCTTTTTGGTTTTGCCCCGCTCGCGCCCCGCATAGGCTGTAACAGGCGAAATCCGCTGATTTTTCGCACACGCGCAAAAAAGGAGGCTTTTTGTATGCTCGAGGTATTTCTGCAATTTTTGGCCAGCCAGGTGCTGTATCTGGCACTTCATCTGGAAAGCGGAAGCTTTCCCCGCCCGCTGACTCCACGCCAGGAGGTGGAGGCCTTCGCGGCCCTGCGCCGGGGCGAGGCGGAGGCACGGGACACCATCATCCGGCACAACCTGCGGCTGGTGGCCCACATCGTAAAAAAATACTGCACTCTGCCTGGCGACGCGGAGGATCTGATCAGCATCGGCACCATCGGCCTAATCAAGGCGGTGAGCAGCTTCGACAGCACCAAACAGGTGCGCTTTTCCACCTATGCGTCCCGCTGCATTGAAAATGCTATTCTCACATAAACGCTCCTTTTTATGTGTGCTGCGGGACGCCGTTCGCCGCTTGTGCCCCCTTACCGGATGCGCTACAATAAAAGCAGGAAAAACGCCGCAAAACAGCGCGGCACTTGTAATTTCACCACCCAATCAGAGAGGCATATCATGCTTGAAAAAATGAGCGATTTCTTTAACAGCCGCCTGGACGGCTACGAGGAGCACCAGCTGCACGCCATCGAGCAGGCGGAAACCTTTTATCCCATGACGGCAAACTATCTGCCCGCAAAACCCCACGCCCGTGTGCTGGACCTCGGCTGCGGCACCGGCCTGGAGCTGGGATATTATTTTGATCGGAACCCCACTGCCCAGGTGACCGGCATTGATCTGGCCGGAGATATGCTGAACGAACTGCGCCGCAAATTTCCGGACAAGTCCCTGCGCCTTGTGCAGGGGTCCTACTTCACTGTCCCCTTTGAGGAAAACTGCTATGATGCAGCTGTCTCAGTGGAGTCTCTGCACCACTTCACCCAGGCGGAGAAGATTCCGCTGTACCAAAAAGTCCTTCGGGCACTGGCTCCAGGCGGCTACCTGATCCTGACCGATTATTTTGCCGAATCCGATGAACAGGAAACCTTTTTTCAAAACGAGCTGCGGCGGCTGAAAGCGGAGCAAGGCATCCAGGACGAGGAATTCTATCATTACGATACACCACTGACGGTACCGCACGAGATCGAAGCCCTGCAAAAAGCAGGCTTTGCTCGTGTGGAGGAACTGGGCCGGTGGGGAGCTACGCATCTGCTGCGTGCAGAAAAGCGTGAATAACCGAAGCATCGCGGGCAGCACTCGCTTTAAAACGCCCGGATGCACATGGAAGTTCTGATCGGATAAAGTTGATTCAAAAGGAGTGACCGATATGCCGATGCTTGGTGCATTTTTAACCCCGCATCCCCCTGTATTGCTGCCTGAAGTTGGCAAAGGCCGGGAGCGGGAGATTTCCGCCACGGGAAATGCCATGCGCATGGCCGCCGAGGAGGTAGCCCGCTGGTCCCCCGAGGTGCTGATCGTAGCATCCCCTCACACTATTCTATATGGGGATTACTTCCACATCGCACCAGGCAGCGGCGCCGACGGTTCCATGGCAGCCTTCGGCGCGCCCCAGGTGCGCATTGAGGCGCAGTACGACGAACCACTGCGGGAGGAAGTCATCCGCCGGGCCGAACACATGGGCCTGCAGGCCGGAACACTGGGCCAGCGAGACCCGAGCCTCGATCACGGCGTGCTGATCCCGTTGTATTTTCTGCGCAAAGCAGGGGTGAACTGCCCCATTCTGCGAATGGGCCTGTCCGGATTTTCCGCGCTGGACCACTACCGGCTGGGTCAGTGCGTGGCCGAGGCGGTGGAAGCGCTGGGCCGCCGCGCTGTTTTTGTGGCCAGCGGCGATCTTTCCCACAAGCTCAGGGCCGACGGCCCCTATGGCTTTGCGCCGGAAGGTCCGATTTTCGACAAAGCCGTGACACAAACCATGGCATCCGGTAATTTTCTCGAATTTCTCACCATGGACCCGTCTCTCTGCGAGCGAGCGGCGGAATGCGGTCTGCGCTCCTTCCAGATGATGGCAGGCGCGCTGGACGGTCTGGCGGTCCAGCCCCGGCTGCTGAGCCACGAGGACACTTTTGGTGTAGGCTATGGCGTGGCCCTGTTCCCGGTCACCGGCCGGAACGATGCCCGCCGGTATGCTGCGGCCTGTGAGCAAAACCGCAAGGAACGTCTGGCAGCCCGCCGCGCCAAAGAGGACCCCTGGGTACAGCTGGCCCGCCTTTCACTGGAAACCTGCATCCGTCAGGGTCATCCCCTGCAAACTTTGCCAGAGAGCCTGCCCGCCGAACTGACGGAACAAACGGCCGGAGCCTTTGTCTCGCTGCACAAGGACGGACGGTTGCGGGGCTGTATCGGAACCATCGCTCCCACTCAGGAAAACACCGCAATGGAAATCGTGCAGAACGCAGTCTCGGCCGGTACCCGGGACCCGCGGTTCCCACCGGTCAGCGCCGAAGAACTGGACGAGCTGGAATACAATGTGGACGTGCTGGGGCAGCCCGAGCCGGTGGATTCCCCTGCCCGGTTGGACCCGAAGCAATACGGCGTCATCGTCAGTTGCGGACACAAGCGCGGTCTGCTGCTGCCGGATCTGGACGGTGTGGACACGGTGGAGCAGCAACTGGAGATCGCCCGCCAGAAAGGCGGCATCCGGGAGAACGAGCCCTATACCATCCAGCGTTTCAAGGTGGTACGGCACACATGAAGGTACAATGCGGACTTTGTTTTCATCATTGCATCCTCAGCGAAGGGCAAACCGGCCTTTGCCGGGCTCGCGCCAACCAAGGCGGCATCATCGTGCCGCTGAACTACGGCAAACTCACCGCGCTGGCCCTGGACCCCATCGAGAAAAAACCGCTGCGCCGGTTTCATCCCGGCAGCCTGATTCTCTCGGCAGGCAGCTTTGGCTGTAACCTGCACTGCCCCTTCTGCCAGAACGCGGAGATCGCCGCCGTCGGGGTGAATGCCCATACGCAGGACTGCACCCCCGAGCGTCTGGTTCAGGAGGCCCTGCGGCTGCAAAGAGAAGGCAACATCGGCCTTGCCTATACCTACAACGAACCGCTGGTGGGCTATGAGTATGTGCGGGACTGCGCCGGTCTGGTGCATCGGGCGGGCATGGTCAATGTGCTGGTGACCAATGGAACCATTGAGAAAACTTCCTGGCGAGCGCTGCTGCCATTAATCGACGCGGTGAACATTGACCTGAAGGGCTTCACCGAAAGCTGGTACCGGAAACTGGGCGGCGATCTGGAAACGGTCAAGCGATCTATCCTGCTGGCAGCAGAATACTGCCATGTGGAGGTCACCACCCTGATCGTGCCCGGTGAAAACGACAGTGAGGAGGAAATGCGAGCCCTGTCCGCCTGGCTGGCTTCGGTCAGTCCTGAGATTCCGCTGCACGTCTCCCGCTTTTTTCCGCGGTACCGGATGCAGGACCGGCCACCCACACCGGTGCGAACGGTTTACCGCCTGGCCGAAGTGGCCCGGGAATCGCTGCGGTATGTTTATACCGGGAATTGCTGAAAGACTGAGCGTCAATCATCAAAGGCACTGTAAAATTCCGCTTCGCCCATTAATCAAAGACAAGTCCTCTGTCAAACGTTCGCACCCATGAACTACACGGCAGAGGGCTTATTGTTATACCGCTTTGCTGAAATCTTGAACGCCAGCAACACCGGCAGCTGCATACACATTCTCTACCACTTCCACCAACCACTGCAAACGGATTTTGTTTACGCCGGTTGCGTGTCGATCAAACGCATCTTTCCCCCACTGTGATTTCGTCCCATTCGAGCGTTGACAGCGTCGCGGAGCAAACGGTATGATAAGGGCACAAAAGATGTGCCGGGAGGGGTGGGCTTGTTCTTTCGAAAAAAGCAGGAAATCCACAGTTACGACCGGGAAAGCCAGCGGCCGGTGATCCGCGCCAGCATCTGCACCGGGGAAAGGACAGCCGGTTTTCAGGACATACGAACCGGTAAGATCACCGAGGTGATGCTGATTCGCACCCCTGCCGATCTGGAACGATTCCGGCAGCTTTACGGCATCGGCGCGGATGAGATCCGCACCGAATACTGATTTCCCCCTCATTCATTGCTTTTACCGGGCAGACAGCTGCCCAAAACTATCTGCAAAAACCATTTGGAGGTACACACATGAAACGAATTTTTTCCGCTCTGCTCTGCCTGCTCTCCCCTGTTCTGCTGCTCACCGGCTGCGGCGGAGCAGCGGCCAGCGGCTCCTATCAGCAGATCAGCCAGGAAGAGGCGAAAGAGATGATGGACACCGAAGAAGTCATCATTCTGGATGTACGGGAGCAAAGCGAATACGACGGCGACCACATTCCCGGCGCGGTCCTGCTGCCGGTCGGCACCATTGACGAGGACTCCGCAGCAGCGGTCATTCCGGACAAGGATTCCACCGTGCTGGTTTACTGCCGCAGCGGCAACCGCAGCAAAACCGCTTCCGCCGCCCTGGCGGAGCTGGGCTACACCGGCATCTACGAATTCGGCGGCATTAACACCTGGCCCTACGAAACAGAACAGTAATTTTCATCAAACGCCTGCGCAGGATCACGATGATCTTGCCCGGGCGTTTTTATTTTCCCGCCCCTTTTCCCCTCACTGACAGGACTTGTTCCGATCTTTCCAAGCATGTATAATTCAATTGGTACAAAGCGAAACGAGGAGCGGTGATATGCGTATTTTGATGCTGGGCAACAGCCTGACCTTCGCAAATGATATGCCCCGAATGCTGGCACAGCTGACCGGCGCGCAGGTGGTGCCCCACACCCGGGGCGGGGCCCGGCTTTCGGAACAGCTGAACCCCAAGACCAGGCTGGGTGCGCAGACCCAGGCAGCGCTGAGCCGGGAGCACTGGGATTATGTGATCCTGCAGGAAATGAGCCACGGGCCGGTTTCCTCCCCCGAACGCTTTTTCGCCAGTGTGCAGCAGCTATGCGCGCAGATTCGAGCAGCCGGTGCCGTGCCCATCCTCTATGCCACCTGGGCCTACCAACGGGGCGGCGCTAAGCTGGCAGCCAAGGGCTGGGACTACGACGAAATGGCCCACGCTCTGACCGAAGCCTACCGCACCGCCGCCAAAGAGAACCAGGCCCTCCTCGCCGAAGTGGGGCTGCGGTTTTACCAACTGGCTGATGCATGCAATTTATACGCCGCCGATGGTATTCACCCCAGCGAAGCGGGCTCCCGCTTTGCTGCTGAGACCATTGCGGCAGTGATTCAAACCCATAAGGAGACACAATCATGATTCGAGACATCTGCAAGGACGAAGCATTTCTGGCCCAAAAAGCCGAACCCGCTACCCCCGAGGACATTTCCGTTGCGCAGGATCTGCTGGAAACACTGGAACATCACCAGGATGGCTGCGTGGGCATGGCGGCCAACATGATCGGCGTGAACAAGCGCATCATTGCCTTTGAGGACGAGGGCGGTTACATGGTCATGTTCAACCCGGAAATCATCAAAAAGTCCGGTCCCTACGATACCGAGGAGGGCTGCCTTTCCCTCACCGGCACCCGCCCCACCAAGCGTTGGCAGTCCATCAAGGTACGCTGGCAGAACGAGAAGTTTCAGGAACGGCTGAAGACCTTCACCGGCTGGACGGCCCAGATTATCCAGCACGAGATCGACCACTGCGAAGGCATCATCATTTAAGGAGGGTTTTCCCATGCCGGAATTTGAAAACAAGGTAGCGGTGATCACCGGCGGAGCCAAGGGCATCGGCAAGGCCATTGCCGGGGAATTCCGCAAGGCGGGCGCTCAGGCATGCGTCATCGACCTGCTGGAGAATGATTATTTCGTGGGTGATATTGCCGACCAGTCCGTGCTGGAACGTTTTGCGCAAAAAGTCATCGCCGACCACGGCCATGTGGACTATCTCATCAACAACGCCCTGCCCCTGATGAAGGGCATCGACAAATGCAGCTATGAGGAGTTCAACTATGCGCTGCGGGTGGGCGTCACTGCGCCCTTTTATCTGACCAAACTGTTTGCGCCCCACTTTGCGCCCGGGGCAGCCATCGTGAATATCTCCTCCTCCCGGGACCGGATGAGCCAGCCCCAGACCGAAAGCTACACCGCGGCCAAGGGAGGCATTTCTTCCCTGACACATGCGCTGGCGGTGAGCCTGGCGGGCCGGGTGCGGGTGAACTCCATCTCCCCCGGCTGGATCGACACGGATTATACCGTGTACCAAGGCCCGGACACAGACCAGCACCCCGCCGGGCGGGTGGGCAACCCACTGGACATCGCCAACATGGTGCTGTTCCTCTGCTCGGACAAGGCAAGTTTCATCACCGGTGAAAACATCTGCATCGACGGCGGCATGACCCGCCAGATGATCTACCACAACGACTTCGGCTGGACCCTGCAAGGAGGGAAGGATTTATGAAAACCGCCATCTGCTACTACTCCCGCCACCATGGCAACACTTTGAAGGTATTGCAGGCCATGGCCGATGTGGGTGACATCGACCTGATCGACGTGACCAAACAGAAGGCCGCCCTTGCGGATTACGACTGTGTGGGCTTTGCCTCCGGTATTTATGGCTTTGAATTTCAGAAGGCGGTGGTGGAATTCGCCCACCAGCAGCTGCCCCAAAGCAAGCCGGTGTTCTTCGTTTACACCTACGGCGGCGCAAAGGGCAACGGTGCGAAGACCATGGCGGAAATCGCTGCCGAAAAGAACTGCCCGGTGCTGGGGGAATTCAGCTGCAAGGGTTTTGATACCTTCGGCCCCTTCAAGCTGGTGGGCGGCATCGCCAAGGGCCACCCGAATGAAAAGGATATGGAAAATGCCCGCCGGTTTTACCAGGAGATCCAAGCCGCATGTGAGGGAGGAATGAAACGATGAGACTTGCTATTCTTTCCGATACGCACGGCTTGCTTCGGCCGGGGGTGCTGGAACAGCTGGAAACCGCCGACGCCATCCTGCACGGTGGCGATATCAACAAGCAGAGCATTGTGGACCAGCTGCGGCAGTACGCGCCGCTGTACGTGGTGAGGGGCAACAATGACAAGGAGTGGGCCGAGTCCATTCCCCACGACCTGACCGTCACGCTGGGCGGCGTGACCTTCTGCATGGTTCACAACAAAAAAGAGCTGCCCGCCGACCTTTCCGGCGTGAATGTGGTGGTGTTCGGCCACTCGCATAAATACGTGCAGGAGGAAAAAGACGGTGTGCTCTGGCTCAATCCCGGCTCCTGCGGCCCCCGCCGCTTTCATCAGGAAATCACCATGATGATGGCAGAGGTCTCGGAGGGGACGATCCGGGTAGAAAAAATTCTGATTCCCCATGAGGTGCAGTGATGGAGCTGGGACTGACCTTTCCACTGCAGCGCTTTTTGAAACAAAAGACGCCGGGCTACGGCATTGAGCCGGACCGGCGTTTTTGCTGGGATCTGCACTGCATCGACCTGCGGGGGCGCAAATGCCTGCTGGCGGTCCACTGCCACACCCGCTACACCTTTGTGTACTACGACGCTGCACCTTTCCAGTGGGCGGACCTGCCCGGCCTGTTCCGCCAGGGGCTGACTGAGAGCCTTTCCGCCGCCGGATTTTCGCCGATTCAGACCGAGGAATATCTGCGCCGGGCTAATAGCATCGCCCTCACCCGCACCCATGGCCGCCGGGAGGTGGCCTTTCTTAACCGTGCCTGGGAGGATGTACTTGCACTGGACCTGTGCCTGGACACTGCCAGCCAGACCCAGCCCCTGCTGGATCACGCGGTGAACACCCGCCCCAGCCGCTGCGCAGGCTTCGAGGGTCTGGGCACCGGGCTGGAACGGATGCGGAATGCATTTCATACAGGCGGATATTAATTTGCGGCCGCCTGTGCATGCTTCGCGAAAATTGCAAAGATCATTATGAGAGCAGACAGTCTCATGGAGGTGACAAACACAATAAAGCTGCCTGCCGGAATACACTGCAAATGGAAGCAGTCAAAAAAGAGGAGCGTCAATCATGAAAGAAACATTACAAAAGAAAAGCCTGCACATCATAATCCCTGTGCTGATTGCGGTGTTGTCCATTTTTCTGCTGTCCGGTTTTGCCTCGTCTGCCGATTTCCACAAAGGCACCCTCGCCGCATTGGAGGAAAAGCAGACCACCGTGCTGGAACTGTCCGCCGCTTCGGCAACCGTTTCGGCGGCGATCACGCTGATTCCCGGCGATGTGGCTACCCCAATCGCTGACAAGCTTGCCGACCTGAGTTCGCATTTTCTGCTGGTCCTGTGCGCGATTTTCCTGGAAAAATACCTGCTGACCATCACCGGCTCCATCACTTTTTCGCTGCTGATTCCGGTGGCATGCGCACTTTATGTGGTATACATTCTATTCGACTGGGAGAGCCTTCGGCTGCTGGCGTCGAAGCTCGTTATTTTCGGGCTGCTGATCTTCCTTCTGATTCCCGCCAGCGTCAAGCTCTCCAACATGATCGAGAGCACCTATCAGGCATCCATTGAGGCGACCATTGAAACCGCCACTTCAACCGCCGAAGAAATCGAGAGCACCACAAACACCACCATCGAATCCGAGGAGGGCTTTTGGTCCGGCCTGGTTTCCTCGGTGACCGAGGGCGTTTCCAATGCAGTTTCCGGCATTACCGACAAGGCCGGTGAAATGGTCAACCGCTTTATCGAGGCACTGGCCGTCATGCTGGTGACCTGCTGCGTCATCCCGATTCTGGTATTGATGGCCTTTGTCTGGTTTGCCAAAATCCTGCTGGCCGTAGATCTGCCGGTAAATTACAGTCAGCTGCATCATGGTCTTCGAAATACCATTTCCCCCAAAAAGCCGAAAGAGCTCCCCTGATTTCCTTACCCGGTTCAGGACTTCCCTTCGAGCCGGACGGAAAACGCAGGCGAAGTCCTGTTCACCCCCTATAAAAATGCCGGAGCTTCTGCCATTTCTCAGAAGCTCCGGCTCTTTTATTATTTCAGCAAAAGGAACGCCCGCAGCCGTTCCGCCGCCTGTTTCACTGCCTGCACAACGACTTCCCCATCCGTCAGATCAGCTTCGACCGCAAGCCGCACCAGATAATCCGTGCAGGCCGGGTTCTCGCTTTGTTTCATGGGTGGCGTGCAGTTGCTCAGACGAGCCGCCCAGCGGCACTGGGCGGCCCGGTTCACACCGGACAGCCACACCTCCAGCTGAAAGCGTTCGGGGACAAACACGACCACCAGCTTGAGGCCCTGCTCTTTCAGCAGCGAATCGGCGAAGGAAAAATAAGCATAGTCCATGCCGTTTTCGTTTACGCTGCCCTGAAACCGGTAGTCCGGCAGCTGCTGTTCCAATGTGGTGCGCAGATACCGGAACACGCGAAGCCATTCCTGATAGGCCTTCTGCAAATTTGTGGTCTGCAAAAGGTTGCGGTAGGTTTTCAGAAGCGCTTGATCGAACTGCATGGCGGCTCCTCCTTTGCGGTGGATTTTTCTTTATTATAGCACACGCCGCAAAGCATCCGCACACCTTACCGGCGTACACCTCGTTTGCGGAAATCCTCCTCGATAGCGTCCTTCCAGTGCTCGTCCAGCGGGGCACTGCACCGTACCGCCGACACCGCCTGGGCCAGAACCTGATAATTCAGACGGGTGCCCGCGCTGTCGCAATGGTAATTTACCGCCCGGTCTGCGCCAATGCCCAGATGCCCTGCCGTTTCCACCGCGTCGATGTTGGCGCCCAAAAAGAGGAACTCCCAGCCATACTTCTTTTTCTGCCGCCGGATCATCTGGCGCACCTGACGGGCGGAATAGCGGTGGCTGGCATTTTCCATGCCGTCGGTGGTGATGACAAAAAGGGTGTGCTCCGGCACATCCTCCGGCCGGGCATATTTGTGGATGTTTCCGATGTGGTGGATGGCTCCACCCACTGCATCCAGCAACGCGGTGCAGCCCCGCACATAGTATTCCCGGTCAGTGATGGGTTTCACCCGGTCCGCCCGTACCCGGTCATGGAGTACCTCGACCCGGTCGTCGAACAATACGGTGGAGACCAGCGCCTCGCCGGGCCCCTTCTTCTGCTTTTTCAGCATGGAATTGAAGCCGCCGATGGTATCGGCCTCCAGCCCCTGCATGGAACCGCTGCGGTCCAGAATGAACACCAGTTCGGTCAAATTCTTTTTCATAAACAAATCCCCCTATACTGTGTTGTTTTGGTTACAAGCACAGTATAGGGGGATTTTATATTTCCGGGGTCGCCTGATGGGCGACAAGTTTATTCTTTGCTTGTGAGTCTTGCCTTTATTTGCCCTTTCACCTTTTCCAGGTCCGGGTCACAGAGCATCGGCAGCACCTCCACCAGCGCCTCCGGTGCAAGCTCCCACCAGCGGAATTGCACCAGCAGGCTCGTCAATTCTTCATCGAATCGCTGCTTGATGAAACGGGCCGGGTTGCCCCCAAACACTGTGTACGGCGGAATATCTCCGGTCACCACAGAACAGGCGGCCACGATTGCGCCGTCGCCGATTTTCACACCCGGCATGATGACGCACTCCCGCCCGATCCATACATCGTTCCCGATCACGGTATCACCCTTTCGGGGGAGCTGATCCATATGGGGCGGAGTATTTTCCTGCCATGCTCCGCCAAATACATGGAACGGGTAGGTGGTCACACTGCTGATCCGATGATTGGCGGGCCCCATGATAAACCTGGTTCCGGAAGCAATGGCACAGAATTTGCCGATGATTAGATGGTCGCCAAACTCCGGATAATTGAACAATACATTGTTCTTTTCAAAACCGGTGGGGTCCTGGGCATCATCGTAATAGGTGTAATCTCCGATGATGATATTGGGTGCTTTGACCACGTTTTTAATAAAACAAGAGGTCTTGTATTCGTTGGGAAAGACCTGATTGGGGTCTGGGATATAACTCATGGTTTTCATCCTTTCTTTTGGTTCACATCACATCCTTTCCGTGGCACCCTCGAACGGCAACCGCCCGCTTTTTCCGAATTTCTTTCATTGCTGCACGCTCCTGTAATCATGTGCGGCGATTATTTCCGCAAAATCTTCTCCATGGGTTTGCCTTTTGCCAGTTCGTCCACCAGCTTGTCCAGATAGCGAATCTGGCGCATCAGCGGGTCCTCGATCTCCTCCACCCGAACGCCGCAGATTTTACCGGTGATGAGTGCGCAATTGGGATTGATGGCAGGCGCGGCGCGGAAGAATTCGCCGTAGCTGATCTCGCTCTGTTCCATGGCGGCAAGCTGCTCCGGGGTATAGCCGGTGAGCCAGCCGGTCACCTGGTCCACCTCCTGGCGGGTGCGGCCCTTCTTTTCGGCCTTGGTCACCAGCAGAGGATATAGCTTTGCAAAGGACATTTCGGTCACATCCATACGGGGCATCGTAATTCTCCTTTCCCGGGCTTAGCCGCCCAGAAGGCTCTGGTCAAAGGCAAACAGAGCCTCGTTGATCTCGAAAATGTTGTAGTTTTTGTGGGCGATGAAATACTCCACAATGATATCGAACTTGCTGGCGTGGGAAAAGGCAAAGCCCGCCTTTTCCAGCAGCTGGCGCGCCTGGTCCAGCGGCAGCTCCAGCGCGATGGCAAAGGCCATGGCCGTGGGCTTGGAGGGCTTGTAATGCACATCCGAGCGAATCTTAGAAAACAGCTTGCGGTCGATGTTGGCCTTTTTGTAGCACTGGGCGTCGGTCATGCCCTTTTCGTCGATCTTGCGCAGCAGCATCTGGGAAAAGCTCTCGTCCATCCGCTCCACCGCCCGGTTCAGGCCCTCGGGCACACCCGGCGCCGCTGCCGGCGCGCAGGCGAAGACTATGGCGCGACGGTACTCCTCTTCCCGGCTTTCGGTGCGCTGCTCCACATAGCGGTCGTCAATGTATGCGGCGATGTCCGCAAAGAGCCTGCTGCCAATGGTATAGGCCGCCCGGTCGAAAATGACCAGGTAAACCGTCATGTCATGGGCCAGCAGAAAGTCACCGATGGTATCCACCGCCACCTTGAGAGCCTGGTCCTTGGGATAGCCATACACCCCGGAGGAGATCAGCGGAAAGGCCACCGTGCGGCAGTCCTGTTCCAGCGCCAGCGCCAGCGAGGAGCGGTAAGCGGAAACCAGCAGTTCCCGTTCCCCATGGCCGCCGCCCCGCCAGATGGGACCAACGGTATGGATCACGAAGCGGGCGGGCAGCCGGTAGCCCTTTGTGAACTTGGCACAGCCGGTTTTGCAGCCGCCCAAGGTGAGGCACTCCGCCAGCAGCTCCGGCCCGGCAGCCCGGTGGATGGCTCCATCCACTCCCCCGCCGCCCAGCAGGCTCTCGTTGGCAGCGTTGACGATGGCGTCCACCTTCATGGTGGTGATGTCATTTCGAACAATATGCAGGGGCATACAGCCACCTCCTTGCGGTGCATCGAATCAAATGTCTATCCGGTAATCGTTTTCAATCAGGGTATAGGGCACGCCGTATTTACGGCACATTTCCAGCGTATGGGCATTGTCTCGCAGCAGGCTTTCCAGGGTGCAGTCGGAATCATCCAGCCGCTGCTCCGCCACATTGGCATAGGCCTTGATGTCCTCATAATGGGTGCGGATGTAGCCCTCGCTCATCACAAGGCAGCGGTAACGAATTCGCGAACGGTATTCCGGTGCAAAATCCTTTACCCAGTCGAAGGGGATGTAACAGCCCTCCACGATCAGATCCTGCCCGTTTTCAATGGCAGTCTTCACCATCTCCCGCACCACCGGCCACAGATAGCCTGTCAGTTCCTCATCGCTGCTGGTGGGGGTAAGCGACGTGTAGCCGCTGCGGATCAAGCCCATTTTCAGATGATCGATGGACAGGCAGTTGGCTTTGTATTGTTCCACGAGCCGCCGGGCCAGAGCAGTCTTGCCCGTGTGCGATGCCCCCGCAATCAGAAACACCATGTGTTTTTCCTCCCCTGCACGCCGAACCTGGCGGTTTGCTTTTGCTCAATTTCCAATAGCCTTATCATAGCACGAGCGGCCCCCGCCTGACAATCAGCGGGGGCCGCTTCGGTCTGCTTTTCGTCAGTTTATCAATGATGAAAACAAGCATCACGTTCTCTATCGCTTTGAACGATACATATCCTTGATTGCCCACAACAGTTCCTGCTTTTGATTCGCCGAACAGTCCAGATTTTCGATGGCATTCATCACAAAATCCGCGTGAAGTTCTGCTGCCCGCCGGGCCAGTTCCCTTTCATCCGCTTCATTTTTGGGGCAATGCACGATCACCTCGATGGGCGCGCTGGTTCTCATTTCGTTCCCCTCCTCGCCTTTTCGTCTGATTCCATCCTATTATGCACAGCCTGTCTTTTATACCGAAAGGCCCCGGCCGCATGGAACGAACCATGTGGCCGGGGCCTTTTGTAAGTATTGAAAGTCTCAGGAATAGATAAAGTCCACCAATCCGCCGAAGATGCCATCTACCACTTCCACCAAAAGCGACGCGGCCAGGGAAGCCGCAAAGCAGATCACTTCTGCCACAAAAACCCCGCCCACCATTGGCCAGTTCCCCTGAAATGCAGCGATCACTCCACTGATAAACAGCAAAAACATGAGCAATCCAAGCGCAACATGGGAAAGGCCGGAAGTGATTTTCAATAAAACGCCAATGGTCCCAACCACCAGCATCAACACTACAGCGATCAACTTAAAGGGCAGCTTTACAAGCCACATCACAGCACCCCATTTCTGATTTGTTTTGATTCCACTATACCGCAAATCGGAAATACAGGCAAGCCATCCTGTCTGTTTCCGAATCGTCTCTTCTTTAATAACGCCGCTCCGCCTGTCTTGTCTTCAGCCTGGTCTATCCTTTTTCGTCTCCACGTTATATTTCTAAAAAGGAGGTAAGACCATGGAAAAGAACAGCGATACCATCGCCATTTATTCCCGCAAATCCCGGTTCACCGGCAAAGGAGAGAGCATCGGCAATCAGGTGGACATGTGCCGGGCATACATCCGCACCGCCTTTGGCGATGCTTATGCCGACCGGGCAATCGTTTTTGAAGACGAGGGCTTTTCCGGCGGAAATCTGAACCGGCCGGACTTCAAAAAAATGATGAACGCAGCCCGGGAGCATCGGTTCCGGACCGTGGTGGTCTACCGGCTGGACCGAATCAGCCGCAGCATCAGCGATTTCTCCGCCCTGATCGAAGAGCTGGGGCGGCTGGGAATCGACTTTGTGTCCATCCGGGAAAGCTTCGATACCTCCAGCCCCATGGGACGGGCTATGATGTACATCGCGTCGGTATTCAGTCAGCTGGAACGGGAAACCATTGCCGAGCGCATCCGTGACAATATGCACGAGCTGGCCAAAACCGGCCGCTGGCTGGGCGGCGTCACCCCCACCGGCTACACCTCAGAGGCGGTGGAGACCGTTACGGTGGACGGCAAAAGCAAACGTGCCTGCAGGTTGAAGCTTCTCCCTGAAGAGGCTGGCATCGTCCGCATCATCTATCAGCTGTACGCAGAAACCGATTCCCTCACCCGGACCGAAGCCGAACTTCTGCGCAGGCATATCAAAACCAAAACCGGCCGCGACTTCACCCGGTTCTCCATCAAGAATATCCTGCAAAACCCGGTCTATCTCATCGCCGAACAGGACGCTTACCGGTATTTCAAGGAAAAACAGGCAGAGCTTTTTTCCTCTCCGGAGGAATTCGACGGGGTACGGGGCATTCTGGCCTACAATCGCACCGACCAGGAAAAGGGCCGTGCTGCCGTCCTACTGCCGGTCAGCGAGTGGATCGTCTCGGTCGGGCAGCATCCGGGGCTGATCCCGGCCCGCGCCTGGATTCAGGTTCAGGAATCGCTGGAGCGTAACCAGTCGAAAGCCTATCGCAAACCTCGCATCAATGAGGCCCTGCTCACCGGGCTGCTCTGGTGCCGCTGCGGCAGCCGGATGTACCCAAAGCTCACCCAGCGGGCAGCAGCAGACGGCAAGCCGGTCTACCGCTATGTGTGCAAACGAAAGGAGCGCAGCAAACGCAGCCTCTGCAGCCTGAGCAATGTCAGTGGCAATCTTCTGGACGCCGCCGTTCTGGAGCAGATCAAATCCCTGCATACGGATGACACCCATTTTCTTGCCCTGCTGGAAAAAGGAAAACGCTTCCATCCCGGAAACCAGGAGGAACCGGCACAAGGTCTGGAGGAACTGCAGCGGCAGCAGGCAGAGCTAGCGCGCAAGATATCAATGTTGGTGGATTCACTGGCGGACTTTGGCGGCAGCACCGCCGCCGGTCATGTGAAGCAGCGCATTGAGGAACTGCACGTTCAAAGTGCTGAGCTGTGTTCCCGCATCCAAAAGCAGAAAACGCTGGACGCAAGCCATGCTTTGAGCGATGCGGAATTCAGCCTCGCGCGGCAGGTGCTCTCCGTATTCCGAAGCAGTCTTGACCGCATGTCCGTGGAGCAAAAGCGGGCGGCAGTCCGCATGCTGGTGCGCAAAGTGGTCTGGGATGGCCAATACGCCCATGTGGTGCTGTTCGGGGCCCCGGATGAAGAGCAGTTCAGCGTCACGGCGATCCGCCCGGAGCCGGCGTCCGATGCATCAGGCGAAGCCGTTCCGGACGGTCCTCAGAAGCCTTTTGCAAACAGTCCTTTGGGTGAGGATAGCAAATGAGATTCGAATGCACCTTCGGCGGGAACGGAAAACCCCACTCACTCTTTCCATGCAGGAGCCGATCCAGACCAGCAAGGACGGCAGCCACCTGACCGTACTGGATGTGGTACCGGATGATTTTTTGCTGGACGAGGACTGCGAGTTCCGGGAGGAATCCAGCCGTCTGCGCACGCTTGTGCAGCAGCTTACCGGCCGGGAGCGTCAGGTCATCCTGCTGCGCTATGGCCTGAGCGGCCAGCCCCCGCTGACCCAACAGCAGGTGGCCCAGCTGCTGGGAATCAGCCGGAGTTATGTCTCCCGCATCGAAAAGGCGGCGGTGCAGGAGCTGCGGGCCCAGCTGGACCCGGCCCGCTGACCTTCAAGACTCTGGCCACACAGAAAAGGCAGCGCCCCGGTGGGTTTCGTTGTTCCGAAACACCGCCGGGGCGCTGCCTTTATGCCGATTTATGATAATACTTTCCCATAATTACAGGCAGCAGATCACTGCCTCCCAGGGGCGCAGATGCAAGCTCTCGCCCTGTACGTCCGGGTCGGGGTAGTTGGCCAGCAGGACCTGATACTCCCCTTCCACCGGGCGCTTTGCCTCCACCGGCCGGCCGGTCAGGTTCAGTGCGATGAGCCAGCGCTCGCCGTCCAGGCTGCGGGTATACAGATATACATCCTCCCGCTCCGGCTCATATTCTTGGAATTCCCCGTAGACCATCACCGGATGCTCCTTGCGCAGCCGAATCAGAGCCCGGTAGTAATTCAACACGCTGTCCGGGTCGTTTTCCTGCTGCTCTGCGTTAATGGCCGGATAGTTCGGGTTCACCATCAGCCACGGCTGGCCCTCGGTGAAGCCCGCATTCGAACCATCGGTCCACTGCATGGGGGTGCGGGCATGGTCCCTGCTGTACCGGTTCAGTACCGCCAGCGCCTGCTCCGGCGTTTTGCCCTTGGCCAGCAGCTCCTGATAGTCAAACTTGGCGTTGATATCATTGTACTGGTCAATGGAGGTGAAGGCGGTGTTGGTCATGCCCAGCTCCTCGCCCTGGTACACATAGGGCGTACCGGGAAGGGTGTGGAGCAGAGTGCCCAGCATCTTGGCGGACTGGACGTGGTATTCCCCATCGTCGCCGTACACAGACACGCAACGGGGCTGATCATGGTTCTGTAGGAACTGGCTGGACCAGCCCTTGCTCCACAGCGCGTCCACCCACTTGCGCTGGATGGCCTTGAAGCCGCCCCAGGTGAAGTTGTCCCGCAGCTCCACGATCTGGAAGTGGAATACCATCGACAGAAGCCGCTCCGGCTCGCCCACATAATCCAATGCAAACTCCGGGGTGACCTTGGCGGTCTCGCCCACGGTCATCACCGGATAGTGGTCCAGCACCTCCCGCTTCATTTCCCGGTAA
Organism: Gemmiger sp. An50; assembly: GCF_002161595.1. Classification (GTDB taxonomy): domain Bacteria; phylum Bacillota; class Clostridia; order Oscillospirales; family Ruminococcaceae; genus Allofournierella. Next base: position 53,288 of record NZ_NFID01000002.1, read on the forward strand.
AAATCCGTAAGCCCCGGGTTGTTGGCGTACAGGTCACAGTCGAAGGTATAGCCCTCCGCACAGGTGGCGGGCAGCGGGGAATCCGGCAGGCCCTCCGGCTTTTTGATAAGATTGATCACATCCATGCGGAAGCCATCCACCCCTTTGTCCAGCCAGAAACGCATGATCTTCCACACCTGCTGGCGGACCTCCGGGTTTTCCCAGTTCAGGTCCGGCTGCTCCTTGGCAAACAGATGCAGATAATATTCGTCGGTGGCCGGGTCATATTCCCAGACCGAGGGGGTGAAATGGGAGCCCCAGTTGTTGGGCGGGGCCCCATTTTTGCCTTTCCTCCAGATGTAGTAATCCCGGTAGGGGTTCTCCTTGGAGCTGCGGCTCTGCTGGAACCAGGGATGCTGATCGGAGGTATGATTCACCACCAGATCCATGATCAGCTTCATGCCTCGGGCATGCACCTGGCGCAGCAGCTCGTCGAACTGGTCCAGGGTGCCGAACTTGGGCGAGATACCGCAGTAATCCGAGATATCATAACCGTTGTCCACATCTGGCGAGGGGTAGCAGGGGTTCAGCCAAAGCACCGTTACCCCCAGCTTCTGGAGATAATCCAGTCGCTGGATGATGCCGCCGATGTCGCCCACGCCGTCGCCGTTTGAATCCTGAAAGCTGCGCAGGTACACCTGATAGATGACCGCTTCCTTCCACCAGCTTCGTTCCATGGCTTCATTCCCCTTTATGGTTTAGGCCAGCTGAAAATATTCCTTCAGCATACCCAACTCCAGCTTGGCAGTGCTGGGCAGGATCAGCTTGGCCTCCTGCATCTGGCTCTTGATGCCCACACCCACCGACATCATGCCAGCGGCGTTGATGGCCTGGATGCCCGCCTGGGCATCCTCCACGCCGATGCAGTTTGCAGGCTCCACGCCCAGGTTCTGGGCGGCGGACAGGAAGATGTCCGGGAAGGGCTTGGCGCGGGGCACCTGAGCCGCATCACAGATGTAGTCAAAGTACTTGTCCAGCTCCAGGCGCTCCAGAATGAAGGGCGCGTTATGGCTCACGGAGGCCACGGCGGTCTTGATGCCGGCGGCCTTCAGCTGTTCCAGGAAATCGTGGATACCGGGCAGCACGTCCTCCGGGGTGATCTGGTGGAGCAGCTGTTTGTAGAACTCGTTCTTTTCGGTGGCCATGGCCACCTTCTCCTCCTGGGTGTACTTATCCTGAGCATTGCCGTTCTGCAGGATCAGCTCCAGGCTTTCCATACGGGAAACGCCCTTGAGCTTCTCGTTGTATTCCTCATCGAAGGGAATGCCCAGCTTGTCGGCCAGCATCTTCCAGGCCTGATAGTGATATTTTGCGGAATCGGTGAGCACGCCGTCCAGATCAAAGACAACGGCTTTCAGATTATTTTTCTCCATCCATTCGTACTCCTACTAAAAAGAATCGGTTGAAAATCAGGTAGATGACGATGATGGGCAGCACCGAGATGCAGGCCGCCGCCATCACCTGGTTCCACATGGTGCCTGCGTTCTGGCTCTGGAAGCTCTGCAGGCCCAGGGTAAGGGTGTATTTGGTTTCGCTCTTGATGTAGAGCATGGGTGCGGTAAAGTTGTTCCAGAAACCCATGAACACAAAGATGGCCTGGGTTGCAATGGTGGGCCGTGCCAGGGGCATGCTGATGCGGAAGAAACGGGCATAGCGGCCCAGACCGTCGATGCTGGCGGCCTCTTCCACATCCTTGGGGAAGTTCATGAAGAACTGACGCATCAAAAAGATGTTTGCAATGTTGGCCGCCGAGGGGAAAATCAGGGCGGTGAAGCTGTCCAGCATGCCCAGATTCTGCAGGATCAGGTAGTTGGGGATCAGCAGCACCTGACCGGGAACCATCATCAGCATCAGCAGCAGGTGATGGATCTTATCCCGCCCGGGGAAGCTGAGCCGGCTGAGAGAGTAGCCCGCCATGGTGTTGATGAACACGTTCAGAATGGTACCGATCACACTGACAAACAGCGAGTTGAAGAACCAGCGGGTGAACAGCGAGGAGCGGCCGAAGATGTACTGGTAATTTTCCAGCGACATGTTGGGCGAGATCAGCGACATATTGCCGCCCACGATCTCCTTCAGGGGCTTAAAGGACGCGGACACCATCCACAAAAACGGGTAGAGGGTAAAGAATGCCGCGCCGACGAGGATCACATACAGGGCAACGCGCCCGGGAGTAAGTTTCGCTTTCATTCCGGTCAGCCTCCTTAATAGTCCGAATCCGAGGCGTTAAGCTTTTCGGAGGTGAAGGACACGATCATGATGATGACAGCCAGCACGATGGCCATGGTGGCCGCGTAGCCCATGGCGTTCTGGGTACCGAAGGCATAGCGGTAGACCAGCAGAGACACCGTCAAAGTGGAGTTGGCCGGGCCGCCGGAGCCGTTGGAGAAGATGTAGGCCTGGTCGAACATCTGCAGAGTACCGATGATGCTGGTGAGCAGCACGTAGGTGGTGATGGGCTTTAAGTAAGGCACCGTGATGGCCCAGAACCGGCGGACGGGGCCCGCGCCGTCGATGGCTGCCGCCTCATACATGCCGCCGGGCAGATCCTGCAGGCTGGCCAGGTACATGGTGGTATACTGGGGAATGGTGGACCAGATGTTCATGACCATGATGACCTTCAGCGCAAAGCTGGGATCGTTCAGGAAGTTGATTCCGGTCTCCAAAAAGCCCATCTTAATGAGCAGGTTATTCACCGGGCCGGTGACGCTGAACATGAACATGAAGATGATGGTCAGCGCACTGCTGGAAGTCAGGGTGGGCAAAAAGTAGATAGTCCGGAAGGTGTAGCGGCCCTTGATGTTGCTGTCCAGCACAGCCGCGATAATCAGGGACAGAATGGTCTGAATGGGTACCACGACCACCGCAAAGGATAGCGTGTTTTTCAGCGCGGTGCGGGCCATTCCGTCGGAAAACAGGCGCATGTAGTTTTCCAGACCCACGAAGGTGTACTGGCCGGTGAACAGGTTGACCTTGTGGAAGGACAGATAGATCACGAACAGTACCGCCGCGCCGATGAAGATGCCCAGTACGATCAGGGCGGGCGTCAAGAACAGGTAGCCCTGGCGGAATTCCGCCAGCTGCGTTTTGGTGTGCTTACGGGGCTTCGCCGCTGCTTTGGTGTTGCCCGACATGGCAGTTCCTCCTTTTTGTTGGCCGGTTCACAGATAAACTCTGTTCCGTAAAAGGCCCGCCGGTTTGAACCGGCGGGCACTTGCGGGATTCAGGATTCCGATCAGTCGGCGTTTGCGATCTCGCTGTTGGCCTGCTGCATCGCTTCCTGTGCGCTCAGCTCGCCGCTCACGGCCAGGGGCAGGAAGTTCTGGCAGGCGCTGTTGATGATGGAGCAGGTGTCCTCCAGCTGCCAGGGAATGGCGATGGAAGTCATCTCCGAATGGACCTTCCAAACGGGATCGCTCTCCACATCCATGGCCTCGGCCACGTCGGGACGGCTGGGCAGGCAGCCGGCGCCGGAGCACCAGGTGGTCATGCCTTCCACACCGCAGGCATACTTGATCCACTCCTTGGCCAGCTCCTTGTTCTCGGAACCGGCGAAGATGCATAGCCAACGGTGAAGCTCATGGAAGCCTCCACGCCCTTATAGCTGGGCATGGCCTTTACGCCGAAGTTGATGTCGCTGTAGTCCTTCTGCAGGGTACCGTAAACCCAGTTGCCTTCCTTCATGATCACAGCCTTGCCGGTACCAAAGGCCTCGCCGTTCCAGCCCAGGCCCAGGTCAGCGGGAGTAGTCCACAGACCGTTGTTCACAAAGTTCAGCATGAACTCCAGGTTCTCCACCACGCCAGCGCTGGCCAGAGTGGAGTTGCCCTCAGCGTCACACACAGCGGCGCCGCCGTTCTGCAGGATGGGCAGGTTGCGGGACAGGTCCTGGTTGTAGGTCATGCCGCGATCTGGTTCTTGCCGTATTTCTCATCCAGCTTGGCCTGCAGCTCGGTGAGGAAGTCGAAGTAATCTTCGTAAGTATCGGGGATATCCTCGGGAGTGTAGCCCACACTCTCCAGCAGGTCGATGTTGTAGTAAACCGCCAGGGTGGATACATCCTTGGGGATGCAGTAGATGGTGCCATCCTCAGCGGTGAAAGCACCGATCAGGTTCTCATAGTAGGCATCCACACCCATCTCCTCCGGGTCCAGGGGCTCCATCACGCCCAGCTGGCTGTAGAAGGGGAACATGTTGCCGTCCACATAGAACACATCGGGAGCGGTCTTGCCGATGAAGTCCGCCTGGATCTGGGTGTTGTAGTCGGTGTAGGTCTTCAGCTCCACAGTGCAGTTGTTGGCTGCCTCGAAGTCTGCCTTTACCTGATTGATGGCGGCGGCCTCCTGGTCGTTGCCGCCCCAGATGCCCACGGTCAGGGTCTTCTTTTCACCGGTGGCCTGGCCGTCACCGCTGGCCGACTGGCCGCCGCAGGCTGCGAAGGACAATACCATAATGCCTGCCATTGCCAGAGCAAGTGCTTTCTTTAACATACGATATCTCCTCCTGTTGCTTGTATCCCGCCGGGGACGCCGCCCCGGCGGAAGGGATCTCAGTGAATTTCGAAAACGTTTTTGTTGACAGTTTCAGTATAAACCTAAAACGTTTTTGATTCAATGGAACGGTTATCCAAACTTCGCAGGCCTTTTTCGGCAATATCCACGATTTTCAAAACCGTTTTCGTTAACAGAATCCACTTACAGGCTGCGGGTCACAGAATCGGTCAGGCTGATCTGCTCGCCGACCAGCTCCATCTCCACGGGAGCGGTGCCGGTCAGGTTCTCCACGGTCACGCTGCCGGGGGTCTGCACCACGTGCAGCTTCTGACCGTGCCAGTACAGGCTGAAATCCAGACGGCTCCAGGCCTTGGGCAGAGCGGGACGGATGCGCAGCTTGCCGCCCAGCATACGAACACCGCCGAAGCCGAACACGGCACACTGCCAGATGCCGGCCACGCTGCCCGCATGGATACCGGCGCTGCTGGACTTCATATCCGGGCCTGCGTCGATGGCAGCAGCACGGCGGAACAGCTGGTAAGCCAGCTCGGTGTCGTGCAGGTCGTTGGCCAGGATGCAGTGGGTGGACAGAGACAGGCTGGAATCGTGCAGGGTGCGGGGCTCGTAGTAGTCCCAGTTGGCCTGCTTGGTCTTGTGATCGAACAGGTCCTCCATCAGCAGGAACAGCAGCAGGATATCCGCCTGCTTGCTCACCTGGATCTGGTTCACCTGCTCCAGGTTGTAGTCATCAAACAGGCTGCCCACGTGGTCCTGATTCTTGTACTTGGTCAGGTCGATGTCCTTCAGCTGCAGGTAGGTGGCGTTCTGCGGGATCACGCCGTCCTCATGGGGCTGGGGCAGGAAGATACGGTCCAGCGCGCCGGTCCACTGAGCATAGGCCTCGGCCAGGCCCAGCTTGGCGTCCAGCTTGGCAAACAGCTCGGGCTTTTCGACCTTCAGCAGATCGTGGTACTCGATGGCCTTCTTGATGTTCCAGTGCGCCATGTAGTTGGTGAAGGCGTTGTCGTCCACATGCTCCTTGTATTCGTCGGGGCCCACCACGTCCAGAATGTGCAGCTTGCCGTCTTCCTTCTCGGTCATGCGGCTCACCCAGTAGATAGCAGTGTCCATCATCAGCTCATAGCCGGACTTGTCCATGAATTCCTGGTCACCAGCCACGGTGCAGTACTGCCACAGGCCGTAGACCACGTCGGCGGTGATGTGCTCTTCGATGAAGCCGGACCAGATCTTGGTGGGCAGGCCGGTCACGATGTCCGCCGCGCCCCATACCGGAGTCACCTCGCCGTCGTCCAGCCAGGCAGCCTCCCAGGGAAACTGAGCGCCCTTGTAGTTGTTGGAAGCAGCCTTCTTGTGGGCGCCGGGCAGGGACAGATAGCGGTACTCCTCCAGGCTCTTGGCGATGGCGGGATCGGTGAAGTTGAAGTAGGGCAGGATGAACATTTCAGTATCCCAGAAGGTGTGGCCCTTGTAGGCCTCACCGGACAGGCCCTTCGCACCCACATTCATCCGGTTGTCATGGGCGGGGGTCATCACATACAGATGATACTGGGCGAAATGCAGAGCCAGAGCGTCGAACTCGTCCTCGGACTCCACAGTCACGGCCACACGGTCCCAAACGCGCTCGTTCCAGGCAGCGGCGCTCTCGTCGGCCAGGGCCTGGTAGCCCATGGCCTGAGCCTCCTCGGCCTGGGCCAGGGTGCGGGTCTGCATCTCCTTGAAGTCCACGCCCTCGGCGTCCTTGTCGCGGCTGGTGTGCACGGTGCTGATCTTCTCGATGGTCAGCGCCTCACCGGCGGCCAGCTCCAGGGTGTAGCGCATGTCGATGCGGCGGCGGTCCATGGTGATAAAGCCCTTCTCCTGCTGCTCGGTGCCGTTCTTGAAGAAACGCAGACGGGTGTTGAAAAAGAAGTCGATCTTGCTCTGGATGGTGGTCTGGGTGTACTGCATCACCGCACCGTCATACAGGCGCTTCTCGCCCTCGCTGAAGTGCTGGCTGCCAGTGTTGGTCATCTGGCCGTTGATGCCGCTCTCCACCACCAGCTTCACATCCCGGTCGGCCCGGATGGTGACGCTCTGGGCGATCACATGCAGACGGGCAAAGCTTACGATGCGCTTGAACTCCAGGTCCAGCACCTCGCCCGCCGGGGCCTGCCAGCGAACGGAACGGACCATCTCGCCGGTGCGCAGGTTCAGCTAGCGATGGTAAGTCAGGATCTTGCCCTGGGTCAGATCGAACCGCTGGCCGTTGATGCGCAGAGTCAGGTTCAGCACATCGGCGGCGTTGGGCAGCTCGGTTACTTCATTCTCGTCAAACTTATTGAAGGTGCCGGCCACGAACAGGTTGCGCTGCTCGCCCAGATACTGCTCCTCGGTGGCGCAGCGCAGACCCATGTAGCCGTTGCCCTGGCACATGACCGCTTCGCACTTGCCCAGCAGCTCGGTGCTGAAGTCCTTCTCGGCCAGAATCCAGTCCTTTGCCGCAGAATAATCCATAAAGGTATTTTTGCTCATACTTTTTCCCCCTTGGCTGCCCTGGCAGCCTGTTTGCTAGTGATAAAAATAGTAATTGGAAAACCACATCATGGTCACAAAACCGCACAGCACACATCCCGCACTGAACAGCAGCGGAAGCCCCAGCAGACAGAAGCCCACCAGCGCCGCCGCGCCCAGCGGCAGATACAGCCGCACGCTTTTTGCAAAATCATTGGTGCGCCGGAAGGCCCTGGCGCAGAGCCAGGCCAGCAGGATCGCCGCCCCCAGGCAGAGGGCCACCAGCAGCGGATCGGTGGTGGCCAGCGGCGACGTGGGATCGATGCGGTACTCTTCACCGTTCACGTTCATACTGTGCCTCCTGCTCTGCGCGGATGCGCTTTGCCTGCCCCAGGTACACCACCCGGGTGCGGCCGATCAGATCGTGCAGGGTCACGCCCCGCACCAGATACATGCCCAGCGAGACGATCATCAGCACCGGGCCCGCCAGCGGCTGCAGATACATGGCCTTTGTGAGCTCCCGCAGGCCAAGATACATTATAGAAGGCTTGGTGCCGTCCCGGTCCAGCACACACATCTTGCCGCAGTATTTGCCCAGGGTCATTCCCCCGGTGATCTCGCAGCACAGCGTGCCATACACCGCCCACAGCAGCAGGATGCTTGTCTTTCGCACGAACGGCACCTCCCCCGCTCCGCCCTTGCGCCGGACGGAACGCTTGTTTGCAAAAACGTTTTCGTTGAGAACAGAATATCATACTTGCTCCCTGATTTCCAGATAATAAAAGCGCCAAACTTCCCAATGGACGTTTGGCGCTTTTGCACAATTTTCGATTTTGTTTTGTTTCGAAATGACCAAATTTTCGTCAGCGATCAGGGCATCGCCGTTTTCCGGATCACCAGGTCGAAATCCACGCTGGGCAGCTCGCCGGTGGACTTGCCCTGCAGCATACGGCAGACTGCCTCTCCCGCCATGCAGCCCAGCTGATAGGGGTCCTGCTGAACGGTGGTAATCCCGCCGAACAGATATTTGGCAATGGGGATGTCGTCGAAGCCGATCACATCCACATCCCGGCCGGGAATCAGGCCCAGCTGGCTGATGGCCCGGCAGGCCCCGATGGCCATCAGGTCGCTGGCGGCAAAGATAGCGGTGATCTTCGGGTGACGGCCCAGCAGCTCCAGTGTGGCCTGCAGCGCCTTGCCCTCGTCGAAATCGCAGCTGCGCAGATAATCCGGGTTCGGCGCCAGGCCCTGTTTCTGAAAAGCCAGCCGGTAGCCCTCGTACCGTTTGCGGGAAACCACCGCCTCCGGCTGGCCGTTCAGCATGGCAATATTCTTATGGCCCTTTTTGAGCAGGAACTCGGTGGCCCGGCAGGCCGCCTCCACGTTGTCCACCGAAACATTATAGAGGTTGTTCCCCTTCTCGTCCATATCCACCAGGGCGATGGGCAGATCCATCTGGCGCATCTGAACCATATAGGGGGAATCCAGCCGGAAGCCGGTGACCACCAAACCGTTCACGCCTTTTTTCCGGCACAGCTGCAAAAGCGGCGTCTCCTGCTGCTCCTGCGGGCTGGTGACCAGCAGCATAAAGTCGCAGCCCCGCCGTTTGCAGATGTAATGAACGCCGCTCAGAATGCCAAACACAAAACCGCTGGGGTCCTCGGGGCGCAAATCGCTCACCAGCAGGGCGATGGTGGTGGTCTCCACCTTGCCGCCCATGTTGCGGGCGTTGGTATCCGCAACATAGTTCAGCTGGTTGGCAACCTCCTGAATCCGTGTGCGGGTCTCGGGGTTCACGTCCGGATAGCCGTTCAGCGCCTTGGACACCGTTGCCACCGATACCCCCGCCGCTTTTGCCACATCCCGAATGTTCACCCGCCGCATTACTCAACACACCTTTCCCCTTTTGTCTGATTTCGTTACCATTTTATACAATCTTCCGCAAAACGTCAATTGTTTTGCACACATGCAAAAAAGTGCGCCCCAAGCTTGGCTCGGGGCGCACAAAAATTCGATTCAGTTGGCTGCTTACAGCAGGCTGCGGTACAGAGCAGCGATCTCCTCCACGCTGGTGTCGCGGGGGTTGCCGGGGCGGCAGGCATCGGCGAAAGCGGACTCAGACAGGAACTGTACGTCCTCTTCCTTCACGATCTCCTTCAGGTCAGCGGGGATGCCCACGTCGGCGGAGAGCTTCTTCACAGCGTCCACAGCGGCCTTGATGTACTCTTTCTTGGTCATGGTCTCGGTGCCTTCCACGCCCATGGCCTTGGCAATGTCGCGGTACTTCTCACCGGTAGCGGGAGCGTTGTACTCCATCACGGTGGGCAGCAGGATGGCGTTGGCAACACCGTGGGGGGTGTCGTAAACAGCGCCCAAGCTGTGAGCCATGCTGTGAACGATGCCCAGGCCCACGTTGGAGAAGCCCTGACCGGCGATGTACTGCGCCAGAGCCATGCCCTCACGGCCCTCGGGAGTGTTCTCAACAGCGCCGCGCAGGTGCTTGGAGATCAGCTCGATGGCCTTCAGGTGGAACATATCGGTCATCTCCCAAGCGCCCTTGGTGATGTAGCCCTCGATAGCGTGGGTCAGGGCGTCCATACCGGTGGCAGCGGTCAGGCCCTTGGGCATGCTGCTCATCATGTCGGGATCAACCACGGCAATCTCGGGGATGTCGTTGGTGTCCACGCAGACGAACTTGCGCTTCTTCTCCACGTCGGTGATGACGTAGTTGATGGTAACCTCGGCAGCGGTACCGGCAGTGGTGGGAACAGCGATGGTGAACACGGCATGCTTCTTGGTGGGAGCAACGCCCTCCAGGCTGCGCACGTCGGCAAATTCGGGGTTGTTGATGATGATGCCAACAGCCTTGGCGGTATCCATGGAAGAACCGCCGCCGATGGTCACGATGCAGTCCGCGCCGGAAGCCTTGAAGGCCTCAACGCCGTGCTGTACGTTCTCAATGGTGGGGTTGGGCTTGATCTCGCTGTAAACTTCGTAAGCGAAGCCGGCAGCGTCCAGCAGGTCGGTGACCTTCTTGGTCACGCCGAACTTGACCAGATCGGGGTCAGAGCAAACAAAAGCCTTCTTGTAGCCGCGGGCGGTCAGCTCGGGAACGATGTTCTCGATGGCGCCCTTGCCATGATAGGAAATGGTGTTCAGAACAATGCGGTTAGCCATGGGTAAACCTCTCCTTTTTGTTATGAAAGTAAAACCGGGACGCTTCTCTCGCTGCAATCCGGCGGGAAGCGTTTCACTGTTATTATTATAACAACGTGATTTTCCTGTTTACAAGTTACACATGAATCCCAGTGTCACATTTCATAATTTTATCAAAAAGGCCAGAAAGGCGCAGTTCAGGCTTCCGGATGCAGATCCCGCAAAAGCAGCTCCAGCCGCTGGGGCATCGCCTCGATCAGCAGTTCCACCATCTGCTCCGGGCTGCGCTTCATGCCGCTCACCGCCCAGCTGGCGGTCATCTGAATGGAGGCGCGGCAATACATCTCCAGCAGGAAGGCCACATCCTCGGTCAGGGGCGCGCCGGTCTTGCGGGTGATGATCTCGCTGTAAAAGCGATGGATGTATTCGTAGTCATAGGCCATCAGCGAGTTGGCATCATGGCTGCCGAAGGCACAGGCGAAAAAGCTCTGCTCCGCCTTGATGAAGCGGAACTTGTTGAGCAGCCCTTCCCGCAGGGTAAGGCTTACGCCCATTTCTTTAAAGGACTGCTCCACCAGCCGCTCAAAATACCAGTTTACCAAATCGTATTTATCCAGAAAGCAGCGGTAGAAGGTCTGACGGCTCACGCCGCAGCCCTCCACGATCTGCTTGACAGTGATCTTATCCAGAGGTTCGCGGTCCACCAGCTCCTTCAGGGCATTGGCCAGTTTGTATTTGGTTTTCAGCGCGGATTCCATGGCGGGCGCCTCCTTTTGACAAATCGTTCTACCCTTCTACTTTATCACAAACCCGGTGTAAAGTCACGATATTTGCCGCTTGTACAGCTTTTGCAGCTGTTATCGTTTATAAAAGAAAAAACGCACCGGTCACCCGATACGCATGAATGTGAGTATGTACAGACCGAACCAACGACCATTCCGAGCCCGGAAATTGTCGCGCTGCATCGCCCACTGGGCGCGCTCGGCTCCGGCGCAGTTAACAGCCGCCCCGCGCCGTTTTGTTTGTGCGTTCGGTTTTGCTTTGCTGCACCCCGCCAGCTCTTGCGGCTGTGAACGCACAGGGTCGTTGGCGCTTTGCAAAAGAAAAAGCGCACCGGTTGCTCGATACGCATGAATGCAAGCAGCTACAGACCGAACCAACGACCATTCCGAGCCCGGAAATTGTCGCGCTACACCACGGGCCTTTGCCCGCGGCACATCCCTCTGTTTCCGGGCCCGCCTCCGCCTCGCTGCATCGCCCACTGGGCGCGCTCGGCTCCGGCGCAGTTAACAGCCGCCCCGCGCCGTTTTGTTTGTGCGTTCAGTTTTGCTTTGCTGCACCCCGCCAGCTCTTGCGGCTGTGAACGCACAGGGTCGTTGGCGCTTTGCAAAAGAAAAAGCGCACCGGTTATCCGATGCGCTTTTTTCTGGCTCCCCCTGTTGGGCTCGAACCAACGACCCTGCGGTTAACAGCCGCATGCTCTACCGACTGAGCTAAGGAGGATTATCTTGCCGCCCTTTCGTTCGGCGACTTTAATAATATAACACAACTCAAAAAAGAATGCAAGCCTTTTTTCTATTTTTTTCAAAAAATATGTGCGGGCCCTTTTGCAGGGCCCGCACATGCAAGCACATCAATGCTTCTGGTTCTTTTCCTTGATCTCCTGTTCGCGGGTGAGCAGCTGATCGGTAACGATATCCAGCTGTTCCAGCGCCTCGCTGCGGTTCTCCAGCGGGCTCTCCTCCAGCTGCAGATCGTCCTCGCCGCGGTAGGCCAGCTTCAGCAGGATCGGGGTCAGAATGGTGCTGATGATAACCATGATGATCACGGGTCCGAACAGAGCGTCCGGCATCAGGCCCACTTCCGCGCCCTTGTTGGCAACGATCAGCGCAACCTCGCCACGGCATACCATGCCCAGACCGATCTGGTTGCACTCACGGGTGGTAAAGCCGCACATCTTGGCGCCCGCGCCACAGCCCAGCCACTTGGACAGAACCGCAACCACCACCAGCAGAACACTGAAGATCACGATCTGAGTGTTCATGGCGGGCAGCACTACGGTCATACCGATGCTGGCGAAGAACACGGGGGCCAGGAACAGGTACTGCACCGGCTCAAACTTGGAGGCGATGTAGCCCGCCTTCTTGGTGGCGCCGATCATCAGGCCAGCCGCAAAGGCGCCGGTGATATCGGCCACGCCGAAGAAGTGCTCGGCAATCCAGGCCATCATCAGGCAGACCACGAAGGCCGCAATGGGGAAGCGCCGCAGATCGCGACGGCCGGCACGCTCGATGTACCAGTCCAGAGCCTTCAGGCCGACCACATACACGAAGCAGCAGACCACCAGGAACAGAACGATCTTCAGCAGCACTACGGCAATGCTCTCGCCGCCGCCGCCCAGGCTGGTCATGATGGTCAGGGCGATGATGCCCAGGATATCGTCAATGATGGCAGCGGCCAGGATGGTGTTGCCCACCCGGCTCTGCAGGCGGCCCATCTCACGCAGGGCCTCCACCGTGATGCTCACGGAGGTAGCAGTCAAAACGGTACCGATAAAGAAGTTCTGCAGCATGTTCTCGGTGGGAGCCAGCCAGGCAGCCAGACCCGCACCGCCCAGCAGCGGCACCAGAACGCCCAGCATCGCCACCAGGAAGCCGGACTTACCCGCGTTTTTCAGGTCGCGGATGTCGGTCTCCATACCGGCAGAGAACATGATCACGATCACGCCCAGCTCCGCCAGCTGCTTGATCATCTCGCTGTCGCTGGGCAGCAGGCCGAACACGGCGGGACCCAGCAGCAAACCTGCAAGCAGAGCGCCTACCACCTGGGGCATCTGGAAGCGGCGGGTGATCAGGCCGCAAATCTTAGTGCTTACCAGGATCAGAGCGATCTGCCACAAAAAATCATAAGACATTTCGTTGATTCCTCCTACTTATTTAAAACTCTCTCTTTGCAATAGGGCACCAAGGCATTATACACAAATCAATCACAAAGTGCAAGCGTGGGAATTTTCACATTTTTGCTTATTCAGAGGAAAAAACTTTGTCAGTTTTTTAGCAATATTTCACAAACAAACAAGTTCGCCAGTTTCATTTCGGAATTTCTGATTATTTTATGAATTCTGTTCAGCTTGCCTTCTTTTCTTTCATAAATATTGCAGTTCTTACAAAATTGTATCAATTTTTTCGTAAGAATGCACAGTGCTGATCGTACAAAACAAAGTACAAAAAAGCCCCATATCGAACGATATGGGGCTATGTTCAGAATGATTTTTCTTATTGGCCGTCAAATGCACGCTGAGCGGCCAGCAGCACACCGGCACGGCTGGCGGCAAAGTTCAAACCGCCCTGCAGGTAAACGGTGTAGGGCGGGCGCATGGGACCGTCGCAGCTGAGCTCGATGCTGCTGCCGTTGGTGAAGGCACCCGCCGCCATGATCACCTCGCTGGTATAGCCGGGCATGGCGTAGGGCTCCGGCGCAGCGAAGCTGTCCACCGGGCTGCCTGCCTGGATTCCCTGACAGAAGGCCACCATGGCCGCCGGGTCGCCGGTCTCAAAGCTGGTGATGATGTCGTTGCGGGGGTCGGTGTACTTGGGCAGAGGATTCTTGCCCAGCAGGTCCAGCAGGCAGCTGGCGTAGATGCTGGTCTTGATGGCCTCGGCAGTTACACCGGGGGCATAGTACAGGCCCAAGTACAGCTGACGCAGGCTGTCCAAGGTGCAGCCCAGCTCCCGGCCGGTGCCGGGGGCTGTGAGCCGGTGGGCGCACTTTTCTACCAGATCAGCCCGGCCCGCCACATAGCCGCCGGTGGGCGCGATGCCGCCGCCGGGGTTCTTGATCAGGCTGCCCACGATCAGGTCCGCCCCCACACTGGTGGGTTCTGCGGTCTGGGTGAACTCACCGTAGCAGTTGTCCACCATGACCACCACGTTGGGATTGGCCTGCTTGGCGGTGCGAATCACCTTTTCGATGGTGGCCAGGTCAAAGGCGGCACGGCTGGAATATCCGCGGCTGCGCTGGATATGGCAGACGGTGGCGTTCTTCGCCTTTTCGGCAATCAGCTCATAATCCGGCTGACCGTTCTGCAGGGGAGCTTCGTCGTATTTCACGCCGTATTCCGCCAGGGTACCGCAGCCCTTGCCCGCATCACCAATGCCGATCACACCCTCCAGAGTGTCATAGGGACGGCCGGTGGCGGCCAGCAGGGTGTCGCCCGCCCGCAGCAGACCGAACAGCGCCACAGTCAGCGCATGGGTACCGGACAGAAAATGGGGACGGCAGAGCGCGTCCTCCGCGCCCACCACCTGGGCGAACACCTGATCCAGACGGTCCCGGCCCGCATCGTCATAGCCGTAACCGGTGCTGCCCATCATGTGGGTGGCGGCCACACGGTTATCCGTGAAGGCCTTCAGCATCTTCACCTGATTGTAATCGCGGATGGCGTCGATTTTCTCGAACTCGGGGCGGCACAGCTCCATAGCGCGGGCGTCCAGCTCCTGAAAACGGGGGCTCACATCAAAAAATTGCTCGATCATGTATGATAATATCCTCTTTTCTCGTATTGATAACAGGCAGCTCTTTTCAGTTCAAATCCGGCTGAGGGCTGTAGCTGCTCACTTCGCCCTGTTTGACAAATCCCAGCCGCCGGTAGAATTCCTCTAAAGCAGGCAGACACAGCAGCTCCACCAAAATCCCCTGCTCCGCCAGCTGATTGGCCAGCCCGGTCACCAGTGCGCCTGCCAGGCCATTGCCCCGGGCATCCTGCCTGGTTTCCACTCCAGCCAGATAGGCGGTCTTATTCCAGATGGCATAGACTCCCGCCGTGGCGGCGATCTCCCCGGTCCGGCTTCGTGCCGCCCAGAGCAGCGCCCGGCCGTGGTTCACCAGGGTACAGGTCTCGCTGTAAAAACAGTCGCGGGTCTGCTGATCTCCGCTCAGGCTTTCGCCCTGGCAGAGGAACTCGGTCACCTGGCTCACAGCAGGATGTTCCTGCAGCACAAAAGCTGCGGGCAGTTCCCGCCGGGGCAGCTGTTCCCCGACGGGCAGAAGCATTCGGGAATACCGTCTCCGAAGCGTCCAGCCCTCCGGAGCCATTCCGGCGGCGCGCAGCCGGCACACACCCAGAAACCCCAAAAAACCGGCCAGCTCTTCAGCATCCGCCGGGCCGGCCAGAAGAGCGGTTTGTCCGCGGACGCCCAGCGCAAAGGGGGTCTCCCCCTCACCGCTGGTATAAAACTGCCAGCCGGAGCCGGGCAGCGGTCCGAACACCATCTCGCTTGCTCCCAGCTGGCAGGCTACGCCTGCGGCCCGGGGATCGGCCAGTGCGGCTGTAAAGCGCCGCCGGGTCTGTGCGGAATTGACCGCGCAGATCACAGCGCGTTCACCAGTTCCTTGAAGTGGCGGCCACGCACCTCAAAGTTGGGGTACAGATCAAAGCTTGCGGATGCGGGCGACAGGCTGACCACATCGCCGGGCTTTGCGTTCTTGCGGGCCAGCTGCACCGCCTCGGCCATATCCTCGGCGTGCTCGATGACCAGGCCACTCTCTGCAAAGCCGGGGCAGGCGCGCACTGCTGCCTCGATCTTGGGACCGGTCTGGCCCATGAGCACCAGCACCTTCACATGGGCCAGGATCTCGGGAGCCAGCGGCTCGTAGGGAATCTTCTTGTCATAGCCACCGGCGATAATGATGATCTTCTGGTCGAAGCTGCGCAGGCCCGCGATGGTGCGGGTGGGGCTGGAAGCGATGGAGTCGTTGTACCACTGCACGCCGTCCAGCAGGCGCACCGGCTCGATGCGATGCTCCACGCCGGTGAAGCTGGAGCCCACCTTGGCCATGGCTTCCACCGGCACGCGGCCCCACACGGCGGCACATGCTGCCAGCAGGTTCTCGATGTTATGCACACCCCGCAGCTTGATCTCGTCCTTGTGCAGGATGGGGGTCACCGCGCCGTTTTCCGCCATGCAGAGCATGCCGTCCTGGCGCAGGAACGCGCCGTTGTCGGTTTCCCGCAGGCGGGTAAACCAGCACTGGGTGCCCTTGCAGTCCGCCTGCATGCCCCGGGTGATCTCGTTCTCGTAGCCCAGCACCGCGCGGCAGCTCTCGTCCTGCCAGAGCAGGATGTTACGCTTGGCATCCACATACTCCTGCATATCCTTATGGTGATCCAGATGGTTGGGGGTCACGTTGGTGACCACCGCAACCTTGGGGCTGCGGCGCATGCTGATCAGCTGGAAGCTGGAAAGCTCCACCACGGCCTCGTCCGCCGGGTCGATCTGGTCCAGGATGGGCAGCAGGGCCCGACCGATGTTGCCGCCCAGATGCACGGTACGGCCCGCCGCCTCGAACATGGCGGCAATCAGGCTGGTGGTGGTGGTCTTGCCGTCCGAACCGGTGACCGCGGTGATCTCGCAGGGGCAGTACTCGAAGAACAGCTCCATTTCACTGGTCACCAGGCTTCCCGCCGCCTTCGCTGCCTGCAAAGCAGGCGTATAGTATTCGAAGCCCGGCGTGCGCATAATGATATCCTGCCCGGCCAGGCCGTTCAGGTAATCCTCGCCCAGGCTCAAGTTCACGCCCAGCTGGTTCAGAGTGCCGGCATAGTCGCCGAAGTCCGCCAGCTGTTTTTTATCGCACAGCGTCACCTGCGCTCCCATGGCGCAGAACTGCCCGATCAGTGTTTTGTGGCTTACACCGGCACCGATGAAGGCCACCTTTTTTCCCTTGATGAATTCGGCCAGCCGCTGCTGATCCTTCTGCATATTGCAAAACCCCTTTTCCCTTTGATGGAACTTGATTTCTTTGGATTGGTGTGATCAAAATGGTCTGTTGCTATTATAGTCACTTTTGGCCGCCCGCGCAACCAAATCCCCCGGCCTTACCGGGCATTTCGGCCATTTGGCGGCAAAACCGGCAGACAACCGACAAAATTTACGCTTTATTTACGGATTTTGCGTCATTTATCCCGGTGCGGGTTTGTATTTTACCGCGTTTTTTGATAAGCTAGATATGTATGCTTTCCGGCATTTTTTCACCATTACCGGCCCATCCGGCCGTTTACCGAAAGGACCTTTTCCATGAGATTTCATCGTATTCTCTGCCTGTTGCTCTGCCTGCTCCTGACAGCCGGAGTTCTCACCGGCTGTGGCTCCGGCGGAGCCAGCTTCACCTGGCGTGTGGATCACGTGCCCGCCAATCTGGACCCCCAGATCGCTCAGGAAAGCCCCGAGCGCATCGCCGTGACCAACCTGTACCGGGGCCTCACCCGTATCGACGAAAACGGCGAGGCTGTACTGGACTGCGCGGAAAGCTACACGGTGAGCGATGACGGCCTGACCTATACCTTTACCTTAAAGGACGGCCTGGCCTACACCAAACTCAAAAAGCACGAGAAGGAATATCCCCTCACCGCAGCGGATTTTGTGTTCGGCATGGAGCGAGTATTCCGGGATGAAACCTCCAGTCCCTATCGGGACCTGTACTCCAACCTGAAGGGAGCCGACGGCAGCGGCGCCCTGGGTGTGAGCGCACCGGACGAGCGCACGGTAGTTTACCAGCTGAGCAGCCCCGACCCGGCATTTCTGGAAAAGCTGGCCCAACCGGGCGCCATGCCCTGCAACGAGGAATTTTTTGAACACAGCGCCGGGGCTTACGGTCTGAGCGCCGCCACCACGCTGGCCAACGGGTATTTCTATCTGTATAACTGGAACGAAAACGGCCTGTTCCTGCGCCGCAGTGCCAGCAGCAGCCTGATCATCAGCCTGCGCATCGTGCTGGACACCACCACCCAGGCCACCCCCACGCCGCAGCCCGCCTCCGGCACCTCGGTGGCTCAGGAGCAAATCCCAGCCACCGGCGCGGCCGCCGTGGCTGCCGGGGATGTGACCGCCGCCATTGACGAGGCATCCGCCGCCGGGAGCCTGCCCTCCATCCCCTATACCGCCACCACCTGGGCTCTTGTTTTCAACTGTAAGGACGAACAGCTGGCCCCGCAAAGCGTGCGGCTGGCTCTGGGCGCCAGTGCCACGGGCATCGAACAGCTGCCCACCGGTTTTTCCGCCGCGGACGGACTGATCCCCCCCGCCATCCAGGTGAACGGTTCCGGATACCGGGATGCGGTGGGAAGCCAGATGCCCACTGTGAGCGATGTGAAGGAGCTCTGCCGGACCGGTTTGAGCGAAGCCGGACTGCAGCAGTTCTCCGGTATTCAGGTGCTGTATCCGGAGGGCTCGACCTATCAGACCCTGATCGAACAGGTCAGCCAGCAATGGCAGAAGGAGCTGGGCGCATTCTCCGCCTACTTCACGCTGAAGGCCATGCCTTTGGATGAACTAAAAAGTACCGTTGCCAGCGGCGATTATCAAATCGCCCTGCTGCCCTTCTCCCCCTCCAGCGCGGACAGCGCAGCTTTTTTGCAGCAGTTCACCGGCGGTGCGCTCACCGGTTGGCAGTCCGCCTCCTTCGACAGCCAGGTCAGCCAGCTGTCCGGACAGCTGGACACCAGCGCTGAACAGATCGCCCAGGCCGAGCAGACCTTACTGGCCGGCGGAGCCATCTCGCCCCTCTGGTACCAGGACCAGGCCCTGGTGATGGCACAGGGTGTGGACCATGTGGTGTTTGATCCCTTTGGCCCCGTGCTTGATCTCACCTGGGCGACCTATACAGGCAGTTAATTCGATTTATTTTTCTCCGGCTCGTACACCCGGCAGGCCCATTTTCCGGCTGCGCCGGGTGTTCTATTTCCTAAATTGCCGCGGGATGCTGCCCCGCATCCCCATTTTTAATTTTTCCCAACCCAAAGGAGGACCCGCTATGCACTGCACGCACTGCCAACATTCCGCCGACGTGAACCGCCGCCTTGCCCGCATCAGCGGCCAGCTGAACGGCATTCGGGAGATGGTGAACGAGGGACGCCCCTGCGGCGACCTGCTGACCCAGCTTTCCAGCGTGAACAGCGCCATCACTCAGGTGGCAAAGCTGATTCTCACCGAACATCTGGAACACTGTGTGCGCAGCGGCGAGGACACCGACCAGGTGATCGCCCAGCTGCAAACCGCCATTGACCAGTTCGCCAAGCTGAAGTAATTTTGCATACAAAAACAGCGCCCCGGCTTTTGAATCGCCGGGGCGCTGTTTTACTTTTCGTATAAAAGCGTTTTCTTATTTCACGTTGTAACGCTTCAGCAGGGCGTCGATCTTGCTGTGAGGATCGATGATATCGCCGATGCTCATGTCGTGATTGATGGCGTCAACGAAATGAGCGATGTACTTGGACACATCCACCTCATGGAACCACTCGCGGCTGAGCAGCTCGGGGGTGCGGTAGGTCAGGTTAGTACCGAACACGCCGGAGATGATGCCCTCCTGGTAGGCCTTGTCGAACTCAGCCAGACCGTTGGTGTAAATCGCATAGGTGGCGTAGCAGAAGATCCGCTTGGCGCCGCGCTTCTTCAGCTCGTAGCCGATGTCCAGCATGCTCTCGCCGGAGGAGATGATATCGTCGGCGATGAACACATCCTTGCCTTCCACGCTCTCACCCAGGTACTCGTGAGCAACGATGGGGTTGCGGCCGTTCACAATACGGGAGTAGTCACGGCGCTTGTAGAACATGCCCAGGTTTACAGCCAGCACGCTGGAGTAGTACATGTTCCGGTTGATGGCACCTTCGTCGGGGCTGATCACCATGAAGTTGTCACGGGTGGGCTTGAAGTCCTCGATGCACTTGAACATGGTCTTGAGCACCTGGTAGGTGGGCATCACGTTGTCCATACCCATCAGGGGCACCGCGTTGGAAACGCGGGGGTCGTGAGCATCGAAGGTGATGATGTTCTCAACGCCCATGCTGTGCAGCTCCTGCAGCGCGTAGGCGCAGTCCAGGCTTTCCCGGTAGGAGCGGCGATGCTGGCGGCTGCCGTAGAGCAGAGGCATGATGACGGTGATGCGGCGGGCCTTGCCGGAAGCAGCCTGGATCAGGCGCTTCAGATCCTGGTAGTGATCATCCGGGCTCATGCAGTTCTCGTTGCCGAACATCTTGTACTTGCAGCTGTAGTTGCCCACATCCACCACAAAGTACAGGTCGTCGCCGCGCACGCTCTCGCGGATTACGCCTTTGCCGTCGCCGGAAGAAAAGCGGGGGCACTCGCTGGGGATGATGAAGGTCTCGCGGTCCACGCCCTTTTCACGGGCCCAAGCCACCAGATGGCGATCGATCAGGGCGGTCAGCTCCTGGGCGCCGGGAGTGGCGATCAGACCGAGTTCAGCAACGCCGTTGCTTGCCATGAGGATCTCTGTACCGTTGGATTGATACATCGTTAAACGCTCCTTACGTTGTTAAATGGTTGTTTTGCCCGGTTCGGGCAGACATCGTTCAACTTAATATTAACATAAAATTTACTTTTATGCTCGGCAATTCTCCGCTTTTCGTCATTTTCTGCGGCTTGCCCGGCCTTCTCTTTTTCCGTGCGTCAAAATTAGGCGTTTTGCCCAATTTTTCTGCCAAAAATGCTCCCCTTTGACCGGCTACAGGGTGTTTTTTGTCCGATTTTCGCTCGTTATTTCCCTATCAAAATAACCAAACTTTTTCTTTGATCCTCGGTATTGTGCCCAATTTTTTATTTTTCCTACGCAAAACACCCGGCCTTCACGGAATTTCTTCCAGAAAAGCCGGGTGTTTTCATTCAAATAAACGGGTTGTAATAGCGGCTGCCGTCCCAGAAGGTGAAGATCAGCGAGCCAATGGCGATCACTGCGCCCAGAATCAGCACCACCCAGTCCCGGGTGGCAAAAGGCCGTTTCGCATACCAGGTGCGGCGCTTGTTTTTGCCGAAGCCCCGCAGCTCCATGGCATTGGAAATGACCTCGATCCGGTTCAGGCTGCCCAGGATCAGCGGAAGCAGGATGTTTGCGCTGCCCCTGAGCCGGTCCATCAGCTTATCCTTGCCGGAAATATCCACACCACGGGCCTGCTGGGCCTGGTTGATGTTATGGTAATCCCGCTGCACATCCGGGATATACCGCAACGCCAGGGCCACCGCGTAGCCGATGCGGTAACTCACACCGATGCTGGCCAGGCTGGCGGCAAACTCGCTGGGATCGGTGCAGAGAATGAACACCAGGGCCAGCGGGATGACCACAACCACCTTCAGCGTCATGTTCAGGTGGTAAAACAGCTGCTGTGCCGTAAAGGTATAGGGCCCGATCAGCTGCACCAGCAGGGTGCGGCTCTGGTAGATTTCCACGCCGTATTCCGGCTTGAACAGATAAACGAACAGGTTGTTCAGCAAGAGGAAGACAAATGCCATCCACAAAATGAGCTTCACGTCCCGGTAACGCACCCGGCTGATCTTGAAGATGGCCAGGCTCATCACCAGAAAGACCACCAGCGCCCGGGTGTCGTAGGTAACCATGGTGGCCACGCTGAACAGCAGGAACACGATCAGCTTGGTGGTGCCGGTAAGCTTATGCACCACGCTGCCCCGGGGCAGATAGGAAAGGATCAAACTGTTTGCCACTTGTCGCGTACCTCCCGGTCGTAGTCGATAAAATGCTGCACAAAGGCCTCCGGCGGCTGGATGCCGCACTTCTGGGCCAGCGTAAAGAGACTGGTCTCCTTCAAAGCGGCCTGCTCCACCAGAGCACTGTCACACAGAAGCTCTGCGGGGGGCAGATCGCCGATCATCCGGCTCTGGCTGAATACCAGCGCCCGGCTGGTGTACTCCAGCATCAGGTGCATGTCGTGGGTGACCATGATCACCGTGTAGCCCTTCTGATTCAAGCTGCGCAGAAATTCCATGATCTCGGTGTAATGGCGGAAATCCTGACCGGCGGTGGGCTCATCCAGGATCAGCACCTTGGGCTGCATTACCAGCACGCTGGCAATGGTCACCCGCTTTTTCTGTCCAAAGGACAGAGCGGATACCGGCCATTTCCGGAAGCGATACAGACCACAGATGGTGAGCGCCTCATTCACCCGGCGCTCCACTTCGTCCTCCGGCAGCTTCGCGGTGCGCAGACCCAGCGCCACCTCGTCAAAAATCAGGCTTTGGCTGATCATCTGGTTGGGGTTCTGCATCACGTAACCGATGTGTGCGGCCCGCTCCTTGATGGTGTCCCCCTCCAGGTTCCGCCCGTTCAGCCAGATGCTGCCGCTGCGGGGCGTTTCAAAGCCGCAGATCAGCTTGGCAAGAGTGCTCTTGCCCGCGCCGTTCCGGCCCACGATGCTCACCATTTCGCCTTCGTTCAGGGTGAAGCTCACATCCCGCAGGTTGGTCACGCCCTCGCTGTAGCCGAAGCACAGGTCTTTCACCTCCAGCAGCGGAGCAGTGGCAGGAGCCTGCGGCCGGACCACCGTCTGCTGGTACCAGGCGCGGACCGCCGCCTTGTCCTGCTCGGTGAGGCGCAGTGTGTCCACATGGGCAGGTTCTTTCTCCGCCTCCAGCGACACACCTGCATACTTCAGCGCCGTGATATACAGCGGCTCCCGGATGCCGTTTTCCGTCAGCTGATTTCCGGCCAGCAGAGCTTCCGGGGTGGTGTCCGCCAGAATACGGCCCTCACCCATGAGCACGATCCGGTCCACGCTGCGCCAGAGCACATCCTCCAGCCGGTGCTCGATGATGATCACCGTGGCCCCGGTCTTCTGCTGTACCTGGTCGATCAGCTCGATGGTCTGCTTGCCGGCAGCCGGGTCCAGGTTGGCCAGCGGCTCGTCGAACAGCAGGACTTTTACATCGTCCACCATTACACCGGCTAGGCTCACCCGCTGCTTCTGGCCGCCGCTCAGGGCGTGGGGCTCCTGCTCCAGCAGGGTATCCACATCCACCAGGCGGGCCACCCGCTCCACGGTCTTTTTCATCTCCGGCTGGGCAACGCACTGGTTTTCCAGTGCAAAGGCAATGTCCTCGCCCACGGTCAGGCCGATGAACTGGCCGTCCGGGTCCTGCAGAACCGTGCCCACGTGCTTGGACAGTTCAAAGATGCTGGCATGGGGCGCGTCCACTCCATCCACCAACAGGCTGCCGGTGCAGCTCCCCGGATAGCTGAAGGGGATCAATCCGTTGATGCAGCTGGCGATGGTGCTCTTGCCGCTGCCGGACGGGCCTGCAATCAGCACCCGCTCCCCCGGCTGGATGGCCAGGTCGATGTTGTGCAATGTGGGTTCTGCCTGGGCGTCGTACTGGAAGCCAAAATTCTTGAATTCAATAATGGGCTGTGCCACGGCGGTTCCTCCGTTTTCGTTGCTCTTCCCGCGCACCGGAAGATGAGGCGGCGGTGTTGAAAGGGGGGCATTCCCCCGGGAAAGTTCGCCTGCGTTTTAAAGCAGACAGTTCAAAGAAAAAGCGGGGCTTTCGGCGCATTTTGCCGGAAGGCCCCGCTTTTGTTCGGGATCAAGGCCAACCAGGCCGATGGATCAATCCTTGTTCAGGGAGCCCTTCTTGGTGCGGGTCTTGGCGTAGGCAACCAGCAGGATGGTGCCTACCACGCCAGTGGTGATGGCGTTCACGATACCGGCGGTCAGGCCCTGGGCAAACAGCTTCTCAATGGGCTCGTTGTAGATCACGATGTCCAGAACAGGAGCCACTACACCCCAGCAGACCACATGGGCGATCAGCTGAGAAACGTTGAACAGGATGATCTGCTTTTTGCCGAACTCGCCGCTCTCCAGATCCAGCTTGCCCAGGAACAGACCGGTCAGCAGGCCGAACACGCCGGAAGCGATGATCCAGCTCCACCAGGGACCATAAGCGGTGAAGTCCACCAGAGCATGGCCGATCAGGCCGATCACCAGGCCGGCGATGGGGCCGAACAGACCAGCGAATACCGCCTGGATGGCGTACTGCAGGCTCACATAGGTGTTGGGTACCGGGGTAGGAATGGAGATCTTGCCCAGCACAAAGAACAAAGCTGCGCCAATACCGATGGCGACAACAGTTTTTACAGACATTTTTTTCATGACGATTCCCTCACTTTTTCTTGTATGGATCACGGGCCGGGGGCACGCAAGAATTCCCTAAACCGGCCCGGGCGGACCTTATTCGTAGATCATGCGGGGTGCTTTGCGCACGCTGATGCGCCAGGAAGTGCCGGTGCCGATGTTGTAAGCCCGGGCGAAGCTGCCCTGGTTGATGGCCACAGCCAGGTTGTCCAGGCTGTTCACATACAGCAGAGGCTCACCTACGTACACATCCGCAAAGCTCTTGGCGTATACCATAATGTTTTTATACAGCACGCGGGTATCGTTGCTGATGGTGATCTCCACCCGCTGGCCGTGCTCAATGTTCAGCGCCGCGAACAGAGTGCGGGGGATGTTGGTCCACAGGCTGCCGAAACGAACGTCCAGCACGTCGATGGTGCCGCTCACCACATCGCCGTCCAATACGGCATCCACCACCGGGAGCTCCACAATGCTGGCCGGATCGATGGCCGGGCCCACCTCTTCCCAGCGGATCACGCCGGAAGCCAGCCGCGCGCCGGTGAAGGCGTAGATGTCACGGCCATGGAAGGTGTAGCTCTCGCCGGAATTGGGCAGGCGGTTGACGATCTCGTCGATCACACGGGCCTCCACAATGCCGCTCATCCGCTTGATGTGGGTCAGGGTGCCGTTGTCCGGGGTGACGATGTAATGCCCGCCGCTGGTCTTGGCAACAATGCTGCGCCGGTCGCTGCCCACGCCCGGGTCCACCACGCTTACGAATACGCTGCCCTCAGGCCAGTACTGCACCGTCTGGATCAGCCGGTAGCTGGCTTCCCAGATATCATACTGGGGAATGTCATGGGTCAGATCATATACGCGCAGGCTGTCGCACACGCCCTCGGCCACGCCGTACATGGCGCTCACCGCGCCGTCTGCCAGGCCGAAGTCGGATTGCAGGATCAAGGGTTTCATGGGTCAATTCGCTCCTTTGCCAATGGGATCGCCCCGTACCGTGCGCGGCTTTTCCGGCCGCAACCAGGGGCGGTAAAAACAACAACTTTTATTATAGGCATCGCGGGGCGTTCCGTCAATATTTTCGGCGGCTTCTTTACTGTGAAATTCAGGGGCTGCTTCTGGATTTTCCAACTGCGAACCAATTCCCGAAAAACAGCAAAAAATCCCTGCCCGTTACGGGGCAGGGATCGCAGGCTTTGATTAAACCAGCTCGATGATCGCCATCTCGGCGGCATCGCCGCGGCGGGCGCCGATCTTGATGATGCGGGTGTAGCCGCCGTTGCGGTCGGCGTACTTGGGGCCGTACTCATCGATGACTTTCTTGGCAACGGTCTCCTTGGTAATGTAGGAGAAGACCTGACGCTTGGAATGCAGATCTTCCTTCTTACCCAGGGTCACCATCTTCTCCGCCATGGAACGAACTTCCTTGGCGCGGGTAACGGTGGTCTCGATTTTGCCGTTTTCAAACAGGTAGGTGACCATAGCGCGCAGCATAGCGTTGCGGTGATCGCTGGTCCGGCCGAGTTTTCTGGTACCGGGCATCCCGTTTCACTCCTTTGCAGTAATTACTCGTCGTCTTTGGTAAGTGTGAAGCCCAGGGAGTCCAGCTTTGCCATGACTTCTTCCAGGCTTTTGCGGCCGAGGTTCCGAACTTTCATCATTTCGTCCTCGGACTTGTTGATCAAGTCTTCCACGGTGTTGATGCCGGCACGCTTCAGGCAATTGAAGGAGCGCACGCTCAGATCCAGCTCTTCGATGGTCATCTCCAGAGCCTTCTCCTTGCCCTTATCGTCCTTCTCCACCATGATCTCAGCGCCCATGGCCTCTTCCGACAGGTTGACAAACAGGTTCAGGTGCTCGGTCAGCACGCGGGCCGCCAGGCTAACAGCCTCTTTGGCGTTGATGGTGCCGTCGGTCCAAACTTCCAGAGTCAGCTTGTCATAGTCGGTGATCTGGCCAACGCGGGTGTTTTCCACCGTGTAGTTGACTTTCAGAACGGGGGTGTAGATGCTGTCGATGGGCAGAACATTCAGGTCGTTCTTTTCCAGCACAGCCTGCTTGTTACGCTCTGCCGGCACATAACCGCGGCCCTTGTCGAAGGTCAGCTCCATTACGAGCTTGCCGTTCTCTTCCAGGGTGGCGATGTGCCATTCGGGGTTGAGCACCTCGATCTCATCGCTGGGCTTGATGCTGCCAGCAGTAACCTCCCCCTCACCGGACGCCTCGATGCGCACGGTGACAGGTCCGTCGGCGTAGAGCTTGGCGGCGATGCCCTTCAGGTTCAGCACGATCTCGGTCACGTCTTCTTTCACGCCGGGAATGGTGCTGAACTCGTGGACTACGCCATCGATCTTTACGCTGGTGACGGCAACGCCGGGAAGCGACGAAAGCAGGACACGCCGTAAGCTATTGCCCAAGGTGGTACCAAAACCGCGCTCCAGAGGCTCAACGACGAACTTGCCGTAGCGGCCGTCCGGAGACAGGCTGGTGGTATCGATTCTGGGGCGTTCAATCTCCATCATAGTAAAACCCTCCTTGGTGGGCCGGCCAAAACGCGTTTGGCCGGCCTTTGTTGTTCGCTTTCCCTATGCGCTGAGCTTATTACTTGGAGTACAACTCAACGATCAGGTGTTCCTCAACCGGCAGGTCGATATTCTCGCGAACGGGCAGCTTGGTAACAGTGCCCTTCAGAGAGTTCTTCTCACGATCCAGCCACTGGGGCAGGGCAACCACGGGGGCGTCCTCGCCGGTCAGCTTGCTGAACTTCACGGAAGAGCGGCTGGCGGAGGCAACCTCCACCACGTCGCCAGCCTTCACCAGGTAAGAAGGAATGTTAACCTTCTTGCCGTTCACGGTGAAGTGAGCGTGGCTCACCAGCTGACGAGCCTCACGACGGGTAGCGGCGAAGCCCAGGCGGTACACCACGTTGTCCAGACGGCGCTCTACCAGAACCAGCAGGTTCTCACCGGTCTTGCCGGGCATGCGGCTGGCCTTCTCGTAGTAGGAACGGAACTGACGCTCCATGATGCCGTAGACGAACTTGACCTTCTGCTTTTCGGCCAACTGAAGAGCGTACTCACTCTTCTTCTTTCTCATCTGGCCGCCAGGATTGCGATTGGTGTTCTTCTTCGCATAACCCATAACAGCAGGAGAAATGCCCAGAGCGCGGCAGCGCTTTGCGATAGGCTGCATATTCTTAGCCATAACTGTAGTTTCTCCTTTCGATCAAATGCGGCGGCGCTTCGGGGGACGGCAGCCGTTGTGGGGGATGGGGGTAACGTCTTTGATCATGTTGACTTCCAGACCGGTGGCCTGCAGGGCACGGATGGCAGCCTCACGGCCAGCGCCGGGGCCCTTCACGTACACTTCAACAGTCTTCATGCCATGCTCCATAGCGGCCTTCGCTGCGGTCTCGGCAGCGGACTGGGCAGCAAACGGAGTGCTCTTACGGGAACCGCGGAAGTTCAGACCGCCAGAGCTGGCCCAAGAAACGGTGTTGCCCTGAGTATCCGTAATGGTAACAATGGTATTGTTAAAGGTACTCTGGATGTGAGCAGCGCCGCGCTCAATGTTCTTGCGCTCGCGCCGCTTGGTGCGGACGGCGCCCTTTTTAGCAGCAGCTTTGATTGCCATTTCTCTTGCTCCTCCTTACTTCTTCTTGTTCGCCACAGTGCGCTTGGGACCTTTGCGGGTACGGGCATTGGTCTTGGTGCGCTGACCATGAACGGGCAGGCCCTTACGATGGCGGACACCGCGGTAGCACTGGACTTCCACCAGACGCTTGATGTCCAGCGCAACGTTACGGCGCAGGTCACCTTCCACGATGATGTTGTTCTTGTCCAGATACTCACGGATCAGGCCCTCTTCCTCAGCGGTCAGGTCCTTAACGCGGGTGTCGGGATTGATACCGGTACCAGCCAGGATCTGCTTAGCAGTGCTGGGACCAATGCCATAGATATAAGTCAGGCCTACTTCAACGCGCTTCTCGCGGGGCAGGTCAACGCCGGCAATACGTGCCATAGTTTAAAAACCTCCTAAATTAACATCCCATGTCCATGTCGGGGGCTGCGCCGGGAATCTACGCACTTGCCCCCCTAGCGTTTTGGGCTTTAAATCAGCCCTGGCGCTGCTTGTGCTTGGGGTTTTCGCAGATGACCATCACGCGGCCTTTGCGCTTGATGACCTTGCATTTTTCGCAGATGGGTTTCACGGAAGGTTTAACCTTCATGATGATGAACCTCCTTTTGACTCAAGGACGCTCTTACTTGGAGCGCCAGGTGATGCGGCCCTTGGTAAGATCATAGGGCGACATTTCCAGTGTTACTTTATCGCCGGGCAGGATGCGGATGAAGTTGGTCCGCAGTTTGCCGGAGATGTGTGCCAGCAACCGATGGCCGTTTGCCAGCTCCACCCGGAAGGTGGCATTGGGCAGGGCCTCTACGACCGTACCCTCTACTTCGATTACGTCTTCTTTAGACAAGCTCTTCCCTCCTCGTGAGTTTACATGGGGTGATCAGCGTCATAGGCGCGGATCGCCTCACTGAGCTGTGTGTCGTCTGCGAGAATCTCTTCCCGCAGGACGGTGGCGGTGGGGGCCACATGCCTTATCTTTTTGGCCTTCGGCCGGCTTACTTTGCGCAGACTGCCGTCTGCGAGAGAAAGCATCTGGCCTTCCACGGCCATTACCGCAAAGGTGCGGGTCTTGTCGCGCCCGGCAAGGGATCGAACGAGCTGACCTTTTACAAAGTCCATCCCGGTCCCTCCCAGTCCTTTGTCAAGACGACCGGCCCTGCGGAGGTAATGGCGATCGAGTGCTCAAAGTGGGCAGAAAGACCGCCGTCCGCCGTTTTTACCGTCCATCCATCGGATTGTGTTGCCACTGAATAGTGTTTTTGGTTGACCATGGGCTCAATGGCCAGGGTCATGCCGCTGACCAGCCGGGGGCCGCGCCCGGGTTTGCCGTAGTTCGGCACCTCGGGGTCCTCGTGGAGCTCTTTGCCCACGCCGTGGCCCACAAAGCTGCGCACCACCGAAAACCCATGTTCCTCAACATAGGTCTGCACGGCGTTGCTGATGTCGCCGATGCGGGCGCCGCACACCGCGGCACGAATGCCTCTGTGCAGCGACTCGCGGGTCACATCCAGCAACCGCTGGGCTTCCAGGTCCAGCTTGCCGCACCCGAAGGTGCAGGCATTGTCGCCGTTGAAGCCGCCCCAGGCAGCGCCTGTGTCGATGCTGACGATATCGCCGGGCCGGATCACCTTCTTTTTGGAAGGAATACCGTGGATCACCTCGTCGTTGACGCTGATGCACGCGGTGCCCGGGAAACCGTAAAGGCCTTTGAAGTTGGGCTTTGCACCCTGCTTCACGATATAGTCATAAATAATCTTGTCAATATCGGCGGTGGTAATACCAGCCTCGATCGACTCGCCCCCGAGCCGGAGGGCGGCGGCGCTGATTTCACAGGCTCGCCGCATGACCTCCAACTCTTTGGCATTTTTGATCTGGATCACGATGCTCACGCCTCCAGTGCTTTCAGCAGCAGTTCGCTGGTGTCAGCAATGCTTTCATGACCTTCTACCACCACCAGCTTGCCGCGTTCACGGTAGAACGCGATCAGCGGCTCGGTGAGCTCGTGATAGGCCTTCAGGCGGCCCTTCACGGTTTCGGGAGCGTCGTCCTTGCGGATGATCAGCGCGCCGCCGCAGCGATCGCACCGGTCAGGCTCCCGGCTGGGTTTGTTTTCCACGTGGTAGGACGCACCGCAGGCCGAGCATACGCGGCGGCCGGCGAGGCGATGAATGATGATCTCGTCCGCCACTTCCAGGTCAACCACCTTGTCGATGACCACGCCCATCTGCTCCAGCGCCTCAGCCTGGGCCACCGTGCGGGGCACGCCGTCCAGAATGAAGCCATTGGCGCAGTCCGGCTCGGCCAGACGTTCCTTGATGATGCCAATGATGACGGAATCAGGGACAAGCGCGCCTTTGTCGATAAACTCCTGAGCCTTCAGCCCCATCTCGGTGCCGTTTTTGACCGCGGCACGCAGGATGTTACCGGTGCTCACAGCGGGGATCTTCAGCTTGTCGCAGATTACCTCCGCCTGAGTGCCTTTACCGGCTCCGGGAGCGCCTAACAGGATGATATTCATACCGGGTTGTCCCCTTTCTCATGGGTCATTGAAATTTTCATTACTCTAAGAAGCCCTTGTGATGGCGCATCAGCATGTAGCTTTCCATGCTGCGGCCGGTATCCAGAGCCACGCCCACAACGATCAGCAGGCTGGTACCGCCCAACTGGATGTTCATGCCGGCCACGTTGCCCAGGATGATGGGCATGACGGCGATAACACCCAGGAAGATCGCACCTACGAAGGTGATCTTGGACAGGCACTTGGTGATGAAGTCGCTGGTGGGTTTGCCCGGGCGGATGCCGGGGATGGCACCGTTGTTCTTGCGCAGGTTGTTGGCAATCTCAACAGGGTTGTACTGAATGGCCACATAGAAGTAGTTAAAGGCCAGGATCAGCAGCAGGTACAGCACAGCGTACAGCAGGCTGTTGTAGTTGAACACGCTGAAGAAGCCTTGCCAGATGGGGCTGTCCGTCTGGATAAAGCTGGCGATGGTGCCGGGGATGCTCAGCAGGGCGCTGGCGAAGATGATGGGCATAACGCCGCTCATGTTCACCTTCAGGGGGATGTGGCTGGACTGACCGCCATACATCTTACGGCCCACAACACGCTTTGCATACTGCACCGGGATGCGGCGCTCGGAGTTGGTCAGGATGACCACGAACACGATAGCCGCCAGAGCCAGGACCAGAATCACCGGGATCAGGATGAAGTACTTGATCTCGCCGTTCATGGCGTTGGTGATCATGGTGCGGGCAGTGGTGATCACGTTGCCCCAGCGGGATACAATACCCGCGAAGATCAGCAGCGAGATGCCGTTGCCAATGCCCTTAAAGTCGATCTGCTCGCCCATCCAGGTGAGCAGCTGCGCACCGCCGGTGAAGCTGAACACGATAACCACAGCGGAGAAGATGCTCTCCCAGCCAGTGGTGTAGGCCAGCACGCCGGTGTAGCTGCGCAGAACCAGATAGTAGCCCACGCTCATCACCAGCGCGATGCCGGCGCCGGTGTAGCGGGTGATGCGGGTCAGCTTGCGCCGGCCCTCTTCGCCTTCCTTGCTCAGCCGCTCCAAAGCCGGGATGGCTACAGTCAGCAGCTGAATAATGATCGAGGCATTGATATAAGGAGTAACGCCCAACGCGAAAATCGCGCACTGCGACAAAGCGCCGCCGCTCATCATGTTCAGGTAGTCCAGCATGTTGCCGGTACCGCCCGCGAACAGCTGCAGCGCCTCCGGATTGATGTACGGCACAGTGATGACGCAGCCAATCCGGAAGATCACAATCACCAGCAGGGTGAACAGAAGCTTTTTGCGCAGCTCAGGGATCTTCCACGCATTCCGGAACGTATCAAACACCTTAGATCACCTCGGCCTTTCCGCCTGCCTTTTCGATCTTCTCTTTAGCAGAAGCAGTGAAGGCGGCGGCCTGAACGGTCAGAGCCTTGGTCAGCTCGCCGTTGCCCAGGACCTTGATGCCGTCCAGAGACTTTTTGATGATACCAGCCTCTACCAGAGCCTTGGTATCCACTACGCTGCCGGCCTCGAACTTCGCTTCCAGGTCGCTGATCTTGACGTTGGCGTACTTGGTGGCAAAGATGTTGTTGAAACCGCGCTTGGGCAGACGACGCTGCAGGGGCATCTGGCCGCCTTCGAAACCGGCCTTCTTGACGCCGGAGCGAGCTTTCTGACCCTTGTGGCCGTAGCCAGCGGTCTTGCCGTTGCCGCTGCCATGGCCGCGGCCCTTCCGCTTTGCAGCGGTGTTGGAGCCCTGAGCGGGCTGTAATTCATGAAGCTTCAATTGCTTGCACCTCCTTGCTGTTACGCTTTGGTCACCGCTACCATGTGGCTGATCTTGGCGATCTTGCCGTTGGTCTGGGCGTTGTCGGGCTGAACGGTCACGTCGCCGATCTTCTTCAGACCCAGGCTCAGAGCGGTAGCGATCTGCTTCTCGCTGCGGCCGGACAGGCTGCGAACCAGCTTGACGGTAACAGTAGCAGCAGCGGCAGCCTTCTTGGAGGCAGCCTTCTTAGCGGGAGCCTTTTCACCCTCAGCCTTCTTGGCAGCGGGCTTCTTGGCGGTGGTGGTCTTCTTAGCCGCAGTCTTCTTGGCTGCAGGCTTCTTCTCAGCAGCCTCGGTGGCTACTACCTTCTTCTCGGTCTCTGCCATGGTTGACTGCCTCCTTAACCTAAGATTTCCTTCACGGTCTTACCGCGCTTGGCAGCAACTTCCTCAGCGCTTACCAGACGGCACAGACCTTCGAAAGTGGCGGTAACCACGTTGCAGGGGTTGTTGGAACGCAGGCACTTGGTACGGATGTCCTTAATGCCGGCAACTTCCAGAACCGCACGCACGGGGCCGCCGGCGATAACACCGGTACCGGGAGCGGCGGGACGCATCAGGATGCGGCCGGCGCCGAACTCGCCCACGATCTCGTGAGGAATGGTGGTGCCCTTCAGGGCGATGGTGTGCATGTTCTTCTTAGCGTCCTCGATGCCCTTGCGGATCGCCTCGGGAACCTCGCCAGCCTTACCCAGGCCAAAACCGATGGTGCCCTTGCCGTCGCCAACGACTACCAGAGCGCTGAACTTGAAGATACGGCCGCCCTTAACGGTTTTGGATACGCGGTTGATCGCAACAACCTTTTCCAGCATTTCACTGCCGGTCTCGTTATTTCTCTGCATGTGTATCCTCCTTACAGCTCCAGGCCGCCCTCGCGAGCGCCCTCAGCCAAAGCTTTTACGCGGCCGTGATATACAAAGCCACCGCGGTCGAATACTACGACCTTGATGCCCTTCTCCAGAGCCTTCTCGGCGATCATCTTGCCAACCTTGTTAGCAGCCTCGATGTTGCCGCCGAAGCCCTCAAAACCCTTCTCCATAGTGGAAGCGCTGCACAGGGTCACGCCGGCAACGTCATCAATGATCTGGGCATAGATGTGCTTGGAGGAGCGGAATACATCCAGACGGGGGCGCTCAGCGGTGCCGCTGATCTTACCGCGCACGCGGCGGTGACGACGAAGACGAGCTTCGTTCTTGTCAGGCTTATTAACCATTGTCTTTCACTCCTTACCTTATTTGCCTTTGCCGGCCTTGCCCTCTTTGCGGATGATGTGCTCACCAGCATAGCGGATGCCCTTGCCCTTGTAGGGTTCGGGAGGACGTTTCTCGCGGACTTCCGCCGCGAACTGGCCGACCTTCTGTTTGTCGATGCCCTTGATGATGATGGTGTTAGCATCGGGAGCTTCGATCTTGATGTCGTCGGTCTCATCGACGATCACCTGGTGGGAGAAGCCCAGGTTCATGACCAGGCTCTTGCCCTGCTTGGCCACACGGTAGCCAACGCCCTGAACCTCCAGCTTCTTCTCAAAGCCGTTCACAACACCTTCCACCATGTTGCTGATGTTGGTGCGGGTCAGGCCGTGCAGGCTGCGGGCCTGCTTCTCGTCATTGGGGCGGGTCACCAGCACTTCACCATTCTCGACGGTTACGTTCATCAGAGGATGGATGTTGGAATTCAGGGTGCCCTTGGGGCCCTTCACGGTAACGTTGTGGCCATTCACGGTCACTTCAACGCCCGCAGGAATGACGATGGGTTTTCTTCCAATTCTCGACATTGTCTTTTTGCCCCTTTCTTACCACACAAAGGCGAGTACTTCGCCGCCAACATGGGCAGCGCGAGCAGCCTTATCGGTCATAACGCCCTTAGAGGTGGAGATGATCGCGGTGCCCAGGCCCTTCATGACCTTGGGCATATCTTCGCAGTTGGTGTAGATGCGCAGGCCGGGCTTGGAAACACGGCGCAGGCCGGCGATAACGGGAGCACCGTTCTCCTGATACTTCAGGGTCAGGCGCAGGGTACCCTGCTTGTTGTCTTCGATCAGCTGCACACTCTTGATGTAGCCCTCGTCAACCAGAATCTGGCAGATCGCTTTTTTCAGGTTGGAAGCGGGAACGTCTACAGAAGGGTGTTTGGCAGTGCTGGCGTTGCGGATGCGGGTGAGCAGGTCCGCGATAGGATCAGTAATGTGCATGCCACTAACCTCCTTTAAGGTTCTTCGTTTCGTTTTTGTTCGGACAGTTGTGAGACATTCGCCTCACATATATTTAAGTGTGAGACCCCTTGCCGCCTCCCCCGCCGCGCCGAACCGGCACGGGGAGGAGCGCAAAGGAACTCACAGCTTAAAACAGTGTTTACCAGCTGGCTTTCTTCACGCCGGGGATCTCGCCCTTGTAAGCGAGCTCACGGAAGCAGATACGGCAGATACCGTACTTGCGCAGGTAGGCGTGGGGACGGCCACAGATCTTGCAGCGGTTGTAACCGCGGGTGGAGAACTTAGGCTCGCGCTGCTGCTTGATCTTCATAGAAGTTTTTGCCACAGTCGTACCCTCCCTTAGTTAGCGAACGGAGCGCCCAGAGCCTTCAGCAGCTCCTTGGACTCTTCGTCGGTCTTGGCGGTGGTCACGAAGCAGATGTCCATGCCACGCACAGCGTCGATCTTGTCGTAGTCGATCTCCGGGAAGATCAGCTGCTCCTTGATGCCCACAGCGTAGTTGCCGCGGCCGTCGAAGGAGTTGCCGTTGATGCCGCGGAAGTCGCGCACGCGGGGCAGAGCCACGCTGAACAGACGATCCACGAACTCGTACATACGCTCGCCACGCAGGGTGACCTTCACGCCGATGGGCATGCCTTCGCGCAGCTTGAAGTTCGCAACGCTCTTCTTGGCACGGCACACAACGGGCTTCTGGCCGGTGATCTGAGCGATATCGCCCAGGATGGCGTCCAGCATCTTCTGGTTGTCCTTAGCGTCGCCGCAGCCAACGTTGATGACTACCTTGTCCAGCTTGGGGATCTGCATAACGCTCTTGTACCCAAACTTGCTCATCAGGGCGGGAGCAACTTCATTGACATACTTTTCTTTCAAACGTGCCATTGTGTTGTATTCCCTCCTTACAGCTCGGCGCCGCACTTACGGCAGACGCGCACATTCTTGCCATCCTTGGCAGCGTGAGCCACGCGGGTGGCCTTGCCGCACTTGGGGCAAACCGGCATAACCTTGCAGGCGTAGATAGCACCCTCGGCCTTCACGATACCGCCCTGCTCGCCCTGGCGGCGGGGTTTTACGTGCTTGGTGACCATGTTCAGACCCTCAACGATCACCTTGCCCTCCTTGGGGCTAACAGCGATCACTTTGCCGGTCTTGCCTTTGTCTTTACCGCTGATGATCATTACGTTGTCGCCGGTTTTAACATGAAGATTGTTCATTCTTAAAACCTCCTTACAGCGATTCCGGAGCCAGGCTCAAGATCTTCAGGTAGCCGTTCTCACGCAGCTCGCGAGCAACGGGTCCAAAGATACGGGTGCCTCTCGGGTTCTTGTCTTCACGGATGATGACTGCAGCGTTCTCGTCGAAACGGATGTAGCTGCCGTCCTCACGACGCAGGCCCTGCTTGCTGCGAACGATCACAGCCTTGACCACGTCGCCTTTTTTCACAGTGCCGCCGGGAGCTGCCTTCTTAACAGAAGCAACCACAACGTCACCGATGTTAGCGTATCTCTTGCGGGAGCCGCCCAGCACACGAATGCACATTAACTCTTTGGCACCGGTGTTGTCGGCCACTTTGAGATAAGTTTGCATCTGAACCATTGCCAGATCCTCCTTTCAAAGTACCAGGCTTACTTCGCCTTCTCTACGATTTTGACCATGCGCCAGCGCTTGTCCTTGGACAGGGGGCGGGTCTCCATGATCATTACACGGTCGCCAATGCCGCACTCGTTGTTTTCGTCGTGGGCTTTGAACTTAACAGTGCGCTTCAGGATCTTCTTGTAAAGGGGGTGCTGCACGCTGTCTTTCACGGCAACCACGATGGTCTTATCCATCTTGTCGGACACAACGGTGCCCACACGGGTCTTTCTCAAATTGCGTTCCATCGTTTAACCTCCTTTACGCTTTCTCAGCCAGGACAGTCAGCACACGAGCGATGTCGCGCTTAACGGTCTCGATGCGGCCGGGGTTCTCCAGCTGGTTGATGGCGTGCTGAAAACGCAGGTTGAACAGCTCTTCCTTCAGCTCGGCCAGCTTCTTATTCAGGTCAGCAGCGGACATACCGCGCAGTTCTGCAGCTTTCATGCGTTGCC
Organism: Gemmiger sp. An50; assembly: GCF_002161595.1. GTDB lineage: Bacteria > Bacillota > Clostridia > Oscillospirales > Ruminococcaceae > Allofournierella. The sequence goes on from NZ_NFID01000002.1 coordinate 89,680, forward strand.
ACCCTCCTCTACTACATTCTCTTCGCGCTTAGCGAACTTGCACTTAACAGGCAGTTTGTGCATAGCCAGGCGCAGAGCCTCGCGAGCGATCTCCTCGTTCACGTCGGCCAGCTCAAACAGCACGCGGCCGGGCTTCACAACGGCCACCCAGTACTCGGGAGAGCCTTTACCGGAACCCATTCGGGTCTCAGCGGGCTTCTCGGTAACGGGCTTATCGGGGAAGATCTTGATCCAAACCTTACCGCCACGCTTGATGTAACGGGTCATGGCGATACGGGCGGCCTCGATCTGACGGGAGTCGATCCAGCCGGGCTCCAGAGCAACAAGACCATACTGGCCCTGGTTAACAGTGTTGCCGCGCATGGCTTTACCGGTCATACGACCACGATGCACACGGCGGTATTTGACGCGCTTAGGCAGTAACATTACTTGTTGCCTCCTTCTTTACGGGATGCGGGCTTGGAACCCTTCAGAACCTCGCCCTTGTAGATCCACACCTTAACGCCGATGCGGCCGTAGGTGGTAGCAGCCTCAGCGAAGCCGTAGTCGATGTCGGCGCGCAGGGTCTGCAGGGGAATGGTGCCCTCGTGGTAGCTCTCGGTGCGGGCGATGTCCGCGCCGCCCAGACGGCCGGAAACCTGGGTCTTGATGCCCTTGGCGCCACGCTGCATCGCACGGCCCATGCACTGCTTCATCGCACGGCGGAAGCCGATGCGGCGCTCCAGCTGAGCGGCGATGTTCTCAGCTACCAGCTGAGCGTTGGTGTCCATGTTCTTGACCTCAACGATGTTCACGTTGACGGCCTTTCCGGTCATCTTAGCCAGCTGCTCCTGCAGCTTGGTGATCTCGCTGCCGCCCTTGCCGATAACCATACCGGGCTTGGCGCAGTAGATGTTGACCTTCAGCTTGGGAGCGCCGGACTGATTGTCCACAGTACGCTCGATCTCGATCTTGGGGATACCCGCGCCGAAGAGCTGCTTCTTCAGGGTCTTACGGATCTTGTAGTCCTCGACCAGGGTGTCGCCGAATTCCTTCTTGGAAGTAAACCAGCGGCTGTCCCAATCTTTGATTACACCCACGCGAATGCCGTGGGGATTGACTTTCTGGCCCATTGTGTTTACCTCCTTACTCTTTCTCTTTCAGAACCACGGTCACATGGCTGGTGCGCTTCAGCACACGGTAAGCGCGGCCCTGGGCGCGGGGACGGATGCGCTTCAGGGTGGGGCCGGGGGTAACAAAGCACTCGGCCACATACAGGCTGTTCTTGTCCATGTTGTGGTTGTTCTCCGCGTTCGCGGCAGCAGACTTCACCAGTTTCAGAAGGGGCTCGCAAGCGGCCTTCGGGGTGTACTGCAGAATCGCCAGCGCCTTATCCAGAGGCTGGTTGCGGATCAGATCCAGAACAACCGAAACCTTCCGGGGGCTGATGCGGGCGTATCTAAGATGTGCCCTAGCTTCCATTGCTTTACTCCTCCTTTTAATTACTTACCGGTCTTGGAGCCGGCATGGCCCTTGAAGGTACGGGTGGGGGCGAACTCGCCCAGCTTGTGACCAACCATATCCTCAGTTACATACACAGGCACATGCTTACGGCCGTCGTGCACCGCGAAGGTGTGACCGACAAAATCAGGGAAAATGGTGGAGGAGCGGCTCCAGGTCTTCAGAACCCGCTTCTCACCGGCGGCATTCATCTCCTGAACGCGCTTCAGCAGAACAGGCAGGACATAAGGTCCCTTCTTAACACTTCTACCCATGTTCGTTCTCCTCTCTTAACCGTTCGCGCGCTTGACAATGAACTTGTCAGAGCGGTTGTGATGCTTGCGGGTCTTGTAACCCATAGCAGGCTTGCCCCAGGGGGTAACAGGGCCGGGACGGCCAACGGGGCTCTTGCCCTCACCACCACCGTGGGGGTGATCGCAGGGGTTCATAACAGAACCGCGAACGGTGGGACGCCAACCCATGTGGCGCTTGCGGCCGGCCTTACCGATGTTCACGTTCTCGTGATCCACGTTGCCAACCTGGCCGATGGTAGCGATGCAGTTCAGAGGGATGTTGCGCATCTCGCCGGAGGGCAGACGAACCAGAGCGTAGCCGTTCTCTTTCGCCATCAGCTGAGCCATGTTGCCGGCGCTGCGCACCAGCTGGCCGCCCTTACCGGGGTACAGCTCGATGTTGTGGATGATGGTACCAACAGGGATGTTGGCGAAGGGCAGAGCATTGCCGGGCTTGATGTCGGCGCTGGGGCCAGCCATGATCACATCGCCAACCTTCAGGCCTTCGGGAGCCAGGATGTAACGCTTCTCGCCGTCCTCGTACTGAACCAGAGCGATGTGAGCAGAACGGTTAGGATCGTACTCCAGGGTCTTTACAGTAGCGGGAACATCAAACTTGTTGCGCTTGAAATCGATCACACGGTACTTGGTGCGATTGCCGCCGCCGTGATGGCGAACGGTGATGCGGCCGGTGTTGTTGCGGCCGGAAGCCTTCTTCATGGGCTCCAGCAGGCTACGCTCGGGGGCCACTTTGCTCAGCACGCTGTAGTCAGTAACAGTCATACCGCGGCGGCCCGGGGTAGTCGGCTTATACTTCTTGATAGCCATTGCTATTCTCCTTTGTTACTTATGAATTGTTATCGGGGTCATATCCCCATACATGAGCCCTGCTCGGGCTCTTGGAAGAAATCGTTTGAAACGATCTCTTATACCATGCTCTCGAAGAACTCGATGCCCTTGCTGCCCTCTTTCAGGGTAACAACAGCCTTCTTCTTGGCGGCGGTGTAACCGCCGTGCATGCCCTGGCGGCGGTAACGGCCGCGCACGTTGATGGTGTTAACCTTCTCGACCTGGACGCCGAACAGCTTCTCAACGGCCTTCGCGATCTCTACCTTGTTGGCATCGGTGGCAACCTTGAAGGTGTACTTCTTGGAAGCAATGCCCGCCATAGAGTTCTCGGTAATGACAGGAGCCAGGATGATGTCTTGTGCAGTTTTCATTAGCCCAGAACCTCCTCAAGTTTCTTGGCCGCGTCTACGCTCAGGATGAACTTGTCGGCGTTCACAACGTCGTAGGTGTTCACGCTGGTAGCCACGGTGGTGACCACGCCGGGGATGTTGGCGGCGCTCTTCACGAGCTTAGCCTCGACCACGGGGGTAACGATCAGGGCCTTCTTGCTAACGCCCAGGGCGTTCAGCATGTTGACCACGGTCTTGGTCTTGTACTCGGCAACGCTCAGGTTGTCGACCAGGATCATGTCGCCGGCAGCAGCCTTGGCGCTCAGGGCGCTCAGGATGGCCAGACGCTTCACCTTGCGGTTGATGCGGTAGCTGTAATCGCGGGGCTTGGGGCCCAGAGCAACGCCACCGTGAGTCCACTGGGGAGCGCGGATGGAACCCTGACGGGCATGACCGGTGCCCTTCTGACGCCAGGGCTTACGGCCGCCGCCGCGAACCTCGCTGCGGGTCTTGGTGCTCTGAGTGCCCTGACGCTGGTTGGCCAGGAAGTTGACCACAGCGGCGTGCACAGCCTTCTCGTTGGGGGTGATACCGAACACGGCGTCGGAAAGCTCTACGGTGGAAACTTTCTTGCCGTTCATATCCAAAACGTCAAATTGTGCCATTGTGCTTTCCCTCCTTACGCCTTCACGCTATCGCTGATGCAAACCACAGCGCCCTTGGGGCCGGGAACAGCGCCTTTGATAGCGATCAGATTATTTTCGGCGTCTACCTTGACGACGGTCAGGTTCTGGATGGTAACCCGCTCGGCGCCCAGGTGGCCAGGCAGCTTCTTGCCCTTGAATACGCGGCTGGGAGTGGAGCAGGCGCCCATGGAACCCGCATGACGGGCAACGGGGCCGGTGCCGTGGCTCTCGCGCAGGCGATGGCCGTTCCAGCGCTTGATGGTGCCGGCGTAGCCCTTACCTTTGCTTACGCCAACTACGTCGATGTGGTCGCCAGCAGCGAACACGTCGGCCTTCAGGATATCGCCCACGTTCATGGCGCTGATATCCGCCAGGCGGAACTCACGCAGGGTCTTCTTGGGAGCAACGTCCGCCTTAGCGAAGTGGCCCTTGGCGGGCTTGTTTACGCGCTTAGCGGAAACTTCGCCGAAGCCCAGCTGAACTGCCTGATAGCCGTCGCTCTCAACGGTCTTCTTCTGCACTACGGTGCAGGGACCAGCCTCGATGACGGTTACGGGAACGACCTTGCCGTTCTCATCGAACAGTTGAGTCATGCCCAGCTTTTTGCCGATGATACCTTTTTGCATTTTTCTTTTCCTCCTATAAGGTTATTGGTTGACATCGTGAGTAACTTGGATGCCAACATGACCTCTCCGTTTGGATAGCATTTCGATCGATGTTGCCTTCATTGAATCCGGCAGTTGGCGGCACCAGAGCGGCCGCCCTTACCTGTTTAAATGTAAGCTTACAGCTTGATCTCGATGTCTACGCCAGCGGGGAGCTGCAGGCTCATGAGAGCCTCGACCGTCTTGTTGGACGGCTTCAGAATGTCGATCAGACGCTTGTGGGTGCGGGTCTCGAACTGCTCACGGCTGTCCTTGTACTTGTGAACAGCACGCAGAATGGTGACCACTTCCTTGTCGGTGGGCAGAGGAATGGGGCCGGACACGCGAGCGCCGGTGCGCTTAGCGGTCTCCACAATCTTCTCAGCAGCACCGTCGATCAGCTGATGATCGTAGCTCTGCAAACGAATTCTGATTTTCTCTTTGACTGCCATTTTCGTCGCCTCCTGTAATTATTTGGTGCCTAGGCGGCCGATCAACTACTGAACACAGCGCCGGGTGTTTCACAATTTGGCACGATAAAAGCCGGTGAACCGCTTGGCAGTTCCCCCGGACACACTTCGGCAAATTGTGTTGGACATTGGTACGCCGCGCAGAATGCGACAGTGTACGTATCCCTTTGCTCTCAGTAATTCTTTCGCCCGGTTCTAGATCGGACATACTCCGCGGAAAAACCCGTCATGTGACGGCAACCTCCCGCATCAACGCATATCATGGCTTGCGCAGCTTGGTACACAAGCCATTTGCAGCCGAGACTTATTGTAGCACATGGATTCGCCTGTTGCAAGGGCTTTTTGTAAAAAAAATAAAATTTTTCAAAAGTTTTTCGGCTATATGCCAAACGTGTTTTAACATAGCCTTTTCCCTGCTCCAATCCAGAGGCGATGACCCCCGGCGCAGGGGGGTCTCTCTGCGCCGGGGGTGCTGCATCAATAATAATAGAAGGGCGAATCAAAGCCGTAGCCGTAACCGCCATGGCCGAATCCGCCGTAGCTCAAGCCGGTGAAATAGGCAACCAGACCAAAGAGCGCGATGCACAGGATCACACTGACCACTGTGCTCACCGCCACCAGAATCAGCTTGGCACGGGCCCAGTTGCGCTTGGTGATGCTGGTACCGCCGCCAAAGCTCCAGATCAGCAGCACCACCAGATTCACAATGGGAACGGCGGTGAGAATCAGGCTCCACAGCCACTCCAGCGTCTTGACCGGCGGTTCCGGCTCGTCTTCCGCCTTCGGGCCGGGCGCGGGCGGCACCTGGCGCTGGTAACGGGGCTCTCCATAAGACGGGGGCGGCGGGGTGGCCGGACCGCCTGTAACGCCTGCACCGAACTCCCAGGAGGCGCTGTGCTGCTCCGGTGTGCTTTGGGGCTGCACCGGCTCCGCCTGCGCGGGCTGCGATTCAGGAGCAGGCTGCTCCGGCACAGGCGCGCCGCACACCGGACAGGTCAGGGTGTTCGGCTCCAGATAGCTGCCGCACTGTTTGCAATACATATTCCTTCCTCCTTCAGGTCGTTGTTCTCATCGCTTGGCCGGCTGTTCCCGCAGGCGTTCCTCGATGCCCTCCTCCGGGGTGATATAGCCGGTCTCATATTTTTCATAGAGCACCATGCCGGGCTTCAGGTCGCCGGTCTTGCGGATGTTCTTCACCTCGGTGTAGTCCACCGCCACCTTGGCGCCTCCCGCCAGGCTGGAATGCACCACCGCCAGCATGGCCGCTTCGTTCTGGGTGGTGAGGGGGATGTCTCTGCCCTCGCTCATCACCACGGTATGGCTTCCGGGCGCATCCTTCACATGGAACCACAAATCCTTGCCCCGGGCAGTGTGCAGGGTGAGCTTGTCGTTCTGCAGGTTGTTTCGACCCACCAGAATCAAAAAGCCGTCCGAAGAGCGGTAACGGTAGAAGTCCGCGGGCTTCTGCTTTTTGTCCCGGATCTTGTAATACTTCAGATAGCCCTGGCTTTTCAGCTCGGCGCGAATCTCGCCCAGTGCCTGCTCGCCAGTGGCGGTCTCCACCTCGTAGAGCACAGTGCCCAGGTATTCGATCTCCCGCTCGCCTTCCTCCAGCAGCTTTTTCAGCATCTTGGCTGCGGTCTGCTTTTTCTTGTATTCCTTAAAATACTTCTGGGCGTTGCCCACGCCGTTCAGCCGGGCGTCCAGCGGAATCTCGATGGTCTGGCCATCGTAGTAGTTCAGCACCTGCACGCTGCGCATGCCCTTGTCCACCGCCCAGAGGTTGGCCTGCAGCAGCTCGCCGTACAGCCGCAGCTGGTCGGCCTTGCCGCTCTGGGCCAGCTCTTCCTTTCGGGCGGCCTGCTTGCGGATGGCCCGCTCGTGCAGGTTCTTCACAGTCTTGGCCAGATCCTTGCTTTTCTGGCGCAGCCGCTCGGCCCGGTCCTTGGTGGAGTAATAGCCCTCCAGCATGGTGCTGAAGCTGTCGTAATGGGTCAGGCGTTGCTCGCCGTACTGGGTCAGGGCGGTGAAGCTGAACTCCACCGGCTTACCGGTCTCATCGCAGGCCAGACAGGGCTTGCCGCCCGCCTCATAATCCGCCTTGATGCCGTCGATGGCGGCAATCAGCGCGGTTTTCTCGCTCTCGGTGAGCATATCCGCCTGAGCCGCGCTCTCTCCCAACGCCCGGAAGGCTGCCTCCCGGCAGACCACCGGACCTACACCGGCACAGCTGCGCATGAGCGCATCCGCCACCGGCAGATCCTTCTGGCAGGCGGCAGCCACCAGCCCGGCACTGCTCACCGTGAACAGATCCGGCTTGTTGGGCTTCTGGGGCAGAGTGTACGCCAGACCCGGCAGCAGCTGGCGAATCTGGGAATCCTCGAAATCCACTCGCTTGAGGGCGTCAATGATCCGGCCGTCCTGCACCAGCACCAGGTTGGAATAGCGGCCCATCAGCTCCACCGCCAGGATGTTGCGGACCAGATCGCCCATCTCGTTGGTGCACTGGAACTCAAAGAAGACCAGACGGTCGCCCTGCTCCACTCGCAGGTCCACCAGGCGTCCGCCAGTCAGGTGCTTACGCAGCAGCATGCAGAAGCTGGGCGGCACCGCCGGGTTTTCAAAGGTGTCCTGGGTCAGGCAGGCGCGGGCGGAACCGCTGCGGGCGGAAAGCAGCAGCTTGAAGGTATCCGTCCGGGTGCGCAGTGTAATGACCACCTCGTCCCGGGTGGGCTCGAAGATCTTGTCGATCTTGGCATCCAGCAGGGTTTGTTTCAATTCGCGGGCTGCGAGGGCCAGCAATGCGGCATCCAATGCCATGGGTCTCACCTCTTTGTAAAAAAAGCGGCCGTGCCGGGCGGCACGGCCTGCTTGCAGTCAACTTGGTTCAATGGCCGCGCAGCGCCGCTTCGGCGGCGTCCACATCGGCCAGACCGGAAAATTCCATCGTGATGTTGCGGTGGCGGGTATGTCCCTTGTGATAATAGGTTTCCACCTGACCGTTGGAAAGGATCAGGTCGCCGGTCCCATCCTGATAATAGCGCTTTTCCACGCCCTGGATGGAATCCAGCTCCCAGGAGCTTACCCGTCCCCTGGTCACCACCAGCACCCGCTGATCGGTGATGGCGTAGACGATCTCCTCCGGCTTTGGCCCGCCCACCTGGGGGAACAACAGCTTGATGCCCACCAGGATGAACGGAATGCCGAACAACGGGAACAGGATACCGAACAGCCCTGCACCCAGCGTGAGGGTCTGCAGCGCCATCAGCTCCCAGAAGCAGGCAAAGCCCAGGAAAAATAACGCAAACAGCTTGCCCGCGCCCCGGGGACCGTGCAGCTTTTTCGGGCTGCCGGACCAGAGCAGACGTTCGCCGGGAGCAATCTGGCGCTTCAGCAACGCCTGAGCACCGCTGGATGCCTCGCGAGACCGAGGCGGTTCCCCGGCTTCCCGCCCGGCTGCGGGCGATTCGCCAAACATTTCCTCGTTATATCCCACGCTGCTCTTGTCTTGCTCGTTCCACATGGCAGCTGCTCCTTCCTATTATAAATAAGAAAAGGGGTCCTTGTTGCGGCGGCTGCAGATCACCCGCAGCCCGTTGAAACGGCGGCTCAGATGATCCGCCAGCACCGGCACGATGGGAAATTCGGTGCTGTAATGCCCGGCCACGATCAGGCTCAGGCCCATTGCCCGGGCGTCGATGGCATCGTGGTGGCTGGCCTCGCCGGTGAGCAGAGCATCCGCTCCGGTGACAGCCGCGTCCGCCAGCATACTGCCGCCGCTTCCGCCAATCAGTGCCAGCCGCCGGATGGGTTTGCCCGCATCTGCCAGCTTCACATGGGCGTTCAGACGGCTCTGGCACAAGGCGGCCAGCGTCTTTGCGTCGGTGGGCTCCACGCTGCCCACCCGGCCGACCCCCGCTTCACCGAAGGGTTCCGGGTTTTCTACCTCAAACAGCCGGGCCAGCACATCATTCACGCCGCCCTCTGCCGCATCCAGATTGGTGTGCATACAGATGGCGGAGATATTTTTCTTCACCAGGCGGAAGGCCACATCCCGCCGGGCAAGGGTGCGCAGCGGTTTGAAGATCACCGGGTGATGAGCCACGATCAGCTGGCAGCCCTGCAACTCCGCCTCGGCCACCACCTCGTCGGTGATGTCCAGTGCCACCAGAACGCTGGTCACCTCGGCTCCACAGTCCACCAGCAGGCCCACGTTGTCCCAGCTTTCCGCCAGGTCCTTCGGGGCCAGCTGCTCCAGGCACTCACAGATCTCACGCACTCTTGCCATGTTGGGTCTTCCTCCTTCCTCCTTCATCCTTCGCCTTCCAGCTGCCGCAGCAGCTCGTCGGCGCGCCGGGCGGCTTCCGGGTCCTGTTCCAGCCCGCGCCGGAATTTTTTCAGCCGGTTCAGCTGCTGAGCCCTGTATTCCGCCGCGCCCTGCTGATCCTGGGTCAAGCCCAGCAGGCATTCCGCGTCGGTGGGCTGCCGGACCGTTCCGGTATACGCCGCGTCCATCACCGCATACCAGCGGTGCGCCGCACACACCAGACGCTCGGCGTTCAGCGAAAAGCCGTTTTCCCACAGCCAGCGCCGGAGTACCGGGGCCTTGGTGGCTGGGATCAGCACCAACTGGGTGCTCTCGTCCCGCACCCAGGGGGCAGCGGTGAGCATTTCGATGGCGGTCTGGGCGCTCACGCCCGCGATCACCACCGCCTGCGCCTCGCCGGGAGCCAGCACGCTCAGTCCGTCGCCCATGCGAAGCTCCACCCGATCCAGACAGCCCGCTTCCTCACAGGTCTTTTGGGCTGTGGAAAGGGGTCCGGGGCGAAGATCCGCCGCGATCACCCGCCGGGCACGGCCGGTGCAGGCCAGATAGGCCGACAGCTTGCCGTGGTCGCAGCCGATGTCCGCGGCGGTATCGCAGGGGCGGACCAGGTCTGCCGCCGCCTGCAGGCGTTCGTCCAGCTTGGGGGCGATCATTCGTTGCCGAAATGCTTGTTCAGCTTGGCCACCAGCTCGTCGGCATTGGTGCCGTGAACCATGCAGGCCTCCTCAATGGTCTCGCCGCGGGCAGAGGGGCAGCCCAGGCAGTGCATGCCGATCTCCAGGAAGAAGGGAGCCACGGTGCCGTCGGTATCCAGAATATCGCCGATGATGGTATTTTTGGTAATGATCATGATGTTCGATCTCGCTTTCCTTTATAAACTCGGGCAGCCGCGCAGGCCGCCGGTACTTATACTATACCCAATTTCTCCATATTTTGCAACCGTCAGGCCCCGCAAAACAGTGCAAAGCTTTCCATTGCAGCGGCTGCGCTGACAAACACCGAGGCCGCGCGAATGCCCCGGCTCACATCCCGCCGGGTGCAGAAGGCTCCCTGCTCGCCCAACAGCAGCAGGAACAGCGGAAGCACCGGCAGCAGGTAACGGCCCTGGATGCCGAACACAGTGGTTGCATTGATGGGTGTCCAGATCAGGGCAGCCGCCACCATGAGCAGCACCACAGACGCCGTCACCAGTCCCATGACCCAGCGAACCGGACGGCTCAGCCGCACCGGCTGTTCGGCCTGGCGCACCGAAGCGCATACCGGGACCAGCAAAAGAAGAATGGTTAAACTCCAGCTCAGAGCCAGCTTATGCACGATGGGTTCGCCGGGCAGCGCACCCACCAGTCCCTGCAAATAGACCGGCAGCTGATCCGTCACCGTGTTGGCCAGCAGCTTGATGGTCTGGCTGGGATGGCTGAGCATATAGCCGATGCTGAAGGTGTAGATGGATTCGCCGTTGGGCTGAATGCCCGCGGCGATTTCCTCCGGGGTCAGAGTCTGGCCGCTGTTGGCCAGCACCCAGAGCACAGTGGCTCCGCCCGCCAGCAGGATCAGCCCGCAGGCCCCAAGGGCCGCCCATTTGAACCAGCGTTTGTGATGCAGTTTATACCAGGCAGCCACGCATACCGCCGCCAGAAGCAGCGCGGGCAATATGGCAAGCTGGATACGCTCGGTATCCACACTGCGCAGCATATACGCCATGGTGGTACCGTTGGCTGCCAGCCAGCCGATCAGAGCTGCCGCGCATACAAACGCCTTGAAGATGCGGCTGCGCAGCCTGCCGCCCAGGTTTTCCGCCTTCATCGGGAAGACCAATGCAACCATGCCCAGGTAGATCGCCTTGGCCGGCGCCAGCAGTGCGGCCAGAACCAGCAGTACCGCCTGGCGAACAAAGCTCACCGGCTTATCCTCCGTCATTCCGGCAAAGCACAGAGCTGTGAACAAAAAGGCCATGCCCAGGACCATGGTATCCGCCGAGAAACTGCCTGCCAGCGAAAGGCCCATGGGCAGCAGCGCCGCCGCGCTGAAAATCTCCTTGCTGCCCCGGGGCGCGGCGCTCACCGCCAGCGCTGCCAGCGCGGTGTAGGCCGCCACGCTGAACAGCCGTCCCATCAGCAGCATGGGATAAAAGCCCAGACCAATCAGCCGGGCCAGCAGAATTCCCAGTGCCTGGGGCAGATACTGCACTGCCTGCGGGTTGGCCGGAGCCACCACCTCCACCTCTTTGGTGAGCTGGCCGCTGTTGCCAAAGCCGCCCGGATGATCCAGGATCTGCTTATAGCCGAACACTCCGATCTCTCCGGAGCGGTCCCGCATGTATCCCGCGTCGCATTCCCGCATGGGAAGTGTGTAGACCTCGCGGCCCCAGTCGTCGTAATCCACCTGGACGCCGGGCTGCCCCATCATCCGGCTGGCCATAGAATAGCCTCCCGCCAGATGGGTGTATTCGTCCGGTCCGGCCATGGGGGGTGTGATCAGCGCCCAGCCCAGACCAAGAACCGCCGCCGCATAGGCCACACAGGCCGGTGCGGACGCCTTTTTCCAGAAGATCAGCCACCAGGCTCCCATCACCGCCGCAAACAGCACCGCCGCCACCGGAACGCACAGCCACAGACCGATATTTCCGCTGTAGTTGGTGATATACTGCAGCGCCGCAGTAGCGCCGCCCTCCGGCTGTACCGTTCCTCCTTCCAGCGGGAAGGCCGGGTTCGCCGCATTGGCACTGATCGCTGCATTCGGGTCCAGCACCAGAGGGATCTGATTTGCATCCAGTTCTGCCTCCTGGGGCATGGGACCTGTACCATAGATAAGGCCCAGCACATCCTCTGCCGTGGCCGGTTCATAATAAATATGAAGGGTATAGTGGGTGGCATCCTTTTCCGGGAAGACCGGCTGCTCAAACACGATGCCCTGGAAGTCCAGCCCCAGAATCTCGGTCATATCCAGCACCGCGCCGGTCAGCCGCTGGCCGTTTTCGTCCAACAGGTCCACATACAAGGTACCGTGTACCACCCGGTCCAGGCTGGAAAAATACAGCCGCACACCGTAAAGCGGGGTATCAGGTCCGGCCAGAATCCCTTGCGTCCATCCCTGGGACGGGTCCGCCGCCAGCATCACCTGGTCCTCGGCGTAATAATCATGCACCTGGTAATATTCCGACTGGCCGTTCACCGTGCGAATCACATTGTAGCCGGTCCAGGCCAGGGCCAGCGCCGTGACCGCAGCCACCAGAATACCCGCGGCGACCAGCCGCCAGCGCTTGCAAGCTGTTTGGTTCCATGCCATAACAGGGCTCCTCCGTTTTCCGGCAAAAGGCCGGTTTTGGTTTCAGACAGGGCGCGCCGCACCTGCCTGCTCTTACATTATTATATATTATATACAGACAGACCGATCAGCACCGTTCTGCCGCCTGTTCATTGTACCGTAAATGCCCTCAAAACACAAGGCCGTGCCCTGCGCACAGAAAAAGCCCCCGGCTTTTGCCGGGGGCTTTGGATCGCAAAGAGACGAAAACGGATCAGCCGTTCTCCTTCATCTTGGCGAAGCACTCGCTGCAGTATACGGGGCGATCCTCGCGGGGCTGGAAGGGCACGCGAGCAACCTTGCCGCAAGCGGCGCAGGTAGCCTCGAACATTTCGCGGGTGCCGCGGGTGGCGTTCTTGCGAGCGTCACGGCAGGCCTTGCAGCGCTGGGGCTCGTTCTCAAAGCCACGGCTGGCGTAGAACTCCTGCTCGCCGGCGGTGAATACAAACTCCTTACCGCAGTCTTTGCATACCAGGGTCTTATCTTCGTACATGCTAGATTCTCCTCTGCATTCTGTTTTTTTGCCCGCGGAAGGATTTCAACCGACACCTTTGGAATTGACCAATGCTCTAAATGTTAAGCTACAGGGGCATATATACTTATGGGTCGCCACCCATAATCCAAAAGAAAAACTTCAGCCGCGGGCCTCTTTCAGCTTGCGGCGCAGGCGGGAAAGTGCGTTCTCCACCGATTTGGCACTGCGATTCAGCACCTGAGCGATCTGCTCGTAGCTGCAGCCGTTCAGGAACAGCTCCAGCACCTCCTGCTCAAAAGGGGAAAGCCGGGTCTGAATGGTCTGCAGAGTATCCTGCAGCTGCTCATTCTGGATGGCCAGCTCCTCCGGCCCGGGAGCGGTGTTCTCCTCGCTGAGGGGAACGCTCTGGTTGAGCGGACCATGCTTTTTGCGGCCGGCCGCTCGCCTTGCGGTGCGGATTGCATTCTGGATGCAGCGGCCCGCATAGGTGCCAAACGAGGTTCCTTCTCCGGGGCGGTAGCTTCGGATGGCGGCAAACAAGCCGATGATTCCTTCCTGCACCGCATCGTCCAGATCGAGCCCGGGGCAAACCCCTGCGGCCGCATGGCTGCGGATCACTGGCATCATGTGGGCAAGCACAGCGGCCAGCGCAGCTTCCTGCCCTGCCTTGGCCTGCTCAAGCAATTCTGGAGTGATCTGAGTCATACGCGGCGACCTGAACCGGCCTATCCGCCGGACCTCTATGTGACATAATAAAAGCATACCGTTTTGCCCAACGTTTGTCAAATGGGATTATCGACAACTTTTGGAGCAAATTCACAGGCAAATTCACCAATTACCTATCATCTTTGTGCGAGTTGGTAAACACCTTCCTGTTTGTTAACACTGTATCACAGAAAAGTCTTCAGGTCAATGAAAAAATAGTGACAGTTTCCCCGTTTTTATGCATAAAAATCTCAAGTCTCACAATGTGATATTCAGAAAACCTGCCTGAATTCTAGGGAATTTCGGTTCCATTCCTGCGCAATATATCTTTATCCGGGGCCGTTCTTTCCATTTGGCATCATCAAAATGTTGGATTTCAAACATACATGTTTTCAAAAATGCATTATCATTAGAGCAGCTTTCCGGCAGATAAAGCCTTTTATGCCGGTTGCTTTTTCACTAAGAACGCTCCGGCGTTCCCTTCATTCCCCATCCATAAGGAGATTTGACCATGGAACAGAAAATGTTTTGTTATCAGTGCCAGGAAACCGCCGGCTGCAAGGGCTGTACCCTTTCCGGCGTGTGCGGCAAGACCCCCGATGTGGCCGCTATGCAGGATCTGCTGGTGTACGCCAGCAAGGGCATCAGCGCGGTGACCACCGCCCTGCGCAGCGAAGGCAAAGAGGTGCCTTCTCACATCAATCATCTGATTACTCTGAATCTGTTTGCCACCATCACCAACGCCAATTTTGATAAAGAAGCCATCGTGGCCCGCATTCATGCCACTCTGGATGCAAAGCAGGCTCTGCTGGCTCAGCTGAATAACCGCACCCCCCTGCCCGAGGCCGCTCTGTGGGACGGCAGCGGCGACTGGGAGCAGAAAGCCCGTACCGTGGGCGTACTGGCCACCGAAAACGAGGACATCCGTTCCCTGCGTGAACTGATCACCTACGGCCTGAAGGGTCTTTCCGCCTATTCCAAGCATGCCAACGCTTTGCTGGAGGAGGACCCGGAGCTGGACGCCTTCCTGCAGCGGGCTCTGGCTGCCACTCTGGACGACAGCCTCACTGCCGAGGAGCTGACCGCGCTGGTTCTGGAAACCGGAAAGCAGGGTGTGACCGGCATGGCTCTGCTGGACAAGGCCAACACCACCGCCTACGGAAACCCGCAGATCACCCGGGTAAACATTGGCGTGGACAAGAACCCCGGCATCCTGGTTTCCGGCCACGACCTGCGGGATCTGGAGATGCTGCTGGAGCAGACCCAGGGCACCGGCGTGGATGTATACACCCATTCCGAGATGCTGCCCGCCCACTACTACCCCGCCTTCCGCAAATATCCCAACTTTGTGGGCAATTACGGCAACGCCTGGTGGAAGCAGAAGGAGGAGTTCGAGAGCTTCAATGGTCCCATCCTGATGACCACCAACTGCATTGTACCGCCCAAAGCCAGCTACAAGGATCGGCTGTACACCACCGGCGCCGCCGGTTACCCTGGCTGCAAACACATTCCCGGTGAGGCAGGCCAGACCAAGGACTTCTCGGCCATCATCGAGCAGGCCAAGACCTGCCCGGCTCCCACCGAAATCGAGACCGGCGAGATCGTGGGCGGCTTTGCCCATGCGCAGGTGCTGGCTCTGGCCGACCAGATCGTGGACGCGGTGAAGAGCGGCGCCATCAAAAAGTTCGTGGTCATGGCAGGCTGCGATGGCCGCGCCAAAAGCCGGGACTACTACACCGAGTTCGCCAAGGCGCTTCCCCAGGATGCCGTGATTCTCACTGCGGGCTGCGCCAAGTATAAATACAACAAGCTGCCCCTGGGCGACATCGGCGGCATTCCCCGGGTACTGGATGCCGGTCAGTGCAACGACTCCTACTCTCTGGCTGTGATCGCACTCAAGCTGAAGGAGGCCTTCGGCCTTTCGGACATCAACAAGCTGCCCATCGTTTACAACATTGCCTGGTACGAGCAGAAGGCGGTAATCGTGCTGCTGGCGCTGCTGTATCTGGGTGTAAAGAACATCCATCTGGGTCCCACGCTGCCCGCCTTCCTGAGCCCCAATGTGGCGAAGCTGCTGGTGGAGCAGTTCGGCATCGCGGGCATCGACACCGTGGAGGAGGACCTGGCCCTCTTCTTCGGTGAGAATGCCTGATCCTTTTTTCAAAATACAGCCATAAAAACGCCGGGCTTTCCGATCAATCGGGAAGCCCGGCGTTTCTTATCGTCTTTTCTCCATCACAAAATTGCACAGCAGAATCCCCTTGCGCTCCACCTGCTGCTCCTTCACCACCACATATCCCCGCCCCTCAAAAAAGGGGCGGGCGGTGATGGAGGCATGGGTAACGATGGTTCCGCTCACGGCCCGCTCCAGTCGGTCACAGAGTGCAGTGGCAACGCCCTGCTTCTGGTAGTCCTTGTGCACATACAACCGGTCCAGATAGCCGGTGGCGTCCATATCGCCAAAGCCGACGATTCGTTCCCCTTCCAGCGCCACCAGACTGAAATGCTCCCGCAGCGACCGATCCCACCGTTCCAGATCAGGCTTCCCATCCGCCCAGGCGTCCAGCTGAGCCGCGGTGTAATCCTTACAGTTGACAGTGTGCACCGTGTCATAAAACAGCCGAGTAAGCTCCTCGCAGTCTCCCGGCCGGTATTCCCGGATCTCCATTTTCTTCTCCCCTTTGAGCGTTTTGAGGGCAGTTTTACCCGCCCCATGCTTTGCTTTTATTATAGCGCGGCAGTACCCTTTGGGGGAAGTTCCGGCGGCAATTCTCTTCTGTCCGGCCGGTGATTTTCTCTGCAACCCCAGAAATTTAGGTACAATCAGTAATTCCTGTATCAAGAAATACTTTTCGTAGTTGAATTTTATGCTGTTGAGTCCGAGACCTGCCCTCGATGCGACAATCACCGTCGCGCAGTGCGGTGCAGGATCATAGCCTCCCAGGGGCGCAGCGTGTCCGCCCGGTCAGAGTAGTTGGAAATCAGCACCTGGGCATCCTGCCACAGAGCAGGCAGAGTCCAGCGAGTCTCGCCGCCGCCGAAATTGCATACCACCAAAATCTGCTCCTCCCCGGTGCCGCGCTGGTAAACAAACAGGTTGGGATGCTCTTCCTCCAGCAGGGTAAAATCCCCTTCCACGAATACCGGGTATTCCTTGCGCAGGGCAATCAGCTTTTTGTAATGCCAGAATACCGAGTCCGGGTCCGCCAGAGCAGCCTCTGCATTGATGGCCGTGTAGTTGGGGTTCACCGGCAGCCAGGGGGTGCCGGTGGTAAAGCCTGCGTTTGCTTCACTGCTCCACTGCATGGGGGTGCGGGCGTTGTCCCGCCCTTTGGCATAAATGGAACGCAGGACTTCTTCCTCCGGGTAACCCTCAGCCATCCTCTTTTTATACATATTGCGGATTTCCACATCCTGGTACTGCTCCAGCGGCAGGCGGATATTGGTCATGCCCAGCTCCTCGCCCTGGTAAACGTAGGGCGTGCCCTGCATGCCGTGCAGCATGGTGGCCAGCAGCTTTGCGGACTGCACCCGGTATTCGCCGTCGTCGCCCCAACGGGAAACGATGCGGGGCAGGTCGTGGTTGTCCAGGAACAGGCTGTTCCAGCCGCAGCCGTGCAGACCCTGCTGCCAGCGAGCGTAGCTTTGCTTCATCTTCACGAAGGGCAGCGGCGCCAGGTCCCATTTGTCCTTGCCGGGCTGCTGGTCCAGCACCATCTGTTCAAACTGGAACACCATGGAAAGCTCACTGCCGTCCGGCGCGCTGTACAGCTTTGCCCGGGGGATATCCGCTCCCCAGGCCTCGCCCACCGTCACAAGGCAGCCCTTCTGGAAGGTCTCGGCACTCAGTTCCCGCAGGAACTCATGCAGGCGAGGGCCGTTGCCGGTGATCTTGTTGTCCGGCTCCTTGGCGATCTGGTCGATCACATCCAGCCGGAAGCCCTCCACGCCCTGCTCCATCCACCACAGGATCATATCGTAGATCTCGCGGCGCAGCGCCGGGTTCTCCCAGTTCAGGTCCGGCTGCTGGGGTGCAAACTGGTGGAAGTAATACTGCTCCACCTCCGGCACCCACTCCCAGGCCGGACCGCCGAAGGTGGCCTGCATATCGTTCGGGAACTTGTCAGGGGTACCATCCCGCCAGACGTAGTAGTCATGGTAGGGATTGTCCCGGCTGGTCTTGGCCTGCAAGAACCAGCGGTGCTGGTCCGAGCTGTGATTCAGCACCAGGTCCATCATGATGCCGATGCCCCGCTTTTTGCCCTCCTGGATCAGCTGACGCATATCGTCAAGGTCACCGAACATGGGGTCGATGGCCCGATAATCCGAAATGTCGTAGCCGTTGTCCACCTGGGGAGAGGCGCACACCGGCGACAGCCAGATCACGTCGATGCCCAGCGTTTGCAGATAGTCCAGCCGCTTAATGATGCCTTGCAGATCGCCCACACCGCTTCCGGTGGTATCCTGGAAGCTTTTGGGGTAGATCTGGTAGGCAACGGCGGATTTCCACCAGTCCTTTTTGGTTTTGTCCAGCATTGTGGTTCCTCCTTACCGCGCTCCGGCCTGCGCCTGGCCGGGCAGTATCGTTTTTATTATCCTATCATAATCCGCGAACTCGCAAAAGAGGTCGCAATCCGGCTTTTCTGTCACCCCGTCGGTGTTCAAAAAGCAGGTGCGCATCCCCAGCGCCCGGGCGGGGGCGATGTCGTCGTGGATGCTGTTGCCCACCATCATCACCTGACCGGGCGGGCAGCCGCATTCCTGTAAAACCAGACCGAAATAGTTCGGCGAGGGCTTTTTCACGCCCCAGTCGGAAGAGAGGAAGATCCGGTCGAACCGGCCGCACAGCTCCAGCATGGTCATCTCCGGCCAAGTGAACAGCCGCTGCGCGTTGGACAGCAGAAACACTTTCTTCCCCGCGCCGCGCAGCGTGTCCAGCATCTGGTGCACACCGGGGTACAGCTCCGCCTGATCGGTGGCACAGGCCCGCAGCAGCATTCCCGCGCCGCGTACCATTTCACCAGTCACCCAGGGAGCCCCCTTTTTGCGGAACAGCGCTTCCAGCACCTGCTCCAGCGCCACCTCGCCGCAGCCGGAGCCAAAGCGTGCATCCGTCGCTCGCTGACGGCGGCGCACCTCGGCCCGATAGGCCCGGCGCAGCTGGTCCGGGCCGTCGTACTGCGCCCCGTGATAGCCGTAATAGAAGGTCATCGGCTTCCAGACCCGCTCCAGGTCCTCCTCATCGGTATGAATGCAAATCAGGGTGCCATACAGGTCAAACACCACCGCACGGATCGTTTCCATCGGTTTCCTCCCATCTGTTTTATTCGGTCATGCGACGAATACACACGCCGCCGGATGCGAGGATGTTATCCCGCAGGCCACGGCAGAAGAGGTTCTGCCCCTCTCCGGGCAGCTTCCAGGACGTTTCGCCGCAGTTGAGCAGCACTTCCACATCGCCCCGCCGGTAATGTACGTTCCGGCCCTCCGCTTCGGTCTCCACGAAACCAAGCTCGCTTCCGCGCAGTTCAGGCAGGGTACGCCGCAGCCGAATCAGCTCTTTCAGCTGGTGAATGCGCTGACTGTTTTCCGGTTCCTCCAGCCGGTCCCAGGGTATGCAGCGGCGGCAGTCCGGGTCGTGCCCTCCCGGCAGGCCGATCTCGGTACCGTAATAGATGCTGGGGCTGCCCGGCAGGGTGAACAGCATGGCAAGCTGCTGAAAAAATGCATCCTCACTGCCCGCCCGGGTGAACAGCCGGTCGGTGTCGTGGGAATCCAGCAGATTGAACATCACCTGCCCGGTCTGGCGGCGGTACATGCCCATACAGCGGTACAGGTCCCAGGCCAGTGAGCGGGCGGTTTTGTCCTTATGGGCAAAGAAGCCCTTTACCGCCTGCTGCAGCGGGTAGTTCATCACCGCGTCATACTCGTCGCCCTCCAGCCAGGGGGAGGCATCGTGCCAGATCTCTCCCAGCAGGTAAACGTCCGGGCGAATAGCCCGCAGCCGCCGGTGCAGTTCCTTCAAAAGCCGGTGGGATACCTCATTGCCCACGTCGAAGCGAATGGCATCCACGCCGTATTCCCCCACCCAGCGCTCACACAGGCCGCAGACATACTCGATGACCTCCGGCTCGTTGGTGTTCAGCTTGGGCATGTTGGGTGCAAAGGCGAAGGAGTAATAGCGGCTGTCCCGGGTGTCCCGTCCGGGGGCCGGGGCGGGCCAGCGATTTACCATGAACCAGTTCCAGTAACGGGAGGCCGGACCCTTTTGCAGTACGTCCTGCCAGGGAGCGAAACTGGCCCCGCAGTGGTTGAACACCGCATCCAGCATCACCCGGATGCCCCGCTCGTGGGCGGATTTCACCAGGTGGGCAAGGTCCTCATTGGTGCCGAAGTCCGGGTCCACGGTCTCGTAATCCCGGGTGTCGTATTTGTGCACCGAGTCCGCCGCGAAGATGGGGTTCAGATACAGCCCGTTCACTCCCAGCCCGGCCAGATAATCCAGCTTTTCGCAGATGCCCGGCAGGTCGCCGCCGAAGCGTTCCTCGTTGGTCACGGGGCCGGTGCGCCAGGGGGTCTGGCAGCTGCTGGCCCCGCTACGGCAGAACCGGTCCGGGAAGATCTGATACCACACCGTGTCCCGCACCCACTGAGGCGGGGCGGGAATGTCCGCCGGGTTCATCCAGGGCTGATGGAACGCCGCCGGGCGCTCCTCTTTTTGGTTTTGCTCCGGTGTGCAGAAGCCGTCCTCTCCGTAGAACCAGACCTCGCCGCTCTGATGCAGCTCAAAATAGTAGCGGCACCGCTTGTAGGGCGGACGGATGGCAGAGCTCCACCACAGGCAGTGTTCCAGCCGCAGCGGGCCGGTGATTTCCTGACGCTGGCCCTTCCAGCGCTCGGCGCCGCCCAGAATACCCGCCTCAAAGGGGTCTCCCCAATGCAGGAAGACTCGCTCTACCTCAGGGCCGGTCTGCAAACGCAGAACCAGTTCGTCCGGATTTAGTGCATAGCTATAAGGGGCCTGAGCCCGGTGAAAGACCGCCGCAAAATTCATTTTGCTTCCCTCCGCTGTAAGATGGCGGGCCGCAGCACATGCAGTGCACGGGCCGCTTCGTCAAAGCCGGTGAGCCGCCACTCCCAGTTGGGGGAGCCCACGGTGCCGGGGGTATTCATGCGGGCGCTGGCGTTCAGCTCCATGATATCCTGTGCGGGCAGGATGGTCCAGTCCGCCGGGCTGGCCAGCGCGCAGCGGTTCAGCCGCTCCACCACGCTGCCGGTGCCGAAGCCCTGCCGTTTCAGCCAGCGGCGCAGCTTGCGCCGGTGCGCGATGGGCAGGCTCTCGTACCATTCCTTCAAGGTGGCGTTGTCGTGGGTGCCGGTGTAATGGATCTGGCAGGCCCGATTCGAGCCGGTGTCCTCCACATATTTGCCGGAGGCATCCAGCACAAATTCCAGCACCTTCATTCCTTTTAAGTGGTAGTGGTCCCGTAGCTCCAGGACCTCCGGGCGCAGATCGCCCAGGTCCTCCGCCACCAGTTCCAGACCCGGAATTTTTTCATACAGGGTATCCAGCACCGCATAGCCCGGCGCTTCGATCCACTCGCCCTCAATGGCAGTGGGGCAGCTGGACGGAATCTTCCAGTAGGTGTCGAAGGCGCGGAAGTGGTCGATGCGGATGATATCGAACAGCTTCTGATTGTAGCCGATGCGCTCCACCCAGAAGGCAAAATCATCCTGTTGCATCTTTTCCCAGTTATAGATGGGATTGCCCCACCGCTGGCCGGTGGCGCTGAAATAATCCGGCGGCACCCCGGCGATGAAGGTGGGGCGGCCGTCCTCATCCAGCAGGAAGTTCTCCCGCCCGGCCCAGACGTCCACCGAGTCCACACCCACATAGAAGGGCACATCGCCCATGATGCGCACGCCCTTTTGATGGGCATATTCCCGCACAGCCTTCCACTGGTTCAAAAACTGATACTGCAAAAAGCTGTGGTAGGCGATTTCTTCCGCAAACTCACTCAGGTCCCCCTGCCGGGTCTGCGGCCAGTCCCGCTGCCACTGGGGCCATTCCAGCCAGCAGCGGCCCTCGTTTGCCTTTTTGAAGGCCCGGAAGACACTGTAGTTTTTCACCCAATCCTGCCGGGCGAAGGCGTTGTAGTCCTCGTCCGGTTGGAAGGCGGCACAGGCGGCGCGCAGCAGCGGCTCCTTCCAGGCGCGCACTGCCTCATAGTCCACCCGGCCCGGGTTGGCCCCGGCAAATTCCGGCACCTCGGGCAAAAGGCCCTGCTGTGCCAGCAGCTCCAGGCTCAGATAAAGCTCATCCCCCGCGCAGGAGGAATAAGGCTGATAGGGGGAGTTGCCGTAACCGGTGGGGTTCAGGGGCAGAATCTGCCAGATACTCACCCCGTTTTCGGCCAGCAGGTCGATCCACTCATATGCCGGCCGGCCCAGCTCCCCCACCCCGGTGCGGGATGGGAGAGAGGATACCGCCAGCAGAATTCCTGTTTCTTTCATTCGATCGTCCTCACAGATGCCAGATGTCCCGGTTGTACTCGGCGATGGTGCGGTCGGAGGAGAAGAAGCCCGCCTTGGCGATGTTCACCAGGGTCTTGCGGCTCCAGGCCAGCTCATCCTCGTAATCCGCCAGCATCTCTTCCTTCTTCTGAATGTATTCCTTCACGTCCAGCAAGGTCATGAACCAGTCCTTGCCCACAATCTCCTTATACAGGCGGCACAGGCTCTCCACATCGCCGATGCGGATCATCTTTTTGTCGATGATGAAGTCCACCAGACGGGCGATCTCCTCGTCGCCATCGTAGAGGGCGGCGGAGGAATAGGCCTGCTCGTCGTACAGGCGGATGACCTCCTCGGAGCTCTTGCCGAAGGAATAGATGTTCTCCTCGCCTACCAGCTGGGCGATCTCCACGTTTGCGCCATCCCGGGTGCCCAGGGTGAGTGCGCCGTTGAGCATGAACTTCATGTTGCCGGTGCCGGAGGCCTCCTTGGAGGCCAGGCTGATCTGCTCGGAAATATCGCAGGCAGGAATCAGCTTTTCCGCCTTGGTCACGTTGTAGTTTTCCACCATGACCACTTTCAGATAGGGGCTGACCTGCGGGTCGTTTTCGATCAGCTGAGACAGGCAGAGGATCAGATGGATGATGTCCTTGGCGATGGTGTAGGCGGGAGCAGCCTTTGCGCCGAAAATCATGGTGATGGGCCGGGCGGGAAGCTTGCCCGCCTTGATCTCCAGATACTTGTAGATGGCATACAGAGCGTTCATCTGCTGGCGCTTGTACTCGTGCAGGCGCTTGACCTGAATATCGAAGATGGAATCGGCGTTCAGTTCCACGCCCTGGGTGGTTTTGAGGTAGCGGGCAAGCGCCTGCTTGTTTTCGGTCTTGATGCGGCGCAGCTGGTGCAGCACCTCTTCATCGTTCTGGAAGTCCAGCAGCTTTTCCAGCTCTGCCGCGTCCTTTTTGAAACCGGGGCCGATCAGACTCTCGATGAAGGCGGCCAAAGGCTGGTTGCAGTGGAGCAGCCAGCGGCGGAAGGTGATGCCGTTGGTCTTGTTGTTGAACTTTTCCGGGTACAGCTCGTAGAAGGGCCGCAGCTCGGATTCCTTCAGAATCTCGGTATGCAGAGCGGCCACGCCGTTCACGCTGTAGCCGTAGTGGATGTCGATGTGGGCCATGTGCACCCGGTCCTGATCGTCCAGAATGGCAACCCGGGGATCGGCGCTCACCTGCTTTGCCCGCTTGTCCAGCTCCTCGATGATGGGCACCAGCTGAGGCACCGCCTTGCGCATAAAGTCCATGGGCCACTTTTCCAGCGCCTCGGCCAGAATGGTGTGGTTGGTGTAAGCGCAGGTCAGGCTCACCTCGCGGATGGCATCGTCCATACTCATGCCCTCGGCGGTGAGCAGGCGGATCAGCTCGGGGATGATCATGGTGGGGTGGGTGTCGTTGATCTGCACCGCCACAAACTCGTGCAGCTTCTCGATGCTGCCGCCCCGCTCCCGGGTCTCTTTCAGGATCAGCTGAGCGGTACTGCTCACCAGGAAGTACTGCTGGTACACCCGCAGCAGACGGCCCGCCTCGTCGCTGTCGTCCGGGTAGAGGAACAGGGTCAGGTTGCGGGCAATATCGCTCTTATCAAAGGCGATGCCGTCCCCAATGATGGATTCGTCCACCGTCTCCACATCGAACAGGTGCAGGCTGTTGCGCCGGCCGTTGTAGCCGGGCACTCCCACGTCATACATCACCGAGCGCAGCGAAAAAACGCCGAAGGGCACGGTGAAGCGAACGCCGGTGTCGGTGAGCCAGCTTTCCGGGGTGATCCAGGGATTCTTTTCTTCCTTCTGCTTGTTGTTCTCCAGCTTCTGGTAGAACAGGCCGTCGTGGTAGTTCAGGCCCGCGCCGTCGCCGCACAGGTTCAGCGTGGCGATGGAATCCAAAAAGCAAGCCGCCAGTCGGCCCAGACCGCCGTTGCCCAGCGAGGGCTCGTTCTCCGCTTCCTCGATCACGGTGAGCTCGCGGCCGTGCTTTGCCAGCAGCTCTTTCGCCTCATCAAACAGACCCAGATTGATCAGGTTGTTGCTGAGCAGCTTGCCGATCAGAAACTCCGCCGACACATAATACAGCTTTCGTTTGCCCTCAGTGCGGGGCATAGCGGCCAGCTGTTCCTTGGTGTAGAGCATCAGCGCGGTGTAGACCTGCTGATCGGTGGCGGTGTCCAGATTTTTGCCGTAGTGCTTGTTCAGAATGCTCTGCAGTCTCTGTTCCATATACCTTTCCCTCTCGTTTCTCTCAGTGTTCCAGTTGGGGGCGTTCCAGGGCTTCGTATACCCGCAACAGCTCGCCCACGCTCCACGCCTGGGCAAAGCAGCCCCGGGAAGCGGTGGGGTTTTCCCCGTCGTAAATTTCCGGCAGTTGACCGGCGCACCCCTCTCTGAGCGCCGGTTCCAGTGCAGCCAGCTGCTGCTTCACCTGCCGTTTTGCCTGTGCTGAATATTCGTTTACCTTTAAATAGGCCAGATACCAGGCCCCCAGCGGGAAGGGCCACACCGTTCCCTGATGGTAGGCCAGATCCCGCTGCTGCTGCGGTCCGCCGTAGGTGGGATGGAATTCCGCATCCTCCGGCGAAAGCGTCCGCAGGCCCACCGGCGTGTACAAATGGCGAAAAACTGTTTGCACCACCTGCTTTTCCTGCCGAGGTTCCAGCATGGTGAAGGGCATGGATACCGCCCAGATCTGGTTGCAGCGAATCTGCTCGTCGGCCTTTGTGCCGGACACCAGATCTTTCAAGTATCCCTTGTCCTCCATCCAGAACTGGCGCACAAAGCTTTCCCGTACTTTTCCCGCCAGTTCCCCATAGCTTTGAGCGGCTTCGCCCATCTCGGGAGCCAAGTATTCCATGATTCGCAGCGCGTTGTACCAGTAGGCGTTGATCTCCACCGGTTTGCCGTGGCGGGGCGTGGGCAGGATGTCGCCGATGCGCACATCCATCCAGGTCACCTGATCCAGCCCCTGCCCAGCGGCGATCAGGCCGTCCGGCTCCATGTGGATGCCGAACTCCGTGCCGCTTTGATACCCCTCTATGATTCGTTTCATCACCGGCCAGGCCTTTTGCACAAAGGCTTCGTCACCGGTATAAGCCCGGTAGAGCCAGATGCAATTGATGAAGAGCAGCGCCGCGTCCACCGTGTTGTACATGGGCTCGTTGCCCCCTTCCGGGAAGAGGTTCGGCATCAGGCCGCCCCGCTCGTGCTCCAGGAAGGTGGTGAGGATGCTTTTCGCGTCCTCGTACCGGCCGGTGGCCAGGGTGCAGCCGGGCAGAGCGATCATGGTATCCCGCCCCCAGTCCTCAAAAAAGGGGTAGCCCGCCAGAATCGTTTTTGCCCCGGTGGAGGCCCGCTGGGTGATGAAAGCGTCGGCGCTCACCGCCAGCTGACGGGCCGCCGGATGGCGGAAGCCGCTCTGCTGTTCCAGCGCCCGCAGCCGCTTTTTGGCGTTTTGCAGCACCCTGCCCGCGGCGGGCAGCTCCTGCTCCAGCGAGAACACCATATCCAGTGTTTTCTCCGCTCCTGCCGGAACGGTAATGGAAATCTGCACGTTTGACGCCGTGTGCCCGGCGGCCCGGCGGCCGTCGCAGGCGTCGTAGGCATACCAGAGCGTCTGGCGGCGCAAAGGCGTTTCCTGCAACTGGCCGTTGGTGCCGATGTGCAGCCGCAGCCCGGCGGATTCCACCGCGCCCTCCCGGAAAACAAATCGCTGCCGGGCGCTCAGATCCTTGCCCTTGGGCACGAACTGCATCCAGGGTGTGACGGTGAGCGTACAGTCCGCGCCGGATTCATTGCCGATGCGGTAGCGCACCGCAAGGGTGTTGCGCTCCCAGTCCAGCGCCAACTCCTTTTCCACCCGCACACCGTTCAGCTGATACCACCAGTGGGGCAGGCCGTCCACCTCCATGCTGCACATATGTTTCCAGCCATCCTCCGCCGGAAGTCCCCGGAACTGCTGGCTGGACAGATGCTCCGCCCCGCCCTCAGTCTCCAGAACCTCCTCCAGCCGGTGGATTAGGTTCCAGCGGTGGTTGGGCGCCT
The DNA here is from genome assembly GCF_002161595.1 of Gemmiger sp. An50. GTDB lineage: Bacteria > Bacillota > Clostridia > Oscillospirales > Ruminococcaceae > Allofournierella. The sequence continues at coordinate 115,841 of NZ_NFID01000002.1, forward strand.
GGGTGCAGGCCATCAGTACCGCGTGGTCATTGCGGGCGGCGGCTCCGGTGATGGTCTGAGAGGAAAAGCCCCCCAGACCGTTGGTCACCAGCCAGCAGCTTTCCTGCCCGCGTTCCTGACTGCGAAAATCCTGTTTTCCATATATAAACCGCATTGGTTTCCCCTCTTATAATTGTGTTGTTATCGTTTGCCCAGGATCATCGCGGCCATGGGCTGCACCTGCACGTTTTGCACAGCGGGGTGCTCCTGCCACCAGGAGCTGCTGCGCTCGTCTGCCAGCAGCTCCCACTCGCCCTCTTCCAGTTCCAGCTCCATCGGGCGGGAAGAGGCATTGTAGGCCAGCAGAATTTTGCTCCAGCGTCCGCCGTTTTCCAGCAGGGCCGTCACGCACCGGGCTGCTGGCACCTCCGAATGCAGCAGCCGCCGGCCAGCCTGTTCCGTCTTGTCGCACAAGGCGGGCAGCTGCTTGCGCAGGGCGATAAGTCCCTGATAGTATTCCACCAGCTCCCGGTTTTGCCAGGCCCGCTCCCAGTCCAGCCGGTTCAGCTCGATGGGTGCTTTGTGGGTGTTGTCCTCCCCCTGCTTGGTGCGGCCAAATTCCTCGCCGGAAAGCAGAAACAGCCTCCCCTGGCAGGTCATGTAAATGGCCGCCGCCAGCCGGCTGGCCCGCATCACCTGCGGGGCCGGATCATCGAAATTCTGCTGCGGGTCCATGGTGACCACCAGCTTATCCCATAACGTCATATCATCGTGGGAGGAAAGATAAGTGATGGTCTGGGAGGGCGCTGCCGCCCGGAAGTTCCGCGCCTGCCCGCACCAGGCGGTGATGCTGTGCAGGATTCTCTTCTCAAAACCGCTGCCGCCATTCACAAAGCCCGGCTTTTCCCGGTACATCACCGGGCCCTTTACTGCGTCGCGCACGCCGTCGCAGAAGGCGCCGATCTCCGGGTCCAGCTCGGCAAGGGCTTTTTTGTCCGCCAGCTGAACTCCCCGCTTACGGGCGGTGGGACCGGCGGCCCAGGGCTCGCCGAACACCAGCTTTTCGCCCCGGCCAAAGCGCTCGTCCAGCGCGGCGCGGATACGCTCCATCAGATCGGTATCCAGAAGGCCCATCAGGTCAAACCGGAAGCCATCCATGTGGTATTCTTCGGCCCAATAGAGCACCGAGTCCAGAATGTATTTCGCGCACATGGAGCGCTCGCTGGCCACGTCGTTGCCGCAGCCGGAGCCATTGCTCCAGCTGCCGTCCGTCCAAGCCCGGTAGTAGTAACCGGGCACCGCGCGCTCCAGCCAGGAGTCCTGATGGTAGGTGTGGTTATAGACCACGTCCATGATCACCCGGAAGCCCTGCCGGTGCAGCGACTGTACCAGCTCCTTCAATTCCCGGATACGCACCTCGCCCCGGGCCGGGTCGGTGGAGTAGGAACCCTCCGGCACATTGTAGTTCACCGGATCGTAACCCCAGTTGAAGCTGTCGTCCGGGTGTGCTTCGTCCACCGAGCCGTAATCGTACACCGGCATCAGCTGCACATGGGTCACACCCAGCTGCCGCAGATACGCAAGGCCGGTGGGCTGGCTGCCCCGGTCGAACAGGGTGGTGTCCGCACAGCAGAAGGCCTTGTATTTGCCTCGCCAGCGTTCCGGAAAGCCGCCGCTTTCCGCCCAGGAGAATTCCCGCACATGCACTTCATAGATGATATCCTCCGGCTGACGGTCAGGGGCTTTGTCCTCCTGCCAGCCCTCCGGGTCGGTGGCAGCAAGGTCCACCACCATGCTGCGCTGGCCGTTCAGCCCGCAGGCCCGGGCATAAGGGTCGACGGTGCGGCGGGTGGTTCCCTCTACCGTGACCAGATAGTCGTAATACATGCCGTCCAGCCGCCGGGCGATGCAGGCAAGCCACACGCCCTTTTCGCCCCGCTCCATGGTCAGCGTCTCAAAGGCTTCTCCCTCATGGCCGGACCGGAACAGCCGCAGCTGCACCGTTTCGGCGGTGGGGGCCCACAGGCGGAACTCGGTGCCCGCTTCGGTGAGCCGGGCGCCCAGATCGCCGCCCTCGTAGTGGAACCTGCGCGCAAACGCTTTGCTGTTAAAATCCATTCCTCTGCATTCCTTTCCGGTCACAAAATGCCGTTAGCCCTTCACCGCACCGGCCATGCCGTCCACATAATATTTCTGAAGCTTCAAAAACAGCAGCGCAATGGGAATCGAGATCAGCACCGCGCCCGCCGCGAAACTGGTGTACCAGCTGTCGATGTATTCCTTCTCCAGCATCTTCCACAGGCCGATGGCCACGGTGTACTGGTCGGAGTTGGCCCGGCAGATCACCTTGGCAAAGATGAAATCCACCCAGGGTCCAATGAATGCCGTGAGCATGGTGTACACGATCACCGGCTTACTCAGCGGCAGGGTGATCTTGGTGAAAATCTGCCAGCGGGTGCAGCCGTCGATAAGAGCAGCCTCGTCCACCGCGTAGGGAGTGGTGTCGAAAAAGCCCTTGGCAATCTGGAAGCCCAGCGCCGCGCCGCCGGAGTAGCACAGAATCAGCGCCAGACGGATCATGGAGCCCTCGGTCAGGCCCACCGCCTTCAGGATGAAGTACACCGCCACCATGGACATGAAGCCCGGGAACAGACCCAGCACCATGGACATATTCATGTAGGGCTTGCGCATTTTGAACCGCATGCGGGACAGGCAGTAGGACGCCGACAGCACATAGAAGCTGGAAAGCAAGCAGGAGCACACCGCAATGATCAGGGTGTTCATGAACATCTGGGGAAAGTTCAGCACTGCCGTATCGGTGAACAGGCGGGTATAGTTTTCCAGTGTAAAGGTCTGAGGGAAGAAGGTGGACACATAGGACCCCTTCTCACCCCGGAAACTGGTCATGATGACCCAGAGCACCGGGAATACCCAGATGGCAGCCAGCACCGCCAGCAGGGTGTGAACCAGGATGTTGGTACGCCGCCGGGCGGCCTTTGCGCTTTTATACCGTTTCATCGCTTAAAATCCACCTTCCTCTTTGTAGGACTTGCTGCGCCGGTAGGTGAACAGTGCGCCCACCGACAGGATGATAAAGGTCAGAATACCCACGACCGCGCCCACGTTGTAGTACTGCTTGTCGATGGTCAGCTTGTACAGCCAGGTCACCAGCAGGTCGGTGCTGCCCGCCGTGGAGGACAGATTGGTGATGGGGTCGCCGCCGGAGAGCAGATAAATCACGTTGAAGTTGTTCACGTTGCCGGTGAAGGTTGCAATCAGATAGGGAGTGGTCACATACAGCATGTAGGGCAGCGTGATGCTGAAGAAGGTGCGCACCGGGCCCGCGCCGTCCACCTTGGCGGCCTCGTACAGATCGCCGGGAATGTTCTGCAGGATGCCGGTGAGCTGCATCAGGGTATAGGGCACGCCCACCCAGATGTTGATCACGATCACGGCCACTCTGGCCCAGGTGGGGTCGGTGAAGAAGGGCAGACTGGCGTCCCGGGCGATCAGGCCCAGGTTACGCAGCAGCACGTTCACCGCGCCGTTGGGCTGGAGCATGGTGCGCATGATCAGCAGCGAAACGAACATGGGTAGCGCTGGAAAGCACGAAGCAGAACCGCCAGAAACCCTTGGCCCGGGTATCCTTCCGGTTGATGAGCAGGGCCAGCAGCATACCGAAAATGTAGTTGGTAAAGGTGGCGAACACTGCCCAGACCAGCGTCCAGGTCAGTACCGACCAGAAGGTGCTGCCCAGCACACTGCTGGAATCGAACAGGGCCGCGAAGTTTTCCAGGCCCACCCAGTCGAAGAGCACCAGATGGTTGTCGATGCGGCTGTAGTTGGTGAAGGCCATGCAGATCATGAAGGCCAGCGGCAGGATGGTGAGCGCCGTGATGAAGAACATGGGCGGGGTCATCAGCAGCCGGTAGAGGTTTTCGTCCAGCAGGCTGGCCAGATCCTCCCGGAAATTATTCACATGACGGCCCTCTTTTTTCAGGCACTCCGCCTTGTAGGCACTGCGCAGCGCACCGCGCCAGCCCCAGAAGGCGATCACCGTGAGCAGAATGGTGGCCACGCCGTACAACAGCAGCAGCACCGACTGGTCACCCTTGGTATAAAGGAACACCTGATTGGCTTCGTCCCAGATCTCCTGCTGCTCCACCGAACCCAGGGTCACCAGCATCACAAGATTGTGGAAGCCGTAGCGGATCATGAAGAATATGTATGCCAGCTCTCCGGCCAGAAACAGAAGGCCCTTAATGAGCTGCCCGTTCAGCATATTGCCGAGGCCCAGCACCAGCGCGGACAGCCGGGTCACCGCGCTGCCCCGCCGCAGGGCCTGGATGCAGGTATAGGGGGTGTACCCTTCTGCCTGCTTGGAATTGAACCGTTTCATCGTCACACCTCACACCTTTCTCAGATTCCGTCGCTGTTCATGGCGTCGTTCATCGCCCCCGTCTGCTCGGCGGCGTTTTCCTTGGTCACCGTACCGTTGCGGATCGCCTTGCCCATGTTTTCCACCGGCGTCCAGCAGTTGTTCATCTGGGCCACAAAGGGCTGCAGCTTGGAGGTGCGGTCAAAGGTGTCGTTCTGGGCCCGTACCACTTCATCCGCCGCGATGGCCGGGTCCTCATTCAGCTCAGTGTTGCAGGGGATCACGCCGCGCAGTTCGTAATGCAGCTGCTGTGCCTCGGCGGAGCCCAGATACATGGCCAGCTCCACCGCCTGCACCATGTAATCGGTGGAGGTGTTCACGCCGATGGCCTTGGAGCCGGCGTAGGAATACATCTGCTTTTCCTCCCCGTTCAGCGTGTAGGTGGGCAGCGCCGCCACACCCATGTTTTCGCCCAGGATCTCCCGCACCGCGGCGGCATCCCAGGAGCCGGAGAAGATGGCATGGATGCTGCCGTCCCGCAGGCCGGCAAGACCGCTGCCGTCCTGGTCGATTTTGAAGTTGGGATTCGCCGCCAGATCCACCAGATGCTCGGTCACTTCCACGGCGTTTTCCCCGCCGAAGTCCGCGCCCAGTTCCTCCTGGGTGCCGTCACCGAAGAGGGTGCAGCCGTTGCCGAAGTAGAAGGCGGGCAGATACCAGGAATTCACAAAGGGGAAGGATACAACGCCCTTTTCCAGCATGGCATCCAGGCTCTTCACATCCTCTTCACTGAACACCCGCTTGTCGTAATACATGTACCAGGTGTTGGTGGTGAAGGGCACTCCGTAGATGTATCCGTCCATCGTGAGCGAGTCCAGCAGCGTCTCGCTGTTGGTCGCCTTCAGCTCATCGGCATATTTTCCGCCGAACTTTGCCAGCGCTTTCGCATCGGTCATGGTGGTCAGGGTGTCGTTGGCGTACAGGAACACATCTGCGCTTGCTTCCGGGTCCTGGGCCACTGCGGTGGCCGCCGAGGCCTCGTCCGCCACACCATATACAAAGGTGATGTCCCATTCCGGGTGCGTCTCAGCAAACCGCTCGCAGCAGGTCTGCAGCCACTGCCCGCTGGACTGGGACTGGTCCTCCGAGGGGGACCACACCATCAGTCGAACCTTCTCCGCCGTCTGCTGCGCGTTTTCGGTGCCGCCGCAGCCGGTCAGGAGCATTGCCCCCGCACACAGCGCCGCTGCCGCCCGCGCTAATTTTCCCTGCATTCGTTTGTTCCTCCTTCAATTTATTTCGTAAAGTTTCGCTGTATTCACTATACTCCCCTCTCCCCTTCGCCGTCAAGGTTTCTGGGGATATTCCGCCATTTTCTGCCTTATGCACAAGGATATGGCGGCTCTTTCGTCACTTTCCACAGAGGCAACTCGAAACTTTACGAAACATTCTTTTTTAAGCGTATGTTTGGGCTCACACATTGATTTTCCGCCTCAAACCCGCTATAATGAGAACAAAACACATCATTTCTTCTTCTTTTCGAAAAAACGAGGACATTCATGGCCAGAATCGAAGACATTGCCAACAAATTGAACATTTCCAAGGGAACGGTTTCCAAGGCGCTGAACGGCGCGTCGGACGTGAGCGAAACATTGCGAAAAGCCGTGCTGGAAACCGCGGTGGAGCTGGGCTACTCCCGTTCCATGCGCAAGCGGGGTGCAAAACAGCTGTGCCTCTTCATTGAGAACATGACCTGCGAGGAGCCCTCGGACTTCGGCTACGACATTGTGACCGGCTTCCGCAAGGTAGCCGAGCCCGCAGGCTTCGTGGTGTGCGTGATACCGCTGAATGATCAGATACAGAAAAGCATCTCCTACGACGAATACATGCTGCAAAACAACTATGTGGCCGCCTTCTTCCTTGGCCTTTCGCTGGCGGACCCCTGGCTGCACCAGCTGCAGACCAGCCGCACCCCCGCTGTACTGCTGGATAACTACGTGCGGGCCAACCCCGCCACCTGCTATGTGGGCGTGGATAACAGCGAAGGCATGGACCTGGCTGTAGCTCATTTAAAGGAACAGGGGCACCGGCGAATCGGCTACCTGAGCGGCGGCCTGGGCTCCTACGTGAACCAGCAGCGCTACAGCGTCTTTTTCCATGCGCTGCGCAAGCACAATCTGCCGGACGATCACAGCTTGGCGGGCAGCGACTATTTTTTTTCCGAATGCCTGCAAAAGCACCTTCCCGCCCTGCTGGCGCAAAAGGTGACCGCCATCGTGTGCAGCCACGACCTGCTGGCTCACACAGTGATGATCCACTGCCAGGAGAAGGGCCTGCGCATTCCGGAAGATCTAAGCATCATCGGCTTTGACGATCTGCCCCTCTGTGCCTACACCCAGCCCCCCATGACCACCATCCGTCAGGACCGCACCCAGCTGGGCAAAAGCGCTTTTTACGCTCTGTCCAGCCTGTTGGCGGACGTGCCCATCAGCACCCTCTTGCTCCACGCCCAGCTGGTGGTGCGTCATTCCAGTGGCCCCGCGCCGAAGCCGGGCCAAGCCTGATGCCAAATCTGCAACCATACAAAAAGCGAGGACCGCATAATGCAGTCCTCGCTTTTTCATTTGATCGTTCCGTTTTTTATCGGCAACCCAAAACGGCGGCGTTTCCTTTCAAGCCTCATACTCGTCCACACGCGGAAAGTGGAAAAGCTCCAGCAGCTCCTGCTCCTCCTGCTCCGGCGGGTTGTTGATCAGCCGGCTGAGCGTAACGGGACTCATATTCAGAAAGGAAGCGATGTGTTTATGGCCGATCTGCTCCTTCACATGGGGATAGTTTTTTACAAACCACTGGTATCTCTGGGCGGCGGTATACTGATACATCATGACCTTGAGCTGCCGGTGATAATCCCACGCCAAGAGCAACATTTTCTGATACATCTCTTCCACCTCCGGATGGCGTTGTTTCAGCCTGTAGAACGCCTCCATGGGCAGACTGAACACCTGGGTATCCGTCAGAGCCTCCACTGTCAGCTCCGAAACCGCCTTCAGGTTGGATTCCGGCATGAGGGGATACCCCGGGGTCACCACCAGACAGTCGGTGATCTCATTCCCTTCTGCATCCAGAAAAAAGCCGCGCAATATCCCCTTCATCAGCAAGGAGACCTTCGTGGGCGCCTGCCCCGGGCGGAACAGACAGTCCCCTTTTTGAAGCGTCTCCGTCCGGCAAACGGCAAGCGCATCGCGCAGCAGCTCCTCCTGCTGTATGCCCAGCACATTCCGCAAAAAATCAAGTTCAGACATTGCGCACCTCCTTTGTTTATTACAGCTCCAGTATAGCATATGAAATCACGTCTGCCCAGCATTGGCCTGGAAGTCACACATGACGTTTGCTTTTGTCCATGTTTCCCATAGACAACCTGTCTACAAAGTCAACTACAAACTTATTGGTGCATGGCTTAGATATTATGCCGACCCAAAAGCAGAAAAGTCATACTCTAAAAATTCTTGACTCTATGCTTACCATAGGGTTTATCCTGACATTGCAAGCCATTTACTGACAGCAAAAGACAGCGTTATATAGACAAAGCAGCACCATAGAGGGAAAACACAACTCTGTATGACGCAGGAACAGAGAGGAAGGAATCATATTGGAATTTGAAATTATCAAAGACATTCTTTCGGTGTTGGGAAACGTAATCAACGGTCTTTCGGGAATCATCATGGGCCTTAGCTTCGGATTCCTGTCCGCCCCCACCGCACTGGGCTATTGCGCGGGTATCATCGGCATGCTGGCCTTCAAGACAGTTATTCCCATCAACATCCAGGGCGAGACCATCGTTCTGGCAGGCAGTGTCGGAAAAAACTTCCGGGAGCGCATCAGCATCGTATTTTACAGCGGCGTGATCATGGTGGTGCTGGGCGGACTGGGTCTGCTCCAGCGTATCGTGGATTTTGCGGGCAATTCCATCATTTCCGGCATGGAGGCCGGTGTGGGCATCATCGTTATCCGCGTGGCAATTGACCTGATCAAGGAGAGCAAGAAAACCGGCGCCGTCTCGCTCATTTCCGCCTTTGCCGCCTATTTCCTGACCAAAGACCTGAACTGGACACTGGTCATCAGCATGGCTGCCAGCATCGCCTGCTTCCTGATTCTAAACAAGGGTCCCATGGAGGAAGTGAAGGAAGAGAGCAAATTCAAGTTCTTCAAGCCCGTAACCAATTTCAACGTCATTCGAGGCGCCCTTGCCCTGGCCTGCTTGTCCATCGGCACGAACATCGCTTACAGCGGCATCGTTTCCGGCATGGCCGGAATGGAGAATCCCAATGTGGACGGCCTGACCATCTATTCCGGTGCAGCGGACATTCTGACCGGCCTCTTCGGTGGTACTCCCGTTGAAATCACCCTCTCCTCCACGGCAGCGGCACCCCATCCGGTGGCGGCTGGTATTCTGCTGATGGTGGTGATGGCACTCATCCTCTTCGCGCGCATGGTACCGAAGATCGCTCGGTTTATTCCGGCGGTCTCCATTTCCGGCTTCCTGTTCGTGCTGGGTTCCATGGTCAGTGTTCCCCAGTATGCAGCAGCCACCTTTGACGGTGCAAGCCCGGCGGATGCCCTGGCAGGCGGCGCTACCATTGCCGTCACCGCACTGATCGATCCCTTTGTGGGACTTCTGGCCGGTATTGTAATTCGATTCCTGTCCGTTGTGTCGGGACTCGCGGTCTGATAGGAGAAAGGAACACACAGTGAATATTCTTCATGGCAACATCCTGTTTTCAAAGAGCTACGACGAGTTGGTCACCTATGAAGACAGTTATCTGATTGTGGAAAACGGAAAGGTCCGGGAAATTTGCAGCGTTCTCCCGGAGCAGTATAAAGACGCAGAGATTACGGACTACGGCAAAGGCGTGATTATTCCGGCCTTTTCGGACCTGCATGTCCACGCTTCGCAGTATATTGAGCGTGGCCTCGGCATGGATATGCTTTTGTCGGACTGGCTGAATCAGTATACCTTCCCTCAGGAAGCCCGCTTTGCGGACATGAACTACGCCAGGCCGATCTACGACGCCTTCATCGACGATATGATCAAGCACGGAACCTTCCATGCCTGCATTTTTGCCACCATCCATCGGGAAGCAACCTCGTATCTGATCCGCCGCATGGAGGAGCGCGGCCTTTACGGTTATGTGGGCAAGGTAAACATGGACATCGCCTCTCCGCAGTATCTGTGCGAAACGGTGGAGGAATCGCTCCGGGAGACCGAGCAGTATCTGGCCGACTGCCAGAATCACAAAACCGCAAAACCCATCATCACTCCGCGGTTTGCCCCCACCTGCAGCGAGGACCTGGTAAAGGGACTAGGCGCTCTTGGCAAAACATATCATGTGGGCTTGCAGACTCATCTGGTGGAATCCCGCTGGGAAGCCCAGGAGGCCCTGCGGGTCTATCCAGGATACAAGTGCGACACCGAGATCTACGAGAGAGCAGGACTGATGGACAACGGCCCTGTTGTGGGCGCACACTTCATTTTCCCTGCCAAAGAGGACATCGAAATCATCAAGCGCCACGGCGGTCATACCGTTCACTGCCCGGATGCAACCACCAACATCATTGCCGGAATTATGGGTGTTTCTTCCCTTCACAACGATGGCGTGAATATCACCCTTGGCACCGATGTGGGCGGCGGACATTCCATGGGCATCTACACGCAGATCGGCCGCGCCGTCCAGCTGTCTAAGCTGAAGTGGTTCTATGAACCGGAAAACGCCAACCCCATTACCTTTACAAACGCCTTTTATCTGGCCACCAAGGTCGGCGGAAGTGTGTTCGGGAAGGTGGGCAGCTTCGAAAAGGACTATGTGTTCAATGCGCTGGTCATCGACGGCATGGAAGATCTGGATTTTCCGCTCACCCCCGCTCAGGTCGTGGAGCGGTTCTGCTACATCGGTACCACCGACAATATCAAGGCCCGGTATCTGGGTGGCAAGTGCATCGGCTGACACAGCTCTTGACAAAAACACAAATTCACCCTATCATGACAACCGTCGAAGCCCGGCGGTTGTCATCTTTTTTACCGCCATCATGGGAGGTGCGTTATGAAGGAGTATCTGCGAATCGGCGAACTGGCCAGACTGTTCCATGTGGATGTTCAAACATTACGGCTGTATGAGGAAAAAGGACTTTTGCTGCCGCAGGGCCGGGAGGAAGGAAGCAACTACCGCTATTACAAGTTCGACCAGTCTTATTCCTTGGCGCTGATCCGCTATCTGCGGCGGCTGGGCTGCCCGCTGTCGGAAATCAGCGGCTTTATGGGCCAGCGCAGCTTCACAGAAACCTGTTCCTATCTGCGTCATCAGTCCAGCAACCTGCGCAATCAGCTTCAGGAGCTGCTGCGTCTGGACGCGGTGATTCAGACAAAAATCGTCTTTACCGAGCAGGAGCTGAAAAACCTTTGCGTTGAAAAGATCAGTGCAGAGCATCTTGATGCAATGCAGTATATTGCGCTGGGAAACCTCAGCGAGGTTTTTTCCAACGAACTGTTCTACCTTTATCCCACTCTGGCCTTTTATCAGGGCGAGGAGCAGTCCTTCGGCGCATATCTCATTGGTGATGTTCCTGAGGCCTCTCAGCATTCGGTTCACGAGATACCGGCCGGAAACTACCTGACCGGTTACCACTCTGGCCCCTACTCCACCATCTGGGAAACCTTTACCCGCATGCGCACCTCCACCGAACTGCCCTTGGCCGAGGACGTCATCTGTATCAACATCATCGATCAGTTTGTGGAGGTAAATCCTCAAAATTATATTACGAAGATTCTGATTCGAATTCTAAACCACAGCGGCACCGTATGAAGACCAATATCCTATTCCTGTTCACTTTTAAAAGCTCGGCTAGATGGTTGTATTCAGCGAAAAGTTAGGAGTGAATAAGAAAAAAGCCCGAATGAACTTGCATTCGGGCTTTTTGAGTTTTCGTGATGAAATTGACACCTACTCCCTTTCTGAGCCCGTAGGGCGGGGCCCCCGCGAAAGTTTGCACTGCAAAGTTTTGTGGGGAGAAGGAGGAATGACGGAGCGGTATGAGAAAAGCCCAGCCAACTGGCTGGGCTTTTTGAATGGAGCGTAGTCCATTCCGACGTGAGTTTGCGTGATGAAATTGATACCCGAAAAAGCTGTACTCTTCTCTGTGCAACAATCAGCAAAATGAGCCCTCTGTACAAACTCCGCATACGTACTTTGTACAGAGGACAACTACCGTAAGTTATTACTAAACTATCAAGATAAGATTTCTACCCAAGCCCTCTATGCGGAGGGCGACGATGATGTTTTTCCCGCTGACCCCGGCCAGATGATTTCTATCCACGCCCTCCGTACGGAGGGCGACGCTATAGCTGGTCGATCAGCTGCGCCCAGAACAAATTTCTATCCACGCCCTCCGTACGGAGAGCGACGATGCTGGCCGCCTGGCCGGTTGGCAGTGGGGTAATTTCTATCCACGCCCTCCGTACGGAGGGCGACCCGCAGGACATTCTCGGATTCCGCTACCCGCTGATTTCTATCCACGCCCTCCGTACGGAGGGCGACCCTACGGCGTGGGACAACCACAACGTCACCGAGGATTTCTATCCACGCCCTCCGTACGGAGGGCGACGATGGTGATGTCCTCACCGCCGGAGACAAAGCTATTTCTATCCACGCCCTCCGTACGGAGGGCGACCCCCGCCAGCGTGGCCAACAAGCTGCAGGAGTACATTTCTATCCACGCCCTCCGTACGGAGGGCGACGTGATAACCTCACCGTTTGCGCCCTTGTCCCACGATTTCTATCCACGCCCTCCGTACGGAGGGCGACTTGAGCAGAGCGCAGTTGAGGGTGCCAGCCGTGATATTTCTATCCACGCCCTCCGTACGGAGGGCGACCTTCCTGTTCATTGTAGCACCGGAGGGGCAAACAAATTTCTATCCACGCCCTCCGTACGGAGGGCGACATCCGGTTTTGGATGCGCCCCAGCCCTCGTAGTTATTTCTATCCACGCCCTCCGTACGGAGGGCGACCCTAAAGGGTGGGCCGTGCACCCGGTTTAGCAGTCATTTCTATCCACGCCCTCCGTACGGAGGGCGACGATGTTGTGAGCTCTGCCTTCAGGAGGTTCGGATCTATTTCTATCCACGCCCTCCGTACGGAGGGCGACGTTTCGTTGGTGAGCGTGCGCCCCTCGCCAACCGATTTCTATCCACGCCCTCCGTACGGAGGGCGACCTTCGCGGCAATACACATTTTTTCCCGGAAACCGGATTTCTATCCACGCCCTCCGTACGGAGGGCGACCGCCGGGAGCAAATGCGCCGGTAAACTTTGTGTTATTTCTATCCACGCCCTCCGTACGGAGGGCGACGGAAGCCCACAAAGCCCTTGGGCTGGATGATGTGATTTCTATCCACGCCCTCCGTACGGAGGGCGACCGGGCGTGGTTTTCGCCGTGAGTTATTACTAAAATTTCTATCCACGCCCTCCGTACGGAGGGCGACCTGACAGCGGCGCAGCTGATGGTCTGCCCCATGACATTTCTATCCACGCCCTCCGTACGGAGGGCGACCCGGTCCCGCACCATTTCCGAGGAGCTGGAAGTCAAATTTCTATCCACGCCCTCCGTACGGAGGGCGACTGTAGTGATCGCCCATGGTTTGATTGAGGTCGCATTTCTATCCACGCCCTCCGTACGGAGGGCGACCTGACGAGGGCGGGCAGTTCTTCAATGCCATGGAATTTCTATCCACGCCCTCCGTACGGAGGGCGACTGGCCGAGCGGGCCAAGAAGTACCGGAGGCTGACATTTCTATCCACGCCCTCCGTACGGAGGGCGACCGATGACGCAGACGACGCCGCCGACGCCGCCAAAATTTCTATCCACGCCCTCCGTACGGAGGGCGACGTGCTGCCCAGCATCCGCAAGACTGGGGCCTATGATTTCTATCCACGCCCTCCGTACGGAGGGCGACCTTTGGACGCTAAGGAACTGGGAACCAAAGACGATTTCTATCCACGCCCTCCGTACGGAGGGCGACTAATGTTGGCGATGGTCACCGGGCAAACGATCTGGATTTCTATCCACGCCCTCCGTACGGAGGGCGACGAAATGGTAATAAAAAAGCGCCCTGCCGGATAGCAATTTCTATCCACGCCCTCCGTACGGAGGGCGACCAATGCCAAACGGCGTGGATGTGTCGAACATCTCGATTTCTATCCACGCCCTCCGTACGGAGGGCGACTACTACATCCGGCAGCTGGCAAGCGGTCTGGATATTTCTATCCACGCCCTCCGTACGGAGGGCGACGGCGGTCTTTTTTGCTTCGTTGGCGTTCTGAATGTATTTCTATCCACGCCCTCCGTACGGAGGGCGACTCCGGTGTCTATTTTTTCAATTCGGCCGATGTCACATTTCTATCCACGCCCTCCGTACGGAGGGCGACCTTTGCGGCAGCTGCTGCGAGCAAGCACTCGGAAGATATTTCTATCCACGCCCTCCGTACGGAGGGCGACGGTGCTTCGGAGCTGTCCAACAGCATCCAGCAGGATTTCTATCCACGCCCTCCGTACGGAGGGCGACGCGATGATCCAGTTGATGCCGGGGCCAAGGTTGGAATTTCTATCCACGCCCTCCGTACGGAGGGCGACATGCTGCGGGCAGGCTACGGCCGGTACGCCAGCCAATTTCTATCCACGCCCTCCGTACGGAGGGCGACAGGTTGGTCATGTCGATGTCGTACCGGCCAATGGCATTTCTATCCACGCCCTCCGTACGGAGGGCGACGCGCCAACCAGGGCGACGGTGACGTGGTTGCCGGAAATTTCTATCCACGCCCTCCGTACGGAGGGCGACATTGTAGTAGTGGCTCATTGATTTCTTGTACAAATTTCTATCCACGCCCTCCGTACGGAGGGCGACTCAAAGTTGTTCGCTCCAAACGGCCGGAAATACTGATTTCTATCCACGCCCTCCGTACGGAGGGCGACAGCAAAAGTTCACAAAATATTGTTTGCTTTTGCAGCACAAACACGAAAATTCGTCGTTCTGATATTACAAAATACATACTCTCTGCTTCTATCAAAACTATTTCGTGCTCTTTTACATCATTTTTCAACTATCTTTTGGTGCGAAGGTCCCAGTGCTTTTCTGTGCGCTTCATGTTCGCACCCGCTACAGCAGCAGCACATCATCCTGTGACCACTGCGGGCAGCGCCCGATATGCTCCACCTTCTTCTTGTAAGAGTTTCCCAAACAGTAAAAGCGCAGGCTATCGCATTCCGGATCAATCAACTGCGTCAATTTTGCTTTCAAAACCGCATATTGAGCCGCATCCAGCAGGCATTCAAACACTGAATTTTGTACGCGCTGCCCGTGATCAACACAAATTTTTGCAACTTTGCGCAAGCGTTTGCGTCCGGCCGGTGTTTCTGTGTTTACGTCGTAGGTGATCAGAACCAGCATATCACACGCCCCTTTTGCTTCACTTCCAGAAAAACGGCGGGTATTCCTCCAGATCGCAGCGCAGTGTACGGGCAAGCAACAACGCCTGTACATAGGGCACCAGCCCCCATGGCATTTTTTCGCCCAGAAACGGATGCGTGATGGTTTCCTGTTTGCGTTTTTGCCAGGCGGAAAGGAACACCTTGCGTCCTTCATCCGTCAGCCAAACTGCTCCGCTGCCCTGCCTCTGGCAATGCTTTCCTGTAATGATTTTTTGGTTAATGCAGGACAAAACGAACCGATCAGCGCACACAGGGCGCAGCTCCTCCATCAAATCCAATGCCAGACTGGTTCTTCCCGGGCGAGGCCGGTGCAAAAAGCCCACATACGGGTCCAGCCCAACGCTTTGCAATGCCGCTGCACATTCCCTTGCGAGCAATGTATACGCAAAGGAAAGCACTGTGTTTATGGGGTCCAGTGGCGGCCGACGGCTGCGGCCGGTAAATGCAAATTCTGTTCGCTGCTGTAAGATCAGACTGTCAAACCCATCAAAATATCGTTGTGCCGCTTCTCCTTCCAATCCCCGCATCTCCTCCAATGTACCGCACTCTCGGATTCGCATCAAGGACGCTGCCAGCTGCGACGAGATTTCTTTCAGCCGTTCCACCGGTACGCGCTGAGGATGGTCACGGGTGGCGCGCTCCAGCACCCAGCGCGCGTTGTAGACTTTTCCGAGAATAAACCCGCACGCATATCGGCAGCTGACTGCGGGATCATCCGCAATCCGATACTGCTGCTGACGAAGCAGCACATTACCGCGTTCTTCCCCTACGGTGCGGGCCAGAAATCGGCCATTCGGCGTAAAAAATGCCAGATCAATCCCTCGCTCAGCACAAGCACCCATCAGCGCGGGAGATGCTCCTGCATAGGCAAAGGTGAGAATCCCTTCCAGTGTGTGCAGTGGAAACCGTGCCGCCTCTGTTCCGTTCTGATTCACCACCACGGTTTCACCCTCCAGCGAAAGATAGCTTTCCGGTGTAAGAACAAACAGCGTATTCAGCATCTTTCTCATTTGGCTTCCTCCGTGTTCTGCTCTGCCAGATGAGTACGAATATACTCATTTACATCATTTTTCCTGCACAGCGTCGGCAGGCAGATCTCTTTCAAAGAACAGGCATTGCAGTGTTTCCCGGGGCGCACCTTCGGCGTATACCCTCGGACAAAGTATTCGTTCATCTCTGCGGCGGTGCGGTGCGTTTTTTCCCGCAGCTCCGGCGTGAACTCCACAAGCTCCCGCCGGCGTGTCTGCGCATAGTACAGCGCACCGCGCGGCACGCTGCACACCAGCATTTCCTCCAATGCCATTCCCTGTGCACACAGCTGCAATCGGTCGGCATCGCTCTCCTTTGGGGTGCCGTGCTTGTATTCCACCGGCAGAGGCAGCCATAAGCCTTCCTGCCCCTGTAATGGCACACCTTGCGGATCAAGCGAAAACTCCACCACATCGCACACGCCGGACAGCTTCAGCGTGTGCGATGTTACCCGCATTCCCCGCACAATCAGCAGATTGTTCCGCTTTTCGCGCAGCGTTTCATCGTGGCAGCGCTGATGGTCCAATCTGCCCTCGGCGGTTCGGAGATTTTCCTGCCACTGCTGCTCCAGATGGATCAGTGCCCATTGTCGACGGCAGAAGCAAAAATGCTGAATGCCTGACAGCAACAGATATTCATTTTCCATCATCTCAACCGTTCACAGATCACTCCATTGGGCAGGTTCTCATCCACCGTTACCTGATAGTCACGATAGCTGCGTGCCACAGCTACCTCCGGCTTGCGCTCAACATGTACCGCATCAAACAGCTTATAGGCAGGTGCATTACCCAACTCACTGTCATGTCGGAACACAATCAGCTCCCGCACCGCCATTTTACCGCGTGCTGCACTATGGTCATTTTCAAACATGTTCAGAATCGCCTGCCACAGAAGCTGCAGATCCTCTTCCGAAAATCCGGTTGTTTTGCGGGCTAGATTTGCCGACACATATCCTTCTGCACGATACAGGCCATATGGTACGATATATTTGCGGCCCATCTCAGTACCCTTGTTCTCGGCATCTGCCTCCGTAGTGATGGCCACACGGGTGATAGTGACCTCCTGCGGCAGAATCGGGTCCACACTGCGGGCAAAGCCCAGCTGCACCGGACCGCGCACCTGCCCACAATTCAGCGCCCCTTTTACAAAGGTAGTCATCACGGCACCGAAGGTACGGATATCATAAAAATTGCTGCACATAAAAATTCGAATTTTTTCATCCAGAGTGGGGTCATCCTTTTTGGCCGCTTTCAGGTCTTTATCCACCTTCAAATACTCCAGTGCCTCGGCATCGCTGCGCTGCAGCGGAACCTGATCCTTGATGTAGATCCGATAGCCCGGAGCATCTTCTTTTGCAGTTTCCACATAATTGCGAATCTTGCGCTTCAGGCAAACATCGGTCACAAGGCCATACCCTGTTTCAGGATCAATGCGCGGCATATTGCCTGCATCCGGATCTCCGTTGGGATTGCCGTTTTCCACATCGAACAGGATCACAAAGTCGTATCGATTTTTAATGATTTCAGACATTTTATACTTCCTCCTTTTTAGTATAACGCTTCTGTGTTTCGTGATAATAGCCGATCTGGAAGGCGCTCTGCTCCGGCAGGGTCAGGCGGGCAGGCAGCGTTTGTGTGATACGGGAATTCAGCTCCGTTATCTTGCGGTTATAGTGTATGACCAATCCTTTATCCAGCTTTGCCAGGTGTTTTTGAGCCAGATTGATCAACAATGGAAACACCGTCGCGGGCGTTGCTGAAGCAGAATTGAAGTAACGATCCTTGATAGTCGTATTGATCTTGGGGTTGGCCTGTTGCTGAATATCCTCCAATACCGCAAACAGCCGTCCCAACAGATACGGCAGATAGTTGCTTTGTTCGTTGAGTTCCACAGTCATGACCTCCTTCAGTTGTTCGTTTTTCGTGTTGCGCAGATACCAGGCTTTTACGATTGCAACCCGGCCGCGCGTGATCTCTCGCTCGGCACGGATACGCAGTACTATGCCGTCCAACAGAGTAGCCGGATAGGGTGTGCCATTCAAAATCGCCAACAAAAGATCTCCCGCCAGCCGCGGGTTCGGCTCCGGATTGCGGGCATTCTGATTCACCGTTTCCCGCAGCAGCCGCCAGACCGGCAACGTGGGAAATTTATCAAACGAGGGCCGCACAATTTCCAGATCCCGATAATGTTTTGTTACGTTTTGAATCAGCGTTCCAAAGCTGTTTTGCCAGAAAAAACGAACGGAGAGTCGCGCGGCATTGGGTGCAAGCCCCAGAACATAAAAGCGTGTATCCGGCGAAAGTTTCTGTTTCTGCCACTCCACAGGCTCACCTTTGGACAGGTGAACCATAGTCCCCAGGATGTCTCTCTCGTCCACGTTGTCATCGTACAGCGCTGTCATCATGAAATCCTGATAGGCAGGTTGTCCACCCGCTGCCCAGCAGACGATGGTGGTATCGCCCACGCGGCGTGTGTGCTCCCGGTCGGCAATGAGGGTATTAAGCGCTGTGGTATAAGCAAAAGACGCATATTCACCGGTCGGAGCATTGTCCCCCTGTTCATGCTCATACGAGCAGAAGGCTGGTGCATTGAAAGACACCAGCGCCGCACCGGCGGTCTGTGCGCCCACCACTCCCTTGATATTTGGGTGCAGGCGAGCAGTCGGTCCGTGATGACCGGTAACAAGACACAGCGTATTTTCTGCATCCCCGCTTTGTTCGTTGGCATGCTGCCAGCGTTCCCGCACCTGCGTATCTTCCGTCACAGGACCTCCCCGGTACCAGAACAAAAGATTGCCGCCCTTCATCACCTCATCCCACTCCTCTTTCAGCGCCGGGTGATCTTTTGCGGTCTGTGGGTTCCAATGTTCATAAAATGCCAGCACAGCATGCGCGGCCGAGCTCTGGGCCTCCTTCAAAATCTGCTCATGCAGCATGCGGGAAGCCGCAAAGCATTCTGCGGTTCGTTCCGGCTTGCCTTTGGCATCAGCTCCCAGAAGATAACCGGATGTATCACACAGAAAATTGGCTGCCACACCAGATGACCGCTTAACCGGCTGCGGCACCTCTCGCTCCTGTGGAATCAGTACCGTTTTCTTTCCTCTCTGCACCTCCTGCTGCAGGTGCAGCAAACCCAGCAGTTCGCCATTATCACTGAGTTCCAGCGCCCAAGATACCTTTGCTTTCGCCCAACCCGGACGCGCGATTTTCCCAAGAGCCAGCAAATCCTCATAATATTGCGTCAAAGCCTGCAGGATCATCGAAGCACCTCACAATCCGCCACATGTACAACGCCCTGCTCCAAACGAGCTCGGAAATAGGTTGGTGTGATATCCTTTGGGTCTGAGTAATCGAAATCGTACAGCATCAACCCCAGATCTCTCGTCTCTTCAATCGCGGGGATTTCGCCGCCGGGCCAGCGGCGAAACTTTGCCGGAAATTCTCTGCACCCGAAGTAAGGGGTGTGATAGCATTGCCCCCGCTCCATGCGCCGGGTCACGATATCCTGAAATTTTCCCGGATTATCACCGGGCGCAGCACGGTCTGTCATCGTAAAATGCGCCTCAATTACATAATGTACATCCTGTAACACCAGCGATGCCCTCTGCACAATCTCCTGAGGCGAAGCCAGATACAGTGGCTGTCCACTTCCCTGTGCCGCAGCGCGGGCTGATGTGGCAAGCACCTTATTTTTCAACTCGTTGCGGCGTATACTGACAAAACGAATGGGATTAAGTACATAAATCCGATCAATGTGCCAGCGCAGACCGGGGTGATAATAGATGGCTTCCACCAGCCCGCGTGCCGCCGAAGGTGTGGGCACGTCATAGGACATTCGCTCCACCTTTAATTCAGGGCGGGAAAAGAGCGCATAATCGCCCCAGACTTCCAATTGGATCACTCAGCATCGCTCCTAACTTCTATTGAATGTATTTTAAAATCATCTCAATAATATCTCTTTTGTTTACTTTCGTCAAGCAAAGAAGAAAGAATCATCATTATGCAAGAATCGATACCGCTCACATTGTAAATATTTTCCAAATTCATAGTTGTTGTAGTTTGATTGTTGATGGGATATAATAGGACCGTCAGCAATTGCTGTGGGTAGAAATTATTGTATGTATTTTATGGAGAAACGGCGGCAGGGCATCCCCCTGCCGCCCTTCTTCGTTTAAATCATCCAGGCTTTCCCTGTTTCCACGTCCAGAGCGAGTCCGGTCTCACGATTGTACAGGGTAGTATCCGTCAGCACCCAGTCTTCCCCATCCAGCATTTCCACCGCACCGGCCGCATGCAGCGCCGCAAGATGTTCAGGATACACCGTGACGCCGTATTGGCCCAATTTGCGATACAAAGAACGGCTACCATTTCCCTCCCACAGAGCTGCGAGCAGTTCCTGGTTCTCTTCTGTTGGTATATATACCGTCACCGCGCAGGATTCGATCAGACGGAATCGTTCCGCAGCAGTCGCAAAGGGAAGCATACGCCCTTCCATTGTTTCATTGAAGCCCTTCAAAATTTGTTTCTGATCCAGCGCGTCTTCTCCCTTTACCGCATACAAAAGGGAAAAATATGCTTCGATTGCCTGCGGCTGTGAGACATCTTCAAAGTTGCGCCACACACTGCGCGCTGCGTCTGCATTTTGACGAATGATCTGTGGAACCGGCTGACCACTCAGCCGAAAAACAATAACCACACTATCCGCCACCGGATGTTTTCCCTCCCGATTGCACCGTCCTGCCGTTTGCAAAACCGAATCCAGCCCTGCTTCCTCCCGCCAGGCCACCGGAAAATCCACATCCACACCGGCCTCGATCAACGAAGTAGACACAACACGGCAGGGCAGCCCTTTTTGTAAGCGAGTGCGAATCTCACGCAGCAGACGTTTGCGGTCAGCTGCACAAAGAAGTGTTGTCAGGCAGTAGCTTCCATCAGCAGGCAAACTACTGTACAGCCGCTGTGCCGTTGCCCGACGATTCACCACACACAGCACCTGCTGTACCTGACTCAATTTCTCTGCCAACCGGTCTTCTGTGAGTTCTCCTTCATTGCGAAGATTTGTACGGTGAAAGAAATGGTACAAGTCGGCTGTATCGTTACAAATCTCCCGTAGTGTCAATCCCGGAGCCAGTTCCCGGAACAATGGTTCCAACGCCGGTTGCGTAGCTGTGCATAAAACAGCGCTGGCCCCATAATAACGCACCAGTTGCCCAATAGCCGCCACACAGGGGCGCAGATAAGCCAGTGGAAGCGTCTGCGCCTCATCAAACACAATCACACTATCAGCCAGATTGTGCAGCTTGCGGCAGCGTGAAGAACGGTTAGCGAACAGCGATTCAAAAAACTGCACTGCGGTCGTAACGGTCACCGGCGCATCCCAGTTTTCCGTCGCAAGCACCTTACGGCAAATATCCGGGTCTGATTGGCTTTCCTCCATCACCGCATCACTGCCCGAATGATGTTCCAACACATTTTCCTCGCCTAAAATGTTGGTAAACACCTCAGCCGTCTGGTCGATGATGGACGTATAAGGAATCACATAAACAATTCGTCGTTTTCCATGTGCCACCGCATGAGACAGAGAGAAGGCCAGCGAGGAGACGGTCTTTCCTCCGCCTGTGGGTACCGTCAAGGTAAAAAGTCCCGGCTGCTCCGTCACGCCTTTTTCAAAGCAGGCGCGAAGAATTTCACATCGCTTTTTGTTCAGTTCATTTTTTGCATCCCACCAGGGAGCAACATATTCCTGCAATCGAGGGAGCAATTGTTCCGGCGGCTGAGTTCCCCCACGCGGTACAGGGCCTCCATTCATAAAGGTCTCTGTATCCAAATAGTCTGCGTCCACCAGACAGGAATACAGCATTCTCGTATAAAAAGCAGTGGAAAAGCCATCCGGAAAGTGTTTTCTTTCCGTCTCATCCGGAAGTTTTACCTCCTCCTTCCATTCACTATAATCAGGAATTGCAGTTTTCTTGATACGGCCAAATAAGGTAGAGCTTTCTGTATCACTTTTGGCTCCGCCATCCGGCAAGCCGCCATGGTGTCCTGCCACTGCAAAAGCCACCTCCAGCTGCCTCATGGAAAAGGCCTCCTGCGCACCGGCAGTGGAATGATCTGTTTTTTCCCCACCAGCCAGTCGTTTTTGGAACGCATCGCTGTATTTTCCGATATCGTGCAGCATTCCCGCCAGATACGCCTGTGCCGCAGCACCAAAGGGTTCTGCAAAACCGGAAGCCAGATTTGCCGTTCCATTCAAATGTTCCAAAATCGTTTGCGGGCGTAACCCATCCTCAGAAACATGTGCCAATCTATAGGATTCATCCATGGAGTTCATATTTTCACCTCCGCATTCAACTGTGAGCCTTTTCTAAAGTATAACACGCTGAATGTCCAATAGTACGGATTGATTTCCTGAATTTCCCATTTGATTTTGCTTTCATAAATATTTTTACATTATTATCTATTCCGAAATACTACGTCAAAACAAACAAAAGCGTAGTTTTCAGCGCAATGCTAAACCGATTTATTTAAGATACTCTCCTCGCGGAGAGCGACTGTTACACATGGAGAACAGCCTGACTTACACGATATTTCTATCCACGCTCTCCTTGCGGAGAGCGACTGGGCTGGTCGATCACGGTGCCCCAGTCGCGCTGATTTCTATCCACGCTCTCCTTGCGGAGAGCGACTTCGTATTGCCTCGGATGGGTGCGCTTTAACCGCTCATTTCTATCCACGCTCTCCTTGCGGAGAGCGACCTGAAAAACTCGACCAGAACCTTGATGTGTTCCTATTTCTATCCACGCTCTCCTTGCGGAGAGCGACCTGACCACGGAACGAGAAATCGCCGAGAGCTCTGATTTCTATCCACGCTCTCCTTGCGGAGAGCGACTTTAGGCAGCGCACAGATTATGCTGCTGAATACATTTCTATCCACGCTCTCCTTGCGGAGAGCGACGCCGCAGGCTCCACGAAAGGGCATTGCTTAATCTAATTTCTATCCACGCTCTCCTTGCGGAGAGCGACCATCCGCCACCTGGGTGATGCTGATCACACGGTTATTTCTATCCACGCTCTCCTTGCGGAGAGCGACGCTCCACAATCAACCGCCGCACCGTGGCCTCATCATTTCTATCCACGCTCTCCTTGCGGAGAGCGACCCGCCAATGTGGTTTTAGGATTAAGGGATGCAAATTTCTATCCACGCTCTCCTTGCGGAGAGCGACCGTCAGGCGCATTGACCGGGGCCGCAGGTGCCGCCGATTTCTATCCACGCTCTCCTTGCGGAGAGCGACAAGGGAGCAGCTTAAGCAGGCAATTGAGCATACGATTTCTATCCACGCTCTCCTTGCGGAGAGCGACGTTAATTTTATCATCCATCATGGAACTCATCATAATTTCTATCCACGCTCTCCTTGCGGAGAGCGACAGTAAAATGCCACAAAAAACAGTTTCTTTTTTGTAGTTAAACTTGCTATAATACCATTACCATACGCGATTTTTAGAGATTTGTCAAAGTTCTTTCGACGTTTGATACATTTTGAAAGGCATTTCTTGGTGCGAAGACTCCTGGATTTTGATGTTCTTTTCATACTCGCACTAGAGTAAAAACAATCTTTTCTAATCTCCATCTAACCATGCGCCTCGAGACAAAACTTTAAGTCTTTTTTGAATGCGCTTTTTTCCTCTCTTGAACTTTTTCGAATATCACTTTAGCAACAATTGCCTCCTGCGCATTCTCCACGAAAACATACCGAAAGTACCGTCATTCTTTTCCTGCTTACCCTTTAAAAAAACAGGTGTATAGGTTTTCTACATCAGCACATTACCAATGCTTCGTGCTGACTCGACAGTAAGCTGCAACCCACAATTTTTCTTTCTTATGAGAAAAAGTACTCATTTCCGGCATCATAAAAATTCCTCCATGCCAGAAGTATAGCATGGAGGAATTTTTACTATATGAAAACACAAGAAAAAAGCTACACTTTGATTTCTCAAAATGTAGCTTTTAACATGGAACATCGCAACACTATAGATGCCGCTTTTCTTTAAGCATGTGCCAGAACACAAATCATAATTCAATTATTTATTCCTCTATTTGTTCTACTTTTGCTGTCATAACAATATCCATGCCATCATACAAATAGTGGTCACACAAAATACATATATCATCTAAGGGCCCAATCTCAATTGGTTTGTCCAATAATTGAAGGATTCTCTGGTTATCTGTATTAATGATAAAACGTCCTTCGTTCTGGTCTTTGAACCGAATATGTTTTACAGCTAATTCCATAGGGCTTTTCTGCCCAAAGTCCCACCAACCAAATTCACCATACTGATCAAAATCAAAATAACTAACTTTAGTTTCTATAATTTCGCGGTCAAGCAAACCGATTTCTATAAGTTTATGGACTAATCTTCGCTTAAACTCCGGGTAGTCTTCAATAACAATGAGGACTGGTCTCTCATCTTCGGGCAACTTTTGAACTTCTTCTGGAGACATATTATCAGCAAAGTCTCTAAAATATGAGTATGGAATAGATGTTTTCAACTTTTGAATACCTGGTTCTTTCGGACATATGAACATACTGTTTTTTAAATAATATAAGCAAAAGCAGGGCAAGTGCATATCCCGTCTTCTTTTTAAATAGATCCTATTGCCATTCTGAATCTTTAAAAGATCAGTGTAATGGCTGTATTTTCTTAAAATAGGAAGTGAATTCTCAAAATCCCAAATATTGAAAGTTGCCATTGTTCCTTCAAGGCGATCGCCTCTGCCATCACCGTATTTTTCTTCATACTCAACCCATGAACTCGGTGTACTAAATTTGATCTGGCCGCAGTTCAAAAATGTGCGCGCATATCGCATTTTTGTACAGCGCAACACCATTGAAAAAGCATCCGGATTTCCCCAACAGTTATCGTTCATAAATTACACCACTGCCTTCTTGATAATTTTCTGCAGAAGTCCCCGGCAGCCTTCCTCCACATCCCGCCAGGTCGTGTCGAAATCGTCGGTATACCACGGATCGGCTACCTCGCCGGGGCGGTCGGTAAAGTCCATCAGCAGGTGCATCTTGTCGGCAAAATCGCCGCCGCAGATCCGGTACATACTCCGCAGGTTGGCCCGATCCATGCCAACCAGAAGGTCGTACTTCTCGTAATCGCTGTTCAGGAGCTGCCTGGCTCGTTTGCCAGAACAGTCGATGCCATGCTCGGACAGCTTGCGGCGGGCTGGCGGATAGACCGGATTGCCGATCTCCTCGGTGCTGGTAGCTGCCGACTCGATTTGAATGCTCTGCTCCAGACCGGCTTTCTTCACCAGATCCTTCATGATGAACTCGGCCATCGGGCTTCTGCAAATATTGCCGTGGCAGAGAAAAAGTATCCTGATCATGCTCCGTACACTCCAACTCATTACTATCGCACTCAGTATAGCACGGAACCTCAGATTCGTCGAGTTGGATTTCCAGATGGGCGTCAGAATCGATTTTTCTCTGGAGTTCTGCCTTTGACCAGCCGAAACGACCAGCGGCACGAAGATACCAGCGCCGCTCCTCCAGCTCCATGTCTGCTTCCAAAATGACTACATTCTGGGTCCAACTGATCTCCATGGCCAGGGCCAGCAACTCGGGGGTGTCCTCATACATCCGATAGAACTCCCGCATCCGGCGAAGGTTCCGCGGGGAGAAGCCGGAAGCATCGGGGAAACGGCTGTGCAGATATTCGGCTGCAGCCACTGCCGCGCCTTTCTCCGGCCGGGAACAGACGATGCGGCCCAGTTCGCAGCAGAGTTGCATCTGGGGCAGCTCGGCGCTCAGCGCAGCCTCCAGAGCCGCAAACATGGCAGAGTAATCGATGTTTTTGCGGATGTTCATAGCTTCTCCTTTCCGGCAGGACCTGCCTTATTTTGAAACAGGCCAAAGAGAAGCACAGGAGGCGCCTCCTGCGTTTCTCTTTGGCCTGTTCACACCACTTGTACCATCTGCTCCCAGAGCAGGACGAAGCGGTCGTCGATGATTTTGTTATCGTGGTAATGTCCGAACAGCCAGTAATGAAACCTGGCTCGCTTTTTGACTTCTTCCAGGAAGTCTGTCAGGTGGTCGTGAACATAGCCGCCATTTCCCAGTATGTCCACAATACTGCTGGGGGCACAGTGGGTGATTACATAGTCCACCTCATATTGAATGCGCTCCAGACTGTGCTGGGCTTCCTCATACTCCGTCTTGCTGGGAAGCTCCTGCTTCCACCAGGATCGGTGGTTGACCCGGAATCGAGCGCCCATTCTGCGAAGGGCCCAGTATTGTTCTTCGAAATCGGGTGCTTTGGGGTTCAGGATACCGTCCTCGATGTCATGGCTTCTGGCGCCGCCCATGGTAAAGAAGGAGTATCCTTGCAGGTCAAAGACCTGCCCGCGCATCAGGTGGATCACATGAGGCCGAATTCGCTGAATCTTTCCGCCGTTCCATTCCTCTGTCGGGTATTTGCTCAACAGGTCGAAGTTTTCATGGTTGCCGCTGATGAACAGCGTGGTAAAGGGCAGATCCTCCAGCCAGTCCAGATTGCGCTCCTCCTTTTTACCCCTGTCCCATACGCCGCCGAAATCTCCGCAGATGAGCATATAGTCTTCCTTGGTCATTCCGGCCTGCTCGGGGAAGTGTTCGGGTGCAAACCGCTGGAAGTTGCCGTGGGTATCGCCGGTTGCGTAGATCATTTCGGTTCACCTTCTTTTGCCTATTATATCATATCCTGTTCCACCTGGATGCCACCGCGGAGGAACACCGTGATTTTCTCCGCTGAGTTGACCTTGACCGTATCCACCAGCTGCCGGATGAGAGCTTCATCCCATTCGCTGATGTAGGTGGACGCCTGAGCCATCGCGGCAGCCGCATCTTCAATGCGCCGTACAGCCTGAGCGTTGCTCTGACGCTGTTCTTCGATCAGGGCCCGCTTTTCTTTCAGTACGGCAGCCTCATTCATGACAGCTCTCAGCTGGGCGGTGCAGGCGGAGGCGTCCTCCGCTCGGGCAGCTTCTGCTACCAGCTCACGGGTCTGGTCGTTCAGCTCGTCCAGCCGCCTTTCAATATCGGCAAGACTCATGCTCTCGCCGGGAACCGGAGCCAGCTCCATTTCCATGGCGGAGGTGATCTGCCGGATCAGCGTACTCTTTTGACTCATGACGGAGTTGATTGCGGCGAGGATTGCCTTCTGGAGCGGTTCCTCGTCCAGCGTTGGTGAGTTGTGGCAGTACTTGGTGCCGTAGTCCAACCGGCTGACACAGCGCCACACGATGCGCTTCCTGCCTTGCTTGGACCAGGTGCAGCGGCGGTACAGGGTGCCGCATTCGCCGCAGACAAGGCGCTCCGACAAGGCGTATTTGCTGGCATAGGATGTCATCCCCGTGGGGGCATTCTTTTTGGAAGGGCTTTTTCCGGCACTGCGCCGCGCCATCTCTGCCTGTACCGCATCGAAGGTTTTGCGCTCCACGATGCCCTCATGATGGTTCTGCACCAGATACATGGGGAGCTGCCCCGTGTTGCGGATGACCTTGCGGCTGATGCAGTCGCTGATGTAGGTCTTCTGAAGGAGGACATCTCCGCAATACTTCTCATTGGTCAGGATGCTTCGGATCGCCGTGATCGTCCATTGGGAGCCGCCGGTCACATTGGGGATCTGCTCCGTTTCCAGCCTGTCTTTGATCATCCGAAGGCTGGCTCCGCTCAGATATTGCTCATAGATCGAGCGAACCACTTCTGCTTGTTCCTGGATGATTTTCGGCTTGCCGTCCTCGCCTTTTTCATAGGCGTACAGCCGGTTATACTGTATGATTGCCTTGCCCTCGCGCATGGCCTGCCGCTTACCCCAGCGGACATTGGCGCTGATGCTCTCGCTTTCCGCCTGGGCGAAGGCGCCGAGCATGGTGATGAGGATCTCACTGTCGGCTTCCAGCGTGTTGATGTTCTCTTTTTCGAAGATGACCGCAATGCCCAATTCCCGCAGGGCACGGATGTAATTCAGGCAGTCCACCGTATTTCTGGCGAAGCGGGAGATGGATTTGGTCAGGACGATGTCGATCTTCTTCTGCTTGCACAGCCGGATCATCTTCAGGAATTCTGGCCGCTTCCGAGCCGATGTCCCTGTGATACCCTCATCAGCGAAGATCCCGGCCATGGTCCACTCCCGGTTGGTCATGATCTTGTCGGTATAGTAGTTCTGCTGCGCCTCATAGCTGGTGAGCTGCTCCTCGTCATCGGTGGATACCCGGCAGTAGGCGGCCACACGAAGCTGGCGCTGGACCGCCTGCCGGCTTGCGACCTCCGGCTTTGCGGGTATGGTAATGACTTTGGGCGGGCTTTCTCTCATGCTGTTTCACTCCTTCCTGATTACTTGACCGTTTTTTAGCTGGATATTTAGGGTTCCATCGTTATGACAATGGATGGCAGATACTGAGCTTTGAAGCAGTTCTGCCTCCAACTCAGTCATGGGCTGACGCCCGGAAAACACTCTGCGTAGACGAACTGTTTCGTATTCGCGGGAGTCGACGGCGCTGTACTGAGCCGCAGCGATGGACAGGATCAACGACTTTGCGGCATCCTCGTCGATTGGCTGGCATTCCATCACCCTGTCCAGCTCATGCTGCAGATTCAGCTCAGTGGATCGATCAGGAGGCGCCGTTGCCGGAAGCCGGAGCTGTTCCGGCGATATGATCAGGCTGTTGAGCAGATCCAGTACCTGTCGCTCCATGCGCTCTGTTGATGGCCGTCCGCTGAAGCGGCGGAGAAGCTTCTGTGTGTCTGTTTTGGGAGCTGCCGTCTGTTTTGCGTTTCGCTTTTCCAGTGCTTTCTCCAGGGCTTCTCGAGCAATGACCGGTGGATAGCCGCGCTCTCCCGTATAGCGGCTGTCTTCCAGAATTCGGGCGACCATGTTTTTGTTCCAGACCTTTCCCTCGTCATAGGGAATTGACTGTTCCCGAAGCTCCTCTACCAAGGTGTTATAGGTGGCACCCGCAAGGTATTGCCGGAAGATATGCTCCACCAGCTTTGCTTCCTGCGGGTGAAGGGCGATTTCCCCCATAACCACCCTGTAACCAAACGGCTGCTTCCGATTGCCCATCAGCGCACCGTCCTTTCTATGGTTTCGGCCAGCTCCAGCCCGTTTTTCAGGCGGAAGCGGAGCCGCTCATTGCTTTCCACGATGATTGTTTCAACGAGCTCACCGAACAGCTCTGCGTCAAAGCTGTCAAGGAAGTCCGGGCCATCGTCCAGGATTTCCATCAGCTCTCTTGTTTGGGCGATGGTGTTGTCGCCATCGACGGCCAGAAGACGCTCCTTTTTCAGCTTTACAGTGCGGAGCTGCTCGGTCAACTCATTGCTCTGGGATATAAAAATGTCAGGATCAATGAGGCCCTGTTGTTTCAGCGTGGCCAACATTTGATTCTGACTGGTAAGATCGGATATTTGCTTGTTGAGTTCAATGACATCCAGGCTCCAGAGCATCCGGTGGTTGCGGATGGCTTGGAGAGATGAAAGCATTTGAGAGAGAATATCCCCGTTACATTGCTTTAGCTTGTAATAAAATCTCACGAAGGTCTCTCGCATTTCGGTATCCAGAACCTGTGTTACAGGACAACTCTGGGTATTCTGGCTATGCTTTCTGCAACTCCAGAATAGGTTTCCATGACTGACTTTTTTTCGAAATGAAGTCCCACATTGTCCGCAGAATACCTTTTGATCAAATGGTGAATCATGGTTCTTGGAGATTTCTCGTTTGGCGCGACGATGGAGAAGCGCTTGTACTGAATCGAATTCTTTCTTGGAAATGATGGCCGGATGCGTGGATTCCGCATAATACATTTCTTTTTCTCCGCGGTTTCGTACCATTATTGGTGGAAATGCATCCGTCATATATGTCTTTTGCCATAAGGAATCTCCAATATATCTCTCATTGGTTAGAATATATCGAATAGATGTTTTGTGCCACTTGATATTGGAATTTCTTTTGCGCTTGGGGATTCCTGCAAGATTAAGTGAATCTGCAATTGTAGCCATATTCTGTCCTGCGAGGTACGCTTGGAAGATATTGCGAACAATTTGGGCTTCTGCCTCATCAATCTCTATTTGCCGATTACAAACTTTATAACCGTAAGGAATTGACGATGGGAGGAATGTCCCGCTTTGCATTCTCCGCTGATAGCTCCACCGCATATTGCCGGAGATGGATTCGCTCTCGGCCTGGGCGAAGGAGGCGAAGAGTGCAGTCATCATTTCGCCGGACATCGTCGCAGTGTCAATGTTCTCTTTCTCGAAGTAGACGCCGACACCGAGCGATTTCAGCTCTCTGATGGTTTCCAGGCATTCCTTGGTATTGCGGGCAAAGCGGGAGATGGATTTTACCAGCACCCTGTCGATCAGCCCTCTGCGGCAATCTGCCAAGAGCCGCTGGAAGTCCTCACGCTTTTCAGCCGATGTCCCAGTAATACCCTCATCTGCGTATATGTCAACCATTCTCCAGTTTTCCTTGCTGGAGATCAGGTCACTGTAGTGACGGTTCTGGGCGGCGAAGGAGTTGAGCTGGTCATCAGAGGCGGAGCTGACACGGGCGTATGCCGCAACCCGCAATTTGGCGTTTTGGGGCTTTTCGGTTGCCTCGATGGTGATGACCCGGTATTGCTTTTCTCGAAGTGCCATGCTGCCATCGGTCATCAGCTTTTCCGCCATGTCAGTTCACCTCCTTTTTTGCAACACAAACAATACCACAACACCTTTGAAATAGCTATTGAAAAGAGTGCGATTTCAGAAAAAAAGGATAATGTCCGCACCGGTCTGCGCGGCAATTCTGGCCAGAATCCTGCGGGCCTCTCTTTCCGTCGTTTTCTTCTGCTCTACCAGCGTGCGGAGCAGTCGGGCGATGCCGCACAAATCGATATTTGTCATCTCGTTTCCTCGCTTTCGTGGATTTGCATTTGATAACAAAAATATGGGACCCAATCAGGGAGTTTGAGGAGAAAAGGAGGAGGAGTGTAGAGGGGGAAAGATGAAGAACTCAGAGAAACGGAGGTTGAGAAGAAGAGGATGTACTGTGATCAGATCCCATATTTCTGCTATCAAAAGAAAAACAGAGGGCCGCTCCCAAAGGTCAGGTGAGCGAGTGTAGGCTCCGAGTATGGAACGGCCCTTTGTTTCTTGATGCTGCTTAGTCGCCTGTATTCGACACTACTTCCCCAGGCGGGGCGGCAACTTGAACTGTGCTGGCGCACATCATGGGACTCTCACCCCTCCGAGGATCTCTCCGAGCCGCGTAAGCAGAAGTATCATTGTAGGCTGACGGGGTCATGGCGGGGACAGCTTGCCAAGGCTGCCTTGGCCTGAGTGGGTATCGCTCTGCACCTTATTTGGCCGTCCTTTGATGCGGATCTGCTCCGCACAGGTGGTCTTCGCGCACTCGGCCTGACGCTCTCCCGATCAGCTAAGGTATTCAAGTTGCCGGATATGACCGCCTGGGGCGGTGTTTTTCAAGGTTCGCTCTGAGATGTTTTGATCTCACGAAGATTGTAACTCCGTGCGTATACTTCCAACAGAAACAGAATGGAAAGTTTACCAACCCAAAATGGAAAGTTTTTAGAGAGATGCCTCCAATTCGGACAGTAGAGAGATGGCCATCCGCAGTCCGCGCTTCTGTTCCTCCGCAAAATCTCCTTTTCCCACCAAGAGATAATCCAGAGAAACCTCAAAGAATGCTGCAAATTCTACGGCCAGCTCGACTGGGCCAGTTTGCTTTCCAGTTTCGATTTTTGCGATGTATGGAGTGCTGACATTCATCTTCTCTGCCAACTGCTCCTGTGTGAGCCCACGCTTTTTTCGCAAGCTCCTGATCCTTGAACCATAGTCCTCTCTATTAAAGTACATGGTGATTTACTCCGTCTTCTGAAATTTGGATGCGAACCAAATTTCGGAGCGGTGGGTCGCGGCAATGGAGCGACCGGACATACCGGACGCTGAGCAGAGGCCGCCATTTTTCGACAAACAAAAAATGCACCCACCGTGCGGTGAGTGCATACGAAGAGAAATATTTGCCGAGCTTTAGCGGTATATAGTGAGTAAGGACAAATGGTGTCGAATAAAAAAGAACCGCAACCCCTTGGAGGATTGCGGTATGTAATGTTACTCTTTTTTCCCTGACCCCCGGCGGGTGTTCATTGCTCCCTATACGCTTTCCTGCCATATTCTCCCCTTGCGGGGATAACAGACAAAAAGTGCGTTTCCCCTCACCGTTTCGATGGGGGTATTATAATAGGGAATTTTTAGGGGTTTCTTAGAAATCGCTTAGGTTTTAGGCAGTTTTGCTGAAATTTGAAGATTATCCGCTTTTTGTATTATTATATATTCATATTGGCTAAAAAGAACCAGTCAAAACTGTGCATTCTATATGTGCAATTAGTCTGACAAGATTTTCTACATCTTATTTTTCTATTCTACCAAGGGTACACTAAACTTGTCAACATATTTCTTGTGGTCGGAGGGTTGGCAAGTGGAATATGGAACTATTCGGATTAAGCTGGACGAGCTGTTGAAGGCATCCGGTCTTAGCAAGAACATGCTGAGCCATCGGGCTGAGATGCAGCGGACGCAGATCAATAATTATTGTAAAAACCAAATTACTCGTTTAGATATAGATGTCCTCGCAAGGCTTTGTACGGTGTTGAATTGTGAGATCGGCGATCTATTAGAATTTATACCACCAGAAAAGATAGAAAAATGAGGCTCGAAAGAGGAATGTACTTTTCTCCCTAACCCTTTGTGTTCTTAATACTCTGCCTATTAATGGATTATTATTTATGGGCGTAATAGCAGCTTTAAAAGAATGGCTGTGGCGGAACTAAGATCACCACAGCCATTCTTTATACTTGCCGTCATTTTCTCCTTGACGATGCTGGTGTTCAACCTCATCCCCAGGGTGGCGCAGACCGTCACAAGGCTTTCTTTTGCTGCTTTGGCGTCTACGGCGATCAAAACGCCGCCCAGGTTTCCGCTGTACTGACACGAGCGGAGAGCGGAGCTGTCGGAGAGGAGGAAGATCCCCGGCGCCTCCACCATGCAGGAAGTACCCTGTAACGCTCGGACAGTAAGGCGGCCGGTCAGACAGAAAAGCACCTCAAACTGGAGCGGTGTGCCGCACACCGCAATGGGCCGCAAGGGTTCCTGCTCCGGCTCTGGCAAGGAAAAGCGGCAGATCTCCACCCCCGGCATACCGTGGCTCCAGCGGCCTGTGCCGGAGTCCTGGCTCAATAAATATTCTTTCAGCATGATTTCTCACGACCTGTTTCCCTGGGTTCGGAATTGGTTTTACCTATGCTGACCGGGGAACCAGAGAGAAGGCAGGAGACAAGCGCCTCCTGCCTTCTGCGGTGCTTTTGTCAGGCCAGCGATGCGCCCAGCTCGCGGCAGGCCGCCAGAGCGTCATCGTCCGGAGCTTCGTTGCAGATTACGCTTTCACAAGCCAGATTGGCGCCGTCGTCGTTGCAGCGGGACTCCCAACTGCGCATCCATTCGCCGTCGCCCCAGCCGTAGGAGCCAAACAGGGCGATGTTCTTCCCGCTCAGCCTGCCCTCACAGGCGGTGAACATGGGCTCGAACTCGCTCTCCTCCAACTGCTCCGACCCCATGGAGGGGCAGCCAAAGGCGATGGCGGAATATTCGCCGACCTGCTCCGGCGAGAACTCCGCGGCGGTGATCACAGACACCTCGGCGCCCTTGCCCTTGACGCCTTCGGCCACCGCCATGGCCATGGCCTCGGTGTTTCCCGTGCCGCTCCAATACACAACTGCAACTTTACTCATAAGACGCAACGACCTTTCTTTCTGGATTTGTTATGGTAGAAACATCAACCAGCCACGGTGAGCTGCTCGATGGATTTCCCTTGCTGCCACTGCAGGGAGTAGATTTTGCTGCACACCTCGTATTTTTCAAAGATGTTTTTGGCGGCCTGTTCGTCGCCGTAGACCTTCCAGCAGCCCACGCACTTGTGATTACACGCCCGATTGCAGATGAAGCCCAGCACATCCTCCGGCGGATAGCTCAAAAACAGTCCGATCTCATGGGGGAATTCCCCCTCGCTCCGGAGCCGGTGGATCAGGTGAACCACACAGCCATTGGGGTTTTCCGGCACATAGCCGTATTTCAGAAGCAATGCTCTGGCGCGGTGATCGGTCAGATCGCTCTCCAGCGCATTGGGCCGGTAGGCGTAGATCAAAGCGCGGCCTTTGCGAACCCGGAGCGGCAGAATACGGATTCCTCTGGGAACCAGTTTCTTGTTCAGCCGGCACAAGTCTCGCGTCAGATCCTTCCGGCTGGGGCAGGCGCAGGAAAAGAGATTTCCCGTCTTGATCCCGGCCAGGGTGGGAGAGCAGTGACGAATCAGCAGATCCTCTGACATAGGCGTTTTCCTCACAAAATCATGTCCACACGAAGACTGTACGGAGAAATGGAAAAACTGAAAGCAAATATTGTTAGCGACAGCTAACCGATGTGCCAAAAATATAGCCGCCGCCTTTTGGTTAGCGGTAGCTAACTAAAGAAATTATATATAGAATGAATCCGCTTGTCAAGAGGACGGATGGAATCTGTTGACAAAAAATAGCGCATTTTGGACGCCTGTGTTATAATAAGCAAAATGTCCGTTTTGGGGAGGGTCCTATGGCGATTCACGAATCTGGCCAGATGTATCTGGAAACTATTTATATTCTCTCTCAGAACAGCGCCTTTGTTCGGGCTATCGATGTGGGAGAGCAGTTGGGCTTTACCAAGCCCAGCGTCAGCAGAGCCATGTCCATTCTGAAAAAGGACGGATATGTGAATGTGGACGCTGACGGTGCGATCACCCTGACGGAGACCGGGCTTGCCATTGCGAAGACGATGTACACCCGCCATACGGTGTTGAGCCAGATGCTGATGGAACTGGGTGTGGACGAGAAGACCGCGACCGAGGACGCCTGCCGGATCGAGCATGTGATCAGCGAAAAATCCTTTGCGGCGGTGCAGGCGCACTTGGAGCAGGTAACGAAAATGCGGGAAGATGCTCACGGGCAATGAGCCTATCTCTCAATTTTATATCCCACCCGAAAAACAGTCTTGATGTAGGTGGGGCGCTTTGGATCAGGCTCCAGTTTGCTCCGTAGCTGCCAGATCGTATTGTCCACGGTGTTGGTGCCCAATTCATGAATTATAGAGTGTAGTAGCATAGCAAACGACGTACTGAATAGGGGAACTGAAAAGTCCCTCCTGTCTACGCATTTAGGGGGCAAAAAGCCCAGAGAAATCAAGGCTTTTGGGCGGTAGTTGGTGCCCAATTCATAAACAACTGAATGTGAGCTGAACCCAAGCCTATATTGCGCTCGCCGCCGTAAATCCGGAAAACCCTATATGCAAATTTGGTGGACTTTGTTATCGAGCGGCAACGCGATAAGTAAATACCTGCCATTTGGCACGGAATATCAAATGAGGTGGAGCCGGGATATGGCCCCCACCGCATTTTATGTGTTCTGCGCTTTTGAATCAGGAGCGGCCTGCTGTGTGAGTTCACCGCCAAGGGCACCTGCTCCATAGCTCCAACCGCTCACGACAGATCGCCCTTATGTGGCTGCTGTCTTTTCAAAAACTTTCGGGCGGCTTTTTTGATGTTATGACACACGCCAAGAACAGCGATGCAGAACAGCAAAGCTGTTAATCCATATCCAAATGACTGCATTGCCGTGTTCATGTTCACGCCTCTTTTCTGACCGCTGCCGCCAACGAACTCAACCGAACAATCCTCTTTTTTTGTACGGCTCCTTCTGGATCGTGCCGACCTCATACCCTGTGCTGCGAATAGCATTCATAAGAGCCTCCGTGTCCAGCTCTGTTTCAGAGAGGATTACAGTCTGGTTTTTGCTGCGGGAGGAGTTTACCTTTTTGACCGGGCAGGCTTTGCGTACGGCGTCATTGACATGAGCCTCGCACATCCCGCACATCATTCCGTTGACTTCCACTGTGTACTTCCACATGTTCTCTCACTCCTTCTTGACTTTTGGATCATCGAGCTGCGCGGACCGGACGGTAGCCTGCCGTGCCGCAGTCCGTTCATCCGGGATCTTCCTGGCTATCAGACAGCACAGCGGCGCCAACGAACTCCCGAGAAGCGGATGGCGAACGATGGAATAGCCGCGCTCGGACAGGTATGCCATCAGCTCCCCGGCAGTCCAGACGTGGTACACCCGAAAGCCTGACAGCCCCATGAACCAGAGCCGGAGTCTGGCGCTTCGGCTTTTGCCCCAGACAAAGGTGGGGGCGAACAGCCATCCCCCCGGCTTCAGAATCCGCCAGGCTTCCGCCAGAGCCTTTTCCGGGTGAGGCATGACATGGAGAGCGTTGGAGATCACCACCGCATCGAAGCTCTCCGGCCCGTAGGGCAGCTTGGTAGCGTCCTGGACGGAGAAATGGAGCCGGGACGAATGCACCTGCTTTTTGGCCTGACGGATCATTTCAGCTGAAAAGTCGGTTGCCTCCCAGCTCCGGACACATGGAGACAGCGGCACGGACAGCTGGCCTGTTCCGCAGGCCAACTCCAGCACATCCATGTCCCGTTTCAGAAAAGGGCGCATTGCTTTGCAGATCTGCTGATAGGTTGCCTGGGAGCGGCGCATGAAACCAGAGTAGTGCCGTGAAAACCGCTCCCAAAACTGCTTGTTGTCATCCATACTATATGGTCACCTCAACAATGGTTAGCATTTGCTAACTACATCATACTCTTTGTCGCACGAAATTGCAAGATGCCGCCATATTGGTTTTGCATGTTCTCTGGGATAAATCAAGGGAAGAAGCGAGAACGAAGAATGACCGGGACACGCATCCCGGTCATTCTTTTCTTTCGCGCCTCTGCCTTTACCGGCACCAACTGGTGGGATTGGAGCGGGCGGTGATGAAGCGGCGATAAATGCCCTCCTCCTCCATCAGTGTGTCGTGGGCGCCGGCCTGAACGATGCGCCCCTGGTCGATAACCAGGATCTCATCGGCGTGACAAATGGTATTGAGCCGGTGGGCAATGACCAGCAGAGTCTTGCCCCGGCACAGTTGGGTGATGGCCTCCTGGATGTAGCTCTCGTTGTCGGCGTCCACGCTGGCAGTGGCCTCATCCAGAATGACGATGGGAGCATCCTTCAGAATGCAGCGAGCAATGGAGATCCGCTGCCGCTCTCCGCCGGATAGGCTGGCTCCACCTTCGCCGATGACCGTGTCAAAGCCGTCGGGCAGCTCCATGATGAAGTCATAGCATCGGGCTTTTCTGGCCGCCTCATAGACCTCCTCCCGTGTGGCGTCTGTCCGCCCCATGGCGATGTTGTTATAGACGGTATCCTGGAATAAGTAGACCCGCTGGAACACCATAGAGATCTGATCCATCAGATCAGAAAGAGGAATATCGCGGATGTCCCTGCCCCGCACCAGGATCTGTCCCTGTTTGACATCCCAAAACCGGGAGAGCAGGTTGGCTACCGTACTTTTACCGCCGCCAGAGGGTCCCACCAGGGCCAGCATCCGGTTTTTCTCCAGCGTGAAAGAGACATCATGCAGTACCTCTTTCTCCCCGTAGGC
This sequence comes from Gemmiger sp. An50, assembly GCF_002161595.1. Classification (GTDB taxonomy): domain Bacteria; phylum Bacillota; class Clostridia; order Oscillospirales; family Ruminococcaceae; genus Allofournierella. Next base: position 153,380 of record NZ_NFID01000002.1, read on the forward strand.
AAAGGTGACATTTCGGAACTCCACCTCCGGGGCACCGCTGGCTTTGGGTAAGGACTCCCGGCCCCGGTCAGGCAGTTCCGGCTGAGCCAACACTGCCTCGATCCGGTCCATGCAGGCGTTCATCACCGTCAGGCGGGTGGCTTGGCTGTAGAGTGCCTTAATGGGGCCGAAGAGGTCAAAGACGAAGAGCAGGACACCCAGCAGGAAGGTGATGGAGAGCGACCCCCGGCCATAGAGCCAGAGGGACAGGGGGATTATCAGCACCGAGCCCAGACCGCACACCAGATAGAGAGCCCGCATCCAGGGGGCCTGACTCTCCTCGAACTCGATGCTGACCTTGCGGCTCCGGGCGAAATTCTCGGTGAGCTGCGCGGAACGCTCTCCCAGCAGGTTGAAGGTCTTGGCGATGCCGATGCCCTCCACATAGTCCAGCACCGCCCGTGTGAGCGCCTCGCTCTGCTCCTGTCGAACATCAGAGTGGGCCAGGGTGCTCCCCAGGGATGCGCGGCCCAGCTGCCAGATAATCAGCACCACCACCAAGGCGGCCAGTCCCAGCCAGGGATTCAGGAAGGCCAGCCACAGCACCAGAATAGCCTGGGCAAAGGTATAGCTCATCATGTTGGCAATGTCGTGCATACAGTTCTCCTCAATGAACACCATGTCGGTGGACAGAACGGAACTGATTTTGCCGATGTTGCCCTCTGTGAAATAGCCCATGGGCAGGCGGCGCAAATGCCGTCCCAGCTCCATGCGCAGATCGGCGAATACCATATAGCCCGCCGCGGCCTGGAGCCGGTCGGCGATGTTCTGGCACAGGCACTCCAGCAGAACGCAACCCACCGTGCCCACCGCCAGCCACAGGCACAGCCGTGCCGTCATGGTTCCCTGGAGAAAAGCGCTCAGGGCCAGGAAGGACAGACCGATGGGGGCCTTGGACAGCATGGCCTTCAGGAACGCAAAGACAAAGGCCAGCTTGATCCGCCCCTGATAGGGGCCGGATACGGACAGGATTCGTTTCATCAGCGCGATCATGCCTCGTCGCCTCCTTTCTCCGCAGAGACACGCCAGGCAGCGGCTCCCTCGGCAGCCCGCCACAGTGTTTCATAGGCGGGGCAGGTCTTTCGCAGCTTCTCGTGGCGGCCGATCCCCGCCACATTGCCCTGATCCAGCACCACGATCTGATCGGCGCCTGCAATAGACGGAAGCCGGTGGGCGATGACGATGACCGTCTTGCCCCGGATCACCTCGGCAATGGCGGCGTTCATTTTCTCCTCATTCTCCGGGTCCAAAAAAGCGGTGGCCTCATCCAGCACCACGATGGGAGCGTCCTTCAAAATCGCCCGGGCCAGGGCGATCCGCTGCCGCTCCCCGCCTGAAAGCCCTTTGCCGCCATCGCCGGCCATGGTATAGATTCCTTTTTCCAGCCGTTTCAGAAACTCTCCGCATTGAGCCCGTTCCGCCGCCGCCAGCACCTCCTCGTCGGTGGCGCCGGGTCTTCCCAGCCGGATGTTCTCCAACAGGCTGGTGTTGAACAGGAACTGCTCCTGCGCGACGAAGGAGATCTGCTCATTCAGAGAGGCGAGGGACATCTCTCGCAGGTCTTGCCCCCCCAGCGTGATGCGTCCGTCCGTCACATCGTAAAAGTGGACCAGCAGCTTGGCAAGGGTCGACTTCCCGCTGCCGGATTCTCCCACCAAAGCAGTGAGGCTCCCCTGTGGGACAGAGAAGGAGATGCCGTGGAGGACTTCGTCTTTTTCATAAGAAAACCGCACATTCTCAAAGCGGATCTGCAAATCGTTTCCGTTGAAATCCGTTTTTCCTTCTTTCAGGGGCGGAATATTGAACAGAGATTCCATCTGATCGATCTTGTAGCTCAGCTGGGGCAGCACCGACATAAAGTTCATGGCCCGGACCAAAGGCGGCCCCACGGAAAAAGACATGCACAGTACCAGCGCGTAATCCGGCAGGGTGGAGGCGCCGGCGAGCACCAGATAGCCGCCCACCGGCAGCAGCACCAGCGCCACGCAGGGCAAAATGCTGGTGTAGAGGGCCATCCACAGCCAGCAGGCCCGGAACCAATCCAGCGTAAAATCCCGGTAGTTTTTCACATCGGTCTCAAAGCGGTGATAGGACTCTCCGTCCCGGTTGAAGACCTTCACTACCTCCATGCCGTTGATGTACTCCACGATGGTGTTGTTCATTTTCTGCCCGGCGGCGTAGTAGTCCCCCATCTTGCTCATGCCGGAGCGGTACATCATGCCCATAGCCAGCACGCCCAGTGGGAGGGAGCAGAGGGAAAGCAGACCCAGCTTCCAGTCCGTGAGGAACATGGCCGCAAATACCACCACCGGCACCGCCAGATTGGACAGCCCTTCCGGCAGGGCGTGGGCCAGCAACAGCTCCATGCTCTCGATGTCGTCAATGAACATCTTCTTCCAGACGCCAACGCCCTTCTCCTGGATCGCGCCCAGGGGCTGCTTTTCCAGCTTGCTCTGGAGATGGAGCCGGAGGTTTTCTAAAGTATGATAGGCAGAACGGTGGGACAGTGCCAGCCCCTCCACATAAAGAAGGCCGTAGAGGACCATGCACAGAGCCATGGCCCCGGCGCTCGTCAGGGTTTCCTCCAATGTGAGACTGCCCCCAGTCAGCAGGGGCCGCAGCAGGCGGTAGAGGAAGAAATAGGGCAGCACGCTCATGGCCACGCCGGCCACCAGTACCAGAATGGAGGCATAAGTCGTCTTCCGGTGGCGTCCAGTATAGCGCAGGACTTTTTGAAACACAGTATCACTCCTTTTTAGTTAGTTATTGCTAACTCATTAGCGAGAAAAAAGCCTCCGCAGAGGCGTTTTTCATCCCTTGGGGAATCCCAGGGCAGCGTACCAGTCAAAGAGACGGCAGACCAAAGTGCAGTGGCGCTGGATCTCCGGCCAGGCGAAGGCGTGGATAAAGGGCTCGTAAATGGTGGTCCAGAAAGCGGACAGGACTACATGGAGCTCCCCCTGCGTCATATCCACAGTACACAAGCCCCGGCGTCTGGCCTCGGCGTAGTAGGTCCAGGTGCCTTCCGTCATTTTCTCCACCCAGTCGTGCTGGAAGTTGGCGTAAGCGGTGCCCTCCGCTCCGGTGAGCAGCAGCACAAAGCCATCCCGCCGCTCATTGAGAAAGCGGAACCACCACAGCATGTATTCCTCATCCATATACCACGCCCGGATCAGGTCTTCGTCGGAGAGGGCGGATGCCGGCACCGCCGTCCGCTCCTCATAAACAGCATCCAAATCCGCCACCGTATCCGCCACCACAGCGCGAAACAGTTCCTCTTTTCCGGCGTAACGCTTATAAAGAGCCCCGGTTGTCACACCCGCTCGCTGGCAGATGGATTTCAGGGAAGCCCTCTCAAAGCCAAGCGCCAGGAACTCCTCTCTGGCGCTGTCCATGATCCGAGGGTCGATGGAAGTATCCGGTCTTGCCATAACACCCCTCCCGACAAATGATAATTTGATTACCGATAATCTGATTATCAATATAGCATCCCTTTCTATCCCTGTCAAGGGGAAATCCTCTCTTGACAAACTCGCTTTTTGGTTGTATATTCAAAACATCGTTATAAAACACCGTTTTGGATTGTGAGGCGATACCATGGCAAAGCAGATCGAAGGGGTCTATGAAAATGTACTCCGCTGCGCCCGTCAGGAATTTTTGGAAAAAGGCTTTGCTCTGGCCTCCCTGCGGGACATCGCCAAAGCGGCGGGAACCAGCACCGGCTCCATCTATACCCGCTTTACTGACAAGGCGGGATTGTTCCGGGCCCTGGTGGAGCCTGCCGCGGGAGAGCTGAAGCGCCGTTTTTTGGAGATTCAGGAGTCTTTTCACCAGTTTGACGGCCCAACCCAGCAGGAGGAGATGGGGCGTTACACCGCCCATGCCCAGGAGGGACTGTTTGACTACATCTATGAGCACCTGCCGGAGTTTGAACTGCTGCTCCGCCGGGCCGCCGGGACGGAATATGCCCACTATATTGACGAGTTGGTGGAGATCGAAGTCAGTTACACCTACAAATACATGGAGGTCATCGGCTGTGAGAGCGTCCGCTCCGGTCAGGTCACTGAGGACTTGATCCATATCGTTACCACCGCCTACTTCAACGGAATGTTTGAGCCGGTGCGGCACCGCATGGATAAGGCCCGGGCGCTCCACTATATCCGCCAGCTCAACCGCTATCACATGGCAGGATTTGAGACGATTTTTCATCCCGAAAACTTCCGGTAGTGCAAAAGGCCGCTCTCTCGGCGGCCTTTTCATAAAACCAAAGGTTAGCAATAACTAACTAAAGGAGGCTTATTTATGCAGAAAACGCAAAGCCCGCTGCTGCGGCTGTGGCAGCTGGGCAGGGAACATCACGGCGGCCTGATCGCCGCCATCTTCTGCGCGGTGGCGGGTGTCCTGCTGGGTCTGCTGCCGTATCTCTCAGCGGGGCACATCCTGGTAGCGCTTTTGACCGGGCAGCGGGACTGGAACTTCTATCTTCTGTGGTGTATGGTGGCCCTGGGGGGCTATCTGGCCAAAACCCTGCTTTACAATCTGGCGCTCTCCCTCTCCCACAAGGCCACCTTCCAGATCCTGCGGGACATCCGGAAGATGGTTCTGTCCAAAATGCCCCGCTTACCCTTGGGAGACATTCTGGACACCTCCAGCGGACGGCTCAAACAAATCGTGGTAGATCAGGTGGAGAGTATGGAGACGACGCTGGCCCACCTGCTGCCGGAGATGACCTCCAATCTGCTGGCGCCGGTATGCGTTCTCGTGTATCTGTTTACGCTGGACTGGCGTATGGCATTGCTGAGTCTGGTGTCCATTCCTGTGGGCATGGCTTTTATGATGGCCATCATGGGCAGCTATGGCAAGGACTATCAGGGTGCGGTGGAGACGACCCAGGCCATGAACGAGACCATTGTGGAGTACATCGGCGGCATTGAGGTCATCAAGGCCTTCAATCAGGGAAAGAACTCCTATGAGAAGTTCTCCTCCCGGGTACGGGCCAATGCTGCCTACTACTACAACTGGATGAAGAAATGCCAGTTTGGAATGGCGCTGGCCTATGCCATCGCTCCCACCACGCTTATTACGGTGCTGCCTGTGGGCTGGATCTTCTACACGGACGGCAGCTTGTCCGCAGAGGTATTTCTCACCACCATCATCCTGTCCATGAGTATTGTGGGACCTCTCATTGCCGCCATGGGCTTTGTGGATAATCTTGCCAAGGTAGGTACCATCGTAGGTTCGGTGGACGAGATCCTCCTGAAGCCGGAGCAGGATCACGGAACACAGCCGGCACAGCTGGGAAAACCGGATATCGCCTTGGATCATGTTTCCTTTGGATATGCTCAGGACAAGGAGATCCTCCACAACATCTCCCTCACCATTCCGGCCGGCAGCCTCACCGCTTTGGTTGGACCCTCCGGTTCGGGCAAGTCCACCATTGCCAAGCTCATCGCCGGTTTCTGGGATGTGACCGAGGGCCGCATTACCCTGGGCGGCGTGGAGGAAAGCCGTATCCCGCTGGAACAACTCTACGAACACGTGGCCTTTGTTTCTCAGGACAATTACCTCTTTGACGATACCATCCGGGAAAATATCCGTATGGGCCGGGTAAATGCCACGGATCAAGAAGTGGAACAAGTCGCCAAAGCCGCCGGATGCGACGGTTTCATCCGCCAGTTGGAGCATGGCTATGACACCCGGGTGGGCGGCGGAGGCGCCCATCTCTCCGGAGGAGAGCGGCAGCGTATCGCCATCGCCCGGGCTATGCTGAAAAACGCCCCTGTGGTGATTCTGGACGAGGCCACCGCCTATATTGATCCGGAGAATGAAGCGGTGGTTCAGCGGGCGGTGGCAAAACTGGTGGAAGGCAAGACAGTCATCGTCATTGCCCACCGCCTGTCCACCATTACCGGCGCGGATCAGATCGTGGTGGTGAAGGACGGAAGCATCGAGACGCAGGGAACACATGAAGAACTGCTGCAGCAGTGCCAGTTGTACGCCGATCTATGGCAGGCTCACATGGGCGTAAAGGAGGGTGAAACGGTATGATTGAGACATTCAGAAGCATCCGGCGGTTTGCCGGTGAGGAACAGCGCAACGTCCGGCGTTCGGTGATCGCCTGCTTTTTCAATGCGGTGTTCCATATGTTTGAGATCGCCGCCATCTACTACACCATCCTGGCTCTGCTGGATGGAAAAACCGGCCCTGCCACGGCGTGGCAGGCGCTGGGCCTGTTGGCAGTCAGTATTCTGGGCAGCGCCGTGACCAGATATTTCTCCCAGCTTGAGCAGACCCACGCCGGGTACTTCATGGCGGCCAATAAGCGCGTGGTCATCGGGCAGCGGATGAAATCCGTCCCTATGGGCTACTTCAACGACAACAGCCTGGGAGAGCTCACCGGGGTCTGCACCACCGTGCTGGACAATGTGGAGTCTGTGGCTCCTATGGTACTGGTGACCATGTTGGGTGGGCTGCTCAACGCTCTGGTCTTTACGGTGATGATCCTGATTTTTGACTGGCGGATCGGTCTTATTGTGGTGGTGGCCACCGCGGTTTATCTGTTTATCACCTCTGCCATGGAGCAAAGATCCGCCTCGCTCGCCCCGCACCGTCAGAAATCCGAGGCCAAGCTGGTGGAGGCGGTACTGGAGTATGTGCAGGGCATGAGCGTGGTGAAGTCCTTCAACCTCACCGGACGGGGTGACCGCACCTTGCAGGAAGCACTGGAATACAACTGCCGCAGCAACCTGAACATCGAAAAGATGTTCACCCCTTATATTATGGCGCAGGGGATCGCGCTCCAGCTGGGAAGCGTGGCCATGATGCTTGCGGCGGTATGGTTCTATCTCTCCGGAACGATGATTCTGGCCAACGCTCTGATGGTGGTCATCATGTCCTTCCTGGTCTTTGCTCAGATCTCCTCGGCGGGCAGCGGCATGTCCCTGCTGCGTATCGTCAGCAGCTGCATGGCCCATGCCGATGAGACGGACGCCATGCCCCAGCTGGCAGAGACCGGTCGGGCCGGCACGCCCAGGGAGCACAGCATTACCTTCGACCATGTTTCGTTCTCTTATGACCAGCGGCCTATCCTGCGGGATGTATCCTTCGCCATCCCGGACAGAACCACCACCGCCATCGTGGGCCCCAGCGGTTCCGGGAAAACCACACTGTGTAATCTCATCGCCCGGTTCTGGGATGTGGAGAGCGGCACCGTCCTTGTGGGCGGTCAGAATGTGAAGGACTATACTCTGGAGGACCTGATGGATCAGATCTCCATGGTATTTCAGAAGGTCTATCTCTTTGCCGACACGGTGGAAAACAACATCAAGTTTGGATGCCCCAATGCCACCCACGAGGAAGTGGTGGCTGCGGCGAAGAAAGCCTGTTGCCACGACTTCATTCTCACCCTGCCCCAAGGCTACGACACCGTCATCGGCGAGGGTGGTTCCAGCCTTTCCGGCGGCGAGAAGCAGCGCATCTCCATCGCACGGGCTATCCTGAAGGATGCTCCCATCGTGATTCTGGATGAAGCCACCGCCAATGTAGACCCGGAGAATGAGGACCGGCTGCAAAAGGCCATTGAAGCCCTGACTCGGAACAAGACCATTCTGATGATCGCGCACCGGCTGAAGACGGTCCGCAATGCGGATCAGATCCTGGTGCTGGACGATGGACAGATCGTTCAGCGGGGCACCCACAGCCAGCTCATGGCCCGGGAGGGCTTGTATCAAGCGTTCGTATCCGGCCGTAAAGAGTCCGGCCAGTGGAAGCTCTAAGAGGAGGAACGCCCAAACCGTTATAAATGAGGAGTGCTGTCACCGGATACATTCCGGTGGCGGCACTCCCTCTTTTGGATTCATATGTTTTTATCGAATGTGAAATAGCATTATCTTTTTTCCCAATTCAATAAAATTGCAGAGTTTGCTATAACAAGTACTGAGCCCGTATTATGTACTAATGCTCCGACTACAGGGTTCAAAGTCCCGCTGATGGCGAGAATGATGGCCAAAAAATTAAGAGCCATAGAAAATGTCAGATTGCACTTGATCGTTGTCATCATTCGCTTGGAAAGCTCAATCAAATGCGGCAGTTCCTTTACTTCGTCATCTACCAGCGCGATATCTGCTGCGTCTACAGCAATGTCGCTGCCAACGCCGCCCATAGCGATGCCCACATCTGCTTTTTTCAAGGCTGGAGCATCATTGATGCCGTCCCCGATCATGCACACGGGTTTCCCTGTTTCCTGATATGCGCCAATGGAATTCAGCTTGTCCTCTGGTAAGCAATTGGCGTGTACTTCATGAATGTCCAGCTGACCTGCAATGGCGTTTGCGGCACTCTCATGATCTCCGGTCAACAATACCGGCTGTACATTTAGTTCAAAAAGCGTATGGATCATATCTGCGCTTTCTTTCCGCAGCGTATCGGAGAGAGTGAGATAGCCGGCAAGCATACCGTCTGCCGAAAGATAGATAATAGTCCCGCCCTTGCAGATCGTTTCATCCACTGTGGGAACCGATTCCATAAAGACGCCATGTTCATTCAAAAGTTCCAGATTACCTGCCAGGAGTTCTGCTGCCTCTGTTTGTGCGCAAACTCCTCTGCCGGGAATCATCTGGAAATGATGCACTGGTTCCAGTTCCGCACCGTATTCGCTTTTATAGCAGTTTACTACGGCTTTGCCCAGAGGGTGTTCTGACAGCAGTTCAACAGAAGCGGCCAAACGATAAATCTGTTCTTTTGTATATTGATCGGATACGCTTACAACATCCATGACTTTTGGCTTCCCGTATGTAAGCGTGCCTGTTTTGTCAAAGGCTATTACTTTTACATTTGCGAGCCGCTCCAGCGCATCCCCCTCGCGCACCAAAAAGCCGTGTTTTGTGGCGTTTCCGATGGCGGCCATGATTGCGGTAGGGGTAGCCAACACCAGAGCGCAGGGGCAAAATACCACCAGAATGGTTACGGCACGGATGATCTCCCCTGTGATAAGCCAAGTGATGGCTGCGGCACTCAAGGCGATCACAACGATCCAGGTTGCCCAACGATCGGCAAGCCCTACAATTTTGGCTTTTCCTGCATCTGCACTCTGCACCAGACGGATCATACGCTGAATCGAACTGTCCTCACCCACCTTTGTGGCTTCCATCTCAAAAGCGCCGAACTGATTCACTGTGCCGCTGGACACTTCGTCCCCCACTGTCTTGTCTACGGGCAGTGATTCACCAGTCATCACAGCCTGATTGATCGAGGTTTGCCCAGATACGATTCTGCCATCCACCGGCACGCTTTCTCCCGGCAGAACGCGGAGCAGATCTCCAACCTGCACCTGTTCAGCAGGAACAATGTTTTCCTTTCCATCGCGCAGCACCCGAGCCGTTTGGGGTGTCAGATGCACCAACTTTTCAATCCCGGCGCGGGCTTTGGCTACAGTCAGTTCCTCCAGTAGGCTGCCAAGCTGCATGATAAACGCCACTTCACCTGCGGCAAAATCTTCACCAATCGCAACAGAGGCAATCAGAGCCAATGATACCAGCACATCCGCCTTTATATCGAAGGAGGTGACCAGACCAATAATCGCCTCTAAAATAATCGGAATACCACACAGGATAATCGCAATCCATGCCATATCAAAAGGAAATGGACGGACATCCAGCAGGCTAAGCAGCACTGCAGCTCCGGAGATAATTAAAAAGATAATATCCTTTTTGATGCCGCCCAATTCCAATAACGATTCGAGCCTTTTGACAAGCACTTTCATGATTGTTCCTCTCTTTCATACGGTAGGGGGTATATGTATATTATACCCATGGGGGTATATTTTGTCAAGAAATAAAGCAGCCTTTCGGCTGCCTCATTTGGTATTAACCCATGTTGGAAAATCGTTCTACAGCTTTTGTAAAACTTTCGATTGTTTTATCCGCATCCCCGTGCTCAATGCCATCCCGGACACAGTGGCGAATATGCCCCTCCAAAACCACCTTTCCGCATCCGTGAAGCGCAGATTTGGCAGCATTGATTTGAGCAAGAACATCCTCACAGGGGACATCTTCATCTATCATTCGGTCAATCGCCTGAACCTGACCAATGATTTTCTTGAGTCTGCGGTGCAGATTATCCGCATCCATGCACTGTCTCACAATAGTCGCCTCCATACCATTAGGGGTATATGTAAAGTATATCGAACTTGCAGCGTATTGTCAATCTGCAGCTGGATCGGAAGGGGTATAAAAAGCGATTGGTTCCATGTACTCATAAATCTGGAAAAGCGACTTAGAGGGAAAATGATTTATAAATAGAGAAAATAACTTGACTGGTTAGCGATGGCTAACTATAATCAAGATAGAGTACCTACCCTTAAAAAGTTGGACTATGGAGAAGCGCGAAATCAAAATGGGTTCCGTACAGGCGTTCCTCATCCTGCGTTCTATCATTTCCGTCAGCCCTGGCATTGCTGGCCGACGGACCTATGTGCCTCCGGAGCATCCGGATAGACTTTACAGAAAACCACTGCGGTAAGATTGGAGGAGAATATGCCGATTGAGCTATGGCAAGGGCTGCTGATTCCCTTTGCGGGGACGACGCTGGGTGCGGCCTGCGTCTTTTTTATGCGAAACAATTTGGGTGAGATGGTACAGCGTGCGCTCACCGGCTTTGCGGCGGGGGTCATGGTGGCGGCTTCCATCTGGAGCCTGCTGCTGCCCGCAATGGAGCAGGCGGCGGACATGGGGCGGTGGTCCTTTGTCCCCGCCGTTGCAGGTTTTTGGCTCGGCATCCTCTTCCTGCTGGGACTGGATCGGCTGATTCCGCATCTGCACCGCGGCAGCGCGGAGGCCGAGGGCATCAAAAGCAGTCTTGGAAAAACAACCATGCTGACCTTGGCTGTGGCGCTGCACAATATTCCGGAAGGAATGGCGGTCGGGGTGGTCTATGCCGGGTGGCTCTACGGAGACAGCGGTATCACGCTGGCGGGGGCGCTGGCTCTTTCTCTGGGAATTGCCATTCAGAACTTCCCGGAGGGCGCGATCATTTCCATGCCCCTGAAAGCGGAGGGGGTCTCCAAATCCCGCTCCTTCCTGTATGGGACGCTGTCCGGCGCAGTGGAGCCCATAGGTGCGATTCTGACCATCCTTCTGGCGGGGATTTTGGTTCCGGTACTGCCTTACGCCCTGAGCTTTGCCGCCGGAGCGATGGTCTATGTGGTAGTGGAAGAATTGATCCCGGAGATGTCAGTGGGAAAGCACTCCAATATAGGGACTATTCTGTTTGCAGTCGGTTTTACCCTCATGATGACGCTGGATGTGGCGCTGGGTGCTTGAGTGAGTGAAGGTGAAAAAATGGGACAAGAAGAGCGGATTCAAAACGCCTACCGGGGATTGGGAGGCAAACGGACATTTTATGATGGCATGATCACCTGTTCCACCCTGTCAGGCCGGGCGGTGTGCCGTCTGGTATGGGGAATGGGCCGGGCGGAAACCCAGGACTACCTTTGCGTCGCCCTTTCCGGAATACCGGAGGGGTTTTCCGGAAGACTGCTGGAAGTCCCCGTGGGTACCGGTATCCTGACCATGCCCCTCTATCGGGAAATGCCGGAGGCGGAGATCACCTGCCTGGATTACTCGCCGGAGATGCTGGAGCGGGCAAAATTCCGGGGCGAGGGACTTGCCCATGTGCGCTTTCAGCAGGGGGATGTGGGGGCGCTGCCCTTTGGGAACAGCAGCTTCGACATCGTGCTCTCGCTCAACGGCTTTCATGCGTTTCCGGACAAGGAGGCCGCCTGGCGGGAGATCTTTCGTGTACTGCGGCCCGGCGGGATCTTCTGCGGCTGCTTCTATGTGACGGGGCAAAACCGCCGCACCGACTGGATAATCCGCAGGCTGTATGTGCCAAAGGGCTATTTCACCCCGCCCTTTGAGACGGCGGAGAGCCTGCGGCATCGTCTGGAGGAAACATTCGGGCCGGCAAAGGTCCGCACCGTTCAAAGCATGGCGTCCTTTGTCTGCCGGAAGGCGAAGGAGAAACACCCGTAAACGAATTGTACACAAATATTAAATGACAGGGAGGAAAATCGAATGCAGCAAAAGCGTAATCAACAAGCAGAAATCCGTCTCGGCAGCCACGGCGAAGACTACGGGAGCTGGATGTCCAATCCCGTGTTCTATATTATCGGCGGCATCACGGCGCTGGCCGTGGTTTTAGCCGCACTCTCCTTTTCGGTGTTCCATATCACGGTTCTTGGCGTTCTGTTCTCTGTTGTTGCAGCGGCGCTGGCAGCCCTGCTGGTCTGGATCACATGGATCAGGCGCCAGTATGCCTTTGGCGGCGGCGGGATCATGGAACAGGTTCACCGGGTCGTTCTCTCTCATCTGGACTATGACGGCCAGGGCAGTCTCTTGGAAGTCGGCTGCGGCTCCGGAGCCCTGTCGATCCGTGCGGCCCTGACCTGGCCGGAGTCAAAGGTCACTGGCATGGACTACTGGGGAGCTGTTTACAATTATAGCAAGGCTCTCTGTGAGAAAAACGCCGCCAGCGAGGGTGTGGCCTCCCGGTGTGTGTTCCGGCATGGCGACGCCAATCATCTGGATTTCCCCGATGAGAGTTTTGACGCGGTCATCAGCAACTATGTCTACCACAATATCATGGGAGCCGATATGCACAAGCTGCTGCTGGAGAGCCTGCGGGTGCTGAAAAAAGGAGGCGTCTTTGCTCTGAACGATGATATGAAGCCCAAGCTGTACGGCGATATGGATGTCTTTGCCCAAAAACTGCGGGAGATGGGCTATCAGGATGTCCGGCTCATTGATACCGCAGAAGAAGCCTTCGGCTCCCACCGCCGGGCTGCCATGATGATGCTGGGCTCTTCCCGGCTGCTTGTGGGCAGAAAGTAATTCGTCCAAATAGGAGGGTTGACCATGTCCAAGTTGGGTGTTGTAGAGGACACGCTGTTTGTCCCCATGCTGGGCAGGATCTATGCCAGCGAGTACTGCCCGCAGATCCTGTACGATCCAAAGGCGCTGGAACTGAAAAAGAAACTGCCTTCCAGCCTGCCGGAGCAGGACGGACAGAGCCAGTATACTCTGCTGGCCTCCGCCGCCCGGTCCGCCAATATGGATCGGTACATCCGGGCCTTTCTGGAGCGCAGGCCGGACGGTGTGATCGTCCAGCTGGGCTGTGGCCTGGAGACGGTCTATTACCGCTGCGACAATGGAAGGTCGCACTGGTATGCCGTGGATCTGCCCCATGTGGTGGAGTACCGGCGAGAGCTGCTGCCGGAGCCGGAGCGAGAGACCTATCTCGCCGGAGACGCCTTTGCCGAGGACTGGATCAAGCAGATCCGCGCCGATGTGCCGGATGCTCCTATTCTGGTCACCGCCGGCGGCCTGTTTCACTATTTTGAGGAAAGCAAGGTTGTGGGACTCCTGCGGATGCTCACGGGGTTTGGAGAGATCGAAATCGTCTTTGACTCCGTGAGTAAAAGCGGTATGGCCATGATGCGGAAAAAGTACATGAAGCAAGTGGGCCACGGAGATGCGCAGATGTTTTTCTATGTGGATTCCGCATCGGTGCTGGCCGGAAAAATCGGCAGTGGGGTCAGGGTGCTGGCTGAGGAGCCTTATTACCGCCATATCCCCCGAACCGGATTGAAGCTGTCCACCAAGGTCAGCATGGCAGTTTCGGACAGATTCTGTATGGTGAAGATGGTGCATCTCTGTCACGGCAATAAATCTATTGACTAAACGGGATAAAGCTGTCCAATCGGAGCGGAAAGAACGGCGATGTGTCGCTATACTCAGTAAGGAGGGGCGCGCTGAGCGCCTTTTCTCAGAAATAACGGTTAGCATAATCTAACTATGTTGAAGGAGAGCGGTACATCATGAACACGCAGAAAAAAGGGATGACGGGAAAGGACATCATTACGGTGGGAATTTTCTCCGCCATCTACTTTGTCATCAACTTTGCTTTTATGCTTCTCAGCGGTCTGCATCCCCTGCTTTGGATCTTGATGCCCGGCCTGATCGCTGTATTTGCGGGGATCCCATTCCTGATGATGTGTACTAAGGTGCCAAAGACCGGCGCAGTGGTCCTGATGGGCTTTATTACGGCCTTGATCTACTTTGTTACTGGCCAATTTACGGTGGTGATTCTCATTGCTTTTGCGGTGAGCTGCATCCTGGCGGAGCTTTGCCGGATCTGTAGCCATTACCGGTCTTTCCGTGGCAACGCTTTGGCCTACGTATTTTTCTCGCTGGGGATGATCGGCTCCCCGCTGCCTGTCTGGATCATGCGGGACAGCTTTCTGGCGCAGATCAGCCAGCAGGGAATGCCGGAAGCCTATGTCTCCACCTTGGCGGCATTGACTTCTCCGGGCATGATCGTGGTTCTGGTGGGGGCGCCTATCGTGGGAGCTATTCTGGGTATCCTGCTGGCCAGGGGAATGTTCCGCAAGCACTTTGAGAAGGCGGGGATTCTGTAACATGGAGGAGGCGCAGCGCTGTTTGGTGTTCGACCCCAGGGTGGGGCTTGCTCTGCTGGTCTTCGCCAATCTGGCAGCCTTTAGTGAGCAGCCCTTTTGGATGGAAATGACATGGATCGGTTTTCTCCTGCTCCTGATGCTGCTCCATCACTGCTTTGCTATGGCGGGGAAAAGCCTCTTGATTTTCGGGGGAATCCTGTGCCTGCAATACTGGATTCTGCCGGCCGCGCCGGGATGGGCTGCTACCAGCTTCTCTATTTTTGCCAACTATGCCCGCCGGATGATGCCCTGCCTGATGATCGGCTTTCTGATGCTTCGCCGGACGCCTATGCCTTATTTGGTGGCTGGAATGCGGAAGATCCATTTTCCTCAGAGGCTGATCGTAGCCGTCTCGGTGACGCTGCGGTACTTTCCCGCCATTCGGGAAGAGACAGGCTATATCCGGGATGCGATGCGGTTGCGGGGCATCCGGGGATTGGCAAAACTGGAGGGGATCATGGTTCCCCTGATGGTCTCCGCCACCGGCACCGCGGAGGAGCTGTCCGCGGCGGCAGTGACACGAGGGATCGAGGACCCGGCGCCTAAGACCAGTCTGGTGGAGCTGCGGGCCTCGCCGGTGGACGGCGCCGCGTTCCTTGTGGGCGTGGGGTTGACCGCTGCCCTCCTGGCGGTCAAATTGGGGGTGTTTCCATGGTAAAGCTGCAGGATGTATCCTTTTCCTATACAAAAGATGCGGGCACCCTCACCCATGTGGATCTGACCATCAAACCGGGCGAGTGTGTCCTGCTCTGCGGCGCTTCCGGCTGCGGAAAAACCACCATCACCAAGCTGGTCAACGGCTTGATCCCGGCATTTACGGAGGCCTGCACGCTGACCGGACAGGTCCTGCTCCACGGCGCGCCGGTGCGGGAACAGCCTCTTTACCAGCTGGCCCGGCAGGTGGGGTCTGTTTTCCAGAACCCCAAAAGTCAGTTTTTCAATCTGGATTCCGACAGCGAGCTGGCTTTTGGCCTGGAAAACCAGGGTGTGGCCCGGGGCGAGATCCTCCGTCGGCTGGATGATACCACCGACCGCCTGCATCTGAAGCGGTTGAGGGGGCGGAACATCTTTGCCATGTCGGGCGGAGAAAAGCAGCTGCTGGCCTTTGCCTCGGTCTATGCCATGGGGCCGAAGCTCTACATTCTGGATGAGCCTACGGCCAATTTGGATCGGGAAACCATCGAAAGACTCCATGATCAAATCGCATACCTGAAACGTCAGGGGCACACCATTCTCATTGCGGAGCATCGGTTGTACTTTCTGGCGGATCTCATAGATCGGGCTGTCTATCTGCGGGACGGGATCGTGGAGCGGATCTGGAGCGGAGCAGAATTCCGGCGGCTGGCTGAGACAGAACGGATCGCTCTGGGTCTTCGCACGCTCACGCCTACTCAGGTGACTCTACCGGCCGCCCGCGCTGCGGGGGAACAGAATGGATTGTCTGTGGAGGGCCTGTACTGCCGGTACAAGCGGGAGCCGCCGGTATTTCAAAACCTTTCCTTCTCCGCCCGCCCGGGGGAGGTGCTTGCCATCACAGGCGACAACGGCGTTGGAAAGAGTACTCTTTCCCGCTGCCTGTGCGGCCTGATGCCGGAGAGTGCCGGAACGATCCGCCTCAACGGCCGCGTCCTTGGTCCGAAGCAGCGGCAGCGGATCGCCTACTGCGTCATGCAGGATGTGAACCATCAGCTCTTTTCCGACAGTGTGTGGGGAGAGTGTCGGCTGGCTGCGGAAGGGCTCTCCGACCAGCGCATTCAGGAGGTATTGGACCGACTCCATTTGCTTGCGTTCCGGGAAAAGCACCCTATGGCCCTCTCCGGCGGGCAGAAGCAGCGTTTGGCGGTGGCTACCGCCATGCTGTCCCAAAAGCCGCTGCTGGTATTCGACGAGCCCACCAGTGGTCTGGACTATGCAAGAATGCAGGAAGTGGCCTGTTGCGCACGGGAACTGGCGGACGGGGGGCGGGTGGTTCTGGTGGTGACACATGACCGCGAATTTCTCCAGTGCGCCTGTGATCGAGTCCTGGAACTTTGAGAAAGGAGCTGAGCCGCAGTGGCATTGTTACAGGACAGCCAGCCGGATCTGCGCCTCTTGGCCAAGAGCGGTGGGTGCAGCGTTTATCAGCTGCGAAATGAGAGCGGCGAGGGAACCATGACCGTCTACGAGGTGTTCCCCGGCGCTACCATCCTGTATAACGATTTCCACATGGCCTATTGCGACTCCTCTTTTGAGACCCGGCAGGATCTCCTCTGCATCGACTATTGCCGGGAGGGCCGGATGGAATACGCTGTGGGCAACGACGCGTTCTCCTATGTGGAGGCAGGTGACCTGAAAGTGGATCGCCGCCTGAAGCACAAAGGATACTTTTCTCTCCCGTTGTCCCACTATCATGGCATCTCCATGTGCTTTGACCTGTCCATGGCACCCGTGGAACTGGCTCGTCTGGCGGGAGACTATCCTTTGGATCTGGCCGCCATTCAGCGGAAATTCTGCCCGGATGCCCGGCCGCAGGTCATTCATGGCGCACCCTCGGTGGATCACATTTTCCAGGAGCTTTGTGCCGTACCGGAGCGGATCAAAATGCCCTACTTCCGGGTAAAGATTCTGGAGCTGCTGCTGTATCTCGACGCCCTGGAATTGGGAAGCGGAACGGAAAAACCGTATTTTTACCGTTCCCAGGTAGAAACGGTAAAGGCCATCCGCTCCTATCTGGTGGAGCATCTGGAGCAGCATATCACATTGGAGGCTCTGTCCAGACAGTACCAGATACCTTTGACCACCATGAAGGCCTGCTTCAAAAGTGTATATGGCAGTCCGGTGAACACCTATATGCGGGCACTGCGGATGGATCGGGCGGCTCTGCTGCTTCGAAAAGAACCGGAGGCCAGCGTTACAGAGATCGCCGGAGCGGTGGGCTATGATAGCGCAAGCAAATTTGCCGCGGCTTTCCGGGCGGTGAAGGGACAAACTCCGTTGGAATATCGACGGGGAGGCGGGAACCCCGTTCTCTCTTTTCCTGACGAAACGGAGTGATGCCGGCCGGGCGGAGCGGCAAGCACGGGTAAGAACCGATACAATAGGGCATGGTGAGAGATGTCTCACCATGCCCTATTTTTTGAAAGGAGTGGTTTTGTGAAACAACGCAGCTGGCTGGCCATCCTGCTCTCCTTTGCCGGTCCCTGCCGGGGAAAGCTGGTCTTGTCTGTTATATGCGCAATTATCAGCGTGGTGGGGGGCTTTGTGCCGTATCTGGGGGTCTATGAGATCCTTCGCCTGTTTATCCATCAGTCGGCCTCCGGAACGGAGCTTCTCCGATGGGCTGGAGTGTGTCTGGCGGGATATACGGTCAAGGTGGCTTTTTACGCCTTTTCTACTATGCTGGCTCATGTGTCTGCCTACACCATTTTGGAGGGCCTGCGCCGTCAAGTGGCCCATAAGCTGATGCACGCCCCCTTGGGGAGTGTGCTGTCGAAGCCCGTCGGTTCCCTCAAAAGCACCATCGTGGATCGGATCGAGGACATTGAGCCGCCGCTGGCCCACATGATACCGGAATTGAGTTCCAATGTGCTGCTGCCCATCGTGGTGGTGATCGCCCTCTTTGCCATGGATTGGCGGATGGGCCTTGCCTCCCTTGCCACGATTCCGGCCGCGCTGATCCCCATGGCGGCGGGCCTGCGGACTTACAACGAAAAATATGCCGCCTATATGTCGGCCAATGCTCAGGTCAACAGCATTATTGTCGAGTATGTGGAGGGCATCGAGGTGGTAAAGGCCTTCAACCAGAGCGGTGCCTCCTATGAGAAATTCGTCCGGGCAGTGACCAGTTTTCGTGACTTCACGCTGGATTGGTTCCGCTGCACCTGGAAGTCCATGAACCTGTGCCTGTCTATCCTGCCTACCACGCTGCTGGCCACCCTGCCAGTTGGGATCGCCCTGTATCAGACCGGCGTCCTGGACCCGGCCCGGCTGGCTCTGTGCTTGATGCTGGTGCTGGGTATCGTGTCCCCGCTGGTGCAGGCTGCAGCCTTTCTCAATTCCATGAAGAGCATGGAATTTGCCGTCCGGGACACTCGGCATCTGCTGGATCTGGAGGAGCTGCCCGAGGCGTCCGAGCCCGCCCGCCTCTCCGGCAGCGGTATCACTTTGCGGGATGTGTCCTTCTCGTATAGCGGGAAAGAAGAGGACACTGTGCTGCGTCACATTGATCTGGAACTTCCCGCCGGTACCTTCACCGCTCTGGTGGGTCCCTCCGGCGGCGGCAAATCTACGGCAGCCCGGCTTATCGCCCGGTTCTGGGATGTGACGGATGGCCGCATTGCCATAGGCGGTGTGGATATTCGGAATCTCACACTGAAGCAGCTGGCGGATCAGGTCAGTTTCGTGACACAGGACAATTTCCTCTTTGACTGCTCTCTGAAAGAAAACATTCGATTGGGGAAGCCGGACGCCACGGAGGAGGAAGTTTGGGCGGCTGCCCGGGCCGCTCAGTGTGAGGAATTTTTAGAACGGCTGGAGCATGGATGGGATACCCCAGCGGGTGAAGCGGGCAAGCAGCTCTCCGGTGGGGAGCGGCAGCGGATCGCCATCGCCCGCGCGATTCTGAAGGACGCCCCCATTGTCATTCTGGACGAGGCCACCGCCTTTACCGATCCGGAGAATGAGGACAAGATCCAGCGTTCCCTGATGGCGCTCTCCCAGGGGAAAACGCTGCTGGTTATTGCCCACCGGCTGAGCACGATTCAGAACGCCGACCAGATCGTGGTGCTGGAGAAAGGCCGTATTGTGGACAAAGGCACACAGCCGGAGCTGCTCAGCCGATGCCCGCTATATCAAAAGCTATGGCAGGCCCATGTGGGTGCCCAGAATTGGGCAGTTGGAAAGGAGGCTTGACGATGTTTCAGAGTATGAATCGGATTCTGCGTTGGACAAAGGGGTACCACAGACGGCTGTATCTCGGAAGCCTCTGTTCGTTTCTTGCCACCTGGGCCGCCGCCGGGCCGGTGATGCTGGCGGCCTGGGCCCTTGGGCTGGTCATCGAGAGTGCCCAGGAGGGGACGGCGCTGGACGCCAGGCTCCCCTGGCTGTGCCTGGGCGGGATCATCCTGCTGATCGTTCTGCGCTTCGTGTGTGCTTACTGGAAAAACCGGCTCCAGGAGAGTATCGGAACAGAGCGAGCGGCGCAGCAGCGACTGGAACTGGGTGACCTGCTCAAACGGGTTTCCCTGGGGTATTTCTCCAAGAATAACCTGGGCGACATTCTGGCTGCTCTGACCACGGAGCTGAGCACCCTGGAGCTGCAGAGCATGAAGATGGTAGATGCGGTCATCAACGGCTATCTGCAGGTTCTGGTCATCGTTTTGTGCATGGCTTTCTTCTGCCCGGAGGCGGCGCTGGTGGCAGTAGTGGGCGTGCTGCTGTCCGCCTTTGCCCTCCGCGGCATCGGGCGGCAGAGTGCCCGCACCGCTCCGGTGGGACATCGGGCCCAAGAGGCATTGTCCGGGGCGGCCATTGAATACATTCACGGCCTGTCCGTGGTCAAATCCTTCGGACAGGAGGGGGTGTCCTCCCAGCGGTTTTTTGAGGTGTGCCGGGCCAATAAGGACATCCGGATCAAAAACGAGTTTGGCTTTGTGCCCTGGAACTGTCTGCACCTCATTTCCCTGAAGGCCGCAGCTGTTGGCCTGGTGCTCACCGCCGGCTGGCAGACTATGAACGGAACCTTGGAGCTGCCGGTGCTCCTGATGGCTGCCATGTTTTCCTTCACGATCTTCGGCAGTGTGGAGTCCATCAACGACGCCGCCCACATCCTTTCTGTCACGGACTCGGTGCTGGACCGTCTGGAAGAACTGGAGGGAACGGAACTGCCGGATCAGGATGGGAAAGACATCTCTTTGGAGCATTACGACATCTGCTTCGACCATGTCTCCTTCGGTTACGGAACACGGGAGGTGATCCACGATGTTTCCTTCCGGTTGCCGCAGAACAGTGCCACCGCCATTGTAGGGCCGTCCGGCAGCGGGAAGAGCACCCTCTGCGCGCTGCTGGCCCGGTTTTATGATGTGGATCAGGGACGCATCATCGTGGGCGGCCATGACATCCGGGAGATGACCTGCGACAGCCTCCTGCGCAACATTGCCATGGTATTTCAGAATGTGTATCTGTTCCACGACACCATCCGCAATAACATCCGCTTCGGCCGCCCGGACGCCGCTGAGGAGGAAGTGATCGCCGCGGCCAAAGCGGCCCGCTGCCATGACTTCATCATGGCGCTGCCCCAAGGGTACGACACCATGGTGGGAGAAGGCGGCTCCAACCTCTCCGGCGGAGAAAAGCAGCGCATTTCCATTGCCCGGTGTCTGCTGAAGGACGCCCCCATCATCATTCTCGATGAGGCCACCGCCAGCGTGGACCCGGAGAATGAGCATGAGATCCAGGAGGCGCTCTCTGCTCTGGTGCGGGGAAAGACTATCATCACCATCGCCCACCGTCTGGCTACGATCCAAAACGCAGACCGGATTTTAGTGGTGGAGGATGGCCGCATTGCTCAGCATGGCACCCATCAGGAGCTGATGAGCCAAGAGGGAACTTACCGGAACTTTATCGAGATCCGACAGCGGGCTGAGGGCTGGCGGATATAAAATAAGTATGTGGGGAGGCAGATCTGCCTCCCCACATACTGTTTTGGGATGATTCTTTGGATTTTGGCTTTGTATCACTTTCGCTTTGCCATTTTCCTGTACTCCAGCGGGAGCAGGCCGGTGCTTCTTCGAAACAGTTCCGCAAACCGGCTGGATGTAGAATATCCTATCGTTTGAGCAATCTGACCAATTTGCAGATCGGTATGAGCCAGCAGATATTCTGCCTGACTCATGCGGCGCTGCTGTATATACTCTGTGATCGTGCAGCCATAGACCTTCTTGAAGCTGCTTTTGAGCTTTGTCGTACCCATGCAGGCAATTTGTGCCAGGCGTTCTATGGGCACTTCACCAGCGTAATGATCACTCAGATAGGCCGCTACGGTTTGAATCCGTTCCAAATCCTGAGAAACCAGTTTGTGATCTGAAACTGAACGCTTTTTTTGATATTCAACCACCAGAGAGAGCGCCTCGGCTACCTTGCTCTCATAATAGAGTTTAGCTGCAATTCCGGTTCCACGGTAGCTCTGTAGTTCTGATAGAAGCCGGTACATTTCCGGGAAATCTGTTGTTTGGTCGATTTCCCGAAAAGCCTCGATGGGATTCCGATATTCTTCCGGATACTGTTTTTTCAGATAGTCTTCATAATATGCGGGGGTGATCTCGATGCCTATGGATCGAACCGGTATATTTTTGTGGACGATTACTTGATATGGCTTGTATCCGCCCACATAGGTCTTGATACATCCGGCTGACAACCGGCGATACGGAGACAACTCTTCACCGGAGATGGAATCGTAACGGGTAATACTGAGACATTCCGGGAGATCAAATTCCAGCATAAAATCCTTATTGAAAGAGAAGTTGTGTATCTTGATGTCGAACAGATCCCTTTGCCCGTAGGTCCAATAGGAACCTTCGCCAACTTCCGGAGATAGCTTCCAGCAAAGCCCCAGAGGACCATACTGATCATTATCTGGTTCCGGTACAAAACCGTGCTTTTTCAGTAATGGCGCATAGTATTGCTCGATGATACTGGTCATTACAATAGATACGCCTCCCTTGTTTTGCAATGATTAGACGAATTTTTGAAATGATAGGACGAACCTTACTCCAAATGATTGAAAGCAGATTAAACATGGTGTAATTATATATAACGGTTAGCCACATCTAACCAAAGGATAGCATACCTATCTCATAAAGTCAACGCATTGCAAAATAGGAGGATCAACATGAGCAATCAAATCAATCCCGCAAAAAAGAGTCTCACTATCAAGGATCTTGTGACAACCGGCATTTTCAGCGCAATTTTCTTGGTGTTTACCATGATCGGCGGTATTTTCTTTGCACCAAACCCGGTTTTGACATTCTATATGCCGATGGGTGCAGCATTGCTGTGCGGCCCTGTATATCTTCTGATGATCGCCAAGGTGCAGAAGCGGTGGAGCGTCACCATTCTTGGTATCATTATGGGGATCATCTGGTTCGTTACCGGAATGCACTGGGCTTTTTCTTTAGGCTATATCGGAATGGGAATTATCGCCGATCTGGTAGCTGGCGCGGGAGATTACCGCAATAAGGCGGTCAATCTGCTGTCCTATATGCTGATGTCGCTGGGCGGCGTTTACACCTATGTGGTGTTTTTTATTGATCCGCAAGGCTGGGCCAGCACGATGCTGGAAAACGGCACGGAACAGTCCTATATTGACACAATGAGCGCGTCTGCTCCCTCCTGGCTGTTGGCTGTCATCATTATCGGAACGCTGGCGATTGCTGCGTTCAGTGGTTGGATTGGTGGAAAGCTGCTGAAAAAGCAGTTTGAAAAGGCTGGGATCACCGCATGATTGGCGGAGCGTTATCCAGGCGTGGACTGTGGCTGGACCCCAGAACGAAGATATTATTGCTCCTGTTGTGTATCCTTTCTGCCATGATGGCTCCATCCTTATTCTACGAACTGGGTCTTGTGGTGCTGATTGGACTGCTCGGCATTTGTTTTGGAAAGTGGAGGTATGCCTGGAAGGGAGTACTGTTCTATGCGCTGATCGTTCTGCTCACCTTCTGGATTATGGATACCATGACCGGAACTTGGCGCACCATGTTTATCGCTTTTTTAGGGTTGTTCCATAAGGTCTACCCCTGCGGGATGCTGTCCGGCATTGTCATCTCCACTACAAAGGTCAGCGAATTTCTCTCGGCGATGAATCGCATCCATGCACCCCAAAAGCTGGTAATCCCCTTGGCGGTCATGCTGCGTTATATCCCTACTATTCAGGAGGATTGGCGGTTTATCAAGGACGCAATGCGGATGCGGGACGTCTCGCCTTCGCTTAAGGGGTTCCTGACGCATCCCGGAATAACGGTGGAGTGTATCTATGTTCCGTTGATGATGGCGGCATCCAAAGCGGCGGATGAACTGTCCATCGCTTCTATCACCCGCGGCATTGAAAACCCAAAGCCTCGAACTTGTCTGGTGCAGATCCATATCGGGTTGATGGATATTGCGGCAGTCTTTTGCTTTGCAGGCGCACTGGCTGTCGGGCTTTATGGAAAGGGGATGCTGGGATGATCGAGTTAAAGCATGTATCATTTACTTATCAAGGACAAACAGGAGACGGGCTGCAAGACATCAACCTGACCATAGAGGACGGAGAATGTGTTCTGTTCTGTGGCCGGAGCGGCTGCGGAAAGACCACCATCACGAGGCTTGTAAACGGCTTGATCCCACAATTTTACGCAGGAGAGCTGGCGGGCAGCGTACTGGTGGATGGTCAGGAAGTCCGTGATCTTCCCATGCACCAGATTGCCGCAAAGGTTGGATCGGTGTTTCAAAACCCAAGGACACAGTTTTTCAATGTGGATACAGACAGCGAGATCGCTTTTGGTATTGAAAATCAAGCACTCCCAGCTCACCAGCTGAGAGAACGCGTGGATCGGGCATCGGCAGAACTGCACATTGAAAACCTCCGTAATCGCAACATCTTCGAGTTATCCGGTGGAGAAAAGCAAAAGATAGCATTTGCCTCGGTCTATGCGATGAATCCTCAAATATATCTTTTGGATGAACCGTCCTCCAATTTAGATATGCGTTCCATTCAAGAATTGGGAGAACATCTCAAGCTGATCAAATCGCAGGGAAAAACCATATTGATTGCAGAACATAGGTTGTACTATTTGATGGATCTGGTGGACCGGATTGTGTATTTGGAACATGGGAAAATCACACAGGTCTTTACGCCGGAAGCATTTCGGCAGCTGTCGGAGGATACCCGGGAACAAATGGGCCTTCGAGCGATTGATTTGCATCGTGTTCTCCCACCACGGAATCATTCCCTTGCGCCTGTTTCAGATCCTATCTTGGAACTTAACAATGTAGCCCTTCACTATAAGAAGAGGACCATTTTGCACGACATCAACCTTACAGCAGCAAAGGGAGAGGTAATTGGCGTCGTTGGCCACAATGGGGCCGGAAAAACGACCTTTTCCCGTGCTTTGTGCGGGCTTCACAAGGCCTGTGATGGTCAATTCTTTTGGAACGGTCTGTCCATGGATCACAAAGATCGCCTGCGGCATTCCTATATGGTCATGCAGGATGTGAACTACGAGCTTTTTGCGGATAGTGTGGAGTCAGAATGTACATTCGGTATCCGCAATCCGAAACAGACGCTCGTTGACGCAACACTGGAAGAGTTGGCCCTGGCCCCATTCAGAGACCGCCACCCCAATACCCTGTCCGGAGGTCAAAAGCAGCGGGTGGCGGTAGCGGTCAGCATGATTTGTGGGAAAGACCTGCTGGTGTTTGACGAACCGACCAGCGGGCTGGATTTTGACAGCATGACACAGGTCGCAGGTCTGATCCGGCGCCTGTCTGATATGGGAAAAGTCATCTTTATTGTCACACATGATTTTGAATTTGTCAGTCGTACCTGTTCCCGCATCCTCCACTTTGATGAAGGAGAAATGCCCGACGATGTGCCTGTTACCATGGACGCTCTCCCTACATTGAGAGAATTGTTCTCCATTTCAGAAAGCAGGCCGGGACGGACAGAACACAGGAAAAGCCGATTCTGTGCTGCCGATTGCTGACGATTGCAAAAGCCGCATGGCGGAATGTTCCCCATGCGGCCTCTTGGTTTCTATTAAGGATCTTTCCTTTCCATGTCGGTTTTTTCCGTGAAGTAGTTGCAGCATGCTCTGCGGTATTCCGCCGGGGAGCGTCCGGTGTTTCGCCGGAAGATCTCCGCGAAACGGCTGGGATTCTGATACCCAACAATAGCCGCCACCTGGCTCACCGGCAGGTCGGTTTCCCGCAGCAGCCGCCCAGCCTGCTCCGTGCGCTGCCCCTGAATGTACTGGGTAATCGTGCAGCCATACCGGACATGGAAGGCATCCTTCAGCTTGGAAATACTCATGCAGCCAATACGGCTGAGACGTTCCAGCGGCAGTTCATCCGCACAGTGGGCCGTGATGAAGGCTGCCACATCGGCCAGCCGTACCATATCCTCCGCACTGACAGAACGGCGGTTCTTGCGCTTCAGGTGCCGCTCTGCCACCAGCGCCACCGCCTCCGCCACCTTCCCATCATAAAACAAACGGGCGGGAAGCCCCTCCCCCCGGTAGTCGCGCACCTGTTTCAAGAGCTGCACCATTTCCGGGAAGTGTTCTGTCTGATCCAGCGTTTGAAAAGACTCCAGCAGGCTTTGATACTCCTGGGGAAACTGGCGGCGCAGATAATCCCGGTAGTAAGCCGGGGTGATCTCCACGCCAATGGAAACGATGGGGATCTGCCTGTGGATGAGCGCCCGGTATGGTTCCCGACCTCCGATAAAACTTTTGACACAGCCTGGAACAAGACGGCGGCAGGGGGAGAACTCCTCCCCGGAAATGGATTCATACCAGGTGACACTGAGACTCTCCGGCCAATGGAACTCCAGCAGCTGATCCTCATGGAAAAAGAAATCATGGATCTTGATGGTATAGAGATTCTGCTGCCCGTAGGTCCAGAAAAAACCGCCGCCCTGCTGGGAGGTGTGCCGCCAGCACAGCCCCATGGAGCCGTAACGCCGGTTCTCCGGATCTGGAAGAAACCCGTGTTCCTCCATCGCCTGGCCATATTGTTGCTCTAAGTCTTTATTTGCCGCCATAATCTGTCACCACCTCGATCAGCCACATCTCCACCCCAATCAGCCGGAACCGCGCCCAAAGCCTTGCGATACCGCTGTTTTGCCGGTAGGATGGATGTTGGTTAGTATCTGCTAACTAAAATATCACTTCCTGGCGCTCTCGTCAAGCCGGGGGAAGGAGGAACAGACGATGAAAGAAAAACGGCCATCACCGGTGATGCGGCTGCTGCAGTGGGCCGGGCCGGAACGGAAATGGCTGATCCTGTCCGTTTTGTGTGCCTTTGGCAGCGGTATTCTGGTCATCACATCGTATATCGGCATTTACCGGCTGATGGATGCGGTGCTCTCCGGCGCCTGTACCAAAGCAGTTATCGCCGACTGCGCTTTGCTGGTCACGGCGGGCACCGTGGGGAGGCTGGTGCTACTGGGTACTTCGGGTGTGCTGTCTCACAAGGGAGCCTATGGGGCGCTGTTTCGAGTGCGGTGCATGGTAACGGAGCATCTTGCCAAAGTGTCTCTTGGAGCCTTGGACGAGCGGAGCACAGGCGCGGTCAAGACCGTTCTCAATGAGGACATCGAGAAGTTGGAACTGTTTCTGGCCCACAACCTGCCGGAATTTGTGGCCTATCTCACAGGACCGGTTGTGATTTTCCTGTATCTGCTCTCCGTCAATGCCCCTCTGGCCCTGGTCTCTCTGATCCCGCTGCCCCTGGCCGGCATTGTGATGGCGGTCATCTTCCAAAGAATGAAGGGGGTCTTGTCCGATGTCAACCGCTCCCTGGTAGGCTTTAATTCCGTGATGATTGAGTACATCTCCGGTATGCGGCTGATCAAAGCGTATAACATGGGCAGCCGCTCCTTCCAGAAGTTTTCCCATGCCATTGAGGAGGAGAACCGGATCTGGAACCTGGTCACACACAAGACGGCTCCGCCCTATGCCGCCTTTCTGCTGCTGGTGGAGTGCGGAATGGTGCTGATGGTTCCAGTAGGCGGCCTGCTTTTCCTCCGGGGAAGCGTTACCGGCAGCGTATTTCTGCTCTTTGCCTATGTGGGCGGGATGTATCTCACCGAGATCCTGCCCCTGCAAAAACTGGCCACCACCTTTGCCCAGGCGCTCTCCGGTGTGAAAAAGGTGGAGGAGATCCTGGAACTGCCCACCTTTTCCGGTGGCGCGGCCTTTCCGGAGACCTGCGGCATTACCCTGGATCATGTCTCCTTTTCCTACAATGGAAAGACCGATGTGCTCAGGGATTGCTCCCTCACTGTGGCGCAGGGGGAAAAGGTTGCGCTGGTGGGGGTGTCCGGTGCAGGCAAAAGCACCGTGATCCAGCTGATGGCCCGCTCTTACGATGCGACCCAGGGAACGGTCCGCATCGGCGGCAGAGATGTGCGGGAGTTGGACTACGAAGACCTGCTGGACCATATCTCCCTGGTGTTCCAAAAGACCTTTCTGACCCGGGGCAGCGTGCTGGAAAACATCCGCATGAATTCGGGAGCAACACTGGAGCAGGTGCGCGAGGCTGCCAGGCTGGCGCAAATCGATGAGTTCATCCAATCGCTGCCCCAGGGTTATGAAACCAAGGTGGGTACTTTCGGCTCCCGTTTTTCCGGTGGAGAGCGGCAGCGCATTGCCATTGCCCGAGCAATTTTGAAAAACGCTCCCATTCTGATCCTGGATGAAGCCACCTCAGCGGCTGATCCGGAAAACCAGGTGGAGATCGACCGGGCCATTGAAAACCTGTGCCGGGGCAAGACAGTCGTGATCGTGGCCCACCGGCTGGGCGCCATCAAGTTGTGCGACAAGGTGGCAGTGGTGGAGAACAACACCATTACCTGCTGTGGTACCCATGAAGAGGTGCTGGAGAAAAATGAATACTATCGCAGGGCTTGGGCGGATTATCGGGCTGCCCGTGCCATTGCCTATTCTGTGGAAGGGGGTGTGCAGCATGCGTGAGGCAAATGTGTTCCGTAAAAATCGGGCCTTCTATTCCGGTGTGATCCTCACGGTAGTGGAAGGGCTGCTGTCCGGGTGCAGCTACTTGTCCATTTATATGGTTCTGTCCGGGCTGTCTGAGGATAACCTGAGTTCGCAGCGGCTCGGGCTGCTGACTGCATTTCTTGCGGGCATCTTCCTGATTCGACTGGTCATTTACGCCGCCGGTTACACGCAGGTTCAACTGGGCGGAGCTGCTGTTTCCAAAGGGCTGCGGCTTCGGCTGGGTGACAAACTCAAACAGATCCCTCTTTCCCGCTTCACCCAGGGCCAGGTGGGAGAATATGTGAATACCATGACCAGCGATGTGGGCAGCTACGAGAAGATCCTGACCCACTCCAGCGGCAACATCACCAAAAACGCGGTGCTGGCCGCCATGCTGGTAGGCTTTGTATGCAAAGTGTATCTGCCGGCGGGGCTGATTCTTTTCTTGGTCGTAGCGGGATTGATCCCAAATCTGTGGCTCTCCTTCCGCGTTGTGGCCAAATACGGCGTGGCCAAGCATGAGGTCAGCGCCGAGACGGTCAGCAGCATCGTGGAGTACATCGACGGCATCCAGACCTTCCGTGCCTATCATATGGGTGGTGTCCAGAATCAGGCCACTACCGAGGCGATGCGGAGGTTCAGCCGGGTGTGTTATCTGTACGAGGCAAAGGGCATCCCTATTGGCTTCGGGTATAACATTCTCAGCTGGTGCAGTGTACCGGCCATCATGGCACTGGCAGCCGGTCCCTGGGCAACCGGTACGCTGAGCAATGTGGATTATCTCATGGTCTCCATGCTGCCCATTCTGCTGACCAAGCTTACCACTGCCATTTCCATCGATCTCTTTGAATGGAAGCACCTGATGGTCTCTAAGAACAATATCCTCCAGGTGATGGCGGAACCGGAGGAGAGAGGTTCCATGGCGCCCTTCCATCCTGCTGAGCAGAACATCACCTTCCGCTCGGTCTCCTTCTCCTATGTGCCGGGAGAGCCGGTGCTGAAGAAGCTGTCCTTTACGGCGCCGGCAGGAAAGCTCACCGCAATTGTAGGAGACTCCGGTTCCGGCAAATCCACCATTCTCAATCTGATCGCCAAATACTACGAACCGCAGAGCGGCGAGATTTCCATCGGAGGGCAGTCCATTGAGACCGTGGCGGCAGAACGGGTGCTGGAGCAGATCTCCATGGTGGATCAGCAGGTGTTCCTCTTTGACGATACAGTTCGGGAGAATATCCGCCATGCCCGCCCCTCGGCCACAGACCGTGAGGTGGAGGCCGCCTGCCGTGCGGCTGGATGTGACGGCTTTATACAGAAGCTGGAGCATGGCTATGACACCCCTATTGGGGAAAACGGAAACTTTCTCTCCGGCGGGGAGCGTCAGCGTCTGTCTATCGCCCGGGCTATTTTGAAAAACAGCCCCATCCTGCTGCTGGATGAGGCCACTGCCTCTCTGGACATTGAAAACGAGCTGGCGGTCAAGCGGGCGATCCTGGGGCTTTTGTCAGAGCGGAAGACAGTAATCATGATTGCACATACCCTGTCTATCGTCCGAAATGCGGATCAGATCCTGGTGGTAGCAGACGGGAACATTGCGGAGTCCGGCACCCATGAGGAGCTGCTGGCCAGAGGCGGAAAATATGCCGCTATGTGGGCAGCTGAGCAAAGACTGTCCAATTAAGCGGAGATGCTTCCCCGGCACTGACAACGATTCCTTCTCTTCCTATCCCAATAAAGAAATCAAACGGACTGCAAATTGCTGCCCAGTTGATTCCCTTGCCAGAATGTTCATGGCTGCAGACAGAGAAGCGGCCGCTGACAGAATATCCTTGTCAATGACCGCTTTTTGTCATAATTCAGAATTCCGGAATCACGCCATTATAGCGATCCGCCTTTTCCAGAAGCGGCCCTCTGGCGCCCATGGTGAAGGCAATGTCGCTGCTGCGGATGGATAAGAGCCGTAGTCCCGAGAAACGCGAAGAAAGTCCATCAGCGGATTCGTCAGATGAACCTGCCCGTCTGTTTTCACAGAGAGCCAGCAGTGGTAGCGTCCTTTGCAAAAAGAGCCACGCCTTGTACATGGACTCTAATTGTCATCAGCAATCGAAAGGTGTGCCCTGCGGCGATACTCCAGCGGCGGGCAACCGAAGTGCCGGACAAAAACTGCGGCAAATTTGCTCTGATTTTCGTAGCCTACCTGTGCTGCGATCTCCGCCACTCGTAATTCGCTGCTCTGCAGCAATTCTGCTGCCCGGCGCATCCTCACCTCCCGTAAAAATGTGGAGAGGTTTTCTCCAAACACACCGCGGAAGTAATTCTTAAGACTGGTTTCGGCAACCTGGAACCGCTCCGCCAGTTCCCGCGCTGTATGGTTCTGGCTCAGGTCTGCGCACAGAATGTTCCGTGTCTCCCTGGCGATGGCCACTTGGGAGCTGGTAAAATAGCGGACTGCGGGACTGGTTTCAAGAGGCTGGCGTTCTACCTTCCAAAGCAGCAGGGCGGAGAGAAGTTTCAGCAGTCCCACTTCCTCCGAATCTCGAAGCTGCCACAGGTCATCCAGCAATGTCTGCACACAGGCAGGCGTGGGTCCCAAATACAGTCGGCGGGAGGTATGCAGGTGCTCCATGATCCCCTCCGGGCTTACTTCCCCCTCCTGAAACAGTGGATAGGGACGATGGGCCAACAAATCCAGATCCAAAAACAACTCGATACCCTCATAGAGACCGCTGGGGTAGCGATACTCCTCCTGAGCCTGCTGGGTTCCTACGGCCATGTGTCCTTGAGAGAGAAAGGCAAACTGTCCATCCTCCAGCACCACCTCACAGCGCCCCTTCTGGCAGAAGTTCAGCAGCAGGATGTTGGCTGCCTCGTTCTGCGCCAGAGGCCAGACCTGGGTATAGATCCGGTTGAAGGAAAGAATTGCGCCATCCCATAGGGAGAACAATCGCAGGCTTCCGGTTTCCGGGCCGCAGAGGGTCATCACCGCAGCCTTGCCGGCGGATTGAACCTTCACATGGCCCGGGAAACGGCTGGCATCAAAAAGTTGCGTCATATTGGACATGAGCAGCGCCTCCGTTACTTGATCTGGCTTTGATTGTACCGGACCGGCAACGAGCCGTCAATGATTGCTCAGAAACTAAGTGCTGTTTGGAGCCAAAACACCTGTATGGAGTTGGTAGCAGACAAGCAGTTATGCTATCCTGTCTTGTGGTTAGCGATACCTAACGATTACCGACAGGAGGAAATGAAATATGTCTCAATCATTGGAACAGGGAAAACGCAAACTGACTGCCAAAGACGCCATCACCGCCGGCGCACTGGGGGCGGTGTGCATTGCCATCCGCTTTCTTTTTATGCTGGTGGGCGGCGTCAGCCCCTATGTATGGTTTGCTACCCACTTTATTGATGCCATTCTGATCGGGCCGGTGTTCATGCTGATGGTGGCCAAGGTGCGGAAAAACGGCCCCTTCCTGCTCACCAGCCTGATTACCGGCTTGGTGCTGGTGGCCGCCACCTGGATGTTCCCCATCACGGGACTGGTGGGAGGAATTCTGTGTGAGCTGTGCCTGCGAGCTGGACAGTTCCGGAAGAAAGGCTGGCTGATGCTGGGCTTCTTCTGCTTCAATCTGGGCTTTATCGGGGACTTTCTGCCCCTCTGGTTTACCAAAGAAAGCTATTTGGAGTATGCCGCCCAGATGATGGACGCTGGCTATATGGCCACCATGGAGGGCCTGCTGACCTGGCCGGTGTTCGGGGTCATTGTACTGAGCATTCTGGTAGGTTCTGTTCTGGGCTCCTTGCTGGGTATGAAGCTCATGCGTAAGCATTTTGTCAAGGCCGGGCTGGCCCAATGAGGAAGAATATTCGCCCTTCTTTTCTTGATCCTCGAACCAAGATCCTGATCTGGCTGTTGGCCAATGTGGTGGTATTCACCTGGAGCCCTGCGGTTTTCCAGCTCAGTGTCATGGTAGCCTATTTGATTCTCTTTCTGGTAGAACGGAAAGGAACCATGCTGGCAGGGCTGCTGGCGACATATCTGGCTATCCTGGCGATACAGTACTGGCTGTTACCGCTGCTGCCCGGCTCTTTGGCTACGGTCTTTGCAACGGTAACCTACTTCATTCTGGTGTTCCCCTGCATTGCCGGCGGTGCCTATCTGATTGCCACCACCAGCGTCAGCCAGTTCATGGCTGCTTTGGAGAGGATGGGTGCTCCCCGGAGTTTTTCTATTACCCTTGCGGTGACTTTGCGCTTTCTGCCTGCACTTCGGCAGGATTTGCGTCATATCTGGGATGCAATGAATCTTCGAAATATCCGTGGCTTTGAGGAGAAACTGGAGTGCATTTATGTACCAATGCTTATGGGGGCAGCCCAGACAGCAGAAGAACTCAGCGAGTCCGCCACCGCTCGGGGCATCGAATTCCCAGGAAAGATGTCCTCCTGGCGGCCCATCGGATTTCACATCCAGGATGTGGTGGTCACACTACTGTTTTTGGCTCTCTGCGTGGGCGGAATCTGCTGCAAGGGGGTGCTGCCATGATTATCTTTGACCATGTGACCTATGCTTATGAGGGCAAGGAGACGCCAAGCCTTCGGGACTGCACCTTTTCTGTGAAACCGGGGGAACTTATCCTGCTCACCGGAGAGAGCGGCTGCGGCAAGACCACAATCATCAAGCTTGTCAATGGCCTGCTCCAGCATACTGGAGGTGGGACACTGGCGGGAACTGTTATGGTCGGCGGCCAGGATGTGGCACAGACCCCGCTGTGGGAACTGGCGCGGACGGTGGGTTCGGTGTTTCAGAACCCCAAGTCCCAGTTCTTCAATCTGGACACCACCAGCGAGGTGCTTTTTGGGCTGGAGAGTCGTGGAGCGTCCCATGATGAAATGGCACAGGCGCTGGAATCCGCTGTCCAAGTCTGCGGAGTGGGACCGCTGCTGGAGCGGAGCATTTTTGCTCTGTCCGGTGGAGAAAAACAGCGCATTGCCTGCGCCAGCGCCTGGGCCATGGGGCCGGAGCTGTTTGTACTGGACGAGCCTTCCTCCAATCTGGATGGGGAGGGTATCCGCCAGCTCCGGGAGATCCTGAAACAGTTGAAAAAGGGCGGAAAGACCGTGTTGATGGCAGAGCACCGCCTTTGGTACGCTGCGGATCTTGCTGATCGGGTGTTCTATCTGCGGAGCGGGCAGCTGGAACGGGAATATAACGGGAAAGATTTCCTCGCTCTGCCCGAGGAGGAACGCCGCTCCATGGGACTGCGGAGCATTGCGGAGGTACCGGTGTCCTCGCCTGAGCCAAGCCCAGCGGCTGGAGCAGACGGCTTGATGGTTCGGGAGTTGCGGGCGACCTATAACGGTGCGGCTGTATGGGAGGGCGTATCTTTCCATGCGTCCAGGGGACAAATTACCGCCATTACCGGCCAAAACGGGGCAGGCAAGACCACCCTGGCCCGGTGTCTGTGCGGTTTGATGAAGGAACAAAGCGGTACAATTTTTTGGGATGGAAAGCCTTTGAGCCGAACGGAAAGAAGGCGGAAGGCGTTCCTGATCATGCAGGATGTGAACCTCCAGCTTTTTGGAGACAGCGTGCTGGCAGAGATCCGGCTGGGAAATACGGCCACAGAGCAGGAGGCTTTGACAACCTTGGGCCGAATGGATCTGGCTCAGTATGCGGATACTCACCCCATGGCTCTATCCGGCGGGCAGAAGCAGAGGCTGGCCGTTGCAGATGGCTGTCTCAGCGGAAAGGAGCTGCTGATCTTTGATGAGCCTACCAGCGGACTTGACTATGGCCACATGCTGGAGGTGAGCCGACGCCTCCGGGAGTTGGCGGAGCAGGGACTATGTGTGGTGGTTATCACCCATGACGGAGAATTCCTGCGAGAGAGTGGGGCTTGGACGGCGGATTGGCTGCCAAATGACAAGCAGCGATGAAGTGTCCAGGAAATAGCCGCCTATATAACAGAAGGGGGACTGACTATGCCTTTGCACAAATCGGGTGAAGATTATCTGGAGGCCATCCTTGTTCTCCAAAAGAAAAAGGGCATGGTGAGGTCTGCGGATGTGGCTCGGCACATGGATGTGTCCAAGCCCAGCGTGTGCCATGCGGTGGCTACACTAAAAAAGGGCGGCTTCCTACTCATGGATGGAGATCACTTCCTGCACCTGACTGATCTCGGCCGTGAGGTTGCCGAGGATACCTACGAAAAGCATCTCTTTTTTACAGAGATACTTGTGGCAGCTGGTGTCGATCCTGTTACTGCCGAACGGGATGCCTGCCGGATTGAGCATGTAGTCAGCAAGGAAACCTTTGAGCGACTGAAAGCAACTCGTAAACTGAGTGGGAAAGCGGTGATATCATCGGACGAGTCATGATTCTGGAGCTGCACGAAAGAGATACGGAAGTTTTGGAGCAGATCCTGTCTATCCTCAAAAACCACCCTGAGATAGAAAAATTCGAGATTGATGAGGAACCGATGGTGTCGTTCCCTGGTCTTGAGATCTTTCCAAGCAGACGAAAGGTCTTTCGGGATCGCCAGGAGATTCAGCTTACCGCAAAAGAATATCGGATTCTCCTGCTGCTGGCCACCAACAAAGGCCGTGTGCTGACCTACGCACAGATTTACGAACAGGTCTGGGGCGATTTCACTACAGGAAACGAAAACAATACGATAGGTTTTCATATCTGCAACCTGCGCGAGAAGCTGTATCGGGCTAATCCAGATGCCCCGTTCTACATTCGCTCCGTGCGGGAAGTCGGCTATTGTCTGGAAGCATTTACTGAACGACTTGAGTAGCTAACCTGTTGTAAGATTTTTGCGCATTTTCTGTAATTCCAGTCAAAGCAATTACAATATAACGGAAGGCCTGATAATCATTGTTCTCTGAATAATTTTTGTGAACCATTGCAAAATGACCTAAATACAACAAAAAAGAACCGGTCGAGATCTCGTGCATGAGATCTCGACCGGTTTTCTGTTATTGGGGAATTAACTTAGCATTACTTCGACTCTTTGCGGAAGCACATGAACCAGTCCAGGCAATTCAGAAATCTGGACCTACTTTGAGCGGGAAATGCTGGAGCACTTTTCCTTTATCGGAGGGGACAGCAGCAGCGGCACCAAGAATCTGACCGGCTGCATGTTCTTTGTGGCTGTCGGTGTGGTGGGCAAGAAATACGGCCTCTCCGCCAACGGCTGGGGACTGCTGGCGACCACTCATTTTGATTGGACGCCCCTCCTTCTGCGCCTGCTGGCAGGCGGGCTGCTTAGTCGCTGCCCCGGCCTTGTCACAAGAGTGTTGAAGAAAAAGGACAAAAGAAACGCGGAAAACGCTGCGAAGAATCCTGACAGCTTTTTGACGCAGACCATGGAACCCAAAGTGGAGTATTCCATACTTTTCACAATTTCTACTATGATTTGTACCACAAGTCGTAGGTTGAGAGATAGAAGAAAGTGAAATTGACCGATTTGTAAATGGTTTTAGAATTTTTGGGCTAAAGAAGGTATATTTTGGGTTGGAACAGATAAAAAGAATTGCTAATCTATATGTGTTATATGATTAGCCTAAGTTAACTGTACAAGTTGCATTTGAAAAGCGAGGAGGTAATCCTATGTCTGTAGTAAAGGAACAAGACCACCAAAATAATCAGGCTGGGCAAACTGCGATGAAACGTCTGTCCAAGCCAATAAAAGTATGGGTGACAATAGCTCAGGTATTGACAATTTTTTCGGCGCTATTGGCTTTTGTCCCTTATTTAGCCTTAGTGTGGTTAGGCGATATTTTTTTGTCGGTTCAAATGGCAGGAGAACAGCTCCGTGCGGAGCAAGTACATGAAGTTGTTGAACTGCTGATCATGGCATTCCTTTCAAGATTGTTTTTCCATGCATTGTCATTAATTATCACACACTTTGCAGATATGAAGTTGCGTTTTGTCATACGTCAACAAATTGTAAGTCGTTTAAGTCGTGTCCCGCTGGCATGGTTTAGCCAAACGGATTCCGGCAAAATTCGAAATGCAGTGCAGGACGATACGAAGACGGTTCATACAGTAGTGGCCCATGCGCCGGTTGATGTGCTCAATGGCGTTTTGTCGCCGCTGGTGCTGCTTGTTTTTATGTTTGTGGTAAACTGGCGGCTGGCCCTGGTTGGTGTTGCAACCATCCCGCTGTATTTCTTTCTACAAGGACTATCCATGAAAGATATGGGCCCCAAGACTGCGGAAATGAACCGGCATCTGGCTAAGGTTTCTTCCAGTATGATTGAACTGGTAGCAGGCATTAAAGTGGTAAAGGCTTTTGGAAAGACAGGAGAGGCCCATCAGAACTATCAAGAAGCTACAAAAGATTTTTCCCAGGCCTATTGGGAGTGGTGTGCACCGTTGATTGGGCTTTGCTCTGTGGCGGGAGAACTTATTTCAGTTCCATTGCTTTTGCTTATAAATCTCGGTGGAGGGGCATTGCTCTTTGTAGCCGGTTTTGCAAGTCTTCCTCAGGTTCTGGCTTGTACGCTGATTGCAATTGTATTACCGGTAGCAATCAGCTCTGTTGCAAATACAACATGGTCTTATCAGATGGCAGGAGCCGCCGCAGTCCGTCTTTGCAACATCATGGACACTCCTGTCATCCCTGAGACAAACTCTCCAAAACAGCCCAATGGTCTTACGGTACAGGTTCAGAATGTTACATATTCATACGGAGACACCCGAGCATTAAATGATGTCACCCTTACTCTGAAGCCAAATACCATTACGGCTTTGATTGGTCCCTCCGGATCTGGCAAGTCTACCCTTGCTACTCTCATCGCGCGATTCGACGATCCACAAAGCGGTTCCATTTGTTTGGGCGGTGTTGATTTAAGAGATATTTCCTCGCAAACGCTCTATAACAATATTGCTTTTGTGCTTCAAGATCCTATGATTAAATCCTATTAGGAAAACACACTGTCAAAGGGGTGTGTAGCGGGACTTAGCCCGCTACGGCGGGAATTTCAGAAGTGTTAATTTCAATGTACTCGGCAATCTTGCGGAGATCGTCAGCAAATTTGAATTTTACGCTGATATTTCCGTTTTCATAAACCTTGATATGATCGACCAGCTCAACGAGAAGTTCTCGGGAAAGTTGGTCGATATTTTGATGTTTCGTAAATGCCATAAGCGCGGGATGCTCATTCTTTACGCCATTAGCCAGTTCTGCTTGTTCAGCGGTCAATCGGGCCAGTACATCTGTAAGAGCGATGGCCTGCCGTTCATAGTCGGCTTTCATATCCCGGTAATCCTGCTGGGTAATTTCCCCATCTTTCCAGTCCTGATAAAGAGATTGCTTGTAGCGGTTGATTTTCGTCAGCTCTCGCTCTTTCGTGGCAATCAATTCTTCCAAACGGATGGATTGACTTTTTTTGACCGGAGCTGTGTTGATACGGGCAATCATTTCCGAGTAGGAGACAGCCAGATGTACTTGCTGTTGCACTGCAAACAGTACGGCGGCCTCCAGACGGTTATGCTTGATAGAGTGCATTGTGCAGGCCGTCCGGGAACGGTTTTTGTAGGTGGAGCAGGCATAATACACATTGTTGTGATTACCTACACTTCTTGTAATTGCCCGCCCGCAGTCGGCACATTTCAGGAAACCGCTAAACAGGTGGACTTCCCGGCCTTTGGGGGAAGTGCGTGTATCACGCTGTAAGAGAGCCTGTACCTTGTCGAAAGTCTCATAGCCGATAATGGCCTCGTGCGTTCCAGAGATCTCCACCCATTCTTCCCGGGGTACTGTTTCAATCTGATGTACCTTGTAACTTTTCACTCGGCTCCGGCCCTGTGCCAAATCCCCGGTATAAGTTGGATTTACAAGAATGGCATGGATCATACGGGCTCCCCACATGGGATTGTCATATCCTCTTGTAGAAACAGGCAGGCCCTTTTCCAGTTTGTATGCGGATGGGCTAGGCACTCCGTGTTCATTGAGATACAGAGCAATCGCCCGTTTCGATGTTCCTTTAAGGAACAGAGAGAAAATGAGCTTGACCGTTTCAGCCGCCTCGGGATCAATAATCAACTGGTGCTTGTCCTTTGGATGCTTCATATAGCCGTAGGGAGCAAATGCACCGATATACTGGCCGTTGCGCCGCTTGTAGTCAAATACCTGGCGGATTTTCTTTGAAGTCTGATAGCAGTACTGATCGTTCATAACATTTGTGATTGGAACGATAATACTGGAAACGCTGTCCGGGTTAAGATAGCTGTCCACATTTTCCGCGAGACTGATAAATCGGACACCCATCTGCACAAACAGGTTATCAATCAGGCTTCCCGCATCGCTGTAATTCCGGGCAAAGCGGGAAAGGTCTTTTACCACAACACAGTTGATTTTGCCGCTCATTACATCGGCCAGGAGCCGCTGAAAATCTTCGCGGTTGGCATCCGTTCCTGTGTGTCCATCGTCCACATATTCAGAAACGCTTTCAAATTCCTCCAGGTGCTTTTGGTAAAAATCATTGAGCAGGTCGCGCTGGTTTTTCACGCTGTTGCTATCATCTTTCCCTTTTTTCAAATCCTCTTTGGAAAGCCGGATATATTCGCCCAGTCGCCAGCGCCGGATCGTATAAGAGGGAGAGAAACTCTGTTGAAACCCTCTGTTTTTTGTTCTTGACATTGTTCCTCCTTCCCTATCACATTACACTTATATTATAACTCTGTCCCATAGGGACAACAAGGATGGCTCTGCCTCGGGACACTTTGTCTCGAAGCGGGGCGGGCCGTAACCGAGGTTACAGCCCGCTTTTTTGACGGAGCAGAAAGGCCGTCAATGCGTCCTGGAGGGATGGCCCGCTTTCCGCAAATTCAATTTTCACACCAACACCGCCAATGCAGAAACAATAGGGATTTTTCACCGCCTGCATAAACCGGGTGATGCGCTCCTCACGGGAAAGCGCATTATCAAAGGTCATACCGCTCACATCGGGCAATGACCCAGCAGCTACGGTGCCGATGTCAACGCTTTTCATTTGTTCAAGTTCCTGTGCAGTTAATCTCACGGTAAAACCTCCTTGCTTAGATTGATAAAATGACTGCACTTCGGGACACTTTGTCTCAAAGCCGGTCAAAAATTTTTAAGTGCGGGAGCGCCAAGTTCATTTTCTTGACCTGTCATAAGACAACAATACTCGGCGCGACGCTCCCGCTTAAAATGTGTGGCCTCCGCGCTTAGTCGGAGTTGGCCACTATGTTGAGAAGATTATTACCTTCTCTGATAACCAAGACATTTTTGCATCAATTCCAAGTGGGAAAACAAAAAATCAATAGGTCTTTTTCATTCGTTCAAGCCCTCGTTTGATAGACTGTCGAACAGATTCCTCATGCACACCCTCCACCTGGGCAATTTCTTTTATGCTCTTACCGAGAATGATATGGGCGTCAATCCGGCGCCCCTGGATCTCCGGCAAAGAGTTCAGCGCGTTCCAAAGGCGAAGAAAACGCTCCTTCCTCTCCAACAATTCCTCGGGTGTAGGTTCATGCAGGCAAGCCGAAAATTCAATGCCATCATCACAGTCCAAAGAATATTGCGCCTTATGGCGTGTGAGTTTCCGTTGATAATTCCATTCGTATCGGATATTGGAGCGAAGTTCTTCAGCTACTTCGTCAGAAACTTCAATGAAGAAGTCATGCGTATAGAATGGGTAAAAATTTCGCAGGTTTATGGTTTGCATATCCTTTAACACCTCCTTGCTTCCTCTTGTCTAAAATTCTACAAAGCAAGGGGCGGTTTAGCATTAAAACGCGGAGCCTTCAGGTTTCTAAAATTCAAGTTCTATTTTATATTTTGTATTGCGCAAATTCTAAATTAGCAGTATAATTTACTTGGAAACACAATTATTCAAAGAAAGGGGATGGATTTTATGGGCGAGTTAGCAATCGAAAAGAAACGGCAGATTGAGGAAGTAAAAAAGCGGCTCAATGTTGAGTATGACAATTTTGTCATGCGGGGAGGAAATTACCATAGCCTGCTCAAAATACTAAACGATGGGCAGCAATTTGAATTGAATTATGACACTTTGAGAAAGACATTAAGTATGCAGGGCTACACTCTGGATTTCTTTTGTGTTTTGGCGCTTTGCCGCTACTGGAAACTGGACACGGCCTATATTCTGTCTCCGCCGGACAATAAAGAAAAGCCTATGCCTGCGGCTGATGCCATGATGGATTCCATTAAATTCAAGGTGCTGGATGATACGGCATACCTCGGAACCTATTATGGGTATCTATCCTCGAACAAAAAAGGCAATTCTGCTCTGCATAAGATGCGGCTCAAGATAGAAACTTCTCAGGCAGGAAGTTTCACCGCTACTTTAACAATCGAAAGCGATGTTGTTGATAAAGAGGGCATCCGAACATTAAAAAAGGAACTCCACGGAGTTCCGATACTATCAACATTCAATAACAACATTGCAATTACCTTAACGGATGATATTGGGAATTTCTTTTTCCTATACACCAATTACAAGAAATATCTCACCCCCAGAGTGTTCTACCGGAAAGGGATCGCCATCACCTCCGCCGCTACCGATGAGAGAGAGCCTGTCATGCAGACCTTTGTTTTATTTGATCGGCCTATTCCAGAGGAAAAACTTTGCTATATACCGGGTCTGTTGCTCCCACCGCAAGATATTGTCGCCATTTCAGAAGATTCTTTGAACACGCTAAAAGAAGAATACCCGGTAGTTGCCCAGTTGGTAGAAAATTTTCAATATCTGATAAAAGAACATAAAGAAATTGTTTATGACATAAACGAAATCTCTGTTCTAGCGGAAAAATCAGACATGAGCAAGGAAGATCGGTTAAAAGCGCTGACCTTGCTCAAAGAAAAATCTTTAGCCGCCGACAAATTCTTTTTCACATCAAGTCTCAACGAAAGTGTAGATTTTGTCAGAGATTATCTGCTCAAACCGTAAGAACCTAGTGTAAACCGGGAACATCATTCGATGTTCCCGGTTTGTGTATTTAAGTATTAACTTTGGGACAAAGTGTCCCAAAGTGTTTATCCTTGTTGTGTACTTTCTGCCCTCCAATGAAATGTTAATTATTTGCTCGTTAAGCCAGTCAAATAAGAGCGCAAGCAATCAACAGATTGCTTGCGCTCTTATCATACAACGGTATTTTGTTTGTATCCACTCTCAATTATTCATCATCATCCAACTCGCGGAGAGCTTCCTCATATTCTTTTCGATATTGGTCTTTCTTTTCATCCCGCAGGAACTCTCGGCGGCGGTAGGTGTCAGCATCTACGCCATCCACGGGGATGCGAGAGTCATGCCAATCACTATATACAGTGCCGTCCTGAGCGGACGCGATAGCATTGAACCAGTCATCCACCTCTTTCGTTTTTGCCTCATACTGGTGCCGAAGCTTGGCTTCTTTCTCGGCTCGAATCTGACGCTTCGCCTCCTGGTACTCCGCCTCCAATTGCATCTCCTGCATTGCCTTTTCCGCCGCAGCCCGACGAGCAGGAGCAGCTTTTACCCAGGCATCATAATTTGCTTTTTCCTCCTGCCAGAGTTTCTCGTACTTAGCTTCCACATCAGGATTTTTTTCACTATCGGGAAGCCCTGCATACACCAGCCTGTGAAACTTCAGTGCCAAATACAATGTAGTCATCCCATCGCGTTCCTCACTGTGTTTCTCGGCGATCTCCATCAGCCGATCTGCATCCCGCTTAGCCCTGTCATACTGCTGGTAATTCAACCAGAATAGAATGATTTTCGAGTATATCGCTTCGACCTTCTGAATCCACAGGGACGCATAATTCCCGGCAAATTTTGCCACATCCATCCCTGCAGGCCGGTTTATTTTCCACTTATCGGCTTTGAAATCCTCGTACATCAGATCGCCAACCCTCTCTTGGACAAGCCGAAGCGGGATACTGTTGTCCTCTTCCACCTTATCCAATATCTCAAAAGCTGTATCTAAGTCCAGCGGTACCCGGTACTTTTTGCCATCAGGCCCCACCGTCAAGAGCGCTTGTTTGATTTGATACCTGCGATCCTTGTAGCCCTTAGCAATCGCTCGTAAAACTTTCAAAAAACAGATTGCAAAAATAAGTGATGCTCCCACAAAGATGATAGCCTCAAGAGGGCTGCGCTGAAAAAGTAATCCCAGAGAAATAAAGGCATTTTCTGCTTCTTCCCCAAAGTCATAGTGACTCCGATTATATAAGGCAGTATAAGCCAAGTTATAGACAAACCCAAGGGTGTAGCCTACAAATCCCAGCAAAGTAGAAATCCATTTGAGTACCCGCTCTTTATGTGTATCCAACAGGAGGTACCATTCTTCATCTGCCATGACAACTTTAAAAACAATAGCAATCCATGATAAAAAACACCCAAAGAAACTCCACCACCGAGAACCCTGACCACCATTTCCAAGCCAAGTCAATACCCCTATCACTGCCAAAGCCACCAAAGTTAGGCCCCAACG
Source organism: Gemmiger sp. An50 (assembly GCF_002161595.1). GTDB lineage: Bacteria > Bacillota > Clostridia > Oscillospirales > Ruminococcaceae > Allofournierella. Next base: position 196,128 of record NZ_NFID01000002.1, read on the forward strand.
AGAACTATCGAACTTCTCGCTATTCTTTTTTGCTAAAGGGAACACCTGATCCATTATTCCTTCCTCCTTCATTTTCTTTCTCAGCAAAACTCTTGCCGTTAAGAACTGGCTTACGGAAAAATATTATCCATTTTTATTTTTCACTTTACCCTAAATTATAAAACATTATAAAGCTAAACACAAGTATCATGGAGTATTTTGCTTTTCAGTTCTGCAATTTAGGGTCAAAAACATATTTATTACGATTATAACATATTTTAGTGGATTATTAAAGAGATATAAACGTATATTTTTGGAGCAATCGACCACAATTTTCCGATAGACTTTTCTTGGAGGTAGTGGCGTATGGTTGATCCAAGTTTTGTGCGTAACCGCATCACACAGTTACGGTTAGAAAAGGGCGTATCAGAATATCAAATGAGCTATGATCTGGGCCACAGCAGAAGTTATGTGTATAACATTTCTTCCGGCAGATCACTGCCGCCTATGACGGAATTTTTACAGATTTGCGATTACTTCGGTATCACGCCCGCCCAATTCTTTGACACTTCATCGAAAAACTCTGCATTGATTGAAACAACTATTGCTGAATTAAAGAAACTGAACGATGATGACATTATGTTGATTTTAGGTAATATCCGTCGTTTGGCGAAAGACAGCAAATAATCTATGGAGTTTATGCAATCAGCCAGTCGCCCAAAGCGGCTGGCAACTTTCTTTTCAACACTTTGAAAACCCGGTACTATGTTGCGGGTTGCACGTTTTGGCAAGCAATTCGGGTGTGGCCACACTCCGAAATTTTCACAGGCCGCAGGCCCGTGAAAATGCTTGTTGGGGAGCTCCCCAAACCCGCTGGACTTCGGGACAAATTGTCCCAAAGTCCCGGCGCAAGCGCCTGTTGGATGCGGCCCGGGCTAACGCTCCTGGGCCTTATTTTCCCGCCCGTCCGTATGGCCGAGCAGATAATCAATGTTTGCCTTGACCGCAACGGCCTGCCGCATATCCGCCTGGGCCTTGCGATATTCCGCATAAAGGGCCTTTTTCTTTTCGGAGAGCTCCCGGCGCTCCTTTTTCAGCGCGTCCATTTTCGGGAGCTTCGCCCCGCCTAAAAGATCATTCATGGCAGCTTTCGCCGCCCGGTATGCGGCCAGCTCCGCTTCATGCTGGGCCAAATATTTTCTGCTGTACCGGGCCGCCTTATAGCCATCGAACACGGGCCGGGTTTTTGCAAAATCCACCGTAGCGCCCATGAGCTGTACTGTATGGGAGAGGGCCGCTTCGGTTTCCCGAAGCTCCCCAGCCAGGGCGTGAAAGCGATCCACCGCCGCCTCGGTACTGGCCGCCAGTTCCTCATAGTCTGTGAGCTTGTGCTCCTGGAGATATTGGAGCGCGGCGGCCATCTGTTTGAGGTTGTAAACTTTGGCCCACCGCGCATAGGCCGGGCTCTTGCCCTGTGCCATGCGCTCTTGAATGTCGATAATCAGATTGACACGCCGGGGCGGAGCCGGGCCGTCCTTCGGGATCTCCGGGATAGGACGCTCCCCGGCAATCACCGCCCGGATGTCATCGGGATCAAAGCCTGGGCCCAGGACAGAAGCCCGCAGGCGGGTGTACTTATCCTGCCCAGGAGCCAGGAACGAGATCACGCCGCCCCGCCCATGCTTCACCGCAAAGCCGGACTCCTCCATAAGCCGCAGAAAGGCCGCAAAGTCGACAGGCTTTTTTCCCAGAGTCTCCACGATGGCCAGCCGCACCCGCTGTTGTGCGGTGGGCGGCTTTTCCCCGATCCACTGGCCATAATGGAGAAAGCGGCCCTTGCTGTGCTGTTTCGGATTTTGGATAACAGACAGCTCGTGCTCAATGCACACCCGGTCAGAGAGCCGCCGCAGAGCAAAGGATGAACCGATGAAGTTATGAAACTTCCGGGAGCAGTCCTGGGCCGTGGAATTAAAATAAATATGGTTATGCGGATGCCCCTTGTCAATATGGGTACAGACGAAAAACTGGTACTTGCCTTTTGTCCAGCGCATGGCTGTTTCATAGCCGATTTTGTTTGCCTCCTCCGGCGTGACCTCGCCAGGAGGGAACGCCTGCCGGATCTGAAAGAACAGGGCCCCGCGCTCCACGGCCCGGCCCGTTTCCGCCTGGTACTGGCTTTTCGTCAGAAGAAACTCAGCGGGGGCCGATGACGGATCGCAGAGGTAGGCAGACACAGCCCCTATCTTTTTCGGATTGAGCCCATAGGCAAACCGATCCTCCATCGTCTGGACAGCCGTTTTTCCAGCCGCTACCTTGTAGGGCCGGATGTAAGTTGTAGCGATAGCCGCGCCCCCTTTCTGAAAAAATACGGCGGCTGGAGCACAGCCGCCGCAAAGGACTTCGGGACAAATTGTCCCAAAGCGTTATTCCGCAATAAAGGTCTTTAACGAGTAGGTAAGATCATCCAGCTTGCAGACCAGCCACTCGGCTGCGGCGGGCAGCCCGAAAGGAGAAAGCAGAAAAGCAAGCACCAGCCCGGTGATCCCCCATTGTGGATTGCTCTGAATGAACAGCTCGAACAGGCCGCACACCGCAAGGACAAGGGACAGGATGCCAAGCACCCAGGACGCGAGGGAAACGCTGAAATTGAGAACTGCGACAATCAGCGTAAGAGCCAGCACAGCAGGAGCCGCGATGATTTTCAGAATGATCCGCATAGCTTGATACCTCCTCATTTTTGGTGACGGTTTATCCTTATATAATCATTATACCTCTGTCCCGGAGGGACAACAAGGATGCCTCCGGCTTTCAGCACCTCGGGACAAAGTGTCCCGAAGTAGTGAAAGCCGGGGAACGGCAAAACCGCTCCCCGGCAGGACTAACGCTCCACAATAGCAGACAGCTTTTTCAAAAGATCGGACAAGGGCCCCCACAGCTTTTCATAGTCCCGTTGCAGAGCTTTCATTTCCTCAGGATAGATCCCGCCGTAGGTGTTGGCCTGGATTGCCACTTGATTGAGATTGTTTGAGCACCGCCGCTGGAGCGACACCAGCTCCCGGACGGGCGAAAGGTCAACATGGAGCACATACCCATTCAGCGCCATTTTCCGCATATAGGCCCCCATGTTTCGGATGCCCGCCTCGGCCATGCGTTCCCGGATCAGCGCCTGCTCCTCCTCCGACACCATTACATGGAGATGGATCGGGCGGCGGCGTTTCTTTGTCATCGTTCCTCCCGTTCCAGACTTCGGCTGGCCCGGGGCGGCTCTTTTACCTTGTCTAACGGCTTTTTCCGCTCCCGGGGGCTTGCGGGGATCGGGGCATGAAATTCCCGGTAAAGCCGCATCGCCTCCTGGTCGGCAAGTTCCTGTATGCGTGTTTTTTCCATGATCGGCACCTCCTTAAAAAGCAGGCACTTCGGGACAAATTGTCCCAAAGCGCCACAGCGTAAATGTTGACAGCATCCGGGCCGAAACAGGGCAGGCCATACTCTGATACGGCCCGCCCCAAAACAGGCCCCGGAAAGCCTTGATACAAGCGGGTTTTAAGGGGCCTAATTGTCAACACCCCAGCCCCGCTTTTTCCGCATATATTCCCTCTGCTGGCGGCGGTGGGCTTTCTTTGCACAGACCGCCGAGCAGTACGCCTGCCGCCGATCCGGGGGAACGGGCCCGCCGCAGACCGGGCAGACCTTAAAATCCGGCCTGGGCCCCTCGGTCAAGAGGGCCGCCGCCAGCGCCGGATCAAGGGGCAGGACGGCCTCCCGGAAATAGCGGCAGTAAGCACCCGTCCAGCATTTCCCCAGCATATAGCACTCACAGTCCAGCGGCAGGCACCCGCACTCCCGGTCATAGTTGGCGCACCACTTTACCACAAGGGCGCGGATGGCCGCTTTCTCCTCCCGGGTAAGTTCGCGGGGCATGGCCTCACCTCCCGCCAGCCGGGGCTTTCAAAAGTTCCCGGTAGCAGGACACACAGCCGATGCCCCGCCAGTAGGGACACCCGGAGCACCGGGAGCCCCTGGGCGGCTTCGGCGTGGCCGGAGCCTGGAGACGGGGCTTCTGCTTCATCATTGTTTCAAAGGGGCTGTTGGTAAATCTCATTTGTCAGCCTCCTCTCCGTCATCGTCCTCCTCGTCCCAGGGCGGGCCATCATCATCCTCGTCCCCGTAGGGTTCCCCGCCGTCATAGCCATCCAGCTCCCCGCCGTAGTCCTCCTCGGGTTCAGCGGCTTTTTCATGTTTCGGGCGGTAAATCTTAAAGTACCAGCCAGCCCCGCCGCCGATCACCGCCACGGCCAGCACCAGTAGAAGCATCCCCATATTGCCGCCCGTTTCCGGCTCGGCCTCCTCCGGGACGGGTTCCCCGGTTTCCTCCGTTTCCACGGGTTCCGGCTCAACGCCCGCGCACTCGGTCATATTGACAGCGCAGACCGGGCAATCCGTATTGACAGCCCCCGCCGCGCATTTTTCAGAGCAGGAGCAGGCGGCCTGTTCCACCCCGGCAGCCTCCGCCGCAGCCAGCAGATCGGCCTCGTCTGTCATGCTCAAAAAGTAGGTTTCATACTGCTCGCCTTCCTCGTCCACGGGCTTGTCATAGTCAATGACAATGTAAAAGGTGTTCCCGCCCGCCGTCTGCACCGTGATAAACTGCTTGTTAGTGTGCTCGTCATAGAGCAGATCGCGGGTAACAAGGTTTCCCTCCTCCGAGAAGCCCTCGCCCGGTTCGATGGCGGGCTCCGGTTCCGGGGCCGTGGTTTCCTCGGTCATGGTGGGATCACCATAGTTTTCGCCCTCACCGCCGTCTGCATAGGCAAAGGCCGGGACAGCCGAAAAGCCGCATAAAAGAACGGCGGCACAGAGCGCCGCCGTCAGAGACTTCCATCGTTTCATATTCAATTTTCCTCCTTCCCGCCGGGTTCAGACTTCGGGACACTTTGTCCCAAAACCCCATCGCCCTTCAGCTTTTCAAACAGGAGCGGGAGCTCCGCAAGGGGGATGCTCATGCCCCGCACGATGTCCACGATCTCGCTGTTTTCCGCCTCCAGCTTTTTCTGCTCCAGTTCTTTCAGTCGGGCCTGTTGTTCACTGATTTTGGCCTTGACCTTATCAATCTCGGCCTGGATTTTCATGCTTTTTGCCGTTGCCATAGATAACCTCCAATCATGGTAAACGCCCGTAGGCGTAGAAATGAGACTGCCAGTAACTTGTATTTAGGTTTGCGTAACCGATGGGATCTCCACAGTGGAGCATCCGCCCGTCACCCACATAAATCCCACAATGGCTCACCCCCGGCGTATCATAAGTGCCTTTGAAAAAGACCAGATCGCCGGGTTGCGGATTGCTGGTCGGCGTACAGATGTTATAGAGCCCCTGGGCCCCCAGGCGGCCCACATTCCAGCCGGAATGATTGATCACCCAGGACACATAGCCGGAGCAGTCAAAGGATGTGGCCGGGCTGGAGCCGCCCCATACATAGGGATAGCCGATATATTTCTCGGCCTCGGAGAGAATGGCGGCAAAGGTTTCGTCATCCAGATACTCCCGGGGCACCTCGTACCCCTCGGGCGTTTCAGTGTACTTGCCGACATACTCGGAGCCTGGGAACAAATCCGGGCGGTTTCCCAGCGTTGCCATATAGATGGCATACTGGGACATCTGATCCTCGCTCAACAGGTAGACAGGCAGATGGGACAGGTTTTTGTTTTCCAGCGTCACATAGCAGATGTAGTAATTGTAGGGGACTTCCACCTCGTAATCGTTGCCCTCGCTGTCGGTGTGGGTTTCCGTCCGGTAGCGCACCTCCACCACCACATCCTCGGTCAGAATGTACTGGCTGTCAAAGAGCGTTTGCAGAGAGCCCTCCACCTGGTCAAGCGTCCACTGGCCCTCATGGAGCGAGCACAACAGGGAAAGAAGCACATAGGGATCATGCTCGATCTCGTCCAGGTCGAAGTGGTACTCGTCATAGTCGTGGGTGCTTTCGTAGCTGTCCAGATAGTCGGATAGCTCCGCCTCCAAGTCACAGTAAGCGGCTTCGGCCCCCAGCAGATCCCCGTCCTCGCAAGGATAGGTGCTGGCCCCCACCGCGCCGATGGTGCTGTTTCCCAGCGTAACAAGGGAAGAAGAACAGGACTGCATCACCAACACAAGCAGGACGCAGGCCAGAGCCAGCAGACAGCCCACGGGATGGCGTTTCACAAAACCCACCGCCCGGGCCGCCAGCTTTTCTGTGGTAACAGCCGTTTTCCCGGCGGCCTGGGCCCCGTATTTGGCCGCCTCCTTTGCCTGCTTCTGATACCTCTTGCGGAGACGCCGCTTCTGCCAAAACCGGGACAAAGCGTTTTTGGAGAGCTCCGGGTGCTCCTGTGCGGCGGTGTGAAAATGGTAATCTGCCGTAGCCTTGATATATTTGGACTCGGCCTTACGAACCGCCTTTGCCGGGTGCTCCCGGATTTTCCGTTTCACAAACCGGGAGCCATGCCGCAGGGCAGACTCGCCCACAAGCTCAGAGCGGTGGGCCCCTTCGATGCCCACATTCTCATGCTCGTTTTCGTAAATCTTCCCATGCACAAAGCTGTGGGCGGAGCCGCTGGCCACCCGGCCCACACGCCTCACCGGGCCCGGCTTTTTGGGCGGCTTCTGTTTTGCCAGCTTTTCCTTTGCCCGATCCAGCTTTTCCCCGCGCTTTTCCATGCGGAGTTTGGATGCCGCCGCTTTCTCCTGGTTGCTTTTCTGCCGGAATTTTGACTTTGGGACACTTTGTCCCGAAGTACCCCCGGCGCTTCCTTCGCCAGCCCCGCCTGGATCGGCGGCCCCAGCCGCCTCCCTGGGTTCGGGGCCCGCGCCGTTATTCGGTTTTCGCTTCATTTTTCACATCCTCCGGGCGGGTGGTCAGCAGGTTATAGATCTCGCCTTTCGGGAACCGATCCACAAAGGGGATGGTCACATTCCCATAGAACAGCAGGCCCTCGCCGGAATTGGAGTGGGTGATGTAGGAAAGCTGATGCTCGGAAATGCCGAGCTGTTTTGCCAAAATCGTCCGGTCACTTTGGGCCTGGGACAGCAGGATCATAAAATCCGTGTTGTCGAGAATGTTCTCAATCTCCCGGCTGGCCAAAAGGTCTTTCACATTCTGCGTAAGTGCGCTGGGGACACATCCTTTTTTTCGGAGCATCTTCCAGACCGCCACGAAATAGCTGGCGGTCAGAGGATCGCGGAGCAGGACATGGAACTCGTCAAAGTAGCACCAAGTCGCCACGCCCTCCCGGAAGTTGGTGTCCACCGCCTGGGAGACAAACTCGTTTGTGATGTGCATGGCAATCTTGCGGAGGTTTTCTCCCATGTTCTTGAGCACGATGCACACCACCCGGCTGTCCGTTTTTACATTGGTGGGATGGTTAAAAAGATTGAGGGAGCCCGTACAGTAGAGCTCCAGGGCGGTTGCCACCCGGCGGGCCTCCGGCTCCGGCTGTTTGAGAAGCTCCTCGTACAAGTCCTGCAAGAGCGGCGTTTTTTCCGTGGCAATCCCCAGGGCCTGTTCCCGGTAGACCAGCCGCACACAGCGGTCAACCACCGTCTTTTCGATGGGCTGTAAGCCGTCCTTGCCGCCTACCACCAGCTCGCACAGGGAAAGCAGGAAATCCGCCTTCATGGAGAGCGGGCTTTCCCCGGCGGTCATGTTAAGCTCCACATCCATCGGGTTTAAGTGGTGGGGGCTGTCCGGGGCAATCTCGATCACCTGGCCGCCCAGCCTGCGAACCAGCGGGGCATATTCCCCCATTGGATCGACAATCAAAATCCGATCCTGGGGGATGGCAAGGAACACATTTAAGAGCTCCCTTTTTGCGGCGAAAGATTTTCCAGAGCCGGTAGAGCCGAGATACAGCCCGTTGGCCGACTTCAGCTTTTTGCGGTCAGCCATGATGACATTGTGGGAAAGGGCGTTCATGCCGTAGTAGAGGGCCTGCCCAGCCATCCGCAGCTCCCTTGTCATAAAGGGAATGAAAATCGCCGTGGAGCTGGTCGTCATGCCGCGCTGGATCTCCACCTCGTTATAGCCGAGAGCCAGCGAGGACACAAAGCCCTGTTCCTGTTGCCAGTCAAGACGCTTTAAGGAGCAGTTGTATTTCTGCGCGATGCCGCCCACGGTAAACACATCGTTTTCCAGCCGCTGGCGGGTGGGGGCAAAGTTTACCACCGTGAAAGTGAGCAGGAACATCCTCTCGTTGCGGGACTGGAGGTCAGCCAGAAGCTCCGCCGCGTCCTTGCTGAATGTGATAAGGTCGGGTGGCAGGATGTCGGGATCATACCCGGCCCGCACCGCCTTACGCTGTTCCTCCACCTTCATTTTTCCGATGTCAGAGATTTTGCCCTTAATGGTCTTAATGGCCTTGAGCTGATCCACCGTCTGAATATGGAGCGTGACCGTCATTTCCGCATCCATCTCCAAAATCTCCGCAAGGAGCTTGTCAGAGAGCTCGGACGCTAAAATCTGCAAGTAGGACACCGCGCCCCAATACTGGCCGATCCGAAATGAGCGGGACTGCCTAAAGTCGAAGCTGTCCGGGGCGATAAAGTCCTTTGTGCCGAGCCCGGTCTGCGGAATGTCCTTCCACGAAAAGCGGAACGGCTCCCGGTTTCCCGGGTGCATCTGGCTATAAAGCAAGGTCAGCCTTGCCCGCCCGTCCATCGGCTCACAGGGAACACCCAGCCGCTTGAAGTTTCCCATCACATCGGCCTCCACGCGCTCCAGGCGGGGGCGGGCCTCCGCGATCCCTTCGGCGGGTATGCCGAAAGTGATGTATTTGGAGCGTTCAATGCCGTTGTTGCTTTTAGCGATCTGATTTTTCAGCATCCCGGTAAATTCCCCCCGGACGCTGTTAAAATCATCATCCGCCTGGGGAATGTTTACCTTGTAGCGGCTCCTGGAATGGGAACGGCGGTTGATAAAGGAAAGCTGGAACGGCAGAGTGCTGTCAAAGTAGTTGAGGAATGAGCTCCAGCCGCCGAAAATCGCCGTCTGATCCTCGGTACTTGCCACGGAATAATTGATGTCCTCATATTCCACGGTCTTTGTATAGAGCCCGCCGGGGAGCTTGCACACCCCGTCCGGGTGCATTGCCAGATAGGGGATCGTCTGCTGGACGGACAAGGCCGCCCGGCTGTTACCCCTTCCGGGACTGTTTTTGCTTTTTGCCTTTCGCAATCGCATCCTCCTTTCTCACAGCGCCCCGCCCGGTAAACGGAGCGTAAATGTTTTCTGTCTGATAGTGCCGAACCCCGGGCCGCAGGAATTTGGCCCGGATGATGTTATGAACCACTTTTTCAAAGGGGAGCCCGTCTTTTTCATACATCGCCAGCAGGAACGCCGGGAGCATGACCGCCAGCATAAGGAACATGGCCCCGGTATTCCCCAGGGGCTCCCGCGCCAGCAGGTAGGACGGGATGCCGATGGCCGCCGCCCCGCCAAAGCAGATGAGCTGGCGCTTTGTCAGATTGAACGCCATTTTCGTTTTGATTTTGGATAAGTCATTCGGGACATTTACATAGGGCATGAGAAACCTCCTTTCTCGCCCCGGAGACTTCGGGACAATTTGTCCCAAAGTCCGGGACGGTGCTTTCCACCTCGTTTCCCCACACATCCCAGCCGGGCGGCGTCTGTCTTGCGAACAGCTCCACCCGGGGCAGATCGCCCATAAGGGCAACAATCTTTTCCCGGGCCTCATCCGGCTTTTTGCTGTGGGCTTCAATGGGGGAAATGATAAACTGGTGGATATTGGCCGCCTGCCGCTTCGGATGCCCTTTTGTTGCCAGCAGGCAGATCTCCGCATTTCCCCGCGTCCAAAAGCCCAGGCCGTAAAACCAGCTATCAGCTTTTCGGTTTTTCTTCAGCCAGACGAAAGCCACGGACTTATACTGAAAGCCCCACGCCTTAATCAGCCGCAGGGCCTCGGGGAGCTGGGGGAAAGTCGCCCACAAAAAAAGCGCGCTGTCCGGGGCGGCCAGATCCGCCACCGGGAGCGCACATAACTCGTCAATCCCCATTGTGGGATAATGATTTTCCGCCGCCCCCTGTACCTTGCTCCGCTGGTACTGCCAGGGAGGATCGGCGTAAATGATAGAATATCGTCCGATAGTTACACTCCTTTCTCCCCAGCCTCCACCGCCGAGCGTGCCACGCGGATGCGCTCACTGGCGGCGGCGTAAAAGGCCGGGGCCGTTTCAAAGCAGACGAAGCGGCGGCCCGCATTGAGGGCGGCAACAGCGGTTGTGCCGGAGCCCGCGCAGATGTCGGCCACCAGCTCGCCGGGCCGGGTATAGGTCTTGATAAAATACTCACACAGCTCCACGGGCTTTTGCGTGGGATGGATGCCGCCCGTTACGGTGGGAACAAACAGCACATTTCCCGGATAGCGCCGCCCATCGCTGGACTCGGAGCTCTGCCGCTCAAATTTCCCATAGTTCGGGCTGGTTCCGCTGCGGGCATGAACACGGCTGTACGGCTTGCCGTAAGTAAACTGCGGATTGTAAAGCGGGGCTTTCTGATAGAACACTAAAATATTCTCCGACTTTTTCAGCGGAGCCCGGTTTGCATTGAGAAATCCTGTCCCGCGTTCTTTGTACCAGATCCACTCATAGCGGAGCATGGAGAGGTTGGAGGCCCCCAGCACCTTGTCATAGGGGCATTGAGCAAAGAATAGCACCGCGCCCTCTGGCTTGACCGCCCATTTCACCGCCTCCCACAGCTCCGGGAGCGGCAACGGCACATCCCAAAAGTTGCGGGTAGTGCCGTAGGGTGGATCGGTCAAAAGCATATCCACCGAATGACGAGGGAGGGAACGCAGGCCCTCGATGCCGTCCATCAGAAACAGTCCCTCCGGGCAGTCAGGGGACTTCGGGACACTTTGTCCCAAAGCCGCCTTATCGGTCATGCCTTGCCTCCTTGCCCTTTGCCGGGACAGTGCGGGCGGCGTTTTCACGGGCGGCCTGCGCCCGCCCTTCGGCTAACTGCTGGGCAATCGTCTTTGCGTCATCCCTTCCACCCAGCAATTCCCGCTTTTGTAAAATGGCCTCCGTTTCCGCCATAAAGCGGGCAACATCCGCCTCGTTAAAGTCCTCCGGCGCTTTTCCATACCACAGGCGCGTCCCGTCGGGCCCATATCTTCTCGGCATATAACACCCCTTTCTTTAATGAGCACCAAAGATGCTTTTTGAAATCGTTCCGGTTTTGAACAACATAAAGCAGAGCAGAACCGTATAGCCCACGGCTCCCCATATTGCGCCGATGGGATCTCCGCCTGTGGCGATCCCTTGAATGAGCACCGCATAGATGCCCACGCACAGCAGGATCAAAAGCCCCTGGAAACCGATGGCGAACAGGGACTTCAGATAATTCTGCCCCATACTCCCCATTTCCCGGTTGGACAGGGTAGCCACCGGGATGGGCGCTAAACTGGTCAGCATATATATTTCCAGCATACGGCCATAAATCAGAACGAAAATCACGATATTCAGCGCGGTCATGGTAAAACCGATAAAGATCGACTGGAGCCACAGGCCCAAAAGGGAGCCCAGCCCCATTGTTTCCAGCGTGGCCTCCAAATCCGCCAGCATATCCGGCGAAATGTCCGTAGAACCCTGGATCACCCCTGCCGAGCTTGCAATCACGCTCTGCGACACATCAAAAATCGCGTTGACGATATTGAATGTGTTGGAGAGGATAAGGATGGCCGCCGCCGTTTTGAAAATCCACTTGAAAAACATCCAAGTGTCGATGTCGTGTAAATTATTGCGGTCTATGAGCATTTGAATGAGCTCGTACACCGCCACATAGGTTAGGACTAACCCGGCAATCGGTAAAATTACCGTTTCGGAAATCTGGCGGATAAGGGAGAAAACCCCGGCGTTCCATGCCGCCGGGGTTGTTCCCACCTCTCCCGCAATCTCCCCGACTCGGGCGTTTACCGTATCAAACAGGCCGCTCAGATTGCCTAAAATGCCTTCAATGAGCAGGCTTTTGAGCCAGTCGGTCAGCCAGTCGGTGAGAAATCCCATAAGCCGTTACCTTAAAACAGGCCGGACAGCAGAGGGATCAGCGTAGTGCCGAGCAGGATGATGCCGCCGCCCGCCATGAGCTGCTTCATGCCCTGGCTTTTGGAACCTGGATTGTCGGAACCATAACCTTCCAGGAGGTTGACAACGCCCCACACGCCCAAACCAGCGCCCAGCGCAACAACGAGAGTCTGCAAAGTATCAATAGCGGAAGAAAAGAACTGCATAGAGCCTCCATTTCTCCGGGTGTTCCCCGGCCATGAAAAAAGCCGCCATCACTGGCGGCAGGTTACAGCTTCGGGACACTTTGTCCCAAAGCCCATTTATGCAAAGGCGTCTGGATCGTCGATGTCGTCATAGTTGAGGATGTCCTCGTCCTCTTCCGTGAGCGCATCGTCCGGCACAGCCACCTCATACATCTCACACGCCTCGTTAAGTCCGGGCCGCCTGCGGCGGTTGATGAGCTTGTCGAGGTCAAAAGCGTTTTTCTGTTTGTCGGCCTCAGCCGTGTATTTATAATTCGGGTGCTTTTTCAGATCATACTTCGGGGAGTAGAACGGGGGCAGGCCCCTAAGCTGTAAAATGCACTTATCCCCGGGCATGGTAGCCAGCTCGCTGGGTGTCATCAGCTCCCGGCCCACCCGCTGGTTATTTTGACTGTAGCTTTCCGACTGCCCACGGGAGCGGCTGTCGGTCTGCATGGAGATGGTGGCTTTCCCCAGCCAGTTTTCCGATATTTCCTTGATGGTGCTGGCCTCACGGCCTCCCAGGAATACCACGCTGTCCATATTTCCGAGAATTGTCTCCGCGTGTTTATCGTAAATGGCCTTGCACTGCGCCAACTGCTGATAAAAGAGCGTCAGCGATACCTCGCGGGAACGGATTACCGCGCAGATTTTTTCGAGCTGGGGCACCTGTCCCGTGTTGGCCGCCTCGTCCCACAGCACCCGTACATGGTGGGGCAGGCGGCCTCCGAAAACATTGTCGGCCCGTTCACACAGAAGATTGAACATCTGCGAAAAGGCCAGCGCCACAAGAAAGTTATAGGTCTGCGTGGTGTCCGAAATGATAAAGAACACCGCCGTTTTCCGATCCCCGATGCGGTCAAGCTCCATCTCGTCATAGGACATAATCTCTCTAAGCTGGGGGATGTCAAAGGGCGCGAGGCGGGCCCCGCAGGAAATCAAGATCGATTTTGCGGTTTTGCCGCTACTTAACTTATATTTGCGGTACTGCTTGACCGCAAAACAGTCCGGCTTGCGCTTTTCCAGCCCTTTGAACATATAGTCCACGGCGTTTAAGTAGTTTTCATCGTCCTCCTTTACTTCCATGCCGGAAATCATATCTACCAGCGTATTCATGTTACGATCCTCGGCGGGGCCCTCGAAAATGATATAGGCAATCAAAGCGCAGTACAAAAGCGTTTCCGCCTTCGTCCAAAACGGATCGCCCTCCTTGCCCTCGCCTTTGGTATTGGAAATCAGCGCATCCACAAATTTAAGGATGTCGGCCTCATTCTTGATATAGGCCAGCGGATTATAGTGCATGGATTTTGTGAAATCAATGGAATTGAACACCTTGATCCGATACCCGCGCCGCTGTAAGAAAGAGCCCACCTGGGAGAGCACCCCGCCTTTCGGATCGACGCACACATAGCTGCATCCGCCGTTTTTATCTGCGCTGGCCTGCAAAATCTGCGGCGTGAGCCAAAAGCGGGTTTTGCCCGAGCCGGACGAGCCGATCACGCAGGCGTTGAGATTGCGGGCGTTGGCCGGGTTTTTCGGTCGGGTGTTCATGGTAAGGAACTCCGTCCCGGTCAGAATGATGTTGTTTTCAAACTTCGGATCGACAAAGGGCTTGATGTCTTTTTCGGTGCCCCAGCGGGCCGATCCGTATTCTTCATCCCGTCTAAATTTCTTTGCGTTCTTGCTTTTGAAGTAGATCAGCAGGCGGAAGCCCACAGCGCCCACAATGCCGATGAGCCAGTCAAAGGGAGCAAGCCCCGGCGCAAAGTCGGCAAAGGCCGGGCCGATGGTCTGCCCCAGCCCCATGAGCTTATGGGCGAAATCCGCGCCAGCGGCCAGACGGTAAGCCGTCCCCAGCTTTAAGCAAGCCCACAGCACAAACAGATAGGGGATGTTGGGGAGTACATATTTTTTGATGCTATCTGTCCTCACGAACCGCCTCCTTTACCCGTTCCCGCTTGCGGGGCTTTTCCTTCGCAAGCTGATCCGCCGCCTGTTTAAGCTGTTCCCGGATGGGGATGCGGCGGGATTTGGATTTACTCAGCACCTTCCGCGAGTATTCAGAAAAGCAGGCGGTGATCGCATCCGCCTGCCCAGCTTTGAAAAACAACAGGTATTTGTCCGGCCCGGTTTTATAAAAGGCATAGTCCACATTCCACTTCCGGGCCACCCGGTCAAATGCCTTCGTGTCCCCGGAAAGCTCAATGCTGTTTGTAGCCGCGCCGTGTCCCATGAGCTTTTTCACGCTCTGCCTGCCGTGGGGCGTCTGGTGTTCCCAGTAAGCCTTGCGGATCTTGCGTCCCACAGCCCCCAGCACATAGGCAAGGCCCCGCGCCGTTAGCTTGCTTGCCCGGACAGAAATTGCTATGGTACGCCGGGAAACATCTTCATCAATCAGTTATACCGCCTCCTTTCCTGCGGCCGCCTCGGGACAAAGTGTCTCGAAGTGCCGTCTATCGTTCCTCACGCTCCTTATGGGAAAGTTTCCGATAGCCTTCCAAAGAGGAACCGTCAATAATCTCTTTGAAGGCCGCCATCTGTTCCCGGATAGAAAGTTTCGGGTAGGAGAAAACCCTGTGCTCGGCGGGAATGTCCTTTGTATCGTGGTAAAATTCTTTGAAGTTCCCACTGATCTGGACAATATAGCCGCCGGGGGCAAAGTGGCCGCCCTCGTTGATGGAAACATCCCGCCCGTATGCCTCATAGTCAAAGTAATCTTTCAGATCTTCCGGGATCGGCAAGTCCTCCGCAAAGTAGCGGCCTAAATCCTCCTCATTTTCAATGTCGGGATAAAACTCGTAACAATCCAGATTTTGCGTGAGGTTGATGAGGTCAGCTACGCTGGAAGTGTGCCCGCCGCTGTCGATCACAGCCTCGAATTTCTCCAAATCGCTCTGATCCAGTTCGGAAAGTAGGCAGGCCAGATGGTTGAGCTCGTCAAGATTTTCGTATTCCGTCAGATAGTCATAGAGCCCCAGCACATCACCGTCAAAGCTGGTAATGAAAAACTCCTCATACCGCACACCATCCACACCGATGCGCTTTAGGAGCGCCTGCACCTCCTCCGTGGTAGTGGGGAATTTCAGCGTTTCTCCTACAAGCTCGCCCTCGTTATATTTCCCCAGGTTCGTGATGTAGGCTTCGAAAAGGGCCGCCATCAGCGGCGGCCCTGTCCCTTGACGGTAAGGATGCCCTCAAGGGTGGTAGCAGTAATCCCCAGCCGCTGGGCAACGGCGATGTCGTTTTTCATGGCCTCTGTCATGATATGGCCGCAGACCACCAGTACATGGGAGCGGCGGAGCAGGTCGCGGCTCATGTCAATGCCGCTTTTGTGTTCCTCCGGCACTGCATCATTGAGGAACAAGGGCAGATACAGGGTAGGACAGATGGGCGAAAAGCCCGCCTCATACACCGCCCGGCAGTAGCGGGCCGCCTGTTCTGCGTTTTCACTGTCACCGCCAAGCCATCCGGCGGTAATATAAGCAAGTGGCCGTTTCATTGTCAAAACCTCCGTTCTTTGAAGAAAGATACTTCAGCCCAATCCCCCCGCCCTTTCCCAGTCATGGGAAAGGGGGCGGCTCTGGAGGATATATGCCCCCGCCGCGCCGCTGGAAGTAGCACAGCCGGGGCAGACCGTCAAGGGCAGGCCGCCGCAAGCGGCGGTGCGTTGCACCCTTGACGGCCCACTCCCGGCTGTGCAGGAATATAGGCGGCGACGGGGGATATATCACCACAGAGCCCTCTGCAGGAGGGGCGGGGCCCCTCGGGACAATTTGTCTCGAAGTGTGGTCGGGTTACTTGTCTTTTTCCATCTTTTTCGGAGCCTTTGCCAGCTCGGGCGGCTGTTTCTCCTTCCACTCGTCCAGCAAAGTCATGATCTGCTCCTTCATTTTGGCGGGAGTGGCCTCCTTGCCAAAATATTTCTCCAGTTCGGCCATCGAAATAATCACGCCGCGATCCTCCTTTTTCTTTTCGCTTAATATGCCGTCAATCACATCGCCGTTGAGCTTGCCTTCCTTATCCAGCTCCCGGAGCTGTTTTGCCTGGGCCAGAGAGGGGGACGCCTGTTCCCCGTCAATGGAAACGGCAATCAGCCTTTGATTTTTCGGCTTGATATAGGAAAGCTCCACCGCAGGCATGAAGCCCATCTTTTTATCGTCCACCTTATCCATGAGCTCCGGGACAAGGTGGTTAAGGCGCAGATACCGCATGACCTTTTTATAGTTCATGCCATGCGCCTCGCCCACGATTTCAACCGAGCGTTTCCCCACATCGCCCTCGGCCACATTTTTCAGCCGGGAGCCCTGGTGCTTGATGTCCTCTACCTCCAGATCCAAAAGGGCGGCCAGTTCGCTGGGGAGCGTCTGATCCCTCTGTTTGTTGCTGTCCTTCATGGCCTCCACCGCCTCGTGGTCGGTCATATCCCGGACAATAAAGGGCATTTCCTCCAGCCCAGCCAGCTCGCTGCCACGGCAGCGGCGATGGCCTGCCACAATCTCATAGCCGTTTCCGTCCTTTTCCGGGCGGGCAAGGCCGGGCACCATAACGCCGTTGAGCTTGATGGATGCCACGGTTTCCTGCATTTTGGCATCGTCCCGCACCTTGAACGGATGGGGGCGGAATGTATGGAACGGATGGAGTTCGGAAAGTTTCAGATAGACCAGCTTTCCCTCCTCCACAGGGCGGGGCGGCACAGTCGGCTCCGTCACACCCTGCTCCGGGGGAGCGGCCTCCTTTGCGGGCTTATCCTTTCCGGCATCCGGGGGAGCAGGAGCTTCGGGAGCTTTCCCGCCACTTCGGGACAAATTGTCTCGTTGTGACGGCTGGGCCTTGTCGGGGGCCGCCTTGTCAACCTTAGACGGACGGCCCTTGCGGGGCCCGGCCTTTTTGGGCTCTTTTTCAGCCTCCGGCCCGGGGCGCTCTGTCTTATCAGACTTAGGGGGACGGCCACGGCGCGGCTTTTCAGCTTTCTCGCTTTCAGCGGCAGGACGCTCCGGCGCAGAAGCCCCGGACTCCTGTTCACGGGATGCCTCTGCCTTTTCCACCTCGGCCCTGGCCGCCTGCCGCTTTTCTGCCATGAGCGCGTCAATCTGCTCTGCAGAGATTACCACATCACCGGGCTCGGCAGGCCCGGCCTGTTCCAGCGGGTGCCCGGGAACAGCGGCCTCCCCGTGAGCCGGATCAGCCATAGCGGGCGCGGGGGCCTCTTTGGTTTTCTGCGCTTCGGGGCCTGTGTTCAGTTTTTCATCTGCCATTCACTAACCTCCTTTTCGTGAAAGTTGCACAATTTTGCAGCTTAAATTTCTGTAATTATTTTTCTGCCTCCTTCCGGTCTATCCACGCAAAAAAGCCGCCCAAGATAGCACCTGGACGGCTTTCTGCGTAATGTGATAGATCAAATATTATTTTTTTCGGATTGTAGGCTCCGAAAAGCCTTGTATTTACAGCGTTCCTAATAAGAAACAATCATATGCTTATGAACGCCAGTATCCGACGCAATATATCGCTTGCAAAACCGGATGCAACAATGGATGATGTGCGCAGGGCGGCAAAAGTGGCCCAAATCGATGACTATATTATGTCTCTGCCAAAGGGATATGATAGTGTATTGGGAACGGATTGTTTGCTTTCGGGAGGCGAAAGTCAAAGGATCAGTATTGCACGTGCGATTTTAGCAGATGCACCGATCTTAATCATGGACGAAGCTACGGCCTTTGCTGATCCGGATTCTGAATTGGAAATTCAAAAAGCTCTCAGCACATTGATTCAAAACCGAACAGTTTTGGTCATTGCACACCGCCTAAATGCTATTTTAGGTGCAGATCAAATCGCGGTGATGGAGAACGGGAACATCGTTGCAGTTGGAACGCACCAAGAACTGCTGCATCATCCGCACTATCAGGCTCTACTGAGACAAGGCGGTTTCCCTGATGATAAGGAGGGAGAGGAAAATCATGAATAAGTCAAAGCGGCTTTTGCCAAGGTTTCATCGGTATATGGTTAATGATGATAGAAAAATGCACCAAAAGGGAACCGGCCTTTGTATTCTCTCAGGAATTTTGATCGGGTTGGCACTTGGCATAATGATGCCGGCTGCCATGGCTTTGCAAACGATGAATCCGCAGTGGGGTCTGTCTTTTAGGGACTGGGTAATTGTACTTGCAAGTGTGGCTCTTCTCGCTTCTGTTTTTTCTTTTTGGGGGACAAAGCTCAGTTATGCTGCCGGCTTAGGCTTTATGAAGAATGTGCAAAAAATCGTTGGCAATAAGGTAGCACGCTTACCATTGGTCTTGAAATCTCCGTCCACCAGACGGTCGATCCGCGCCTCCACCTGGGGCGTGGTGGCTTCCTGCTGTTTCTTTTTGGTCGCTGCCATGGTTATCAAGCTCCTTTCACTCACATGGATGGGGTTGTCATGCCGGCAGATTCGGCAGGATCTTCCCGCCGGATCTGTTCCAGGCTTTCTCTTGCCCAGTCGGGCAGATGTTCTTCCTTGAGAATGCCGATGAAATCGCTCCGGTTCCACCGGGTTCGCTCCCCGTCACCGAGGCAGGTGGCGTATACCGCTCTGCCCGCGGCGTTGGGGGCGCAGCCGAAGCCGCCGGTCGCCAGCCAGAGCTGATTCTCCGGCGCCCAATAGGACTCCTTCAGCGTGAACGGACTCATGACCAGCACCTTGCCCTCCAGCTCCTGCCCGGTCATATCGTCGCAGTGGGAGCGCACAAACATCCCAAGCGCATCCTGAGAGTCGCGAAACTCATTTACGAAGATGTCCAGAACACCGGCGTGACTTTCCACCATAAACTCATAGTTTCGGTCGCTGTGGGGGATAAAGGTCGCGGCGGCCCACTCCTTGTTCCGGCGGCTGAAGCGCCCATCCTCCGGTTTCAGCTGAATGGTGGCGGCCAGCACCCATCCCACACGCTTGAAGCCAAAGTCCTCGATGACGCCCCTGGCGCAGTCGTGATTCAGGTGCATCCCATCAAAGCCCCTGCGGATGGCCTCCTCGATGGCCTGCTTACAGGCGATGTTCTCCAAGTGGCTTGCCCGCCAGAGAGCCACCTCGTTTTGCCGTTTGGCCTCGGAGAGGGAACTGAGGTAGAGGTAGGCGTGATCCTTAGTCATCGTCCTCGTCCTCATCCAGCTCCATGACTGCCTTGACCAGCTTCTCGAAACCGGCCCTGTCGATACCGAGCTGTTCCAGGCTCTTGTCCAGCTCGGCCGCCCACTTGGTCTTGCGGTCGTCGGATACCACCAGAACAGCGCCGTCCACGCTGACCACACGAAGGTTGTCGTGCAGGATGCCGGCATCCGCAAAGGCCTCTGCGGGAATGGGCAGCATATCCTCGCCGCAGCCAGAGCAGCCATCGCACGGGTCCGCATCGTCCTTCTGATCCTCCCATCCGGCCAGCATATCCTCCCACAGGCTGTGGGCCAGCCGCATCAGCGCCATCATAGCGGCGGCTTTCTCCACCGGCTCCATCTCCTGCTTGAGCAGGACCATGGCGTTTTCCAGGGTGTGCATCTCCAGCGTTTCCTCCTGCTCGAGGCCGCTCAGGGTGAGGGCCGCCGGCTGGATGACGGCCTTGCCGTCGTTGGTGTACTTGATAAAGGTCATCTTCTTTCCTCCGTTTTATGAGATTTTGTTTCCGGTTCGTGGATCAGCGTGTAGCGCCCGTCATCCTCATCTGCGGCAGACAGGTTGAAAATGCTGAGCTGCCAATGCCTTGCGGAGTTGTAGAGACGGGGATCGTAGTTGGTGATGACGATCTCCTCGTATTCGCTTCCGGCTTTCTGGGACATACTGTTGGGGCGTGTGGTGTAGAAGATGTAAAACTCCTTGTACAGATCTACGATGAAGGGACAGTAGTTGTAGGAAACCATCACATACCCATGGCACTCCAGAAGCGCATCGTGGAGGCGCTGGTGGCCTTCCTTGGGAAAGCCCACCGCATAGCAGTCCTCTGCATCGTAGTAAGGCGGGTCACAGTAGAAGAATGCGTCTTCCCGGTCATATTGGCGGATGAGGTCGACGCAGTCCTTGTTCTCCACCACAACATCGGCCAGCCTGCGGGAACACTCCCAGACCAGATGGAAAAAGCGGCGGATGTCGCAGGATTTTCCAGCGAAGGATTTTGCGCCGCCGCTGAAGCTGTACCGGATGAGCTTGAAATAGTCTGAGGCTCGCCGCACATCTCCGCGAGGCGCCCGTTCCAGCATCATCCTTCGGATGGTTTTGGCATCCGGCGGTTCCAGATATCGCTGGGTCAGCTCCATCTCCTCGTCCAGATAGTCATCGGTGAATTCCTCACGGGAGAAGAACTTATACAGCACATTGAAGTCATCACGGGTGTTCAGCGGCAGGAAGCCAAGTTCCAACAGGAGCGCCATGGTTCTGTTTTTGACACAGCAGAACAGATTGGTCAGGTCGCCGTTGAAATCGTTATAAACCTCCATGCATCCCTGCTGGATCGGGCGGCTCAATGTCACTGTCCCGCTGCCGCCGAACACATCGATAAACCGGGAATAGCGCGAGGGGGACAGCTTATGGATCAGCCAGAGCAGCTTGCTTTTGCCTCCCACCCAGGGGATGAAGCTTTTCAAGCAGTATCACCTCCCTCCAGGGGGAGGGATATCTGGCCGCTGTCGGTAAATTGCTCCAACGCTTTGGTGAGGCCACGCTCGGCATGGGCGATCTTCTTGATCCTGCTTCGGAGCTGCCGGATCGTCCTCTGCAGTTCCTCCTCGGTGTCGGCGTAATAATAGCCGGAATCAGAGCTGCAAATGGGGATGCCATCCCCGCGCAGGCAGTTGATCGTGCGGCGAAGGTCAGGTCCGCGAATCTGAAAAGCGGCCTCCAGCTCACGGCTGGGGACGACTCTCAGCTCTCCGCGGTGATACTCCTTCAGGTGCTTGGCGATAGGGTTGTCCGTCGTCATGAAGACTCCTTTCCGGGACAGTTACCCGGAAAGAGCGCAAAAAAGCAGGGGCCGTCAGTCCCTTTCGGGTAACGGCCCCTGTGGTGTTATGAAGTTTGTTGTGCTGCTCTGTTCACCTCCATCCAGCGTGGGAAGATATTCTACATCTGCATGGTCTGACCGGTATCCGGCTGGCTATACTCAAAGTTGAGTTCCGTGCCATTCCAGGATACAAACCCATGTTCTGCGGCGGACAGGCCCATGCGCTTCATTTTATAACAGGCATATTCTTCAGCGTCAAAGCAGGCGGCGAGCAGTTCGTCTTTGGGATAGATGCCATCCCGCATTGCCAACTCTTTTCCGTAATCGGCAAGATCCATATCACGGGGCATGAAGTGATAGCAGCGGAGATTTTGGGCTAAATCCAGGGCGTAATCCAGGCGGTGGCAATCCTCCAGCTCCATAACCGCCATAAATTTATCCAACCATCTGGGTTCTCCTTGTCCCTGCTCGCTCCAGATGTAACCAAAGTCGATGGCATGGCGGATGAGCTGGGCGGCGGAGTCATACTGGGAGGGGATGTCTTCCAGTTGGGGCAGACAACAGTCCACCTCCATGGCGATGCACTCGGTCAGGGACTCCGCTTCCAGCTCATCCAGCGCCAGAAGCAGCTCGTCCGGATGGGCGGCGTCTATGTACTCGTCAGTGTCCGGGAAGCCCACCCACACGCCGTCCATGTTGGTTCGGCTGGCCAGCTTGACCCGGATCGCAAAATCGCCTTTGTCGGGATTCATCGAAGGGTCACTGTCCAGAAACGGATCGATTAAAGAGGTGACCTTGATAAAGTGCCCGTCGCAGAAAGTGTTTCCGCCCTTTTGGCGGTAAGCCGCTCCCACTTTCCCCGGGTCAAGAAACTCCCGCGCTTGATCAGAGGGGCGCTGGATCTGTTCCATGATGAATTTGCCCAGCTGAACATCATCCCCGGCCCCATAGAACAGATCATAGTGATCCAATTGACTTGCAATCAGCATCACATCGCAGGTCATCCTCGGCTGCTCGATCTGCATTGCTCCGCGGAACAGAAGGCTTTCTTTTACCGTCATGTTCTCGAATCGCCGTTCCAGCCAGTCGTGTTGGGATTTGGTCATTTCAAAACCGTCCAGAAGATCCAGGAGTTGCCTGGTTTGCCGACTCGCCATCACATCATCTCCATTCCGGCATTTTCTGCCTGTGTTTCTTCATTGCGGATCGGCTCGCCATCACTGCGCTGAACCAGCCCGTAGGGGGTCAGCAGAGCGTTGTGTGCTGCCATGACATCCTGACCGTAGTTGTAGAGGACGACGTGCTTCTGCAGAATGGGCCGGGAATGCTCGTCCACAATGAAGCGAAGCTCCTCTATGGCCACCTCCTCGGGGTTTCGCTGATCAGGCTCGAGCAGGTAGTCATCCAGATTTTCCGCAATCTGGACAGCGGCAGCGATATCGTGACAATCCGCCGCAAGGATAACTGCCTTGAATTTGGAAAGTTCTCCTTGTTTGCTCAGCTCCTTGAAGCATTTGGCCAACTCGTTCAGTCCATGGATATCGTCGCAGGCCATGTTTTCCAGAAGCGCAGGCATCACACTGTCCTCCACCTGGAAGACCATTTCCGACCAGGAGGCGCCTCCGCAAGCCTCCAGCACGGCATCCAGCCGTTCCTGCGTGGCTGGCAGATCCAGGCACATCATGTTATCCGACTGCTCATTGGAGTGGAAGGGATACCTGCCGACCGTCAGGCGGATGCCGTATTCCGGCGCTTCGGGAATCAAGGCCAGGCTGTCATATACCTGCTTCAGCTCAGTGTGCTGCGTGACATACCCGCCGCTTGCGAAAACGCCGCCCTCCTCAAACCTGGCTTTTCTTCCGAGCATCTCAAAGTCAAGATACTCGAAGATGGAATCCGGAACTTTTTCCAGGGCAGGGATGAAATCGTTCTCCGCATAGAACCTGCCGAGCTGTTCGTCCGTCGTGGCGTTGACCACATGACAGCAGTCTGCGCTGTAGGCCAGGTCGATCATGGTGGCAACGCTGATGGGACCGTATTTTTTGGCCACCTCCATGTTGAACAGCCCTTCGAAGGCCGTTCTCTCTCTGCCGTTCATCTGTCCCAGGCAGGTTGCCAGCGCATTGAGCTGATACAGATCGCATTCATGGGTCAGATGGACATGGAGGAACTGAAAACCATGGTGTTCAAGGAATTCCCACCTCGGCTTGTCGCCCAATGTCATTTGGAGCTTGTCCAGTGCGTCCGAAAGGCCATAGTAGGTAGCCGGAAGCTCCAGATCGCACCACCGATCCGTTTTTCCGCCGAACAGCTCCACACGGAACACTTCATTCAAGGGTCATCCCTCCCATTTGGGGCCTGTAGTCCTCCTCATATTTGGCGGGATCGGCACCGGGGACATCCCAGCCACACATACTGCCCACTTCCATAGCTTGGCGCTGGATGGGGCTGACTCCCAGTTTTTCATTCATCTTATCCGCCAGCTCCACATTTTGCTCCTTGTCACCGGTGTCCCAATCGGAGGGGTAGTAGCCGGACTCGCCCCGGCGGATACAGATGAGGTCACCGGTGGACTTGAGAGTGGAGAAGCATATCTCCGGCAGCCCCTCCGCCACTCTGGGCGCGAAGCGTTCTGCCTCGGTCTGGATATCCCAATCATCCTCCACGCTCCACAGATGGACATACAGCTCATCGTCGCCGGCGCAGATCTCCCGCTGTTCGAAGCCCTCGCCCCAGCCATCCGACGCCTGTCCGGAGATATACTCTTTCAGGGTGGTCAGTTCCTCCGGGGTGAGGGTGCCAACCACGCGGCACTCGGCAACACCCCAAAGCTGGCCGTTCCGATCCTCGACGGTGAACACGACAGATTTGACCTTCTGGTTGACGCTGTCATCCTCGCCATACCAGTGCATGATGCCGCTCTCGGATTCCTCCGGCATCCGGTTGTTGATCAGGGCTCTGAGGATCTCACCCTCATAGCACCGCAGCATTCTTCCGTCCAGCAGCGTGCAGTCATCCTCCATCTCTCCATACTCGTTGCGGGTGTAGAGATCGGCGGTCAGTGGCATATACAGCTTCAGCGTGGTGGGCTCAGGCGGGAGAACAGAGAAGCTGTCCTCTCCGATGGTCAGCGCCAGGGTTCTGCCATTGTCCCACTTCATGTGGAACTGCCCGGCATCGTCGATGTGGTCCAGAATCCCCGTGCTGCCCGGCTCCAGCGGGGCATAGGGGTCTTTCATCTCTCTGAGCTTGATCCTTGAGCCTGCGGGAAACTGTTCCCGCAGGAAGCTCAGCCATTCTTTGGGTACTGACATTTACATTCCTCCCATCTTCATATCTCGGTTGGAGCCGTTTTCATAGTCCGCCAGGGACTGCGGATTCTCCTCGCCATACAGGTCGAAAAGGATATCGTCCACCTGCTTGCGAACAACCGGGTCATCCGTCAGCGTCTCATAGCGGAAGCCCGTGACCGAATGCTGAGGCAGTTCCTCCTGGATGCACCGGAGATATTCCTGCGCGTCGGTGTAGTCCATCCGGCTGCCATCGGCGAAGGTCACTCGTCCTACTGGTTTGCCTTGTGCCATCTGCTGTTGGCGCAGATCGTAGCAGTAGAGGTAGCCCTGATAATCCCCAGGAGAGGGAGTGCAGCGGAGGCAGTAGCGATAATGCTCAGTTTCCACGATATAGCCAAAGCACCGGCCATCCTCCGTGATTCCGCCGCCGTTCCGATAGCAGTAGCTTCTCATCGAAGCCAGATCCTTGAGCGGCCCATCTGCCCGAAGCGCATCCACGACTTCCTGAAGTTCACCCTTGAATTCCTTGGTGTTGAACTGGTCATCGTTGTGGGGCCACCATGTGTGGTAGAATCCTTTTCCGGAAGATCCAAAGTCCATCCGGACATGGCCAACCGTGCCCAGCGCCGCATCCTCGGTCTCCTTCATCTGGGAATAGAAAAGGCCCGCCTCCTCATGGGAAGCGGGCCTGATGTGAATCGGTGTATTTACTTTTACATTCTGCTTCATGGTATTTGCCTCCGTATCCGTACAGAGATGGTAAATTTGCCAGTCAGGATGTCCCATCCTACCCAGAGTTACTCGCTGGAATGCGATGGAGATGTCATCATCGTTGTAAGATCCATGATGGAAATCCGATGTGTTGATAACATCTTCCTTAATATCTGCGGCAAATCTTTCATCAAGGCTGGAGAAATATGTCCCAAAAGTCTTGTGAAGATATTCGTTGATGTCACTCTCCAACTGTTCCGATAAAGAAATGGCCATTTGCTTCACCTCCTCATGCGGAACAATACCACAGCTCAGCGGAAATAGCTATGACCAAAAGGCGTCCTGCCGGAGAAGTGGAGATAGCCGGCGACAGCAGCAGCTCCCAGTGCTGCCAGAGATGCTACTGTGATCATGATTTTCTTCTTCATTTACATTCCTCCCAATCATCGGATCATGTCGTTCAGGTCATTTGCATATCAAATCCCGGCTCCGGTGACTCCATGATCTGTTCCAGGTGCCGCGGGTCTACGATGACCTCGCTTTCATTCCTGCCTGTGAACAGGGCCAGGATGTGTTCCTTCCGAATCTGCGCCTCATACACCGTTCCCTCCTCACCGAAGCGGTGGGCGAACCAGTCTGCCGTTTTCCGATCCAGTGTCCAGGACAGCGCCCTGATATTTTTGGCGTTGTAGGGGGTAACGCCCCGATAGACCGTCACCGTATCCTCCAGCGCCTGGTGTGCGGCGCGCTCCTCCTCGTCCATCAGGAACTCCGGAGGGACGGATCGGAACAAGGCCACCAGTTCTCGTTTGCTCACATTGCAGTCCTGATTGGGGCATTCCTCCTGGGTCCAGGCGGTGGATAAGAGCTGTCCCAGATCCTTCTCTGAGAGAGCGGAGGCGGCAAATTTGATAAAAGTCAGATAATAGGGCGGGTTGAGCAGTACGAAGATCTGATGGACATTTTCGGCGCTGTCGATCTGCTCTCCAACCTTTCTGCGCCACCTTGTGCAGTCATCCGAATTGTTGATCAGGTCGACCATGGAGAGGCTCCCATCCTCATTCCGAAGCGCGGAGATCCCGGAGTTTGTGAAGGGGTGGCTGACGATCACCGGGGAGAGGGCCGTTTCCTGGATCTGCACATCGAGGAGGGTGTGCGCCACCAGCTTTACGCGGAGCAGATCGGTTTCACGGGGCGTCAGGAAAGGCCTCCCATCTCCATCGCCTGGGTTTCCTCAGCGAAGGGGCTGTTGCATCGGCGGATCAGGCCAAACTCGGTTCGCCGGACTCCTTCCTCCGCCATAGTGTCTTCACCCAGCTTCTCAAAATCCATATATCCGTCGATGGTATCGATCAGCTCGTCATCAGCACCGATGCGCCGAAGGACTGCTTGCCCGTATTCGTAAGTGTCCTCCGGAATGCGCTCATAGTCGTCCAGATTCATGGCACAGCGGAGAGCCTCCTGCATAGTCCCCGGCTGCTCCACAGAAAGAACCGACAGATATTTCAGCAGTTCACCATCTTCACACTGCATCCCCTCAATGGCCCAAGCCAATTCGTTTGCATCTTCCACGCAGACCCCTGTAGTGGGAATGTGCTCGTCCATATAGGGAACGGAAAACGACACCTTGGTTACGGCTGCCTCTGCAAAACAATCGATTCCCAGTGTTCTTTTTACTCGCTCCAATTCTTCCTTCGTTGCCGGAAGGCAGATACTCACTTGCGCTTGGGAAGAGGAGAGGTCAAGCTGGATCTTCGATTTTTTCTCTCTGACAAGCTCATCATCCTGCTTGCGGAGCACATAGCCTGCATAGGTATAGGCACCGCCATGCTCGGCATAGTATTCTGCGCCGATTTTTGCGAAGTCCAGATAGGGCCAGGCTGCTTCGGGGAATCTGGGGTCACCTTGAATCTGACCGGCAACAGCGACATATCGGCCAAGCGTCACATCCGAGTTTACATTAGGGATGAGAATGTAGTCCGACACCTGTACCGCCACACGAATCATATCGTTCAGATCATTGATGCTGTTGCCATCCAAGGCGCCGGCATAGATGTTCCGTTCGCGGGAGTCCATTTTGGCAATGATGCTCGAAAGCTGATTCAGCTGTGCAAGCTGCGTTCTGGAATCAGGATCGAGTCCGCCGAGGTACGACGGCAGATTGGCGATCACGCTTTTGATCTCGACGATCTCTGTTTTTCCTGCTCTGCTGGCCTCATCAAGCTGGCTGGCCGCTTCTGTCATGGCGTCATGAGATGCGGGCAAATTGAGTGGGACAATGACAGGACTCCCACTTCGTTTCATGAAAAGTTGGATCATGTCATTCCTCCCATTTGAACCCCCTGTTCCCGCTGGCACTGATCTACCGGATCTTCTGCCATCAGTTCCTCCAGATCTACTGTGCCAACATAGGCGATGTAGCCTCGGTCGGTAAACACGCCCGACTGATAGTCCATGTGCTGCAGGCCATACCGCTCGTAGTCATAAAACTCGTCCAGATTGGGGTCATACTCAAAATGGCCGGATCTCTGAATCATGTATTTCCCATATTCTTCGGGGGTATGAGCGCCGGGGGCGAATTCAAACAGATCCATGTTTTCCGCCAAACGACGGATCTGGCTGGCGTTTTCCGGCTTGGCCATGCTTACTGCCGCCCCCAACTTCTTGCGGTCATGAATCGAAAACTTCTCCACAGCCAGCGCCAGCTCATTGAGTTCGTGGATGTTATTGCACTGGAAGTCCAGTGCTACATCCACTTCCTCTGGGAATGAACTGTCAGCTATAAAGAGGCGCATATCCTTTGGGTCAGCAATGCCGGAACGCTGCATGGCGCGCTCAATTTGTCCTTTTGATGCAGGGAGATAGATCCAGGTCACATTCCTGCTGTTCTCCGGCTCCCACCGGGAGGATATCCCGACAGCAGTCATATCGGCCTCATAGTGGTAGCAGGGCAGGTGCTTCCCATCATAGAGCTGTGAAAGCTGCATACCGTTGTCATAGACCACGCCATAGCGGGTGACGGTTCCCTCATTGTCCTCAATCAGCAGAATGGCGGTTTCCACTCCGTCCAGCTGTTCCAGTTCTTCCATGCTGGCACATCCGCCGTGGATGTTCATGTAGTGATCATGGCCAACCTCTTTCAAATTTGTGAAGTCCGTGATCACCGTCGCCTGCTGGCAGCAGAAGGTCAGGTTGATGAGATCCTTCATGCGAGTGAGATTCAGCTTTTCAGCCATCGCCTGAAATTGCGAAAACTCGCCCACAGTAAAGCTGTCCAGCCGCTTTGCCAGATAGTCCAACTCATCAAGGTTGACCTTGGTGCATACCAGCCGATTCAGCACAGGCCAGGCACTGTCGAGCGAGTCCAAGCGGCAGTCGGCTTCAGAGGCATCGCCGATCTCCAGTGCCTCCAACAGCGAAACGCAGTGGTCGTACTGATTTCTGGGAATGGGAAGAGGGATCGTCGCAACACCGTATTCCGGGTGGTCGGCGTTGCTCAGAACTGCTTCCATCATCACATTGCATCACCTTACTTTCCTTCAAAATTCAAAATCGCATCTCCGTACTTGGCCAGAAGCAGAGCGCAGACAATCAGGTGGAACGCCTCATCTGTGACCAATTGGGGGGATGCGAGATCGGCAAGAGTGATATTGCGGCTACCGGTGGAGATGGCTTTGGCCGCTTGATAAACACTGTACAGCTCCGGTTGGATGCCGGCGAGCTGGACAGATTGGAAGTCAAACCCACTGGCATCAAACTTCCAGATCATCCTGCGCCAGATATCCCCATACGCCGTGAGGAGAAACAGCGCGGCCAGATCACGGTCTGACATTCGATAGCAACGCGCACGCCAGTGCTGCCAACGCTCCCGATGACTATCGCTCAGGAAAAATCCAATGGAGCAACCATTGAAACTCCTCTCTAAGCGGGCCTGAAGCTGCACTCCCGCTTCAGGGAAGAAGCAATCCCTGACAAACTCGTTGAGGTCAATCGCACCGGCCACGATCCGTTCATCCAGACAGACGCACTGCTCCAAAGGGCAGGGATGCTTTCGCCTGAAGTTCATGCAGTATGGGCATTCCATGTCATCTCTGCTATATTTGAAACTGGGATAGTATCGGCCATGGCCCCTGGGCTTGAAATAGGGCGGGGTCATCATCTGCTGTTCCATCTGGCACAGCGGTGTATCCCGCATGAAGTAGCGTGTCATAAGGTCATACTCATCCCTTCCTGCTTGATTTCGCAACCGTCTTCTCTGATTTCCTCATCCTCCTCCATATCGCTTTTCTGGCCGGGAATAAGGCATTCGCCCGGATAAAGCTCCATTTCGTACAGCACGCTGCCATCACCGCTTCTGCGGTCAAGGACTTTGATGGTCGTGCCCTCAAATAAATAGTTGGATGCCTTTTCGAAATCAGAGCGGAATCCCTTCCCGTAATTACAGGTCGAATACTGATGAGACGGCTGATCCTTGACCACGGAATAGTAAGCGTTGGTCTGAACCTCAGTCACCACCCGCACAAGCCCGACCAGGGCAGGGTGCTTGCTATGGCTGGTTGCCACCAACTCTGTCCCGGGGCGGATACAGCGTTTCAACTCAGCCAGATTTTTGATGCGCAGCGGCGCTTTTTGTTCGTTCTTTTGATCCAATCTTTAATCCTCCTGTCTGGTTTGAGGCAATAAAAAAGCGCCGGAGTCTTATTTCTAAAACTCCGGCGCCTGAATATTACATGATCGGTTTCTGACTGTAGGGTTCCATGGGGTGCTGCTCCTGCTCCCTTATGCGATTCAGAGCATCGGGAGCTGCAATGGCAATCTGCTCCTGAACGCCCCGGATGCACTTTTCCTGCTCAGCAGTCAAGTCAAAACCAGCGTCCAAGGTGTCGGAGCAGCAGTGGTAGATTTCGATAAGCTGTTCCTGATTGAAGATTTGCTGTTTGGAAATGAGGCCGGCGCGGATGGCGAAGTCCTGCTTGGCACCTGCATAGTTTTCCTGAAAGTAATTGCCCTGGTTGAGACCTGTACGGTCGAAGCTCCAGTCCCATGTGACGAATTGGACGCCAAGCCGGGTGGGATGGGCAGCCAGCACGGCTCCGTTGAAGTCAGCCAGCAGGCGGTAGTCACCGGTCAAGCTTTGAGCTTGCAGGGGCGGAGCCTGTTCCAGCAGCGTCATGTACTCCCGCACGGTGCAGGCCAGATCGGTGGCTCGCTCACAGGCTCGTTCCCGTTCTGGTGTCGCTACATCCTCCTGCCAGTAGCGAACGCCTCCGTCCGCTGTGATCCGGCAAAGGGGGAGACCATCCCACTCCACAGGAAGCAATTCATCCTGTTCCGGCTGCGGAGTGAATCCCTCACGGTGAAGAGCGGTGCGAAGCTCCTGAAAAAACTGTTCTTGATTCATTTACTACCTCCTGATATTTAGTGCCCTTTTTGAAATTGCCTGAAAACGAAAAAGGGCGCCAACCTATTGGTCCATCACGACCAACAAATTGACGCCCCAAACTTTGTGTATTCTATTGGCAGAAAAATAGCGCCCTTTTTGAAGCATCAATTTTCAAAAAGGGCGCTACATGGTTTCTGGTGTTGCCAACCTTCGAGAAGAGGGGGTTCGAATCCCACCAGTTAGGGGGAAACAGCGGTTGGCATCTATGGAATCATCCGTAAATTTTCGAGCTGAAAAAGCCCGGAAACGGTTGATGCCACTGGCTTTTCTCCAGTGGCATCTATACCGTTTTGATTTTATGGTGCAGTTGAGCAATCCAAATCCGAACCTGTTTTTTCCTTATCCAGCGCCGCTTTCAGGTCATCAAAAGAGATGGTGTCCGTCCCGTCCTTGTAGTTGAAGGTTATCACCATCTTGTCATCATACAGGAAAATGGCGTTGACAAAGGTATCAATCAACATCTTCCTGTGGGACTTCTGCCGCACATCCAGCTTGCGGAAACGGTGGAGCCAAAAGGTCATAAACTCGGCGCTGACTTTGGGCTTCGCCAGCTTCTCACAGGCAATCTTGGTTTCCAGTTCCTCTTTCGTGGCTTCCAGTTCTTCCAGCCGCCCTTTCGTGGACTTGGTCAAGATACCCTGCTGGATGGCGTTCAGCAGGTTTTGAATGGCTGTATCCGCCTCCCGCAGCTGCTGTTCATAGAGGGGCAGGTTGACATTCTCCCTTTCCTGCAAATCCATCAGCATGGACACAATGGCTTCAATGGCGGTATCGTCCATCACCATCTTCATGGTTTCGCTGACCACCAAATCTTCAATCCATTCTTTCCTGACGGACTTCTTGTGGCACTCGGTGCGCTTCTTCTTCACCGACACGCACTTGTAGTAGTGGTGGACATTCCCCGTGTGGCTGGTGCCGCTCTCGCCGCAGAGATAGGCCCCGCAATAGCCGCAGAACAGCTTGGTCGTTAGTAAGTAATCGTCCTCGGCCTTGTGGCGGGCCGGGGCTTTCTTGTTCTTCGCCAGCTTCTCCTGCACCCGGTCAAAGAGGTCTTGGGGGACGATGGCGGGAATACCGTCCGGCACTACAATGTCCCGGTAGGTGTATTCCCCAATATAGCGGCGGTTGTTCAGAAGGTGCTGGACGCTGTTATAGGTCATTTTCTGGCCTCGTGTGTTCTTTACGCCCTGCTCATTGAGCCAGTCCCGGATTTGGGTCATGGTGGCCCCCTCGTCATACCGCTGGAACGCCTCCCGGACAAAAGGGGCGGTGAGCGGGTCAAGCTGGAAACACTGGTCACTGTCGATCTGATAGCCGATGGGCAGGGTGCCGCCGTTGTACTTGGATTTCAAGGCGTTCTCCGTCATGCCCCGGACAACCTTTTCGGACAGGTCGGCGGAGTAGTATTCAGCGTAGCCCTCCAGCACGCTTTCCAGAATGATACCCTCGGCCCCGTCTGAAATGACCTCGGTGGCAGACACCACCTTGACCCCGTTCTTTTTCAAAGCGGCCTTGTAGCGGGCGCTGTCGTAGCGGTTGCGGGCAAACCTGTCCAGCTTCCAAACGATAATCATATCGAACAGGCGCTTGCCGCTGTCCTTAATCATGTTCTGAAATTCCGGGCGGTTGTCGGTCTTGGCGGAAAAGGCCCGGTCAATGTAGTGGCGCAGGATGGTAATACCGTTCTTCTCGGCAAAGGCGGTACACTCCCGGATTTGTCCTTCTATGCTTTCTTCCCGCTGGTTATCGGAGGAATAGCGGGCGTAAATCACAGCTTTCATTTCTTCCCCTCCCGCAGCATGGTCAACAGGGTTTCTTTCAAGCGGCTGTTCATGGGGGACTTGGGGTCAAAGCACATCTCCACAAACTTTTCCAGCTCCGGGTCGCTGTCGGCAAACTTGGGCTTGCACCCGTACAGCTTGCCCCGTGGGTCATCGGTACGGCCCAGAATATAGTCCAGCGACACATCAAAATAATCCGCATAGCGCACAAGGGTTTCATAGCTGGGGGAAGTCTGGTCTTGCTCATAGCGGTTTAGGCTGGACTGCTTCGCCCCTACGATTTCACCCATTTTCACCTGTGACAGCTTCGCACTCTCCCGCAGGCTCCGTATTCGTTCCGCAACTATTTTCAAAAAATCGCCCCCTATCTGTTACTATGATTATACCACAATACGACATAACACGCAACAGCAAAACGCCATAATTAAAACGCAAATTTTGCACTTCAACAGTCCACGTAAAACTCCCGTCCCGGCCCGCAGGCCGAACAAAGAAGCGGCGCAGATCAGCCCGTGGGGTTGGGCTGGTCTGCGCCGCTTCTTTGCGTTTTGGAGGGGTGGGGACACGGGCGCAGGATTGCGGACTGTGGCCACACTCCGACAAAACCGGGGGTTTCCAAAGGGGGGCAACGGCACCCCCTTGGCACACGACCTTGCTTGCAAGGTGTAGTGTGTTATACCTGCTGGCGTGGCTGACGGGGGAAGCGGGGGGGCGGTGCTGTTTGCGCCCCGCTTGCACCGGCAGGGAAACGGGCGGGGTTTTTGTGACCGGGAGGGAACAAAAAGCCCGTTCGTTTTCAGAGAGCGGCGGCAGGTATATAAGCCCCCGTCCCCCGTCTTTCGTCCCCCGCTGGTGGGACAAAGTGTCCCGAAGTAGCGGAGCGCCGGGCGTCCGTCAAGGCTGAAACAAGCGGGCTTGCGCCCGGCCTTGACCGCCGCCCGTCCCTCCGCTTGCAGGTGGGCAAGGGCGGACAAGCCCCTTGTCGGCGCTTGTCCGCCGCCTCTTTCAGCTTGGGGCCGTTCCCTCCCAAAATCCAAAAGGGGCTTGCCCGCCTTGATTACCCTAAAGCAAGACCGGGCGGGGCGGTCAATGGCGGCGCACTTGTGCGCCGTTCATCTTGACCATTGACGGCCCCGGCTGGGATTGCTGCCCCGCCGCTGTCAGTCCTCCCACTCGCCCTTGTGGGCCTCCCACCATGCCGGGAACGCCGGGTCTTTCGGGGAGAGGGTGGACTTCAATCGTTCAACTCCTAAAGAAGTAGCGTCAGTTTTTGCATTAAATGGTGAGATCAGGACAGTTTCCATCGTACAGCCTAAGTATAACAATTCCAGCATATGGGCTCTATTGTCTGTCCACTTTCTTCCCTGATACTGGTAGACAGCATTCTCCATACGCATATATTCGTTTTTCTCATGGGCGTTTTTCAACTGTCCAAAAAGATATTCAATATTCTTCTTGTTGCCCAGTAGTTTGTCTTTATCAAAGTAGAACACGATTTCATCTTCCGGTTTATATCCCATCGTTCTGGAGAATAAAATGCTGCGGGATACTTGTTCTTTCGGTGTATGGTCCGTCGCCAAGCACCGATTGAAGATGGCCTGGACATTGCCCTCGTTGAGTTCTGCAACGCAAGACGGATATTTCTTTACAGCGTCAAGCAAAGCGTCTAATTCCAAATCATCATCGTCAAACAGTCCCACGATACAAGCCCCCTTGTCGCGCCAGAACGGCGCAGAATTTTAGTCAAGTTCATTATACCGGCTGCCGCCCCAAAAGACAAGGGCAGGGGTGGGATTTGCCGCCCATCCCTGTCAAAAAGTTTTCCCCTGTCCAGCGGGCTGGGGCAAGGCCCCGCCCCGCCGGACAAACTTTCTCCAAAATTCTTTTTGAGATTGTGGAACAAAAGGTATATACTTATGCCGTAAATAAATATAGAGATAGAATAATCTGCTCGGAAAGGAGGTTTCTTTCGTGTCCACTATCTACCGTTTCCCCTATGACAGCCCCGTCCGCTACCTGCCGCTGGTCTACCTGCTCCCCTGTGACTTGATTTCCCGGTTTCCCACCCTCCGCCGCCTGCCCCGGAGCATGGGGGCGCTGAACGCCTCCCCGGAATGGGGCGAGGTCATTTTGAGCCAGCAGTTTCTCAACGAGGTCATGGACGCCGTGGCCTCGCTGGTGTTCCCCCACTTCGGCTTCGGCGGCTGGAAGGAGCATTACACGGGCTATTCCCCGGTGTGGCGCTTGTCCTACGCCCTGCCCCTGTGGGCCAAGGGGGTGGAGCAGGTGGGAAAATGGGGTGCGCAAACGCTGTTCAGTCTGCCCGCTGACTATATCATCCCGTTTCCAGACCCGGAGAAGGTCAGGGGGCTGATGAAGCTGGTGGTGGAGCAGACCATCCAGGAACAGGGCTGGGGGCCAATGCTGGAGGTCATACGGGAAATGCCCTGCGACGAGGACTTCGAGAAGTGGGACACCAATGTCCGCAAGGACTTCCTCCGCAAGTGGTATCACACCCGCTCCAAGCGGGTGCAGACCGTTTCGCTGGAGGAATGTATGGAGGACGAGGACAACAAGATCCATTCCCTCCCCGCCCCGGAGGGGGACTTCACGGGGCAGGTGGAGGGGGAGGACTTCTGCCAGCGGTTCAAGGAAACCTTGTCCCAAAAGGACATGGCGATTTTGGAACTGCGGGTGGAGGGGTACACATTCGGGGAGATAGCGGACAAGCTGGGGTATAAGACCCACAGCGCCGTGGTCAAGCGCATGGAGGCCATCAAAAAGCGGTTTATCCAGTACGAGAACGAAACAGGGCGGTAAAGCCACGCAAGCCGGGAAACGGCAGGCGTGGCTTTTCTGTACCCTAAATGCGAACAGGCCAGCGTTACCATTTAGGGGTTGAAAACGCCCTGTTTTCAAGGCTTTCCGGCCTCGGAACAGAGGGGGCCTGTATCCTATCATTCCCACCCCCGGAAACGGGGAAACGCTGTCAACAAGGAGGTAAAATGGCACAAAAGGCACAGCACGCAATCCTACGCTTCGCCAAACACAAGGCGGGGCCGGCCGGGGCGCTGGAGGCTCACCACGAGCGCACCAAAGAGCAGTACGCCAGCAACCCGGACATTGACACCAGCAGCAGCAAGGACAACTTCCACATCATCCAGCCAACGCAAAAGTACCGGCGGGAGATCGACAGCCGTATCAGGGCGGCGGGGTGCCGCACCCGGAAGGACAGCACCATGTTCGTTGATACGCTGATAACCGCCAGCCCGGAGTTTTTCACGGGCCGGAGCAGACAGGAGGTACAAGCCTACTTCACCGAGACCGTGGCCTTTATGGAGAAGAAGGTGGGCCGGGGGAACATCTTTTCCGCCGTGGTACACATGGACGAGAAAACGCCCCACCTCCATCTGTGCTTCACCCCTATCACGGAGGACGGGCGGCTGTCGGCAAAGGAGATTTTGGGCAACCGGGCGCAGCTCTCCCAGTGGCAGGACGAATTTCACGCCCACATGAAAAAGGCGTTCCCCGTCCTCAAGCGGGGCGAGAGCGCCCTTGTCACCCGGCGCAAGCACATTCCCACATGGCTGTTCAAGCAGTCCGTAGACCTCACCCGCCAGCAGCAGGCCATAGAAAAGGCGGTGTCGGAAATCGGGGTGCTGAACGCCGGGAAGAAGCGGGACGAAATTTTGGAGATGGTGGGGCCGTACTTCTCCCGGCTGGAAAAGCACTTGGGGCAGATGAAGAAGTATCAGGCCACCATTGACTATCTGACGCAGGAGAACGAGGGCTTGAAGGAGAAGGTCAACAGCGAAAAGAGCATACAGAAGCAGATGGAAGTCCTCATGCTGAAAAAGGAAAACGAACAGCTCCGGCGGTTTGTCCAGCGCATACCCCCGGAGGTCAGGCAGGCGCTCAAAGAACAGCAACAGGGCCAGCGGCGGGGCAAAGACCGCCAGCGGTAAATCTTTAGAAACACGGAGGTACATTTGGGAAGAAGAAAAAAGCTCATCAACAACTCCGACATTCCCCAGCACCAGATTGAAGCAATCGCCCGCTGTATCATGCCGGACATTCTCGCTTTCTATGAGAGCGAGGAGGGACAGCGGGAATTTGCCGAATGGAAGAAGCAGCGGGAGGCGGAGAGGCAGGAGGCTGAAATGAAGAAGTGACGAAAAGGGCGGGCGCACCGTGCAAACGGCTGCGCCCGCCCTTTTTGCGTTTATGGGGTTGCTTTCTTCTTCCGTGGGCCTCTCGGCTTGGAGGTGGGCTTGCGCCGCACCCCGTTGCGAAAATAAATGCTTTCGTAACGGTCAAAGAAAACAAATAATCCGAACCCATCACCGATTGGAAATAGGTTCGGATTATATTGTTTTGGTGCCGGTGGTGGGACTTGAACCCACACGGTGTTGCCACCAACGGATTTTGAGTCCGCATCGTCTGCCATTCCGACACACCGGCTTATTTGTAACAGGGTTTATTATACTATAGCACCGCAAAAAAAGCAAGCCCTTTTTCTCGGTATGCAGCGGCGGACCAGCTTCGCTTTGCGCAAAACTGGTCCGCCGTTTTTCTGTCTGTTTCTATTTGCTTGCATCTGCTTACCGCCGGGCGTTTTTCAGGCGGTTTTCCTCCAGGATTCGTCGAATCTCCCCGTTAGTGCGCTCCACCTCTTCCTGGAAGGAACGGGCCGAGATGCGCAGTGCGCCATGGCCCAGGATGATCAGCTGCTCCGCGCCGTCCGAGGTGACCACTCGCACCCGACGCTTTTTTGCCAGCTGATAGGTGGTCTTTTCGATGTACATATCGGCAGTTTCTGCCTCCTTGGTATAGACGATGTGGATGTTATGATACCGGCTCACCTCACCCGTGCCATGGGGCACCTTGTAGGCGTCAAACACCAGGATCACCTGGCAGTCGTGGAAGCCCTTATAATTGCACAGCAGGTCCGCCAGCGCCTGACGGGCACCCGCCAGATTATCCGCCGCCAGCTTTTTCAATTCTTCCCAGGCGAAAATCAGGTTATAGCCGTCCACCAGCAAATACTCGGGCCCGCTGGGCTCAAAGTGATACTCCGCCTGCTTCACCGGCGCGGGACGGAACAGCTCCCGCCCCTTGGAGGGGCCATAGGTGCGCTCGAAGATGGCTGCCAGCTGCTTGTCCTCCTCCAGCGAGGATACCGGCGCACTCTGCCGCCGGGTCTGTCGGGGTGCGGGCTGTTCCTCCGGTTCCGGCTCGTTCAGGTGCACACCGCTCTCCACATGGGCATGGTCGGGCACCTCGTTCCACTTCACAGTATAGCCTGCGCCGTGGGCACAGAACACCGAGTCCGGCGGGTTTTCGGTATCCCGCTCGGGGTCATAACCCATCGCCTGGATCACGGCGGGGGCATCGTGGCAGGGCCGGTAGCCCGCCAGCGTACAGGACAGCCGCCCTTTGCCCCGGGTATACCCGGCCAGCTCCATGGCATAGCCCCGCATCTCGGCCACCGGTACGCTGCCGGTGAGCACCGAGGTTTCCCCCAGCAGCTCGGGCGGCTCAAAACTGCCGCCCATCCGCTGCACATCCGCCATGGCCCGTCCCACCTGCTCGGCCGGCACCTCCAGCCGGAACTCATACCAGGGCTCCAGCAGGATGCTGTCCGCCTGCATCAGGCCCTGACGCACCGCCCGGTAGGTGGCCTGGCGGAAATCACCGCCCTCGGTGTGCTTCAAATGCGCCCTGCCCGCGGTAAGAGTAATCTTCATATCGGTGATGGGGCTACCGGTGAGCACTCCCAGATGCTCCTTCTCCTCCAGGTGGGTGAGGATCAGCCGCTGCCAATTCCGGTCCAGCACGTCCTCGCTGCAAATCGTATCGAACTGCAGACCTGCACCCCGGGGCAGCGGCTCCAGCAGCAGGTGCACCTCGGCATAATGACGCAGGGGTTCAAAATGGCCTATGCCTTCCACCGGGCCCGCGATGGTCTCCTTATATACGATGCTACCGGGACCAAAGCCCACAGCCAGGCCGAACCGCTCCCAGATCAGCCGTTTGAGCACGTCCAGCTGCACCTCGCCCATCATCTGCAGATGAATCTCGGCTAGCCGCTCGTTCCACACGATGCGCAGCTGGGGGTCCTCCTCCTGCAGCTGGGTCAGCTTGGGCAATACTGCGTGGGCATCGCAGCCCTCGGGCAGCAGCAGGCGGCAGCTCTGCACCGGCTGCAACACCGGGGCCCGGCCCATGGTCTCCTCGCCCAGGCCCTGGCCCGCCCAGGTACGGGTCAGACCGGTGACGGCGCACACGGTTCCCGCCGGAGCCTGTTCTACCATCTGGAATTTTGCTCCAGAATATACGCGCAGTTGGTCTGCTTTTTCCTGCCAGCTCTGGCCGTCCGGGTCCTCGCCGGTAAGCAGCGCCTTCACCCGCAGGCTTCCGCCGGTGACTTTGAGCCAGGTGAGCCGGTTGCCCTGCTCATCCCGGGAGATTTTGAACACCCGGGCGGAGAACTCCTCGGCCGCCTTGGGCTGACGGGTATAGGCCTGCAGCGCTTCCAACAGCTCATCCACTCCCTGCAGCTTCAGCGCCGAGCCGAACAGGCAGGGAAACACCTGCCGCCGGGCCACCATAGCGGTAATCAGATCGGCAGGCACCTGGCCATTTTCCAGATAGGCATCCATGGCCTCCTCGCTCTGCATGGCCAGTGCTTCCGCGAAGGCATCCGGGTCCAGGGAGCCGTCGAAGGGCACAATGCCCTCTTCCAGGTGGCCCAGCTGCTCCAGCACCGCCTGCCGGTCCGCTCCGGCCAGGTCCATCTTGTTCACGAACACAAACACCGGCACGCCATAGCGGCGCAGCAGCTTCCAGACGGTCTCGGTGTGGCTCTGCACGCCGTCGGTGCCGCTCACCACCAGCACCGCATAATCCAGCACCGAGAGCGTGCGCTCCATCTCGCCGGAAAAGTCCACGTGGCCGGGGGTGTCCAGCAGGGTGATCTGCACTTGGGGCAGGCTGAGCACCGCCTGCTTGGAAAAGATGGTGATGCCCCTCTCCCGTTCCATGGCATTGGTATCCAGAAAAGCGTCCTTATGATCCACCCGGCCCAGCTTTTTCAGGCAGCCGCCCCGGTACAGCAGCGCCTCGGACAGGGTGGTCTTGCCTGCGTCCACATGGGCCAGCAGACCAGCACAAATTCGTTTCATCGCGTTTTTCTCCTGTGATCATACTGCCTTTTATTGTATCACAGAATCCGCAAAATTCCGAGTCGCTTTTTCCCTCTTTACCTGATCACTGTCTTCGCTGCCGTTCCTCCCGGCGCTCTTCCCGGCCGGACACACAGGCCCCCGCATAGCACACCAGCGCGCTGCCCAGCATCGCTCCAAGCAGCACCAGCAATACAATCGCTCCCATGATCCCACTCCCCTTTTCTGCTTGTTGGTGACACCATGCTAACACGGGCGGCATGCTGTTTTTGCTGTAATATGCCGGGCAGCATTTTTCACAAAGAAAACGGCACGCCGGTCTTTCTGAAAGCTTCAAAAGCTTCGCAAAACCGGCGTGCCGCCGTTTATCTCTTTATTCGTACCGGTCGGCAAAGCAGACCCGGCGCAGGCCCAGCAGCTCCGCGCTGCCCGCCAAGGTGATGCCGAAGAACACCACCGGCACCGGCAGCTCCATGTAGTCCACAATGGTACCGTTGCACAGTGTGCTGCCGGTACACAGGATCAGATCCGCCCACTGCACTAGGTCTTCCTTTGCCCGGGCTCCGTCCTCCACCAGCGTATCAAAGCGGGTAGCCCCCACATTCTCCGGGTTCAGGTCCAGCACCCGCACCTGGCGGCCGCTGCCTGCCAACATCTCCAGCAGGGCGGGCTGATAGCCCACCAGCCCCACCCGCCGGGCATCCGGGTATTCCCGGTCCAGCCAGGTATGCATATCCGCCGCGCACTGCTCCGGCCCCTGGGTGCGGCAGTGCACTGTTCCCACGCAGCGGCCCAAATGTGCCATCACTGCGTTCATGCAGGCGATGAACAGGCCCCGGGCATGGGCATCGTGCAGGATGTCCAGTTCCAGCACCTGGGCCAGCGTACCGGAAAAAGCGGCAGGCGCATCGGTGAATGCCTGCCCCTTACCGCCCCGGTATTCCGCCTGAATCATCACGTCCTTGCCCTCGAGAATGGGGAAATCCGTGCGGCGGGTCCGGCCGATGGCTTCTTCCGGAGTCAGGGCGCGGCAACGCACCTCCACCGGCTCCTCCGCCAGCTCGTTCTCGTTCACAATGCGGGTAAATTCCATTTTCAGCCGTTCATACAGCTCGGTTTGCGTCATGTGCACTCTCTCCTTTCTGTTGTTCCACAAGCCCCAAAAATTCCCGGGCCGGGGCGGGCCAGGCCGCGCTGTAAAGCCCTGCGGCAGGGGCAACGCCGCACAGCCTTCCCCCTGCAAGCACACCCGCCCGGTCCGCCAGGCCCTGGGCTTCGGCAAAATCGTGGGTCACAAACAGCACCGCACAGCCAAATTCCTCCCGCACCTGGCGCAGCAGACCATATAGCTGCCGTTTGGTCACCGGGTCCAGGGCAGCAAAGGGCTCATCCAGCAGCAAAAGTGCGGGCCGCAGCGCCAGGGCGCGGGCCAGTGCCACCCGCTGCTGCTCACCGCCGCTCAGGGTACCCGGGTACTGATTCAGCACCCGTTCCAGACCAAATCGCCCGGCCAGCTGCTCTACCTGCTGGCGTATCTCCTCCCGAGGCATGCGCCGCATCCGCAGCCCGTAGCCAATATTCTGCGCCGCGGTCAGATGGGGAAACAGGCTGTATTCCTGATACAAATACCCAATGTTCCGCCGGTGCAGCGGGATGGAACATACCTCCCGCCCATAAAACAGCACCTGCCCGCAGGAGGGGGGGCAGAAGCCTGCGGCGGTCTCCAGCAGCAGGGTCTTACCCGCACCGGTACGCCCCAGCAGGGCCAGAATCTCCCCTTTGGCCAGAGCCAGGTCAATCCCCTCCAGCGAAAAGCTTCCCCGCCGCAGGGTCACATTCTTCAACTGCAATACCGGTTCACACATAGCGCCCCCACCTTTTGTCCACACGGGTAAAACGGGAGGCCGCCG
The DNA here is from genome assembly GCF_002161595.1 of Gemmiger sp. An50. Lineage (GTDB taxonomy): Bacteria > Bacillota > Clostridia > Oscillospirales > Ruminococcaceae > Allofournierella. The sequence goes on from NZ_NFID01000002.1 coordinate 237,685, forward strand.
CCAGCGACGCACCCGAAATGACCAGCAGCAGAAACGCGCTGGCCAGAGCGCCATCCAGATCGTTGGCACTCACGTTCAAATAGATGTTTGCCGGCAGCGTCTCGGTCTTCATCCGGGTCACGCCCACCAGCATCAAAGTTGCGCCGAACTCCCCCAGCGCCCGGGACCAGACCAGTACCAGCGCCCCGGCCAGGCTGTGGCGGCACAGGGGCAGCAGAATGGTGAAAAACCGCCGTGCCTCGCCTGCGCCCAGCAGGCCCGCCACATATTCCAGCTTCCGGTCCGCCCGGCGAAAGGCCGTGGATGCCAGCTGAACGGCAAAGGGCAGGTTCACCGTGAGCTGGGCCAATACGATGCCGTTCTGGCTGAACACCACCGGCAAACCGGCCTCCTTCAACGCCTTGCCCGCCGGGGAGGAGAACAAAATCAGCAAACTAACGCCCAGCACGATGTAGGGCAGCGACAGGGTGAGTTCCAGCAGCATCTCCACCGCTGCCCGACCGGGAAATTCCGTGCGGGTAAGCAGATAAGCGGTGGGCACCGCCAGCACAAAGCAGAGCACCGTGGAGATGCTGGCAGTCTTCAAACTGGTGACCAGGGCAAACAGGGTCTCCGGCTGGGTCAGAGCTTCGGGCAGGCTTTTGGCTCCACGCACCAGAATCACCGCCACATTGCTGCCGATCAGCGCCAGCGCGGCCAGGGCGGCCAGGCCGCAAAGCAGCCGGAATACACTGCGCCCGCTGTTCATTGCACCTGCTCGTAGCCGTATTCTGCCCAGATACCGGCCGCCTCCTGCCCTGCCAGATATTCCGCAAAGGCATCCGCCGCCGGGTCATCGGCCGCAAAGCTCAGCCGGGCCGCCGGGACGGTTTTCACATACTTGTCCAGATCTGTGGTCTGGCAGATTTCCACCCCTTCGGTGTTGCAGTTTTCCTTCCAGATGATGGCCGCATCCGCCTCGCCCAGCGCAATCACAGTGGCCAGCTGAGGTGCGGTGGTGGTAGTAGCCGCCAGGGTGACCTGATCGGTCACGCCGAAATCCTGGAAGGCCTTTTTGGCGATCTTGCCGATGGGAGTGGCCTCCGCATCGCCGGTCACGGTGGTCACATCCTCCCGGGCCAGGTCCGCAATACCTGTGATGCCCTTATGGTTGCCCTCAGCCACCGCCAGCACCGGGATGTGCTTGACCAGGTCGGTGCTGGAGACCACATATTCCTCCACCGGCTTCACCTCGTCGGCCGAACCGGCGATAAAGAATGCCCCCTCCTGGGACTGGGTGATCTGGGTCTGGAGCTGCGCCGCGTTGGCGTAGGTCACATTCATCTCGCAGCCGGTCTCCTCCGAAAACGCCGCGGCAATCTCTTCAAAGGGCTGCTGCATCCCGGCGCCGCAGTAGATCATCAGGTTCTGGCCGGTCAGATCCTGCGCTGTCTCGGCAGATGCCGCCTGAGAAGACACTGCCTGCGAGGATGCCGCAGATGTGGCAGTGGACTCCGCCGTGGATGCGGAAACAGAGGACGGGGCAGCGGAAGCGCAGCCCATCAGCGCCAGAACCAGACCCATGCACAGGGCCGTCATGCGAAACATGTTTTTTGCTTTCATCACCAAAACGCTCCTTTTCCGGCCTTGCGCCGGGACTTTTTTCGATTTTAACATTCTTTGACCAAAAAGTAAGTTGGCCTGCCAACTTTTTGTTATAATAAGAAAAAGTTGTATTGTACGAAATCGGAGGAACGAATATGGAGGAATGGCTGGAATATCTGAAGCGGGACCGGCTTCTGGGAAGCCTGGGGGAAGAGACTCTGCGCCGGAAACTTCTGCCCCTGGCGACAGAACGCTGTTATACCGCCGGGGAGGAGCTGCTGCGCCCACAGCAAACTGAAAATCGGCTGGGCCTGATTCTGGAAGGGCGGGTACAGATCCTGCAGCTGTTCCCCAGCGGAGCCAGCAGCCTGATGGCGGTGCTGCGGCAGGGCGGTCTTCTGGGGGTAGACCTGGTATTCACACGCACCCTTTCCTCCCCCTACCACGCGGTGGCCAGTGAAGATACCCGGGTGCTGTATCTGCCCGCCACGCCGCTTACCCGGCCGGACCCGCTCACCCCAGAGGAATGCCTGGCAGTGATGCGCCGGGCGCTGATGATCCTCTCTCATGATAACATGAAAAAACACTACCGGCTGACCATTCTTTCCCAGCGCGGGCTGCGCCAGCGGGTGCTGGCCTATCTGAGTATGCAGGCTGCCCGCCGGAAAAGCGCCAGCTTTTCCATCCCCTTTTCCCGGGAGGAACTGGCCAGCTACCTGTGCGTAAACCGCAGCGCGCTTTCCCACGAGCTGCGCCAGATGGAGCAGGACGGGCTGATTCGGTTTCAAAAAAACCGCTTTACCCTTCTCACACCACCGGAATAAACAAAGCCAGAGCCGCCGCAAGAAAAATTCTTGCGGCGGCTCTGGTTGCTTGAATGCTGATTTATTCGGCGGAATCCGCCTCACTTGACACTGCTTCGCTGGCAGCTGTTTCACTGGAGGTCACCTCACTGGTCACCTCCTCGCTGGAAGCGATGTCACCGGTGGCGTCGCTGGTGTCGCCCAGCTCCATCCGGCCCTTTTCAAATATGGTCACCTTGTTGGTGTGCACCAGATAAACGGTATCCTCGCCCTGCTTTTGCAGGTAAACGGTACCGGTCATATCATTGGTGGCACCGCAGCTCCAGGTGGTGGTCTCACCGTTTGCGGTCATCCAGAAGGTGAGGGTGGGCTCTTCCAGGCCGTATTCCTCGCTGGTCTCGGTCAATTGGCGGCTGGCCTTCAGATTCACAAACGCGGTGAGCATGCTGTTCACGGTGCTTTGATCCAGCTTGTATTCCGGGTCTTCCACCAGATACCAGACGGTCTCAGTCTCCGGCTCGGTCTCCTCCGAGCCCGCAGTGCTGGTGGAATCACTGGCAGCTTCGCTGGTGTTGTCGCTTGCGCTCTCGTCCTCCACGACTTCCTGCCGCTGCTCAAAGGTCAGGGTATCCCCCTCGAAGGTATAGCCGAAGCTTTCAATTTCAGAGGATGCGGTGATGGAGGTGAGGGAGATGGCGGCGTCCGCCGAAGCGCTGGCCGCTGCGTCCTTGTCACTGATGGTCTTGGCGGCGAACACTCCGGCGGCCAGAATCACCAGCAGGATCACCAGACCGATCATCAGGTTTCGCTTTGCTTTCATTATTGGCGCCTCCGTTTGATGGTGATGGCCGCACCGGCGATCAAGCAGATCACCGGCAGCACGATGGTGGTCAGGTTGCCCCAGAAGGCGGCATCCGCCGCGCTCACGCTGAGCACATCACTGCTCAGGCTCTTGGCGGCAATCAGGATGCTGCTGTCCTGCCCGCTGAGCCAGCTCACGCAGCCCAGCAGGAACTGGTCGTTGCCGCCGCCCACCGAAGCATTCACGTTCTGGTCCAGCAGGGCCACGCTGCTCACCCAGATCACCTGGGACTCGATGCCCTCGTCCTCATTTTCGGTTTTGGTGGCTGCAACCGCCAGATCGAAGGGGCCTTCCTGGTCGCCCTCCTCCTTGTCGGTGGTGGCCATATCATAACCAGCGGCCTTGTTGTAGGCGGAGGAACTGGTGATCAGCAGGCTGTCCACCGTCACGTTCTCCAGCTCACTGGTCTGGATGGCCTGGGCATAGGGCAGCATCACATACAGGTTGGAAAGGCCGCTGGTAGCTTCATGGCTCTGAATCTGGGGCAGCAGATAGTAATTGTAGCCTCGGGCATGGTAGGAGGAGTTGCCCTCCACCACCAGGCCGTCCAGCGTGGTCAGACCGTAATCCGCCATCAAGGCATTCAGGTTGGGGGTGCTGGCGGCGCTGTCGCTCATCAGGATCAGCTTGCCGCCGCTGCTCAGGTAATCCCGCAGGATCTGCACATCCTCGGTGGTGTAGTCCACGGTGGGGCCCGCGATCAGCACTGCCGCCGCATCCTCGGGGATGCCCTCGCTGGATACCAGGGCCAGATCCTCCACCTCGATGTTCTGCATATTCAATGCGCTCTCCTGGTCGCCGGTGAGCTGCTGCTCGCCGTGGCCGGTGAGGGTGTACACCTTCGGCAGATCCTGGGTGGTCACATAATACACCGCGCTGGTGAGCTGCTGCTCGCCGTCGAACAGCACATCGTAGGAGCCGGTGGTGTAGTAATTGCTGTAATCGTAGGTGTAAAGATCATTGGAGTCGATCACCTTGCTGCGGTCGCCGCTCACCACAATGATGTTGCCCTCGCTGGCATTTTCTGCGCCATACTGCTGGGCAAAGGTGGGGTAAACCGCCGGGTCCTTCTGTTCCCAGCGCAAATGCTTGCTCTCCTGGGTGTAACGGTCCAGGAAGGTGACCACGCTCTGGCTTTCGTAGCCGCTCTGGGCCAAATAATAGAAGATCACGTCCTGCTCAAGGCCTGCCAGCAGGTCCTTGGTGGTGTCGCCAATGGAGTAGATGCCGTTCTGGCTCATATCCCACTGGGTATATTTGCTGGGCAGCATGCCCACCATCAGGTTCACCAGAATCACTGCCACCAGCACCAGGGCGGTGAGCACACTGGCCATGGCGCCGTTTTGGAACACCGCCTTGCTGGCGGGCTGTCCCTTCAATGCGGACACCGCCATCGCCGCCTGCTGCCGGAGACTGCGCTTTTCCTTGGCGGGTTCTTCCTGCTTCTTTTTGAAAAACTTCATCGCTCGTTTCCTCCTCTCAGTTCCAGCGTCGCTTTTCCAGCGCCTGCCCGGTGAGGAACAGGAACAGCACGATCACGCCCAGATAATACACCAGCGCCGTAACGCTGAACAGCCCGTTCACGAATTCCAGGAAGGGCTCGAACAGAGCCAGCGCACCCAGCACGCTGGTGAAGGCACTGGTAAGCGCGGCGCTCTTGGTGTTGAACAGGATGGTCAGCAGCACAAAGCCCACCAGGAACACACCGGCGCCCAGGGTCAACGTGCGGCTGCGCAGGCCCACAATCACGCTCGCCGCCAGCAGGATCACCACAAAAGCGGTCATGGCAAGGCCGCTGCCGGTGGTGAACAGGGTCTGGATGCTGGCCAGCAGATAGGCCACCAGCAGCACACCAAAGCCGGACAGTGCCGCAATGATCTGGTTCTCGGTGAGGGTGGAAAGATACATGCACACGGCAATGCAGGCCGCGCCCATGAAGAAATAACCCAGAATACCTGCATAGCTGGCCACCAGGTCCACGCCGCCCAGCAGCAGCATGATCAGCGGGTAGAGGGAAAAGATGGCCACCGGCACCGCAAACATGGCCAGCAGCGCCAGATATTTGCCCATCACGATACCGCTCACGCTCACCGGGCTGGTGAGCAGCAGCTGGTCGGTCTTGCTGCGTTTTTCCTCCGCAAAGCTGCGCATGCACAGCAGCGGGATAAAAATCAGCAGCACGATCACAAAGCTGTAAAGAGAGATGGTAAAGTTGGTGTAGCCGCCCTGCAGGTTGGCCGCGGTAAAATACAAACCGCCGAACAAAAGCATCACACCGGTGAGCAGCCAGCCCATCATGCCGCTGTAATAGCTCTTAAATTCCCGTTTAAAAATCGCGATCATTTCTCGTCCGCCTCCTCTTCTTCCGCCTGGGCGGACGCATCCTCCTGCCAGGGTTCTTCCTCGTCAGGCTGCGCGGTGCCCTCCACCGCGTTCTGCACAAAGTCCAGGTCCTCCGGACGCAGGGACTCTTCCTCCTGACTTTCCAGGACCTCCATGGCCTCTTCGTCGCCTGCCTGTGCGGTGAGCTGCAGGAACACGTCCTCCAGGCTCATGGAGGCGGTGGTCAGCCCCAGAACCGGGCATCCGGCCGCTGCCAGCGCGGCGCTGACCGCCGCCCGCAGGTCCTCCCCCTGAGGCACCTGCACGGTCGCACTGGTCTCGCCATTCTGATGGCCGGTGATCTGGACCTCGCTCACGCCGGGCACGGTGAGCAGTGCATTCATCACCGCATCCGACTCTCCCAGCGCGGTAATATTCAGCGACGAACCGGCGGTGAGCCGCTGGGCCAGCTCCTCGGGGGTGCCCTGCGCCACCAGCTTGCCCTTGGCGATGATCAGCACCTTGTCACACAGGGTGCTCACCTCGCTGAGAATATGGCTGGAGAGGATCACGGTGTGGTCCCGGCCCAGCTCCTTGATGAGGCTGCGGATCTCGATCACCTGAGCCGGGTCCAGGCCCACGGTGGGCTCATCCAGGATGATGACCTTGGGACTGCCCAGCAGCGCGGCGGCCAGGCCCACGCGCTGGCGGTAGCCCTTGGACAGGTTCTTGATCAGCCGGTGCTCCATCTCCGCAAGGCCGGTGCGGTCCATGGCCTGCTCCACCTGGGCGGCGCGCTCGGCCCGTTTGACCCTTTTCAGCTCGGCCACAAACATCAGATATTCCCGGGGCGTCATGTCCACATACAGGGGCGGCTGCTCCGGCAGATAGCCCACGCAGGCCTTTGCCGCGCTGGCTTCTTCCAGGATGTCGTGCCCGTCGATGGACACGGTGCCGCTGGTGGCGGAAAGATAACCGGTCAGAATGTTCATCGTGGTGGATTTGCCCGCGCCGTTGGGGCCCAGCAATCCATATACGATGCCCTCCTCCACTTCAAACGAAATGTCATCCACCGCAAGATGGCTGCCATAACGCTTGGTGAGATGCTCCACTTGAATCAAAAAAGCCACACTCCTTTTGTTCCGCCGCCCGGTCGGGCAACGGCTGCAACATAAAAAAGGCGGCCTCAGTCCACTCCGCCCGAGGCCATTTCCGGGCGCACTGCGCCCGCCTTTCCCTGGTTTGAGTGTATCTTTCAGCTGTGAAAATTCTGCAAAAGCTCTTTGAAAATCGTGAAAAAATTACCGGCATTTTCCAGCAAAAAAGCAGCCCTCCGGGAAAGTCTTCCCGAAGGGCTGCCGAACGTTTTGGTTATTCGTCCTTTTTCTTTTCGCCGAAGCGGTATTCCGTGCCGTTCAGCAGGCGCTGAATGTTGGCCCGGTGCATCCATACCACCAACACCGCCATCAAAACGGTGCACACGCCGGTAAACAGCAGACTGCGCTGGGTGTACCAGGACCAGAGCAGCGTGAGGATGGGATACAGCACCGCCACGGTGACCGATGCCAGGCTCACGATGCGGGTGGTGAGGGCAATGGAGAAAAACACCACCAGCAGTGCCAGCAGGACCACCGGCTCGCTGGCCAGAATGGCGCCCGCGGCCACCGCGATGCCCTTGCCGCCCTTGAAGCCGAACCAGACCGGCCACAGATGGCCGCACACCGCGCCGATGGCAGCCAGATACCCGGCATACACGCCGTTCACATCCGCACCGGTGAACGCGGCCACGCCCCAATGGCACAGCCATACCGCCACCGCACCCTTGGCCATATCACCGGCCAGGGTCAGGGCCGCGGCCTTTTTGCCGTAAGTGCGCAGGATGTTGGTGGTGCCCGCGTTGCCGCTGCCCTTGGTGCGCACATCCTCGTGGTAGAGGCCCTTGCTCACCACCACGCCAAAATTGATACTGCCCAGCAGATAACCGATCACAACGGAGACGGCCATCATCAAAACAAACGCTTGTTCAAACGCCATGGATTCACACGCTCCTTTGTTGTTTCCCGCTTTGCGGTAGGTTTATTTGGTGCTGCCGTCGCCCCGTTCCCGCACGACCATGCGCACGGGGGTGCCTTCCAAGCCGAAGGTCTCACGGATCTGGTTTTCAATGTAGCGCTGATAGGAGAAATGGAACAGGTCCTTCCGGTTCACAAAGCACACGAACGTGGGCGGCCGGGTGGAGATCTGGGTCATATAGTAGATCTTCAGGCGGCGGCCCTTGTCGCTGGGGGGCTGCACACGGGCAGTGGCACGGGCCAGCAGCTCGTTCAGCATGCCGGTGGTCACCCGCAGGGCGTTCTGGCTGTCCACATACTTGATCAGCTCAAACAGACGGTCCACACGCTGGCCGGTCTTGGCGCTGATGAAGATGATGGGCGCGTAGCTCATGAAGCTGAAGTCGTTCATCAGCTTTTTGCGCTGGGCGTCCATGGTCTTGTCGTCCTTTTCCACCGCATCCCACTTGTTCACAGCGATGATGCAGGCCTTGCCCTGTTCATGGGCGTAGCCCGCCACCTTGGAATCCTGCTCGGTGAAGCCCACGGTGGCGTCGATCATGATGACGCACACCCGGCTGCGCTCCACGGCGGCCAGGCTGCGCAGCACGCTGTAGCGCTCCACGCCTTCCTCCACCTTGCCCCGCTTGCGCAGGCCCGCAGTGTCGGTAAAGATGAAGCTGCCGTATTTGTTGTCCACCTGGGAGTCGATGGCATCGCGGGTGGTGCCTGCCTGGTTGGCAACGATCATCCGGTTCTCGCCCAGGATGTAGTTGATCAGGCTGGACTTGCCCACGTTGGGACGGCCGATCACCGCAACGGTGATGCGCTCGTCCTCCTCGCCGTTCTCATCGTCAAAGTTCAGGTACTGGCACACCGCATCCAGCAGATCGCCGGTGCCGTGGCCGTGTACGCTGGAGATGGGGTACAGCTCGCCCAGACCCAGGCTGTAGAAGTCGTACAGCTCCATGGGGGGCTCGCCGATCCGGTCCACCTTGTTGACCGCCAGCACAACGGGCTTGCCGCTGCGCATCAGCTGATTGGCGATGTCCTGGTCCTGGGCGGTCACACCGGCCCGCAGGTCCACCACCATGATGATGCACTCCGCTGCGTCGATGGCCAGCTGGGCCTGGTGGCGGATGTGGGTCTGGATGTCGTCCTCGCCCATCTCGATACCGCCGGTATCCACCAGCAGGAAGGTGTGGTTCTGCCATTCGCAGTCGCCAAAGATACGGTCGCGGGTCACGCCGGGAGTATCCTCCACGATGGCCAGCCGCTGGCCGATCAGTTTATTGAAGAGGGTGGATTTGCCCACGTTGGGGCGGCCCACCACTGCAACGATTGGTTTTGCCATAAGAGCCTCCTTTTCTCAGTTCTCTTCGCCCATTCGGGCACGGGGGTTCCATATCGGACGGTCAGGCCAGCTTGGGCGCCAGCAGCGTCCGCACCAGGTCGCCGCCGCCGCTGGGCAGGATATGCACCTTCACCCCCAGGGCGTTTTCCAGATCGGCGATGGATTTTGAATCCAGGAACAGGTCCTTTTCATCCCGCAGCATCACTTCCGGTACGCCCAGATGTTTGCTTCTCAGCTTGCCCTTGCACTGGTCGATGATATCGGTGGCGGTGACCAGACCGGCCACGCTCACGTTGCCGCCGAAGAAATTGTTTTTGATGGGATGCACATGCACCTTCACGCTGCGGTGACGGTGGGTCAGCTCGGCCATCATCTCCTGGATCAGCGGCGCCGCCAGGGTGCCGGTGACCACGTCGATGTTCCGTGGAATCGGCAAACGCCGGTGGGCGAAGGTCAGCTCCGCCAGGAATTCATCCCGGAACATCCGCCACATGCCCACGCCGTTTTCCAGCTGGGGGAAATCCTCATAGAACTCGCCGCCGGGAATGGGCCGCCCGGCGCACAGATACCACTCGTCGCCGGGGTAGACCATGCGGCAGCCGTTCTGCGCCTTGCAGCGGTCGCCGTATTCCTCCAGGATGTCCAGCACGGCGGCGCTGGTGGCCGCATCATAAGGCTCCAGCTTATACAGGCCCTTGCGGTAGTCGGTCAGACCGCTGGGCACCGCCGCGATGCTCTGCACCGCCGGATACATACTGGTGAGCTTGTCCAGCGTGCGGCGCAGCTCGTCGCCATCGTTCACGCCCCGGCACAGCACCAGCTGGCAGTTCATCTGGATGCCCGCCTCGGCGAATTCATCCAGATATTTGAGCACCTCGCCCGCCCGCTTGTTGGCCATCATCCGCACCCGAAGCTCCGGGTTGGTGGTGTGCACCGAGATGTTGATGGGCGAAATGTGCATCTTCTTGATGCGCTCCACCTCGTGCTCGTTCAGATTGGTCAGGGTCACATAGTTGCCGAACAAGAACGACAGACGCTCGTCGTCGTCCTTGAAATACAGGGTTTCCCGCAGGCCCTTGGGCAGCTGGTCGATGAAGCAGAACATGCAGTGGTTTGCACAGGAATGCTTCTGGTCGATCAGATAGGTCTCGAACTCGCAGCCCAGCGGCTCGTATTCGCCCTTTTCCACCTTCAGATAATCCAGCTGGCCATCCTTCATCACGGCCAGCTCGAAGCGTTCGCCGGCGGTGTAGAACTGGTAATCCAGCATATCGTTGATTTCGTTGCCGTCAGCCGAATAGAGCATCGACCCGGCGCTCAGGCCCAGCGCTTCGGCTGCCGAGCCCTTCTGCACGCTTTTCACGCGTACTGCCATGCCAGTTTTGCACCTTCCTTTTTTAACAGGTTTTGCACCGCACAAGAAAAAGGGGAAGGCGTAAGCCCTCCCCTAGCTCTTACGGAAAGCGGATTACGCTTCCTTCTTGATGATTTCCTTGCCCTTGTAGTAGCCGCAATTGCCGCATACCTGGTGGGGGAGCTTGTACTCGCCACACTGGCTGCACTTTACCAGTGCAGGGGCTTCCAGCTTCCACACAGAGGAGCGACGCTTGTCACGCCGTGCCTTGGAAACCTTTCTCTTGGGTACTGCCATTTTAGCACCTCCTCAATGTGAATGAAGTTAATTCAGCAGTTGTTTTAATATAGCAAGCCGTTCGTCTACGGGGGTAGTGGAGCCCCCCTCACAGCAGGTGCAACCTGCCGCTTTGGGTTGACCGCAAACATGGCATAGCCCTTGGCAATCCGCACTGCACAGCAGTACGGTGGGAATTTCCATCACAAGTTCTTCGCAAGCCAGTTCCTTCACGGAAAGCTTGCCCGCCTCGTCGATGGGCAATTCCTGATATTCATCGCTCAGTTCACTCTCGCGCACCAGCCATTCCCGTTCCAGCGAACAGGGATATTCCACCGGTGTGAGGCAGCGGGCGCATTCCGCCTGTGCCAGCGCATTCAAGCTGAGCCGCAGCACAACGCCCTCGCCATTCAGCGCAGCGTCAAAGGTGCCCGTGACCGGCTGCGTGATCTGGTAACCCGGGAAGTCATAATCGCTCAGGTCCAGCTGCAGCTCCGCGTGATAAGGCACACGGCCGGTCTGAAAAAACTTTTTCAGGTCGAATTGCATAGTACACCTCTAAAAGACTGCCTACCTAGTATACCGAATCCCAGAGGGTTTGTCAATACCAAATTTCGGGCGGGAACCAATTTTTTTGGCTCCCGCCCGTTTATGGAACGATTACAGGTATTTCTTCACATCCTCGGGCAGAGTCTCGAGGGCGGCGGAAATGGTAATGGTAACGTTCACGTTCTCGCCAGCGATGGCCTGCACGTCATCCAGGAACTTGCCCAGACCGCTCAGATCGTGGTCGCCGACCTTCAGGATGCCGTCCACAAACAGCTCGGTGATGTCGTAGTTGCCGGCCAGAACGCCTGCAACGAAACCGTACATCATGTTGTAGCCGGTGATGTGATACTCATCCAAGTCGATCAGGCGAGCGGCATGATCGATATCATAAGTCAGCTTCATGGACTTTTCCAGAACGACAACATTGCCACTGGTGGTTTTGGTAACTGCGTTGATGGCCTCGATCATCGCTTTGGTTTTGCCGGTGCCTTTCGTGCCAACGATCAGTTTAATCATAAGAGGGTACCTCCTTCTATTTTGCGAAATGCGGCATGCCGCAATTTCCCTTTCCATTGTTCCCCGTTTCCCGTCGGGGTACGGGTGCTCAGCCCAGCTTTGCTTCCAGCTCGGCCTTGCGGTCCTCGTAGCCGGGCTTGCCCAGCAGCGCGAACATGTTCTTCTTGTAGCTCTCTACACCGGGCTGGTCGAAGGGGTTCACGCTCAGCAGGTAGCCGCTGATGGCGCAGGCCCGCTCGAAGAAGTAGATCAGGTAGCCCAGATCGTACTCGTTCAGGCTGGGAGTCTCCAGCACGATGTTGGGAACATCGCCGTCGGTGTGGGCCAGAATGGTGCCCTGCATGGCCTTTTCATTGACCACGCTCATGTTCTGGTTGGCCAGGAAGTTCAGGCCGTCCAGATTCTCCTCGTCGGCCTCAATGAACAGGTCCTGAGAGGGCTTGTGGATGTTGACCACGGTCTCGAACATCACACGGGCACCCTCCTGCACGAACTGACCCATGGAGTGCAGATCGGTGGAGAAAACAACGCTGGTGGGCATGAGGCCCTTGTTGTCCTTGCCTTCGCTCTCGCCGAACAGCTGCTTGTACCACTCGTTCATCATGGTGAAGTTGGGCTCGTAGGCGGCCAGCAGCTCCACAGCCTTGCCCTTGCGGTACAGGATGTTGCGGGCGGCGGCGTACTTGTAGCAGTCGTTGTCCGGAGTGCAGTTGGAGTACTCAGCACGGGCATCGGCAGCGCCCTGCATCAGAGCGTCGATGTCACAGCCGGCGCAGGCGATGGGCAGCAGGCCCACGGCGGTGAGAACCGAATAGCGGCCGCCAACGTCGTCGGGTACCACGAAGGTGGGCCAACCCTCTTCGTCAGCCTGCTTCTTCAGGGTGCCGCGGCTGCGGTCGGTGGTGGCGTAGATGCGCTTGGAAGCGCCTTCCTTGCCGTAGCGCTCCTCCAGGTACTTCTTGAATACCCGGAACGCCAGTGCGGGCTCGGTGGTGGTGCCGGACTTGGAGATCACGTTCACGCTGACTTCCTTGCCCTCACAGCAGGCCAGGATGTCCTGCAGGTAGGCGGGAGAAATGGAGTTGCCTGCGAAGAAGATCTGCGGAGTCTTCTTGCAGGTGCAGTTGTACATCTGGCCCTTGATGGCCTCGATGGCGGCGCGGGCGCCCAGATAGGAGCCGCCGATGCCGATCACCACCAGCACGTCGGAATCCGAGCAGATCTTCTCGGCCGCGGCCTTGATGCGGGCAAACTCCTCCTTGTCGTAATTTACAGGCAGGTCCACCCAGCCCAGGAAATCGTTGCCGGGGCCGGTGCGGCCTTCCAGCATCTCGTGAGCAGTTTTCACCTGCGGCCAAATGGCTTCAAATTCAGAGTCCTTTACAAATTTTGCAAGATATTTACCGTTAAATTTAACGCTCATATCGCTGCCTCCCACCATGTGTTTTCTTTGTTATAACTATACCGTTTTGCCTGCTAAAAGTCAAGGGCAGCATACAATCCGCACAAATATTTCGCAGCAAAACCACAGCCCGGGCGGCAGGGCCCGGGCTGCGGCTTTGCGCTTTGTTTTTCAGTGTGCCAGCAGACCCTGCCACAGGCGCTCCATGGCCAGCTTCCAGCTCATGGCCGGCACTTCGGCAGCCGCGGTCACCGGCCAGCTTCCCAGCTCGGTCTGACCGGCGTACAGCACCACCCGGCCCACCTCGTCCCCCACGGTCACCGGGGCCTGGGCGCTCTCGTTCAGCTTCAGCTCGGCCTGCAGGCTCTGCTCCTCCCCCTTCTGCAGCAGCACCGTGCCCGGCGTCTGGTACTGCAGAGGCACCTCCTCCAGTGCGCCGCCGGTCACCGGCAGGCTTCCCGGTGCGTTTTCCGGCGCAGGGGCCTGGGCCCGGGTAAAATTGGCAAAGCCGTAATCCAGCAGCGCGGTGGCTGCGTCGAACCGCTCAGTGCTGCTGGAAGCCCCCAGCACCACCGCGATCAGGGAAAGTCCGTCCCGGGTGGCGCTGGCGGAAAGGCAAACTCTCGCGCCGCCGGTAGTACCGGTCTTCAGACCGGTGATGCCCTGGTAGCGGCGCAGCAGTTTGTTGGTGTTCACCAGCTGGGTCTGACCGCCGCGCAGGCTGTCGGTCCAGATGCCGGTGTAGTTCAAAATCTGGGGGTGATTGTTCAGGATCTCTCGGCTCATGATCGCCACGTCCCGGGCGGTGGAGAGATGCCTCTCCTGGTCCAGCCCGCAGGCATTCTGGAAGGTGGTATTGCTCATCCCCAGCTGGGCGGCCTTCTGATTCATCTGCTCCACGAACACCGGCTCGCTGCCCCCCACCATCTCGGCCAGGGCCACCGCCGCGTCGTTGGCGCTGGCCACGCAGACCGCCCGCAGCATCTCGTCCACGGTGAACTCCTCCCCCGGCTCCAGCCAGATCTGACTGCCGCCCATGCTGTAGGCATGCTCGGTCACCGGCACGGTGTCCTCCAGGGTAAAGCGGCCCTCCTCCAGCCCTTCCATTACCAGCAACAGAGTCATTACCTTGGTGATGGAGGCAATGGGCATCTGGGTGTCCGCCTCCTTTTCATACAGCACGGTACCGCTTTCCTGGTCGATCAGGATCGCCGCCCGGCAGGGCACGTCAAACTGGCCCAGGGCAAACCGCCCCGCCTGCACATCCTGGGCATGGGCCGGCAAAGCCAGCCCCACAAGCAATGCCGCCGTCAAAACAAGCGCCGCCGCCCGTCGTTTCGCCATAAAACCTCCACCCTTCTTCCCGGGGTCTTTTCGCCGGCCCGCGGGCGTTGTTCTTTCGTTTATCTCTATGCTTTCGCCCGCCGGGAATATGCTTGCCTTTTTGCCATTCTCCCCTATAATATAAGAGAAGTATTTTCCTATCAGAAAAAGGAGCGAATCCATGCGCGTAAGTTTTTATACGCTGGGCTGCAAGGTCAATCAGAATGAGACCGGCGCGCTTGCCCAGCTTTTCCGTCAGAACGGATATACCCTGGCCGGCCCCGACGAGGAGGCCGACGTCTTTGTGGTGAACAGCTGCACCGTCACCGCCGGGGGCGACAAGAAAAGCCGCCAGTGGCTGCGGCGTGCCAAGCGTCAGTATCCCGGTGCGGTCACGGTGCTCACCGGCTGCTATCCCCAGGCCTTCCCCGAGGAAGCCGCCGCTGTGATGGAGGCGGACGTGGTGATGGGCAATGCCAACCGGCATGCCATCCTGCGCAACGTGGCCCACGCCCTGGAGGGCGAACGGGTGGTGGACATCGCCGCTCACGAAAAGGGCGAGGCCTTCGAGGAGCTGCCCATGGAGCGGTTCGAGGGCCATACCCGGGCCTTCATCAAGGTGCAGGACGGCTGCAACCGTCAGTGTGCCTACTGCGTGATTCCCCGCGCCCGTGGCCGGGTGCGCAGCCGCAGTGAGGCCAGCATCCTGAAGGAGCTGGAAGCCCTGGCAGCCGCAGGCTACAAGGAAGTGGTGTTCAGCGGCATCAATCTGCCCAGCTACGGGCAGGACACCGGCACCAACCTGATCGAGCTCATCGAACACAGCGCCCAGGTGGAGGGCATCGAGCGCATCCGTCTGGGCAGTCTGGAGCCGGATCTGCTCAGCGATGATGACATCGCCCGCATGGCCCGCACCGAAAAGCTCTGCCCCCAGTTCCACCTTTCGCTGCAGAGCGGCTGCACCGCCACTCTGCGCCGGATGCGCCGGGTCTACACCGCCGAGGAATACGCCGCCGTGGTCAAAAAGCTGCGGGCGGCCTATAACGGGGCGTGCAGCTTCACCACCGACGTGATCGTGGGCTTCCCCGGCGAGACCGAGGAGGAATTTGCCGAGAGCGTGCGCTTTGTGCAGGAAATGGAGTTTTTGAAGGTCCATGTGTTCCCCTACTCCCGCCGGGAGGGAACCCCTGCCGCCACCTTCCCGGACCAGATCCCCGAAGAGGAAAAAGCCCGCCGGGTGCACATCCTGCAAACCGCCGCGGATGACGTGCGCGGTCAGCTGGCCAACGCCTGGACCGGTTCGGTGGACACCGTGCTGCTGGAAAAACCTCTCAGCGCCAATCTGTTCACCGGCTATACCCGGCTGTATCTTCCGGTGGTGGTGAGCGCCCCCGGCGCCGAGGCCGGTCAGATCCTGCCCTGCCGTCTGGGCGAGTGGGACGGCGAACGCTGCCGGGCCGCCGCCGTACAGCTTTGATCGCAAACACAAAAAATATCCGCATTCTTTCCCGTGCTTGTTTTCCCGCGGCGCTTGCCCCAAGGGAACGAGTATGCTATATTTTTATTGTATGCGAACCCCAACGCATTTTGGAAGGAGTTATGTGATTATGAGCAACATGCGCGGTATCTACACCTCGGTCACCGACATCCGCCGTCGGGTCTTCACCGAAGTGGCCCGTCTCTCCTACGAGGGACAGAACTACGCACAGGAAGTTTCCCGCCTGCCCTATAAGATTATCCCGGGCGAGGTCAACAGCTTCCGCAACAGCATTTTCCTGGAGCGCGCCATCGTTTCCGAGCGCATCCGCCTGGCCATGGGCCTGCCCCTGCGTCCCATGGATGAGCAGGCGCCCACCAATTCGGGCATGGAAAACAGCGTGATCGCCCAGAAATACTACGATCCCCCGCTGGTGAACATCATCAAGTTCGCCTGCAACGCCTGCCCCGAGAAGAAAGTTGAGGTGACCAACCTCTGCCGCGGTTGCCTGGCTCACCCCTGCGTGGACGTGTGCCCCAAGGAGGCGCTGACCTTCACCCCCGGCGGCCAGACCGTGATCGATCAGGACAAGTGCATCAAGTGCGGCAAGTGCGTGGATGTGTGCCCCTATCACGCCATCGTCAAGATGGAGCGCCCCTGCGCCGCTGCCTGCGGCATGAACGCCATCCATTCCGATGACCTGGGCCGCGCTCAGATCGATCAGGACAAGTGCGTTTCCTGCGGCATGTGCCTGGTCAACTGCCCCTTCGGCGCCATCGTGGACAAGGGCCAGATCTTCCAGCTGATCCAGAGCATCCGTCAGGGCGACCGGGTATACGCCATCATGGCTCCCGCCTTCGTGAGCCAGTTCCCCGGCCTGACCGTGGGCAAGCTGAAGGCTGCCATGCGTCAGCTGGGCTTCGCGGACACCTTCGAGGTTGCCGTGGGCGCCGACCTGTGCACCATCGAGGAAGCCAAGGACTTCATGCGTGAGGTTCCCGAGCATCAGCCCTTCATGGCTACCAGCTGCTGCCCCAGCTGGAGCGTGATGGCCAAGAAGCTCTTCCCCGAAATGGCCGACTACATCAGCATGGCTCTGACTCCCATGGTGCTCACCGCCCGTCTGGTGAAGAAGCATCACGGCAAGGACTGCAAGGTGGTCTTCGTTGGCCCCTGCGCCGCCAAGAAGCTGGAGGCCAGCCGCCGCACCATCCGCAGCGATGTGGACTTCGTGCTCACCTTTGAAGAACTGATGGGCATGTTCGAGGCCCGTGAAGTGGACTTCGACAGCCTGGAGGTAGATCCCGCCGACGACTTCAACAAGGCCTCTGCCGACGGCCGCGGCTTCGCGGTGGGCGGCGGTGTCGCTCAGGCGGTCGTGAACGCCATCAAGAAGATGGACCCGGACCGCGAGGTCAAGGTTGCCAGCGCCCAGGGCCTGGCCGAGTGCAAGAAGCTGCTCATGATGGCCAAGGCCGGCAAGTACAACGGCTACCTGCTGGAAGGCATGGGCTGCCCCGGCGGCTGCATGGGCGGCGCCGGTACTCTGACCGATCCCGTGAAGGCTGCTGCCGCACTGGCCAAGTACAAGAAGGAAGCTCCCATCGAGACCTCGGTGGAAAGCCCCTACGAGAACGATCTGGCCTTCCTGAACTGATCGTTTTCTCCCCTGATTCGGAATGGGAAGCTGCCCGTTTTTCTCTGAGCGCAACTCCCCTTCCCTGAACACAGAACAAAAAGCAAAGGAGCGGTACAGCCCAGGCTGTGCCGCTCCTCTTTTTCTTTGCTCGAATCCCCTTCATACAACGACAGTCCCCCCCTGACGCAGGGCATGTGCCTTCTGCATCAGGGGGGGACTGTGTGTTTTCCGTTAGAGCGGGCGTTTTCCAGAGGGATTCCGGCCCGCTTTGTTCCCGGAACGATTACTTAACGATCTCGCCCTCGTTGGCGCCCAGGCAGGCGTTGGACTCGTCGGTGTCGATGTGCATGGCGGTGGCGAACTTCTCGCTCACGCGGATCACAACGTCGTCGAATACCAGCTTACGGCCTTCCTTGCCGCAGGCTACCTTCACGATCTCCTTGTCCTGCACGCCCAGCTTCTCGGCGTCCTCAGGAGTCACGTGGATGTGGCGCTTTGCAACGATCACGCCTTCCTTCAGCTCAACCTCGCCGCAGGGGCCAACCAGCTTGCAGGCGCCGGAACCGGCGATGTCGCCGGACTCACGCACGGGAGCGGCGATGCCGATGGAACGGGCGTCGGAAGCGGACAGCTCCACCTGATCCGCATTGCGGCAGGGGCCCAGGATGGACACGTTAGCCAGCTCCTTCTTGGGGCCAACAACGGTCACGCGCTGCTCGGAAGCATACTGGCCGGGCTGGCTCAGCTCCTTCTTAACAGTCAGCTCAAAGCCTTTGCCAAACAGGGTCTCCAAGGTCTCTTTGGTCACATGTACGTGACGGGCAGAAGTCTCTACTAAGAATTTCATATGTCATTTCCTCCCTTGGGTCGGATACGTTCCGGCCGCTCACATTTATTGTAACAAGGGCAAACTAAAACTTCAAGACAAAAAGCGGCCTTTTGTGCTATAATATTTTTATAACAAGTGATACTCAGCAAAGCGAGGTGCCATGGATGGATTTTGAAACCTTGAAGCAGGAATGTCTGACCTGCCGCAAATGCGGCCTGTGCGAGACCCGCCACAATGTGGTGTTCGGTATGGGCTGCCCCACCGCCGAAGTCATGTTCATCGGCGAAGGCCCCGGCCAGAACGAGGACGAGCAGGGCCTGCCCTTTGTGGGCCGCAGCGGCAAGCTGCTGGATCAATATCTGGAAGCGGTGGACCTCTCCCGGGAGAAAAACGTCTTCATCGCAAACATCGTGAAGTGCCGGCCTCCCCAGAACCGTGACCCTCTGCCGGAAGAGTGGGACGCCTGCCTGCCCTGGCTGCGGGAGCAGTTCCGGATGATCCGGCCCAAGATCGTGGTGTGTCTGGGACGCATTGCCGCCCAGCGGCTGATCGATCCCAAATTCTCGGTGACCCGCGACCACGGCCTTTTCTTTGAAAAGAACGGCGTCTGGTTCATGGCCACTCTTCACCCTGCCGCCCTGCTGCGCAATCCCAAACAGAAGCCCATGGCTTTTGGGGACTTCGTGGCACTGCGGGAAAAAATCAGCCAGGTTTGCGACCACACCTACGAAACCGCTTCTTCTTAAAGTAACACGAACATCTCAAAGCGCCTCCCATGCTTCAACCGGCACGGGAGTCTTTCTTTTTTCAAAACACAGCACACAGCAGCGTAAAAAAGCCCCCCGCTTTAACAGCGGGGGGCTTTGAAGCTCACAAAATCAGAGAATCAAAGATTACTCGTAGATCTTGGAAACAACGCCGGAACCAACGGTACGGCCACCCTCACGGATAGCGAAACGCAGGCCTTCGTCCATGGCGATGGGGGTGATCAGCTCAACGTTCATATCAACGTTGTCGCCGGGCATGCACATCTCGGTGCCTTCGGGCAGAGTGATAACGCCGGTAACGTCGGTGGTACGGAAGTAGAACTGAGGACGGTAGTTGTTGAAGAAGGGGGTGTGACGGCCGCCTTCATCCTTCTTCAGGATGTAAACGTGACCCTGGAACTTGGTGTGAGGATGAATGCTGCCGGGCTTAGCCAGAACCTGGCCACGCTCGATGTCGGAGCGCTGAACGCCACGCAGCAGAGCACCAACGTTGTCGCCAGCCTCGGCGAAGTCCAGCAGCTTGCGGAACATCTCCAGACCGGTAACGGTGGTCTTGCTCTTCTCGTCCTTCAGGCCAACGATCTCAACTTCCTCGCCAACCTTGATCTGGCCCTGCTCAACACGACCGGTAGCCACGGTGCCGCGGCCGGTGATGGTGAACACGTCCTCAACAGGCATCAGGAAGGGCTTGTCAGCCATACGATCGGGAGTGGGGATGTAGCTGTCAACAGCGTCCATCAGGTCCAGAATGCACTTGTACTCAGGAGCGTTGATGTCGGTGCTGGTGCTCTCCAGAACGGCCAGAGCGGAACCCTTGATGATGGGGGTGTCGTCGCCGGGGAAGTCGTACTCGCTCAGCAGATCGCGGATCTCCATCTCAACCAGATCCAGCAGCTCGGGATCGTCCACCTGGTCAACCTTGTTCATGAAAACAACGATGTAGGGAACGCCAACCTGACGGGACAGCAGGATGTGCTCGCGGGTCTGAGGCATGGGGCCGTCAGCGGAAGAAACCACCAGGATAGCGCCGTCCATCTGGGCAGCACCGGTGATCATGTTCTTAACGTAGTCGGCGTGGCCCGGGCAGTCCACGTGAGCGTAGTGACGGTTGTCGGTCTCGTACTCAACGTGAGAGGTGTTGATGGTGATACCACGCTCGCGCTCCTCGGGAGCCTTATCGATGTTGGCGTAATCGGTGAACTCGGCGTCGCCCTTCATCGCCAGAACCTTGGTGATAGCGGCGGTCAGAGTGGTCTTGCCGTGGTCAACGTGACCGATGGTGCCAATGTTAATATGAGGCTTGCTGCGCTCAAACTTAGCTTTTGCCATTTTAATTGTCCTCCTTTTTTTAAACCATAGAGCCTAAGGTTATAATACTAAAACCAACGTCAAAAATCAAGAGATTTTTGATGATTTGCCGCATGGATCAGCCCATGCGGCAAATCTTTGGTCTTATTTACTCCTTGTTGCGGCCAGCCATGATGCTCTCGGCAATATTCTTGGGTACCTCAGCGTAGTGGCTGGGCTCCATGGAATACTGACCGCGGCCCTGGGTCTTGGAACGCAGGTCGGTGGAGTAACCGAACATGTTGGACAGGGGAACGAAGGCGTTGATCTGCTGAGAACCAGACAGAGCCTCCATGCCCTGGATCTGACCGCGACGGGAGTTCAGATCACCGATAACGTCGCCCATGTACTCGTCGGGAACGATAACAGCAACCTTCATGATGGGCTCCATGATAGCGGGGTCTGCCTTAGCCATAGCGTCCTTGAACGCCATAGAACCGGCAATCTTAAAGGCCATCTCAGAGGAGTCGACCTCATGGTAAGAACCGCCCTTCAGGGTGACCTTCACGTCCTCCACCGGATAACCGGCCAGGATACCGGCCTTCATAGCGCCCTGGATACCCTGATCGATCGCGGGGATGAACTCCTTGGGAACATCACCGCCAACAACGGCGTTGATGAACTCGTAGCCCTTGCCAGCCTCGTTGGGCTCGATGTCGATGATACAATGACCGTACTGGCCCTTACCACCGGACTGACGGGCGTACTTGGTGTTGGAGCTGGCCGCACGGCGGATGCACTCGCGGTAAGCAACCTGGGGAGCACCCACGTTGGCTTCTACCTTGAACTCACGCAGCAGACGGTCAACGATGATCTCCAGATGCAGCTCGCCCATGCCAGCGATGATGGTCTGGCCGGTCTCCTCGTCGGTCCAGGTACGGAAGGTGGGGTCCTCTTCAGCCAGCTTGTTCAGCGCAATGCCCATCTTCTCCTGACCAGCCTTGGTCTTGGGCTCGATGGCAACGCGGATAACGGGCTCGGGGAACTCCATGCTCTCCAGGATGACGGGATGCTTGGGATCGCACAGGGTGTCACCAGTGGTGGTGTTCTTCAGGCCAACAGCGGCGGCGATATCACCGGCGTAGCAGACCTCGATGTCCTGACGATGGTTCGCATGCATCTGCAGGATGCGGCCCATACGCTCGTTGCTGTCCTTTACGGAGTTGTAAACGGTGGTGCCGGCTTCCACGATACCGGAGTATACACGGAAGAAGCACAGCTTACCAACGAACGGGTCGGTCGCGATCTTGAATGCCAGAGCGGCAAAGGGAGCGTTGTCGTCGGAAGGACGGCTGGTCTCCTCGCCGGTCTCGGGATCAACGCCCTTGATATCCTCGATATCGGTGGGCGCGGGCATGTAATCCACGATAGCGTCCAGCAGCTTCTGAACGCCCTTGTTGCGGTAGGAAGTACCGCAGGTAACGGGAACCACGGTGTTAGCAATGGTTTCCTTACGCAGAGCCTTCTTGATCTCTTCCTTGGTCAGCTCCTCGCCGTCCAGGTACTTCATCATCAGCTCTTCGTCGCCTTCGGCAATCGCCTCCAGCATCTCGGCACGATACTGCTCGGCCAGCTCACGCATATCCTCGGGGATGGGCTCCACGCGGATATCCTTACCCATATCGTCGTAGTAGACGTCCGCCTGCATATCGATCAGATCGATGATGCCCTTGAACTCGTCTTCCTTGCCGATGGGCAGCTGGATGGGCACAGCGTTGCACTTCAGACGCTCGCGCATCATCTTCACAACGCGGTAGAAGTCCGCGCCCATGATATCCATCTTGTTCACGTAAGCCATGCGGGGTACGTGATACTTGTCGGCCTGGCGCCAAACAGTCTCGGACTGGGGCTCAACGCCGCCCTTGGCGCACAGAACGGTAACAGAACCGTCCAGAACACGCAGAGAACGTTCTACCTCAACGGTGAAGTCCACGTGGCCGGGGGTGTCGATGATGTTGATCCGATGCCGGTTCTTCTTGGCCTTGGCGGGATCGCCCAGCAGCTCCGTGTGGCTCCAGTAGCAAGTGGTCGCAGCAGAGGTGATGGTAATACCACGCTCCTGCTCCTGCGCCATCCAGTCCATGGTAGCCGCGCCATCGTGCGTTTCACCGATCTTGTGGTTAACACCAGTGTAATACAGGATACGCTCGGTGGTGGTGGTCTTGCCGGCGTCGATGTGCGCCATAATGCCGATGTTTCTGGTCATTTCCAGAGAAACGTCTCTTGGCATATTAACCTCCTATATATACAGGGCGGATCAATAACGGTAATGGGCGAAAGCCTTGTTGGCCTCGGCCATCTTGTGAGTGTCTTCACGCTTCTTCACGGCGTTACCGGTGTTGTTCACGGCATCCATGATCTCGTTGGCCAGACGCTCGCGCATGGTGCGCTCGCTGCGGGCGCGAGAGTAAGCGGTGAGCCAGCGCAGACCCAGGGTCTCGCGGCGCTCGGCACGAACCTCAACAGGTACCTGGTAGGTGGAACCACCAACGCGGCGGGCCTTAACTTCCAGGCTGGGCATGATGTTCTCCAGAGCTTTTTCGAACATCTCCAGGGGATCGTTACCGGACTTCTCCTTTACGATCTCGAAAGCATCGTAAACGATTTTTTGAGCGACGCCCTTCTTGCCGTCCAGCATGATGCTGTTGATCAAGCGGGTCACCATCTTGGAATTGTACAGCGGGTCAGCCAGAACGTCCCGCTTAGCAATGTTACCTCTTCTAGGCATCTTTCTTCCCTCCTTCACAGAATGATATCATCGGTACTCGAAAGCAATAAACTCCCGTTGTGCCATACAAAGAGGTCTTATATAAAGACGCCTTTGATGGCGGGGTAAACGTTAATTACTTCTTAGCACCGGCCTTGGGGCGCTTCGCGCCGTACTTGGAGCGGGCCTGGTTACGGTTGGCCACACCCTGGGTATCCAGAGTACCACGGATGATGTGGTAACGAACACCGGGCAGGTCCTTAACACGGCCGCCACGAATCAGTACTACGCTGTGCTCCTGCAGGTTGTGGCCGATGCCAGGAATGTAAGAGGTTACCTCAATACCATTCGTGAGCTTTACACGGGCTACCTTACGCAGAGCAGAGTTGGGCTTCTTGGGGGTCATGGTACGAACAGCGGTGCATACACCACGCTTCTGGGGGCTGTTAGCGTCGCTGTAGGACTTGTCCAGAGAGTTGTAGCTCTTCTGCAGAGCAGGAGCGGTAGACTTGCGGACAGACACCTCACGGCCTTTGCGTACAAGCTGGTTAAAAGTAGGCATTTTGTTCTCCTTTCTTCAAATTATTTATGTTAAAGCGGCAAGCCGCCATAACATCAAACAGGCATAGTTGCGCCTTAGCCGCGCAACAGTTTTATTTTACACACAAGCTTTGTGTATGTCAACAGTATTTTCGAAAAAAACTTGGTTGATTCACTGAAATTTTATTTTGTACGCCTGTAAAGGTCAATTCCCTGCCCCTTACCGCTTCAAAACAGCGGTTTTCGCAAAAGAAGTGCCGCCCCGAAACGGGGCGGCACTTGCAAAAACAAAGCGGATGCCGAAAGAAAACGCTTATTCGGCGGCGGTCTCAGCGACCGGCTCCAGCACTTCCTCAGCAGGGTCAGCGATCTCGGGAACGATGCCGTTCTCCTCCTGCTCGCGGCGGATCAGCTCGTTCTCCACCTCGTCCAGACCGGTACCGGCCGGGATCAGCTTACCGATGATGACGTTCTCCTTCAGGCCCATCAGCGGGTCGACCTTGCCCTTGATGGCGGCTTCGGTCAGCACGCGGGTGGTCTCCTGGAAGGAAGCGGCAGACAGGAAGCTGTCGGTGGACAGAGAAGCCTTGGTGATACCCAGCAGCACGTCGGTGTACTGAGCCAGCTTCAGGCCCTCCTCGCCGGCGGCGATGCGCTCCATCAGAGCAGCGTTCTGCTGCTCCACTTCCATCTTGTCGGCCAGAGCGCCGCCAATCAGGGTGGTGGAGCCCGCGTCGTCCACGCGGACCTTGCGCATCATCTGACGCACGATGACCTCGATGTGCTTGTCGTTGATTTCTACACCCTGCAGGCGGTATACCTTCTGAACTTCCTGGATCAGGTAGTTCTGAACGGCGATACGACCCTTGATGGCCAGGATGTCGTGGGGGTAGGCATGACCCTCGGTGATCATGTCGCCCTTCTCCAGCTGCTGACCATCGGTCACGCGGATGCGCTGGCCGAAGGGGATCAGGTAGCTCTTCTCAGCGGGAGCGCCGTTCTCGTCCACACCGGAAACCACCACATGGCGGTTCTTCTTGCTGTCGTCGATGTGAGCGGTACCGGCAATCTCGGTCATGATGGCCAGAGCCTTGGGCCGGCGGCTCTCGAACAGCTCCTCAACACGGGGAAGACCCTGGGTGATATCCTCAGCAGATGCGATACCGCCGGTATGGAAGGTACGCATGGTCAGCTGAGTACCGGGCTCACCGATGGACTGAGCAGCGATGATACCAACAGACTCGCCCACATGCACGGGATCGCCGTTGGCCAGGTTGGAGCCGTAGCAGTGAGCACATACGCCCACCTTGGCGCGGCAGTTCAGCACGCTGCGGATCTGCAGCTCGGTGATGCCGGCAGCCTCGATCTTCTCAGCGTCGAACAGGTCCATCATCTTGCCCTCGGGCACGATGACCTCGCCGGTGGCGGGGTTGCACACATCGCCCACGGCGTAACGGCCGATCAGACGCTCGCGGAAGTTCTCGATCTCTTCCTTGCCCTCGCGGATATCGGATACCCAGATACCCTCGGTGGCGCCGCAGTCCTCCTCACGGACGATCACGTCCTGAGAAACGTCGACCAGACGGCGGGTCAGGTAACCGGAGTCGGCGGTACGCAGAGCGGTATCCGCCATGCCCTTACGGGCGCCACGGCAGGAAACGAAGTACTCCAAGATGTTCAGGCCTTCACGGTAGTTGGCGCGAATGGGCATCTCGATGGTCTTACCGGCGGTGTTGGCCAGCAGACCGCGCATGCCGGCCAGCTGCTTGATCTGGTTCATAGAACCACGGGCACCGGAGTCCGCCATCATGAAGATGGGGTTGCGGTCCTCCAGGTTGTCGGCCAGAGCCTTGGAAACCTTGTCTGTGGTCTCCTGCCAGATCTGAATCACGCCGTTGTAGCGCTCCTCGTTGGAGATCAGGCCTCGGTTGAACTGCTTGATGACCTTGGAAACCCGCTCGTCGGCCTCAGCCAGCAGCTCGGGCTTCTGGGGCGGGATCACGGCGTCGCACACGGCAACGGTGATACCGCTGATGGTGGAGTACTTGTAGCCCTGGGCCTTGATGCGGTCCAGCATCTCGCTGGTGGCCTTGGTGCCATGCACCGCCAGGCAGCGGCTGATGATATCGGGCAGGTTCTTCTTGGTGACCTGGAAGTCGACCTCGTAGCCGAACATGGCCTCGGGATCGTTGCGGTCCACGTAACCCAGATCCTGCGGGATGGGCTGGTTGAAGATGATGCGGCCCACGGTAGTGTCCACCAGCTTGCTCTTCAGCTCGCCGTTCACTTCCATGGTGCGGCGGACCTTGATGCGGGCCTGCAGGGTGATGACCTTGTCGCTGTAGGCCATGATGGCTTCTTCCTCATCGCGGAAGACCTTGCCCTCGCCCTTGTCGCCATTGTTGACCATGGTCAGGTAGTAGGAGCCCAGGATCATATCCTGAGTGGGCACGGCAACGGGAGCACCATCGGAGGGCTTCAGCAGGTTGCCGGAAGCCAGCATCAGCATGCGGGCCTCGCGCTGGGCCTCCACGCTCAGAGGCAGGTGCACGGCCATCTGGTCGCCGTCGAAGTCGGCGTTGAAGGCGGTACATACCAGGGGATGCAGCTTAATGGCGTGGCCCTCAACCAGCACAGGCTCGAAGGCCTGGATACCCAGACGGTGCAGGGTAGGCGCACGGTTCAGCATGACGGGATGACCCTTGATCACGGTCTCCAGGCTGTCCCACACTTCGGTGCGGGCGCGCTCCACCATCTTGCGGGCGCTCTTGATGTTGTTGGCCAGGCCCTTTTCCACCAGATCCTTCATCACGAAGGGCTTGAACAGCTCCAGAGCCATCTCCTTGGGCAGACCGCACTGATACATCTTCAGCTCGGGGCCTACAACGATAACAGAACGGCCGGAGTAGTCAACACGCTTACCCAGCAGGTTCTGACGGAAGCGGCCCTGCTTACCCTTCAGCATGTCGGACAGGCTCTTCAGGGGACGGTTATTGGGGCCGGTGACAGGACGGCCGCGGCGGCCGTTGTCGATCAGGGCGTCCACAGCCTCCTGCAGCATGCGCTTCTCGTTGCGGACGATGATGTCGGGAGCGCCCAGCTCCAGCAGGCGCTTCAGACGGTTGTTGCGGTTGATGACCCGGCGATACAGGTCATTCAGGTCGCTGGTGGCGAAGCGGCCGCCGTCCAGCTGAACCATGGGACGGATATCCGGCGGAATCACGGGCACAACGTCCATGATCATCCACTCGGGGCGGTTGCCGGACAGGCGGAAGGCCTCCACGACCTCCAGGCGCTTCAGGATGCGAACGCGCTTCTGGCCGCCGGCATCCTCCAGCTCGTTGCGCAGCTGGGTGCGCAGCTCTTCCAGATCGATCTCCGCCAGCAGCTCCTTGATGGCCTCGGCGCCCATGGCAGCCTGGAACTCATCCTCGTAGCGCTCGCGCATCTCGTGGTATTCCTTCTCGCTGAGCAGCTGCTTCTTCTCCAGCGGGGTGTAACCGGGATCGGTCACGATGTAGCTGGCGAAGTACAGCACCTTCTCCAGCTGACGGGGGCTGATGTCCAGCATCAGGCCGATGCGGCTGGGAATGCCCTTGAAGTACCAGATATGGGAAACGGGCGCGGCCAGCTCGATGTGGCCCATGCGCTCACGGCGCACCTTGGACTTGGTGACCTCAACGCCGCAGCGGTCGCAGATCTTGCCCTTGTAGCGGATGCGCTTATACTTACCGCAGTGACACTCCCAGTCCTTGGTGGGTCCGAAGATGCGCTCGCAGAACAGGCCGTCCCGCTCAGGCTTCAGGGTGCGGTAGTTGATCGTTTCCGGCTTTTTGACCTCGCCGTAGCTCCATGCGCGGATCTGGTCGGGAGAAGCAAGGCCGATCTTGATCGAATCGAAATCGTTATATTCCATTAAACGAACCCTTCCTTTTCTTATGTTTCGATGAATGAGGGCTTGGGAGCGCGGCGCATCTTACGCGCGCCGCACTCCACTCTCGGCTTGATCAGAATTCGTCGTCCAGGCCCAGGCCGTCGTCGGCAAACAGGCTGCCGTCCGGCTCAAAAACATCCTCCGGCTCATCGAAACCGGCATCTGCATCGGGATCAGCGTCCTCGATGCTGTAATCGTTGCTCAATTCGTTCTCCACCAGAACGTCCTCGCCCATGGGCAGATCGCGGGTATCGAAGCCAGTCTCCTCGTCGTCGAAGTTCTGCTTCAGATCGATCTCGTCGCCATTGGAATCCTGCACACGCACATCCAGACCCAGGCTCTGCAGCTCCTTGATGAGCACGCGGAAGCTCTCGGGGATGCCGGGCTTGGGAACGGGCTGGCCCTTCACGATGGCCTCGTAGGTCTTCACACGGCCGACCACGTCGTCGGACTTGACGGTCAGGATCTCCTGCAGGGTGTAGGCTGCGCCGTACGCCTCCAGGGCCCAAACCTCCATTTCGCCGAAGCGCTGGCCGCCGAACTGAGCCTTACCACCCAGAGGCTGCTGGGTAACCAGGCTGTAGGGGCCGGTGGAACGGGCGTGGATCTTATCGTCTACCAGGTGATGCAGCTTCAGGTAGTACATGTAGCCAACGGTGACACGGTTGTCGAACTTCTCACCGGTGCGGCCGTCGTAAACGGTGCTCTTGCCGTCCTCATCCAGCTCGATCTTGGAGAAGTCGATCACGTGGCCGATCTCCGGGCGCATGATCTTGTCCAGCTTGGTGGGATACTCGGGAGCGTTCTCGCCATGGTTGGTCTCATAGGCCAGGTGGTAGCATTCGCGGATGTCCTGCTCGTGGGCGCCGTCGAATACGGGGGTCATGATCTTCCAGCCCAGCGCCTTGGCGGCGTAGCTCAGATGGATCTCCAGGACCTGACCGATGTTCATACGGGAGGGAACGCCCAGGGGGTTCAGCACGATGTCCAGCGGGGTACCGTCGGCCAGGAAGGGCATATCCTCCTGGGGCAGGATGCGGGACACAACACCCTTGTTACCGTGACGGCCGGCCATCTTGTCGCCCACGCTGATCTTGCGCTTCTGAGCGATGTAGCAGCGCACAACCTGGCGCACGCCGGGCTGCAGCTCGTCGCAGTTGTCGGGAGTGAAGACCTTCACGTCCACGATGATGCCGTACTGGCCATGGGGAACGCGCAGCGAGGTGTCGCGCACCTCGCGGGCCTTCTCGCCGAAGATAGCGCGCAGCAGGCGCTCCTCAGCGGTCAGCTCGGTCTCGCCCTTCGGGGTGACCTTACCCACCAGGATGTCGCCGGCCTTGACCTCGGCGCCGATGCGGATGATGCCGCGCTCGTCCAGATCCTTCAGGGCATCCTCGCCCACATTGGGGATGTCGCGGGTGATCTCCTCGGGTCCCAGCTTGGTCTCGCGGGCCTCGGTCTCGTACTCCTCGATGTGGATGGAGGTGTAAACGTCCTCACGAACGATCTTCTCGTTAATCAGAACGGCGTCCTCGTAGTTGTAGCCCTCCCAGGTCATGAAGCCGATCAGGGCATTCTTACCCAGGCTGATCTCGCCGTTCTTGGTGGCGGGGCCGTCGGCGATGACCTGACCGGCCTTCACCTCTTCGCCCTTGTCCACGATGGGGCGCTGGTTCACGCAGGTGCCCTGGTTGGACCGCATGAACTTGATGAGCTCGTACTCGTCGGTGGTGGTCTTGCTGGTGCGGATCACGATCTTGTCGGCATCCACATGCTCCACAACACCGTCGTTCTTGGCCAGAACGCAAACGCCGGAGTCACAAGCAGCCTTGTACTCCATGCCGGTGGCCACGATGGGCTGCTGGGTGACCAGCAGAGGCACAGCCTGACGCTGCATGTTCGCACCCATCAGAGCACGGTTGGCGTCGTCGTTTTCCAGGAAGGGAATCATGGCGGTAGCCACGGACACAACCATCTTGGGGCTTACGTCCATGTAGTCCACGCGCTCGCGCTCGATTTCCAGAATCTCGTCACGGCGGCGGGCATTGACGCGGGCCTTGGTGAAGTGGCCTTCCTCGTCCAGAGGCTCGTTGGCCTGCGCCACCACGTACTCGTCTTCCACGTCGGCGGTCATGTAGACCACCTCGTCGGTGACCACGCCGCGCTCCTTGTCCACCTTGCGGTAGGGAGCCTCGATGAAGCCGTACTCATTGATACGGGCGAAGCTGGCCAGGTAGGAGATCAGACCGATGTTGGGACCTTCGGGGGTCTCAATGGGGCACATGCGGCCGTAGTGGCTGTAGTGCACGTCTCGAACCTCGAAACCGGCGCGGTCACGGCTCAGACCGCCAGGGCCCAGAGCGGACAGACGGCGCTTGTGGGTCAGCTCAGCCAGGGGGTTGTTCTGGTCCATGAACTGAGACAGCGGGCTGGAACCGAAGAACTCCTTGATGGCGGCAACCACAGGACGGATGTTGATCAGGCTCTGGGGAGTGGCCTCGTTCATATCCTGAGCCTGCAGGGTCATGCGCTCGCGGATGACGCGCTCCATACGGGAGAAGCCGATGCGGAACTGGTTCTGCAGCAGCTCGCCAACGCTGCGGATACGGCGGTTGCCCAGGTGGTCGATGTCGTCGGTGACGCCGATGCCGTGGTCCAGGCCGTTCAGGTAGTTGATGGAGGAGAAGATGTCATCCAGGGTGACGGTCTTGCTGATGAGGCGGTCGTGGTTCTTGACCAGCAGCTCCTTCTGCTCGGCCTCGTCGCTGGTGGCATCCAGGATGGCCTTCACCTCGGCAAAGGTCACGCGCTCGTTGATGCCGCACTCCAGAACGTCGAAGTTGAAGAAGTTCTGGGCGTCCACGGTGCCGTTGGTGATAACCTTGCGCTCCCGGTCGTCGGCCATGATGAAGGCCACGGATACACCGGCGGCCTCGGCGGCCTCGGCGGCCTCACGGCTGATCTTCTCGCCGGCGGCAATCAGCAGCTCGCCGGTCAGGGGGGCGATGATGTCGCGGGCGGCCACAAAGCCGGTGATGCGGCGGGCCAGAGCCAGCTTCTTGTTCATCTTGTACCGGCCAAACCGGGACATGTCGTACCGGCGGGGGTCGAAGAACAGGTTGTTCAGATGGGTCTGGGCGCTCTCCACCGTCGGGGGCTCGCCGGGACGCAGCTTGCGGTAGGTCTCCAGCAGGCCCTCTTCCTCGTTGTGGGTGGTATCCTTGTCCAGAGTGGCCAGGATGCGCTCGTCCTCACCGAAGAACTCCCGGATCTGAGCGTCGCTGCCCATGCCCAGAGCACGCAGCAGCACAGTGACGGGCAGCTTGCGGTTCTTATCGATGCGCACATAGAACACATCGTTGGAGTCGGTCTCGTACTCCAGCCAGGCGCCGCGGTTGGGGTTCATGGTGGCGGTGTACAGCTTCTTACCGGTCTTGTCGTAGCTGGCGCCGAAGTAAACGCCGGGGCTACGAACCAGCTGGCTGACGATGACACGCTCCGCACCGTTATTGATGAAGGTACCTGCGTCGGTCATGAGCGGGAAATCGCCCATGAAGATCTCCTGCTCCTTTACCTCGCCGGTCTCCTTGTTCAGCAGCCGGGCGGTAACGCGCAGGGGCGCCGCGTAGGTAGTGTCGCGTTCCTTGCACTCTTTGATGGTGTATTTGGGCTCTCCCAGATGGTAATCCACGAATTCCAGAGCCAGATTGCCGGTGAAGTCCTCAATGGTGGCAATGTCGCGGAAAACCTCTTTCAGACCCTCGTCCAAAAACCAGCGGTACGAGTTCTTCTGCACCTCGATGAGGTTGGGCATGGTGATAACCTCATCGATGCGGGAAAAGCTCATGCGTTCGGTTTTGCCAAGGGTTGTGGGCTTGACCTTCATCATAAAAAGCTTCCACTCCTATCCTGTTTCTACTTACATGATTGAGCACGCCCCGCCGGGGCAGCCATGCGGCTCGCAGAATTTTGTGTAACTTTCACAAACTTTTGCAAGTTTTTTGTACATGCTGCCTTTTTTAGGGCGTGTTGATCCAATTATGGTATACCATAACAGTATAATGGCCAAAAAGCCCGGTGTCAAGCCATTTTTTCGCTTTTTTCAAAAACACCGGCCCGAGCGCGATACGCCCGGGCCGGTGTTATGTTTTTGATGATTCTCAGCGGCACTGCTCCTCGCTGGCCACGATCTGGGCGAAGTCCACCGCCCCCAGCTCCCGGTTCACCTGCTCGCTGATGCGCCGGAAGACCTGCTGGAAGGCGCAGATGCCGGAAGCGCCCCGGTTGCACTCGCCGCATTCCTCCAGGCAGCGGGAAAGCTGATAGGGCCCCTCCACCGCGCGGATCACATCCAGCATGGTGATCTCACTGGCAGGCCGTGCCAGCTCATAACCGCCCCGGTTGCCCTTGAAGCTGGCCACCAGACCGCTGGCCACCAGCTTGCCCAGAATCTTCAGCGAAAAGCGCAGCGAAACGCTCATCTCCTGGCTGATGGAACGGGCGTCCATCCGCTTTTGATTTTTTGCCAGACAGTAGATGATACGGATGGCGTAATCCGATTCCTGCGTGATGTGCATAACGCCTTCTCCTTTCCCGCGGGTTTCGGGCCCGCTGCGCGGGGTGCGCCCCGCAATAACTATACTTTAATGATATAGTTAAATATATCAGGTTTGGGTGGATTTGTCAAACCTGCCCGCATGCAGAACGCCCGGGCAGCTCCTTTATAGGAACTGCCCGGGCGTTCGTCTTTGATTATGCGTTGGCTGCCGCAGCCTTCTCGCCCCGTCGGAACAGCACCCGGAACACCAGGCGCACCAGCGGACCGGCGAAGAACACCTGCCAGCACAGAGCCATGGGGAAGTTCATCACCGCAGTCTGCAGCCAGACAGCCACGATCTGGCTGCCGGGATTCTTGAACAGGATGGTGGCCACCAGGCTCATCATGGGGCACATCAGGCAGACGATCATGCAGGAGATGGCCAGGATCACAAAGGCGGGCTTATCCACGCCGGGCGTGACCAGGCGGAAGGCCAGCTTCTGGGACAGGCGTTCCACCACGAAGAACTCCAGAAGAAAGGCCACCGGCCACATAATGACCATCTCACCAAAGGCCATGGCAAAGACCTGATTGCTCATGCCGCCCACATTCAAAGCGATGTTGTAGCAGATCATGGCATAGACCATCACAAAGGCCATCAGCAGGGTGAATACGACATTTTCCAGTTTGGTTTTCGGCATAACGAATACTCCTCCACATTGTTTTCTCGGATGTTTGTGTGTCCGCAACGCTGTGTTGTTCGTTTGCCGCGCGGCCCCACGAAAAGCATGGCCGCTCCGGTGTCGTTTCCAATAAAACCAAACGTTTTGCGTGCTGCCCGTTTTTGGGCAGCGTCGACTATGGTATCACATTTTTCGTCTCGGCGCAAGCTTTTTCTGGACAGTGCCCTCCCCGCCTTCTATAATAGAGGAATACCACAGCAAAACGAAACGGAGGCGACTGCCATGAACCACTCCCCTTTCCCCATTCTGGAGTTTGACCCGGACCGCCGGGCCAAGCTCTGCCCCGAGCGCCCGGATGCTCCCCTGCTGCCAGAGCGCTGTGTGATCACCTTCTTCCGGGAGGCGCTGGAGGAGCTGGTCCGGGAGCAGAGTCTCAAACCCATTGCCCACCTTCATTCCGAGATCGTGGACCTGCCCATCTACCGGCTGGAGCGGGATGTCAAGCCGGTGTGCGTCGCGCTTCCCTTTGCCACCTCGCCCGGCGCGGTCTGCACCTTGGAGGAGCTGCACGCCCTGGGCGCGGAAAAATTCGTGGTCTGCGGCGGCGCGGGCTGCCTGACTCCGGGCCTGGAGCTGGGGCGGATCATCCTGCCGGTGAGTGCCGTGCGGGATGAAGGGGCGTCCTATCACTACCTGGAGCCCGGCCGTGAGGTGGCCTGCCCGGCCGAGGGCCTTGCCTCCGCCCGCCGGGGACTTGCCGCGCTGGGGATTCCGGTGCTGGAGGGAAAAACCTGGACCACCGACGCCCTTTACCGGGAAACCGAGGAGAAAATTGCCCGCCGGGCTGCCGAGGGCTGCCTGACAGTGGAGATGGAATGCGCGGGCTTTTTTGCGGCGGCACAGTTTCATGGCCTGCCGCTGGCTCAGCTGCTCTATGCAGGCGACGATCTGAGCGCTGACACCTGGGACAGCCGGGGCTGGGACCGGCAGCACACCGTACGCCGCAACCTGCTGGAAACCGCACTCGATCTGGTCACCTATTTTTAAATCACACAAAAAAGCCGTCTGGAATACTCCCAGACGGCTTTTTCTATGTTCACTTATTTCTTCTGCCCCTTGAAGATCTCGATCTCGGTGGC
The DNA here is from genome assembly GCF_002161595.1 of Gemmiger sp. An50. Lineage (GTDB taxonomy): Bacteria > Bacillota > Clostridia > Oscillospirales > Ruminococcaceae > Allofournierella. The sequence goes on from NZ_NFID01000002.1 coordinate 271,680, forward strand.
GGGCAGCTCGTGGCGGAATTCCCGCTCGGTGCGCTTCAGGTTGCCGCAGATGCAGGTCTCCTCACCCTTGCCGTCCAGCGGCATGTAGTAGCCGCAGGTGGTGCAGCGGGCATACAGGCCGGGCTTGCGCTTGAATTCCTTGGATAAAAAGCCGGTGGCCTTGGGACCGTGGCCCACATAGGTAAAATTCATCTTCGCTTTCAGCTCTTCCTGCTGTTTGCGGATCTGCTCCTCATTCACATTCCAGTTCGCCAGCATATACGGTTCTCCTTTTCTCTTTTACTGCCTGTTTGCTGCCGTTCGGCGATCAATCCAGGAAATCCCGCAGCTTCTTGGAGCGGCTGGGATGACGCAGCTTGCGCAGGGCCTTGGCCTCGATCTGGCGGATACGCTCACGGGTAACCTCGAACTCGTGGCCCACTTCCTCCAGGGTACGGGGACGACCATCCTCCAGACCGAAGCGCAGGCGCAACACCTTCTCCTCACGGGGGGTCAGGCTGCCCAGCACGGTGGACAGCTGCTCCTTCAGCAGGGTGTGGCTGGCAGCCTCAGCGGGCACGGGGGCATCCTCATCGGGGATGAAGTCGCCCAGATGGCTGTCCTCCTCCTCACCGATGGGGGTCTCCAGGCTTACAGGCTCCTGGGCCACGCGCATGATCTCGCGCACCTTCTCCACCGGCATGTCCAGCGCCTCGCTGATCTCGTCGGCGGTGGGCTCATGGCCGTTCTGGTGCAGCAGCTGGCTGGACACCTTCTTCACCTTGTTGATGGTCTCCACCATGTGCACCGGGATACGGATGGTACGGGCCTGGTCCGCAATGGCGCGGGTGATGGCCTGACGAATCCACCAGGTGGCGTAGGTGGAGAACTTGAAGCCCTTGGTGTGGTCGAACTTCTCCACCGCCTTGATCAGGCCCAGGTTGCCCTCCTGGATCAGGTCCAGGAACTGCATGCCGCGGCCCACATAGCGTTTGGCAATGGAAACCACCAGACGCAGGTTGGCCTCGCTCAGGCGCTGCTTGGCACGCTCGCCCTTGCGGATGGCGGTCTCCAGGTTGCGCAGCTCGATGCGCTCCTCGGTGGGCAGCGCATCCTTGGTCTGGGTCAGCCAGATGCGGCGCTCGTCGTTGGAGAGCTCTTTGTCCTCCTCGATCTCGCAGATCTTGGCGAACTTCTCCTTCTTTTCCTCAATGGCCTTGTTGCCGTCCAGAATGTCCAGCGCCAGGCGGATCTCCTCGTCGCCGCTGAGCAGGGGCACACGACCGATCTCCTTCAGGTAGACCTTCACCGGGTCGTCGATGGCAACGCCCTCGGCGGACAGGGCGGTCTCGAACATATCCACACTGTCTTCGGTGAGGGTGAAGTTATCGGAATCGGCATCCGGCTCATCCACGATCTCCACATTGTGGCCTTCCAGCGTCTCATACAGCTTGTCGATCTGCTCCACATCGAAGCCGGTTTCCTCAATGGCGTCGTTGATCTCCTTGGTGGTCAGCTTGCCGTTGCGCTTGCCGGTTTCGATCAGTTCGCGGATGGTGATTTTCTTTTCTGCCATAGCTTTTACTTCCTCCTGGTTTGGATACATTTGGACTTTTGACCTGTGTAATATGTAATTCTGCCGAGGTTCACGCCTTTTGGCGGCGCAGCCCGGCAAGGTAATCTTCCAGTTCCTGGCCGCTCATGCGGGCGGCCTCGGTGCTTTTCGGAGCACTCTGCTCGATGCGGTTCAGATACATCTCCACATCCCGGGGGCCGATGCCCACGTCATAGTTGCGGGCCAATAGATGGGAAATGCGGTTCACGGTATCCTCCGGCAGCTGGGTGGTCAGGGCCGTCAGGTCCGGCCGGATGCCCTGGGCCTTGCAGCGCAGGATGGCCCGGTAGGCCTCGCCCATGTCCTCCATGAGGAACTGCTCGGGGGCAAGGCGTTTTTCCACCGTGGCGATGAAATCCGGGTTCTTGACCATGGCCGCCACCAGCTGCTGCTCGGCACTGGCCACGCCCAGCGCTTTTTCGCTGTTCATGGTGTTATAGGGCAGCTTGATGTCCGACCCCAGGCCCTGGTTCAAAAGGTCCCGCTCGAACTGGCGCTGCTTGCGGCGGCGGCCCGCCTTCACTGCGGCGTCCAGCTGGTTCAGGATCGCGGCCTTGGCCACGTCGGTCTCCTCTGCCAGACGTCCGGCATAAATGTCCCGCTCGGTGGGCGAGACGCCGTCCGCCAGAATGCGGATGACTTCCTTGATGTATTCCACCCGATCCGCTGCCCGGGTGATGTCGTATTTGCTCTTCACCTTCTGGATCTTGTACTCGATGGCGTTGCTGGTGCCGTTGAGCAGCCGGTCGAAGGCGTCGCGCCCGAACTTTTTGATAAACTCATCCGGGTCCTTTGCGTTGGGGATATTCAGCACCGACACCTTCACCGGGCTTTCGCTGAACAGGCCCAGGCTGCGGGCGGTGGCCTTCTGGCCTGCCTCGTCCGAGTCGTAGCAGAGCACCACCTCGTCGGCGTACTCAGCCAGCAGCCGTACCTGCTCGGCGGTGAGGGCGGTGCCGCAGGCGGCCACCGCCGTATCGAATCCGGCCTGGTGCAGGCTGATCACGTCCATATAGCCCTCGCACAGAATGTAGCGGCGGCTGGTGCTCTTCTTGGCGATGCTCAGCGCGAACATGGCCTTGCTCTTTTTGTAGACCAGCGTTTCCGGGCTGTTGATGTACTTGGGCTTTTCGTTGCCCAGCACACGCCCGCCGAAAGCGATCACGTTTCCCCGCAGATCGAAGATGGGGGTCATCACCCGACCACGGAAGGCGTCGTACACGTTGCCCTTTTCGCTGCGCTTTTCCACACCGGCGGCCAGCATCTCCTCCTCGGTGAAACCCTTGGCACGCAGATGCATGCGCAGCGCCCGGAAGTCGTTGGGCGCGTAGCCCAGGCCGAACCGCCGGATGGTGGAGTCGGACAGACCGCGTCCCCGCCAATAGGCCCGGGCGGCAGCCGCCTCCTCGGTGGGGGCGTTCAGCTGCTCGTAGAAAAAGCGAGCGGTCTCCTTGTTCACCGAAAGCACCCGGCTGCGCAGGCGGCCCACCTTGTCGTCCTCCTCGGGCATGGGCATGCCCGCCCGGCCCGCCAGATACTTGACCGCCTCCACATAGTCCAGGTTGTTGATCTTCTTGATGAAGGTGATCACATCGCCGCCCGCTCCGCAGCCGAAGCAGTAAAAGCTCTGAGTCTCCGGGTAGACCACAAAAGACGGGGTCTTTTCGCTGTGGAAGGGGCACAGCCCGGTGTGGGTACGGCCCCGGTGGCGCAGCTGCACATAGCTGGCTACCACATCGGTGATGTCATTGCGGCGCACCACTTCCTCCACATATTCATGGGGAATCACAGGCAGCCCCTCCTTTCCGGATCAAAATTATCAGGCGCCAAAGCTGCCCTTACAGAACGTGCCACTTGCGGGGCACGAAAAACTCTTCAAAGGTGCGGATGGCGAACTCGTCGCTCATGCCGCTGATATAATCGCTCACCGCCCGGTCCACGCCTTCCTGGTAAGCGATCTGCAAAAAGCCCTCCGGCAACAGGTCGATGTGAGTGCTCAGCCGCTCGTACAGCGCGCCGATCACTCGCTCCACCTTCTCCTCCTCCCGTTTCGCGGTCTTATCCACATAAACGGTGGAATACATAAAGGCGTGCAGCGCCTCGTAGGCTTCGCCCACCTCCGGGCTGAAAGCCAGCTGAGTCTGGCTGCTGTGGGCCACCAGATCGGCGATCAGGGTGGAGATACGGCGGCTCTTGGTGTCACCCAGCACCTCCACCACGTCACGGGGCAGCTGCTCCGGGCGCAGCACACCGGCGGTGATAGCGTCCTCAATGTCGTGGTTCATATAGGCGATGCGGTCTGCATAGCGCACCGCGCAGCCCTCCAGCGTGGCGGGCCAGGCCCCCTTGGTGTGGCACACCAGTCCGTTGCGCACCTCCCAGGTCAGGTTCAGCCCGGCAAAGCGGCGCTCCAGCCGGTCCACCACCCGCAGGCTCTGCTGGTAATGGCGAAAGCCGTGGGGGCTCAGCTGGTTCAGCGCTCGCTCCCCCGCGTGGCCAAAGGGGGTGTGCCCCAGATCGTGACCCAAAGCGACAGCTTCGGTTAGGTCCTCGTTGAGCCGCAGCGCCCGCGCAATGGTGCGGGCGATCTGACTCACCTCCAGGGTATGGGTCAGCCGGGTGCGGTAGTGGTCCCCCTCCGGAGAGAGGAACACCTGGGTCTTCTGCTTGAGCCGCCGGAAGGATTTGCAATGGATCACCCGGTCCCGGTCCTGCTGGTAGCAGGTGCGCATGGGGCAGGGCTCCTCCGGCCGCACACGGCCCCGGCTTTTCTCGCTCAGCGCCGCACCCGGCGCCAGGATCTGCCGTTCGATCTGCTCGGTATGCCTGCGGATCTCATCCATGCCGTATCCCTCCCCTGTGCACGCTCCACTCCTTGGCGAATGCGTCCTGTAATAATATATACGACACAAAGGCCCAAAACCCTTTTTCAATTTTGTGAATTTTTTGCAAAAGCCCCAAAATTACGGCAGCAGCTGCTTTTTCTATAACCAGGCTTAAAAAGGAGTGTAGAAGGGCTGAGAGATCGTGGGAGTCACCGCGCCCCGGCTCAGCTCCTGAAACGCGGTGGGCAGGCCGACCTCCTGCCCGGCGGGCAGGGTGGCGGTGAGGGTCACTTTATCGGCAAAGACCGGCTCATCCACCTGGGCCCCCGCGCCTTGCAGCAGCAGCATGGCCCGCTCATAGAGGGCGTAGTCCACCTCCACGGTGAGCTTCACGCAGGAGCGCACCGTGACGATCTTCGCAGCCCGCAGCCCGCTGGCCGCGCTTTCGGTGTAAGCCCGGACCAGACCGCCGGTCCCCAGCAGAATACCGCCGAAGTACCGGGTCACCACCACGATGCAGTCGGTGAGGCCCGCATGCTGGATGCTCTCCAGCACCGGCAGACCCGCGGTCTTGGCAGGCTCGCCGTCGTCGGAATAGCGCATCCGGCCGCCCTCCCGCAATACATACGCATACACGTTGTGGCGGGCGGTGCGGTGCTGGGCGCGGATGCTGTTCAAAAATTCCACCGCCTTTTCCTCAGTGTCGGCAAAGGACACATTGGCAATGAACCGGCTGCGTTTTTCCTCGATCTCGGCCGTGGCAGTGCCCTGAATGGTGCGGTAATCCTGCATGGGCGGCGCTCCTTCTTTTTATGATTTACAGACAACAAAAAAGGCGGTTTGAAACAAACCGCCTTTTTGGCTTTTGGATCTTACTTCTTGAGACCGAAACGACGGTTGAAGCGATCAACACGTCCGCCGGTGTCAACCAGTTTCTGCTTGCCAGTGTAGAAAGGATGGCACTTGGAGCAAACTTCAACGTGGATCTCAGGCTTAGTGGAACGGGTGTGGATGACCTCGCCGCAAGCGCAGGTGATGGTGCAGTCCACATACTTGGGATGGATGCCCTGTTTCATTCTTTTCACCTCTTTCTGGTTAATGACTAAAGGGGCCATGCTTGATACATGCGCCCATCACAACCTTCAATAGGAGGCCACCAGCATACACCATCCTGTGCGTATGGAGCGGCCGTCGGAACGATTGCCAAGATAGTATAGCACGCCGGACTTCAAAATGCAAGCTTTTTTGCTTGCTGCCTGCAAAAAAACAGGAAGAACACGGTTTTCGGTGTTCTTCCTGTTCAAACTCAATTTACATATTGTATTTTTCAGCTCAGATATTGCTCGTGGTGCTCTTCCAGCGTGAGATTCTGCTCTTTTAAAAAGGACGCCAGCTCTTTGCCAACATAGCGCCAGTGCCAAGGCTTGAACTCCACGCCGGTGACCTCTTGCTTGTCCTCCGGGTAACGCAACACGAAGCCGTATTCCGCCGCGTGCTCGCTGAGCCACTGGTATTCCGGGGTCTGCACGATGGTCGCGGCATCCTTGGTCTGGCTGTACTGAGGAACAAGGTCCACCGCAAGGCCGGTGTTGTGGTCCGACTCGTAGGCCCTCTGCTCCACACGCTGGGCCTGCTCTTCCGCGGTTGTCTGGTCCAGACCCTGCCCCAGCAGCGCCTGCACCTCCTGGTCATAGAGCTGCTGCTGGCGCTGGGTGCTTCGGAAGCCGGAAATGATCTTCAGCTGCAGTCCAGCGTCCTGGGCGGCCTGCTCCATGGCGAAGAAATCCTCCACAGCCCGGCTGTCCAGATAATAACCCGCCCCGTCGATGGCGTCGGTCTGCGGGTCAAAGTCCTCCGGCAGCGGATTGCCCGGGCCGTTCAGCACCGCGAACCAGTCCTCTGCCGTCACTGCGGGACCGGGCACCGGTGTGGGCGAAGGCTCTGCCGTGGGCTGCGCCGAAGTGCTCTGCGCCTGTGAGGAAGCGGGCAGGCTGTCCGCCGCATCTTGCTGCTTTCCGCTGCCGCTCCAGATAAGGGCAACAGCCAAGGCCGCAGCGGCCAGCAGGAGCACCGCAAGCGCAGCAATCCAGCCTTTGCGCCCTCCGGAACCGCGTCGTTCCGGCTCCGGTCCCCCTTCAGCGGACCAGCGAACCTTCTGCGACGGGTCTGCGGGCTGCGCAGCGCTCTGCTGCATTTTTTCCTCCTCTTCCGGAGTAAAATATTTCATCTCATGCGGCATGCTTTATTTTCCCCCCTGTGCCTGCTTGCGTAAGCTTATCTTACGCTTCTTCCCGCTCTTCCTTTGCGCGGCGGTAAACCATGCGGTATTTCTTGAGACCCGCACGCCAGGCAATGGCCAGCGCAATCACCACAACCACATAAATCAGCGCAAAATAGAAGAATACCTCGACCGCACCGTGGGTATAGGAAGCCACCAGCATTTTCAGCGTTGCCGGGCTCAGGTTCAGCCGGTCCATCTGGACCAGTGCGTTGAACACCAGCGGCACCGCCACACTAAACATCGCTGCGGCGGAAAATGCGTTGATGCACCAGCGCAGCCGGGCCGCGCCGGAGGGCTGGAGCCGCATCAACAGCGCCAGCGTAATTAGACTCACCGCCGCCAGCACTGCAAAGCCGATCCAAACCATCTGGGTGACGCGGGCGATGTAGGGCGCCACATAGGGCGTCACAATGAGCTGCACATAGTTGTCATAGTCCACCTGGCAGCCGTTGGCCATCTCCTGTACTGCCTGCCGGATCGCATCCGTCAGCTGGACGCCCCGCTCCTCCAGGTTGCTCTCGATCGCTTCCACCGCAGCCTCGGCCACCTCCGGGTGCGCGATCAGTCGGCGGTCGCCTTCGTAAAGGCGCTCCACTGCCTGGAACATATCCTGCTGGATCTGAGCCTCGGTCACGATGCTGGTCATCACCTCTTCCGGGATGCCGCCCGCGTTGCCGTAACTGGTATAGTTTTCATTCAGCTGCTCCAGAGTCACTTCACAAAAGCCGCTCTCCAGCACCTGATTGCGCAGATAGCGCGAATTGCACACCGTGCAGGCCACAACACCCAGCACCGTGAGCAGCGCCAGCAAAAAGCTGAGCACCCATGCCACCGCGCCGGTGATCACCGGACCGGCAGCTTTTCTTCGGATCTTTTTTTGTTTCATCCTTGCCGCCTCCCCGTTACTTGCTCTTGTCGATCATCGGACCGGACACATACTCCGCGTACACAAAGTATCGCTCCGGTGTGAAGCCGAATGCGTCGAAGGGGTAGCAGGTATACAAAATCAGATTTTCGTCCGTGCGGGTGAAATCGTAGGTGGTGGTATCCTGATAATCTGCCAGCTTCATTTCTGTCACACGGTACACATAGCTGCCGTAATGGGTGTCGATGTGAATGAGACTTCCCTCCTGCACATCCTGCAGGCCATTGAAGAAGGTGTTGTTATGCCCGGCCAGCAGAACGGTCATGTTTTCGCCGGGGATTCCCGCGCCCACAGAATCCGCATAGGTGGCCACGCCCCGGTTCAGCTCGCGGGTGGAGTCGCCGTAGTACAGCGGCGCATCCACACTGGTGCCTTCAATGGTGATCTGACCGTACTGGTCGCCTTTGGACGGGTACACCAGCTGGCTAAACGGCACCGAGGTGGCGTTTTCGATGCTGTTGGCCAGCTCCTCATACAGGTTGGCGGGCTGGCTCTCCTCCTGCTTGCTGAACATATACTTGGCAAGCCCCACATAGGGGCCCACTGTGGGCGCAGCAGCCAGATAAAGCACTCCGGAAGTGAGCGCAAAGAACAGAACCGGCACCCCCACAAAGCTGAGCAGCTTGCGCCACAGCGGCGCTTTGGGCCGGGAAGAGGCCGGGCGGGCAGGCTGATAATTTTCCGGCCGATGGTATACGGGCATAAAATAGCCCCCTTTCAAAAGATACCTGCCCCGCCCCGCGCCCCTCTTCAGGGCAAACCGGCGGTGGCAAAAAAATATATATCAAAGGCAAAAAGCCTTTATAAACAGAAAAAACAAGGAAAGTTAGCACAACGGGGTCCTTTCCTTGTTCGCGGGCAAATTATGTGGCAAACACATCATTTGCCTTGTTCGAGTGATCACTCACCCAGCTTGCGAGCCTTCACAGCAGCAGCGCCCAGAACGGAAGCCACAGCCAGAGCCACAACGGCAGCGCCGGTGGTGTTCAGGCCGGTAGCCTTGATCACACCAGCGGTAGAAGCGGCAGCGCCACTGGTAGCAGTGGTGGTGTCGTTCTTGGAGCCGTCGCTGTAGGTGGGAGCCTTGGAGCTATCGGGAGCAGTGGTCTTGCTGGCGGTCACGGTCTGGCCGTTCACGCTTACCTTAGCAAAAACGGTGAAAGAACCGTCCAGAGCCAGGTTCGCGCTCACGCTCTCCAGGTTGATTACCTTCGCATTCTCCTCGCCAACAGCGGCCTCAACAGCGTTGAAAGCCTTCTCCACGGCAGCCTTCACGGCAGCCTCGCTGTTAGCAGCATCCAGCTCAGCCTTAGCGGTGTCAGCAGCAGCCTTAACAGCAGCCACGTCAACAGCCTCAGCGTTGGGCAGAGCATCAATCGCGCTGTTAACAGCGTCCAGGCTTACGCCGTAGGAAGCGCCGTTGTAAGCGTTGTAGTACTCAGCAGCATAGCCCTTCAGCTCATTCGCATCAGCAGCGAAAGCGGAGGTAGCCATGGCAGCAGCCAGAGCCAGAGCAGCAACGGTAGAAATTACCTTCTTCATTGGTATCGTCCTCCTTTCCCCAAAGATTTATATAACGCAGGTCTCCCCGCGCTATATCGAAATAAGATTCAGAACCACCGGCCAAAGAATTTCTTCGGCTTGGCAGGGTCCCGCAGCTGGGGTTCCAGCCCGGCGAACACATCCGCGGCGTTCTGACGCAGGTAGCGGACCGTATCGGCCCCCTGCCAGTTCTCGACCTTCTGCATGGCAGGACCGATGAGGGGCGGGCGCTTGTCCACGGAATGGGTATCGGTGGAGAGCACGTGAACGAGCTGCCACCGCAAAAACTTTTGGATCATGGCCTGGCGGCTGCCGGCGCGCATGATGCTGCTGGCATTCACCTGGGTCACCGCACCCGCACTGACCAGATCGAACAGGCGGGTGGGGTCGTTGAGCATGTAGGGATACCGTTCCACATGGGCTAGCAGCGGCGTGATGCCCTGAAGGCCCAGATTGTAGAAGATATCCTTTGCCCAGCTGGGATAAAACATTGGGGAAAACTCCACCAAAAGGTAAGGCGTATCCTGCAGCAGCAGCGGTTCCAGATCCAGCTCCAGCAGATCGGAACTGAAGAACACCTCCGCGCCCAGCTTCAGCTTGACCGGAAGACCCGCTTCCTGCACCGCATTCTGCAGGATCGCGAACGATTCGGCCCGGCGCTGTGTGAATTCCTCCACACTGGTGCGCTCAGCGTTGAAGTGCGGCGTAAGGGCGATCTCATCCACCCCCTGTTCCAGCTGCTGCCGGATCAGTGCCAGGGAATCTTCCACGGTCTGAGCGCCGTCGTCAATGCCCGGCAGAATGTGGCTGTGAAGGTCCGTCATGTGCCGCTCTCCTTTTACTGCTTGTAGTAACCGTATTCGTAAGAATAATAGTAGCCGGTGTCGCGGGTGGTGCTCTTCAGATCGAAGCCGTTGAGTACCGCACCGATCACGTTGGCGTTGGCCGCCTCCAGATTCTTCTTGGCCAACTGCGCCGACTCAATGGTAGCGTTCGCGTGGCTCACCACGAAGATCACGCCGTCGGCCAGTGCGCTCAGCACTGCCGCGTCGGTAACCACCGAGGCGGGAGGGGTATCCATAATAATGTAATCATACTGCTCGGAAAGGCCGTCCAGCATTTTGGCCATGCGGGCGCTGCCCAGCAGCTCCGCAGGGTTGGGCGGAATCACTCCAGCGGTGATCACGTCGATGTTCAGATCGCTGAAATGCACGATCACGTCCGCGGGTGTTGCCTCGCCGCTGAGCACGTTGGTCAGACCGCTGGCACGGCGGGTAATGCGCAGGTATTTATGCATGACCGGCTTGCGCAGGTCACAGTCGATGATCAGCACCTTCTTGCCGTTTTCGGCCAGAGAGATGGCAAGGTTGATCGCCACGTTGCTCTTGCCCTCGCCGGGGATGGAGCTGGTAATGACCAGGCGGCGGTAATTGTTGCTGGCCGCCATGAAATTGATGTTGGTGCGCAGGGTCTTGTACGCCTCCACATACTGGAAGGGGGCGTTTTTCGAGATAATCTGCAGCTTGCGGTTGATGGGCTGATCTTTTCTTTTTTTCTTCCCGAATGCGGGCAATTTGAATGCCATCGATCAGTCCTCCACTTCCACCTGCGGAATGACGCCCAGCACGGTAAAGCCCAGATGCTTCTGGATATCGTCATCCGACTTAAAGGTATTGTTCAGCATTTCCTTCAGGAAAATAAAGCCCACACTGGCCACCAGGCCCAGAAGGCCGGCGATGGCGGTGTTCATGGTCTTGCTGGGCGAGACCGGCGCATCGCCCACGCGGGCGTCCGAAATGACCTTTACGGAACCAGCCTCCACCGCTTCCTGGATCACATCAGGGGCGATCTCCACAATTTTGCCCACAATCGCCTTGGCCTCCGCAGGATTTTCATCCTCCACCGAGATCTGCATCACCTGGGTGGAGTCCACCGCGGAAACCGTTACACGTTCGGCGAGCTGCTCGTAGGTGGTATCCAGGCCCAGCTCCTCGATCACCTGATCCAGAACGGTATCGCTCTTTACGATGATGCCGTAGGTAGCCACCAGGTTTTTGGCGGTAGTGAGCATATCGTTGGTCAGGTTGTTGCTGGTCTGGCTCTGCTGCGAGTTCACGATCATGGTGGCGCTGGCCCGGTACTGCGGGGTGATCAGAAAGCTGGTGATCAGAAAGCCCACAATGGCGCACACGATGGTGCTTGCCGCGATGGCCAGCAGGTTATTTTTCAGCATGAAAAATATTTCACGCAGGTCTATGGTCTCGTACTCTTGCTCCACAGTCTTTCCCCCACTAATTGATAAAAAAGGACAAGTTTTGCCTCATTAAAAATTCCATTCAATTGGAACGGTTAAGATTTTATTTGAAACCTTCGATAACGTTTTAAAGTATATCACAAAGGTTTTTGGCCTGCAAGGCAAAAGCTTTTTTTCGTAAACTCGCATAAAGGATTTCCGCCCCTGGATTCATTCTTTAGATAAATTCATACTAGCTTTGTCACTAACCGCCATATTTCCGCCTGATAACAGAAAAAATTTACCATAAACAAAGTCATTCCTGCTATTATTTTCTATTTACTCTTCTCTTCCATACATAAAAAAGGAGCGCAATCGCTTGCACTCCTTTTTCGTATCGGGCAGGTTTCTTTTTGGCCGCTTCATGCTGCCGGTTCGGCAGTGGGCTCCGGCGTTGCCGTCGTACCTCCCTCGTCTGTCTGACCGGTCGTTCCGCCGCCCTCACCGGAATCCGTCTGATCTCCGCCTTCGTTGGTTCCGGTCTGGCTGCCGTTTTCACCGCTCGTCTGGTCATTTTCACCGGCCTGTCCGGTATCGCCTTCACCAGCTGTGCCCGTTTGGTCCGTGCCGGATTCGCCGGAATCCGCGGTCATGATGGAACCGGGCGACCAGGTGGGCCGCAGGCTGCCATCCTCCAGCTGGTGGGATACATCCAGCGTGCCCTGCTCTGTGTCACCGATGCCTTTGCCATCCTCATTGTGCAGCAGGTAGGCCGCGAACTTGATCTTGTAGTCCAGATTATTAAAGGTACCCAGCAGTATCTTGGCTCGGTTCTGATAAATAAAGTACAGCTCGTTCGAGTCACCGAACTGGATACTGGTGCAGTCTTCCTTCAGCTCATAGGTCCAGAGCAGCTCCAGCAGCCGTTCCACGTCATCCATGGGATCGTGCTCGCTCTGGCTGCTGCCGGAGGAGGACGAAGAGGAGGAAGAACTGGTGGACTGTGACGTGGACACACCGGATGCGGCAGGAGCCGGAGTGGCAGTGGATGAGGGAGCCGCCAGCTTCATATAATATCCAGCCACCGGCGCTTTGATGTCCAGGCCAAGCAGGGCGGGCAGTCCCTGGGGCTGCTCCTCATTGATGGCCATGATCTTGAGTCCGTCGCTCAGGGTCAGCCAGCCGCTGTCCGACTGAGCACACCAGGTCTCGACCGCCGGTTCCACCCGAATCACCAGCGTGCTGGGCAGACGGCGGCGGATCTCCACCCGCTCCAGATAGGGCAAACTGACCACCATACTCTTTTCCTTCTGGGCGGCTGAGAACTGGAACATATTCTCCCCCACCGGAACGCCCAGTGCACCCAGGATCGCATCCTCGGTGTAGATGCCGGTGTCGGCCGGAGTGCTGCCGTCCATATTTTCAATGCGGAAGGTATCCACCTTGAACAGTACCGTAAGCGACAGGGCCACGCCGATTCCCACCACCAGCAGTCCCAAAAGGACCATCAGAAGGTTGCGGCGGCGACGGCGGCGGCGCAGTTCACTGTGGGTCAGGCGGCGGGGCGGCCGTGGCTGTTTGGGTCGGGCGGCCGTGCTGCGGGTCGGGCGGGGCTGCTGCATCCCGTGAGGATACTGTGCCGTCTGCCGGCGGTACTCCGGCTGTTGCGCCGAAGCAGGGCGTTGACGGACAGTTCGGCTCGTCTGCGGAGCCCTTCGCTGCGCGCCGGGGCGGGATTCCGGCCGGGGCTGCGGCGGCCGTCTGCCGCCTGCCGTCGAAACACGCTGCGAATTCTGCGCGCTGTTCTGCGGCTGCTGACGGTTCTGATTTCGTCTTACCTGCCGTTTTGCCACCGGGTTCCCTCCCCTCTTTTTGTATTTTTCCTCAATTTATTACGCTTTGTTAATTCGCCGTGGTATTTTCCAGCCCCATAAGCTGCGCCAGCTTGGCCCAGATCTTATCCAGACTGTGAGGTTCGGCCAGACTCTGAGCATTGCGGCCCATCTGAGCCAGACGGCCCGGCTGAGCCAGCAGCTCCTCCACCATGGCGATGAGCTTTTCACCGTTCAGATCCTTCTCCTCCACCACCAGCGCAGCCCCGGCTTTTTGTAATTCCAGGGCATTATAATACTGATGGTTTTCCGCCACATTGGGGCTGGGAATCAGGATCGCCGCACGGCCCACCGCTTCCAGCTCCGCCAGAGTGAGCGCGCCTGCACGGCTGATCACCAGATCCGACGCAGCCAGCAGCTCCGGCATATTGTTGATGTACTCGCTCACCACCAGATTCTCATTGTAGGAAAAGCCTTTTTCCTTCGCCAGGTTTTTAAAAAGCTCTACGCCCCGGCTGCCGGTGGCATGCAGGTGAAGAATGTTTCGGGGCTGCTTCTGTTCCCAGGCGGCCAGGTCGGCCACCACCTCATTGATGCGGCGGGCGCCCAGGCTGCCGCCGAAGCTCAGGATCACAGTGCGCTCTCCCGCGTTCAGCTTGGCACGAGCGGCAGCGCGGTCCTGGGCAAAGATCTCCGGCCGCACCGGGTTGCCCACCACGGTGGTCTTGCCGGGCGCGCCCAGCTTTTCCACCGCCGCAGGCACAGCGGCAAAGATCACATCCACGTCCTTGGCCAGCAGCTTGTTGGTCACACCGGGGAAGGCGTTCTGCTCATGGATGGCGGTCTTGATGCCCATTTTAGCGGCGCAGCGCACCACCGGTCCGCTCACATATCCGCCGCAGCCGATCACCAGATCCGGCTGAACCTGGCGCATCATGGCCTTGGCACGCGGCCCGGACAAAGCCAGGTGCCACACCGCCTCGATGTTGCGCAGGATGTTCTTGGGGGTCAGGCTCCGCTGGATACCGTTCACCTCAATGTGATGGAAGGGATAGCCCGCCTGACCCACCAGCCGAAACTCCATGCCCGCCTTGCGGCCGGCAAAATGGATCTCGGCATCCGGACAGTGCTGCTTGATCGCGCCCGCAATGGCGAGCGCCGGGTTGATGTGACCGGCGGTACCGCCGGCTGCGATCAATACACGCATGATAAGCGCCTCCTTCAAAACGATACGGATTCATCAAAGGGAATCAGCGGCCAAAGCGTGCATAGGGGTCCGCTTCCTCTTGCGCGCGCTGGGCCTGTTTTTCCTGTTCTGCCGCGGCTTTTTCGTCGGCCTTTTTCCGGTTTCCGGCCCTGCACACACTCATCACCACACCCATCTGGCCCAGCAGCATCAAAAGGCTGGTACCGCCGGAGGAGAAGAAGGGCAGACTGATGCCGGTATTCGGGATGGTATTGGTGACCACCGCCACGTTGAACAGGAACTGGAAGCTGATCTGAGCAATACAGCCCACCACCAGCAGGCTTCCGAACCGGTCGGGAGCGTTCCAGGCAATGACAATGCCCTGGAAAATCAACAGCAGGAACAGCAAAATGCAGATCAACGCCCCCACAAAGCCCAGCTCCTCACAAAGGATGGCAAAGATGAAGTCGTTCTGGGCCTCGGGCAGCCACATGTGCTTCTGCACGCTGTTGCCGATGCCTACACCGAACAGGCCGCCGGAGCCGATGGTATAAAGGCTCTGACCGGTCTGTCGGGTGGAGTCCTGCATATCCGAAAAGGGCTGCAGCCAGCCTTGCAGGCGTTCCGCCACATAACCGCCGCGGGTGACCAGCAGCAGTGCGATGCCCGCCACCGCCACACCGCCTGCCATGAAAAACCAGCGCAGCAGCGCGCCGCCCACCAGCATGATGGAAGCCGCGATGCAGCACATCAGAATCATGGCGCTGTGGTGGGGTTCCAGGAGCAGCAGCAACAGGATTGGAGCAAGCAGCCCCGCCGGCAGAAAGATGCTCAACTTCAGATTCTGTGCCGGACCCGCACCGGGGAACTGGCCCTCGATACGCTTTTGATACCGGGCAAACAGATGAGCCAGCAGCAGGATCAGCGCAAACTTGCCAATCTCGCTCACCTGAATGGTGGGCAGGCCGCTCACATTGATCCAGCGGCGGCAGCCCTTGATGGGCGGCATGAACAGCACCACCACCAAAAGCCCCAGAGTCACAAAATACAACGGCCAGGCAAACCGCCGTATCCAGTGGTAGTCCACCCGGGAAACGATCAACGCGGCCACCAGACCCATAATCGCGTAGATGGTCTGAGGGCCAACATATTCATAGCTGGTGCCGAACTTATTCAGCGAGGTGGCATAGCTGGCACTGAACAGAATGATCAGACCAAACACCTGCAGGATGATCAGGTTTGCCAGAAAGGCCCCGTTCAGCTTGCCCGGGTGCTTGTAGAACATGCGCACCGGGGTTCGGCTGGCCTGACAGGCCTGGCGGGCGGCGCGGTGCATCTGCTCCGCCCGCTGCCTCGCTCCGCTCCGGGAGCGGGGCGTGCGATAGGTCTGGCGGGCCGTACCGCCGTGTCGTGCCATATCGGTCATGGCCACAGACCTCCTTTTTGTGTGTACTCAGGCTGCTTGTGTGCAGCCTGGCAAAGGAATATCAATAATAAAAATAGGCAAAAGTCAGGCCAAGTACCACAAACAGGGCGGCCAGCGCGCTGAAGCCAGCGTCGATCTTCACCTCGCTCCAGCCACGCATCTCGAAGGAGTGGTGGATGGGGGTCATCTTAAAGATACGTTTGCCGTGGGTCAGCTTGAAATAGGTCACCTGAATCACCACGGTAGCAGCCTCCCAGATGTAAACCGCGCCGAAGAAGAACAGGATCTCCGGCCGGCCCATGGCGTAGCCCAGACCCGCGACTGCGCCGCCCAGGAACATACTGCCGGTGTCACCCATGAAGGTCTTGGCCGGGTAGAAGTTCCAGATAAGGAAACCGGCCAGAGCACCGGCCAGTGCTGCCGGAAGCACCGACAGCACGAACTGGCCCAAAAAGCTTACCAGGGTCAAGAAGCCCAGCATGGACACAAAGGTCACGCAGGAGCACAGGCCGTCGATGCCGTCGGTCAGATTCACCGCGTTCACCACACCGATGATCAGGATGTAGGACAGCGGGTAGAACAGGATGCCGAAGTCCACCATGCCGAAGAAGGGCAGGGTGATGTAGGTGCTCAGGGTACCGTTCATCCACAGCCCCGCCAGCAGCGCGGTGGTCACCAGCAGCTGGCCAGCGATCTTCTGCCAGGCCCGCAGGCCCAGATTGCGCTTTTTCACCACCTTGATGAAATCGTCCAGAAAGCCGATCAGGCCGAAGCCGAAGGCGGAGAAGATGGCCAGGTACAGGCCCCTGGAATCCGGACCGCCCATCAGCTCAGGGCTGCCGTGCAGCAGGCTGGTGAGGGCCAGGCAGACCGCGAACACGGTGCCCAGAATGAAGCACAGACCGCCCATGGTGGGAGTGCCCTGCTTTTTGTTGTGCCAGGTGGGGCCGATCTCCTTGATGGTCTGCCCAAAGTGCAGCTTATGTAAGAACGGAACAATGAACAGACCGGAAACCGCCGAGATCATAAAACCGCAGGCGGCCGCCAAAATCAGCGCGTAACGTGCCATAATTTGATTCTCCTCTTAGTTGTTTGTTTGGGTTTCGCCGGTATACAGCAGCTGCAGCACCTGCTCCAGCCGCATGCCCCGGCTGCCCTTTGCCAGCAATGCGTCGCCGGGGACCATCAGGCCTGCCAGCACCTGCGCCGCTTCTTCATGCGTCTGGCAGCGAGTCACCGCAAGCCCCGCCTTTTCCGCCTCGTCGGCCGCAAACCGGCTGGCGGCGCCCAGCGTGACCAGGTGGGCCAGACCGCTTTCTGCCGCCCAGCGCCCCACCTGCCGGTGAGCCTCTTCCTCAATGGAGCCCAGCTCCAGCATATCGCCCAGCAGTGCGAACCGCCGCCCCTTGCAGGGATATTCCCGGAACATGTTCAGGCTGGCGCGCATGCTGTCCGGGCTGGCGTTGTAGCAGTCCTCGATGAACACCCGTCCACCGTTCTCCACCACCTTCTGGCGCATGCCGGTGGTCTGGTAGTCCGCCAGCGCCGCCGCGCAGCGGGCCGCGTCCAGTCCCATACGGGTGGCGGCGGCATAGGCGGCCAGCGCGTCGTATACGCTGTGCATCCCCAGGGCCGGAATGGTCACCGCAAAGCGGCCGTGCTCCTTATCCTCCAGGGTGAAGGCCATGCCGTTTTCCAGCGGCTTTACCTCCACGGCCCGCACATCCGCCTCCGGGTCGTTCATGCCGTACCACACCGGGCGCAATCGGGCGGGGAGCATTCCCTCCCGCCGGGCCAGCTGCAGATATTCGTCGTCCGCATTCAAAGCCAGGGGTGCGCCGTCCGGCAAGCCGGTGCAGATCTCCAGCTTTGCTTTCAGGATATTCTCCCTGCTGCCCAAACTTTCCAGATGGCTCACACCGATGCAGGTGATCAAACCCGCATCCGGCCGGGCGGCCCGGCTGAGCCGTTCGATCTCGCCCAGGGCGCTCATGCCCATCTCCACCACCGCATACTCGGTTTCTTCGGTGATGCGGAACAGAGTGTTGGGCACGCCGATCTCGTTGTTCTGGTTGCCCTCGGTCTTGATGGCCTGGCCAAAGGCGCTGAGAATGGCGTAGCAGAACTCCTTGGTGGTGGTCTTACCCACGCTGCCGGTGACGCCGATCATTTTGGGGTGGAACAGCATACGGTAGTTGGCCGCCATGCGTACCATGGCATGATGGCTGCTGGGGCAAAGCACCAGCTTTTTCTCCGGCACTCCCTCCACCGGATGGTTGGCCACCACATAGGCGGCCCCTTCCTCCACTGCCTTTGCAGCAAAGTCATGGCCGTCCACTCGCTGGCCGGGGAAACACACGAACACGCAGCCCGGGCACACGGCCCGGCTATCCGTCACCACAGCGGTGATGGTCTCACTGCCCACCGAACCGGCCTCGGCCAGCCCGGCAAGCAGCATCTTTGCAGGGATCGGCTGCATTGCAACTGCCTCCTTTTGTGTTGTAAGCGCCCGGCCCGAAATTGCCCTGCCGGACGCTCTGTTTTAACTTGTTCTTACGGCGGTTCAGCCCTCTTAGCCCTCATCGGTCCCGGTATCCGTGCCGGAATCGGCAGAGGACGTATCCGTGGATGTGCTGGTATCCTGGGCCGGTTCAGCCGCGGCCGCGGCGGTGATGGTCACCACCGTGCCCATGGGCGTCTCGGTACCCGCAGCCACATCCTGGGCGGTCACCTGCCCGTTCTCATCGCCGCTGATCCGCACGTTCAGGCCGGAGCCCGCCAGCATCTGGCTGGCCAGAGCCACACTCTTGCCGGTCACATCCGGCACGGTGGTCTTGGTGTACTCGGTGCTGTCGGTATACAGGTATACTGTGGTGCCTGCGGCCACCTTGGTGCCCGCCTCGGGATACTGAGCCAGCACCCGGTCACCGCTGCCCACCTTCCGGTGGGAAAGGCCGATCTTGTTCAGCTCCACCTGGGCCAGATCCCACTGGCTGTAGCTGGGATTGTTGGGAGTCACCAGGTTGGGCACGGTCACATCGCCGCTGGGCAGCAGGCTCTCGTCCATCTCGATGCCCAGATAGGGGGCCACCTCACTGATGATGTTGCCGATCAGCGGGGCGCTCAGCATGGAGCCGTATTCGGTTTCCGCGTGGGGTTCATCCACAAAGGCCAGAATGGCGATCTGCGGGTCGTCCACCGGAAGCACCGCCAGGAAGCTGGAAACCTTCTCGTAACCGCCGCCCTCGCGCTCGCCCTGGTCCAGCTTCTCACTGGTACCGGACTTGCCGCCGATGTGGTAGCCTGCCACATAAGCGTTGCGGCCGGCCGCGCCTGCGGCGCCGTAGTCCACAACGCCTTCCATCATCTTCAGAACCTGCTGCGAGACCTCTTCGCTGATGACCTGGCGCTTGATGGTGGGTTCGGTCTCCTGCACCACGTTGCCTTCCTGATCCACGATCTTATCCACGATGTAGGGCTGCACCAGATAGCCGCCATTGGCGATGGCCGCCACTGCGGTGATCATCTGGATGGGGGTCACCTTCTGGGCCTGACCGAAGCTGGTGGACGCCAGGTCCACGATGGTCATGCTGTCCGCCGGGTGATAGGAAATGCCCGCATAGGGAGCCTGTTCCGCCGGCAGGTCGATGCCGGTCTTTTCGGTGAAGCCGAAGGCGTTATAGT
Organism: Gemmiger sp. An50; assembly: GCF_002161595.1. GTDB lineage: Bacteria > Bacillota > Clostridia > Oscillospirales > Ruminococcaceae > Allofournierella. Next base: position 291,208 of record NZ_NFID01000002.1, read on the forward strand.
AGTCCGAGAAGGTCTCGATGCCCATCTTCTCGGCCTCATGGATGGTGGCGATGTTGCAGCTGTTGTACAGCACCTTGCCCATGTCCTGCCACTGGTGATTTGCACCCTCGGCGCAGGAATAGGGCTTGGTGCCGGGCAGCACCTGATAGCTGCCGCCGCAGTAATAGTTGGTGCCGGGCGTGCTCACACCGGAATCCAGTGCGGCGGAGGTGGTGATCAGCTTGAATACTGAACCGGGGGTATACAGGTCGGTGATGGCCTTGTTCTTCCACTGGCGCTGGCGTTCCTGACCCTGCACCTGGGTGTACTCCTCGTCGGACAAGCCCTCCAGCAGGGCGGCCCGCTCCGGGTCGTAGATGGTCATGGGGTCGTTGGGATCGAAGTCCGGCTTGGTGGCCATGGCCAGGATAGCGCCGGTGTTCACATCCATCACGATCACCACGCCGCGCTCGGATACGTTGTTCACCTTCACCGAGTTTTCCAGGTATTTTTCCGCGATGGCCTGGATGTTGGCATCCAGCGTAAGCACCAGGCTGTTGCCATCCTGTGCGGGGTATTCCTCCCGCTCGTCGTTGGCGATCTCGTCGCCCAGGCCGTTCTTGATGCTTACCAGGCGGCCGGGGGTACCGGCCAGCGTTTCTTCGTAATAGGCCTCCAAACCATAGAAGCCGTAGCCGTCCGCATGCATGAAGCCCAGCACACTGGCGGCAAAGGCCCCGTAGGGATATTCGCGCTTGGTGTCCTGGGTTACGGTGATGGGCAGGTTGTTTTCGCTGGCGTATTCCTTGATCTGATCCGCCACCGGCTTATCCACCTGCTTGGCCAGTACCTCGTACTGGCTTTCGGAATCGATCAGCTTGTCGTAGACCTCGTTTTCGTCCAGACCCAGCAGCTCCGCCACGTCGGCGCTCACGGTGCGCACCCGCTCGGCCCGGCGCTCTTCCGCGGGACGCTCGTCGCCCTCCGCCGCTTTGGGCGCGCTGATCTGACTGGGGTCGGCGGCAATGGTCCACACAATGCTGCTCTTGGCCAGCACCTTGCCGTTGGCGTCGTAGATCTGGCCGCGGGTGGGGGTCACCGCCACGTCCTTCAGCTGCTGGTTGGCAGCCTGGATGCGGTACTCGTCGTGCATGGCGATCTGCAGCCAGGCCAGCCGGCCGACCAGGATCGCGGCACCACAGGCAAACGCCCCCGCCAACAGCCAGTAGCGCAGTGAGCTGCGCTTGGATCTTGGCTTGTTCTGCGGCCCATTTTGCGGATTGTTCATTCTTGCCATGGCAGTGTTTCCTTCGTTTGCATCAGTGTCATTCGCCGCGCGTAAGGGGGCGGAACCGGTCGAAGCCCCCTGATAATCGAAAAAGCGTGCGCGGCGGCACGCTTTTTCCATTTGCGGTCAGGGATCAAGATGATCCATCAGGCGCAGAAACCCGTTGTTCAGCATATCCAAAATACGCTGCCAACCGCTCTCCGGCCGCTGGATGGTGCTCTCGTTTTCCAGGGTCACATAGGTGATCTGGCTTTTGTCCAGCTTCATCAGCCCCAGCTGGGCGGCGATCTGCTCCACGTTTTTCAGGTTGGTCTTGCTGTCCAGCACGCCGGACAGATAGTTGTAGTCACTCTGGGCGTTCACCAGCTGCTGATTTGTTTTCTGGATCTGGGTGGTCAGCTGGGTCAGGGTGGCCTGGCTTTGCAGCAGGCCCACGGTAAGCATGACCATCACGCAGCTCACCGCCACGGTTTTATAGGCCTGAGCGCTGATCTTCATGGCCTGCTTTTTGCCCTGTACCGCTCTCATGCGGGGTTTAACGTCCAATGGCCGGTCCGCGAACCGTTCCAGTTCATAGGCAGCCTGTGCCATGTGCGCTCACCTCCTTTTTTGTTCCTTGTGCTTTATCGGTGCTCCGGCTCCCCTTTGCCGGATTAGGCGGTTCAGTCGCCCAGCTTTTCGATCACCCGCAGCTTGGCGGACCGGCTGCGCCGGTTTTCCTCCAGCTCGGCAGCGGTGGCCTCGATGGGCTTGCGGGTAATCAGCTTTCCTTTTGCCTTGCCTCCGCACACACAGACCGGATACTCCGGCGGGCAGGTGCAGGCGGTGGCCCACTGGCGGAATTTGTTCTTCACCAGCCGGTCCTCCAGTGAGTGGAAGGTGATGATGGCGAAGCGTCCGCCGGGAGCAAGCAGATCAAAGATCTCCTCCATGCCCTGGCTGAGCACGTCCAGCTCGCTGTTCACTGCGATGCGCAGCGCCTGGAAGCTGCGCCGGGCGGGGTTTTTGTCCTTGCGGCGCACCGCCGGGGGCAGAGCGCTGGCAATGGCGTCGGCCAGCTGCAGGGTGGTGGCGAAGGGCGTCTCCTCCCGGCGCTGCACGATGCGCCCGGCAATGGCCCAGGCATAGGGCTCCTCGCCGTACTCCCGCAAAATGCGGGCCAGCTCTTCCCGGCTGGCGGTGTTCACCAGGTCCGCCGCCGTGGGGCCGCTCTGGCTCATACGCATATCCAGCGGCGCGTCCTGGCGGTAGGAAAATCCCCGGGAGGCATCATCCAGCTGGTGGGAGGAAACTCCCAGATCCAGCAAAGCGCCGTTGATCTTTTCGATGCCCAGCCCATACAGGGCACTGCGGGCGTTGCAGAAGTTGGTCTGCACCAGTGTGGCGGGCAACCCCTCCAGAGCCTTGCCCGCCGCCTCAATGGCGTCCGGGTCCTGGTCCAGGCTGACCAGACGGCCGGTGGTGAGGCGTTTTGCGATCTGGCTGGAATGGCCGCCGCCGCCGGCAGTGCCATCCAGATAGATACCGGCCGGATCGATGGCCAGGCCCTCCAGACATTCGTTCAAAAGCACGGGGATGTGGCTGAATTCCATGTGCGTTCCCCCTTATAGTTCCAGTTCTTCCATGGCGGCTTCCAGCTGCTCGCTGCCAAAGCCCGCCTGTTTCTTCTGCCAGGCGGCAGTGTCCCAGATCTCGGCATGCTTGCCCACACCGATGATGGTCACATCCTTCTGCAGGCCCGCGTGGGTGCGCAGGCTGGGCGAGATGAGCACCCGGCCCTGTTTGTCCGGCGTGACCTCGGTGGCCATGGCGAACAGAAACCGCTGGATCTCGCGGGTCTTGACCAGGCTCTTGCCCTGCAGCTTTTCGCAGATGAGCTGCCATTCGCTCTCCGGGAAGGCGACCAGACAGTTGTCCATCCAGCGTGTGATGACGAACACCTGCCCCATCTGCTCCCGAAAACGTGCGGGGAAGTTCAGGCGGCCCTTTTCGTCGATGGCATAGTTGTACTCGCCCATCAACATACGGCGCCGCCTCCTTTCGCTCGGGGCTCAAGGTTTCCCCCATCGGCTCCACCGGTGTGGAAAACTCTCCACTTTACCCCACTTCTCCCCACTGTATCAATTATTATACGTTACCCCCACCTCAATTGCAAGATATTGCACCGAAAAAGAATCGTGAAAAATCTCGCCCCAATGCCGTTTTTTCGCGGATTGGCTGCATATTTTTCCTGTTTTGTGTATTCTTTCCGCCAGACGTCTTCCCCCGGTAAACCCTGCGGGTCCACCCTGGCGTTTTACACCGGGTTTTCCACAATTCGCCACGAGAAAAAGGCCCCGTGCCCGCCAAAATCCGGCAGGCACGGGGCCTTGAGGGCTGACCGTTCCGTCAGCCGTTGTTGTTCTTCGCGTTCTGGCGCAGGTTGGCGCGCACGGTCTTGACCTCCGCCGCGTTGCGGGCCAGCTGCTCCTCGGTGATGCGCAGCATGTTCTCGCAGTAGTCGGTCACGGTGGTGCGCATCTCGCGGGACTGGCTCTGCGCGCTGGAAAGGATCTCCGCCGCGCGCTGCTGGGCAGCCCGCACGATCTGCTCTTCGCCCACCAGCACCCGGGCCCGGTCCTCGGCCTTCTTCACGATGGCCTCAGCCTCCCGCTTGGCGCTGGCAATGATGTCCGCCCGGTCGTTCACGATGGCCTTGGCCTGGCGAATCTCGGTGGGCATGTTCAGGCGCACCTCGTCGATGATGTCCCGCATTTTGTCAATGTCCACCATCCGCTTGCTGCCGGAGAACGGCAGGCCGGAGGCCTCTTCCATGGTTTCTTCCATCAGGTCCAGCAACTCGTCGATGTTCATTCTTCTCGCTCCTTTTCATAGCGGGTCACCAATACGGTGCCGTAACGGTATTGTTTTTTCTTGCAAAGGCCCTCGCACTCGTCCGGCAGACTGGCTGCCAGCTCGCTCTCGCACAGCACCGTGCCGCCGGGCGCGGTCACCCGCGCCACCTGAGGCAGAATCTGCGCCAGCGTATCGTGGCGGTAGGGCGGGTCCAGCAGAACGACGTGGAACTGCTCGCCGCAGCTCGCCAGGAACGTGTCCGCCCTGGTGTTGCGAATCTGGCTTTGGGCCTGCACACCGGCGGCCCGACAGTTCTGCTCCACGACGCGCACCGCGCCCCGGTCCTGGTCCACGAACACGCAGCTGGCCGCACCGCGGCTCAGCGCCTCGATGCCCAGCTGACCGCTTCCTGCGAACAGATCCAGCACCTTTGCCCCCGGCAGGATGAACTGCAGGGCGCTGAACATGCCCTCCTTCACCCGGTCCACCGTGGGTCTTGTAATATCTTCTCCCGGCAGGGCCGCCAGCTTGGTGCCCCGGGCAGAGCCTGAGATCACACGCATGGGGGTCCACCTCCCTTTCCTATCCCTTTGTGTTTTCCATTATGGCCCGCACCGGCCGCTTTGTCAAGAAGAAAGGTGCGGACCCGAACTGCCGGTTCACCCTTTTTTCGGCCGCAGAGTTTCCAGAATACGGTCCACCGCGGCGGCGTCACAGCCGTTCCAGAGCACCCCATCCACCTGGATGTTGGGCCCCTTGCCGCACTGCTTGAAGCAGTTCTGGGTGCGCAGCACTGCGGTGCCCTCGGGCAACTGGGCCAGTCCCTTTTTCAGCCGGTCCATCAATGCGGCGTTTTTCGCGCCGCATCGCCCGCCGCTGCACACCACAATCTCGTGGGCGGCGGCCCCCAGCTTTAGGCTGGGATACAGACGGATCAGCTTTTCCAGCAGCGGCACCTTGTATCCGGTGCAGACAGAGATGGTCTCCAGCGCCTGGGGCGGAATGTGGCCGTAAATCTCCTGAGTTTCCCGCAGCAGGGCCACGGTATCCTCCTGCTCCAGGGTGGGGCGGCTGCCCTTTCGGCCGGCATAGTACTCCGCCGCCTCGGCAAAGCGTTCGTGCAATGTGTTCTGGTCCATAAATCAATCCTCCGTTCGGGGGTGAAAATAGTCGTAGATGGTTTGGGCGGCCTTCTGGCCCACGCCCTTGGCGTTGGTCAGCTCGTCCACACCGGCTTCGCGCACCGCCCCCACCGACTTGAAGTGGGCCAGAAGCGCCTTGGCGGTGGCCGGTCCCACGCCGGGAATGGCGGTCAGACTGGAAGCATAGGCTTTCTTCTTCTGGTTCTGGCGCTGGTAGGCGATGGAGAACCGGTGCACCTCGTCCTGAATGGAAGAGATGAAGGTGAAGATATTCCGGTGCATGCTGATGGCGATTTCGCCGCCGTCGGCGGTCACGATGGCCCGGGTCCGGTGGTGGTCGTCCTTCACCATGCCGAACAACGGCACCGCCGCCAGAGCGGTGCCCGCCAGCGCCGCCTTCACTGCGCTCACCTGGCCCTTGCCGCCGTCCAGCAAGATCACGCTGGGCAGCACCGAGAACTGGCCCGCCGTGCCTTTTTCATACTCAGCGGCCCGGCGGCTCAGCGCCTCGGCCATGCTGGCAAAGTCGTCGGTGCCCGCCACGGTGCGCATCTTGAAGCGCCGGTAGCCGCTTTTCTTGGGGCGGCCGTTTTCAAACACCACCATACCGCAGACACTGGTGCCCTCGCCCCAGTTGGAAATATCGTAGCTCTCGATCACCGCCGGAGGCTCGGGCAGGCCCAGCACCGCGGCGGCCTCGTCCAGCAGGCGCTGATTCCGGTCGGTGCGGCCGCTCTCCCGGGCCAGGCGTTCCACCGCGTTGGTATAGGCCATGCTCACCAGCTTGGCCGTGTCGCCCCGCTGGGGCACATACAGCTGCACCTTGGTCCCCCGGGTCTCCTCCAGCAGCTGGGTCAAAGCCTCGTGGCTCTCGGGCAGCACATCCACCGCGATGACCTTGGGAATCTCCTCCCCGTCCAGATAGTAACGGGGCAGAAATTCCTCCCGCAAGGCGTCCAGGTCGGCGGTGCCCCGGAACAGGAACTCCCGCTTGTCGGTCAAACGGCCGGTGCGGTAGCGCAGGATAGCTGCGCAGCTGTTCTGCCCCACTCCGGCGAAGGCGATCACATCCATCTGGGTGCTCTCGTCCACCACCACCTTCTGCCCGGCCGACACCTTTTTGATTGCGGCGATTTGGTCTCGCAGCAGGGCGGCCTGCTCAAAGTCCAGCCGCTCGGCAGCCTCCTCCATGCGCTGCTCCAGCGTTTTCACGATGTCTTTTTTGCCGTAGCGGATCAGTCGGATGGCTCCCTGCACTGCCTGGTTGTAGGTCTCCTTGCTGATTTTCCCGCTGCACAGGGCCATACACTTGCCGATGTGGGCGTTCAGGCAGGGGCGACCCTTGCCGATCTCCTGGGGAAAGCGCCGGTTGCACCGGGGCAGCAGGAAGGCGTCCTGGGCGGTCTCCACCATCTGGCGCACCGCGAAGCTGCTGGTGAAGGGCCCGATGTACTCCGCCCCGTCCTCCTCCTTTTGCAGCGCCGCCGAGATGCGGGGGTATTCTTCCTTGGTGATCTTCACATAGCTGTAGCCCTTGTCGTCCTTGAGCAGAATGTTGTACTTGGGGGTATGGGCTTTGATCTGGCTGGCCTCCAGCACCAGAGCCTCAAACTCGCTTTGGCAGACGATCACGTCAAAATTGAAGGCGTGCTCGATCATCTGGGTGACTTTGGCATCGTGGGGGACGCCCTCCCGGAAATACTGACTCACTCGGGTGCGCAGCCGCTTGGCCTTGCCGATGTAGATGATCTCATCCCGCTTGTCCCGGATGATATAGACCCCCGGCAGCAGGGGCAGCATCTTCGCTTTTTCGTGCAGTTCAGCCTTGGTCATGGCAGGGGTCCTCCTTTTTCGGCCGTGGGGGTGTGCGGCCCGTATCCTCAGTATGCCCCGCTTGAGGAGCAAAAGCAAAAAAGGGCGGGTTTTCAAAACCCGCCCTTTGATTTACGAAAGCAAAGAAATTACTCGGCGAAACCGGAGTTTACCAGCTTTACCAGGCCTTCCACGGCAGCCTGCTCGTCGGCGCCGTCGGCAATGATGCGGATGGTGGTGCCGCCCACGATGCCCAGGCTCAGAACGCCCAGCAGGCTCTTGGCATTCACGCGGCGCTCTTCCTTCTCGACCCAGATGGAAGACTTGTACTCGTTGGCCTTCTGGATGAAGAAGGTAGCGGGACGGGCATGCAGGCCGACTTTGTTCTCAACGGTAACTTCTTTAACAAACATGATTCATTCGCTCCTATTTCTAAAATTAGATGGGCTTCTGGTTGTTATAATAGCCCATTCTTACCCGATTGTACAGTACATTTGTGCAATTTTGTCAGTTTCCCGAATCCGCAAAATACCGGAAACGTTTCTTTGTGCAAATCAACCACTTAGTTTTCAACAATCTCATGAGAAATCCCGAAAGTTTTCAACTCTATCAGCATTAATTACTTTTTGTGGTTCTGATTATGCTCATTTTGGTACGCTTCGTACAAATCCGGGCGCCGGATGCGGGTGCGTTCCAGGCTTTGCTCGCGCCGCCATTTGTCTATATTGCCATGATGGCCGCTGAGCAGGATTTCCGGAACCTTTTTGCCCCGCCACTCCTCCGGTCGGGTGTACTGGGGGTATTCCAGCAGGCCGTTCCAGTGGCTCTCGTCCTGATAGCCCTCCGGCTGTGCCAGCACGCCGGGCTGCAGGCGCAGCACGCTGTCCGCCACCACCAGCGCCGCCAGCTCACCGCCGGTGAGCACATAGTCGCCGATGCTGATTTCCTCGTCCGCCAGCTCCTCGATCACCCGCTCGTCCATGCCTTCGTAATGGCCGCAAACCAATAGAAGGCTGTCGTACTGGGCAAGCCGCTTGGCGGTCTCCTCGGAGAAAGGCTGGCCAGCCGCGGTCATAAATATAATATGCGGCCGCTGACGGCCCTGTTCCTCCACCTGGCGGATGATATCCTGGCAGCAGTCATAGATGGGCTGAGCGTTCATCACCATGCCGCAGCCGCCGCCGTAGGGATAGTCGTCCACCTGCTTCTGCCGGTTCAGGGTGTAGTCCCGAATCTGATGGCAGTGAGTCTCGATATAGCCTCGTTTTGCGGCCCGGCCCAGGATGCTCTCGTCCAGCACCCGCTGGCACATCTCCGGGAACAGGGTCGCCACATCCACCCGCATCATACCTGGTCACCATTTTCCGCTTCGCTGAACATGCCCGGAATGGGGCTGACCAGCACCTTGCGGTCCTCAATGCAGATCTTCACCAGGAAGGGCTTGACCGCCGGGAACAGGGCGGTGGAGCCGTCCGGGCAGGAAACGGTGTAGATGTCCTGGGCACCGGGATGGCTGACCTGGGCGATCTCGCCGTAGTCCCGGCCGTTCTCGGCGTCGATCAGACGGCAGCCCAGCAGGTCCGCCTGAAAATAATGACCCTTGGGCAGCTTTGCGTCCGCCCGGTCGATGTAAAACACCTGGCCCACCAGCGCGCGGGCGGCGTCCATGTCGTTCACGCCTTCAAAGGTGACCAGCGCCATGTTCTTGTGGGCCCGCACCTTGGTCACAGCAATGGGCGCCTGGCCCTGCGGGCCCCGGTACAGCCGCTTGAACCGGCCCAGAAAGGCCGCGTCGTCGCACCAGAGCTCCACCTTTACTTCGCCCGCCACCCCGTGGGTGGTCACGGCCTTGCAGACTTCCAGATACTGCTGCATCTTGTTTCTCTCCTTTTGTGTGGGGCAGGGCCGCTTCGCCCGCCCGGTGACAAGGGCAATGCCGCATTGCCCAAACAAAAAACAGGGCCCCTTGCACAGAAGCTGGCAAGTGGCCCTGTTTGTGTGGTTTTGTTCTCCCGAAGGTCAGTCGATCTCTACCATGACCTTTTCGCCCTTGCGAACGGCGGCAGCCCGCATTACAACGCGGATGGCCTTGGCGATGCGGCCCTGTTTGCCGATCACCCGGCCCATGTCGTTCTCAGCCACGCTCAGGTGGTAAACGATGGTGCCGTCCTCACGGGGGGCGTCCACGGTAACGGACACAGCGTCCTTATCGTCGACCAGGCCCCGGGCAACTGCCAGCAACAGCTCCTGCATAGGGTTGCCCTCCCTTTTGACTGATTACAGGATCTCGTTCTTCTTCAGCAGCTCACGAACGGTATCGGTGGGCTGAGCGCCGTTGGCGATCCACTTCTTAGCCTTCTCGGCGTCGATCTTCACAACGCTGGGCTCCTTGGTGGGATCGTAGTAGCCGATCTCCTCGATGAAACGGCCGTCACGGGGGAAGCGGCTGTCAGCAACAACAACGCGGTAGAAGGGAGCTTTCTTGGCGCCCATGCGGCGCAGACGGATCTTAACTGCCATAGTGGTAAACCTCCTGATGTTTGGGGCCCCGATATGGGGCGATTGTGATTGTTATATTGTATCAAACCCGCCCTTTTTGAGGGCTGCGGGTCATACCTTGGAAAGCTGCGCGTTTTTTCGCGCTTACATGCCGCGCAGGCGGCGGCCAAAGGCCTTGGGGTTCTTTTTCATCTGCTTCATCATCTTCTGCATCATCTCAAACTGGCGAAGCAGCTTGTTCACCTCTTCCACGCTGGTGCCGCTGCCGGCGGCGATGCGGCGCTTGCGCTTGGGGTTGATGATGCTGGGCTTTTCCCGCTCGGCGGGGGTCATGCTGCAGATGATGGCCTCGATGTGCACGAACACCTTTTCGTCGATGTCATCCGGGTTGATCTTGTTGCCGCCGGGAAGCATGGAGACCAGCGACGCAACGCCGCCCATCTTTTTCATCTGGGCCAGCTGGTCCAGCATGTCGTTCATATCGAACTTGTTCTCCATCATCCGCTTGGCGGTCTCGGCGGCCTTCTTCTCATCCTGCAGGTCCTGCGCCTTCTCGATGAGGGTGAGCACGTCGCCCATGCCCAGGATGCGGCTGGCCATGCGGGCCGGATGGAAGACCTCCAGATCGTCCAGCTTTTCGCCGGTACCCTGGAACTTGATGGGCTTGCCGGTGACGGCCTTGACGCTGAGCGCCGCGCCGCCGCGGGTGTCGCCGTCGGTCTTGGTGAGGATGATGCCATCCACCGCCACGGCCTCATTGAAGGCCTTGGCCACGTTTACCGCGTCCTGACCGGCCATGGCGTCCACCACCAGCAGGACCTCGTCCACCTCAACGGCTTCCTTGATGCGGCCCAGCTCATCCATGAGCTCCTGGTCCACATGCAGGCGGCCGGCGGTATCCAGAATCACGATGTCGTTGCCGTAATCCTTGGCGTGGGCGATGGCCTTTTTGGCGATGATCTCGGGCTTTTCGGTGCCCATGGTGAACACCGGAACACCCGCCTGCTTGCCCACCACCTGCAGCTGATCAATAGCCGCGGGGCGGTAGATATCACAGGCCACCAGCAGCGGGCGATGGCCCTGCTTGAGGAACCATTTGCCCAGCTTGGCGGCGTGGGTGGTTTTACCGTTACCCTGCAGACCGCAGAGCATGAGCACCGTGGGAGGCTTGGACTTGATGTGGATGCGCGCAGCCTCGTTGCCGCCCATGAGCTCGGTAAGGGATTCGTTTACGATCTTGATGACCTGCTGGGCAGGGGTCAGGCTTTCCATGACCTCCTGGCCCATGGCCCGCTCGGTGACTCCGGCGATGAAGTCCTTGGCCACCTTGTAGTTTACGTCGGCCTCCAGCAGGGCGGTGCGCACTTCACGCATGGCGGCCTTGATGTCCGCCTCGGTGAGCTTGCCCTTGCCCCGCAGCCGTTTGAACACGCCCGAAAGCCGTTCGGAAAGAGATTCAAAGGCCATGTCGTCGTCCTTTCGTTGTGTGTGCCGGAAGGGTTATTCGCTGATCTGCCCGATGATCTCGAGCATCTTGCGGGCGGAATCGTCGATGCGCTTGCTCGGCGTGTAGCCGTTGGCGTTCTCAAACTGAATCTCCCGCGCCAGGCTTTCCAGCTGGGCGATGCCCTGCTGCACGGCCCGGTAGCGCTTTGCGAAGCCTACCTTTTCCTCCAGCTCCAGGATGATTCCCTCGCCCCGCTTGATGGAGTCCCGCACGCCCTGGCGGGTGATGCCGAAGTTATCGGCGATCTCTGCCAGCGACAGATCGTCATTGTAGTACTGCTCCATCACGTCGCGCTGCTTTTCGGTGAGCACGTCGCCGTAGAAATCCAGCAACAGCGAAATCTCAAGATTCTTTGCCACCGAAAACGCCTCCTTGCCGGGGTGCCGGGCCCTGTAAAGTGTTTTGCCTTTTCGTAAAGCATTTTGCTTTACAGTTTGCTATTATAACAGAGGCCGCGCGGCGCTGTCAAGGGGGAAATGGCGCAAAAAACGTTCTTTTTCTTTCCCCTCTTTCCCGGGCATGACTTTGGTCGCGGAACGTGCTACAATAAGGGCAGAAAGCGGCGGGTGCCCCGCCCGCTCCCGCCGCGTCAGTCCCCATTGCTTTCCTATATATAATAAGAAAGGCAGGCGTTTGCGATGACCGGAATCAACGAGACCTATTATCAGCAGCTCACCCGCTGCCCCGTGGTGGCCCTTGGCGGCTATGCCGCGAAGCACGACCTTCCCGGCAAGCTGTACGCCTGCCTGTTGTTTGATGGCCCCACCGGCACCGGCAAGGATGCGCTGGCCACCGCCATGATCCGCCTGGCTGCCCAGCGGGGCGAATTAAAGGAAGGCCAGCCCATTGTGGAAACCGGCTGCGGCGCCTTTGCGGCGGCGCTGGCCATCGCCGCCGGGCGCAGCGGCCACCCGCTGACCCTGGTGGTGCCGCCCGCCCTGGAGCCGGAGCGGGAACGATTTCTGCAGGGGCTGGGCGCTCGGCTGCGGCCCTGCTATGAGCGGCCCTCCGGCCAGGAGGGCATGGACATCCTGGCCCGCCGCATGGCCGAGGAACAGGGCGCTTACTATATGAACTACTTAGCCAGCGAGGACAACCCGGAATACCACCGGCGCATCACCGGTCCTGCCATCTTAAAGGCCACCGACAACGGCAATCTGATCGACACCATCGTGGCCGGGGTGGGCAGCGGCGGCACCGTGACCGGCGTGGGCGAATATGTGAAGGCCTGGACCAATCACATCCGCATGGCAGCGGTGGAGCCCTACGAATGCCAGGCCATCGGCGGCGGCTTTCTGGCCCCCCACGGAATCGCCAACATCGGCTTCGGCTTCGTGCCGGAGAACTATAACCCCTATGTGGTGGATCTGGTGACGGCGGTGACCACCGGCGAGGCGGTGCAGGCCGCCCGCGAGGTGCTGCTCACCGACGGCATCCCCGCCGGGCCCAGCGCCGGAGCCACCCTGTACGCTGCCCGCACCCTGCTGGAAAAGGGCAAAAGCAAGAGCGCTTTGTGCATCTTCCAGAGCCGCCAGGTTTACGTCTGAGCGCTCTGAGCGAACATACCGAAAAAGAGGACTGATTGCATGTACGACGAACTCACCGAAGTGGACATCCAGAAAATGCAGGAGGAGATCGAGCACCGCATTCTGGTGGTGCGGCCCCAGTGCCTGGAGGACGTGAAGATCGCCCGCTCCTACGGAGATCTGAGCGAAAACTTTGAATACAAGGAGGCCAAACGCCAGAAAAACCGCAACGAGAGCCGCATTCGCTATTTGCAGCGGATGATCAAAACCGCCAAGGTGGTCAAATCCGACCATGCCGAGGGCTCGGTGGGCCTGTTTGACAAGATCACCCTGTACTTCCCCGAGGATGAAGAGGAAATGGTGGTCAAGCTGGTGACCACTCTGCGGGTCAATGCGGACAGCGGCCTCATCAGCCGGGAATCCCCGCTGGGCCGGGCCATCTTCGGCAAGCGGACCGGCGACACCGTGCAGGTGGAGGTTCGCCCCGGCGTGAGCTACCCGGTGACCATCCGGGCCATTGAGCCCAGCGACGACGACGCTTCCCTGCCCATCAGCCAATATTAAAATGAAAAGGCCGCCGCCCTTCCCGGTTTCGGGAAAGGCGGCGGCCTTTTTTGTTTCAAATGGTTCCAGTCCGAATCACTTGCCCCGGATCACGCGGCCCAGCTGAATCAGCAAGGTGGGCGCGAAGGCCAGACCCAGAATCTGCAGGTACTGCACACCGCTCAGGGCAGTCACCGAGAACAGGCTTGCCAACACCGGGATGGTGAGCACGGCAGCCAGCAGCACCACGCCGCCGGCAAAGGCCATCAGCGAGTACTTGTTGCTGCCAAGGCCCAACTTGAAGATGGATTCGGTGCCCCGGCAGTTGAAGCCGTGGAACAAGCGGGCCAGGGTCAGGGTGGCGAAGGCCATAGTGCTGGCCATGGCGGCACCGCCGGCGGACAGACCCAGATAGAAGGCGGTCATAGAGGCAATGGCGATCAGAGCGCCCTGCCACAGGATCTTGAACATGAGGGGCTTATCCAGAATGGAGGCCTTGGGGTCGCGGGGCTTCTGGTCCAGCAGACCCTTCCGGGCGGGCTCCATACCCAAAGCAATGGCGGGCAGGCTGTCGGTGAGCAGGTTGATGAACAGCAGGTGTACCGGCTGGAAGGGCACGGGCAGAGCCATCAGCGAAGCGTACAGCACCGCCAGGATACCGGCCATGTTGCCGGACAGCAGGAACTGAATGGAGTTCTTGATGTTGGTGTACACACCGCGGCCGTTCACCACAGCCTTCACGATGGTGGCAAAGTTGTCGTCCGCCAGAATCATAGCGGCGGCGTCCTTGCTCACCTCGGTGCCGGTGATGCCCATGGCCACGCCCACGTCCGCCTTTTTCAGAGCGGGGGCGTCGTTCACGCCGTCGCCGGTCATGGCGGCAATGCAGCCCCGGCGCTGCCAGGCGGAAACGATGCGAATCTTGTGCTCGGGGGAAACGCGGGCGTAAACCGAGATATGGGTCAGCTTTTCGTCCAGCTCGTCGTCGGTCATGGCGTCCAGCTCCACGCCCTCCAAGGCCATGTCGCCTTCCTCAAAGATGCCGATCTGCTTAGCGATGGCGGTGGCGGTGACCTTGTGGTCGCCAGTGATCATCACGGTGCGGATGCCGCCGCGCTTGGCGTCGGCCACAGCCTGCTTGCTCTCCTCACGAGGCGGGTCGATCATAGACACCAGGCCCACGAAGGTGAAGTCGTTCTCGTCCTCCAGGGTCAGCTCCCGCTCCGCATCCATCTCGCGGCAGGCGAAGGCCAGAACACGCAGGCCATTTTGGGAAAACTCCTCGTTGGCCCGGGCAATGGCGGCGCGCGTCTCGTCGGTCAGGGGCACCACGCCCTGGGCGGTGAGCAGCCGCTCGGAGCGGGCCAGCAGCACGTCCATGGCGCCCTTGGTGAGCAGCATGGGCTTGCCGTTCACCCGGTGCAGGGTGCTCATCAGCTTGCGGTCGGAATCAAAGGCCAGCTCACCCAGGCGGGGGAACTGACTGCGCACGCTGTTCGCGTCGGTCTGGTGCATACCGCCCCAGTTCACCAGGGCGATCTCGGTGGGGTCGCCCACCGAAGCGCCGCTGGCCACATCCACGGTGGCGTCGCTGGCCAGCAGGCCGATCTTCAGCAGCAGCTCCTGGGCCGGATCGCTCATGTCGGCTTCATTCGCCTCCACCAGCTTGCCGTCCGCCCAGATCTTCTGCACGGTCATCTTGTTTTGAGTCAGGGTGCCGGTTTTATCCGAGCAGATCACCTGCACCGAACCCAGGCTTTCCACTGCCTTGAGTTCTTTGATGATGGCGTTCTGACGGGCCATTTTCTGGGTGCCCATGGCCAGCACGATGGTCACGATGCTGCTCAGAGCCTCGGGAATGGCAGCAACCGCCAGCGCCACGGCGAAGAGCAGGGAGTCCAGCAGGCCCATGCCGCTGCGGAACAGCGACAGGCAGAACACCAACGCACAGATGGCCAGGATGGCCGCCGCCAGCTTGCCGGAGAAGTCGTCCAGGCTCTTCTGCAGGGGGGTCTTGCGCTGCTGGGTCTGGTTCATCAGCTCGGCAATGTGACCCAGCTCGGTGTTCATGCCGGTACCGGTGACCAGCATCACCGCGCGGCCGTAAGTGACCAGCGAGCCGGAGAACACCATGTTCTTCTGGTCTCCCAGGGCGGTCTTGCCCGCAGGCAGAGCGTCGGCGGTCTTCTCCACCGCCTCGGATTCACCGGTCAGCGAGCTCTCGTTCACCTTCAGGGAATAGCACTCCAGCAGGCGGCCGTCGGCAACCACCAGGTCGCCCGCCTCCAGATACACGATGTCGCCGGGCACCACCTGGGGACCCGCCACTTCCTGGCGCACGCCGTCCCGCAGGACCTTGGCCACCGGGGCGGACATGGCTTTCAGGCTTTCCAGACTTTTTTCCGCCTTCAGATACTGCACGGTGCCCAGCACCGCGTTCATGATGAGCACCGCGAAGATGACCAAAGTGCTCTCCACATTGCCGGACACCATGGAGATCACCGCCGCCACGGCCAGAATAAAGACCAGCAGGTCCTTAAACTGCTCCAGGAAGATCACCAGCGGGCTTTTCTTTTTGCCTTCCGCCAGCTGGTTGGGGCCGTGCTCCTCCAGCCGCCGGGCAGCCTCCTGAGCGGTCAGGCCGTTTGCTGTGGCCTTTACCTGCTCCAGGGCCTGCGGAACGGTTTTGTCAAAATAGGTTTGTTCCATACGTTCGTTCTCCTTTTTCATAGTTTGCCCGTTTTGCCCGGCGGGAAGTCCTTTTCCGCAAAAGAAAAAAGACTTCCCGACAGCACGCGCAAAGCGTTGCTGTCGAAAAGTCTTGTTACCGACTCATTAAGAAGCGGCGCACCCTGCCAGGCCCTTTTGAGGCCGTGATGTTGACAAGGCGGCTTGCAACTACTCCCTTTTCAACTTGGGTTAACTATACCACGGGCGGCAGGTCCCGTCAAGAGATTTTTGCAGGATTTTCATTTTTTTCACATTTTGGTCCTTTTTCCCATCCAATGCCTTCCACCCGTTCCTGCCAGGAGATACGCCAGATCTCGTGGAAGCCCTCCTCCTTTTTCGGCTCCACCAGCCGGGGCCGCATAAGCGCGATAGTAAAAAAGGGCACATGCCGCTGGCGGCAGGCATCGTTGCGGATGGCCTGAGCCACGCCGGTGTCGATCCACACCGCCACGCAGCGCACCCCCTCCGGCACCGCCCGCAGCACCCGCCGCCGCGCCCTGCGGGACAGATGCACCGAGTCCACCACCACATCTCTGCCCTGTTCCAGCGCCGCACGCATGCGCTGGTTCATGATCCGGTGAACCCGGTGGTAGCCCCTCAGGGTGAGCTCCTTGCCGAACAGCTCCATGCGGATGCCGTCCGATCCGATGTATTCCGCCCCGGCCAGCCGAGTCTTGGCCCAGGTGGTCTTGCCCGCGCCGGAGATTCCCACCAGCAAATACATTGTGGCCATTGCTTCGCCTCCTTTTTGTTCGCCCCGCTCCCGGCCCGGCAACAAAAAAAGACTTTTCGGCACAGCAAATACTGTGCCGAAAAGTCTTGTTACCGTGTCTTGAGCAAACCGGCCCGCTTCGCCAGGCTTTTGCCGTGATGTTGACGAAGCGGCTTGCAACTACTCCCTTTTCAACTGGCTATACTATACCAGTTTTCCGGGGGCAAGGTCAATGGTTTTCACAGAGTTTTTATCCTTTGCGGATGTGGCGCAGGATGTAGCTGCTCAGCAGCGCGCCCAGAACCGCGAAGCCCGCCATGATCAGAAATACCACCCGGTAGCCCTGCAGTCCGGGCATGCTGTCCAGAATGCCGCCGTAGATCGCATACATGAACGCGCCGGGCAGATAACCGATGAAGGAGCCCATGGACATGGCCGCGCCGGTGATCTCACGGGGAACATGCACCTCGTCCATGGGAGCGAAGAAGATGGCACGCATGCTGAACACCATGGCGCCGATGCTCAGGGTGAAGGTCATGCCCAGAGCAACGCCCATGCTGCCGTGGGGCAGGAAGGTGAAGACCACCAGAGCCACACCGGCGATGGCAAACACGATGCGCAGGAAACGGGTGGCGGAATGCAGCACCTTATCGCTGATAAAGCCGCCGATCGGGCCGCCCAGCATCTTCAAACCGTACTGGTTGATGATACCGTAGGCGCCCACCAGCGCAGCAGGCAGAGCGTAGACTTCCTCCAGGAAGGGAATGAAATAGGTCAGACCGCAGTAAACCGCATATACCATGAAGATGTTCAGGGAAACCAGCCAGATGTTCTTATTCTTCAGCGCGCTGATCACGCCCTCCCAGGCAGCCTGGTTGGCGCTGACCTTTTTGCCCTCCTGGTTGGCAGCAGGCTTTTCGTCCGGGTCCAGCAGGAAGTAGGCGATCACGCCGATCACGCCGGGCACCGCCGCATAGAACAGAATGGCCATGCGAAGGCCGGCGGCGTTGCTGCCCATGGCGGCAAAGATGCTCAGAGCGCCGAAGGCCACAATGGTATCCACCAGACCGCGGCCGGCTTCCATGATGCCGAACATGCGTCCCTGTTCCTCTTCTGTGCCCAAAAGACGAACGGTTTTCAGCATGGTGGGCCAGTAGAGCATATCCGCACAGACCGCAAGCAGACAGTAGATCACCAGGAACATCCCGTAGGACGGGAAGGTGGACAGCCAGACGCCGCACAGGCAGATGCCCAGCAGAGCCATGGGGATCATGATCTTCTTGGAAATACGGTCGGTCAGATAGATGGATGCCAGAAAACCAAAGGTGGAGATCAGGCCAGCCACGCTGATGGCGGTACCGATCTGGGTGTGGGAAAGCCCCATAAACTCCTGCATGGGCACGTAGAAGGCGTCCTTCAGGTTGCCCAGCTTATAAATCGTACCGGCGCCCAGTAGCAGGGTACCGAAGGAGATCCATTTTTTACTGTTCGCGTTTTTGGTCGCTGCCATAAACATTCATTCCTCTCTTCTACTAAAGCATTCTCTCTGTTTCACGTTTGGATCTTCGCAAATTGGGTTTCGGTGTGGGCCGGTCCATTACGGCTTCATTATACGTGTGTTTCCATGTGTTTTCAAGTGTTTTTGTGTGTTTGATTGCGTTTTTGCGTGGATATACAAGCGTTTTTGTGTTTTATTGTGCACTATTTCCTCATTTTTTCGTTGTTTTGTGTGTTTTTCTGTGTTATACTGTGGTTGTGGACCAGTACGTTACAGCTAAAGGAGTTTTGATCAATATGTTGGCTGAGCAAAGATATCAGGAGATCCTGGCGATCCTTCGCCGGGAAGGCAGTGTGAAAAGCGCACAGATCCGCCAGGCGCTGGGCGTTTCCGGTGAAACCGTTCGCCGGGACCTGGAAGCAATGGAAGGTCTGGGTATGCTGCGGCGCACCCATGGCGGCGCCATGCCGGCGGAGACCGGCGAGGCTGGCGCGGATTATACTCCCTTTTATAATCGCCAGCAGCAGAACACCGGCCACAAGAGCCAGGTGGCGCAGCTGGCGGCGGATTACATCCGCGAGGGGCAGTCCATCGCGCTGGACTCCGGTACCACCGCCCTGTCGCTGGCACGGGTGATCCGGGAGCGGTTCCGCCGCCTCACCGTGGTGACCAATTCCCTGGCCGTGCTGAAAGAACTGGGCGACTCCGCCGGGATCACCGTGATCCTGACCGGTGGAGTATACCGCTCGGAGGAAGCTGCCTTATCCTCCGACTTTGCCACGCTGATTTTTTCAAAGCTGAATATCGATACCTTCTTCCTCACCACCTGCGGCGTTTCGGTGGAGCGGGGCGTGACCTATCAGCGCATGGACGAGATCATTGTGCAGGAATCCATGATGGAGGCCGCCGGCCGGACCATCATGATCACCGATTCCAGCAAGCTGGGCACCAATTCCCTGGTGCGCATGTGCGGCATCGACCGGCTGGCGATGATCATCACCGATTCCAGCGCCAGCGACGAACAGCTCGCCCCCTTCCGCAACGCAGGCCTTCTGGTGGTGACGCCAAACGAAAAGGAGCTGTGATTTTATCATGAATACCCAGCAGCGGCCCAGCGTGCTTTTGATTTCTGTGGACGCATTGAAACCGGAATTTTTACTGGAACAGAAACGTCTGGGGCTGGAGCTGCCCAATCTGACCCGCTGCTTTCTGCAGGGCGGCGCAGTGGCCAAGGGCGGCGTAAAGAGCGTTTTCCCCACCTTTACCTATCCCTGCCATCAGAGCATCATCACCGGTGCGACTCCGGCGGTCCACGGCATTTACAACAACGCCATTTTCGATCCCGCCGGCAAGCACATGGGCGCCTGGAACTGGTTTGCCAATAAAAATGTCAAGACCCTGTGGCAGGCGGCACGCGAGGGCGGTTACTGCTCGGCCAGCGTGGCCTTCCCCACCTCGGTGGGCGCGGACGGCGACTACATCGCCCCTGAATTCTGGTGGGATGGCTCCGTTCTGGATTCCGCTTTCCTGGATGTGGTGTGCCGTCCTCAGGGCCTGATCGCCGAGATGGAAGCGGACATTGGCCGCTATGCCGGCGGCCTGGATCTGACCGACGCAGGCGACGCTCAGCGTGGCGCGGCTGCACTGTGGATGCTGCGCAACAAGCTGGAACCGCAGATTGCGGAAAAGCCCTTCTTCCTGAGCGCTTATTTTGCCAGCTTCGACGAAAGCGCCCATCTGTTCGGCGTTTACAGTCCGGAGGCGGCGGCCAGCCTGCAGAAGATCGACGCCATGGTGGGCAGTCTGATCGACGAGGCCCGGCGCATCTGCAACGGCAACGTATATGTATGCGTGGTTTCCGACCACGGTTCGCTGGATAACACCCATAACATCTCCCCCAACGTGCTGCTGCGGCAGGCTGGTCTGATCCAGATCGACGACGAGGGCCGGGTCCTGGATTGGAAGGCCTGGAGCCAACGGGCGGGCGGCACGGCGGAGATCCGTCTGGCTGACCCCGATGACGCGGATACCCGCGCCAAGGTGGAGAAGCTGCTGGCCGATTTGCTTGCAGACCCGGACAGCGGCATCCTGGAGGTTTTGAACCACGAACAGGCATTGGAGCGGGGCGGCTTTGCCCTGGCGGATTATGTGCTGGTATCCCGGAAGGGCTACGAGCTGCGGGACGACGTGTCGGGCGCATACTGCCGCACCACCCTGCACCAGAAGGCTCAGCACGGTTACAGCGAAAACTTCCCGGAAATGCGGGCCAGCTTCCTCATCGCGGGCCCCGGCATTGCCCCCGGTACCGATCTGGGCAGCATGAACCTGATCGATATCGCCCCCACCCTGGCCCATCTGATGGGCGTGTCTCTGCCTGATGCTCAAGGCCAGTCCCGCCTGAGCTGAGGCGGGAGACCGGCCCCCGCCGGTTTCCTCTGCTCTCGCAACACGAACAAACTGCCGCCTCCCATCGGATGCGGCAGTTCCCCGAAAATGTTCAGTTGAAAGGATTTCTCTACTCACTTCAAACAAGCAGCCCGCGCCGCCGGGCTCAAAGGAGAAAAATTATGAATCAAGAACTGTTGCAGCGTTTTCAGTCCGTTCCCGCCGTGGCCGACGCAGCCGCCGGTCAGGTGACCTTCTGGATCAACCCGAACCGTGTTTCGGGCGGCGAAAAGCAGATCACCGCAGTGACCCCCGCCATGATTGAGGACGCCCGCGCCCGGCTGGACCGGTTTGCCTCCTACATCGCCAAGGTCTTCCCCGAGACCCGGGAAAACAACGGTCTGATCGAGTCGCCTCTGGCCGCTATCCCCGGCATGCGGGACTTTTTGAACGAGGAATACGACGCTTCCATCGAAGGTTCCCTGTTCCTGAAAAAGGACAGCGACCTGCCCATCGCCGGTTCCATCAAGGCCCGTGGCGGCATCTATGAGGTGCTCAAGCATGCCGAGACTCTTGCCATGCAGGCAGGCATGCTCAGCCGTACCGACGACTACGCCATTCTGGCCGAGCCCCGCTTCCAGGAATTCTTCCGTCAGTACACCGTGCAGGTTGGCAGCACCGGCAACCTGGGCATGAGCATCGGCATCATGAGCGCCAAGCTGGGCTTCCGGGTGATCGTGCACATGTCCGCCGATGCCAAGCAGTGGAAAAAGGACCTGCTGCGCAGCCACGGTGTTGAGGTACGGGAATATACTGCCGACTACTGCGCCGCCGTGGAAGAGGGCCGCAAGGACTCTGACGCGGACCCCATGAGCTATTTTGTGGATGACGAAAACTCCGCCGACCTGTTCCTGGGCTACAGCGTGGCCGGCAAGCGGCTGGCTGCCCAGCTGAAGGCCCAGAACGTTCCGGTGGACGCGGACCATCCCCTCTTTGTTTACCTGCCCTGCGGCATCGGCGGCGCCCCCGGCGGCGTGGCCTACGGCCTGAAAGTGGAATTCGGCGACGCGGTGCACTGCTTCTTCACCGAGCCCACCCAGGCCTGCTGCATGCTGCTGGGCATGGCCACCGGCCTGCACGACGGCGTGAGCGTGCAGGACTTCGGCATCAGCGGCAAGACAGAGGCCGACGGCCTGGCCGTGGGTCGCCCCTCCGCCTTTGTGGGCCGGGTGGTTTCTCCCCTGGTCAGCGGCATCGCCACCATCCAGGACGCCACCCTTTACGACCTGATGCGCGGCCTGCTGCGCACCGAAGACATCTTCATTGAGCCCAGCTCCTGCGCGGCCTTTGCCACTCTGCTGCAGCCTGATGTGATGGCTCAGTACCTGAAGGACAACGGCTTGGAGGACAAGGCCGCCTCCATCACCCACATCGCCTGGGCCACTGGCGGACGCATGGTACCCGCCGCCACCCGGGAAGCCTATCTGAAGATGGGCCTGTGATTTTTACCGCTTACTCCTTTCTCTCTTCTCACAAAAAGGACCCCTGCCGTCTGGCAGGGGTCCTTTTTGATTGCCGCGCAAAGGCCGGGGAATCATTCCTCGCCGTTTGCAAACTGGCTGTTGTACAGATTGGCATAGAAGCCGCCCTTGGCAAGCAGCTCGTTGTGGTTGCCGGTCTCCACGATGTCGCCGTCCTTCATCACCAGGATCATGTCCGCATCCCGAATGGTGGACAGGCGGTGGGCAATGATGAAGCTGGTGCGGCCACGGGTCAGCTCGTCCATGGCCTTCTGGATGGCCAGCTCGGTGCGGGTATCCACGCTGGAGGTGGCTTCGTCCAGAATCAGGATCTTGGGGTCCGAGATGATGGTGCGGGCGATGGTGAGCAGCTGCTTCTGGCCCTGGCTGATGTTGCTGGCATCCTCGTTCAGCACGGTGTCGTAGCCCTGGGGCAGGGTGCGCACGAAATGGTCCACCTGAGCGGCTTTGGCGGCGGCCAGCACATCCTCATCGGAGGCATCCAGCCGGCCGAAGCGAATATTCTCCCGAATGGTGTCGTTGTACAGCCAGGTGTCCTGCAGCACCATACCAAAGGCGCTGCGCATATCGCCCCGGGCGAACTGGCGCACGTCGTAGCCGTCCAGCAGGATGGCGCCGTCGCTCACATCGTAGAAGCGCATGAGCAACTTGACCATGGTGGTCTTGCCCGCGCCGGTGGGGCCAACGATGGCCACCTTGGTGCCCGGCTGCACGATGGCGGAGAAATCGTTGATGATGGTCTTCTCCGGCACATAACCGAAGTGTACATGAGCAAAGTAGACCGAACCGTTGATCTCGCTGCTGGGCACGGGTTCTGCGGTGTCCGGCACTTCCTCCGGCTCCTCCAGGAACAGGAACACGCGCTCGGCGGCCGCGGCGGTCATCTGCAGCTGGTTGGAAATGTTGGCCAGCTGGGTGATGGGCTGGGTAAACTGGCGCACATACTGGGTGAAGGCCTGGATATCACCCACGGTGATGGTGCCGTTCAGGGAAAGGAAACCGCCCAGCACACAGATGGCCACATAACCCAGATTGCTCACAAAGTTCATCAGAGGCATCATCATGCCGCTCAAAAACTGGCTCTTCCAGGCGCTCTGATACAGCTTTTCGTTCAGGCCGTTGAAGGTCTCGATGCTCTCCTCCTGGCCGTTGAAGGCGGTGACCACCACATGGGCGCCATACATCTCCTCCACATGGCCGTTCACATGGCCCAGGTATTCCTGCTGGCGGCGGAAGAACTTCTGACTGTGGCGCACCACGTTCATCACGATCACCAGGCACACCGGCAGAATGCAGATGGCGATCAGGGTCATCAGCGGGCTGATGGAAAGCATCATGCACAGCACGCCCACGATCATGGTCACCTGGGTGACCACCTGGGAAAGGCTCTGGTTCAGTGTCTGGGTGACCATATCCACATCGTTGGTGATGCGGCTGAGCACCTCGCCGTGAGGCACCCGGTCAAAATAGGACATGGGCAGCCGGTCGATTTTCCGGCTGATGTCGGTGCGCATGGCGTAACTCACCTTGGTGGCAATGCCGGACATCACCCAGCCCTGCACATAAGAGAGCAGCGCGCTGAGCAGATACAGACCCGCCAAAAACAGCAGGATCTGGCCGATGGCCGCAAAGTCGATACCGCCGGTGCCGGTGAGCATGGCGATCACGCCCTCAAACAGCTTGGTGGTTGCCTGGCCCAGAATCTTGGGCCCGAAGATGGAGAACACCGTGCCGCCCACAGCGCACAGCAGCGCCAGCACGATGCTGGGCAGATAACGCCGCATGTAGGCCAGCAGCTTTTTCATGGTGCCCTTGAAGTCCTTGGCTTTTTCGCCCACGGCCATTGCGCCGGGGCCGTGTCTCATCGGTCCTGCCATTATGCCAATTCCTCCTTTGAAAGCTGGCTTTCCGCGATCTCGCGGTAAGTCTCGCAGTTTTTCAGCAGCTCTTCATGGGTACCCTTGCCCACCACACGGCCCTCGTCCAGCACCAGGATCTGGTCCGCGTGCATGATGGTGGACACACGCTGCGCCACAATGAACACCGTGGACTGCTTGGTATATCCCTTCAGCGCCGCGCGCAGCTTGGCATCGGTCTTGAAGTCCAGGGCGGAGAAGGTGTCGTCAAAGATATAAATGGGAGCCTGCTTCACCAGCGCGCGGGCGATGGAAAGCCGCTGGCGCTGGCCACCGGACACGTTGGTGCCTCCCTGGCTGATGGCGGTGTCCATGCCGTTTTCCAGAGTCTGGATGAACTCGGTGGCCTGGGCGATGTCCGCGCTTTCCTTCAGCAGTTCATCCGGCGCGTCGGCTCGGCCGTAGCGCAGGTTGGTAGCCACGGTACCGCTGAACAGCAGACCCTTCTGGGGCACATAGCCGATGGCCTCGCGCAGGTCCTTCTGGCGCAGCTGGCGCACGTCCACGCCGTCCACAGTGATGCTGCCCTCGGTGGCATCGTAGAAGCGGGGAATCAGGTTCACCAGGGTGGATTTGCCGGAACCGGTGGCGCCGATAAAGGCCACAGTCTCGCCCGGGCGGGCAGTGAAGCTCACATGCTCCAGCACATTGGCATCCGCGCCCTCGTACCGGAAGGAAACATCCTTGAACTCCACCACGCCCTTCACCGGATGGTTCATCTCGGTGGGCTGGTCGGGGTCGGCCACGGTGCTCTCGCAGGTGAGCACCTCGTTGATGCGCTCGGCGGATACCGAGGCACGGGGTACCATAATGAACATCATACTGATGAACAGGAAGCTCATGATCACCTGCATGGCGTACTGGATGAAGGCCATCATATCGCCCACCTGCAGGTTGCTGGCGGCGATCTGCTTGCCGCCGAACCAGACGATCAGCAGCGACAGACCGTTCATCACCAGCATCATGAAGGGCATCATCGTGGCCATGGCCCGGTTCACGAACAGGGTGTTGCCGGTCAGGTCCTTGTTGGCCTTTTCAAACCGGTTCTGCATGAAGGGCTGGTTGGAGAAGGCGCGCACCACCATCAGGCCGCTCAGCTCCTCCCGGCTCACCAGGTTCAACCGGTCGATCAGGGTCTGCATTTTCTTGAAGCGGGGCATGGCCACTGCAAACAGGGTGAGAATCAAGCCCAGCATTACAATCAGGGCCAGGGCCAGCACCCAGGCCAGATTCAGGCACTTGGACAGGCCCATGATCAGGCCGCCGATGCCCATAATGGGAGCAAAGCACATCATCCGCAGGCCAATGCTCAAAAAGTTCTGCACCTGGGTGATATCGTTGGTGGACCGGGTGATCAGGCTGGCGCCGGAAAACTGGTCCATCTCGTTGTTGTTGAAGTAGCTTACCTTGCGGAACACATCCCGCCGCAGATCGCGGCCCACGCCCGCGCCCAGGCGCGCCATGCAGAAGCCTGCCGAAATAGCGCACACGGTGAGCAGGATGGCAAGGCCCGCCATGCGCAGGCCCACCTTCAGGATGTAAGAGGTCTGGATGGCATCGGTGTCCGCACCCAGTTGGGTGTAAAAGCTCTTGGTCAGTACCACGCCGGTCTGCTCCAGCATGCTTTCGGGGGTCACCGCCGCAGTGGCGATGGCTTCGTTCAGCTGCTCATCCATCGCGCCGCTCTGCAGCATGGCAGTCAGCTGAACCATGGCATCCGCATTCATGGTGCTGCTGGACTGCTCCCCGCTTTCGGCGGAGGAACCGGCGGGATCCAACTGCTCCATCATGCTCACCAGGGCATAGGCGGCCCGGTTGAAGGCATCGTTCGCACCGGCCTCCGGATCGGCAGCCAGCGCCAGATCCTCATCCCCGGCGTTCGGGTAGGTCTCCTTCAGCTGGTCCGCGTCCGCCCGCTCGCTCAGAGGCTGGTAGGCCGCGTCCACCAGTGCCTTGTCTTCGTCGGACATGAACATCTGCATCATGGCCATGGCATCGCTGTCGATGACCTCAGGGGCTGCCTGGGTAATGCCGCCCTGCTGCAGGCCCACGTTCACGATGTCGCTCATGTAGTTGGGCAGCGTCAGCTCCAGCATTGCCTGGCCGAACAGCAGCGCCACACCCACAAGCAGCAGGCCCAGATAGGGCTTTAAATATCGCTTCAGTTTCAGCATACTCGTTTCTCCTTACTGCCAGCGCCGCCCGCCATCGGGCGGCAGCTGTTAAATTTGCTTGCCTTGTTGACCGCACCGGGCTCAGGGTGCGCCGAACTCCTCCTCCATGGCGTCCGCCAGGGTATCAAAGGCTTCGATCACCTGGGCAGGGGTCCGTTCGCCCTGCTGCTCCAGGCGGGTCATCATCCGTTCCAGCCGCCGGAACATATCCCGGCAGTTTTCCTGCAACAGCGCGTTGCCCGGCTCGGTAAGGGCGATCCATACCGTGCGCCGGTCGCTCTCGTCCGGTGTACGGCACACATAGCCCAGCTCCTCCAGCCGCCGGATGCGCTGGCTCACCGCCGGCATGCTCTGGTTCATTGCTTTTGCCAGTGCGGAAAGGGTCATTGGCTCATAGGGGTCCGTGTGAGGGCACTCCCCGCCAAGTACATCCGCCCCCTTGTTGTGCAGAGTCATCAGGGTAAAAAACTGCGATTTGTTCAGCGTTTCGCTGGGGCTGGCATTTTTCCAGGCCCGCCGGATGCGGTCCATGGCGCGCAGCATCTGCAGCGCGTTGCTGTTCTCCATTTCCTTCATCTTCTCCCCCTATTCATAGCTGACTCTGTCAGTTGTTATCTATATTAATTATGTTACCTAAGTATTCTATTCGTCTTTTGATTCTTTGTCAATATATCCAATCCCATTTCATATTATTTTTACATTTTGCCGGTTTTCGGACAAAAAAATCCCCGATTCCGAGGAATCAGGGACTTTTGGCTGTTTTTGACAAAAGCCGCTCAGAGTGAACGGGTCAGCACCAGATGGCGCAGTGCAGCCGCCGGGTCATGCAACAGCATCCGCGGCCCCGCGTAGCGCATCACCTGTTTCATTTGCTCCCGCATTTCGGGTTTGTAGCAGGGATGCGGGCAGGCGCTGCAAAAGGTCTTTTCCGCCATGCGGGGGCAGCGTTCGGTGCGGGCACGGGCGTAATCGGCCAGAGCCTGGCACTTGGGGCACAAACAGCCCTTTTTGCTCCTGTGCTTTCCCCGGCAGTAGATTCGAATCATCTTCTCCACTATTTCCTTCTCGGATTTCCGTTTGCGTTCCAGATCCATGCCGCTCACCCCGCCCTCTGCTGAGCCCGTAGCTGCCGCCGCCAGGCACTGGGCGCCATCCCGTTGCGCCGCCGGAAGGTGGTGGCGAAATAGGCCGCACTGCCAAATCCACACTGCTCGGCGATCCGGTCGATGGAAAGGCCGCTGTGGCGCAGCAGGTGCTCGGCACGCTCCAGCCGCCGGGCGGTCACATACTGGGAAAAGCTCTGACCGGTCTGATTGCGAAACATCCGGCACAGATAGCACTTGCTCACGAACACATGCTTTGCCACTGTTTCCAGGGTAAAGGGCTCACTCAAATGGGTGGCGATGTAGCAGCAGGCCATACGGATGTGGTCATCCTGCCGGCCGTCCTCATTCATGCGCCGGATGTACTGGCGGATCATCTCGGCTCCATGGCCCGCCAACGCCGTCTGGGGCAGCGTGCGGGTGTACATCTCCCGGCTGGTATGGCGGAACTCCACCGGGGCCGCCCCCTGTACCCGCAAAATATGGTCGTACAGGCTCTGGCTCAGCGCTTCCAGCATGGCGCTGCGCTCGGCCGGTTCCGCCTGGCTCAGCAGCCGGGCCTTTTCCTCCCACAGCTCCAGCGCCCGCTCCTCCTGCCGCTGCTCCACCGCCGTGCAGATGGCCCGGTGGTCATAAATGGCCTGAAGCAATTCTCGATTCATGGTTCTCTCTCCTTTTATATGGAAGGTGTTTCGCGCCTTAGTTAGCCTTTTCTAACTTCCGTGATTAGTATAAACTAACTCACTTGCAATGTCAACCATCGCCGGGATGATTTTTTGAAAGAATCAGCTACGATTTTAAAGGCGCGCCGCCGCGAGCCATGCTATAATGCAATCAAGTTAGTTAACACTAACCGCAAAAATCAAACCGCCGAAAGGAGCCCCTGCCATGCCGCTGGACCGTTACCTCATTGACCATTGTTCCCCCACGCTGGCCAACCTGAAAACCGCCAATCTGTTTTCCTGCCGCTACAACAGCCGGGAGCAGCTGGCCGCTCAGGTACAGGGCTGGCACCGGGCGCTGGAGTCCAAGGGTGTTTGCCTGCGGCTGCTGCGAGCCAAAAAGGGCTGCGCGCTGATCTATGTGTACCGTCCGCTACGGCTGGCCGCCGATCTGCGCAAGCCGGGTGTGGCGGAATTTCTGGCCGGATGCGGCTACCGCAGCCTGACCCCGGAGGAGGCACTGACCCGGCTAAGCGAGCGGCTTTGCACCCAGGACTCCTTCCCCCACGAGATCGGCCTGTTTCTCAGCTATCCGCTGGGCGACGTGCAGGGCTTCATCGAACATGGCGGCGCCCATTATAAATGCTCCGGCTGCTGGAAGGTCTACTGCAACGAGTGCGAGACCGCCAAGCTGTTCGCCAAGTATCAGAAATGCCGGGGCGTTTACTGCCGGCTGTTCAGCGGCGGGCGCAGCGTGCTGCAGCTCACCGTGGCCGCCTGAAGCATTTTTACTTTCCCGAAAGGATGTGTATGACGATGAACAAGATCGCAGTTGTATATTGGAGCGGTACCGGCAATACCGAACAGATGGCCGCCCAGGTGGCCGAGGGTGTGCGCAGTGCGGGCGGCGAGGCCGTTCTGCTCACCGCGCCGGAATTCGGCCCCGAGCAGCTGCCTGCATATGACGCGGTGGCTTTCGGCTGCCCGTCCATGGGTGCGGAGCAACTGGAGGAGGGCGAGTTCGAACCCATGTTCACCGCCTGTGAGCCTGCCCTCAGCGGCAAAAAGCTGGGCCTGTTCGGCTCCTACGGCTGGGGCGACGGCGAGTGGATGCGCACCTGGCAGGACCGCTGCACCGATGCGGGTGCGGCACTGGTGGGCGAGGGCGTGATCTGCTGCGACGCACCGGACGAAGCCGCCGAGGCTGCCTGCCGCGCATTGGGCGCGCAGCTGGCCTGACCCGGCCCGGGAGCGGCCGAAAGCACTCCCATCTGTAGATTCGACATTTCCCAATACCATATGTATTCTTCCTTTTTCAGCTCTCAAGCAGAGAAAGACCGCCGGGTGCCTGCAAACCACCCGGCGGTCTTTCTTTTGTTTTGTTCTGTCACCTAGCAGAGGATCAGCCCACGGTCACGGTACCGTCTTCCTCCACGGTGATGGAATCTCCGGTCTTCACCGCCTGCAAAAACTCCTCGCCCAGGCTGTCCACCGTAGGCATGGGATTTTCACTCCACACGCCTGCCAGGATCGCCCCGGCTGCCGCCAGGCTGTCGATGGGCTGGCTGAACAGCAGGCAGGCGGGCTGACGGCCCATACAGGCAGCGGTGTACAACACCATGCCGCCGGTGGTGGAGCCGATGGTCATGGGCAGGCACAGCGCCTTGCCCGCCATGGGCTTCTGGTATAGGTCGGGGTTGTTCTGGTCGGAACAGGTGGCGTTCTTGTCGCCAAACATCAGGCTCTTCTGGAAGCTGGCCAGGGTGTTGAAGCCCCCGTGGGAAACCAGCGCTTCTGCCTTCGCCTTGCCCGGCACCACCGGTCGGCCTTTGTACTGTTTCATCTCAGCACTCCCCTTTCACCATGATCTGCAGCATCTCGGCATCGGTGTAGTAGCGGGCCGAGGAATAAGTTCGCAGTTTGTTGGAACTGGTGGCCACCGGCATCTTGCCGCACAGCGGATTGTTCATGTACATCAGCGGGCAGATGGAAGAAAGCACCACGCCTGTGTCCTTCAGCCGAGCGGCCGCAGGCGTTTTTGCAAAGGCTTTGGCCACTGCGGGGGCGGCGGTGAATACGGTGGGCACCGCAACGGTTTTGCGGCCCGCCTTTTCCAGCGCGGCGCACAGATCTCCGGTCCACTGGTTCAGCTGCTCCAGAGAAAGATGCGGGCATCCCACAAAGCAGAGCTTCGGCTTTGCGTTCGGGTCCTTCCAGATGCAGGGATAGCTGGCCCGCACCCGTTCCAGTTCCGCGTCGTCGATCACATAGACCTGTGCGTCCGGCCGGATCAGCGCCTTGCCCTGCTGGCAGGCCTCCGGGGTGATGCCCTCCACATGGTACAGACCCACCGCACCGTTGCTGGCGCTGGCCGCACCCATGTCCTTCAGATAGGCCTTGACCGCATCATCCAGCTGGCCGCCCAGCCACTGGTCCAGCCCCTGAATATAAGGCACATCCTCCATCACCTTCATGCCGATGGCGCTGCCCAGGATCTGCGCCTCCGGGCGGCGGCTGGTCTTCACCTGTACTACCCAATTGGCCTTGCGTCCCTCGTCGGTAAGCAGGCCGAACTTGGGTACGCACCCGGCGATGGACCCGAACAGTTCCAGAATACCGGAATTCCGGTTGCAGCGAGCCCCCAGCACACTGTTGGCATACACCACCGCGCTGGATTCCGCCCAGCTCAATACCTGGCCCTGCTCCGGCTCATTGCCCACTTGGGGCAGATAACAGGTGCAGGTGAAAGCGTCAGCTTCCAAAAGGCCCAGCTGCCGCAGCTGCGCCTCGTAGTCATCCTGCTTGGAATACATGAACTTGAATACCAGCTTTTGCAGCAGGTTCATGGGCACATTGGGGTCCAGCGGACGAGGGTCCACGCTGAACTTCTGGCCGTTCACCGCTCCCCCTTCGATCAGCTGATCCATCAGGTCATACACCGGCTTCATCATGGAAAGGCCAAAGCTGGTCACCAGATGCCCTTTCTCCGCCGTCACCGGAACCATTTCCTCGGCGCCAAAGGCCTCGCCATACATCACCAGGGTCTTCATCACCTTGGCCAGGGTCTCTCCCTTTGCGCCGTCCAGCATGGCCTGCTGGTCCGGGGTCAAACGCATTGCCATTGCTCCTCACACTCCCTTATTTTCTTCCCCTCAGGGCAGATCCACCGCTTCGGCCCGACGGGCGTGTGCCACGATCCGGTCATTGCCGTCGTCGGTGCAGGTGCTCAGGGTAAGTACATGGTCATCGGAATACACCGTCACGCCGGTATCATACAAGCGCGCCTCCCGCAAGATTTTCAAAAAATCGGTGTATTCATCTCCCACCACAAAGCCCACCGTATAAAGCGGATCGTCCGGTTCGGCTTCATGGATGGAAAACAGCTGATAGCGCCAGGCTCCTTCCGGCGTATACAGGGTAAACCAGCCGCCGTTCGCCGCAAAAAATTCCGGGTCCAGGTATTCCTTCAAGGGGGCAAACATGGTTCCGTTGCGCATGTTGTGACCATATACAATGGCATGCAGATCATCCAGGCTCTGGTTGTTGCCCTCCAGGAACAGGGTGCCCGCCTGATTGTAGCTGCCGTCCCACAGGCGGCGCAGATAATAGCTGTTGTCGCCGCTGTACACGATGGGATAGCTGATCTCCACCGAATCAAAATCGATCCAGCCGATGATATCCGGGCCTTCTTCTCGCAGTGCGTCGAAGTCAATATCCAGCGGAACAAAACCCTCCTCCTGATTCTCCTCCGCAGGCTGCACCGCCTCCTGCTGCAACTGGTCATAACGGTCGGTACCCGTTTTATAATCCCACAAGCGATAGGCGATAACACCAAGAGCGCAAAGGATCACCATCACCAGAAGCAGGCGCACCAAATCAATCAGGCCAAATTTTCGTTTTGTTTGTTTTGTGGGTGTGGGCATGGACCACTCCCCCTTTCTGGTAAATAAAAAACCGGCTGTGAACAGGCGTTTTGCCTTCACAGCCGGCTCTGTTTTATTTTACTGCGGGAATTACTCGCCGTCAACGTTCTTGCGGCGGTTGATGGCCCACACGACAGCCGCGATCACCACGATGGCTGCCACGGCACCGCCGATCACCATGGGCATCACATTGCCGCTGGTGTTCTCACCGGGCAGGTTGGCCTGCGGGGTGCTCTCGTCGGGGATCTCCAC
>NZ_NFID01000020.1 GCF_002161595.1 Gemmiger sp. An50
TGGAATTGTTTAACGTGATTTTCCATCACGATAAGGTTCCGTTCAAGCTTCGATATTGTTCAATTTTCAAGGTCCTGTGCCGCTCCCCCTCGCGGGACAGCTTGTTTATTATATCTCGCAGAGTCTTGTTTGTCAAGCACTTTTTTGAAATATTTTTTCAAGCTCTTTCGAGCGGCTTGCCGTCGTTGACGGCTCAGTTATAATACCACAGCCGCAACCCCAAAGTCAACACCTTTTTTCAATTTTTTTGAAAAAGTATCACTTTGTTAATATGCTGCTGCGTTTGTCCTATTTGTATAGGAAATCGGGCCTTACAGGCCCAGCAGTGGGGCCAATTGGTCCACCGTGTCCAGCGGGTGGGTGGAATGTTTTTTCATAAACTGGCGCACCGGCTCCACCTCACAGCCCCAGCCCGCAAAGGCAAAGGGCACGCCGCAGCGTTGCGCCATCTGCCAGCCGGGCTTTAAATCGTCCACCATCAAAAGCTGATCCGGTGCAAGGCCGTAATGCTTCATGATCTCCTTCAGCGCATAGGGGGCGGGCTTGCGCTTCTGGGGCGGCAGCTCCCAACCGAACACCAGCTCCGGCTCGAAGCCGCAGTGCACCCGGTAATCCCGTCGGATCATCTCCTCGCTGGAATGGCTGGCCACGCAGATGATTCCCCCTGCCTCCCGGTACCGGCGCAGCAGATCGGCCATGCCCGGGAACATGGGCGGCACATGGGTGCTGGTCCACTGCTTCCAGACCTTCTGCTCCACCAGCATCTCCTCATCGGTCAGGTGCAGCATCTCCCGGCAGATGGCCTCAAAGCCCGGCTCGAAGTTATACAGCACATACTCGTGCAGGCTCCAGTTCACCTGTGGGCGCAGGATCTTCATGGCATCCAGAAAGGCCGGATAGTGGATGGTGGGTGTGCTGGCCACCACGGTATCGTCGTGATCCAGCACCAGACAGGGCAGACAGGCCATATTTG
This sequence comes from Gemmiger sp. An50, assembly GCF_002161595.1. Taxonomy (GTDB): domain Bacteria; phylum Bacillota; class Clostridia; order Oscillospirales; family Ruminococcaceae; genus Allofournierella. Next base: position 974 of record NZ_NFID01000020.1, read on the forward strand.
TTCCCCCTTATATCGTAATTATATAACGTATTATAGCAGACCGGCTCCGTCGGGGCAAAACAAAACCGCCCGGCCGGGGCTTTCACTCCCCCGCCGGGCGGCTTCTCATTCACAATATCAGCCTATCAGAGAGAAGGGCCGCACAGAGGTCCCCAAGTCTCCCAGCCGGCCAGCAGCTGGCCGACGTTGTGGCAGTCGCTGGAAAAGACCAGACGGGCACTCCGGGCCTGCAATTCCTTCAACAGCCAGTTTGCCGGGTAGGGTTGGGTGCGCCAACCCTTGGCCACCGCGCCGGTGTTGATTTCGAAGGCCACGCCCTCCCCTGCCAGCCGGTCCAGCGCGGCCAGTGCCGCCGCCCGGTAGCGGGGGTGCGCTTCGTCGAACAGCGCGCCACCCTCGTTGAACTTGGCAATCAGGTCGAAATGGCCCACGATGTCGCAGCCGGTGCGCCGGTGCACATCCGCCAGCGTGGCGAAGTAATCCTCCGCGAAGGCATAGTAATTCCCGCCGTAATGGTCGGACACAATGCCCTGCTGCCACTGGGGGTCCTCATCCACCGGCAGGTACTCCCCATGGCGGTAAAGATAATGCACCGAGCCGATAACAAAATCGTACCCCTCGGCGGGCCGTTCCGAGTAATAATCCTGCTCAATGCCCAACAGAATCCGCAGCCTGGGCGCGTATTCGCTTTGCAGATGCCGCACCTGCTCCTTATATTCCCGGGTGCCCGCAAGGCTCATGCAGTACCGCTCGTCGAAGCCGGTGTGGCTGTGGCCGGAAAAGCCCAGGGTTTCACAGCCTGCCGCCAGCGCCGCCGCGGCCAGCTCTTCGGGGGTATTGTCGCCGTCGCAGAAGGTGGTGTGGGTGTGCAGATTGTAGGGCCTCATGAGGTCATCTTTTCCTGCTTGACCTTGTGGTCGATGATGTGCCGGCTGGCCAGCTCATCCCGCACGTCCTCCACGGTGATGCCCATCTGCACCATGAGCACCATGGCATGGTAGGCCAGGTCCGCCAGCTCGTAGATGGTCTCCTTCTTGTCCTCGGCCTTGCCCGCGATGATGACCTCGGTGCATTCCTCGCCCACCTTTTTCAGGATCTTGTCCAGACCCTTTTCGAACAGATAGGTGGTGTAGGAGCCCTCGGGCCGGTCGGCGTTGCGCTGTACCAGCAGATCATACAGGCCCTGCAGCGTAAAGTCGCCCCGCTCGTCGCTCTGGAACAATACGTCCTCAAAGCAGGAGTCATTGCCCAGATGGCAGGCCGGGCCCTCCTTTTCCACCAGCACCAGCAGCGCGTCCCGGTCGCAGTCGGCGGTGATGCTCACAATGTGCTGATAGTTGCCGCTGGTCTCGCCCTTGAGCCACAGCTCCTGACGGGAACGGCTCCAGAAGCAGGTGCGCTTTTTCTCCATACTGATGGCCAGGCTCTCGGCGTTCATGTAGGCCACGGTGAGCACCTTGCGGCTTTTGGCGTCCACCACAACCGCCGGGATCAGGCCCTTTTCGTCAAATTTCAGGTCTTGAATGGTCAGCATATCTTATCGCCTCACTATGATGTCGTTTTCCCAAAGGGTCTGCTTCAAATCCGGAATGGCGATTTCGCCAAAATGGAACACCGAGGCCGCGAGGCCCGCGTCCACACTGGGCACCTTTTTAAACAGCTCCACAAAATCCTGCCGGCTGCCCGCGCCGCCGGAGGCGATCACCGGAACCGGCACCGCCCGGCAGACCTCGTCCAGCAGCTCCAGGTCAAAGCCCTGCTTCACGCCGTCGGTGTCGATGGAATTCACCACCACCTCGCCCGCGCCCAGCTCCACGCCCCGGCGCAGCCAGCCGATGGCCTCGATGCCGGTATCCTCCCGGCCACCCTTGGCGAACACCTGGAACCGGCCGTTCACCCGCTTGATGTCCGCCGAGAGCACCACGCACTGGTTGCCGTAGCGCTGAGCGGCGCGGCGGATCAGCTCCGGGTCCCGGATGGCGCCGGAATTCACGCTCACCTTGTCTGCTCCGCATTTGAGCACCCGGTCAAAATCCTCCAGGGTGTTCACGCCGCCGCCCACGGTGAGAGGAATGAAAATGGTTTCCGCTACCCGGCAGAGGATCTCGGTAAACAGCTTGCGCCCCTCGGCGGAGGCGGTGATGTCGTAGAACACCAGCTCGTCGGCCCCATTTTCGGAATAGTACCGGGCCAGCTCCACCGGGTCGGACACATCCGACAGCCCTTTGAAATTCACGCCCTTCACCACACGGCCGTCCCGCACGTCCAGGCAGGGGATGATTCGTTTTGTAATCATTTCGCCGCCTCCAGTGCATCGGCCAGGTCCACTGCGCCGGTGTAGTAGGCCTTGCCCAGAATGACCCCATACAGGTCCATCTGCCGCAGGGCCTTAATGTCGTCCAGGCTGCTCACGCCGCCGGAGGCCACGATCTGCAGGCCCTGCCGCTTGGCCAGCTTGCGGTACAGCTCCAGATTCGCGCCCCGCATGGCCCCGTCCCGGGAGATGTCGGTGCAGATCATGGTGGAAACCCCAAGGCCCTGCATCCGGTCGAAGAAGCTTTGCGCCCCCTCGTCGCTAGTCTGCTGCCAACCCCGGATGGCCACCTGGCCGTCCCGCAGGTCGGCCCCAACGGCCACCCGCTCGCCCCAGGTATCCAGAGCATTTTGCAGAAAGTTCGGGTCGGTGACGGCGGCGGTGCCCAGAATCACCCGGCTCACCCCGTTTTCCAGGTAGGCCCGGGCAATGTCCATATTCCGGATGCCGCCGCCCACCTCCACAAACAGGCCGGTCTCGGCGGCGATGCGCCGAATCAGCTGCAGGTTGGGGGTGGTGCCGTCCCGCGCGCCCTCCAGGTCCACCAGATGGATGTGGGTGGCGCCGGTGGCGGCAAATTTTCTGGCCAGCGCCGCCGGGTCGGGGCTGTACACGGTCATCTGCCGGTAATCGCCCTGATAGAGCCGGACCGCCTGCCCTTCGTACAGGTCGATGGCCGGAAACAGGATCATGCTTTTCCCTCCTCTTCACAAAAGGCCCGCAGAATGGCAAGGCCCACCGGGCCGCTCTTTTCCGGGTGGAACTGGCAGCCCATCACGTTCCCCTTCTGCACCATGGCGGTGATGGGGATGCCGTACTCCGCCGTGGCCACCAGACTGTCGGCGCAGCCGTCGGCGTAATAAGAATGAACAAAATACACGCAGTCGCCGGGTTTTACATCCCGCAGCAGCGGGCTTTCGGCCACCGGCTGCAAAGCGTTCCAGCCGATGTGGGGGATTTTCAACTTTTCCGGGATGGCTCCCTCCATGGGCACCACCCGCCCGGCCAACAGACCCAGCCCCTTGTGGCGGCCGTATTCGAGACTCTCCTCAAAGAGCAGCTGCATGCCCAGGCAGATGCCCAGCACCGGCACGCCCTTTTTCGCCTGCTTGATCACCAGCTGGTCCAGCCCGGTGGCCCGCAGCTTGTCCGCCGCGTCGCCGAAGGCGCCCACGCCGGGCAGCACCAGCTTGTCCGCCTGTTCCAGAACAGCGGGGTCGGCGCTCACCTGCACCTCGGCCCCCACACAGCGCAGGGAGGAACAGAGGCTGAACAAGTTGCCCACCCCGTAGTCAATTACGCTGATCATCACAGCACCCCTTTTGTGGATGGAATTTCCCCGGCAAATTCCGGGTCGATGGCCACTGCCGTGCGCAGGCAGCGGGCCGCCGCCTTGAAGGCCCCCTCCATGATGTGGTGGGAGTTGGCCCCGGCCATCTTTTGCAGATGCAGGGTCAGCTGGGCCTGACGGGCGAAGGCGATCCAGAATTCCTCGAACAGCTCGGTGTCAAAGTCGCCCACCTTCTGGGTGGGAATCTCCACCTGCCCATAGTAGCCGCCCCGGCCGGACAGGTCCGCCGCCGCCAGAATCAGGGTTTCGTCCATGGGCAGCAGGGACTGGCCGTAGCGGCAGACGCCCCGCTTGTCGCCCAGGGCCTGCCGGAAGGCGTCGCCCAGGCAGATGCCCACGTCCTCCACCGTGTGGTGGTAATCCACGTAGGTGTCGCCGGTGCAGGTCAGGTCCAAATCGAACCGGCCGTGCCGGGCAAACAGCACCAGCATATGGTCCAGAAAGCCGCAGCCGGTGGCGCAATTGCCCTTGCCGGTGCCCTCCAGCACAAGGCGCAGGGAAATGTCGGTCTCGGCGGTGGTGCGTTTGATCTCTGCCGTTCTCACTGGACTGCCTCCTTTTCAATTTCCTTGACGGTGTTCACAAACCGCTCCATCTGGGTCTCGTCCCCGATGGTGATGCGGATAAAGTCCCGGGTACGGGGGGCATCGAAATGCCGCACCAGCACGCCCTTCTGGCGCAGGGCCTGATACATGGCCTTGCCGCCCATCGCGGGAGAAGCCGCGAACAGGAAGTTGGTCTTGGAGGGCAGCACCCGCCAGCCCATGGCCTCCAGCTGCCCGGCCACATCCTGCCGGATGGCGGCGATGCGGCGGCAGTTGTCCATGTAATAGTCGTCCTCCGCCAGGGCGGCCTCGCCCGCCGCCAGGGTCATCCGGTTCACGTTGTAGGGGTTGGTGGAATAGCGCAGGGTCTCCAGATCGGCGATCAGCGCCTCGCAGCCGATGGCAAAGCCCAGCCGGGCCCCCGCCATGGAGCGGGACTTGGAGAAGGTGCGCACCACCAGAAGATTGTCGTATTGATCCAGCAGGGCGGCGGCGCTCTCGGCCCCGAAGTCCACATAGGCCTCGTCCACGATCAGCACCCCGTCCGGGTTGGCCTGCAAAATCGCTTCCAGAGCGTCCAGCCCCAGAGCCAGACCGGTGGGGGCGTTGGGGTTGGCGATCACCGCCACCCCGTTTTTGCCGAAGTAATCCGCCGGGTCGATGGTGAAATCCTCTTTTAAGGGAATCACCTCATAGGGCAGCCGGTTCTTGGCCGCGAACACCGGATAAAAGCCGTAGGTCACATCCGCGAAATACAGAGGTCTTTCCTCCCCCGCAAAGGCGCAGAAGGCCAGGTCCAGCACTTCATCCGAGCCGTTGCCCACCATGATATTGGCAGGGCTAACCCCGTAGCGGTCGGCCAGCGCACGGCGCAGCCCGGAGCACTGGGGGTCGGAGTACAGCTGCAATTTCCCGCACTGGGCAGCCACCGCCGCCGCCACCCCCGGCGAAGGGGGGAACGGGGATTCGTTGGTGTTCAGCTTCAGATAGTCCTGGTCCTGGGGCTGCTCCCCCGGAGTATAGGGAGTGAGGGCCGCGTAACGACTTGAAAAAAACCGGCTCATTGCTTTTTCTCCTCCAGCCGCACGGTGACGCTGTTGGCGTGGGCTTCCAGCCCTTCCTTGCGGGCAAAGTAAGCCACCTGCTCGCTCACCTTAGCCAGCGCGTCGGCGGTGTAATAGGTAAACTGGCTCTTCACCACAAAGTCGTCCACCGACAGAGCCGACGAGAATTTCGCCGTGCCGCTGGTGGGCAGGGTGTGGTTGGGGCCTGCGAAGTAATCGCCCAGGGCCTCGGGGCAATTCTTGCCCAGGAAGATGGAACCGGCGCAGCGCACCCGCTCCAGATAATCAAAAGGCGCGTCCACGCACAATTCCAGATGCTCGGGGGCGATCTCGTTGGCGATGTCGATAGCCAGGTCCAGATTTTCCGCCACGATGATCTTGCCGTTGTTGTCAATGGAAGCCCGGGCGATCTCGCTGCGGGGCAGCAGCGGAATCTGCCGTTCCAGCTCCGCCTGCACCGCCTTGGCCAGCTCGCCGCTGTCGGTGACCAGCACCGCGCTGGCCATTTTATCGTGCTCGGCCTGGCTGAGCATGTCCGCCGCCACGACTTTGGCGTTGCAGGTGCCGTCCGCCACCACCAGAATCTCGCTGGGTCCGGCGATCATGTCGATGGCCACCCGGCCGAACACCTGCTTTTTGGCTTCCGCCACATAGGCGTTGCCGGGGCCCACGATCTTATCCACCTTGGGCAGGGTCTCGGTGCCGTAGGCAAGGCCCGCCACCGCCTGGGCGCCGCCCACCTTGAAGATGCGGTCCACGCCCGCGATCTTGGCCGCCGCCAGAATCACCGGGTTCACCTTGCCGTCTGCGCCGGGAGGGGTAACCATCACCAGCTGGGGACAGCCCGCGATTTTGGCGGGGATGCTGTCCATCAATACGGTGGAGGGGTAGGCCGCAGTGCCGCCGGGCACATACAGGCCCACCTTCTGGATGGGCACGATCTTCTGGCCCAGCACCACGCCGGGCTGGTCGGCTACCACAAAGCTGTTGCGGCGCTGCTTTTCGTGGAAGGCACGGATGTTCGCCGCCGCCTGGCGCAGGATCTCCACAAATTCCGGCTCCACCGCCGCGAAGGCCTCGTCGATCTCCGCTTCGGTCACTTCAAGCTCGGTCAGCTCCGCCTTGTCAAAACGCAGGGTATATTCCCGCAGGGCCTCGTCGCCCCGAGCGGCCACCTGGGCCAGAATCTCGGTCACCGCGCCCTCCACATTGGAGGCGATGTTGTCCCGGGCAAAAATCTCGCTGTTGGGTACCTGACCGTATTCATAAATGGGAATCATATCACTTCACCTGTTCCTTCATCTTGGCCAGCATCTCTTCCAGCTGGCGGTTTTTGAATTTGAAGCTCGCTTTGTTGGCGATCAGCCGGGCGCTGATGGGCAGAATGTCCGCCACCACCTCCAGATTGTTTTCCCGCAGGGTGGTGCCGGTCTCCACGATGTCCACGATCACGTCGGACAGGCCCAGAATGGGGGCCAGCTCGATGGAGCCGTTCAGCTTGATGAAATCCACGTCCCGGCCCATGCCCGCGTAGTAGTCCGCCGCGATGGACGCGAATTTGGTGGCCACCCGCAGGGTGCGTTCCCCGTCGTCATGGAAGTCGCGGGGGGCGGCCACCGCCATCTTGCAGCGGCCCACATTCAGATCCAGCAGCTCGTACACATCCGGGTGGTATTCCAGCAGGATGTCCTTACCGGCCACGCCCACGTCGGCCGCGCCCCGTTCCACATAGATGCTCACGTCCGAGGGCTTGACCCAGAAGTACCGGATGCCCTTTTCGGCGTTTTCAAAAATCAGCTTACGGCTGTTCTCCCGAATGGCCGGGCACTCGTAGCCCGCCGCCTCGAACATGGCATAGACCTTTTCGCCCAGGCGGCCCTTGGGCAGCGCGATGTTCAGCATGGTTTCCCCTCCTTGTCCAGCCGGATGCATTCCTGATATCGCAGCTTGGGCGGCACCGCCTTCTGGGCGCTCACGCTCTTGCCCTCGGCGCGCAATTTTTGCACCGCCGCCGCCACCGCCGCCGCGGGGGTCTCGTTTTCATAGAGCAGCAGCACCTGCACGTCCCATTCCGGGCGGGGGCTGCGCAGCTGGTCCAGCCGGTCCAGATAAAGGGCGAACCCCACCGCGCCCTGACTTCGGCCCATCCGGCGCATCAGCCGGTCATACCGGCCACCCGCCAGCACGCTCTGGCTCAGGCCCTGCAAAAAGCCCCGGAACACGATGCCGTTGTAGTAGTCCATGTGGTTGACCACCGAGAAGTCCAGCACCACTTCGTCGCCCAGGCCCGCCGCGTCCAGCAGGGCGCTCAGCTGCTCCAGCTCGGCCAGCGCCTCCCCGGCAAGCTCGCCGCAGAGTTCCCGCAGCTTTTGCAGCGCCGGGCCCCGGCTGCCGTAGATGGTCACCAGCCCGGCCAGCCGCTGGGCGCATTCGGCCGACACACCATTTTCCTCGCAGATGCGGGCCAGATCGTGGGCATTTTTCTGGGAGAGGGCCTCCAGCGCGCTGCTTCGGAACTCCTCGCCGCCGCCCGCCGCCTCCAGCAAGGCGGAGACAACACCCAGATGGCTGAGCTCCAGCACATACTCCGGGCCGATGAGCGCCAGGCTTTTCGCCGCCAGCTCCACCGCCTCGAACACATCGTAGCCGTCCACATCGCCGATGCATTCCAGGCCGGTCTGCATGATCTCCTTGAACTGGCTCGACCGGCGGGACACCCGGTACACGTTTTCGTTGTAGCACACCTTGCGCTTGCAGCCGGGGTTCTCCTCACCCTTTTGCAGGATGGAAAGGGTCACGTCCGGCTTGAGGGCCATCAGGCGGCCGTTGGTGTCGGTAAAGGTGATGACCCGATCGCTGAGCAGAAAGTCCTTGTTCCGGGCATACAGCTCGTATTCCTCGAACCGGCTCATTTTATAAGGCAGATACCCATAGCTCTGGTACAAAGCCCGCAGGGCGATCACCGCCCGCTCCTCGTTTTTCAGCAGCTGGTCGTTTTGCATCCCGGCTCGCCTCCCTGTTCTTTTTGCTTTATCATAGTAATGTAATACTATAAGGAAGTATACAGGACAAACCGTTCTTCTGTCAAGAGCAATGGGGGCGTTTTTGCAAAAGAAAAAGGCCCCCAAAAGGAGCGGTGTTCATAAGACAGTTAACAGCCACCGTAGTTTGAACTGCGGTGGCTGTTCTTGTATTTTATCCCCGTTATGTGATAGCATGGAACCGAACAGACCTACAAATCGGTATTTAGGGAGCAAGTTGATATGAAAATTAAAGAAATCAAGGAGAATAAAAAACAATTTCTTCCGTTGCTGCTATTAGCAGATGAGCAAGAGGATATGATAGACAGGTATATTAATAAGGGGACAATGTATGTTTTGGACGATGATGGAGTTAAGTGCGAATGTGTGATAACAGACGAGGGGAAGGGTGTCCTTGAAATCAAAAACATTGCAACTGAACCAGAATATCAGGGAAAGGGTTACGGTAAAGCACTAATTGACTTCGTTGCTACGACATACAAAGGGAAGTATTCTATATTGCAAGTTGGTACAGGGGATAGTCCGTTGACAATTCCTTTTTATGAGAAGTGTGGATTTATTCGTTCGCATAGCATTAAAAACTTCTTCACGGATAATTATGACCATTCAATATATGAAGCAGGTACTCAACTGGTAGATATGATTTATTTGCAGAAAAAAATATAAATTCCAATTTGTCGAACAGATACTAAGGGCGCACTTCTATACAGGGTAATCCCCATATGTGCGCTCGGTGACGCAAAACACCCCGGACACCTGAATGTCCGGGGTGTTTTGCGTCACTATGTTCCGAGCAAGGGACTGCATCCCTTGCTCCTCGAAAGCGGCTATCCACATAAGGCAAAAGGCGCGACCACTTTCATCACGCCTTTTGCTTTTGTTACTGTCTTACGAACACCCCACTAAAGCCGGGGGCCAAAGGTTCAAAACAAATCAGTGATTTTCCGCGCGCAGCACGAAGTAGCCCTGAGGATGGTCGCAGACCGGGCACTTGGCGGGAGCGTGGGTGCCGATGTGGATGTGGCCGCAGTTGGTGCAGATCCACACCTGCTCGGTCTCACGGGCAAACAGCTTGCCCTCTTCCAGCAGCTTGGCCACCTCGCGGTAACGGGCCTCATGCTCCTTCTCGATGTCGCCCACCATGGTGAACAGGGCGGCGATGCGGTCGAAGCCCTCTTCCTTGGCGGTGGCGGCGAAGCTGGCGTACATGTCGGTCCACTCGTAGTTCTCACCGGCAGCGGCGTCGGCCAGGTTGGCCAGGGTGCCGGGCACCTCGCCGTCGTGCAGCAGCTTGAACCAGATCTTGGCGTGCTCCTTCTCGTTGTTGGCGGTCTCCTCGAAGACGGCAGCAATCTCGTTGTAGCCTTCCTTCTTGGCCTTGGATGCGTAGTAGGTGTACTTGTTGCGGGCCTGGCTCTCACCGGCAAAGGCGGCCATCAGGTTGGCCTCGGTCTTGGAACCCTTCAGATTCATGGAAAACTCCCTCCAATAAAGTAAGAATATTTTTTATTACAGCACCCGAGGGCGCTATCTTCCGTTGTTTTTCCTTGGGGCACCACCACACAATTCACGGCGAACGCCTCAGGCGGCGTATCCCGCCAAAATTTTCTGTGGAATTTTCCAAAAATGCTCGTCAAGCCACCAAGGCTTGCCTGCGCTTTTTGATTCATTCCGCAAAAAATTTTCCGGCGTGCTCCACCACCTGGAATTATGTGGTGCTGCCCAAACTCTATCATGTTGGCGCGTATTTGAAAAGTGACTTTGTCACATTGGATAACCAGAACGCGCCGCCGCCCCTAACCTATGCCGGAACGCCGGTCACTGTTCCCGCTCGCACTGGCGGGAAATGCGCCGGAACAGCTTCACCGCCTTGTCCACCTGCTCCTGGGGAATGCGCTGGCGAAAGCCCACCATACTATGGGCCACAAAGGGCGCGGTGTGGGAAAAGCTGGTCATGCCGATGAAGTATTGCAGGTAGGGGTTTTCCCGGATCATCTGCACGGTCTGCCGGTCGGAAAGCTCCAGCGCCTGGCGGATAACCAGACTGCCGAAGGCCATGCGCAGCGGCAGCGCCTGGTTGCCTGCCCGGCCGAAGTTGCCCGCATAGTGGCGCTCCATCTCCTGCCAGTCGATCTCCTTCGCCAGCTTCACCCAGCGGTTATTCTCATCCAGTGTTCCCCCAAAGGGCTGCACATAATCATAAAGGGTCATCTGTGATTCCGCCATATCATACATAACCCGCCGCCTCCTCTTTTTTTGCGTGCATTATTTTTATTATTGTAGCATACAATCCAGCAAAAAAGCCAGTGCGCAGGCAGCAAAAAAGCACCGCCCCCAAAAGGGGACGGTGCTCATGTTCAAAACACAGTGTGCTTAACGGGTCGATTAGACCTGAGAAGCAGCAACAGCACAGGCCACGGTGGCGCCAACCATGGGGTTGTTGCCCATACCGATCAGGCCCATCATCTCCACGTGAGCGGGCACGCTGGAGGAGCCGGCGAACTGAGCGTCGCCGTGCATACGGCCCATGCTGTCGGTCAGGCCGTAGGAAGCGGGGCCGGCAGCCACGTTATCGGGATGCAGGGTACGGCCGGTGCCGCCGCCGGAAGCAACGGAGAAGTACTTCTTGCCGTTCTCGATGGCCCACTTCTTGTAGGTGCCGGCAACCAGGTGCTGGAAGCGGGTGGGGTTGGTGGAGTTACCGGTGATGGAAACCTCAACCTCCTCAGCCTTCATGATGGCAACGCCTTCCAGAACGTCGTTGGCGCCGTAGCACTTAACAGCAGCGCGCTCGCCGTCGGAGAAAGCCTTCTCGCGAACAACCTTCAGCTCGCCGGTCTTGAAGTCGTAATCGGTCTCCACGTAGGTGAAGCCGTTGATGCGGCTGATGATGTAAGCTGCATCCTTGCCCAGGCCGTTCAGGATAACGCGCAGGGGGGTCTTACGAGCCTTGTTGGCGGTGCGGGCAATACCGATAGCGCCCTCAGCAGCGGCGAAGCTCTCGTGGCCAGCCAGGAAGGCGAAGCACTTGGTCTCGTCGCTCAGCAGCATGGCGCCCAGGTTACCGTGACCCAGACCAACCTTGCGCTGCTCGGCAACAGAACCGGGGATGGTGAAAGCCTCCAGGCCCTCGCCGATGGCGGCGGCGCACTCGGCGGCGTTCTTCAGGCCACGCTTCACAGCGATGGCGGTGCCCAGGGTGTAAGCCCAAACGGCGTTCTCAAAGCAGATGGGCTGAACGCCCTTAACAATAGCGTCGCAGTCGATGCCCTTCTCGAGGAGCATCTCACGGCAAGCGTCCAGGGATTCCAGGCCGTTGGCCTTCAGGCATGCCTCGATCTTGGGCATGCGGCGATCCATAGATTCAAAAGTAGCCATAATATTTCTCCTCCTCTCTTATTCTTCGCGGGGGTCGATGTACTTGGCAGCGCCATCGAACCGGCCGTAGGTGCCAATGTTCTTCTCGAACGCGGTCTTGGGGTCCTCGCCGTGGCGGATGGCTTCCAGCATCTTGCCCAGACGAACGAACTGATAACCGATGACCTCGTTGTTCTCATCCAGAGCGGTCTTCAGGATGTAGCCCTCGGTCAGCTCCAGGTAACGAACGCCCTTGGCCTTGGTGGAGAAGATGGTGCCGGTCATGCTGCGCAGACCCTTGCCCAGGTCCTCCAGGCCGGCGCCGATGGGCAGGCCGCCCTCGCTGAAGGCAGTCTGGCTGCGGCCGTAAACGATCTGCAGGAACAGCTCGCGCATAGCCACGTTGATGGCGTCGCACACCAGGTCGGTGTTCAGAGCTTCCAGGATGGTCTTGCCGGGCAGGATCTCGCCAGCCATAGCGGCGGAGTGGGTCATGCCGGAGCAGCCGATGGTCTCGACCAGAGCTTCCTCGATCACGCCGTTCTTAACGTTCAGAGTCAGCTTGCAGGTGCCCTGCTGGGGGGCGCACCAGCCCACACCGTGGGTCAGGCCGGAAATATCCTTGATCTCATAGGCCTTAACCCAGGCGCCCTCCTCCGGGATGGGGGCGGGGCCGTGATGGGGGCCTTTGGTCAGAGGACACATACGCTCTACTTCATGAGAATAGGTCATAATAGTACTCTCCTTTGCTCTCTTTGTAAGCTTGTTGCGGATTTCACAACATCTACCTTTTCATTATAAATAGGGGCGGGTGGTTTTGCAAGGCGTTTTTCCATTTTGTTCGGCCAAAAAATTGTACCGGCTTCCCTGTTTTGGAGCGATACTGGATTTTTGTGCGAATTAAATCGTCGTTTCGTACAAAGAAATTGCAGTTTCATTGTTGCATCTGCACAAAGGCAGTGCTATAGTATAGGTGCACGGGCAGGGAAAGCCCGCGCGTGGGAGAAAGTATCAATAAAAGAAACATCCAGCGGGCCCGGCTGCCCTGACACGCCGGGGCCTGCGCAAGGGAAAGTGAGGAATCCGTTTTATGGATCGCATCAGTCTTCATAATTTCAATGTTCGTGATTTCAGCGAGATGCTGGCCTCCTGCAAGGGCGACGTTTACATGATCACCCCCGAGGGCGACCGGCTGAACCTGAAGAGCAAGCTGTGCCAGATCATCGGTTTCACCGCTCTGATCCAGGGCGGCCAGATCGCCGAGGCCAAGTTCGAGTGCTCCGAGCCCGAGGACGAGGCCAAGCTCTACCGCTTCAACCTGTTCGGCGACACCAAGGGCTAAGCAACCCCTCCAGACCGCGCACCTTATAAAAGGGTGCGCGGTCTTTTTTTGCAATACCGCACAATTCCAGGTGGGTGAAGCGCGCCGCCTGAGCCGTGAGGCGTGCATTGCGCGGTGTTTCCTTTGCCCGCCGCTTTGCTCAACCGGCGTTTTGGCTCTTTTTCGCCGGGCCCAGCTTCCACAAACAGAAGGCCCCGGCCAGCGCCGCGCCCACCGCCAGCCAGTGCCGCCCGGCATCCAGCCCAAAGGCCTTTGCGGCAAAGGGAAAGCCCAAACTGCCCGCCGCCATGCCCAGTGCCAGCAGGCCGTAGTTGGCCCCTGTGTGGGCCAGGCCGAACCGCTCGGTGCAAAGGCTGGGCAGCACCGCCGCCTGCCCGGCGTAGAAAAAGCACAGCCCGGCATAGGCCGCGAGAAAGAGCCATTCTTTGGCAAAGGCAAACCCGGCGGACAGGCCAGCCAGCGCCCCGAAGGCGGCGATCAGCACCGCCCGTCGGCCAAATTTATCACCCGCCGCGGCAAGGCTCAGCCGCCCGGCGGCAGACCCCGCCGCGCCCACCGCCACCATCCAGGCCGCGGCCGTCTCCGGCAGGCCGCTCTGCCGGGCCAATTCCAGAATGCGGGGACTGAACAGCAGCACCGCCGGGGTGGCCAGCGCCACTGAGGCGGTGATCCACCAGTAGGCGGAGGTGTGCAGCATATGCCCCGGGGTCATGCCCTGCTGGTTTTCCTGCCCCGCCGCCGGTTTCGGGGGCGGATTCTGCAACAAAAGACTTGCCCCGCCGCAGACAAGGCCCAGCAGCGCACCCAATGCCCAGAAACAACCCCGGATGCCCCACAGCCCGGTGAACCACTTCACCAGCACCGTGAGCGCCGCGCCGGACAGCCCCACCGCCACGCCGATCACCCCGGTGGCAAGGCCCTTTTTTTCCGCGTACCATTTCTGAGCGCAGCCCATCACCGCCGGGTACAAAAAGGCGCAGCCCGCCCCCACCGGGGCGCTGAACGCCAGATAAAACAGCCAGGGCTTTTCCGCCGGCACAAAGCCCGCCGCCACGAATCCGGCGCAGAGCCCGGCGCTGCCCAAAAGCGCGGCGAAGCGGGGGCCCAGCTTATCCTGCAAAAACCCTCCGGCCACCCCGCCCGCGCCGAAGGCCGCCACCAGCCAGCTGAGCACAAAGCTGGCGGTCTCCTCCTCAAAGCCGTATTCTGCGCGCACCGGCTCCTGGAACACGCCCCAGGCGGTGGGGATGCCCGCCAGCAGCTGGATGGCCGCCCCCGCCGCCAGAATCACCCAGGGGTGTTTTTTCACAAACTGCCCCATTGTTCATTTTCCTCCCATGGTTTTTTGGCTTAGTGTGCCCCCTTTTTGTTGAGGCAATACCGCACAATTCACGGCAAATGCCTCAGTCGGCGTATCGCGCCAAAATTTTCCGTGATATTTCCCAAAAATGCTCGCCAATCCACCAAGGATTGGCTGCGCTTTTTGCTTCATCTCACAAAAAATTTTACGGCGTGCTCCACCATCTGGAATTGCGCGGTGTTGCCTTGACAAATACCGGCCCGCCGGGCTATCATTAGAAGATAAAAGTGCTTTATTCTGTTAAAATATAGAATGTGGGAGGAACATCAATGAAAACCAATCCGCTGAAGGGCATGAAGGACTATCTGCCCGCCGAGCAGGCGCTGCGCGACTATGTGCAGGGCCGCATTCTGGAAACCTACCGCGCCAGCGGCTTCGAGCGCATCTCCACCCCCATGCTGGAGGACATGGAGAACCTGGACAAGAGCGACGGCGGCGACAACCTGAACCTGATCTTCAAGGTGCTCAAGCGGGGCGACAAGCTGGCTTCCGCCATCGCCTCCGGCAACGAGAAGGACCTGTCCGACATGGGCCTGCGGTACGATCTGACCCTGCCCCTCTCCCGCTACTACGCCGCCAACAAGGACAAACTGCCCACCCCCTGCAAGGTCATCCAGACCGACCGGGTATTCCGTGCCGAGCGGCCCCAGAAGGGCCGGATGCGGGAGTTCGTCCAGTGCGACATCGACATTCTGGGCGACGGCTCCTGCAACGCGGAGATCGAGCTGATCGACGTGACCGCCCGGGCCCTTTTGAACATCGGCTTTGACGACTTCACCGTGAACATCAACGACCGGCGTCTGCTACGCGGCATGCTGACCAGCATGGGCTTTGCCCCCGAAAGCCTGGACAGCGTGTGCATCACCTTCGACAAGCTGGACAAGATCGGCTCCGAGGGTGTGGCCAAGGAGCTGACCGAGAAGGAGTGCCCCGCCGAGGCCGTTGCCGCTCTGAGCGATTTTTTGGCCAAGGGTGAGTTCAGCCTGGAGGCCATCGGCGCTCTGTGCGAGGACAAGACCCTGGCCGAAAACCTGGGCAAGGTGATCGCCACTGTGGAAACTCTGGCCGGCGGCAAGTATAAGATCGCCTATTGCCCCAGCCTGGTGCGCGGCCAGGGCTACTACACCGGCATGGTGTTCGAGGTCACCTGCGCGGCCTTCAGCGGCGCGGTGGCAGGCGGCGGCCGCTACGACAATATGATCGGCAAGTTCATCGGCCAGCAGGTGCCCGCGGTGGGCTTCTCCATCGGCTTCGAGCGCATCTGCGGCATCCTGGCCGAGCAGGGCTTTGCCATCCCGGCCCAGAAGCCCAAGATGGCCCTGCTCTACCTGCCCGACGCGGACTTCGCCCAGGTGCTGGCCAAGGCGGCCACCCTGCGGGAGAACTACACCGTAACCGTGCTGCCTCAGGCCAAGAAGCTGGGCAAGCAGTTCGGCGCCCTGGAAAATCAGGGCTTTGCCGCCGTGGCCTTCGCGGACAACGAGGATGTGAAGGCCCTGGGCGCCAACGGCTGATTTTTTCCGTTTTATTTTCAACACAAAAAGGCTCTGTCTGTGGAAAACCCACGGGCAGAGCCTTTTTCTTTTTTATTATTGTAAGACAAGCAACTTCACCGCCGCCAGCACCGCCAGGTGGGCCGGGTAGAACAGATAGAAAAACCACTTCCAGAACGTCCGGCCGTGTTCGGCCCGCTTGCCGTTGTAAAACAGCAGGATCACCGCGCCCGCTGCCAGGATGCCCAGCGTGCTTGCGGCCGTGTGCAGCACCGCCTGCACCGTCCATCCCTCCGGCATGGTCTGGAAGAAAAAGATCACCGCTTCCCCGAAAAAGACAAGCGCCAGCCCGCTGCGTCTGCCCCCCAGCCCGGCTTTTCCGTACCGCCAGCCGCAGAACATGAAGGTGAACAGCGGGGCCATCGTTCCCCAGTCCATGAACAGGCTGACAAAGAACAGGCCCAGCAGCGCCGCGAAATTCCGCCCGAGCCTCTCGCCGGGCCGGGTGCCCATTTCATGGGCCACATGGGCGGTTCCCAGGCAGACCAGCAGCGTGAACAGCATGTTCAGCTGGAACACCCCCAGCGCCAGCCAATAGGGGATCTGGGAGATGAGGGCAAACACCAGCAGCCGCAGTGCATAGGCCTTGCGGTCATGGGTGTACTCGTAGCCCTCGGCCAGAAAATAACACATGGTCACCGCGGTGAAGTAGCCGATGTCCACCAGCGGCTCAAACCAGGGATTTTGGGGCGAGAGCAGCGTGTTGGCGATGTGATTCAGCAGCATGGCGGCCATGGCGATGGCCTTGATGGCATCCCGGTTCAGGCAGGGCCAGATTCCGACACTGGGTTTCATGGGTGTTTTTCTCCCCTTGTTTCTTTTTCTTTATTGTACCAGACAGGGCGGGCATCTGTCACCCCGCCGGGCGTTTTTATGCCGGTTCATTTTCTCCATTTTGTACACTATTTCAGTATAATTCACACACCAGATATGGGTTTTGCGCATTGAAGCATTTCAAGATGTGGTGTATAATAGGAAACGTTGCAAAATAGACGAGTTACGGGAGGACACAGCATGCAGATTCAAAAGCGCAGCGGCCAGGCCGAGGCCTTCGACGGGGGCAAGATTCTTGCCGCCATGGAAAAATCCTTTGCCAGCGTGGGCCAGGCCCCCAGCGTGGAGCAGCTGGCCGGGCTGCTGGACGCGGTGACCGAGCGCCTGAGCGGCGAAGTGGTCACGGTGGAGCAGATCCAGGACCAGGTGGAGCGGGCGCTGATGGAGCAGGGCCACTTTGAGGCCGCCAAAAGCTACATTCTCTACCGCTCCCGCCATGCGGAGCTGCGGGCCGCCCGCCAGTCCATCGCGGCGCAGGTAAACGCGCCCGGTCTGGAGGAGTGCCTGGTGAGCATCCAGAAGGACTTCGACCAGCTGGTCTATCCCCTCACCGCGCTGGCAGCCCGGTTCGCGGGCTTTGCAAAGCCGGAGATGGACACCGCCGAGCTGCTGGCCGCTCTGACCAAGGCGGCGGTGGAGCTGACCAGCCCCGAGGCTCCCAAGTGGGAGTTCGTGGCGGCGCGCCTTTTGAACCTCTCGTTTTCGCTGCGGCTGGAGACCGAGCTCTCCCGCCGGGGCATCCATACCCTTTATGACAAGCTGCGCTACCTGACCGACGAAGGTCTCTACGGCAGCTACATTCTGGAGCACTATTCCCGGGCCGAGATCGGCGAGGCCGAGGCCTTCCTCTGCCCCGAGCGGGATAAGCTCTTCACCTATTCCGGCCTGGACCTGCTGCTCAAGCGGTATGTGATTCACACCCGGCAGCACGTGGCGCTGGAAACGCCCCAGGAGATGTTTTTGGGCATCGCGCTGCACCTGGCCATGGAGGAGAAAACCGACCGGCTGGGCTGGGTGAAAAAATTCTACGACATGCTCAGCCGGATGGAAGTGACCATGGCCACTCCCACCCTGTCCAACGCACGCAAGCCCTACCACCAGCTGTCCAGCTGCTTCATCGACACCGTGCCGGACAGCCTGGAGGGCATCTACCGCAGCGTGGACAACTTCGCCCAGGTGAGCAAGTTCGGCGGCGGCATGGGCCTTTACTTCGGCAAGGTGCGGGCCGCGGGCGGCAGCATCCGGGGCTTTGAGGGCGCGGCCGGCGGCGTGATCCGCTGGATTCGTCTGGTGAACGACACCGCGGTGGCGGTGGACCAGCTGGGCGTGCGCCAGGGCGCCGTGGCGGTGTATCTGGACGCCTGGCACAAGGACCTGCCGGAGTTTTTGCAGCTGCGCACCAACAACGGCGACGACCGGATGAAGGCCCACGACGTATTCCCGGCGGTGTGCTACCCGGACCTGTTCTGGAAGCTGGCCAAGGAAAACCTGGACGCCCCCTGGCACCTGATGTGCCCCCACCAGATCGAGACGGTGAAGGGCTACTGCCTGGAGGACTACTGGGGCGAGGAGTGGGAGACCCGCTACCGGGACTGCGTGGCCGACCCCCGCATCCAGAAGCGCACCGTCACCGTGAAGGAGCTGGTGCGGCTGATTCTGAAAAGCGCGGTGGAGACCGGCACCCCCTTCACCTTCAACCGGGACGCGGTGAACCGGGCCAACCCCAACGGCCACAAGGGCATGATCTACTGCTCCAACCTCTGCACCGAGATCGCCCAGAACATGGCGCCCATCAAGACGGTGAGCACCGAAATTTCCACCGAGCAGGGCGACCCGGTGGTGGTCACCGCCACCCGCCCCGGCGAGTTCGTGGTCTGCAATCTGGCCAGCCTGTCGCTGGGCAACCTGCCGGTGACCAACAAGGCCTACATGAGCCAGGTGGTGGCCACCGCGGTGCGGGCGCTGGACAACGTGATCGACCTGAATTTCTATCCCCTGCCCTACGCAAAGCTCACCAACCGGAAGTACCGGAGCATCGGTCTCGGGGTGAGCGGCTACCACCACATGCTGGCCAAGGCGGGCATCCGGTGGGAGAGCGAGGAGCACCTGGCCTTCGCGGACGAGGTGTTCGAGACCATCAACAAGGCGGCCATCGCCGCCAGCAGCGCCATTGCCGCCGAAAAGGGCAGCTACGCCGCCTTTGAGGGCAGCGACTGGCAGACCGGCGCGTATTTCACCAAGCGCGGCTACGACAGCCCCGAATGGCGGCAGCTGGCCGCCACCGTGGCAAAGCAGGGCATGCGCAACGCGTATCTCCTGGCCGTGGCTCCCACCAGCTCCACCAGCATTCTGGCGGGCACCACCGCGGGCGTGGACCCGGTGATGAAGCGCTTCTTCCTGGAGGAGAAAAAGGGCAGCATGCTGCCCCGGGTGGCCCCCGAGCTTGGCCCCCGTACCTACTGGTACTACAAGAACGCCCACCAGATCGATCAGAGCTGGAGCGTGCGGGCGGCGGGCGTGCGCGGGCGGCACATCGACCAGGCCCAGAGCATGAACCTGTACATCACCAACGACTACACCCTGCGTCAGGTGCTGAACCTGTATCTGTTGGCCTGGGAACAGGGTGTGAAGACCATCTATTACATCCGCAGCAAATCGCTGGAAGTGGAAGAGTGCGAGAGCTGCTCTTCCTGATGCAAGCTGTCTGCTCCCCAAACCCATCTCCCATACACAAAAGGAGGTTGCCATGAACGAGCTGAACATCATGACCTGGAACATCCGGGGGAGTGCCTCTCTGGGTTGGGATAGCAGCTATACCCTATCCCCGAAGCTGATTGAGGAAATTTTCCGGACAGACGCCGATGTGATGGTTCTGACCGAGTTTGTTGCCGCACCCGGGCTGGATGATTTGCTCGGTGCATTGAGGCAAAAGGGATATCTGTGGCTTTCCGCTAATGCATCCGGAAAAAACGGAATTCTGATGGCCGTGCGGCGAGAGCTGGTGAATGCGCAGCAGCTGAAACAGAATATCTATTCTTCCTCTGCCCTCTTTTCCACCTTGAACGGCTGCAATCTGTTGCGAGCTGAACTTCCTTTGCAAAGCGGTGCCCTTCTCACGGTTCTGGGCTGCCGGATGGAAACCGGTGCAGCACAGAACCTGACCGCTCAATACAACGAACAACGCCGCTGCTTTGACCAAATTCTGCTGCCCGCTGTACTGCCCGCTCGGACACATCGGCTTTTCATTGTCTGTGGCGACTTCAACAACGCACGCTGCCTAGCCTCGCTGCAGCGCCCTTTTGACCCGAACGATTATCTGGGCCGCGCGCAATGCAACTACAATTTGAATCTTATTAAGGACGCTTTTTATGCCCGTGGATTCCACATGGCAGATCAAACGGATGCAGGTCAGCCAATCGCCACTCACACCAAAGGCACGATGGCGTTTCCTTTGGATCACATTTTTGTGCGCGGACTGACACCGGTGCACTGTGGCGTCCGGCCATCTGCCTGTTCCGACCATGCAATCCTTTGGGCCAAGTGTATGCTATGAATCGTTTGATTCATCTCTGTCGCTTTTCTTTTGACAAATAGACAAGGAGCGTGAACTGTCATGACTCAGCTGATTAAAAAGCCCCTCTTCAACCCGGGCGGCGACACCGACGTACGCCTGCGGCGGATGATCGGGGGCAACACCACCAATCTGAACGACTTCAACAACATGCGCTACGCCTGGGTGAGCGACTGGTACCGTCAGGCCATGAACAACTTCTGGATTCCCGAGGAGATCAACCTGGCCCAGGACACCAAGGATTACCCGAACCTGTCCGCCGCCGAGCGCACCGCCTACGATAAAATCCTCAGCTTTTTGGTCTTTCTGGACTCCATCCAGACCGCCAACCTGCCCAACATCGGCGAGTACATCACCGCCAACGAGGTGAACCTGTGCCTGTCCATCCAGGCGTTCCAGGAGTGCGTGCACAGCCAGAGCTACAGCTACATGCTGGACAGCATCTGCAGCCCGGTGGAGCGCAACGACATCCTCTACCAGTGGAAGACCGACGAGCACCTGCTGCGCCGGAACACCTTCATCGGCGATCTGTACAACGAGTTCCAGCAGCACAAGGACCCCTTCACCCTGCTGAAAGTGATGATGGCCAACTATATTCTGGAGGGCATCTATTTTTATAGCGGCTTCATGTTTTTCTACAATCTGGCCCGCAACGGCAAGATGCCCGGCTCGGCCCAGGAGATCCGCTACATCAACCGGGACGAGAACACCCATCTGTGGCTGTTCCGGAACATTCTGCTGGAATTGCAGAAGGAGGAGCCGGAGCTGTTCAGCCCCGAGAACGTGCAGGTGCTGAAAGAGATGCTGGAGGAGGGCGTGCGGCAGGAGATCGCCTGGGGCCATTACGTGATCGGCGACGCCATCCCCGGCCTGACCAAACAGATGGTCACCGACTACATCCGGTATCTGGGCAATCTGCGCTGGACCGGTCTGGGCTTCGGGCCCCTCTTTGAGGACAACCAGACCGAGCCCGCCAGCATGAGCTGGGTGAGCCAGTACTCCAACGCCAACATGGTGAAGACCGATTTCTTCGAGGCCAAAAGCACCGCCTACGCCAAAAGCACCGCGCTGGTGGATGATTTGTAAGCCTGATTTTACCTTTCCCATAACAGCAAAAATCCCCGATGGGTTTCCATCGGGGATTTTTGTATACTCGGTTATTCCTCCGGCCGGGCCCAGTCGAGACTGCGGCCCACGGCCTTGTGCCAGCCTGCCAGCAGCTGATGGCGCTTGTCCTCGGCCATGTCGGGGGCGAAGTCCACATCACAACTCCACAGGCGGCTGATCTCGTCGGTATCCTTCCAGACGCCCACCGCCAGACCGGCCAGGTAGGCCGCGCCCAGGGCGGTGGTCTCCCGGATCATGGGGCGGCGCACCGCCTTGTTCAGGATGTCCGCCTGGAACTGCATCAAAAAGCGGTCCCGGGAGGCGCCGCCGTCCACCTTGAGCACGCTCAAGGGGATGCCGGTGTCCTTCTCCATGGCGGCCACCAGGTCCGCCGACTGATAGGCGATGGACTCCTGGGCCGCCCGGATGATGTGCTCCCGCTTGGTGCCGCGGGTGATGCCCACAATGCAGCCCCGGGCGTACATGTCCCAATGGGGTGCGCCGAGGCCGGTGAAGGCGGGCACCAGATAGACCCCACCGGTGTCCGGCACCTTCTGGGCGTAGTACTCCGCGTCCCGGCTTTCGGTGAAGAAACGCATCTCGTCCCGCAGCCACTGGATGACCGCGCCGCCCACGAAGACGCTGCCCTCCAGCGCATACTGCACCGGCTGGCCCTTCACGGTGGCCGCGATGGTGGTGAGCAGGCCGTTTTCGCTCTGGTGGCGGGTCTCGCCGGTGTTCATGAGCAAAAAGCAGCCGGTGCCGTAGGTGTTTTTGGCCTGCCCGGCCTCAAAGCACCCCTGGCCGAAGAGGGCGGCCTGCTGGTCGCCCGCGATGCCCGCCACCGGCACCTGCACCGGGCCGATGGCGGTATAGCCGTAGAGCTCGCTGGAGGAGCAGACGGTGGGCAGCATGGCCCGGGGAATGTCCAGCAGCTCCAGCAGCTCGTCGTCCCAGTCCAGCGTGTCGATGTTATACAGCATGGTGCGGGAGGCGTTGGTGCGGTCGGTCACATGGGCCTTGCCGCCGGTGAGCTTCCAGACCAGCCAGGTATCCACGGTGCCGAACAGGATTTCGCCCTTGGCGGCCCGTTCCCGGCTGCCAGGCACCTGGTCCAGAATCCACTTGATCTTGCTGGCGGAGAAGTATGCGTCCGGCACAAGACCGGTCTTTTTGCGGATGGTCTCGCCGTAGCCCTTTGCCACCAGCTCGTCGATGATGGGGGCGGTGCGGCGGCACTGCCACACGATGGCGTTGTAGATGGGCCGGCCGGTCTCCTTTTCCCACAGGATGGTGGTCTCCCGCTGGTTGGTGATGCCGATGCCCGCGATGGCTGCCGGGTCCACCCCGCTCTTGGCCACCACCTCCATCATCACGCTGTACTGGCTGGACCAGATCTCCATGGCGTCGTGCTCCACCCAGCCCTCTTTGGGGTAGATCTGCTCAAACTCCCGCTGGGTCATTTCCAGGATGTTCTGCTCCTCGTCGAATAGAATGGCCCGGCTGCTGGTGGTTCCCTGGTCCAGGGCAAGGATGTACCGGCTGCTCATTGCATTTCCTCCTTTGCCGCGCCCTGGGCCTCCAGCGCGCGGGTGGTCACAAAATCCGCCCCGGTGCCGCACACGTTGGCCACCGCCACCTGACCAAGGGCCACCGGCGCGGTCAGCTCCAGGCCGTCCAGCGCCTGCATGGCCTCAAAAATCAATCCCTTGGGAATGGGCTTGGTGGTCTTCACCGGGCAGCGGGGATGGGCCGCACCCCGCACGGCCACCGTGCTGGTGATGGTGCGGGTGGGGTTCGTTAGTTCTATTTTACCATATTCTTCGCCCCGTGGGCAGGTATTTCCCGTCACTTTGTAGCCATCGTTCTCATCCACGTGCAGACGGCAGCCCTTGGGGCACACAATGCAGATCAGTTCCTTCATGCCTGTTCCTCCTCTACCGCCACTTCCAGCGCGCCCTTTGCCTTTGCCAGCAGGGCGGCAGGCAGGGTGATGTGCTCCATCTCACCGGGGGCCAGATGCTCCCGTTTAAAGCGGGCCAGCGGCACACCTCCGCTTTCGACCACCACCGCCGAATTGCCGTAGACCCGGCGCACCCGGAAGAAGATCTCCAGCTTTTTGTCCACCGCCGCCGGGCGGACTTTCTGTGGCACGGTGTAGCCCACGCCCTCGCCGTTTTGAATCTCCACCGCCGGGCCGTCGTTTGTCTGGCCGCTCGCATACCGGGCGGCGGCGGCACCGGCCCGCTGGCTCTCGGCGGTGACAAAATCCACCAGATCATGTACATGCACCACGTTGCCGCAGGCGAACACGCCGGGGGCGCTGGTCTCCATATTCTCGAACACCACCGGCCCCTTGGTGCGCGGGTCCAGGGTGATGTGTGCGCCGCTGGTCAGCTCGTTCTCCGGAATCAGGCCCACGCTGAGCAAGATGGTATCGCAGTCAAAGACCATCTCGGTGCCGGGGATGGGGCGGCGGTTTTCGTCCACCTTGGCCACCACGGCCCGCTCCACCCGGTCCTTGCCCTGGATGTCGATGATGGTATGGGAGAGATACAGGGGGATGTCATAATCCTGCAAACACTGGACGATGTTTCGCGCAAGGCCCCCGGAATAGGGCATGACCTCCACGCAGGCCAGCACCTTGGCGCCCTCCAGCGTCATGCGGCGGGCCATGATGAGGCCGATGTCGCCGCTGCCTAAGATCAGCACCCGCTTGCCCACCATGTAGCCTTCCATGTTCACATACCGCTGGGCCGCGCCCGCGGTGAACACGCCCGCCGGGCGGGTGCCGGGGATGCCGATGGCGCCCCTTGTGCGTTCCCGGCAGCCCATGGCCAGCAGGATGCTTTTGCCCCGCAGCAGCCGGTAGCCCAGGGTTTTGCTGATGGCCTGCACGGTGTGGGCCTGGGCGTTCACCTCCAGCACCATGGCCCCCAGCATCACCTGGATGCCGGTGCCCTCCAGCTGCTGAATGAACCGTCCGGCGTATTCCGGGCCGGTGAGCTCTTCTTTGAAATGGTGCAGGCCGAAGCCGTTGTGGATGCACTGGTTCAGAATGCCGCCCAGCTCCTCATCCCGCTCTAAAATCAGCACCTGCTCCGCGCCGTTTTCCTTTGCGCTCAGGGCGGCTGCAAGGCCCGCCGGGCCGCCGCCCACCACAATTACATCATATTCCTGCCGGTCTGTCATACGGTTTTGTCCCCCTTTGCCTGTTTTGTCCGGCCGGTGAGCAGGATGCTCGCCGCCCCCTCCTGCGGGATGTCCAGCGGGCTCCTGCCCAGCTCGCGGCTCAGGATCTCCATCACGCGGGGACCGCAGAAGCCGCCCTGGCAGCGGCCCATGCCCGCGCCCACCCGGCGCTTGACCCCGTCGATGCTGCGGGGCGGGATAGCCGTATGGCAGGCGGCGATGATCTCGCCCTCGGTCACCGTCTCGCATCGGCAGATCACCCGGCCATAGGAAGGCTGGCGGGCGATGAGCGCCGCCTTTTCCTCGCCGGTCAGTTCCTTAAAACGTACACGCTTGCGGGTGGTCACCGGGTCTGGCTTATCCGTCAAAACAAGGCCCGCCCGCTCGAGCAGGGCCGCGGCCTCCTCGCCCACCGCTGCGGCGGCGGAAAGGCCCGGGCTCTTCATGCCCGCCAGGTCCAGCATGCCGGGGGCCGCCCACTGGATGACGAAGTCCGGCCGGTCGGTGTTGGCCCGGATGCCCGCAAAGTTGCGGATGCAGGCGGAAAGATCCACGCCGGGCACGCTCTTGCGGGCGCTCTGGGCCACCTGGGCAAGGCCCATGGCGGTGGTGGCGGTATCGGCGGAATCCGCAATGTCCTGAGCGTTGGGGCCGACGATCAGATTGCCGTGCACCGTGGGGGCCACCAGCACGCCCTTGCCCGCGGCGGTGGGGCACTGGAAGATGACCCGGCCCACGGTGCTGCCGGCGGATTTGTCCAGCAGGTAATACTCGCCCCGGCAGGGTTTGGTGACAAAATTCTCCGGCGCGGCCAGCGCGTGCACCGAGCCCGCGTCCACGCCGGCGGCGTTCACCACAAAGCGGGCTTCAAAGTCGCCCTTGGTGGTCTCGATCTTCCAGCCGCCCTCGATGGGAGCAAGGCCGGTGACCCGGGTTTCCAAGTGCAGGTCAGCCCCGTTTTGCACCGCGTTTTCCGCCATGGCCAGCGCAAACTCCCAAGGGCTCACGATGGCTGCGCTGGGCGCGTGCAGGGCGGCGGTGATCTCCGGCGAGAGATTCGGCTCCATTTCCCGGGCCTTTTCGCCGCTCAAAAGCTCCAGCCCCGGCACCCCGTTGGCGATGCCGTTTTCATAAAGTCGCTGCAGGGTTTTCTCCTGCTCGGGGCCGAAGGCCACCACAAAGCTGCCAATCTGCTTGTAGGGCACATCCAGCGCGGCGCAGATTTCCTTCGCCATTGCGCTGCCCCGAACATTGAGCGCCGCCATCCGGGTGCCCGGCTCCGGGTCGTAGCCCGCGTGCAGAATGGCGCTGTTGGCCTTGGTGGTGCCCATGGACACATCGTTTTCCGCTTCCAGGATCAGCACGCTGACCTGCTTTTTCGCCAGGTGGTATGCCACCGCCGCGCCGGTCACGCCGCAGCCGATGATCGCCACATCTACCATAACTGTTTCCTCCTTTTATTCCGCAGCCTGACCCAGCCGGAAGGTGAGCTTCACCGGGTTGTGGTCGCTGTAAGCAAAATTGGTGTCGATATTTTCCGCCGTGGCGGTGATGTTGTCCGAAACGAGAAACCCGTCCAGCACGGTGGTGTAGTTGACCCCCGGCTCCCAGGGAATGTCTGCCGTGCGGCAGGTGGGGGTCTGGTACTCATTCTCCGCCCGCTGGAGGGAAAAGCCCTCGGGCAGGTCCTCATCGGTGAGCTGGGCCACCCAGCCCGGCAGCTGCTGGCCGCTTTCAAAGGCCTCGGCCATCCCCTCGCCCAGAGCGTGGTTGAAGTCGCCGCCCACGATCACGTAATTGCCCTTTTGGTATTCGGTCTCCATCACGTCGCAGAGCATTTCCAGCTGGCGGGCCCGCACGGTGCCGCCCTCGTCGTAGGCGGACATGTGGCTGTTGATGAGCACCAGCTCTCCCCCGCCCTCCACCGGGATGCGCAGCTGGGCAAAGCAGCGATCCAGGTCGGTAAATTTTACAAAGAAGCTCTCGTCCACCGGGTAGCTGCGGCGCACCGCTTCCTCCACCTGATACCGGCTGAAGGTGAGCAGGCCCGCATCCACCGCGCCGTGGGGGTCGTGGAAGGGGTAGAACAGGTACCGAGTGTGGAAGTTGGAGGCAAACACCGCGCCGTAACCGGGCAGCCCCTCTTTCAGCATGGCGCTCTGGTCCACCTGCCAGCTGCGGTGGGCATCCACGTCCACCTCCTGCAAAAGCAGGAAGTCCACGTTCTGGGCGGCCACCGTATCCAGCGCGCCCCGGGTGTTGGCCAGCACCGCTTCCCGGCTTTTTGCCTTGCCCCATTTGCCCTGCACCGGGGTGCCGTCCGCCATGGTGCCGGTGTCCATGAAGAAGCTGTAGTCCGGCCCGTAGGCGCCAAAGCCGATGTTGTAGGTCAGGGCGGTGTAGTCCTGCCCGGGGGCCAGCTGCCCGGTCTGGGGATTTTCCACTGTGAGAGTCTCGCCATCCGGAATGCGGTAATAGCCGGTTTGCAGGTAGAGCACATACCCCCCCACCGCCAGCACCAGAGCCAGCACGAGCGCCAGCAGCGCCAGCCCGATTCGTTTGAACCATTTTCTTTGCTTTGTCATCATGCACCTCGTTTTGATCGCTGAATTTCGGGGCAGGCGCGCCCAACTGGGCGGTGACACTGCCTTCCAGGTGGTGGAGCGCGCCGGAAAATTTTTTGCGGAATGAACCAAAAAGCGCAGGCAATCCTTTGTGGATTGGCGAGCATTTTTGGAAAATTCCACGGAAAATTTTGGTGCGATACGCCGCCTGAGCCGTCAGGCGTGAAGGCCGTGGCAGCACCCAATGGGCGGTGACACGGCCTTTCAGGTGGTGGAGCGCGCCGGAAATTTTTTGCGGAATGAACCAAAAAGCGCAGGCAATCCTTGGTGGCTTGGCGAGCATTTTTGGAAAATTCCACGGAAAATTTTGGTGCGATACGCCGCCTGAGCCGTCAGGCGTGAAGGCCGTGGCAGCGCCCAAATAAAAAAGAGCAACAGAAATACACCGTCATGGCGTTTGTTCTGCTGCTCTTCACTCTTGCACAGGCCGGAGCCTGCCGAAAGCCCCGGGTATTTTTCTGGCGGCACGCGGGCCGCGTTTATTGGTCGTACTATTATTATAGAGGCCGCTGCCGCCGGGGCGCAATGGGCAGACCCGCAAAAATTATCCCCGGCTTTTTGTGCCATGCGCACAAAGCGTTGTGGGGCCCGGCTTTGGGGTGCTATAATAGGTATCATCACAAACGAAAAGAGGATGCCCCATGATCACCCCGCTGCCCGCTCTGCTGGAGGAAAACCCCATCATCATCGCCATCAAGGACGAGGAGGGTCTTGCCCGCTGCCTTCAAAACCCGAAGCCGGTGGTGTTCGTGCTGTACGGCTCGGTGGTGAGCATCCCGGACATCGTCCGGCGGCTGAAGAAGGCGGGCAAGACCGTTTTTGTGGACGTGGACCTGCTGGACGGCCTTTCCGCCCGGGAGGCGGCGGTGGAATACCTGGTCGGGGCCACCGAGGCGGACGGGGTCATCAGCACCAAGGCGGCGCTGGTGCGGCGGGCCAAGGCCCTGGGGCTTGCGGGGGTGTACCGCACCTTCCTTTTGGATAACATGGCCCTGCAAAGCCTGCGCAAAAGCGGCGGCAGCCAGTGGGCGGACTTCATCGAGATTCTGCCCGGCCTGATGCCCAAGCTCATCGCCCGCTTAAGCCATGAACTGAACGCGCCGCTCATCGCCAGCGGCTTGATCGCCGACAAGCAGGATGTGATCGACGCACTGGGCGCGGGCGCGGTGGCGGTGTCCAGCACCTGCCCGGCGGTGTGGGAGCTGTAACGCCGTTACAGCCGCCGGTATTCCCGCACGATGCACACTCCACCTGCCCCGGCCATTCCGATGCCCAGCACCAGCAGCCACACCCGCCAGGTGCAGAACAGATGGCTGGCGTACGGCCCCAGCGCTGTATACCAGGTCTGATAGGGCTGCTGGCTTTCGATGAAGGCAAACAGCAGTGCCGCCACCACCAGCAGCACGCCTGCCGCCGCCAGCACCACAGCCGCCGCCATGCGGAAATGCGTCTTTGCCCGCCGGGATTGCTCCCGGCCGTCCGGCTGCGCCGGGCTTTGGGCGCCGAACAGCAGGGTGTCGGCGCTGACCGAAAAGACACCGCACAGCTGTTCAAACTTTTCCAGATCCGGCCGGGCCTCCCCGGTCTCCCAGCGGGAGATCGTCTGCCGGCTCACGCCCATGCACTCAGCCAGCTTTTCCTGTGAAAGTCCCGCCTGCTTGCGGCAGGCTGCGATTCGTTTTGCAAGACTCATTCCGTCGCCCTCCTTTTTGTCTCCATCATAGCAGAGCGATGGGAATTTTTCCAGCACACCGGGCGGGAATTTCGCCCGCCGGATGCGTCATCCTGCCCGAGCATGCACAAAAAAAGGGCCCCGGCCAGCTGGCCGGGGCCCTTTTCTGCTTTTCTGCCGCGGGGGCTCTGCTCTGCGCTTAGCCCTCGATCTGGATGCTGCGGGAGGCGGGGGCTACCTCGCCCTTCTTGGGCAGAGTCAGCTCCAGAATGCCGTTGTTGTAGGCGGCCTTGATGGCGGTGGTGTCGATGCCGCTCACGTCGAAGCTCCGGCTGAAGGAACCGAACTTCCGTTCCCGGCGCACGTAGTTGCCTTTTTCGTCCTTCTCGCCGCTCTCGGAGTTGTGGCGGGCGGTGATCATCAGGTTATCGCCGTTCAGGTCGATGGCGATGTCCTCCTTGTTGAAGCCGGGCAGCTCCGCCTCCATCAGGTAGGCATCGCCCTTATCCTGAATGTCGCAGCGGAACTGACTCATATCGCCGAAACCGGTGAACAGGCTGCGCTCCATGTTATCCAGATAGTTGAACAAACTGTTTTCTTCACGGCCAAACGGAATCATACCAAACATAAATTGCTCCTTTGCTCCGCGCCATTTGAAATGGATTTTTATTGTGGCAGCACGGTGCAATTCCAGGTGGTGAAGCGCGCGGGAAAATTTTTTGCGGAATGAACCCAAAAGCACAGACAAGCCTTGGTGGCTTGGCGAGCATTTTGGGAAAATTCCACGGAAAATTTTGGCGCGATACGCCGCCTGAGCCGGCAGGCGTGAATTGTACGGTGTTGCCACCGAAAAAGCGGTGCGCATGGTACGCGGGGGCTGCACCGCTTTGTCAATTGGAATTGTCCGGGTCGGCTTCCAAGGGCCTTTGTCCTTGGCTCCCGTTCCTTTTTGACAACTCTATTCTACCGCCGGTTTGTGACATAAAATCGGTTGATTTATGAACATTTTGTTAATTATTAGCACTCTACGGCTTAGAGTGCTAATTTATTTTTTTCGCCCTCTCTTCCATAGATTTTTGTCGCAATCCTTCCCCTTCCCACCCTGCCGCCGGATGCCCGGCCGCTTGACAAGTATATCGGCACCTGATATAGTTATATCGAAAGACGATATAACGCTTGCCGAGCAAGCAAAAAGGAGGGCCGCAGATGAACGAACACATCGCACTGACCGAGGCCTTTTATTACATTCTGCTTTCGCTGTATCAGCCGCTGCACGGCTACGGCATCATGCAGAAGACCGAGGAATTTTCCGGCGGGCGGGTGCGGCTGGCGGCGGGCACTTTGTACGGCGCGCTGAACACCCTGCAGGACAAGGGCTGGATCGAGGCGCTGCCCTGCACCCCGGGCAGTCGGAAAAAGGAATACCGCATCACGGCCGCGGGCCGCGCCGCCGTGGAGAGCGAGCTGGCCCGGCTGCGGGAGCTGGTAAAAAACGGCGAACAGGTCACAGGAGGGAATCCGGTATGAAAAAGATCATCCACCGCACGTTTTTTGTCTGGAACTTTGAAAAGGAGATCGCCTGGCTGAACGAGATGAGCCGCCAGGGCTGGCAGCTGTGCCGGGCGGGGGTTTTCGTGTATGAATTCGAGCAGGGTGAGCCGGGCGAATACCAGTACCAGCTGCAGCTGCTGCGCAAGGCCGATCCGGACTACCTGGCCTTTCTGGAGGAGACCGGCATCCAGGTGGTGGGCCGCTGCCTGAACTGGATCTACCTGAAAAAGAAATCGGACGGCCAGCCCTTTGAAATCTTCTCGGACCTGGAGGGCGTGCTGCGCCATCTGGACGGCGTGCTGGCCCTCTGCGGCGTGATCATGGCGGTTAACGTGCTGCCCGGCTTTGCCAATCTGGCCAACAGCCATCTGCAACAGCTCAGCTGGCTGAACCTGGCGCTGGCCGCCGTGGGCGCCTTCGGCTTCTGCAAGCTGTATTTCCGCCGCCGGGCGCTGGCCGCTCAAAAAGACCTGCACCGCTGACCGTTGCCCCGCCCCGCTCTCCGGAGCTATAATATAATAAGAAAAATCCAAAAATGCAGGTGTGCAATCATGACCGACGACGAGCTGCTGTTTTTTGATTCCATGCCCCAAATGCTGCCCATCTACGAGGCGTTTTGCCAAGGGCTTGCGGACCGGGGCCTTGCCTTCACCGCCAAGGTGAGCCGCACCCAGATCTCGCTGCGCAACCGGTATGTGTTCGCGGCGGTGTCGCTGCCCTGGCGCAAGGTGAAGGGCTGGCCGGAGGAATACCTGCTGGTGAGCCTGGGGCTTTCCTATCACAAGGAGTCCCCCCGGGTGGCGGTGGCCACCGAGCCCTACCCCAACCGCTGGACCCACCACATCCTGCTCACGACCTCCAAAGAGGTGGACGCCGAGCTGCTGGACTGGACCGAAGAGGCCTACCGGTTCGCCCTCATCAAGTGATGTTAACAAACCGGGCGAAACCGGCAGGTTTGGTTGGTGGCCTTTTGGCGCGGTTGGCGGTATACTGAAAGGGCAGAAAATCAAACACAACAGGAGGTTTTGCCCATGAGCTTTGCAAGCGGTTTGTATCACGCCCGCAAAAAGAGCGGTCTTTCCCAGGAGGATGTGGCCGGAAAGCTGGGGGTTTCCCGCCAGACCATCTCCAAGTGGGAGACCGGAGAGACCCTGCCGGACATCCGCCAGTCCAAGCGGCTGGCCGTTTTGTACCACATCACGCTGGACGAGCTGGTGGAATACGATTTTGACGAGCAGCAGGCCCGGGAGATGATCGACAGCGTGAGCGAGGAGGCCCAGGCCAAGATCGACTGGAACAAGGTATGGAGCAAGAAATACCCGGTGCTGGCCACCTACCACAAGACGGTGCGCATCCAGGACTACGCCCCCCAGCTGCGGGAGATGCTCACCCAGCTGCAGGTGGAATACGGCTACAACACCACCGACGCACTGCTGGTATTAAAGGACATTCTGGCCCGGGTCTGGAAGGGCCAGATGTGATATTTGAGAGAGGACACCCCATGGACTACACCCGCGACGAGCTGGCCGAGGCAAAGCGCCAGATCGACTCCACCCTGCACAAGCTTCGCCAGACGGTGAAGACCTTTGAAGCAAAGGAAGACCCGGCCCGCTACAAATCCCAGCTCACGCTGGCAAAACGGCGCATCGAGGCCTTCACCATCGCAAACGAGCTGATTCAGCGGGAGCTGGACACGCTGAACCGGTAATTTTACCGCAGCCGGGGCAATGTGGACAAGATCACCGTGAAGGCGCTGATCGAGGAGTGCCACATCTCCCGCCAGACCTTTTACTACCATTTTCAGGACATCAACGACGTGATGGAGTGGTCCGTCCGCCGCGAGACCGAGCAGCTGCTGCGCCAGAGCCTGGAGCTGCCCCAGCTTCGCTGTGGGCTGGAGCTGCTGATCGCCCACACCGCCGGGCAATTCGACGTGCTGAATAAGCTGCTCTGTTCCCACCGGCGGCAGCGCTTCACCGACGCCCTCACCGCCTGCGTGCGGGTCTTTCTGAACGGGCTGCTGGAACGCTTCCGGCCGGACTTTGCGGTGAACCAGCCGGACCGGGAGGTCTTTCTGGATTACAATTCCCGGGCGCTCACCGGCATCCTGCTGGACTACGGCGGCCGCCGCGAGCTGGACGCCGCCCGGCTTTCCGCCCAGCTGGAACGAATTCTGCTACGCCAGCTGGCCGAGCCGCTGGAAGAGATGTAACACCAAAACAAAACGCCAAAGCGGCGCGCACCCAAGGGATTTTCCCCGGTGCGCGCCGTTTTTTTGCCGGTCAAACTCCTCCCTCTGTCCTTACAGAAACGCCGGGCTGTGAAGCAGGCTGACAGCTTTGCCTTTTTGTAAGGACACAGCGAAAAAACTGCATCTGGCGGCAGACTCCGAAAGCTGTTATAAAGAAAACGAACCACCCGCTTCCCCCCGCACCGCCACCGGCGACTATTCCCGGTCCCCGGTGCCCTGGTGCGGCAACGACATGGTGACCAACGAAGGCAGCATCGCCGAGGGCCTGATGGACGTTGCCTCGGATGACGTGGAGCTGCTCACCGGCCAAAAGCCCATGACCGCCCGCGAGCTGGCGAAGAACTACAGCTACATCTGGGAAAACCACGTGACCAACTGGAAGGACATCCGCTGAGTTTTCCCCTTCCCATCTGTTTTTCCATTCTTTTTTGTTCTATTCCTTCTTTCTCATACGGCATTTTTAAAGATGCCTCCAAACCGCAAAGCCGCCCGGTCCCTGTTAAAAAAGGGGGCCGGGCGGCTTATTTTTGCCCGGAGGGCGGGCCTGCACGGCCGGTTTTCCCCCGGTGCAACCGCCGGTTGACAAATTGAACAGCAAACTGGGTGGCGGGTAACCGGCGCTTCTGCTACAATGAGAGCAGCAAAACAGAACCCGTGAGAAGGAGTTGTGGGAATATGATCTTAGCGGAAAAAATCATGAAGCTGCGCAAGGCCCAGGGCTGGTCCCAGGAGGAGCTGGCGGTCCAGCTGGGCGTGTCCCGGCAGTCGGTATCCAAGTGGGAGTCCATGGCCTCCATGCCGGACCTGGATAAGATTTTAAAGATGAGCGAACTGTTCGGGGTGAGCACCGATTATTTATTAAAGGACAACGCCGCCGAGGAGGAGGGCTGCGCCGCCCCCATCCTGGAGGAAGGCCCCGCGCCCCGGCCCATCTCGCTGGAGGAGGCCAACACCTATATGGACCTGAGCGCGCGCTGCCACAAATTCATTGCGCTGGCGGTGGCGCTGTTCATCCTGTCGCCGGTTCCGCTGGTGGCCATTGCCGGTATGGCGGAGCACGGGCGGCTCGCCCTCAGCGAGGACGTGGCCGCCGCCATCGGCCTGCTGTTTCTGTTCGTGATCGTGGCGGCGGGCGTGGCCATCCTGCTGCCCAGCGGCATCAAGCTGGAGCGGTATGAATTTCTGGAAAAGGAGCCCATCGCCCTGGAATACGGGGTGGCGGGCATCGTGGAGACCAAGCGGGAGGCCTTTGCTTCCACCTATCATTCGGGCCTGGTGGTGGGCATCGTGCTGTGCATCCTGAGCGTGGTGCCGCTGTTCTTCTGCATGGCGCTGGAATCCGAGCTGGCCTGCGTGTTCGCGGTCTGCCTGCTGCTGACCCTCATCGCCGTGGGCGTGTACATCATCATCCGGGTGGCCTGCCTCTGGGAGACCTACGAAAAGCTGGTGGAGGAAGGCGACTACTCCCGGGAGCACAAGGCGGAGAACCGGCGCAACGACCCCTTCGCCGGCTTCTACTGGTGCCTGACCACTGCCATCTATCTGGCGGTGAGCTTTTACACCGGCCAGTGGGCCCGCACCTGGATCATCTGGCCGGTGGCGGCGGTGCTGTTCGCGGCGCTGCTGGCTCTGCGCCGGATGCTGCGCCAGCCCCGCTGACCCTCTTGCCCCAGACCCGAGTCCCCGGGTCCGGGGCTTTTTTGCGCCTGTCTTCCAATAACATCTGGCAAAGCGCCGCCGGGTGTGATATGGTATTGTTGGATTGGCCCGCAGCCCGCCCCCACCGCGGCGGACACGGCCCGCAAAAAACTCCGCGCCGTCCGGCGGCCGGGGGGAGGACGCTATGAAAAAAACAGCCATCATCAACATCTACAACTTCATCCGCAAGTCCCACGAGGAGCCCAGCCGCTTCATTCAGGACGACTTCGACACCATCCGCAAGCAGATTCAGCTGGTGCGGCAGTATGGCCTGCCCGCCACCTACGCGCTGAAATACGACGCGCTCACCGACCCCCGCTACCAGAAGCTGCTGCGGGAAGAGACCGCCCCCCAGGACGAAATCTCCGCCTGGTGGGAGATCACCCGGGAACTGTGTGAAAAGGCCGGAGTGCGCTTTCGCGGCCAGGTGACCGAGGAGTTCGACGAGCGGGTGAACAGCGCCTACTGCATCGGCTACGAGCCGGAGGAGCGCAAGCGCCTGGTGGACGCCTACATGGACACCTTCTTTTCCGTCTTTGGCAAGTATCCCAAGAGCATCGGCTCCTGGGTGCTGGACACCGTGACCCTGGAATACGCCGCCGAACGATACGGTATCACCGCCGCAGCCACCTGCCGGGACCAGATCGGCACCGACGGCTTTACTTTGTGGGGCGGCTGGCCCAACGGGGTCTACTTCCCCAGCCGCCAGAACGAGAACCTGCCCGCCCAGGACCCGGCGAACCAGCTGCCGGTTCCGGTGTTCCGTCTGCTGGGGCCGGACCCCATCTACAACTTTGAACAGAACCTGCGCCCGGACTTATACGGCATGGTGTTCACCCTGGAGCCCGCCTGGCTCACCGGCCGGGACGAGCAGTGGATCCAGTGGATGTTCGACACCATCACCAAAGAGGACTCGCTGGGCATCGGCTACGCCCAGGTGGGCCAGGAGAACAACTTTTTGTGGGAGAACATCGGTCCCGGCCTGCTGCCCCAGCTGAATCTGGTGGAGCGTCTGGCCAAAGAGGGCCTGGCCCGGGTGGAGACCATGGCGGCCAGCGGCGAGTGGTTCCGCAAAAAATACCGCATTACCCCGCCCATGACCTGGCAGGCCTCCCACGACTGGAACGCCGCCCACGAGCTGAGCGCCCAGTGGTACGCCTCCTGCTGCTACCGGGTGGGCTTTCTGGGCGAAGAGGGCCGTCTGCGGGTGCGGGACTTCTTCCTCTACCGGGATGAATACCTCTCCCGCTACCGCCAGCACGCCATGACAAATGCCAAAAGCACCTTCGACGCGCTGCCCCTGCTCTTCCCCCAGCTCTGGGCCGGACAGGATGACCCCCGCCCCTTTATCCGGCTGGTGGGTGCGGACGGCGCCGAGCCGGAGGGCCGCATCTGCTTTTACGCCGCCAGCGAGACCGAGGCCCGGGCCGAGCTGACCGACCCGGCAACCGGCGCGCTGCTGGCCCGCTTTTCCATGCTGCCGGACCGGCTTATTCTGGAAGGCGACTATAACCTGGTCTTCGACCGGCTGCCGGTGTTCCGCGCCGCCGAGGGCCGGTGCATTCACATGACACACGAGGGCTTTGCCTACCGCTTCACGGTGGAGACCGGCACCTTGACCCGGGCCGGGGCGGACGGGGTGCGCATCGCCCCGGAGGCGGGCAAGATCTGCCTGCTGCTGGCGGACGCTCCCCTCACCGAATCCATGTTCACCGCTCAGTACCTGGAAGCCCCCGCGCCGCTGGACAGCGTGCAGACCCAGTGGACGGAGAGCGGAGCCGTGCCGCCCTTCACGCCCCAGCTGGACCCGCCCGAGTGCGTATTCCCGGCGGGCACCCAGGCCAGCATCACCCTGACCGCCCGGCAGGAGGGCGTTCTGCGCTATACCACCGACGGCACCCTGCCCGACGAGCATTCCCCGGTGTACACCGGGCCCATCCCGCTGCAAAAGGACACCACCCTCTGCGCCCGGCTCTTTCTGGCGGACGGCCGGGTGAGCGAGCCGGTGTGCGCCCATTATCAGTTCCTTCTCACCGAAATGGAGCTGCAAAGCCCCACCCGCTTTGACCCCCGGCCGGTGTTCTCGGCGGGCGGCATTCAGGGCCTGCTGGACCCCCGGCGGGGCAGCTGCGATTACCTCTGCGGCCAGTGGCTGGGCACGCTGGAAAATCTGGACGTGACCGCCCTGCTGCCGGAGGAAACCGAGGTCGAGAGCATCGGGCTGGGCTTTTTGTCCCACCACCGGTCCGGCATCGTCTTCCCGGAGTATATCGAGCTGTTCACCGGGCCGGACCCGGAGCATCTGACCTTGAAGGACACGCTGCACCTGCCCTGCGCCCCCTGTGCGCGGGAGATCGCCCGGCAGGATTTTGTCTTCCCGGTGAACGAGCCGCTGCGCTGCTTCCGGCTGGTGGCCCACCGCTACGCCAAAATGCCCCAGTGGTGCGCCTACAAGGGCGTGCCCGACGTGTTCACCATGGCAGACACCCTACTGGTGAAGCCGAATCGGGCCTGAGATTTTTGAAAAAGACAAATGCCCCGGCAGCCGGAAAACGGCTGCCGGGGCATTTTTGTAACCGGCGGGCAGAAAAACCTGCCCGGCGCGTAACCACCCGTCGCTTGTGGCGGCGGGCGGGATGCACTACAATAAAAGCAGAAGGAGCGCGGCGCCTATCCACCTACCCGAACAAAGGAGCACACCATGGAACTGAACCGGATGAAGATCGGCGCGGCCATCGCGGCCCGCCGCAAGGAAAAGGGCCTGACCCAGGAGCAGCTGGCGGCCCGGCTGGGGGTGAGCGCCCCGGCGGTGAGCAAGTGGGAGACCGACACCTCCTACCCGGACATCACCCTGCTCTGCCCGCTGGCCCGGGCGCTGGGCACCAGCGTGGACGCGCTGCTGCAATTTGAGGAGACGTTGAGCGATGAGGAGGTGGCGCGGCAGGTAAACCAGCTGCTGGAAACCGCCATGCGCCAGCAGCTGGACGGCTGGCAGGCCGCCGAGCGGCAACTGGAGGAGCTACTGCACCAGTACCCCAGCTGCACCGCCCTGCAGTACAACGCGGTGGCCAGCTACGACGCGCTGACCGTGTTCTTCCCCGCGGCGGGCGAGGAGGTGCGCACCCGCTGGCGGGCCCGCAAGCGCCAGTTGCTGGAGCAGGTGCGCGAAAGTGGCAACGCCGCCTACTGGCAGACTGCCACCATCGGGCTGGCGGTGCTGGAGCTCACGGACGGCGACGCGGAAACCGGCGCGGAGCTGCTGCGCCAGCTGCCCGAGCGGGTGGGCGACCCCACCGGGGCCTGGGCCCAGTATTACCTGAAAACCGGCCAGCCCGGCAAGGCGCTGGAAACCATCCAGAAGCAGCTGTACAAGCTGATCAGTCAGGCCCAGAGCCTGCTGGCCACGATGATGGACCCGAAGCTGCTGCCGGAGCCGCAGCGGCAGCGGGCGGTGTGCGAGGCCTATGGAGCGCTGGCTCGGGCCTTCGATTTCCCGGACATGAGCGCAGGCCTTGCCATGGAGCTGTGCCTGCAGGAGGGCAGACCGGACGAAGCCGCCGCCTGCTTTGCGCAGTATGTGGAGGTACTCACCGGCCCGCCCGCCTTCCCCCGGGCGGATCTCTTCGCCCCGGGTGTGACCGCCAAGCACCCGGAAAGCGCCCAGACCAGCAGCCGGGAGCTGCGCCGCCTGCTGCTGGATGAGATTCGGCAGGACGAAAAATACCACTCCCTAATGGAGCACCCGGTGTTCGCCGCCGCCCTCGCCCGGCTGGAGGCGAGCGTCTGAATTTTTCTCCCACTGCACACAAAACCGCCCCGGCAGCCGAACTCTTCGGCCGCCGGGGCGGTTCTTTTCTTACTCGTTTCTCATCCCGCTCAGGCCAGCTTGGCTTCCAGATTGGCGCGGATCGCGCGGATGAATTCCAGGCTGTCCACGGGCTTGGTTTCCACGCCCTCGGCCAGGCCGCACAGGTCCTTGGTCATCACGCCGCTGGCCAGGGTGTCCAGGCAAGCCTCTTCCAGGGTCTTGGCGAACTTCACCAGGGCCTCGTTGCCGTCCAGCTCGCCCCGCTTTGCCAGCGCGCCGGTCCAGGCGAAGATGGTGGCCATGGGGTTGGTGGAGGTGCTCTCGCCCTTCAGGTAGCGGTAGTAGTGGCGGGTCACAGTGCCGTGGGCGGCCTCGTACTCGTAGTTGCCGTCCGGGCTGACCAGCACGCTGGTCATCATGGCCAGGCTGCCGAAGGCGGTGGAGACCATGTCGCTCATCACGTCGCCGTCGTAGTTCTTGCAGGCCCAGATGAAGCCGCCCTCGCTGCGCACCACGCGGGCAACCGCGTCGTCGATCAGGGTGTAGAAGTATTCGATACCCGCGGCCTCGAACTGTTCCTTGTACTCCTTCTCGTAGATCTCGGCAAAGATGTCCTTGAAGGTGTGGTCGTATTTCTTGCTGATGGTATCCTTGGTGGAGAACCACAGGTCCTGCCCCGTGGACAGCGCGTAGTTAAAGCAGCTGCGGGCAAAGCTCTCGATGGAGCTGTCCTTGTTGTAGGTGCCCTGCAGCACACCTGCGCACTCGAAGTCATAGATGGTCTGGCGCATTTCGGTGCCGTCCGCGCCGGTGAACACCAGCTCGGCCTTGCCCGGGCCGGGAATGCGGAACTCGGTGCCCTTGTACACGTCGCCGTAGGCATGACGGGCGATGGTGATGGGCTTTTTCCAGGTCTTGACCACCGGCTTGATGCAGTCCAGCAGGATGGGCGCACGGAACACGGTGCCGTCCAGCACGGCGCGGATGGTGCCGTTGGGGCTCTTCCACATCTCGTGCAGGTCATACTCGGTCATGCGCTGGGCGTTGGGGGTGATGGTGGCGCACTTGACCGACACGCCGTACTTCTTATTGGCCAGCGCCGCGTCTATGGTCACCTGGTCGCCGGTGGCGTCCCGGTTGGGCAGGCCCAGGTCGTAGTATTCGGTGTTCAGCTCCACAAAGGGGCACAGCAGCTCCTCCTTGATCCACTGCCACAGCACGCGGGTCATCTCGTCGCCGTCCATCTCCACCAGGGGGGTGGTCATCTTGATCTTTTCCATCGGCTTGTCCTCTCTTTCTCTCTAATCGGGGCGAACAGGCCGCGTTACGCGCCCAGCTCCCGCAGTACCTTGTCCATGATCTCCACGCCCTGGGCGATCTGCGCCTTGGTGGGGGTGGAGAAGTTCAGCCGCACGCTGCGGCAATCGGCGTCGGTGGTGTAGAAGGCGCTGCCCGGCACCACCGCCAGCTTGTGCTCCAGGCACTTTTTCACAAAGGCGTCGGTGTCCACTGCTTCGGGCAGGGTGGCCCAGATGAACATGCCGCCTTCGGGCTTGATATATTCCATCCGGCCGGCCAGCTTGGCGTCCAGTTCGGCCATCATGTAATTGGCCTTTTCCCGGTAGATATCCTGCAAACGGGCCAGGTGGGCATCCATGTCGGTCTGGGTCAGGATGCGCTCGCAGACCCGCTGGGCCCACACGTTGGTGTGCACGTCGCTGCCCTGCTTTGCCACCACCATCTTGCCGATCAGATCCGGCTGCCCGGCGCAGAAGGCCAGGCGCATGCCCGGACACAGCACCTTGCTGAAGGACCCGGCATACACCACCGCGCCGGTGGTGTCGAAGTGCTTGATGGGCGGAATCGCTTCACCCGAGATACGCAGTGCGCCGTAGGGGTCATCCTCCAGCACCGGCACGCCGTAGCGCACCGCCAGCTCGCAGATGGCCTTGCGCTTTGCCAGGCTGGTGGTGTAGCCGGTGGGGTTCTGGAAGTTGGGGATGCAGTAGAAGAACTTCGGCTTTTGATCCCGGAAGACCTTTTCCAGAGCCTCCAGGTTCACGCCGTCGGCCTCCAGGGGCACACCGGCCAGGCGCGCGCCGAAGCTGCGCATGGAATTGTAGGCGCCCAGAAAAGCGGGCTCCTCCACCGCGATCACGTCGCCCTCGTTGCACAGCAGCTTTGTCATGAACTCGATGATCTGCTGGCTGCCGCTGGTGATGATCAGGTCGTCCGCATCGCTCACCACCGGCCACTGACGGTTGGCGTAGTCCCGGGCGGCTTTGCGCAGAGGGCCATAGCCCTCAGTGACGGAATATTGCAGCATCCCCACCGGGTCGGTGGCCAGCAGCTTGTCGCTGAATTTGCGGATGGTCTCGGCGGGGAAGCTGTCCGCCGCCGGGTTGCCGCCCGCAAAGCTGATCAGCTGCGGGTCGCTCATCTGCTTGAGCAGCTCGCGGATGATGCTGGGCTTCATCTGTTTGACCTTGTTTGAATAACGGAATTCCATGCTGAATCGCTTCTTTCGTTTGGATTTTAGGGCAACACCGCACAATTCCAGGTGGTGGAGCGCGCCGGAAAATTTTTTGCGGAATGAACCAAAAAGCGCAGGCAATCCTTTGTGGATTGACGAGCATTTTTGGAAAATTCCACGGAAAATTTTGGCGCGATACGCCGCCTGAGCCGTTCGGTGTGAATTGTGCTGTGTTGCCTCAGGCTTTAATGGGGGATGGAGGCGTAGCTGCTCTCCACCGTGATGACGCAGAAATAATCCGGGCGGCTGCTGCGCACCGCCTGCTTGATGGACTGCTTCAGGTCGGCCTCGTCCATCTCAAAGTCCGCGGGGGTCACGCAGTCGAAGATCAGGTTGGTGTGGGTGGGGCCCGCCACCATGCGCAGGTCGTGGATGCTCAGCGCCGGGTCGATCTCCTTCACCAGCTCACCCAGCCAGTGGCGGGCGTCGTTCACCTTTTCGTCGCTGGTGATGATGGGGTCGAAGTGGATGACCACATGCAGGTGGTCATTGTCCCAGAAGTCCCGCTCGATGTTGTCGATCACGTCGTGGCTTTCCATCACGTCGTCCTCGGCGGCCATCTCCACGTGGACGCTGGCGAACTGGCGGCCGGGGCCGTAGTCGTGCACCATCAGATCGTGGGTACCCAGCACGCCCGGGTAGCTCATCACCTTGTCGTGGATGTAATGCACCAGCGCCTCGTCCGGGGCCTGGCCCAGCAGGGGGTCCAGGGTGTCCTTGATCAGGCCCGCGCCGCTGTACAGGATGAACACCGCCACCGCAAGGCCCATCCAGCCGTCCAGCTCCAGCGGAGTGAACCGGCTGATCAGGGTGGCCAGCAGCACCGCGCCGGTGCTGAGCACGTCGTTGCGGCTGTCCGCCGCGGTGGCCTGCAACGTGGAGGAGTCGATCAGCTTGCCGATGTGGGTGTTGAACACGGCCATCCACAGCTTTACCAGGATGGATGCCGCCAGCACCGCCACCGACAGCCAGCTGAACACCACCGGAGTGGGGTGCAGAATTTTGTCCAAGCTGTTCTTGGCCAGCTCCACGCCGATGACCAGCACCATCACCGCCACCGCCAGACCCGCCAGATATTCAAACCGGGCATGGCCGTAGGGGTGGCCCTCGTCGGCGGGCTTTTCCGCCAGCTTGAAGCCGATCAGGCTCACAATGTTGGACGACGCGTCGGACAGGTTGTTGATGGCGTCCGCCGCAATGGCGATGCTGCCGAACACGGTGCCCGCGATGAACTTGCCCGCGAACAGGGCCAGGTTGCAGCAGATGCCCACAATCCCGGCCATACGGCCGTAGGCGCCGCGCACGGCGGGGTCGCGGGTGTTCTCATGGTTTTTCACAAAAAGCCGGATCAGGGCTTTGGTCACGTTGAATCCTTCCTCTCTTTGGGCGAACCGAACCAAATCATTCGATTCACCGCTTTATTATAGCATAGCAAAAGCCCGTTTACCAGAGGGAAACCGGGCTTTTCGCGGCATACCGCGGGTTTTGTCAGTTCTTCGGTTTTTTCAGGTCGGACACCGGGCGGCGCACGCCCTTGTCGTCGATGTAGTCGGCGTTGTCCAGCTGGCTGCGCAGGCTCTGCTTCATCTCGTCGATGTACTCCCGGCGCAGGGCGGCCTGCTCGGCCTTTTCGGCTTCGGTGAGGCCTTCCTCGGTGCGGGATTTTTTGGCCAGCTCGTTGATGCGGGCGATCTTTTCCTTGGTCATATTCTATGTCTCACTTTCTGTGTTCATTGCTTTTGGATATAAACGGCAATACCGCACAATTCCAGATGGTGGAGCACGCCGGAAAATTTTTTGTGATATGAACCAAAAAGCACAGCCAAGCCTTGGGTGGCTTGGCGAGCATTTTTGGAAAATAGCACGGAAAATTTTGGCGTGATACGCCGCCTGAGCCGTTCGGCGTGAATTGTGTGGTGTTGCCTAGGGGTTATTGTAGCAGATTTTACCGCAAAACGCAAAGTCAGCCCGGCATTTCTGCCGGGCTGACTTTGCAACAGCGATTATAAGGAAGCTTTCCTTTACAGAGGAAAACGGA
Source organism: Gemmiger sp. An50 (assembly GCF_002161595.1). Classification (GTDB taxonomy): domain Bacteria; phylum Bacillota; class Clostridia; order Oscillospirales; family Ruminococcaceae; genus Allofournierella. The sequence goes on from NZ_NFID01000020.1 coordinate 43,780, forward strand.
GATGGTTGTCTGGTCCCGGCTCGGCACTGCAATGCCTCGCATCGCCGGGCGCCAGTGTAAGTGCGCAGCGGGCAGCAATTCGGCCCTGGCCGCCCTGCCGCAGCAGTAATACCGGGTTTTGAAAGACGATTGTCTTTCCTTCGGTCTACGCTTATTATCTTACAGGCAAATTGTGGATAAATCGTGATAGGCCTATAAACATTCTGCGAAAACCGTGAAACGCGGGGCCTGCACTGGCGCGGCGGGGCAAAACGTGATACAATAAGCGCCAAAGGGCCGCTTCTCCAAAAGGCCCGCAATCAAAGGAGATTTTCCCATGGCAAACCGCCCCAACTACCCCAAAATGATGGAACAGGTACTGCTGAGCCTGGGCGAAAGCCGCCCCCGCCTTTTGCTGCACGCCTGCTGCGCCCCCTGCTCCAGCGCCGTGCTGGAGATGCTGTGCGGCTTTTTCGATATCACGATTCTTTATTATAACCCGAATATCTGGCCCGCATCCGAGTACCGCCGCCGGGCGGACGAATTGCACCAGTTCGTGAAGCAGGCGAATCTGCCGGGCATCACCCTGGCGGAAGAGGGCTACGACCAGAGCGAGTTTTACACCGCCGTAGCCGGGTTGGAAGCAGAGCCCGAGCGGGGCGGCCGCTGCACCGTGTGCTATCGGCTGCGGATGGAGCACGCGGCCCAATACGCCGCCGCGCATGGCTTTGACTGGTTCTGCTCCACCCTCTCGATCAGCCCCCGCAAGGACGCGGAGAAGATCAACGCCATCGGCCGGGAGCTGGAAAAAAAATACGGCGTGCGCCACCTGCCCAACGAGTTCAAGCGCAAGGAGGGCCACAAGCGCAGCCTGGAGCTTTCGGCCCAGTACGGCCTTTACCGGCAGGATTGGTGCGGCTGCGAATTCTCGGCCCGGGGCAGCGCCCCGAAGCCGGAGGAAGCGGCCCCCGCAAAATGATTTTTAGATACTGCCCCGCGCTCGCCCAACGGCTGCGCGGGGCTTTTTTGTATCCTCCTTTCCCACCGCGAAAAGCCCGGCCAAAGCCCGATTTTGACCCGGAAAGCCCGGATTTTTTTGCGTTTTGACCCTTGGCAAGCCCGGTTCATCCTGTGCTATTCTGTATACTGAGAAGATCAGGCGGAGCCGGTGCAGGCCCCGCCTTTTTTAGAGCCGTCATCCGGCGCGCCATGCAAACGCGCGCCGGGGGGCGGTTTTTGTTTTCCCGGTTTATCTCTGAGCAAAAAGGAGGGTCACACATGCGTTATTCCTTTGATACCGAAGCCGCCGCCCGCTACGGCGTGGAGGAGGCCATTCTTTTGGATCACATCCGGTTCTGGTGCGAAAAAAACCGATCCAATCCCGACTGCCAGCAGCAGGGCCGCTGCTGGATGTACGCCAGCGCCGCCCGGCTGGCCGAGCATTTCCCCTTTTGGAGCGTGCCGAAAATCCGCCGCCTGCTGAAAAGTCTGGTGCGGCAGGGTGCGCTTTTGGAGGGCCGCTTCGGCCGGTTTGCCTTTGACCGCACCTTGTGGTATGCAGTCAGCGAATCCGTTCTTTCCATGTTTCAAAATCGTCACTTGCAAGAAACGAATCCGCAACATTCAAGTGATGAATCCGCAAGAGCTATAAAAGATACCCAAAAAGATATCCAAGAAGATTCCCAACACACATACACCGCCTGCGGCGGGCGTGCGTTTTCTCCCTCTTCTGAGAAATTGGGGAGCGCTGCACCGAAAGCAGAGCCAAAACCCGAACACGTTCAGTCCAAACTGGCAATCTCTGCAACACAAACAGTCCCGGCACAAACCGCCCCCCAAACGCCGGATAGCTTCGAGCGGTTCTGGCAGGCCTATCCCCGCAAGGCGGACAAGCGCGCCGCCCTGCTGGCCTGGAAGGCGCTGCGGCCCAGTGAGAGCCTTGTGAACACCATGCTGACAGCTTTGGCCACCCAATCCGAAAGCGCCCCCTGGAAGGAGGCAGGCGGGCGGTATATCCCCCACCCGGCCAAGTGGCTGACCCACCGCCGCTGGGAGGACGCTGCCCCCACCGCCCAGGCACAAAAGTACCAGATGCCCGCCTGGCTCCAGCAGACCAGCCGCCCCTTTGACCCAGCCGCCGCCGTGGATATTCTGGCCCCGCGCCGCCCTCGCCTTCTCAAGCGGCTGGATGCCTGACCGGCCCACGGCAAAAAATACAGCAAACAAGCGAAGCGCATACACGCTTCGCTTTTGTTTTGGGCAAAACCGGGTTATTTCTTTTCCAGCTCGGCCTTCATTTTAGCAATCTTTTCGTGGATGACCGGCATCAGGGTGCTGGATTCAATGTGCTGCGGGCAAATCCCCTCGCACTTGCGGCAGGCGCGGCAGGCGTCGGCCTGCTTTGCCAGGGACGCATATTTCTGCACGGTCACCTCGCGGGTGTCGTTCACGGTCTGGTTGTAGATCTCGTAGATGCCGGGGATGTCCAGGCCGAAGGGGCAGGGCATGCAGTAGGCGCAGCCGGTGCAGGGCACCAGCGCCATCTTCTGGTATACGCTGCGGGTGTTAGCCAGCATTTCCAGCTGGGCCTGGCCCAGCATGCCGATGGAGGAGCGGGATGCATATTCCAGATTCTGCTCCACCATCTCTTCGCTGCCCATGCCGCTGAGCACCACCGACACCTCCGGGCGGTTCCACAAGAAGTCCAGCGCCCACTCCACCGGGGTGCGGCTGACATCCAGGGTGTTCTTCACCTGCGGGCTCAGGTTTGCCAGCTTGCCGCCCAGCAGCGGCTCCATGATGACCACGCCCAGACCCTTTTTGTGGGCGGCTTCCAGCCCGCGCAGGGTGGCCTGATTTTCCACGTCGATGTAGTTCATCTGGATCTGGCAGAAATCCCACCCGTCAAAGCCGTTCAGAATTTCCAGAAAAGCGGCCTCGTTGTCGTGGAAGGAAAAGCCCAGATAGCGAACCTTCCCTTCCGCGCGGACCTTTTGGGCTTTGGTCAGCAGGTCGAATTTCAGCACCTTGTTTTTCCAGCTGTCCAGGCTGAGGGCATGCATCAGGTAAAAGTCGATGTGGTCGGTCTGCAAACGCTCCAGCTGGTTGTTGAGGAAGAAGTCAAAGTCCTCCTCCTTTTCCACCGCATACACCGGCATTTTGGTGGCCAGGTTGACCTTTTCCCGGTAGCCGTCCAGCAGGGCCTTGCCCACCAGCGGCTCGCTGGCCTCGTGGTGATAAAAATAGGCGGTGTCGATGTAGTTCACGCCGCTGTCGATGGCGTGGCGGATCATGCCGATGGCCCGGGTCTCGTCGATGCAGTTGTCGGGCTGCCCTTCCAAAACCGGCATGCGCATGCAGCCAAAGCCCAGCGCGGAAACTTCCACACCGGTATTTCCCATTTTGCGGTACTGCATAGTGAAAAACTCCTCTCGCTTTTCCGTGAAGGCGCAGGCCGGTCCACGGATGATGGTTTCATACTGTTTATAGCACGAAGCAAAGCGGCTGTCAAAGCGCACCGGCACAAAAAAGGGTGCCGATGAAACCATCAGCACCCTTTGGCCGGTGTGGCCGGTATACACTTGGGGGGGCTCGCAGCACGGGCCCGCTCAGGCCTCGCTGGTGGAGATTCCGTTTTTGTCCACCCAGTAATGCCGCCATTTGCCGGTGCTGCGGTCGCTCGGCTCGGCGCTCAGGCAGATTTCCAGTTCCATGGACACCGCATCCTCCGGGGTCGTATGGGTCACCAGCCAGCCTTCTTCGTCCCGGTAGTCAATGGAAAAATTCTGGTACACGCTCACCTTCCCGGCAAAGGCCCGCACAAATTCCGGGTTGGGGGCCTGACTGTCCCGGTAGTAGAGGTGCAGGTAGATTTCGTCCTCGGCCAGAGTCACGCCCTCGGGGGGCTGAATTTGCAAAGCCACCAGATCCTGGGTACGGTCATCCAGCTCCAGCGAGCCCTGGGCGCGCACCCGGCCCTTCGGGGTAGCCCTCGCCGCTCAGCGTTTCGATGGGCATGGGAGTGGGCGTGGGGCTGAGCGTGGACTGGCTGGCCACCCAGTCCTCATACAGCTGCTCGGCCTCGTCCGCCACCGCCTGATTCGCTTGCCGGGCCGCCTTCTGTACGGCAGCGTCGTTTTTCTGCTGTTCCAGCACCTGTTCCATGTCCTGCAGCGACTCCTGTACCGCACTCAGATCCTGGCGCAGCTGCTCCAGCTCCTGCTCCCGGGCCTGCCGCTCCTGCTCGGTTGCTGCCTGCTCCACCCGGCTGGCGCTGATCTGAATCTCCTCTTCCAGCCGGGTCTGGTCTTCCCGCAGCCTCTTGATCACGTTCTCCATCGAAGTCACCAGCGCCTGCTGGTCGGCCTCTGCGTCGGTGGGCGCTGCATCGGCGTCGCCCAGCCGGAACTGCACCCAGCCGCCCAGCACGGTGTTCTTTGCCTCCATCTTCCAGCTGGACCCGGACATGGTTTCGGCGTCCACCGTTGCCTGCTGGCCGGGCTGCCAGCCCTGGCTCACGAAGGCATCCGGCAGACCGGCAGAGGTAACGGTCCAGCTGCCCCGGCTCTCGTTGTAGCGCAGCAGGCGCAGCTCCCACTCGCCGGATTCGGCGGTTTCGGGGATGGTCACGGTGAGGGGGCCGCCCAGGCTATACTGGAGGTTCTCCACCAGCGCATCCAGCCGCTGCTGGAATTCCTCCGTCTGCGCCGGTTCCACGTTATAGAACTCATAATCCGCCTGCGGGGCGGCGCTGTCCGGCTCGGTGGGCACAGCGGTCACCGTGGGCAGCGGCTGGGCCGATGCGGGCAGCCAGATCTTCTGCTCCTCGCGGGTGGTCTTATCCCGCAGCAAAAGCACCGGCTGAACATTGCCCCGGCCCGCGCCGTTCACGGTGATGGTATCGCCCGGCTGCCAGGTCTGGCCGGTGAACAGGCCCTGCTCGTCGCTCACTATGGTGATGTCGGCACCGCTGCGGTTCAGCTTCAGGCGGATGCCCCGCTCGCCCCAGTCAATGCTGGAAAACATGGACGTGCTTCCATTGGCCCAGCCGAAGCGCAGTTCCACCTCGTTGGGGGAAAGGTCCGCCGGAATGGTGAAGGTGAAGTTCTGCCCCTGCCAGCGGCATCCGGACCACAGCTGCTCCAGTGCCTGCTGGCGCCTGGTTTCCGCCCGCTCGGAGGCCGGGTATTCGGCGATCAGCTCCGCGTCTGTTCTGGTCCGAATGGTCTGGTGGGCGGTTTGGTCGCCGTAGATGCCGGTTGCCATCGAGAATACATCATGCACCGCGATGGACGCGTTCTCGGTCAGCACATCCTGGCCGGGCTCATTGGTCAGCCGGGCAATCAGGGTGACCGGGCCGTCGGTCAGGCAGTCGGCGGGCACAAGATAGCTCTGGCCCGGCTGCCAGTCCTGACTGGTGAACACCTCCGGCAGGCCCTGTGTGAGGGGCTCGCCCTCGCCGCCGTCCAGCCGCCAGAGAGTGAGATGCCAGTCCTCCCCGGTCCAGCCCGCGGCAACGGGGATGGTGAACCGGATGCCGCCCTCCGCCGACTGCAGGCTGCCCACCAGCTGCTGCAGCACATCGTCCTGTATCGACTCGACGGCAGACTCCGGGGCATTGTATTCGGGGGGCTCCTCCGGCTGTGCCGAGAGCTCGCCGCTCCGCCAGTCGTACCAGACCGAGTCGCCGTTCGACTGGTAGAGATGCACCTCCAGCAGCTGCACGGTGTCGTCAGCGGTGGGGCGGGCGTAGTCTCCCATGCTGCCGTCCGCAAATTGGGCGATCACCTGAATGGGCTGCCGGTAGGACAGCCGCCCCTCGTAGTACAGGGTGTTTTCGGCGGTGTTTCCCCGGCTGCTGTTCCAGTAATAGAGCTTGAACCAGCCCTGACCGTCCCGCAGGCTCTCGCCCTCGGGGGCCGCGCTGGCCTGCACCAGAATGATCTCCTGGGTGCCGCTCTCCTGCTGCCAGCTCACCCGGCGGCGCACGGTTTCCCCCTCGCCGATCAGCTCGTCGGCGCTGGCGATGGTCTTTTCCCTCGCCCCGGTGAAGGTGCAGGCGGTGAGCAGCACCACGCCCGCCAGCGTCAGGCCGATGGCGGCTCGCCGGGGCTTTTTCGCGGTGACAATGGCCTTTAACCGCTGCTGCATGGAATGAGCGGTGCCGCTCATGGAGGTGGCGGCCAGCAGCGCCGTGCCCGGCGCGCGCCGGGGGATCAGCTCCACCAGGCAGCGGCCGTAGTCCCGCCGCCGGGCTTCTTCCATGGACAGGGTGACCGCCTCGTCGCAGGCCAGCTCACAGTCCCGTTTGGAGACCGCCGCCGCCCACCAGACCAGCGGGTCGAACCAGTACGCCGCCAGTACAAAGCAGCGCAGCGCGCCCCAGATGTGGTCCCTGTGGCGGTAGTGGGTGGTTTCGTGGGCCAGCACGAACTCCAGCCGGTCGGGGCTTTGCAGCGCCGCCGGGTTCAGATAGATGGCCGGATGGACCAGACCGTGCAGGCAGGGGCTGGCCAGGTCCTCGCAGAGGTAGACCGTCCGCCCGCCGGTGGCCGCCGGGTCGATTTCCAGCAAGCGGCGGGACCGGCGCAGCCGCAGCGCAAACCGCAGGTTTGCCCAGAGCAGCGCCCCGCCGGTGAGCAGCGCGCCCACCGCCCAGATGACCGGCAGCAGCGCCGCCGGGTTCAGCGACCATTCCGGGTGCTGTGGGGCGAGTGCAGCGGTATCCGAACCGCCGCCGGAAAGGCCCACCTGGGTGCCGCCGGTTTCGGCGGGCTGGGCAAGGTCCGTTTCCGGGGCGGTATCGGTTTCATTTTGCATAACCGTATCCACCGGGGCGGGCAGTGCTTCGCCCCGCTCCGGCTGTGCCGAAGCCATCAGGCTGACCTGCGCGGTATCGGGCAAAGCGTTCAGCACGCTGGCCCGGCTCTGGGGCAGGCTCACCGGCAGCAGCAGCCGCAGCAGCACCAGCCCCCACAGGGCATACTGCATCCGGCGGCTGATGCGCCCGGCCAGCAGCGCCCGCGTCGCCAGCACGGCCAGAATCAGCAGGCTGGAGGTAATGAGCAGTTCCATCTTGTTCCCCTCTTTCTTTCGGCAACACCGCATCCTTCACATTTCACGGCTCAGGCGGCGTATCGCGCCAAACTTTTCCGGCGCGATACGCCACCGGGAATTGTGCGGCATTGCCTTTACTCAAATTCCACCGACAGGGTGGTGTTCCACAGGGTATTGGTGGCGTTCAGCCGGTAGTGGCCGCCTTCCGGCAGGTCCGCGCCCTTGAGAGTAATCGTTTCGCCCGGCTGGGGTTCCGCATCCGGCAGCAGAGCGGACCGGGTGACCCAGCTGCCCCGCTCCCGATCCCGCTGGCTCAGCTCCAGCTTCCACTCGCCGGGGGCGGCGGTTTCGGGAATGGTCACGGTGAAATCCCGGGTGTCCGGGTCCCACCGAACGGTTTCGGAAAGGGCGGTCATCGCCGCCTGATACTCCACCAGTGCGTCGCCGGTGGGGGTTTCCTCCTCACTCTGTGTGGAGAAGAGCGGCGCGGTCAGGCGCAGATAATCGGTCAGTTCGATGCGAACCAGCGGGGCCACATCGTCCTCCTCGATCAACAGGCGCAGCGCGGCGGTTCCCTCGTTACCGGTGGGCAGGGCATCCAGCGGGATGTCATATTCCTGCCCCGGCTCCCATTCGCCGCTGGCGAACGGCTCCGGCACACCCTCGGTGATCTCCATTTCCTCGATTTCTCCGGTGGGTGTCCAGACCAGTGCCAGCCGCCAGTGCTCCGGCCGGTCCTTCAGCCCTGCCGGAAGGGTAAAGCGGATGGCGTCGCCCTCCTGATGGATGCTATCCTTCAGCTCGGTGTTCAGGTCCATCAGCTCCCACGCCATCTGCATGGATTCGGACGATTCTTCGTTCTCAACTTTGCGGGTCTTGATGAGGGTCAGCGGCGCATCCCGGTTCAGATTGAACTGCAGTTGGGTACCGTCGGGTGCCAGAAGCACCACATCCAGCGTTCGGATACCGGCCGGGTCCTCGCTGCCCTGGTACGGCTGCACCCGCACCACCCCGGACTCCTCATCCGGGTCAAGCGTCTCGTCGCTCCAGGTGGCCTCCAACGAACCATTGGCCACCGGCCCGGCAAATTGCAGATAGTTTTCCTGTCTTTCGGCGGCGCTGTCCCAGTAATAGACCTTCACATATTCCTGGCCCTGGGCAAGGGTCTCGCCCTCCGGGGCCGGGGCCCGCACCACCAGAAGCTCCTGCATCCGGCTCTCGTCGCCCAAGGCGCAGAGCTTCCACTCGGTCTCGCCCTCGGTCAGATAGTCCCGGGCGCCGGTAACGGTCTTCTCGCTGGCCCCGGTGAAGGTGCAGGCGGTGAGCAGCACCGCGCCCGCCAGCGTCAGAGCAATGGCGGCGCGGCGGGGCTTTTTCGCGGTCACGATGGCCTTCAGCCGCTGCTGCATGGAACGGGCGGTGCCGCTCATGGAGGTGGCGGCCAGCAGCGCGGTGCCCGGCGCGTGCCGGGGGATCAGCTCCAACAGGCAGCGGCCGTAGTCCCGCCGCCGGGCCTCTTCCATGGCGGCAGTGACCGCCTCGTCGCAGGCCAGCTCGCAGTCCCGTTTGGAGACTGCCGCCGCCCACCAGACCAGCGGGTCGAACCAGTACACCGCCAGCACCAGGCAGCGCAGCGCACCCCAGATGTGGTCCCTGTGGCGGTGGTGGGCCTTCTCATGGGCCAGCACAAATTCCAGCCGCTCCCGGCTTTCCAGCGCCGCCGGGTTCAGATAGATGGCCGGATGGACCAGCCCGTGCAGGCAGGGGCTGGCCAGATCGTGGCAGAGGTAAACCGGCACACCGCCGGTGGCTTCGGGGGCAAGGTCCAGCTGGCAGCGTTCCCGCCACAGCCGCAGCGCAAACCGAAGGTTCGCCCAAAGCAGCGCCCCGCCGGTGAGCAGCGCGCCCGCCGCCCAGAACACAGGCAGCAGCGCCGCCGGATTCAACGACCATTCCGGGTGCTGTGCGCCGGATGCGGCGTTGTTTGTAATTTCGGAAAGGCCCGCCTGCATCTCGCCAGTTATGGCGGTTTCGGCGGTGCTTGTCTGCGTCTCAGTGTCCACCGGGACGGGCAGTGTCTCGCCGGAAAACTCTTCCGGGCGGGTCAGGCTGACCTGCGCGGTATTCGGAAAAGCGTTCAGCACGCTGGCCCGGCTCTGGGGCAGGCTGACCGGCAGCAGCAGCCGCAGCAGCACAAGGCCCCACAGGGCGTACTGCATCCGGCGGCTGATGCGCCCGGCCAGCAGCGCCCGCGCCGCCAGCACGGCCAGAATCAGCAGACTGGAGGTAATGAGCAGTTCGATCATACGATCACTCTCCTTTTTCGCCGGGGGCCTCTTCCAGAATTTTCAGCAGCTGGGTGCGTTCGCTTTCGCTGATGCCCTTCTGCTCCACAAAGGCGTTGACCAACAGGCCCAGACTGCCGCCGTAGATGCGGTCCAAAAGGCTCTCGGTCTCCCGCAGGGCCACCCCGGCCTTTTCCACCGCCGGGTAATACTCTTTGGCCCGGCCGCCCTCCTCGTGGCGCACCGCGCCCTTGGCCTCCAGCCGGTTGAGCATGGTGATGACGGTGTGCTTGGACCAGCCGGTATCATCGGCCAGGTCGGCCACCAGCTGGGTGATGGTACGGGGGGCGTTTTGCCACAGCTGATTCATCAGCTTCCACTCCCCGGCAGACAGTTCCACGTTCATGCTTGTTCCCTCCCTCAAAAAAGGTAGTCTCTTGTCTACCTTTAGCATAGCAGACAGGTAGACAGCTGTCAACCAAAATTTGAAAATTCTCTTTTCCCCCGCCCGCCGGACGCAAAAAAGCGCCCGTGCCCCGGCGTTTTCGCCAAAGCACGAGCGCTTTTGTTCCGTTATTTCCGCCGGCCTGCGCCGCCGGGATGGTCATCAAAGGGATTTTGGCCCCACTTCTTTTTTCCGGACTGACCGCCGTGGAACGGGCTGCGCGTCTGCGTTCCCACCCGCACGGTCTTTATTTCCTTGGAGGGGGTCCGTTCCTCCGCTGTGGCGCGAGGCGTCTGCTCTGCCGGGGGCGGTGTGCGAAGGGCAGGCCCGCCGGACCGGCCATGGGATGCCCCGAGCGACCAGAACAGCGCCCGGACCATCAACACCAAAAACAGGATAAGTCCCAGCAGCACGCCCATCAGCATGCCTGTGCTCATCCCGCCGGACGATTTTTCAGGCTCGGACGCGGAGGGCACCGAAACCACACCAGTCACCAGACTTTCCGCAGGCTGACTGACTGAATCCATTTGCGGCTGGCTCTCCGGCTGGCTTGCCGTGGTTGCCGCAGAGGAATCGCTCACTGCCGCTTCCGACTGGCTGACCGCAGCTACTACAGAGGACCCGCCCGTCGAATTCGACGTACTCCCGGCCTCAGGTGCATACAGCTCCTTCAGCTCGTCGCACATTTCTTCGGTAAAGCGCAGAACGCATTTGTCGTAATCGCCCTTGGCAAAGCTTGGCTCGGCGTATTTATCCAGCAGCTTTTGCAGCTCCTTGCGGCTGAACTGGTCCGCCAGTCCATCGCCCATCACACAATAATAGTCCGCATCCGAGATCGCCAGCACGAAAAGCACTCCGTTGTCCTTTTCGGAATCGCCCACACCCCAGGTATCGAACACATCATAGGCATAGCTGTCGATCGCACGCTCTTCGGTGGAGTCCACCGTGAGCACCGCGATTTCCGCGCCTGTTTCCGCAAGTTCTTCGTTGTAGCCGTCCACCTTCCGGATGGTGCTCTTTTTCAGCACCTCCGCGCCGTCCAGCGTATAGTTGCGGGTGGGCGCTTTGGGCACTTTGTTGGCCGCAAACGCCACCGGCGACAACAGCACAGCCGCTAATACGGCTGCCGCAAGCCGCATTATCGTCTTCTTCATCTTTTTGATTCTCCTCACACAGATTCCGGCCTTTGCTGGTTTTAGTCCAAACCGGCACCACCACCGCGGGAGCCGCCGCCCCCGAAGCCGCCGAAGCCTCCGCCTCCGCCGCCAAAACCACCGCCGCCGAAGCCGCCTCCGCCAAAGCCGCCGGGGCCGCCGAAGCCGCCTCCGAAATCGCCCGGCGGGGGCCGGTGGTAGGGCCGGTGATAATAGCGGGGCCGTCCCCAGCCGCCCAGGAACAGGGGCCAGAACACCACGTCACGGCCGCGGCCTCCACCGCCGCCGCCCGGGCCGCCCCGTCCGCCGCCGCGGCCGCTCGTGCCGATGATAAGAATAATCAGCACCGCCGCGATCAGCAGCATCAGCAGCACGCCGGACAAATCGCTGTCGTCCTGCTCCACCGGCTTCGGCTGAGGCTGCCCCTCGCCCGGGGTGATGCCGTACAGACTGCATAGCTCGCTGTACATCGCACCGGTGAACTGGACCACCGCATCGTCATAGTTGCCGCTTTTCACCCCGTCACGGGCATAATCCTCCAGCAACTGCTTGATTCGGCTGTAGGTGATCTCGCCCTCCAGGCCGGTGCCAATGGTACAGTACGCGTTCTGATCGCCGGTCACCAGCAAAAACAGCACGCCGTTTTGCTTTTTCTTGTCGCCGATGCCCCATTTGTTGAACACCTGCAGGGCGTAATCGTCGATGCTCAAGTTCCCGGTGAAGTCCACCGTGAGCACGCCGATCTCGGCCCCGGTGGAGGAAAGGGCGTTGTTGTAGCCATCCACTGTGTTGATGGTCTCCTCACTGAGTACGCCCGCCTGGTCCAGCACCGAGTGGCCGCTGGGTGCGGCGGGAATGTCGGCCGCGAAGGCCGGGAGGGCCAGCGCGGCCAGCAAAATGGCCGACAGCACAAGGCCGGTCAGCCGCCGTTTGATTGCCTGTTTCATGCAAAATACTCCGCTTCGTCCACGCCCCACAGCGCGCCGATCAGGCTGGCCGGGAAGGCGTTTCGGTCCTTGTTGAACTGCTCGGCCTCTTCGTTATATGAGCTGTTGCGCAGGATGGTGCCCCGGCTCATGAACTCGGAATGCTGCTCACCGAGCAGGTCCTTCTGGTCCGCGCTCGCCAGGGGCAGGGCCGCGTCGTACAGCGCCTCCACCGCCGCGTCCAGCGTCTCGTTGGCCGCGTAGGTATCCGCCGGGCCCATGGGCTCACTCAGCGCGTTCACCGCCTCCTCGGCGGCGGCGAGCAGAGTCTGGTCCACACCGCCGATCTTCTTTGCCACCGTCACCACGTTGGCGGCGGCGCTCACCCGCTGGTCCAGGTCGGCGGTGATGCTGTATTTGCCGCTGTTAAAGCCCGCCATGGTATCGCTGTAATACCCGGCCAGCTTGGCCCCGCCGATGCCGAATACGCTCACCGCCAGCAGCAAAAGGGCTGCGGCCTGGGGCACGCCGGTCTTTTTGAACACGGCGGGCAGGTTTTGTTCCAGCTTTGCCAATTGTTTCATCTGTTAGTGCAACTCCATCAGCTTTTGTTTCAGCTCGCCCTCGATGCGGCCCAGCTCCTGCTCGGCGGCGGCGCGCTTCTGCTTGCCCTCGGTCTGGATCTTGGCCAGCTCGTCCAGGGTCTCGATCAGGCTCTTGTTGGTCTGCTGCAGGGTCTCGATGTCCACGATGCCCCGCTCGGACTCCTTGGCCGTGTCGATGGTGCCCTGCTTGAGGGCGGCGGCGTTCTTTTTCAGCAGTTCGTTGGTCATGTCGCTCACGGCGCGCTGGGCGTCGATGGCCTGACGGGAATGGGCCAGGCCCAGCGCCAGCACCATCTGGCTCTTCCACAGGGGGATGGTGTTCACGATGCTGGTCTGGATCTTCTCCGCCATCATGGTGTCGTTGTTCTGCAAGAGACGGATCTGGGGACCCATCTGGATGGAGATGGTACGGGTGAGCTGCAGGTCATACAGCTTTTTCTCGAACCGGTCGCACATATCGGACAGGTCGCGGGCGGCCTGGGCGTCCTCGGGCAGGCCGCTGGCCTTGGCCTTGTCCATGGCCTGCTGCAGCTCGTTTGCCCGCACCTGGGCCAGCTTCTTCTTGCCGGCCAGAATGTACATGGTCAGCTCTTTAAAGTAGAGCATGTTCATCTGGTACATCTTGTCCATGAGGGCGATGTCCTTGAGCAGCTGCACCTGATGGGCCTCCAGCATGGCTTCGATGCGCTCCACGTTGGTTTCGGCCTTGGCGTACTTGGTCTTCATCTGCTCGATGTTGTTGCCCGCCTTCTTGAAGAAGCCGAAGATGCCCTTGGACTCCTCTTCCTCGGCGTCGAAGTTTTTCAGCTCGCCCACCAGGCTTGCCAGGGCTTCGCCCACCTCGCCCAGGTCCTTGGTGCGGACTTTATCCAGAGCAGCTTCGCTGAAGTCGCCCACCTTTTTCTGGGTGGCCGCGCCGTACTGCAGCACCATCTGGCTGTTGGTCACGTCGATCTTGTTGGCGAAGTCCTCCACCATCTTCTGCTCCTCGGGGCTCAGCTTGGCGGCTTCCTCGGCCAGCGGGTCCGGCGCGGGAGCGGGTTCGGGTTTCGCTTCCTCCTTGGGCTGCTCCACCTCCAGCGTGAGGCTGGGCATGGCGGTGGCGTCAAAGCTGTCGAAATTCAGTTCGGGGGTCATCTTGTTGTCGTCCATCTTGATTGCTTCCTTTCTTTTATGGCAATGCCACACCAGTTACGCCAATCGGCTCGGTGTGGGGTTGCCTGTCAGTCCACAAGGCCCTGGCCCTTCAGCATGCCGTTCAGCACTTCCAGATCGGTGCTGATGTCCAGTGCATCCCTTGCGAACAGGCTGTCCAACTGATTTTCAAAAGCGGTGGCGATGGTCTGGGCGTTCTGGGCAACCTCGGCCCGCACCCCGGCCGCGTTCTCGCCCTGCACGCCCTTCTCTTCCAGCTCGGCGTAAAGGGTGAGGATCTTCACCGCGTCCTGTACATAGTAATTGGCGAACCGCCGCACCTGGGCGGCCTTTTCCGGGTGTTGCTCCACCTCGTTCAGAATGCCGAGGCAGGCCTTTTCCATCCGGTCCATGGCGGCGCTCAAGGGTTCGTCCTCGATGCGCACGTTCAGCTCGTGCAGCTCCTTGCGCTTTGCGTCGATGAGGGCCAGCATCTGGTCGGCATCCTCCTGGCCGGTCATGAAGGGCACCTCCTTGCGGGTGACCACATCCGGGCAGATGCGCCGGGCGGCGGCAAAGCCCACCACCGAAAGCACCGCGACCACCGCCAGGGCCCACAGCTGATAGATAGGCAACGCCAGCGCGCCCACCAGCCAGACAAGCCCGGCGAAATACCAGGGCAGCACCGACTTGCGGCGCACCTCGATCCATTTGCTCATACTTTACTACCTCCAACACCGCGCCAAAAGCGTGCTGTATCTTTATTCTTTTATGATACCAACCGGCCCCGCAAAAATCAATGAACAGGGTGTAAAACCTCTTTAGTGAAAGAAAGTATTTTCCGCCCCATTCATCCCAGAAATTGCCCCAGGGCCGCGCCCCAGGCGGCAGCCAGCCTGTCCGGGCTCCAGGCCGCGTTGGCCGGGCTGGTGCTGGGCAGCTTTACGGCGGGAATGCCGCTCACCGGCTGCAGAAACCGGCCGTACAGCGTATACGCCGCCGCCCCGTTGCAGAACACCGACTCGATGGGCGAAGAATCCAGCACACGCTTCAAATCCACCGGCACCGGGTCTTTGATGGTGGCATCCTGCGCGCCCTCGATGGTGCAGCTTTCCAGCACGTCCCAGAGGGCCAGGCCGTGGGTCAAAATCAGGGCTTTCTTTTCCTCCACCGTGCCGGGCGTTTCGCACCCGCACAGCCGCGCCAGCAGCGGCCAGAACCGGTTGCGGGGGTGGCCGTAGTAAAAGCCTTCCTCCCAGCTTTTGGGGCTGGGCCAGCTGCCCAGAATCAGCGCCCGGCTGCCGGGGCCATACACCGGCTCAAAGCTCATGGAATTTCCTCCTTACTTCAAAAACAGCTCTTCCACCACCTGGCGCACGCCCTCTTCCTGCACGTCGGGGGCGATGTGTTTGGCGGCCGCCTTGGCCTTTTCCGAGCCGTTCGCCATACAGTAGGAGCAGCCCGCCAGCTGCATCATAGCCACGTCGTTGTCGTTGTCGCCCAAAAAGACCAGCTCCTCCGGCTTCCAGCCGGTGAGCTCCATCAGCCGCTCCATGCCCCGGGCCTTGTCCACGTCCGCCTGAATCACGTCGTAGTAGCCGGGGCGGTAGGGCACGAATTTCAGACCCAGATAGCCGTAGCGCTCCTGGAAGTCCGCCACCTTTTCCGGCGGCAGAATGGCGAACGCCCCGCTGGGCATGCCCTCCAGGTGACGGTCCTGGTCCTCGCCGTCCGCCACGTGCTCCCCGTGGCCGGTGGCGCTCTGGTAAAAATCCCTCATGGGTTTGTATTCCACATACACGTAGTACTTATCCGGGAAGCAGAAGGCCAGCGGATAGTCGAAATCCTCGAAGAAGTCCACCAGGGCGTACATCTCCTCGGCGGTCATGTCCTGGCTGGCCAGCAAACGGCCCTGCCGGTCCAGCAGCTGGGCGCCGTTGGCACAAATCAGGTAATCCGGCTTGATGCCGCCCAGGATGGCGGGTTCCACAGCAAAGCTGGTACGCCCGCTGGCGATGACCACCTTCACGCCCTTTTTCTGGGCCGCCTTCACCGCCGCGGCCACCGCCGGGCGGGCGCTGGGCTCGCCGTGGGCCACCAGAGTGCCATCCACATCTAGAACGATTGCTTTATACTGCATATTTCAAAATTCCCCTCTTTATTTCTCCTGGGCCGCACCGCACAATTCCCGGCGGTGTTGCCCCCCCCCATGAACGGGTTCGTCTTATTCTGATTGTAATTATAGGGCATTTGCCCGCCGGGGACAAGGTGGGGAAAAATCGCTTTACTTCCCCGCACTTTATTTGTATAATGTGATACAGCACTTTGTTTAAAGGGGGAACGCCCCATGAAAGGGGAATACAAGGCAGGCCTTGCGGACGGGCTTGCCATCGGCATCGGTTATTTTTCGGTGAGCTTCACCTTCGGCATTCTGGCGGTGAAGGGCGGGCTTTCGGCGCTGACGGCCGGGCTCATCAGCCTGACCAACCTGACCAGCGCCGGGCAGTTCGCCGGGCTCACGGTGATCCTGGCCCACGGCTCGCTGGTGGAGCTGGCCCTCACCCAGCTGGTGATCAATCTGCGCTATGCGCTGATGAGCCTTTCGCTGAGCCAGCGGCTGGGTCCGGAGTTCACCACCCGGCGGCGGATGACCATTGCCTTTGCCAACACGGATGAAATTTTCGCGGTGGCCATGGGACGCAAGGCCCCGCTGACCCCGGCTTACATGTACGGCCTTGCCACCCTGCCCATCCTGGGCTGGACCCTGGGCACGGTGAGCGGCGCGGTGGCCAGCGGTCTTTTGAACGCGGCGGTGCGCAGCGCGCTGGGCGTGGCGCTCTACAGCATGTTCGTGGCCATTGTGGTGCCGCCCATGCGCCAGCTGAAAAGCGTGCGCATCGTGGTGGCGGCGGCGGTCATCGTCAGCTGCCTGATCTCCTGGGTGCCGCTGCTGAAATTCATCTCCAGCGGCTTTGCCATCATTCTGAGTACGCTGGCGGCGGCCGCGCTGGGGGCCTGGCTGTTCCCGGTGGACCTGACCGATGAAGAGCCCGCGGAGAAACAGGAGGCAAGCGCATGAGTCTGTTCTGGTATTTGCTGGTCATGGCGGGTGTGACCTATCTCATCCGCATGCTGCCGCTGACGCTGCTGCAAAAGAAGATCCAAAACCGGCGGCTGCGGTCCTTTTTGTTCTACGTGCCCTACGCCTGCCTGGCGGCCATGACCTTCCCGGCCATCCTCTCGGCCACCGAAAGCCCGATCAGCGCCTTTGCGGCCCTGGTGGTGGCGGTTGCTGTGGGCTTCGCCGGACGGGGCCTTGTCACGGTGGCCGCCTGCGCCTGCGTGACCGTCTTTGTGGTGGAGCGGCTGCTGGCACTATTATAATTGGATAAAAAGCGGACTGCATCGTTTCCGGTGCAGCCCGATTTTTTGCAGGTCAGGGGGCAAAATCCGCCGGTCAGTCAAACTCCCCTTTTCCCCGGCGGCCCGCTCCGCTATACTGAAAGCGGGAACAACCGCCGCAGCGCGGAACCGAAAGGAGGGCGCGCCCATGCGCATCCAGCTGCACACCGACCCCTCGCTGGAGGAGACCGTGGTCACCGTGGCCTGCCCGGCACTGGACGATGCCACCGCCCGGCTGCTGCTCTTCACCGCCTGCCTGCTCCCCCTCTGGGCGGGGCTGATTCCCTTTCTGGGCATTCCCCTGACGGCGGGCTTTGCGGGCTTTGCCGCCCTGCTGCTGGCAGAGGGTGCGGTGCTGGCCTTGTATGAGCGGTTCAGCCGGGTGCGGGGCAGGCGCTACGACCGGCGGCTCCGGGAATACCAGGCCCGCCCCCGCCAATGACCGCAAACAAAAAAACCGTGGAATCCGGAAAAGGACCGGCTCCACGGTTTTTTCTTTTTTAAAGTATTACAGCAGCTTTGCCCACTCCTCAGCCTTGAAGCCGGGGAACACGCCCTTGTCGGTAATCAGAATCGGCCGCTTGACCAGCATGCCGTCGGTGGCCAGCAGGTCAAAAACCTCTGCGTCGGTCATGGCGGGCAGCTTGTCCTTCAGGCCCATGGACTTGTACAGCAGGCCGCTGGTGTTCACGAACTTTTTCACCGGCAGGCCGCTTTGGGCCTGCCAGGCAGCCAGCTCGGCGGCGGTGGGGTTTTCCTCTTTGATGGGGCGGGCGGTGTAGGCAGCGCCCTGCTCGTCCAGCCACTTTTTCGCCTTCTGGCAGGTGGTGCATTTGTCGTAGCAGATGAAGGTGGTCATGGTATTCTCCTCCTTTTTGATCAGAACAGGGGCTCTTCCTCCGGGGGCAGCTCCACTTCCTCTTCGAAGATGAACTTCTCCACCGCCAGGCCCACGCCGTCGTGGTCGTTGTCGGCGGTGACCCAGGTGGCCTCCTGCTTGACCTGGGGCACCGCGTTGCCCATGGCGATGCCCACACCCGCCAGCCGGATCATGGAAATATCGTTCCAGCCGTCGCCGCAGGCCATCAGGTTTTCCTCGGTCAGGCCCAGGATGGTCAGCAGCGCCCGCAGGCTCTGGGCCTTCTCCACGCCCAGAGGCATGATCTCCAGAAAGAACGGCATGCTCTTATAAATGGAGAGCTTGCCCGCGAACTTCTGCTGCATCCGCTCCTCCACATGGACCATCCGGTCCGGCTCGGCGGTGACCAGCAGCTTGTTCACGTCGTAGTCGATGTAGCTGCCCAGGTCCTCCACCCGGGAGGCGGAGATGCGGTTGATGGTGCATTCGATCTGCACGTACTCATCGTCGGGGTGCTCGCTGACCACACCCTCGTCGTTGTAGCTCAGGGCCACCGCGCCCGCGGCACGGGCCTCGTCGCACACGGGCTTTACCAGCTCCAGCGGGAAGGCCTCCTGGGCCACCACCTTGCCGGTGGCGCAATCCAGAATGCAGCCGCCGTTGTAGCTCAGAATGTAGCCGCCCAGCTTTTCCAGCTCCAGCTGGCGGGCCAGGGGCCAGATGCCCACGGTGGGCCGGCCGCTGGCCAGCACGATGCGCACGCCCGCGGCGGCTGCCCGCTGCAGCGCCTCCAGGGTGCGGGGGCTGATCTCTTTTTTGGTATTGGTCAGGGTGCCGTCCAAATCCAGCGCCAGTACTTTGATAGTATCGTTCATGGCAGTATCTCCTGTTGGTTAAGGCGGCCCGCCGCCCGGGCGGCGGGGGCCGGGAAATGTCTTGGGCAATACCGCACAATTCACACCGAACGGTTCAGGCGGCGTATCACGCCAAAATTTTCTGCGATATTTTCCAAAAATGCTCGCCAATCCAACAAGGATTGGCTGCGCTTTTTGCTTCATATCACAAAAAATTTTCCGGCGCGCTCCACCACCTGGAATTGTGCGGTATTGCCCTCACTTTTCCCATTGTAGCGAAAAGAAGTGCGCTTGAAAAGCCTTTTTCCCCAATTTCCGGCCCCCGGTTCCCAAACTTTTGCCCGCCGGGGGCCGATTTTCTGTGCCATCTGCCCGCGCGGGAGCCAGCGGGCAAAATTTTTTTGCTCCGCCCCATTGACATTTAACAACCGTTTATCTATAATGAACATAAAACTTAACAGCCGTTTATTATTATTGAACACCTACAGGAGAGACTCATATGATCGATGTACAGGCAGCCATTGCCGCAAACCCCGCTCTGGACCGGGTGGCCCGTGCCGAAGAGACGGTCTGGATCAACCCGCTCCATCTGCCCGTGGAAGTGACCGACGGACTGTGCCAGCTGGTGGTACCGGACGAAGCCATTGACGACGCCGAGGCCCGGCTGGCCCGGTTTGCGCCCTTCATCCGCCGCCGCTTTCCGGAGACCGAGCCCACCGGCGGGCTGATCGAATCTCCCCTGGAGGACATTCCCCGCATGCAGCAGGCGCTGGAGCGGGAATATCACTGCACCATTCCCGGCCGTCTGATGCTCAAGATGGACAGCCATCTGGCCATCGCGGGCTCGGTAAAGGCCCGGGGCGGCATCTACGAGGTGCTCAAGCACGCCGAGGACCTGGCCATCGCCGCGGGCAAACTGTCCCTCACCGACGATTACGCCAAGCTGGACAGCGAGGAGATGCGCGACTTCTTCCGTCAGTACACCGTGCAGGTGGGTTCCACCGGCAACCTGGGCATGTCGATCGGCATCATGAGCGCGGCACTGGGCTTCCGGGTGAAGGTGCACATGTCCGCCGAGGCCAAGCAGTGGAAGAAGGACCTGCTGCGCAGCCACGGCGTGGAGGTACTGGAATACAGCGGCGACTATTCCAAGGCAGTGGCCGAGGGCCGCGCCAACTCGGAAAAGGACCCCATGAGCTATTTTGTGGACGATGAAAAATCCGTGGACCTGTTCCTGGGCTACGCAGTGGCGGCCCGCCGCCTGAAAAAGCAGCTGGACGCCCGGGGCATCGTGGTGGACGCGGAGCATCCCCTGATCGTTTATCTGCCCACCGGCGTGGGCGGCGCGCCCGGCGGCATCACCTACGGGCTGAAGCGTCTGTTTAAAAATAATGTACACTGCTTTTTGGTGGAGCCCACCCTCTGCCCCTCGGTGCTGCTGGGCATCGCCACCAAGCAGTATGAGAAGGCCAATGTGCGCCACTTCGGTCTTTCCGGCCGCACCCACGCCGACGGTCTGGCCTGTGCCAGCCCCTCCAGCTTCGTGACCCGCGTCCTGAGCAATCTGGTCAGCGGCGACTTCACGGTATCGGACGCCAAGCTCTACGACTACCTGCGCCTGCTGGATTCCAGCGAGGGCAAGCGGATCGAGCCCTCCAGCTGCGCGGCCTTCGCGGGTCCCCGGGGCCTGCTGACTTTGCCCGGCAGCCGGGATTACTGCGCCGCCCATGACCTGACCGAACAGGTGCTGAACAACAGTGTGCAGATCGCCTGGGCCACCGGCGGCCGTCTGGTGCCCGCCGAAATCTGGGACCAGTACCTGGCCACCGTTCTGGACTGAGCCGCTTTTCCGTGAACTGATTCAACAAAAAGGGCACTGCTTGCAAGCAGCGCCCTTTTTGATTTTGGTTTTAAAAGTAAAACAGCTCCTCGAACTTTTTGTCCAGCGCGATGCAGAGCACCAGCGCCAGCTTTGCGGTGGGGTTGAACTGACCGGTCTCAATGGAGCTGATGGTGTTCCGGGACACGCCCACCATCTCCGCCAGCTGGCTTTGGGACAGTTTCAACTCAGCGCGGGCTTCTTTCAGGCGGTTTTTCAGTACCAGCTTATCCTCCATTCCTGCCACCGCCTTACCCCTGCACGGACACTGCCAGCAGCTGATAGAGGTGATACCCGGACATGACCGCCACCAGCAGGGTATAGGCGGCCGCCAGCATCAGCTCGCGGCTGCGGCGAAGCTCCCGATATTTCACCCAGCAGACCGTCATGTTCCCGCTGTACACGATTGCCCACAGCCCCCAGTTGATGCCCTCCCCGGCAAGGAGCTGGGCCACAAAAAAGACCGCCGCCAGCGCCATCTGAACCACGACCGCGTTTTTGCTCGCCTTTTTCAGGACCTCCAATGCGTATACGTCCTGGTTTTTATTTTCCGCACGGCTTTTCGCTAAAATTTCGTCCTTGTTCATGCTGCGTCCCTCCCAACAAGTTTGCCAAGTTTACTTTGCATGCCTTTATTATAGTACCGCCAAGTATACTTGGCAACAGTTCCGGCCTGGAATTTTTGCCGGCTTTTCCCCCGGGCGGGTTTGTGGTATAATCAGTTCTGTTACCATCAGAACGGAGGGGAATCCAGCATGGACGAAGAGCTGAATATTGGCCTGAAGGTGCAGCAGTTCCGCAAGCAGAGCGGGCTGAGCCTGCGGGAGCTGGCCGCCCGGGTGGAGCTGAGTGCCTCGATGCTGAGCCAGATCGAAAACGGCGCGGTGAACCCCTCCATCAATACCTTAAAGAACATCGCCCAGGCGCTGCGGGTACCTCTGTTCCGCTTTTTCAAGGAGGAGCCCCCCGCCGAGCGGCTGATCGTGCGCCGGGGCGAGAACCGGATCATCGGCCATCCCGGCGAGGAGGTTCTGTACAAGCTGCTCACCCCCACCGCGGACTGCGCCATCGAGTTCTGCCTGATGGAGATCCCCGCCCACACCGCCTCTTCGGACATCGACCGGGAACACACCGGCGAGGAGGTGGCCTATGTGATCAGCGGCCAGGTGGACCTTCATCTGCGGGGCAGCGTATACCGGCTGGCCGCCGGAGACTCGGTGCAGATTCCGCCCGCCACACCCCACCGGTGGGTGAACGATTCCGACGAGGAGTTCCGGGCCGTGTTCGCCGTCACCCCGCCCAGCTTTTGAACAAGACAAAACCGCCCTTTGCGCAAAGGGCGGTTTTCTTTTTATAACAGCAAAAAGGCCCGGTCCCCAATGAGGACCGGGCCTTCGTGTTTGCAAAAATTACTGCTTTACGCCGCCGATGAAGATGGTCTCGGGCTGCAGGGTCTCCTTGTTCAGGATCAGCACGTCGGCGCGCTTGCCGGTGGTGATGCTGCCCACCTCGTCAAACAGGTTGACGGCCTTGGCGGGGTTGATGGTGGCGGCCTTCAGAGCGGTCTCCAGGGGCACGCCGAACTTCACGGCGCGGCGGAAGCACTCGGCCAGGCAGGTAGCGCTGCCCGCGATGGTGCCATCCTCCAGGGTGGCCTTGCCGTCGTTCATGAATACCTTCTGGCCGCCCAGGCTGTACTCGCCGTTGGGCATGCCGGCGGCACGCATGCTGTCGCTGATCAGGCAGACGCGGTCGTTGCCGAACATGGCGAAGACGGCGCGCACCACAGCGGGATGCAGGTGGATGCCGTCGCTGATGATCTCCACATGAGCGGCATCATCGGCAGCCGCGCCCACAACGCCGGGAGCGCGGTGGGTGAAGGCGGGCATGGCGTTGAACAGGTGGGTGGTGTGGGTAGCGCCCGCGGCGAAGCCGGCCTTGGCCTCCTCGTAGGTGGCGCAGGTGTGGGCAATGGACACGGTGCACATCTTGCTGGCCTTGCGGATGAAGTACAGCGCGCCGGGCAGCTCGGGGGAAACGTCCACCAGACGGATGTTCTTGCCGGACTTCTCATACAGGCGCTGGAACATATCGAAATCGGGGTCGATGATGTACTTCTCGGCCTGAGCGCCCTTCTTGGCCTTGTTGAAGAAGGGGCCTTCCATGTTCACGCCGCGCAGCACGGCGCCCTCGCCGTCCTGGTAGAAGCGGGGCTTGGCAGCCTCGAACACATTGGTGAGGATCTCCTCGTCGAAGGCCATGGTGGTGCCCAGGAAGGTGGTAACGCCCTGGCTGCCCTCGTAGCGGCTGATCTTCACCACGTCCTCGGTGGTGGCGTCGCAGAAATCGCTGCCGGCAGCGCCGTGGATGTGGATGTCCACAAAGCCGGGGGTAACGTACTTACCGGTGGCGTCGATGACCTCGTCGCCCTCCAGAGTACCGGCGGGGGCGATCTCCACGATGCGGTCGCCCTCCAGCTTGATGTCGGCCTGCATGAAGCGGCCCTGATCGGTGAAAATATGACCATTCTTGATAATCATATGAAATACTCTCCTTCCTGTTGGAAAAATTCCGGTCGGTTCTAGCCTCATTATAGCGCAGCCGCCGGGCCGGAACAATCGGCAGCGGGCAAAATACGCGATTGTGCAAATTAAACAATAAAAACGCCCAAAGCGGGGGGCAAACTGGTTTGTTTCCATGCAGTTGTAAAGCAGCAAAAAATCCCCCGGACCACACAAAGTCCGAGGGATTTTGCAAAATCTCTTAAACGCCCAGCAGCTGCAGCGCCATGCCGGTCACCGCGCCCGCGCCCCAGAGCAAACCGATGATGAACAGGTTCTGCTTCCAGCTTTTGTTGGCCTGGCACAGCACCACCAGGCCCACGCCCGCGCCGCTGCACAAACCCGCCACCGCCGCGCCGAAGCTGATGGAGCCGCCCAGATACAGCTGGGTCAGCAGCACGCTGGCCGCGCAGTTGGGCACCAGGCCGATGAGGGCCGCGAAGATGGGCTGGAACACGCCCAGGTTCGCCAGGAAAGTGGTGAAGACCTCCTCGCCCACCAGCTCCATCACGAAGCCGATGGCAAAGCTGAAGCCCAGGATATACAGAAAAATAATGAAGGTATGCCACAGCGCCGAGATAAAAATGCTCTGGCGCTCGGCGTGATGCTCGTGGCAGTCCACTTCGTCGGCGTGACCGGTGTAGCCGCCCCGCAGCGAGCGAGGCAGGAAACGCACCAGCAGCACGTCCAGCACCAGGCCCGCCAGCAGCGCCACGCCGATCTTCACGGCGATGAGCAGCGCCAGCCGGGGCCACTGGTCCGGCACGGCCAGCAGCATGGGGATGGCCTCGTCGCTGGTGGCCAGGAACACCGCCAGCAGGGTGCCCAGGCTGATGACCCGGCTGCCGTAGAAGTTGGCGGCCATGGCGGAAAAGCCGCACTGGGGCACACAGCCCAGCACCGCGCCGGGCACAAAGCCCCAGTGTCCGCCGCCCTCCAGGGCTTTTTCAATGCGGCTGCCGTGGAACCGCTCGATGTATTCAATCAACAGATATGCAAGATACAAAAAGGGCAGCATGGGAATGCTGTCTTCAAAGGCATGCTCCAGGGCATGCAGCAGCTCGTGCATCATAAAATAACTCTCTCCTTCCCCATCCCGCCGCCCGCAAATACCTGCGCCGGGCGGCAGCATTGACTAGTATAGCCGCATTTCGCTCCCCGCACAATACCCCCCCGCCCCATCCCGGGGCGCTTTTTTGCCGATTTTTGCGATTTTGTGCAACAAATCAAAGACCCGGCCCCGGTTTTTGTTCCGGGGCCGGGCGTTCTCGCTCGTTTTTTATGTGCAGCGGGACGTTTTCCCTTCCGCTCAGCAGGTCTCCCGCAGGCCGGAAAGCCAGGCTTCCAGCTCCTTGCAGGCGCCCACGCTCATGTTGCCGTGGTCCTCCTCCAGCGCCGCCAGCTGCTCCAGCCGCCGGAAGAACTCCTCCTGCCCCACCAGCTTTTGCTTTCCGGCGCAGAGGGCCCGCGCCTGGTCCAGCATCCCGCGGGCGGTGGGTAGGCCGCACAGTGCCAGCAGCGCTTGCTTATCCTCGCTGCTGAAGGCATCGGTGGGCGGCAGCTCCGGTTCGGGTTCGGGCTCGGGTTCCGGCTCCGGCTGGGCCGGGGCAGCGGGCAGCTGTTCCGGCTCCGGCTGCGGCTCGGGCACCGGTGCGGGCGGTTCCTTGGGCCGGGTGTTCCACCGGATCTCCTCCAGCAGGTCCACGATCTCGCCCACTGCATAGATCAGCCCGCTGGCCAGCGCCGTGGAGAAAAAGACCAGCACCGAAAGAAACGGGCTCAGCGCGATCATCACGAACAGCACCAGCAGCACGCCGCACACCGCATTTACCACCGCGTAGGCCTTGAGAAAAGCCGCCACCTTGTTTTTTTGCATCTCTGCCGCCTCCTTTGCCAGAATCCGTCTGTTTGTGTTTATCCTATTGCATTAAAAGGAAATTGTCAACCGGTTTTGGCAATTCTTTGGAGAAAATGCAGAAAACTGGCAGGCCGCAGGGCCTGCCGGTGCTTCGCTATGAAAAAACTTATTCCTGCCACTCCCGGGCTTTGGCCAGCAGGGCCTCGCGGGTGTTCTCCACCCGGCCCTCCACCACCTCGTGAAGCAGCCAGTCCAGCATGTTGCTCATGCTGGGGCCGGGCTTGGCCAGCCCTGCGGTGAGCAGGTTGCCGCCGGTGACGGCCAGCTGGTCGGTGGCGTAGCAGCCCGCGTTCTTGATGGTATCCGCCAGGGTCTTTTCAAAGGCCTTCAGATTTTCGCCCTTGGCGTGGTGAGAGGAAACGTCCGCCCACCAGATGTGCACCAGGCTGTTCACCTGACGGGGGCCCAGCAGATTCAGCCAGCGGCGCACGCTCACGTCGCCGGTGGCGGGACGGATGCCGTGGAACCGGATCAGCTGGCACACGGTCTCCCGGCTGTTCCGGTCCACCTTCAACCGGCGCATGATGCAGTCGGCCAGTTGGGCGCTCACCTCGGCGTGGCCCTCAAAAGTGCTGTCGCCCTCCTTCAGGGTCTCGCGGCACCAGGGCTTGCCGATGTCCCGCAGCAGCATGGCCCAGCGCACCTCCGGAATGTCCGGCGCGTAGGCCAGGGTGTCGGCCGCGTGCTGCCACAGGTTCTGCTCGGCGCCGCCCCGCTTCTGGGTGAAGGTGAGGGCCGGCTCGATCTCCGGCATCACGTAGGCCAGAACCTCGCCGTTTTCCGCCGCCACCCGGTGGGCCGCCTTGCCGCAGAGCAGCTGGGTCATCTCCCGGGCCATCCGCTCGCCGCTCACCCAGCGCAGCAGCGACTTTTTGGCGTGGGCCGCGGCCAGGGTCTCCTCCTCAATGTCGAAGCCCAGCACCGAGGCAAACCGCAGCAGCCGCAGGATGCGCAGTGCGTCCTCGCCAAAGCGCTGGGCCGGATCGCCCACGCAGCGCAGCACGCCGTTCTTCAAATCGCCCTGACCGCCGAAGGGGTCGATGACGGTGCCGTCCGGCCCCATGGCCATGGCGTTGATGGTGAAGTCCCGGCGGGCCAGGTCCTCCTCCAGACTGTTTACAAAGGTGACTTCCTCGGGGTGGCGGTGGTCCTCATAGTCGCCTTCCGCCCGGTAGGTGGTGATCTCGTAGGTCTCGGTGCCCGCCAGCACGGTCACGGTGCCGTGCTGGATGCCGGTCTCCAATACCTTATAAGTACCGGCGAAGCACTCCTTCACCTGGTCCGGCCGGGCGCTGGTGCACAGATCCCAGTCCTTGGGGTCCTTGCCCAGCAGGCTGTCGCGCACGCAGCCGCCCACCGCCCAGGCCTCAAAGCCCTGCTCGTTCAGCGCGCCGATCAGGCTGGCCGCCATGGCGGGCATCACCGGCAGCTCGATCTGCCGCTCCCAGGCCAGACGCTCCACCAGCGCCACATCCGCCGGGCAGAAGTTGTAGTCCTTCATCTCGGCGGGGGCCACCCAGCAGGCCTCCTCGTGCACCCGCACCTCCATCTCGCCGCCGGTCACCCGGCCGTTGAAGAAGGTAAAGTGGATGTCCTTATCCGGGTAGGAGTAGTCCAGCGAGGCATAGGCGGGCCCCAGGGTGATGTCCAGCCCCAGCTCCTCCTTGCATTCCCGCACCGCGGCCTGCTCGGCGCTTTCGCCCTCCTCCACCTTGCCGCCGGGGAATTCCCACAAAAAGGCGCAGCTGCCGCCCTCGCCCCGCTTACAGATCAGGATCTTTCCCGCCTCGTCGGTCAGAATCACCGCTGCCACATGGATCATTTCACATTGCCTCCTCTTCTTGTTCCTCAAAGGCGCGCAGGCAGGCCGCAAAGCTGCCCACCGTATCGCCAAGGTCCACCCCGCAGCCCGCTTTCAGGCGGCTGGTGTCCATACTCAGATTCCGTTCAAATTCCGGCCACCGGTCCGTGTCCGGCCGCACCAGGGCCAGCACGTCCTCCCCCGCGCCCAGCAGCCCCAGGCACTCCAGGGCGGTGGCGTAGGTGTTCAGGGGGTTCTCCGCCCCCATGTTGTACACCCCGCCGGGCAGGGCGGCCATCTGCTCCATAGCCTTTACCACCGGCTGCACCCAGGTGATGCCCCGGTACTCCCGCAGAGCCATGGAAAGGGGCATCTTGCCCGCGGCGGCCCGCCGCAGAATGCCCCAGAAGCCGGTGCTGCTTTTCAGCCCCGGCCGGTCAAAATCATACATCCAGCTGGCCCGCAGGCAGACCGCCTCGGGGCAGGTCTCCAGCACCCGCTGCTCGGCCTCCCACTTGTGGCGGCCGTACACGTTCACCGGGTCCAGGGGTGCGTCCTCAGGCAGGGGGCCCAGCTTCCGGGTGCCGTTATACACCTGGTCCGAGCTGAAAAACACCAGCTTTGCCCCCAGCGCCGCGCATTCCTTCGCCAGCGCCGCCGGAGCCTGCAAGTTCACCTCGAAGCTTTCCAATGGATGGCTCTCGCAGTATCCGGTGTCCGCCAGGGCTGCGGTGTGGATGACCAGCTCGGGCGCTGCGGCCTGCAACGCCGCGTGCACCGCCTGGCTGTCGGTGAGGTCCAGCTGTTTGTGGTCCAGCGGGGTGATATCCCACCGGTCCCGGTAATATGCCGCCAGACGGCCGCCCACAAAGCCGCCCGCGCCGGTGATGAGCACTCGTTTCATGGCTGCCGCCTCCTTACAGATTCAGAGCTGTTCCGATGCCGATGTCCGCCACTTCCACCCGGCCGCACCGGGCTGCCGCCAGCCGGTGGCAGGGCTTTGCCGCGTGGAAGGTCACGGTCAGATCCGCCTGCACCACGCCCTCGGCGGCGTTTCCGCTGTCCGCCTCCAGGCCGCTGGGCAGGTCCAGCGCCAGCACCTTGCCGGGCGCATCGTTCATCCGCCGGGCTGCGGCCAGCCCCTCCGGGCGCAAAGTCCCGTGGAAGCCGGTGCCGTACACGCCGTCCAGAATGACGTCCGCGCTTTGCAGAAAGTCCGCCTGCTCCGGCTCGTCCAGCGCATCCGCCGCCAGCACCGGCAGGCCCATTTCGCGCGCAAGGCCGCAGTTGTAAATGGCGTCGGTGGTCACCGGCTCGCCCTCTACCAGATAAAGACGCACCGCCAGGCCCGCGTTCGCCAGATGGCGGGCGGCCACGAAGCCGTCGCCGCCGTTGTTGCCCTTGCCGCAGAACACCGCCGCGCGCTTCGACCCGGGCCAGGTGCGCAGGGCAAGCGCTGCCGCTGCCTCACCCGCGTTCTCCATCATCTGCCGGTAGGAAAGGCCCGCCGCGTCCGCCTGTTGTTCCAGCCGTTTCATCTCGGCCGCCGTTACTTCGCTCATCCTCGTTTCCCCCTTACGGCCCGCGCGGGGCGCTGGTTTTTTGTATCGTGGTGCTCTGGTAAACAACGTTCAGTATTACCATTATAACACAAAAGCCCCGGATGTTTTACCGATCCGGGGCGCTGATTTTGTTAATTTTTCACGAATTTTTCCCGCAATTTCGCCTGTTTCGGCCCCTTTTCCGCCCCCGCAATGCCAAAACGGCCCCGGTCCTCTGCAAAAACAGAAGACCGGGGCCGTGTGATGTTATGCCGGCGGGCAGCCGCTTACCGCTCCTCGCGGAAGTAGTTGTTGCCCAGGAACGCCGGGATGTGCGCGCCCTTGCTGCCCCGCATGCTGGTGATGATGAGCACCAGCGCGGTGATCAGGAAGGGCAGCATGTCGAAGAAGGCGTCGGGCAGGTTCACCATGAAGCCCACCTTGTAGTATTTCAGCACGCGCAGCGCACCGAATACGAAGCTGCCCAGAATGGCCATGTGAGGCTTCCAGGCGGCGAAGATGACCAGCGCCACCGCGATCCAGCCCAGGCCGTTCACGCTGTTGGAGATCCACACGCCGCCGTTGATGATCATGCCGCAGTAGGCGCCGCCGATGCCGCAGATGCCGCCGCCCAGCAGAATGTTAAAATACTTCCACTTGGTCACCTGGATGGAGGCCGCGTCCGCCGCGCCGGGGTTCTCGCCGATGGCCTGCACGTTCAGGCCGGTCTTGGTGCGGTAGAGGTACCAGCCGGTCACCGCCGCCACCACAATGCCCAGGTAGACGAAGGGGTTGTAGCTGAACAGCAGCTCGCCCACCACCGGCAGGTCGCTGAGCACCGGGATGTGGATGCTGCGCATCTGGGCGGTCACGGTCTCGGGCAGCTTCAGGGTGCCGCCCTCGGAGGTGCCGATCATGTACACGCCGATGAAGTTGGAGATACCCACGCCGAAGATGGTCATGGTCAGGCCGGCCACGTTCTGGTTGGCCATGAAGGTGACGGTGAGCACCGCGTAAATGAGCGCGGCCAGCAGGCCCGCCAGGAAGGCGCAGACCAGCGCCACCAGGAAATTATCGCTCAGGTAGCCGCCCATGAAGCCCGCGCAGGCGCCGATGGCCATCATGCCTTCCACGCCCAGGTTCAGGTGACCCACCTTCTCGTTCAGAATCTCGCCCACGGTGCCGAACAGCAGCGGGGTGCCCGCGCCGATGGCGGCCACCAGGAATTTAATGAACAGGTCCATTATTTGGCGCCCCCTTTCTTGCCGCGGCCCACAAAGGCGTACCGCACAAAGAATTCACTGCCCAGAATGAAGAACAGAATGATGCCCTGCAGCACGTCCGCGCAGTCGGAGGAAAGGCCGTAGGTGGACTGCACCACGCTGGAGCCCTTTTCCAGAATGCTGAACAGCAGCGAAACCACCAGGATCATGCCCGGGTTCAGCTGGCACAGCCAGGCCACGATGATGGCGGTGAAGCCAACGCCGCCGGCCACGCCCATGGACAGAGTCATATCGCTGCCCGCCGCCTGGCACACTCCCGCGATGCCCGCGATGGCGCCGGACAGGAACATGGTGCGCAGCACCACCTTTTTCACGTGGATGCCCGCATAGCGCGCGGTGTCCTGGCTTTCGCCCACCACGCTGATCTCGTAGCCCTGCTTGCTGCGCTTTAAGTAGATCCACACCAGTGCCACCAGCACCAGCATGATGATCCAGCCGAAGTGCACGCCCAGCACCTTGTCAAGACCGGCGTTCTTGTCGAACCGGGCGATCTTGGAGAAGCCGTTGGCCTCCGGGTCGCGCCAGGGGCCGGCCTGCAGATAAGACACCAGATGCAGCGCAATGTAGTTGAGCATCAGGGTGAGCAGGGTCTCGTTGGTGCCCCACTTCACCTTGAAGGCCGCGGCCAGCAGGCCCCACAGGCCGCCGCCCAGCGCGCCCGCCACCAGCATCACCAGAATCAGCACCCAGTGGTTCCAGTGGGGGAAGTTGAGGGCGAAGTAGCTGGCGAACACCGCGCCCATGATCAGCTGGCCCTCGCCGCCGATGTTCCAGAACTTCATTTTAAAGGCCAGCGTCACGCCCAGTGCGCAGATGCACAGGGGGATGGCGAACTTCACGGTGGACTGGATGGCGATCTTGCTGCGGAACGCGCCCTCCAGAATGGTGCCGTACACGGCGATGGGGTTGTGGCCGATGGCCAGGATGAACAAACCGCCCGCCACGATGCTCAGGGCCACCGCCAGCAGCCGGAAGCCGATCATCTGGCGGCCGGTGCGCTCGGCATGCTTCACCACATGGAACAGCGGCTCTTTTGTTGTTTTCACGGTACCGGTCATGCCTCCTGCGCCTCCTTCTGCTTCTCTTCCTCGGTCATCTCGCCGGTCATCATCAGGCCGATCTGCTCTTTGGTCACGGTCTTGGCGTCCACCAGACCGGTGATGCGGCCATGGCACAGCACCAGAATCCGGTCGCACAGCTCCAGCAGCACGTCCAGGTCCTCGCCGATGAACATCACGGCCACGCCCTTCTCCTTCTGCTGGTTCAGCAGATCATAGATCACGTAGCTGGAGTTGATGTCCAGACCGCGCACCGGGTAGGCGGTGATCAGCAGGTTCGGGTTGGATTCGATCTCGCGGCCCAGCAGCACCTTCTGCACGTTGCCGCCGCTCATCAGACGAACCGGGGTCTCGATGCCGGGGGTCACGATGGAGAGCTTCTCCACCAGCTTTTTTGCCAGCGCCTTGGCGGGGGCGCGGTCCACGAAGGGACCCTTGCCCGCCCGGTAGCTCTTGAGCAGCATGTTGTCGGTCATGCCCATGCTGGCCACCAGGCCCATGCCCAGACGGTCCTCGGGCACGAAGCTCATGGAGATGCCCAGGTCGATGATGGCCTCGGGGCTCTTGCCCAGAATGTTTTCCTTTTTATAAAGAACTGCGCCCTTCTTGGCGGGGATCAGGCCCGCGATGGCCTCGCACAGCTCCTTCTGGCCGCTGCCGGCCACACCGGCCACGCCCAGAATCTCACCGGAATGGATGTGGAAGCTCACGTCGTCCAGACCCTTGCTGCCGTCGGGCTTGTCCACGGTCAGGTCCACCACCTTCAGGATGGTGTGCACGTCCTTGGGTTCGGGGCGGCGGATGGACAGGCTCACCGCGTGGCCCACCATCAGCTCGGTGAGCTTGGCGGCGTCCACACCGGCGGTGGCCACGCTGCCCACGCTCTTGCCCTTGCGCAGGATGGTTACCCGGTCGCTGATGGCAAGCACCTCGTTCAGCTTGTGGGTGATGATGATGATGGCGCAGCCCTTGGCCTTCATCTGCCGCAGGATGGCGAACAGCTTGTCGGTCTCCTGGGGAGTCAGCACGGCGGTGGGCTCGTCCAGAATCAGGATCTTCGCGCCCCGGTACAGCACCTTCAGAATTTCAACGGTCTGCTTTTCCGAAACGCTCATCTCGTACACCGGCTTCTCCGGGTCGATCTCCAGGCCGTAGTTGGCGCACAGCTCCTTGACCTGGGCCTTCAGGGCCTTTTTGCCGGGCAGCTTGCCGGGGGTGCCCAGCACGATGTTCTCCATGGCGGTGAACACCTCCACCAGCTTGAAGTGCTGGTGGATCATGCCGATGCCCAGGTTCTGGGCGTCCACCGGGGAGCTGATGCTCACCGGCTGCTCTGCCACAAAGATCTGGCCGTCGTCCGGGTGGTAGATGCCGGAGATCATATTCATCAGGGTAGTTTTGCCGCTGCCGTTCTCGCCCAGCAGGGCCAGGATCTCGCCGTACTGTACGTCCAGCTCGATGCCGTCGTTGGCAACCACGCTGCCGAACCGCTTGGTAATGCCGCTGCAGCGGATGGCGCATTTCTGTTCGCCCATGAGGTTCCTCCTCCTTGCGTTTATGGTTGTGTGCGGGGCCGCGGCCCCATATACCGGAAAAAAGGGCGGTCATCAGGACCGCCCTTTCGCCTGCCATTAAATTTTGTTGCCGGCGCAGCGATTTAAAATCGCGTCAGGATTCCCGGGCATGTACCGGAAATCCTGACTCCTTGACAGAAAAAAGATTCGATTTTGTGTGCGTAGTGCGCAAAATCGTGTCTTTTTTCGCCGGAAAAGGGATGCCGGTCGCTTTGCGATGTACAGTCCAGCGGACTGTACAAGGCATCGAGCCGGTTTGCAAGGCAAATCGCACGAATTGTTTTGCGTGCGAAGGCTCTTGGGGGAAACCAGCAAGCATCACCCGCGCCGCGCGCGGGTCGTGCGGCTGGTGTCCCTCAGAAGTCTGTCGAGACTTCGACAGACTTGATCAGGCCTGCTCGTGCACGTTCTCCACATACCAGTTGCAGGTGCCGTAGTCAGCGCCCTCCAGGGTGTGGGTGTTGCCCTCGTTGTCCTTGATCTCGGTCTTGCCGTCGAATACGTCCCACTCGCCGGAAACGATCTTGGCCTTGGCCTCGTCGATCTTCTCAGCGGTGCCCTCAGCGATCAGATCCTCGCTCAGGGGAGCCAGGGTCACCAGGCCGTCGGCCATGTCGCCGAAGTAGTTGTCAACCTTCTCGCCGGCAACCCAGGTGCCGTCGATCACGTTCTGCACGGCCTGGGTGTAGTAAACGCTCCAGTCCCACATTACGCTGGTCAGGGTGGCAACGGGAGCATCCTTGCTCATATCGCTGTTGTAGCCAACGCCCCAGACACCGTGCTCCTCAGCAGCCAGCTGGGGACCGGCGGTGTCGCAGTGCTGACCGATCACGTCGCAGCCGGAAGCGATCAGAGCCTCGGCGGCCTGCTTCTCGCCTTCGGGATCGAACCAGCTGTTGGTCACCTTCACGTAAACCTGAGCATCCGGGTTCACGCTGGCAACGCCCATAGCGAAGGCGTTGATGCCGCTGGTAACCTCGCCGTTGTCCTTGCCCATGGCGGCCACGTAGCCGATCTTATTGGACTCGGTCTTCAGGCCGGCGGCGATGCCGCTCAGGTAACGGGCCTGGTAGATGCGGCCGAAGTAGTTGTTGAAGTTGGTGCCGTTGGACTTGTAACCGGTGCCGTGGCTGAAGATGATCTCGGGATATTCCTCGGCCATGGCCTCACAGGTGTCCATGTAGCCCCAGGAGGTGGCGAAGATGATGTTGCAGCCTTCCTCCACCAGCTCGGTCAGAGCGTTCTGCACAGCGGCAGCGTCGGTATCGGACACGTTGATCTTCTCCACCAGCTGGTCCTCAGACAGGCCGATGTTCTTCATCATGCCCTGGATGCCCTGCTCGTGGGTGTAGCTGTAGCCGGTGCCCTCAGCGGGGTCGGACAGGTGCACAACGCCCACCTTGATGTCTTCCTTGGCAATGCCGGCGCCGGTGGTCTCGGCGGAAGCGGCAGTGCTGCCGGAGGCGGCGGTGGAAGCAGTGCTGCCGGAAGCGGTGCTGCCGCCGCAGGCGGCCAGGCTTACGGCCATCACAGCGGCCAGCGCAAGGCTCAGAATCTTTTTCATGTGAAAAGTCCCCCTTACAAAGTTGTTGAGTCGTTCCATTCCCGGAAACGGCGCGAGCAGGCGGCCGGGCCGCCTGCTCCCGCAAGCTCGTTTCTTTGAGTACGTTACCCATTGTAGCCGTTCTTTTTCACGATTTCAACACTTTTCCCCGCGCCCGGCGCATCTTCGGCAAGATTCACGACGGCCCTTTCCATTTGCACGATCATTTTGTCTGTTAAGACAATGCAAAAACCCCGCAAACCGGCCTGCAATGCGGGTTCGCGGGGTTTTTCGCAGCTTCAAAAGTATTACTTTTAACTTTCGTTCTTGGACATTTGTGCAAACGTTTCCGGCGCGTCGAAGCGGCTCCTCTGACTGAGGGTAAAGGCGGTGCAGGCAAGGCCAGCGGCCAGCAAAGCCAGCTCGGTGAGCACCGACGCAACGGTGGTGTTCACCACATAGGACAGGCCCATCAGCAGTAGGGAAACCCCGGCGTTGAAGGCGGTGTGGGCCAGGATGGCCGCCAGATACAGCACCGGGCGGCGGCGCTTCACCGCCAGGAACACCAGACAGGTGGCGAACACGTGGTACATCACCGCGCTCACCCGCTCCAGCAGGCCCAGATAGACCATGAGCGGGCTGGCAGCGGCCAGCTGCTGGGTGACGGCCTGCAAAAGGTCATTGCCCACGCCCAGCGAAGCGGCCAGCTGGGGGTCCCGGACCATCAGGCAGAACAGCAGGTTGTTCAGCTGACCCAGACCAATGAGCAGGATCACCTCGCACAGGCCGTGGCCCAGACCGAAGCTGATCATATCCTTGTAGGTGCGGTGCTTTTTCAGCAGCTTCGCCCCCACCAGCCGGGCGGTCTCCTCAAAAAGACCGGCGGAAAGGCCGCCCACTACGATCACGTACACCACGGTGTGCGCCGCAAAGGCCGCAAACCAGCTTTGTGTACCGAGCACCTGCAGCAGCGGAATGCGCAGCAGAATCTGGCTGATAAAAAAGCTCAGAAAACCCGCCAGCAGCGGCAGCGGATTCAGCTTGCGGGTAATGAGCAGCACCACCAGCAGCAGAAACGGCAAAATCAGAGTGCACACCAGCGAAATTCCAACGGAAACGATCAAGGCATTGGAAATCATGCTTTCTCTCCCCCCTCTCAGTCCACAAAGCGCACGGCGGTGCCGTAGGCGATGCACTCGGCGGCGCTCTGCATCACGCTGGAGGAGGCGTAGCGCAGATTCAGCACCGCGTCCGCCCCCATTGCCTCGGCTTCCTTCACCATACGGCCGGTGGCGATCTGCCGGGCCTCGGCCAGCATCTCGGTGTAGTCGGCGATCTCGCCGCCCACCAGGCCCTTCATGGCGCTCATGAAGTCCTTGCCGAAGTTCTTGCTCTGCACCACGTTGCCCTTCACAACGCCCAGCACCTCGTAATTTCGGCCGGGAATGTGGTCAATCGTTACGATAATCATCAATTTCTCCTCCTTTGATTTCCCGAATGCGCTGCCGCAGCGCCAGCAGCGCCCCCACCAGAAACACCAGCGGGATGCTCAGCAGCAGCACCGCGATGCCCAGCGGCGCGGGCTCGGTGCTCAGCGCCCAGGCCAGAAAGGCCTCGATCACCAGCATCAGAGCCACGAAGATGCCCGCCGCAAGCCAGGCGCCCCGGAAGCGTTTTTCTTGCCCCGTTCGTTCACATCCACAAAGCGCACCCCCGTTTCCTCCAGCCGGGCCATCTCGTCCAGCCGTTTGGCCGCGTCCAGCTCCGCCAGTAGGCCCGGCTCCTTTGCCAGCTCGGCGCACAGCGCCTGGGCGGTGTCCAGGTTTTTGCGCCGGTTCTCCAGCGTCACCAGATGGCGGCGCATGCCCTGGGCCAGGGTCAGACGGCCCTCCAGCATCACGGCGATCTCGCTGAGCGGCACGTCCAGCTTGCGCAAAAGCTTGATGCGCCGCAGCCGGTCCACGTCCTCATCGGTGTAACTGCGGTAACCGTTGCCCGCTTCCCGGCGCGGACAGAGCAGGCCCTCCTTTTCATAAAAGCGGATGTTCTTCTGGCTCATTCCCACCAGAAGCTCCACCTGTTTGATCTGCATGGGCCTTCCCTCCCCGCCGAGCCAAACGGCCCCGGCTGTTTTGCGTGCGCCGCGCCCCATCGAGCCGCAGCGCACCGCCTGCTTTGCTATAACATATACCCTCTACCGGGTGGAAGGTCAAGTGTTTTTTGCCTTGGGCAACACCGCACAATTCACGCCTAACGGCTCAGGCGGCGTTTCGCGCCCAAAATTTCTGTGATATTTTCCAAAAATGCTCGCCAATCCACCAAGGATTGGCTGTGCTTTTTGGTTCATCTCACAAAAATTTTTCCGGCGCGCTCCACCACCCGGAATTATGCGGTGCCGCCCGTGTTTTGGGCAATTTTTTTGTTTCCCGCCGCTGGAAGCTTCCCGAAAGCAGCGCAAAAAGCCGCGGCCAGGAGCTTTGTCCTGGCCGCGGCCTTGCTGTTTCATTGGGATGGAGAATTATTCGCCTTCCGCGTTCTTCTTGCGGTTGATGGCCCACACAACAGCCGCGATCACCACGATGGCTGCCACGGCACCGCCGATCACCATGGGCATCACATTGCCGCTGGTGTTCTCACCGGGCAGGTTGGCCTGCGGGGTGCTCTCGTCGGGGATCTCCAC
>NZ_NFID01000021.1 GCF_002161595.1 Gemmiger sp. An50
TTACGCTCTTCTTTGTTGTCTGATGTTCCTTTAGTTAAAACGGGCATTTTTTCTGTTCGACGCTCGTGCTAGATTCGCCCACAAGCATAGCTTGTGGTTCTTTATATGAGAAAAAGAAAATGCCCGCGGGCTCCGGAACCTCCGGTGCCCGCGGGCGTTTTCTGTTATGAGGAAACGTGAGAGATGGGGATAGCGTTAGATCGGCCGGATGCGATAGCTTGCCAGCTGCCGCCCGCCCACGGTCAGAAGGGTCTGCATGCCCTGCTGTTCCGCTCCGGCGGGGTTTGCTGCCAGGTCTTCCGGGCAGATGCGGGCCGCAAAGCCGGTGTGCAGCTGCACCTGCTGCGGCTCCGTCAAGGGATTGTACACCCGCAGCAGATAGGCGCCGTCCTCGTATTCCAGGCCGGAGAACTGCACCGGTCCCGCAAGGCTCAGCAGCAGGCGGCCGTCGCTTTCCGCCGTGCTCTGGCGGGCGAACACCGGCGCGCGCAGCGCCAGCGGGTGGACCGGCGAATGGTTGGCCCGGCCATAGATCAGGCCATACTCAAATTCCATTTCGCCCTGGCACTGGGCTTCCGGCGTGGGATAGCCCGGGCCCGCGCCGCCGCCGCGGCTGCGCAGGTCGCGCCGGGAGAGATCGCCCACACAGCGCAGCAGGGTGAGCATGCAGCGCTCGCCGCCTTCCGTGCGGCAGACCTGATACTCGTGCAGGCCCAGATGGACCAGCTGCAATCCCCCTGCCACCAGCTGGGTGCCGGTGGGATGCTGGCCGGGGATGACCTCCTGCCCGGGACCCACCTGGGGGTCCACCGGGCCGTTGACCGGGCGCTCCACCCAGTCAAAAGCGGTGTCGCTGCAATGGCTCTCGCAGCCAGGTACCTCGAAGTCCGCGGTGAGCCGGTGGTCCCTGGCCCGGTTGTCCAGCCGGGTGCGCACGTGAATCACCGGGTCCTCCTCGTACAGGGTGTATTCGGTATGGATGGTCAGGGTCACCGTGTGCTCTGCGGGGCCCTTCCGGTCCAGCGAAAGGCCCTCCGGCAGCTCCAGCACGCTTTCGGTATGCAGGGTCCGCTGACCCGGGCGGGACTCGGTCCGCCAGGCCACTACATGGGCCTCGGCGCAGGCATCCTGCTCCGGGGGCGAGTAGTTGTAGGTGTCGCCCGCGTCCAGGCTGGAGCGGTACACGTTCTGGCCGGTGTGCCAGGTGCCGGTGCTTTTCTCCAGCACGCAGAGCTGGCCGTCCCGAATCTCCAGCCGGTAGAAGCGGTTCTCCGCCGGACTGCCCTGTTCCACGGCGGTCGTCTGGGGTTCGGTGGGCTCGATGCGCAGGCAGATCTCCTCCATGCCCGCGAAGTCCAGAAAGAACTCCAGCTCGTACACCGCCATGTCCTCGTACCAGGGCTGGGTCAGGCTGTTGTGGAAGAACTCCTCCTGTACCCGGCGCTCGGCCCGGCTCAGGGGCACCGGCCGCTCGCCCTGCCAGAGGGCGACGCCGCCCTTGTCCTGATCCAGCGGCAGCAGGATGCGGGCCTTCACCAGCCGTCTGCCCGGATAGGGCAGGCTGTTGATCACATGGAGCCAGTGGTTTTTCGCCCCCGGCTCGCCGTACACAAAGGGATATTGCCGTTCCAGCACGCTCTCGGTCTGCTCGCCGATGCTCTGGGCAATGCGGGCGTAGCGGCTCATCATCTCCCGGTGCACCTCGTCCACGCTGCATCCGCAGATGCTGTCGTGAGCCTGGTTCACCAGAAAATCCTTCCACAGGCGACGGCGCAGCGCCTCGCTGCGGGAGGCATTCTGCTCCCAGGCGCACAAAAACTCCAGCTCGTGCACCAGCCTTGCGGCGATGATCTGGTTCATCCGCTTCAGATAGGTGCGGGTGCTCCAGGTGCCGCTGAGCACGAAGATCTTCCGATTATCCCGCAGCTCGCCTTTGATGGTCTCTTCGGCGGGGCAGCCGTCCAGCAATCGGCACAGCCGCTCCATGGTCACCTGCTCCACCTTCACGCCGCTCTCGGCTTCAAAGCTTCGCACCCGATCCATGCCGTCCGCACTGCAGACCGTGTGATCTGCGCCGTCGGTGTAGACCAGCAGGCCCGCCTTTTTCTGGGTGCGGTGGAATTCCACGAACCGCTGTAAATGCTCTTTGTAATTTGGGTTTTTCAGGCCCACCTGGAAGTAGCCGTCCCGGGTGGAAAGCACCAGCGTTTTCACCGCCGAGCCGTCGGCGCTGGCCCAGTTCACCTCGCAGTGCTCCGGGTCCGCGCCGCGCCAGATGATGGCCTTGTCGATGCCGAACTGGCGCAACACCATGGGCATGGAGCCGATGTGGCCAAAGGTGTCCGGCAGGTAGCCCATGCCGCAGAAGCTGCCCAGCTCCCCGGCCATGGACCGGCCAATGCGCAGGTTCTGGATGACCGCCTCGGCCGGGCAGAGGAATTCATCCGCCAGCACGAACCAGGGGCCCACCTCGATCTTTCCCGCCCGGATCAGGGCGCACAGCCGCTGGTATTCCTCGTCGGTCACGATGCGGCGGTAGTCGTCCAGCACGCTGGTCTGGCCGTCCAGATAAAAGCAGTCGATCACGCCCCGCTCCACCAGATCCACCACGTGGCGCAGCGCGTCCCGCAGGCGAATCTGCATGGCCTCAAAGGGCTGGTACCATTCCCGGTCCCAGTGGGTGTGATGCAGCATATGGATGGTGGTTTGCTCCATAATGGTTTCTCCTTAGAAGTGCCGCAGCCGCGCGCCGTCCAGCTTGGCCAGCGGGGTGCCGGTCTGCTTGGCCAGGGCGCAGGCCTCGCCCGCGATCTGGCCCATATCGGTGAGGGTGGGCTGGATGCGGATGCTGGCCTGCATCAAAAAGCTGGTGGAGATGCAGCGCCCCGCCACGATCAGGTTCTCGGCCTGGTTGGTGACCAGGCTGCGGTAGGGAATTTCGTAGTATTCGCCGGGGGTGTATTCCTTCCAGTCGGCGGCCTTGCCCGCAGCGGCGTGCACGTCCATGTACCAGTCGCCCTTCACCACGCCGTCCGCAAAGCGGGCCCGGTTCATGTAGTCCTGCTCGTCCAGCAGGTACTGGCCCTGGATGCGGTAGGACTCCCGGATGCCCAGCATGGAGGCCTCCCGCAGCAGGAAGGCCTGCTCGAAGCCGGGCATGTACTTCTGCAAAAAGCGCACCAGGCGGCGGATCATCTGCCGTCCCTGCTGGAAGGCCTCAGAACGGGCCCGGGCCGAGGTATTCTTGGTCACGCCCACGATGTGAGGGCAGTTAAAGCTCATGCAGCCGGGCTTGCCGGGCACGGTGAAGCACTGGTAGTAGCGCAGGTCCATGGGCTGCAGCACGCCCTCCTCCACGCCCTTCTGGAACAGAGGCTCCAGGGCAAAGCCCTTGCCGCCCACCATGGCGGATTCAAAGAACTCACCGGGCTGCATGGGGCAGAAGGTGTCGTGGATGGAAGTGCAGTAGGCGCGGTATTGTTCCACGTCGATGCCGCCCATCTCAAAGCGCATGGTCACGCACTGGTTGTTGCCTTCCTCATCGCCGCTGGCGCAGGGCACGCCGCTCAGCCGGGCCAGCACCGCGTCGCCGCTGGCGTCCACGAAGTGGTCGGCCACAATGGCCATGGCCCGCCCCTCGGCAAACACCACCGTATAGCGGATGCGCCCGTCCTCCAGGCACACGCCGGTGAGGCAGGCGTCGTACAGAATCTCGCCGCCGTTTTCCAGCAGCATCTGCTCCAGGCAGTAGCTCATGTCCTCGCCGCCGAACCAGATGCCCTTGTTGTAACGGTGGTGGGTCTGCACGCCCATGGCCTGCAGCCGCTCGTCGATCTGGGCCAGGACCTCCATGTGCTCCACGTTGGAGTTCATCATGGGCATGACCAGCGCGTTCACTGCCGTGCCGCCCAGAGCGGTGGCCTTTTCCACCACCAGGGTGGAGCAGCCCAGCTGGGCCGCCCGAATCGCCGCGGCAGCGCCCGCGGTGCCGCCGCCGATCACGGCCACGTCATACCGGCCATAGACCTCCAGCGGTATGCCCCGGTGTAAAATGCTATCCATCGTTCATGCTCCTTTCACGCTTTGCTCCGCCTGCCGGCAGAGGTTCAAAAAGGCTTTCGCCTGGTCCTCGTCTTCCTCGTTCAGCAAAAGCCAGTCCCAAACAAGGGGGTGGCAGGGGCTGGCGCACACCGACTGGGCAAAGGTGTGGGCCGCGATCTCCCGCAGGCTGCGCACCGCCCGGGTGCGGCGGATCACCCCCAGCAGCCGGATCTCCACCGGCTTGCTGGTCAGGCTCACGTCGCCCCCGCCGCAATGTTCCAGATGATGATAAAACTCATGGGCCAGGTGCAGCTGCTCCAGCTGCTCCATGGTCACCGGAATGCCCCGCCTTTGGGCCGCCGCGCAAATCTTTTCCAGCGTGGGGATGTAAAGGCGGATCACCGGCGCCCGGCCGTTTTCCGCCGGGCAGTATTCGGAGTGGATGTCCATGGGCGGAGTCTCCCCGCTCCGGCACACCTCCGCTCCGTCTTCTTCCAGCCGCCGGGCAAGCCCGGGCAGGGTCCAGCGTTCCGCCGCCTGCTGCCCGGACCGGATGCCCTGCCGGATGTAGTAGCCGTATTTTTTCGGCGGGATGCGGCCGAACACCGGGTCCTGCCGCAGCAGCACCAGAGCAAAGGCCTCGCCGGAAAGACGTTCCAGCTGCTCCCAATCATTCATGAGCGGCCACCGCGATGATGCAGGCGTCCTCAGGCAGGGTCTCGCACTCCATCTTCGCCAGCGACAGCAGCTGCTCCTTGTTGGTCACGCCGCTCAGGTCGGCGGATTTCTGCCCGAAGTACAGGTAGGTCTTGGGCAGGGTCGCGCCCGCGTCCGAGAAGCGGGTGTTGGCTTCGACGAACCGCACAAAGCGGCCGTCCATCTCGCTCTTTTCAAACTCCAGGATCTCGCCCGCGCCCTTCTGCAGGCGCACCACGCCCTCGTCGTCCGCCACGCGCAGCGAGGGCTTGCGCATCTTCAAAAGGCCCCACAGCTTGCTGCTCACGGTCTCCAGCCGGTAGGCGTGCCAGCGGCCGGTGTGGGCCTCGCTGGCGATCTCGGCCCCGCCGCTCACCGACTCCCGCACGATCTGGGCCAGCTCCTCGCGGCTCTTGGCCTTTTCGCTCAGGTCCTTGGTGCGCAGCTCGGTGGCGCCGGTGGCAATGGCCCGCAGAATGTTCTTCTGGGCGTCGATCTCAATGGTGATCTCCACGGTCTCGGGGTTCGCGCCCGCCTTGACCACCTCGTCCATGATGTCGGCGCGGATCTTCTTGATGTCCTCCTGGGTGGGGTTGCTCACGTTGCGCTCCAGCTGCTCGCGTACCAGCGCCAGGGCCACACCGATGGTGGAGATGTAAGGCGCGTTCTTGGCCACCTGCCAGCGCACGCCCATCTTCTCGCCCAGGTAGGGGGGCACCACGCAGGCGGAACCGCCGCCGCCCACAAAGCGGATCAGCTGCTTGTTCAGCTGGTAGTCCTCGATCAGGCTGTCCACGATGGCCTTCACCTTCTCGGAGGCGATATCCATGGCGCGGCGGCAGGCTTCCTCGGCGGTCATGCCCACCTCACGGCCCAGCGCCTCCCAGGCCAGACGGGCAGATTCCAGGTTGCCCCGGGCGTAGTCGCCTTCGGGCACATAGCCCAGCAGGTT
Organism: Gemmiger sp. An50; assembly: GCF_002161595.1. Lineage (GTDB taxonomy): Bacteria > Bacillota > Clostridia > Oscillospirales > Ruminococcaceae > Allofournierella. Next base: position 5,690 of record NZ_NFID01000021.1, read on the forward strand.
GGCCGCGCCCGCCAGAGTCAGCGCGTACTCCTTGCCCTCGGCGCAGCTTACCACCGCGTAGTGGGGCAGGTCCTCCGGGCGGGGAGCCACCAGCTTGACCTTGGCGTCCTTCAGGTTTTCCGGCGCGGTGAACACCTCGTATTCCTTCTGGGCAATGTGCGCGGAACGGGGGCCAACATCGGTGATCTTGCCGTTCTCCACCACGATCATGGAGCCGCCCGCGATGCCCAGGGTGCGCACGTCCAGAGAATTCAGATACAGCTTGCGGCCGCCCACCTGGGCGTTCTGGATCATTACCTTGCCGTCCTTGATGACCGAGATGTCGGTGGAGGTGCCGCCCACCTCGAAGAAGATGCCGTCGGTGATCTTTTCATACATCAGCGCACCGGCAACGCCCGCGGCCAGGCCGGACAGCATGGTCAGGATGGGGCGCTTGCGCACCTCGTCCACGCTCATCACGCCGCCGTCGCAGCGCATGATCATCAGGGGCTTTTTGATGCCGGTCTGCTTCACCGAGGACTCGGTCATGTTGGCCGCTTCCATCATCTTGGGAATCAGGGCCGCGTTCACCACGGCGGTGCGGGTGCGGGCCTGCAGGCCGTACAGCTGGGAGATCTCGTAGCCGCCGGTGGCCATCAGCTCCTTTTCCTGCGCGCGGCGGATCACCCGAATCTCATTCTCCGGGTTGTCCACCGAGTAGGACTTGGAAGCAACGATCACCTGAGACTGGCCGTCCAGCAGAGTCTGGATGGCGGCGTCGATGGATTCATCGGTGAGCTTGGCGGTGTCCAGATAGGTGTGCACGGTGTTCAAAAACTTGCCGGGAGCCAGCTCGATGCGGCCCACCTTGGTCTCACCCTTGGCGCGCTCACCCTCCAGGCCGGTGCCCATGCCCACGATGCCCACCTGGGCCACGTCGCCCTCCAGCAGAGCGTTGGTGGCCTGGGTGGTGCCGTGGGCGATGAACACCACATCGTCCGGATCGATGTGATTCTCCGCCAGCACCTTGCGGATGACCTGTACGATGCCCTCCGCCACGCCTTTTTCCGCGTGGTGAGTGGTGGGGATCTTGGCCTTGGCAATCACCTCATAGCTGCTGTTGTCGATCACAACGGCATCGGTGAAGGTGCCGCCAACGTCGATTCCGATCCGAACTTTATTGCCCATGATAGTTTTCCTTTCTGTATCTGTAAAATGGTTTCTGATATGCGTTTGGGAGAAACCGGCGCCCCGATTTCTCCCAAACAACTGGTCGGTCTGATGATCTGATTAGAAGTAGAACACGCCGGTGTACACCAGAGCCACAAAGGTCACGAAGATGGTGTAGGGCAGGGTGGACTTCAGGATCGCGTTCACATCCACCTTGGCGTAATCGGCCACGATTACGTTCTGGGTGTTGGTGGGGTCGGAAACGCCCTGAACCACGCCGGTAGCGCGCAGCGCGTTACCAACAGCGGCGGGGCTCATGGTACCGGCAGCCAGCATGATGTTGGCCAGGCCGGAGCCCAGGCCGTAGGAGTTCAGAGGTCCGCGGTACAGAGCCAGGGGCGACAGGATGGTGAAGGCAATCACGTAAACCACGGCGGAACGGGGCATGATGGCGCCGATCAGGGGCTGCATCAGGGCCACGGTGGCCTCGGCGGAAACGCCGTTCAGCAGGATGCCGATGCCGATCATCAGAGCGGTTACACCGGCCACGTCCTGGATGCCCTCCACCAGAGAGGAGGAAGCAACCTGGATGATCTGACGGGGATTGGTCACCAGAATGGTGTAGATCACGGCGATGATCAGGCTCAGCTCAGCGGTGAACTGGAACACGAATACCAGCAGGATGGGCACCAGAGGAGCCAGCAGAGCGAAGATGTTCACTTCCTTGGTGTCGGCTGCGGCGGGCTTGGCCCAGAAGCTCTTGCCGCCGGTGCGCTTTACGTTCAGCAGCACGTAAACCACGATGGCAACCACGCTGGCAACGCCCAGAACCACGGAAGCGCTCTTGATCATGGCCATATCCATGCCGATGGTATCCACATAGAACTGGTAGTTGGCCACGTTGAACAGGCCGCCGGTGCTGATGCCGAACAGCACCAGGCCAGCTGCGACCACAGGCTGGATGCCAGCGGACAGCATGAGGGGGATCACGATGGTGGACACCATGATAACGGGGCCCGCGCCGCCGATGGCGGAGAAGATCAGCGCGGTGGCGGCGGTGAGCACGAAGGCGATGGCGTAGGGCTTGTCACCGGCCAGCTCCGCAGCCTTGCGGATGATGGCGTCGGAAATGCCCTGCTTCTGAATCACTTTTGCGAACATGCCGCCGAAGATGGTGGCAATGATGGTGCCTGCCAGACGGGAAGCGCCCTGACCGATCACGTAGTTCATGATGGTCTGGCCGCCCTCCTCGGCGGGAGTCATGAAGGGAACACCCGCGATGACCGCGGTCAGAACGCCCAGCAGAGGCAGCGCCAGGATGGTGGGCAGCTTTTTGGCCACCATCAGGCCTACGAATACCGCAAAGGCTACCAGGATCAGAATGACCCGAATGCTTAAAATTTCACCCATTTTAAATGTTTCTCCTTTCAATATGAATCCATACCAAAGGCTCCCGCTTTTGCAGTCGCCTTTCCCCCTGTGTGCCTGCCGCATCCCTCCTTTGTGGACGTTTCTCCTCACATGGCGTTATGTACGCCAGGTTATCCCGATCTCGAACAATCGATTCCAGGGGAACCATATCTCAACCCCCGCCGAAGCAAGGTCCGAAAAACTCGACGGCAGCCGCTCACGCCAGTGCTCCAGCAGCCGCTGTTCGGCGTAAGCGCCATATTCCTGTGCGCCGCCGCCCAGATCAAAATAGCTCAGGCCGTCCTGCCGCACCCGGCACAGCACCTCGGCGCGTACCAGCGCCTGGTAAAGGCCGTCGTCCAGCAGATGATACAGCAGATTACGCCGCAGCTGTGCCGCGTCCTGCCCGGCCAATGCGAACACGCCCTGCGCCAGGGTGGTGCCCAGCGTGTTGCAGTTGGTGTTCCAGCCCTTGTAGGAGACCAGCTTTTCCAGCAGGCCCGCCTTGTCCATCAGGCGAAGGAATTCCAGATCGCCGCCGTTGGCATAGGCGCAGTCCGCCACCGCCACCGGCTTGCCCGCCTCCACAAAGCGGCCGATCCGCTTCACGAAGGCCCGCAGGCAGCGGAAGGACTGGTAGGTCACGTCTGCCTCCTGCTGGTCCGCGCTCTCCTGCATCACCCGTCCCGGGGCGTTCACCGCCAGGATCAGGTCCGCCGTCCAGGGATCGTCCCACCGCTCGCAGCCGCAGGCCAGCAGATGCTGCTCCACGCTCGCGCCCAGGATGCGGTCCTCATACAGCGGGATGATCTGAGCCGCCAGCGGACTGCCGTACTCCACATATACCCGGGGGCTGTGTCCGGTCAGCTCCAGCCAGGCCCGGGCCACCAGCTCCGCGCCCGCCTCGTCCGCGCCGGGGTGCATGTAGACCTTGTCCTCCACGCCCATGCGGCGGATGGCCTGGTGGATGCGCTTCTGGTCGATGGCGGTGTAGCCGAACTCGCAGGAATCGTCCTGCGGGATGTACAGCAGCTCCACCACGCCGTCCTGCACCAGCTCCAGCACGTTCTCCAGCAGGGCCGCGTTGAAGTTCCGGCGGGCCTCATAGTCCGCACGGTGCTCGGGGGGAATCTGGTTGGCCAGGCTGTGCAGGTCCTCCTGCTCCCGGGCATCCAGCCCCTGGCGGGCCTGCTTATCCTTCAGGTAGCCGTAGCGGAAGATCCGCTCGCCGTATTCCTGGTAGTAGTCCGGCTCCTCGTCGCTGCTGCTGTAGCGGGGAGTGCGCATGATCAGCTCGAACAGATACAGCCGCGTCTCGGGGCTGCTCTCTTTCAGCGCCCGCAGCCGCTCCATGCAACGGGCAATCCAGGCCGCGCTCATGTGGTGCAGCCGGGAGGGCAGCAGCCCGCCCAAAAACAGCATCTCCGCCGAGAGGACCGCGCAGCTGCTGCGGGAAAAATTCTCCTCCACAAAAGCCCACAGCCCTTCCAGATCCGCCGGGGTCTTTTTGCGGCCCAGCAGCTCCTTCGGCGGCGCGAGCAGCTCCAGCTCTGCCACCCCGCGGGTCATCATCTGGGGAAACAGCCAGTTGCAGGGGCGTTCATCCAGCGGCAGATACAGCATCGTTTTCAACGGCATCAGTCCTCTCCATAGGCAGGCCGGTCCCCGGGCTATCCCCTCGGCCGGCCTCTCGTTTCGTCACCCACATCATAGCAAAAGTTTGCGGTTCGCGCTTGTCCTAATCTGCGGTCCCTGTGGCCCCTATTTTCCACTTTCCCGTCATTGTTATCATTATGTACGAACGTCGCCATCTTCCTTTGTGCACCATGCTATTTTTATTGATCTTGCTCTCATTTGCGGCAAAAACCGGCATTCCGGCCAAAAATCCGATATAATAAGCGGTAGGCGGGAGCTTTTTCCGCCCAAAGGAGGTGCCAACGATGCTGAACAAAACCACCGCCGGACGGATTTTCCAGTTCAATATGGAATCCGACCACGACGCGCCCATGCGCTACAAAAATATCCTTTTGTACCAGATCGGCGAACTGCGCTATGAGCAGGGCGTGGACGACGTGCATCAGCAGTGGTGCTACGAGCTCAGCGTGATCCTTGCCGGGTGCGGGGAGTTTTCGCTGAACGGCAAGACCATCCCGGTGAAGAAGAACGACATCATCCTCACCCCCAAGCAGGGCACCCACACCGTGACCTCCTCGGACAACAAGTTCCGCTTTTTGTACCTGGGCTTCGACTTCGCGCCGGACTGCGAGTTCGAATATCTGAGCGTTTTGCAGATGTATCTGCAATCGCTGCGCACCAACCAGTGCTCCAGCGACCATTACGGGGTGGGCGGTGTGCTGAAAAACATGCTGGCGGAGTTCAACCAGCAGCTGCCCTATTCCTTTGAATATCTAACCAACTGCCTGGAAAATATCATGATCCTCACCTGGCGCACCTTTTCCCAACACAATCTGCGCACCGAGCCGGGAGCGGACGCGCCCAACCCCCGGGTGGTGGGCACCACGGTGTACACCCTCATCAAATACATCGAGGACCACATCTTCTCCATTCCGGACATCCGCACCCTGGCCCAGGAGATGCACTTCAGCTATACCTATATTTCCCACGTATTCAAGCAGAAGACCGGCATGACCCTGCAGCGGTACATTCTGCAGGTGAAGATCGACAAGAGCAAGGAGCTGATCCTGGACGACCGCTGGACCCTTTCCGAGATCGCCAACATGCTGAACTACGAATCCCTGCAATCCTTCAGCAAGGCCTTCAAAAAAGAAGTTGGCATGTCGCCCAGCGAATTCAAGCGGCGCGGCCTGGCCGCCGACGCAGCGCCCGCGCTGGACCTTGAAGCAGAATAAAAAAGCGCCCCGGCCCCGTGCAAAAAGCACGGGCCGGGGCGCTGAACGCAAAAAGAAAGCCCACAGGCATAACCTGTGAGCTTTTGGTGGAGAATTAGGGACTCGAACCCCAGACTTCCTGCGTGTGATGCAGGCACTCTAACCAGCTGAGCTAATCCTCCGCGACGAAAATTATTATATCACCCCACCGGGGTAAAGTCAACGGTTTTTCAAAAAAATTTTCGCTATTTTTTTGCCCGCTGGCGGCGGCTTTTTATTGCATTCAGCGCGGGTGCATGGTATCATTTTTTAGTTGAAGACATCCTAAGAACAAGGACTGGTCCGCCGGGGTTCCGGCGGCCGCATCAGGCGTTCACGCGCTGAGAAGGAGGCTAATTTATGCAGATCGGATTCGACAACAACCTTTATATTCAAAAGCAGACCGAGAACATTCTCGCCCGGATCGAAAAGTTCCAGGGCAAGCTGTATCTGGAGTTCGGCGGCAAGCTGTTCGACGACTACCACGCCGCCCGGGTGCTGCCCGGCTTTGATGTGAACGGCAAGATCCGTCTGCTGCACGAGCTGCGCGACAAGGCCGAGATCATCTTCTGCATCAGCGCAGGCGACATTGAAAAGACCAAGATGCGCGCCGACCTGGGCATCAGCTACGACATGGAGGTGCTGCGCCTGATCGACGACATCACCGCCATGGACATCGCGGTGAACAGCGTGGTCATCACCCAGTACACCGGCCAGCGTGCCGCCGACGCCTTCGCCAAGAAGCTCACCAGCCGCGGCGTGAAGAACTACATCCATCGCCCCATCGAAGGGTATCCTCTGGCTGTGGACTACATCTGCAGCGACGAGGGCTACGGCTCCAACCCCTATGTGGAAACCACCAAGCCTCTGGTGGTGGTCACCGCTCCCGGCCCCGGCAGCGGAAAGCTGGCCACCTGCCTGAGCCAGGTGTACCACGAGTACAAGCGCGGCGTGATGGCCGGCTACGCCAAGTTCGAGACCTTCCCCATCTGGAACATTCCTCTGAAGCACCCGGTCAACCTGGCCTATGAGGCCGCCACCGCCGACCTGAACGACGTGAACATGATCGACCCCTTCCACCTGGAAGCCTACGGCGAGACCACCGTCAACTACAACCGCGACGTGGAAGCCTTCCCCATCGTGCAGAACATCCTGGCTCGCATCACCGGCGACAAGGAGTTCTACCGCAGCCCCACCGACATGGGCGTGAACATGGCGGGCTATGCCATCTTTGATGACGAGGTGGTGCGCAAGGCCGCCACCGAGGAGATCTTCCGCCGCTACTACACCGCCCTGTGCGACGTGAAGCAGGGCAAGGCCACCGAGGCCAGCCTGCACAAGATCGAGAACATCATGCAGCAGCTGGACGTGAACGCCGAAAGCCGCGCCGTGGTGGCTCCCGCTCTGGCCAAGATGCGCCAGACCGAACAGCCCGCCGCCGCCATCGAGCTGCCAGACGGCCGCATCGTGACCGGCAAGGCCAGCGATTTGATGAGCGCCTGCAGCGCCACCGTGCTGAACAGCCTGAAGGCTCTGACCGGTATTCAGGATTCCGTGATGCTGATCCGGCCCGAGGTGCTGGAGCCCATTCTGCGGCTGAAGATCGACTACTTGGGCAGCCGCTCCAGCGTGCTGAAGGTGGACGACGTGCTGACCGGTCTGGCAGTGAGCGCCGCCACCGAGCCTGTGGCCGCCAAGGCCATGTCCGCCCTGCCCCTGCTGCGGGACTGCGATATGCACTCCACCCAGATGCTCCACTCCGGCGACCAGGGTACCCTGCGCAAGCTGGGCCTGCGCATCACCATGGAGCCCAAGTACCCCGGCAAGGACCTGTTCTTCTGACTTTTTATAAACACAGCGCAAGCGCCCGTGAGGCCGACCCGGCCCCGCGGGCGCTTTTTCTTTCCGGGTTTTCCACCGTTTTGTCCCCTCCCTGTGGAAAACCCGGCCGCCCTCTTTTCCGCCGCGCCGCTTTTTGCACCAAAATGATTTACAAGCCCTCGCCCGGACCTTATAATGGAAGAGGACTTCCCCGCGTGCGGACATCGGTCCTGCGCGCTGAAACGAAACACAAAAGGAGACAGCTTTTATGGAACGTTTGGTTGGTACTGTATCCCGGGGCATCCGCGCCCCGATCATCCGCCAGGGCGACGACCTGGCCAACATCGTGGTGGACTCCGTTCTGGCCGCCGCGAACAGCGAGGGCTTCAGCCTGCGCGACCGTGACGTGATCGCCGTGACCGAGGCCGTTGTGGCCCGCAGCCAGGGCAACTACGCCTCGGTGGAGAACATCGCTCAGGATGTGAAGGAGAAATTCGGCGGCGGCACGCTGGGCGTGATCTTCCCCATCATGAGCCGCAACCGTTTCGCCATCTGCCTGAAGGGCATCGCCGCAGGCTGCGAGAAGGTTGTGCTGATGCTCAGCTACCCCTCCGACGAGGTGGGCAACCATCTGATCAGTGAGGACGATCTGGATGCCTCCGGCGTGAACCCCTGGAGCGACGTGCTCAGCGAGGAGCGCTACCGTGAGCTGTTCGGCTACAAGAAGCACACCTTCACCGGCGTGGACTACGTGGAGTACTACCGCAGCGTGATCGAGGGTGCGGGCGCAAAGGCCGAGATCATCTTCGCCAACAACCCCCGGGCCATTCTGGACTACACCAAAAACGTGCTCGCCTGCGACATTCACACCCGCAAGCGCACCAAGCGGCTTCTTCTCGCCGCCGGCGCCGAGAAGGTTCTCACCCTGGACGAGCTGATGAACGCGCCTGTGAACGGCAGCGGCTACAACGACGCCTACGGCCTGCTGGGCTCCAACAAGGCCACCGAGGATACCGTGAAGCTGTTCCCCATCCACTGCCAGGAGCTGGTGGACGACATCCAGCAGAAGATTCTGGACGCCACCGGCAAGCACGTTGAGGTGATGGTCTACGGCGACGGCGCCTTCAAGGACCCCATGGGCAAGATCTGGGAGCTTGCCGACCCCGTGGTCTCCCCCGGCTACACCGCCGGTCTGGAGGGCACCCCCAACGAGCTGAAGCTGAAATATCTGGCCGACAACGACTTCGCCAACCTCTCCGGCCAGGAACTGAAGGAAGCCATCTCCCAGGCCATCCGTGAGAAGGACGAGAAGGCCGAGAGCCTGACCGGCAACATGGCCAGCCAGGGCACCACTCCCCGCCGCCTGACCGACCTGATCGGCAGCCTGTGCGATCTGACCAGCGGCAGCGGTGACAAGGGCACCCCCATCATTCTGGTGCAGGGCTACTTCGACAACTACACCAAGTAATTTCCCCGTACAGCAAAGCGGGCGGTTCCGAAGTTCGGAACCGCCCGCTTTTTTGTTTTCTTATTCCTCGGTCTTGGCCACGGCCTTCAGCGCCAGGAACAGCATCACGATGGACGCGCCCATCAGAAGATGGCCGATGCCCGCGATGCCGCTGATGGCTGCGTCGGCCCCGCTGCTCAGCGGGGTGCCCAGCACCTGCAGCACGCCCCGCACCGTGAACATCACGGTCATGAAGGGCAGCGCCACGTTGTAGAGGCCGTAAAAACGGCGGAACATGGGCTGAGCAGTCAGGCTGGTGGTCTTGGCAAACAGCGCCAGCACCAGGAACAGCAGGGTGCCCAGTGCGAACAGGTGCAGGTGGTTCACCGCCAGGGTGGTCTTGCCGGCAAAGCCGTTCCACTTGGTGAACTCCCGGTAGAACACGCCGAAGGCCATGGAGGCGATGGCGTAGCCGAACGCGGTATTGATGAGTTTTTTCATAAGGGTTTCTCTCTTTCCGGGCCATTGGCCCATTTCAGTTGGGTTTGAACACGGTTCAGAATTTATGAAAAAGCCGCGCCGCTCCCGCCGGGGCGGCGCAGAATATTTGGTCAGTACAGCACCCGCCGGATCACTGCCAGCAGCACCGCGCAGTCGGCATCCTCCCGGGCAAGCCCCGCCATCAGGCTGGAAAACACAAAGGCCACAAACTGCTGCCGGGTAAGCTCCTCGCCGAAGGCATCCGGCCGGACCTTTTCATCCCGCTCCAGCACCTGCTCCAGGCTGACACGCATGTGACCGAAGGCCTCTTCCATGGCCTGCCGGGCCTTTTTCCGGTCCTGGGCGGCAAAGCCGCTCATATGCGCCCGCAGAAAATCCGGATATTCCGCCGCCCCGGCCCGGATGCTGACAAACAGCCACTCCACGCAGGCGCAGAAGTCCCCTGCCTGGGCATAACCGCCCGCTGCATGGAAGATGCCCCGCCAGATGTCCTGCACCGTGGCGGTGACCAGCTCTGCCTTGCTGGGGAAATAATTGTATACCGAACCCACCGCCACATTGGCGGCGGCGGCCACTGCCCGCATGTTCAGCGCGGCCAGACCCTGGCTGGCGGCAATGCTCTTGCTGGCGGCCAGCAGCTCCTCGCGGGATGTGATCACTTTATTCATGGCGCTCCTGCCTTTCATCTTGAACACTGTTCATCATACAGGGTTTTCCCTGCTTTGTCAAGCAAAAACCGGGGCGCAGGCTTTTCGCCTGCGCCCCGAAAAACAATTATAGTTCGATGGTCTCCAGCTTCAGGATCGCCAGAATGTAGATCTTGAGTGCCTGCATCAGCTGAGCGATGTTGGCCGCCTCGTTGGCGCCGTGCATGGGGCCGCCGAACTCGGGCAGCACGGTGTCCAGCCGCTCGGGGCCGAAGCTCACCGCCTTGGGGAAGTGACGGGCGTAGGTGCCGCCGCCCATGGTGAAGGGCTTGGCGTTCTCGCCGGTGACCTCGTTGTAGGTCTCGATCAGAGCCTGGATGGGCGCGGCGTCGGCGCTGATGTAGAAGGGCACCCGCCAGGTGGCCTGTTCCACAGTGGCGCAGCCCTCGGAGGCAGCCTCCAGCCGGGCTTTGATCTCCTCGCCGGTGATGCTGGTGGGGAAGCGGCTGTCCACATCCTGCCACAGGCGGCCGTCCTTCAGCTCGATCATACCGCCGATGATGGTCAGGGGGTCGAAGGCGTCATCGCTGGCGGCGATGCCCACGCCGCTGCCGTCGGTGTTGCTGTGCAGCTTGCGCAGGTAGGTCAGGAACTCCTCCTCTTCGGCGGTGACCAGATGATTGTCCAGCAGGTAATCCACGATCAGGCCGATGGAGTTCACGGTGTTCTGAGGCATGGCCGCATGGCCGCCCTTGCCCCAGCCGCGGATGCGCACCGCGCCATTCTCTTCTTCCAGAGTGATGCCCTCCCGCTCACTGAGAGCGGCGAAGTCTGCCTTCACCAGGCAGGAGGCACGGTCGGGCACCACGTTGTGGGCCACGCCGCCGGTGAACTCCAGAATGTTGCCGTTCTCCAGCTTCTTGGAAACCAGGTAGCCGTTGAAGCCGCCCTTTTCGCCGTTGCACACCGGGAACTCGGCGTCCGGGGAGAAGCAGAAATCGGGAGCGGGGTAGTTTTTCAGGTAGTACTCCACGTCCTCCATGCCGGTTTCCTCGTTGGCGCCCAGCAGGGCACGCACGCCGTACTTCAGGGGCACGTTATGCTCCTTGAGGAATTTCAGAGCGTACAGGCACAGCACGCTGGGGCCCTTGTCATCGGCCACGCCGCGGCCGATGATCCAGCCCTCCCGCACCTGCATGTCGAAGGGATCGGCGGTCCAGCCGTTGCCCTGGGGCACCACGTCCAGATGGGTGATGGTGGCGATCTGCTTATCGGTCTCGCCGGGCAGCTCGGCCCAGCCCATGTAGCCCTCGCAGTTGTTGGTGGACAGGCCCATCTCGGCGGCGATCTTCAGCGCCTCGTCCAGGGCGGCGGCAGGGCCCGCGCCGAAGGGCTTGCCCGGCTCCGGGGCGCCCTCCACGCTGTTGATATCCACCAGGCGCTTGATGTCGCGCACGACGTTTTCTTCATTGGCGGCCACGAATGCGTCCACCGCGGCCCGCAGTTCCTTTGTAATCATTGCTTTCTATCTCCTTATCTCCGCAGCGCCGCCAGCAGGGGCGGTCATGCGGTGAGTCATTTCTTACTCGCTATTATACCACGATTCTGGCATTTGAAAAGCCGCCGGGCAACAAAAAGAGAGCCGCCCCGGTTTTCCGGGGCGGCTCCGCCAAACTGCGCACAATCCTGCAATTATTCCAGCTCGAAGGCACCGGTGTACAGCTGGTAGTACTTGCCCTTCTGGGCGATCAGTTGCTCGTGGTTGCCGCGCTCGATGATGCGGCCCTGCTCCAGCACCATGATCACATCGGCATTCTTTACAGTGGAAAGCCGGTGTGCGATCACGAACACGGTGCGGCCGGTCATCAAAGCGTCCATGCCCCGCTGCACGATGGCCTCGGTGCGGGTGTCGATGCTGCTGGTGGCCTCGTCCATGATCATAACCGGCGGGTCCGCCACCGCGGCCCGGGCGATGGCCAGCAGCTGCCGCTGTCCCTGGGACAGGTTCGCGCCGTTGCTGGTAAGCATGGTGTCGTAGCCCTCCGGCAGGCGGGTGATGAAGTCGTGTGCGCCTGCCAGCAAAGCGGCGGCCTTGCACTCCTCATCGGTGGCGTCCAGGTTGCCGTAACGGATGTTCTCCATCACGGTGCCGGTGAACAGGTTGGTGTCCTGCAGCACGATGCCCATGCTGCGGCGCAGGTCCGCCTTCTTGATCTTGTTGATGTTGATGCCGTCGTAGCGGATCTTGCCGTCGGCAATGTCGTAGAAGCGGTTGATCAGGTTGGTGATGGTGGTTTTGCCCGCGCCGGTGGCCCCCACAAAGGCCACCTTCTGGCCTGCCTCCGCATACAGGGTCACATCGTGCAGAACGGTCTTGTTGGGGGTGTAGCCGAAGTCCACATCGAACAGGCGCACATCGCCCCGCAGCCGGGTGTAAGTGACGGTACCGTCGCTGTGGGGATGCTTCCAGGCCCACACGTTGGTACGCTCGGCACACTCGCTCATGCTGCCGTCCGCGTTCTCCTTGGCGTTCACCAGGGTCACGTAGCCGTTGTCCTCCTCGGGCTTTTCATCCAGCAGGGTGAAGATGCGCTGGGCGCCCGCCAGGCCCATGACCACCGCGTTGATCTGCTGGGACACCTGCATGATGCTGCCCGCAAACTGCTTGGTCATGTTCAGGAAGGGCACCACAATGCTGATGCTCAGCGCCAGACCGGAAATGCTCACGTTGGGCACACCTGCCATGAGCAGAAAGCCGCCGGCCACCGCCACCACCACATAGACCACGTTGCCCATGTTGTTCAGGATGGGGCCCAGAATGTTGGCGAACTTGTTGGCGCTTTCGGCGGCGGCGAACAGGGCGTCGTTGCGCTTGTCGAAGTCGGCCTTGCTCTCCTCCTCGTGGCAGAAGACCTTGACCACCTTCTGGCCGTTCATCATCTCCTCCACGTAGCCCTCCATGGCGCCGATGGCCTCCTGCTGGCGCAGGAAGAAGCGGGCGGAGTTGCCGCCCACCTTTTTGGTGAGCCAGGCCATGACCGCCACACCGGCCACCACCACAAGGGTCATCCACAGGCTGTAATACAGCATGATGCAGGTGACGCTGGTCATGGTGATCAGGGTGATGGTGATCTGGGGGAAGCTCTGGGACACCAGCTGCCGCAGGGTGTCGATATCATTGGTGTAGTAGCTCATGATATCGCCGTGGTTGTTGGTGTCGAAGTAGCGGATGGGCAGGTCCTGCATGCCGCTGAACATCTTGACACGCAGCTTTTTCAAAAAGCCCTGGGTGATGATGGCCATCATCCGGGTATAGGTAAAGGCGGAGATGAGCGCCAGCAGATACATCACCACCAGAACGCTCACCAGACCCATAACCTGGCCGGAGGCAGCGGCCCAGTCGCCGCTCTGCCAGTTGGCCTCGATCACGGCGATGACCTTCTGCATAAACACCGCAGGCAGCGAGCTGATGATGGCGCTGAACAGAATGCAGGCCACCACCACCGGCATCATGACCGGATAGAACGAGAACAGTGTTTTGAAGATACGCAGCAGGGTGCCCTGCTTTGTGATGGTCGGATTGTTATGCATTCTCCTGCCCTCCTGCCTTGTTCTGCGAGGTGTAGACCTCGCGATAGATTTCGCTGGTCTCGAGCAGCTCCTTGTGGGTGCCGATGGCACTGATGGCGCCGCCGTCCAGCACCAGGATGCGGTCCGCGTCCTCCACCGAGGAGGTACGCTGGGCAATGATGATCTTGGTGGTCTCGGGGATGAATTCCCGGAAGGCCTTGCGGATCAGCGCGTCGGTCTTGGTATCCACCGCGCTGGTGGAGTCGTCCAGAATCAGCACCTTGGGCTTTTTCAAAAGAGCCCGGGCGATGCACAGCCGCTGCTTCTGGCCGCCGGACACGTTGGAGCCGCCCTGCTCGATGTAAGTATCGTATTTTTCCGGGAACCGCTGGATGAACTCATCCGCCTGGGCCAGACGGCAGGCCTCCTCCAGCTCGGCGTCGGTGGCGTTCTTGTTGCCCCAGCGCAGGTTCTCCTTGATGGTACCGCTGAACAGCACGTTCTTCTGCAGCACCACGGCCACCTGGTTGCGCAGCGCCTCCAGGTCGTAGTCCCGCACGTCGCGGCCGCCCACCTTCACGCAGCCCTCGGTGGCGTCGTACAGGCGGCTGATCAGCTGGATCAGCGAGGACTTGGAGGAACCGGTGCCGCCGATGATGCCGATGGTCTCGCCGCTCTTGATGTGCAGGTCGATGTCGGTCAGGGCCATGCGCTCGGCATGCTCGGAATACTTGAAGCTCACATGGTCAAAATCGATGGAGCCGTCCGCCACCTCGGTGAGGCCGTTCTCGGGGCTCTTCAGGGTGCTCTCCTCCTGGATGACCTCCAGAATACGGTGGGCGGACTCGCTGGCCATGGTGATCATCACGAATACCATGGAGAACATCATCAGGCTGCTCAAAATCTGGAAGCTGTAGGTGAGCAGGGCCGAGAACTGGCCCACATCCAGCGCCAGACCCCGGGTGGTGATGATGGTGTAGGACCCGAAGGACAGCACGAAGACCATCACCACATACAGGCTGAACTGCATCAGGGGGTTGTTGAAGGCCAGGATCTTTTCCGCCTGGGTAAAGTCGCGGCAGACGTCCTCGGCGGCGGCGGTGAACTTCTTTTTCTCATAATCCTCCCGCACGTAGGACTTGACCACACGCATGCCCTGCACGTTCTCCTGGATGGAGTTGTTCAGCGCGTCGTACTTTTTGAACACCCGCTTGAACAGGGGCATTACGGTGCGGATGACGCAGAACAGGCCGATGCCCAGAATGGGGGCCACCAGCAAAAAGATCAGCGCCATGCGCCCGCCCATCACAAAGGCCATGGTGAACGAGAACACCAGCATCAGCGGGCAGCGGATGGCGGCGCGCACGATCATCATGTAGGCCATCTGTACGTTGGTGATGTCGGTGGTCAGACGGGTGACCAGCGACGAGGTGGAAAATTTGTCGATGTTCTGGAAGGAATAGTCCTGGATCTTATAGAACATATCCTTGCGCAGGTTGCGGGCAAAGCCGCAGGACGCGGTGGCCGCATACTTGCCCGCCAGCACGCCGAAAAACAGCGACAGACCGGCCATAACCAGCAGCACGGCGCCGTACTGCAAAATGGTGGCGAAGCCGCAGCCCGCCTTGATCTGGTTCACCAGCTGGGCGATCACAAAGGGGATGATGCATTCCATGAGCACCTCAAGCGACACGAAGACCGGCGCCTTGATGGACACGGACTTGTACTCCCGGATGGATCGCGCGAGTTGTTTGTACATACCTTTTTCACTCCTCCTGTTCCTTTTCCCAAAGCGGCATACACCGCTCCCCGCACATTGCTTGCGCACGCAAACAGTATGCGGGCGATAAAAAGAGCGCAAGTCCGGGCCTGCCGGGCTTACGCTTTTGGCTTACTTGCCCCTATTATACCTACTACAATAAGGGGATGTCAACAGAAAAACCGCTCGCTTTTATGAAATTTCGCCAATTTGCACTGGATTTTTTCTCTTTTTTGCACTATTGTCCACTCGGGCAGTCCCCGCCGCTCTTTACAAGCCGGGACTGTATTTTTATAATAAGATTGAATGATTTTTTGCAAAAGGAGGGGTGCCGTTTGAAGCTGCCCAAACCGTTTCGGCTGGCCGCCGCGGCACTGGCGCTGGCCCTCTGTGCAGGGTGCGGCTCGCCCACACCCTCCCGGCAGATCGAAAGCATCGCCCAGACTTCTGCCCCCGGCGCATCCTCGCCCCAGGTGAGCGAAAGCGGGGGCTTTACCCCGCCCGAGCCGCTCACCGCCTCCTTCGACGAGGCCGCCGCCCAGACCGACAACGGCGTTTTCTGGGACACCAGCCATCTCTCCCAGGGCTATGCGGCGGTGCGCACCGATCAGACGGGCAAGATCAAATTTCTGCTCACCTACCAGGGCGACACCGGCGGCGCACCCAATCAGTATTCCTACCTGCTGCCCTCGGACGGCTCGCCCGCCGTCATCCCGCTGCAGCTGGGCGACGGGGACTACGAGCTGGCGGTCTGCCAGAACATCTCCGGCAACAAATACTCCTACCTGAGCCGCCAGACCGTTTCGGTGGCGCTGGAGGACGAATTCGCCCCCTTCCTGCGGCCCAGCATCTACATCCCCTATTCCCCGGACTCGGCCTGTGTGGCAAAGGCCAGCGAACTCACCGCCGGTGCGGCCGACACGGTGGACGCGGTGGGCCGCATCTACGACTACGTCGTGAAGAACATCGCCTACGATACCCCCAAGGCCGAGAGCATCGGCACCGACTATTACCCGGACCCGGACGAGACCCTGGCCACCGGCAAGGGCATCTGCGTGGATTACGCAGCGCTGGCCGCCGCCATGCTGCGCAGTCAGGGCATCCCCACCAAGCTGATCACCGGCTATGTGGCCCCGGACGATCTGTACCACGCCTGGAACATGATCTGGCTGGAGGAGACCGGCTGGATCACCGTGGAGTTTGAGGTGAAGCCCGGGGTCTGGAACCGGGTGGACACCACCTTCGCCGCCGGGGGCGCGGGCAGCAAGTACATCGGCGACGGCAGCAACTATACCGATTTCCGCACTTATTAAAGGGAGGGCAATGCAATGGCAAAAAACGAACTGAACAGCCTGGCCGTGAGCGCCTTTTGTGAATCCATGGCCATGATGCTGGAGGCTGGTATCCAGCCGGACGAGGCCGCCGCCCTTCTTGCGGAGGACAGCGGCGCGGGCCAGCTGCAGCAGGCGGCGCTTTCCATGCAGAAATCGCTGCTGCTGGGCGAAAGCCTTTCCCAGGCGGCCAAGACTTGTGGCATGTTCCCGGACTACGCGGTGCGCATGATCGCCGCGGGCGAGGTGAGCGGCCGCACCGACAGCGTGCTGCGCAGTCTGGCCCGGCACTACGCCAGCCAGGACCAGCTGCAAAAAAAATTAAAAAGCGCGGTGTTCTACCCCGGCGTGCTGCTGGGGCTCACCGCCGTGATCCTGGCGGTGCTGGTGGCCAAGGTGCTGCCGGTGTTCACCGGCGTGTACCAGAGCCTGGCGGGCAGCCTGGCCGCCTCCTCCTACGGCTACATAAATTTCGCCTATATCGTGGGCTGGGCCGCTTTGGCCATCACCCTGCTGCTGGCGGCGGTTCTGGCCGCGGGACTGGTACTCAGCGGCAGCAGCGCCGGTTCCCACCGGCTGGCCCGGCTGTTTGAAAAGATTCCCTTCACCGCCCCCGCCGCCCGCAAGCTGGCGGTGGCCCGGCTGGCCAGCGCCCTTTCGCTGTTCCTGGCCAGCGGCGTGGACGCGGACACCGCCCTCACCGCCGCCAGCGACATGGTGGACCACCAGGGCCTGCGCGCTCAGCTGCAGGCCTGCCACGAGGAGATGCAGAAGGGCAAGGGGCTTTCCACCGCACTGTTTGAACACAAGGTCTTCGAGCCGCTGTACGGCCGCATGCTGATCAGCGGCGCCCGCAGCGGCCAGGCCGACACGGTGCTGGCCCGGCTGACCCAGCTGTTCACCCAGGATGCCCAGGCCGCGCTGGACCGGCTGATCGATTCCATCGAGCCGCTGCTGGCCGCTTTCCTGACCCTGGCGGTGGGCGTGACGCTGCTGGCCGTGATGCTGCCGCTCATCGGCATTCTGGGCTCCATCGGATAAGGAGGGGTTTGGATGTATCACATCAAACGGGTGCTTTCACTGCGCATCCGGCTGGCAGTGGCCGCCGGGCTGCTGGCGGTGCTGGTTCTGCTCATTGCAGCCTTTGCGCTGGGCTCCCGGCAGGTGGGCCGCGATCTGGACAGCGCCAGCGCCCAGGCTCTGCGCCAGGCGGTGCTGCAGGCCGCGGTGCAATGCTACGCGGTGGAGGGCAGCTACCCCGCCAGCCTGGATTATCTGGAAGAAAACTACGGTCTTTTGGTGAACCACGACCGTTTTATCGTGACCTATGAGGCCTTTGCCTCCAACCTGATGCCTCAGGTGAACGTGCTGGAGCGGGCCTGAACAACCCCGCGGAAGGAGAGTTGAGCGATGGAACATAAGGAGCCCGGGCGCCTGGCGCCCCTGCTGGCCATGGCCCTGTTCGGCCTGATGCTGGCCTGCGTGCTGGGCCTGATGGCGCTGGGCAGCGGCCTTTACGGCAGCGTGACCCGGTCCATGACCGCCAACAACGCCGCCCGGGCCAGCCTGCGCTATCTGACCACCAGCGTGCGCGCCGCCGACACCGCCTCCGGCCTGCGGCTGGAGGACGGCCCCGAGGGCGTGATGCTGGTGCTGGAAGAGCCTTCCACCGGCTACGAGACCCGAATCTATCTGTGGGAGGGTCAACTGGTGGAGGAATACACCGCCGCCGGAAGCGACCCCGCCCCGGAGAACGCCCAGCCGGTGTGCGCCTGCACCCGCTTTGAGGCGAAGCGCTCCGGCCCGCTGCTGGAGCTGACCACAGACCAGGGCACCGCGCGGGTGGCCCTGCGCTGCGCAGAGGGAGAATGAACCATGAAGCACCGCAAAAACACCGCGTTTTTCATTGAGGCGCTGCTGCTGACCCTGTTCGTGCTGGCGCTCTGCACCGTGCTGGTGCGCCTGTTCGCCGCCGCCCGCCTGCGCTCGGCCCAGGCTCAGGAGCTGACCGCAGCCCAGCAGATCGCCCAGAATGTGAGCGAGAGCTTTTATGCCAGCGCTTCCGAAGAGCAGTTCTGGCAGCTGCTGGGAGCCTCGAATCCGCCCGCCGAGGGCGAGGCGCTGACCCTTGCCGTGGACAGCCAGGGCCGCCCGGACCCCATCGGGGCCTATGCGCTGGAACTGACCCTGGAGCACGAATCCGCCCAGGCCGGGCAGACGGCCCGGCTGACCCTGCAGCTTTCCGGCAGCGGCGGGCAATCGCTGTTCGAGGGCACCTTCGACCGTTATCTGCCCGGAGCCTGAGGTTTTGTGAAAGGAGGCGACTGCCATGATGGAACGCCATAACATCCCGCCCATCCGCACCGGGGCGCTCACCCTGCTGCTGGCGCTGGCCGCGATCTGCCTGGCCGTGCTGGCAGTGCTTTCCCTCACCACCGCCCAGGCGGACCTGTCGCTGGCCGAAAAGGCTCTGGACCGCTTTTCTCAGGACGCGGCGCTGGAAAATGAGGGCCAGCAGTGGCTGGCCGAACTGGACGCAGCCCTTGCCGCCGGGCAGGATACTGCCGCCCTCGGTCAGACCGGCGAGGACGGCGCGGTCACCGTGACCCTCACCGGCGAAGCCGGCCGCACCCTGACCATCGCCGCCCTGCCCACACCCCAGGTCCCCGGCCGCTACACCCTGACCCGCTGGCAGTATGGCCAGGAATGGGATTTTGACCAGGGACCCCAGCTGTGGGACGGCAGCTTCTGACCTATCCCTTTGTTGTTTTGTTGAATACTCCGGCTGAAACAGGAGGTTTATGTTTATGGAGATGGAAGCCGTTCTGCACCGCGCCATTGATGTGCGTGCATCGGATATTTTTATCATTGCCGGCCTGCCGCTGACCTATAAAGTCAACGGCCGCCAGCTGCGGGAGGGCGAGATGCTCACCCCCGCCGACACCGCCCGCCTGGTGGAGGGCATCTACGCCTTGTGCGGCCGCAACATGGGCCGCTGCGCCGCCGAGGACGCGGACGATGACTTCTCCTTTGCCATTCCCCATCTGGGCCGCTTCCGGGCCAACGTGCTGCACCAGCGCGGCAGCCTTGCGGTGGTGCTGCGGGTGATCCAGTTCGGCCTGCCTGACCCCCAGGCCCTGGGCATCCCTTCCCAGGTGATGGACGCAGCCAAAAAGCTCAAGGGGCTGGTGCTGGTCACCGGGCCTGCGGGCAGCGGCAAATCCACCACCCTGGCCTGCCTGATCGACTCCATCAACCGCAGCCGGGAAGCCCACATCATCACCATGGAGGACCCCATTGAATACATCCACCGGCACCAGAAGTGCATCGTGACCCAGCGGGAGATCGGCAGCGACAGCCCCAGCTATGTGCGGGCGCTGCGCAGCGCCCTGCGGGAAAGCCCGGACGTGATTCTGCTGGGCGAGATGCGGGACCACGAGACCATCGAGGTGGCCATGACCGCCGCCGAGACTGGCCAGCTGCTCTTCTCCACCCTGCACACCACCGGCGCGGCCAGCACCGTGGACCGCATTGTGGACTCCTTC
This sequence comes from Gemmiger sp. An50, assembly GCF_002161595.1. GTDB lineage: Bacteria > Bacillota > Clostridia > Oscillospirales > Ruminococcaceae > Allofournierella. The sequence continues at coordinate 25,758 of NZ_NFID01000021.1, forward strand.
CCCGCCAGCCAGCAGCATCAGGTGCGCATTCAGCTGTCCATGGTATTGCAGGCGGTCATCAGCCAGCAGCTGGTGCCCACGGTGGACGGCGGCCAGACCGTGGCCTTTGAGGTGATGTACACCAACCCCGCCATCCGCACCATGATTCGCGAGGCCAAATCCCACCAGCTGGACGCGGCCATTCAGGCGGGCGCCGCCGAGGGCATGTGCACCATGGACACCAGCCTTCTGCGCCTGTACCAGCAGGGCCGCATCACCCGGGACACCGCCCTCACCCATTCCATCTACTATGAGACCATGGAAAAACGGCTGGCGGCTTTGTCCATGCTGTAAGCTTCGTTCTTTTTGCCCCATTCCTTCGGGAATGGGGCTTTTTTGCGTTATTTTTGCACCATCGTCCGCGCAGGTGGTCCCATCGGCTCTTTTTATGAAAATTAGTTGACTTTATCAAGTATTCTGAATATACTGACTACGTCAGATAAATCAACCGCACAGCGATCTTTCCCCACGCCGTGCCCGATACCGGCCCCGCACCGGGGCCATGCATAAGAAAAGGAGAATGTAACATGAAAACTTCCACCAAGATTTGGCTCTGGTTTGCTCTGGTGCTCTGCGCCGCCACCACCGTGATGAACGCCTGCTTCGGCCGCTGGCCCTCTGTGATCGTGGCCATCGTTTCTCTGGTCGGCCTGTGCATGGTGCTGTTTGCCAAAAAGAAGGCGGGCTTCACCCTGATGTGCTGCTGCTATGTGGTTTCCTTCTTTGTGGCCGTGCTGGGCAGCCTGGGCCAGCCGGGTCTGCTGGTGTCCATCCTCATGTCCCTGGTGGGCAGCCTGCTGGTGCCCGTGATCACCTGGCTGTTCCTGCGCCGGGACTGGGACAGCCTGAACTAAGGCGCTGACCTGACCTTTTTCTCCCCATTTTCATACAAACCACAGGCAAAAGGGCCGCTGAAGCTTCAGCGGCCCTTTTGCCTGTGCCCGCTTCTGCGCAAAATCTGCTATAATAGATTCCGAACGTTTTATCTCATCCCCGACTGAGGTGTTTTCATGAACCAGGATCAGGTCCGGGTCCACCGGACATTGAAGGATATTTTCGGCTACGACGCCTTCCGCCCCGGCCAGCAGGAGGTGGTGGACGCCCTGCTCGCCGGGCAGGACGTGCTGGCGGTCATGCCCACCGGCGCAGGCAAATCCATCTGCTATCAGCTCCCGGCACTGCTGCTGCCCGGCATCACTGTGGTGGTCAGCCCGCTGATCAGCCTGATGCAGGACCAGGTGCAGGCGCTGATCCAGATGGGCGTGCGGGCGGCCTACATCAACTCCTCCCTCACCGAAAACCAGTGCCGCAAGGCCCTGGCCAACGCCTGCGACGGCATGTACAAGATCGTGTATGTGGCCCCGGAGCGGCTGCTGACCCCGGGCTTTCTGCGCTTTTCCCACAGCGTACAGATCTCGCTGCTCTGCGTGGACGAGGCCCACTGTGTATCCCAGTGGGGGCAGGACTTCCGGCCCAGCTACCTGCAGATCCGCCAGTTTGCGGACCAGCTGAACCAGCGCCCGCCGCTGGGGGCTTTCACCGCCACTGCCACCCAGCGGGTAAAGGACGACATCCGCCAGCTTCTGGCGCTGCGCCAGCCGCTGGAGCTGACCACCGGCTTCGACCGGCCCAACCTGTTCTTTGAGGTGCAGCGGATGGAGGAGCGGGAAAAATTCCCCTGTCTGCTGGCCTATCTGAACGACCGGCCCCAGGCCACCGGCATCGTGTACTGCTCCACCCGCAAAAAGGTGGACGAGGTATACGAAAAGCTCACCGGCCAGAACATCGCCGCCGCCCGCTACCACGCAGGCATGCCCCCGGAGGAGCGCCAGCGCAGCCAGGAGGCCTTTCTGTTCGATCAGGTACGGGTGATGGTGGCCACCAACGCCTTCGGCATGGGCATCGACAAATCCAACGTGAACTTCGTCATCCACTACAACATGCCGCTGGATCTGGAGAGCTACTACCAGGAGGCGGGCCGTGCCGGACGGGACGGTCAGGACGCGGACTGCATCCTGCTCTACTCCGCCGGAGACGTGCGCACCGGCAACTTTCTCATCGACAACAGCGAGCCCGCCGCCGGGGCCAGCCCGGAGGAGGTAGAAACTCAGATCCTGCGCCAGAAGGACCGGCTGCGTCAGATGACCTTTTACTGCCACAGCCGCTACTGTCTGCGGGGCGAGATTTTAAAATACTTCGGGCAGCGCACCGGCCGGGACGGCTGCGGCGCCTGCTCGGTCTGCCACCCGGAGCTGCAGCGGGCCTCGGTGGTGAAGCTGGCGGCCAAGAACGCGGCCAAGCTGAAGGCCTTCGAGGAAAAGGACCTGAACGCGGACCATCTGCAGCAGCTCAAGGACCTGCGGCTCAAGCTGGCCCGGCAGGCGGGCGTGCCCGCCTTCGTGGTCTTCACCGACGCCACCCTGCGGGCTATGTGCGCCCATTTGCCCCAAACCCGGGAGCAGCTGCTGGAAGTGCCCGGCGTGGGCGTGCGCAAGTGCGAGCAGTACGGCGAGGAGTTCCTGGCCCTGCTCAACACCTTTGAAAAGGAGTGACCGGACATGCGGCTCACCGTACCTGACTATTACGACCGGTTCCGGTGCATCGCCTCCCGCTGCACCGACAACTGCTGCATCGGCTGGGAGATCGGCATCGACCCGGCCGCGCTGGCGGATTACCAATCCCAGCCCGGAGCCTTCGGTGACCGGCTGCGGGCGGCCATCCAGCCCGGCGACCCGCCCTATTTCGCCCTGACCGGTGCGGGGCGCTGCCCTTTTTTGAACGGCGAAAATCTGTGCGACATCTACCGTCAGCTGGGAGAAAACCATCTTTGTGCCATCTGCGACCAGCACCCCCGCTTTCACAACTGGTTCGGAGAGGAAAAGGAGAGCGGCTTAGGGCTTTGCTGTGAGGAGGCCGCCCGGCTGATCCTCTTCTCTCCCCCGCCCCAGCTGACGGCCCGGGAAATTGAGGAAGTACCGGACACCATCGGACCGGACCCGGAACTGCTGGCCGGTCTGCGGGCGGTGCGCGAATCCGCCTTCGCCCTGCTGCGGGAGGAAGTACTTCCTCTGGCGGTAAGGCTTGCCCTGCTGGCCAGCCTGGCCCAGGACCTGCAAAGCTGGATGGACGGTGCGCCGGAGCAGGCCGAAGCCCAGGGCTGCACCGCCGAGCAGCTGACCGCCGACGCGGCCTTTGCCCTGGCGGAATTTTACGGCGACCGGAATCGCTGGCCGGACCTGGCCCGGCAGCTGGCCGCCGCCATTCCGGAACGTGAACTCGCCGCTTTTCTCGACCCGCTGCTGGCGCTGCTGGAAACCCTCCCGGCCAATCATGCCGGCTGGCCCGGGCGGCTGGCCGCATTGCGGCAGGCGCTGCCCCAACGGCTGACCCGCCCTCTTTGGGAAAGCCCGGAGCAGGAGCGGGCGGCGGCGAATGTGGCCCACTACATGCTTTACCGGTATTTTGTGTCAGAGGCCTGTGAGGGCGACGCGCTGTGCGGTGCGATGCACGCCATCGCCGCGGCGCTGCTGCTGCCCCTTCTGGCGGAACAGAAGAACGGCGAAACACCGGCTGCGCTGGTCAACGCCGCCAAGGCCTATTCCCGGGAGGTGGAATACGCCCCGGACAACCTGCGGGCGGTGAACGAAGCCTTCTGGCAGGCGGACTGGGCCGCGCCCGGCCTTGTGACCGGCGGCCTGCTGGGCCTGCATCCTTAAAAAAACAAAAGAGCATCTGCCTGCCGGTTCCGGCAAGCGGATGCTCTTTTTCTTATGGCAAATTCAGCCCAGCCCGGGGATCTTGTCGTCCAGCCGGTACATGGTAAAGCTGGCGGTGGCCACCAGTTTGCCCTCCTGGTTGGTGATGGTCACCCGGTTCACACAGGTATGGCGGCCGGAATGCTCGCTCACCGCTTCCACCGTGAGCAGGTCGCCGGGGCGGCCCGCCGCCAGATAGTTCATGCTGGCCTGCAAGGTCACATGGGCATTGCCGCCCGCGCAGGCGGCCAGACCGCTGCAGCTGTCGCACAGGGTGTACAGCCAGCCCCCGTGGGCGTTGCCGAAGGCGTTTTTCGCCTGCTCGCCCACCGGCGCCCGCAGTCGGGCCAGACCCGGCTCACAGGCCAAAACCTCGATCTCATCCAGGCAGGTCACCGGCCTCAGCCGGGCACGGGCAAATTCCAGCAGCTTCTCCTTGTCCATGGCTCGTTCCTCCTCATTTGATGGCACGGGCGCTCAGTGCTGCGCGCCCTGCCGGTCCAGCAGAGCGGTGGCGTCACGGATGACCTGCTCGTCACCCCCGGCCCGCTTCAGCGCCAGCCGGGCCAGTTCCACCGCCTTGTCCTCATTTTGCTCCACGCCCTGGCCGCTCTCATACAGCAGCGCCAGCGCCAACGCACAGTCGCCGCCCTCGGTGCAGGTCTCCACACCGGTGCGGTAATAGCCCGCCGCGGCCACCGGGTCGCCCTTTTCCTGATGGTACATCTCGCCCAGATTGAACCAGGCCATATCGTTGCCGCTCTGGCCCGCCATCCGGTAAAGGGTTTCCGCCGTTTCCAGATTCTTCTCCACGCCCCGGCCGTAGCGGTAGCACTCGCCCAGGTTGTTCACCCCGTTGCGCCAGCACTCCCGCTCGGGCAGCGCCTGCTTGAGCAGCGCCTCGTACCAGTGCACCGCCCGGGCGTGGTCTGCCTCCCCGGCCAGACCCTCGTCCAAAAACCATGCCGCATTGAACTGGGCCTCCGGGTTTCCGCCCGCCGCGCCCTTTTCAAACCATTCCAGGGCTGTTTGCAGATTCAGCTCCACGCCTTCGCCCCGCCAGTGGCACTCGCCCAGGCAGTTCATGGCCTTGGCCAGGCCCCGCTCCGCCGCCTGCCGGTAAAGCTCCAGCGCCTTGTCCAGGTCCTGGGGCACGCCCCAGCCCTCCTGGTAGCAGATGCCCAGATCGCACACCGAGCTCATATAGCCCTGACTGGCCGCGCGGCGGAACAGCTCCACTGCCTTTTCCTTCCGGTCCGGCCCGTCCGCGCCGGGCTGGCCCATCCGGTAGCACCAGGCCAGATTGTGCATGGCCCGCAGATGGCCCTGGTCCACCGCCTTCTGATACAGCTCCACCGCCTTGCGGGGGTCCTTCTCCACGCCGGTGCCGGTGTCGTAGCACCAGGCCAGGCTGCACTGGCCATCGGAATCCCCGGCCTCGGCGGCCCGGGCATACAGCTGGGCGGCCTTCACCGGGTCCCGCTCGGTGCCGAGGCCCATCTCGTAAAAATAGCCCGCGTTGTACACTGCTGCAATGTGGCCCTGTGCCGCGGCCAGCTGATACTGGTGCAGAGCGGTCTCAAAATTGCGCTCCACACCCCGGCCCCGCTCGTAGCACACGCCCAGGCTGAACTGGGCGGCGGCGTAGCCCTGGAAGGCCGCGTCGCCAAACAGCCGAGCGGCACGCTTCTGGTCCTTTTCCACGCCCCGGCCATCTTGATACAGGGTGCCCAGCAGGTACTGAGCCCGGGCAAAGCCCTGGGCTGCAGCCTTTTCCAGCCAGTAGGCGCCCTGCGCCGGGTCCGGCGCCATTCCCTTGCCGGTGATGTGCAGCACCGCCAGATTGCACTGGGCGGGCGGATAGCCCTTGTCCGCCGCCTGCCGGTAGAGCCAGGCCGCCTGGGGCAGGTCCAGCTCGGTGCCCTTGCCGAATTCGCAGCACCAGCCCAGGGTGCACAGGCACCACACGTCGCCCAGCGCCGCCGCCTGGCGCAGTGCGGGCACTGCCGTGGTGTAGTCGGCGGGCTCGGCCAAAAACAGCTCCTGGGCCTGGCGGGCCAGCCGCTCCCGTTCGTTTGCATCCAAAATCATTTGGGTTCTCCTTATTGGTACGCGGGGCCTGGCCCCGCTATTTTATGCGATATGGTTTTATTGTACACTGTTTGGCTCACAAAAGCAAAGCGGGCGGCCGCAAAACCGGCCGCCCGCTCCTTGGAGCGTACTCACACCGCGAAGGTGTACTGATACACATTGTAAAGGCTGATGCCCATGATGACGACCATCAGGCCGATGAACAGCTTGTCCACCGCCTTGTTGTCCATCCGCTTGTTGAAGGCACGGCCGATCATGCCGCCGCCGATGCCGCCGGCGACCATCAGCACCAGGCTGAGCCAGCCGAAGGGCGGCACGCTGCCGGTGACCAGAGTGGCCAGCAGGCTGGTGATCTGGCTGACCAGGATCACATACAGGCTGTTCTGGGCCGCAGTCTTGGTGTCCATGGAGAAGAAGAAGTAGAACACCACCAGGTTGATGGGGCCGCCGCCGATGCCCAAAAAGCTGGACATGATGCCCAGCAACAGGCCGATGATCAGGCAGACCACCGTGCTGTCCACCTGTCTGGTGCGGATGCGCGCCTTGCACAGCGTGTACACCATGGTGCCCAGGGTGATCAGAAACAGACAGGCGGCCTGCACCGCGCCCGCGGTCTCCTGGAACTGGGCGCTGATCACGCTGAACATCTGCTTGCCCGCCACGCCGCCGATGGCCGCGCCGATGGCCAGCGGGGTGCCGATCTTCAGATCCACCTTGCTGTCACCCGCGCGCATGGCCTTGGTCACGGAATAGCAGCTCATGGCCAGCACCGTGCAGCCGGACAGAAAACTCACGGTGGCCACGCTGTCCAGATGGAACAAGTCCAGGGTGGGCTTGATGATGACCCCGCCGCCGATGCCGCAGATGGCTCCGGCGATGCTGGCCAGCAAACTGATGATGAGATATGCAAAAACCTGCATTCGTTTCCTCCCTCTCTCCAAAGAGCAAGGCCGGGCCCCCTTCATTTCGGGGGCCCGGCATGGTTCATTTTACAGTGCGTTTTCCGCGGTTCAGCCGCAGCAGGGATGATGGCCGTACTCGTCCATGCAGTCCTGGCTGGGGTCCTTCATGCACAGGTGCACAGCGGCAACCTTGAAGGTCTGGGGCAGAGCCAGAATGTTGGGGTTCTCGCCCACAAACTTCTTCTTGGCGTCGGCCAGCGCCTCCTCGAAGGTGGCGCGGGTCTTCAGGCCCATGCTGCGGGCGATGCCCGGCTCCTCGGCGCCCACGATGTAGATGGCGCTGGTGTTCATCTCGGCGATATGGCCGCAGCTCATCATGGAGAAGCCGTGGAAGGGATGGAAGGCGTTGGTGAAGCGGTACTTGCGGATGTATTCCTCGTTGGTGGCGTAGTACTCGCCCAGACGGTTCATATCCGGCAGCACGTTCATGTGGTCATGCTGGAAGGCCTCCCACTCCTCGCGCAGGTAGGGCCACAGCTCGTCGTGGAAGTAGCCGTTGCAGATAGAAGAGCAGATGATCACGCAGTGGTCGCTCATAACGCGCTTGAAGCGCAGCACCTGGGCGCTCAGCGCCTGCATCATCATGATGGGGTTGGTGCCCATGCCGTCGCCGTAGTGGAACTTCTGGGGCATACCGAAGACCAGCACGTCGTATTTCTTTTCGGCCCAGTGCACATAAGTACGCTTGTCGGCCAGCTTCCAGCTCTCGGGCATCATCTCCTTGGCATAGCCGGAGTAGATGGCGATCTGGCGGCTCTTGGTATCCAGCACGGCGTCGCAGCAGAAGAAGGGATGGCCCATCTTCTCCTCCATGTGCATGCCGATCTCATTGAACTTGTGGCGCATCAGGCTGCCGCCGTTCACGGGGGTGAAGTCGTCCCGGTGCATGACCTCAGGCACATGGTGGCTGGCGATGCTGCGCCAGTTGGTGATGCCGGTGGCGCAGTGCTTGTAGCCGCCGGAGTAGCCGCCGTAGGGGTTGCCCTGCACGTGGCCGATCAGGATGGGCAGGTCGCACTCGAACACGGTCTTGTTCATGCACACCGGGTCGCCCCGCTTGGTGGTGCCCAGGTCGACCATGTTGTCCGGGTCCTCGGAGTCGTGGCTGGTCATCTGATGGGTGTACCAGAACTCATTGAACAGCTCCTCGCCGAAGATGGCCTTGTAATCCTCGGGCTTGGCACGGGGATGCAGGCCGTTGGAGATGATGAACTGGATATCCTCCTTCTTCACGCCGGCCGCATACAGCTCCTTCAAAATCAGCTTGATGCTGACCTTGCGGTGGCTGGTGGGCTGCTCGCCGCCCTTGACCCGGTCAGGCACAATGAAGACGACCTTTGCGCCGGGGAAGGCCAGCTCGCTCAGGGGCTTCATGCCGATGGGATTGCGCAGGCTCTCCAGATAGGCGGCCTCCAGCTTGTCCTCGGGGATGTAGTCCGGGTCGGGCACGGTGGTGCCGGGGATAAACACGTCGGTGTTGTCGGGCAGCTCGGCGCTCATCAGGCCGTGGCCGTATTCAAAATCCAGTTTCATGGGGTCAGTCCTCCTTTTTCTTACTCGCCCAGGTAGGTGCGGATGATCTCGAGATACTCGTCCGGGTAGAAGCCGATCTCACCGGAGAAGCGGGTCAGAGCGATCAGGCCGCCGTCGATCTCCTCGATGCTGGCCAGCATTTCGGCGTTGTCCTTCTTCAGGCCGCCGCCGTATACCACGGGAATGCCGCCGGTGCGCTCCTTCACGAAGCGGGCGATCTTTTCGATGTAGGGCTTGTCCGCCGGGGTCTTGCCGGGGCCAATGGACCAGATGGGCTCGTAGGCAATGACCACCTGGCTCTTGTCCACGCCGTCCAGGCCGATGTCCAGCTGCTCGCCCAGAACCTCCTGCCAGCGGTCCTGTTCCTCGCTCTTTTCGCCGATGCAGTACAGCACCTTCATTCCCCGGGCAATGGCCGCCTTGATCTCCTTGTTCAGCAGACGGTTGGTGGCGGCGGTGTCGGTCACGCCGGCCTCGGCCAGAACACCGTTCTTGTCGTTGCGCTCCTCACAGTGGCCGATGATCACCCCGCCGCAGCCCATGGCCTTGGCGATGGAAGCGGGACGGTTGGTGGTAAAGGCGCCGAAGTTGCCGCCCACGGCGGTGTCGTCCCGGTAGATGCTCTGACAGCCGATCTTCACCGGGCTGTTCTCGCAGCGGGCCGCCGCCGCGCCCAGAATGTGGGCCTCGGGGAAGTACTGCACGAACTCCACCTTCGCCGGGTCATACTTTTTCAGCTGTTCCTGGGTATTCTCCACGATGTAGCGGCCCCAGTCCCCCACCGGCGCGATGCGGTTCACACCGCCGAACTCGGTGGGCACGTCGAAGCGTTTCAGATTCAAAAAGATGTATTTCATGGGCACTTCTCCTTTTGGTCCTGTTTGATAAACCGGCCAGCGCCGGCTGCCCCCAGGGGAGCGGCCGGCGGCCGGAAACGTATTTGATCAGATGCCTTCCTTGCGGTAGCGCTCGGCCATCTCGTCCAGGGTCACCCGCTCCACTGCGGGGGCCTTGCCCACGCTGCCGAACTCAACGATCAGGGTGCCGACCACTTCCTTCACGCCCCGCTCGATGCAGTCCACAATGGCGGCCACATCCTCGTCGGGCACGTCGCCGTACATCACGGTGTTCATGATGGGCGGCAAGAAGGCGCGGGGATCGAAGGCGGTCTTCTTTTCTTCCAGCAGGCGGTAAATTTCGCCGATGCTGGCGCTGTTTTGCAGCTCGGGGCGGTAGTGGAACAGCTCCTTCATGTTGCGGGTCACCGCCAGGCGGATGTCGGTATCCACATTGATCTTGGCGATGCCGCAGCGGGCCGCTTCCTTCAGCTGGGCCAGCTCGATGCCGTAGGCGTTCTGGATGTCGCCGCCCAGCTCGTTGATCTCCTTCACGATGTACTGGGGCACGGTGGAAGAGCCGTGGCTCACCAGGGCACAGAAGATGCCCTCATGCAGCAGGCACTCCTTGGTGGCGATGGCGATCTCCTTGCGCAGCTTCGCGCCCTTGCCCTTGTTGGCGCCGTGCATGGTGCCGTAGCTGATGGCCAGCGCGTCCACCTTGGTCTTCTTGATGAACTCCACCGCGTCCAGAGGGTTGGTGTAGGTGGAACCGGCGCTGAACACATGGTCCTCCACACCGGCCAGCACGCCCAGCTCAGCCTCCACCGAAACGCCCCGCTCGTGGGCGTATTTTACCACCTCGCGGGTGAGCTCGATGTTCTCTTCAAAGGGCAGGGACGAGCCGTCGATCATCACGCTGGTGTAGCCGCCGGCAATGGCTGCCTTGCAGGAGTCGAAGTCCCGGCCGTGGTCCAGATGCAGAGCCACGGGGATGGGGCTGTCCTCACCGTATTTCTTCACCGCGTTGCCGATGTTCTGCGCGCCCACCTTTTTGTCCTCCAGGGTGGCGTTCATGAAATCGGTACGCCCGCCCATAAAGCCGTTGGCCAGGTCCGCGCCCTGCAGAATGGCGGGGCTGCGGAACATCTCGTGCACCTGGATGGCGGCCTTGGCCTGGGCCACGGCGTTCACGTTGAACGCGCCCTGGGCGTAGTGTTCTTTTTCAGTGGCTTCCAAAATCGCGCGCAGAGGTACTAACATAATGATACTCCTTTTCGTATGGATCAGCCGCCGAAGGCGGCGGGTTAAACTGCGGCGTTTGCTTTTGCTACAGCTTCATCATAAAACAAAACCGCAGGGGTTACAAGGGGTTTGGGCAAAATATTTACACGTGTGTACATTTTTTGGCAGATGCAGCAGTCCAGGGCCGTTTTTCTGTGAAAAATAGCCCTGACCTTTGTCTGCCTGCCGCAAAGGTGCGTGTGCTCAGTTTTTGGGCTTGCCCAGGGCGCTGAACATGCTGCGCTTGTACTCCTCCACGCCGTTCTGGTCGAAGGGGTCCACGCCCAGCAGCTTGCCGGAGATGGCGCAGGCCATCATGAAGAAATAATACATCCGGCCGTAGGTCTCCTCGTCCAGCCGGGGCAGCCGCAGCTGGATGCAGGGCACGCCCCCGGCATCGTGGGCCTGGATGGTGGCCTTTTCGGCCGCCCGGTTGATGTTGGCGAAGTCCATGCCGTCCAGATAATCGAACCGGTCGCCGAAATCCTTGTCCGGCTGCACGATCAGCTCGGCGCCCGGGTCGTCCACCATCAGGAAGGTCTCGATCAGGACGCGCTTGCCCTCCTGCATGTACTGGCCCATGCTGTGCAGGTCCTCGGAATTGGTCATGGTGGCCGGGAACAGGCCCTTGTGGTCCTTGCCCTCGCTCTCGCCGAACAGCTGCTTCCACCAGCTCTGGGCCCAGAACAGCCGGGGCTCAAAGGCGGCCAGCATCTCGATGGCGTAGTCCTTTTGGCCCAGCGCACTGCGCACTGCGGCGTATTCGGCGGCGATGCCGCCCTGTTCCGCAGCCAGCTCCGCTTCCATGGCCGAGCCGCCCGCCACAAAGGCTTCCACGTCCAGCCCGGCCACCGCCAATGCCAGCAGCGACACCGGGCTGAAGGCGGAATACCGCCCGCCGATGCGCTCGGGGAAGCTGAGGAACAGATAGCCGTTCTCCTTGGCGATTTCCTCCAGGCGGCTGCCGTAAGTACCGGTGAGCACCACCCGCCGGGCCATCTCTTCGGGGGTATAGCGCTCGCTCATCCAGCGGCGCAGCACCCGGAAGTGGCTGCCCGGCTCCAGGGTCTCGAAGTTTTTGGCGATCACGTTGATGTAAACACTCTTGCCTTCCAGCTTTTGCAGGGTGCGGGCCAGCTCCCAGGCCGAGAGGGTGTTGCCCGCGTAAATGAGCTGGGGACCGGTGGTGTCCAGCGCCTCGAGCATGGCCCGGGCCGCCTGGTTGGAGCCGCCCACGCCCACCAGCACGAACACGTCGGCATTTTCCCGGATCTCCTTCGCCTTTTCGGCGATCTGTGCCCGCTGCATGGCCGCCTGGTCACAGTGCAGCCAGCCGGTCACGCCCCAGTCCGGGCTTTCTTTGGCGGTGGCCGCCAGCTCCCGGTAAATATCCTTTGCACGCAGGCGCTCCTGCTCCAACAGCCCGGCGTCTGCATAACGCTGGGCAAGGTCAGTGTTCAGATAAAGCTTCATAACCGCTCACTTCTCCTTATATTTCATTATAGGCCGCCGGTTTTCGGCGGGCCAGTATGAAAATCCCTCATACTTTTTTCTTGCTCATTTCACGGCACTGGCGCACGATCTCAAACATGGGCACCCCATCCCGCAGCCTTTGCCGCATTTCCTCCTGCCGGTCGGGCGGACATTCCGGCCGCACCTTCGCCCACATCATCTCGGGGGTGAAGCGCGCGTCGTAATCCCGAGGCACCACGTCGCAGGTGGCCTGATACCAGTCCAGCATGGCCAGGCGCATGGCAGTGATCTGCTGCCGGTACGCCGGGTCCTCTGCCCGGTTGATACGCTCGCCCGGGTCTTCCAGCAGGTCGTAGAACTCGTCGCCGCCCGCCTGCCGCCGGATGTATTTGTACCGCTCATCCCGGATCATGGTGGCCTTTGCGTGGGCCTCGCCGTCGGTCTGAGCCTGCTGGCGGGGCCAGTAGGGGCGTGCCTTGTCCGCCGGGGTCCCGCTGCTCACCGCATGGAACTCGTCGCACTGGGTTTCGCCGGGCAGCCTGCCGCCCTCGCAGAACACATACTGCCTGCCCGGTGTGCTCCGGTCCGCCAGGATGGGCCGCAGGCTTCGGCCGAACTGGTCCTGCCCCGGCTCCACGCCCGCAAAGTCCATGGCGGTGGCGTAAAAGTCCACCAGCTCCGCCATGCTGCCGGTCACGCCCGGGTCCACCGAGCAGTCCTTCGGGGGCTTGACGAGCAGCGGCACCCGCACCAGACAGTCCTCAAAGGTGTTCTGGCTTTTTTCCGGCAGATCGTAGTCGCCGGTGTAGTCCCCGTGATCGCTGAAAAAGAAGATGGCGGTATCGTCGTAGATGCCCGCATCCTTCAGCGCCTGGCACAGCCGCCGGAACTGCTCATCCACCTTCATGCACATGGCCAGATAGCAGGCCCGCAGCTCGTCCCAGTCCTGCTCTGTGTATTCCTCCATGGCCATGTTCCGTCGGATCAATTCCTCCATCTTCGGCTTCCCACTGCACTCCTGCGCCCGGATGCGCCGGGGCAGCTGCGTCCGGTCAATGGCGGAAAAATAGGGCTCCTCCGCCTGATAGGGCGGATGGGGATACATCAGCCCCAGAAACAGGCACAGGGGCCGGTCGTCCGCCGGGTTCAGGATGCGGCGGATGGCTGCGTCCACGTCCTCGTCGTCGGCGGTGTAATGACGTCCGGTTTCGTCCAGCTGCAGGCGGCCCTCATAGTGGGAGTAGTAGTTTTTGTCTCCCGGGCCGCCTCTGGGGTTCGGGTTTTCCAGTCCCGGCTCTTTGGGGCGGCAGCCGCCGTAATAGATCTCGGTGGCGTGGCGCTCCATCAGGCCGGGATACTGCCCGGCCACCAGATCGTTGCGGGCGTTCATCCACATATAGTACCCCGCGTCCTTCAGCTCGCTGAACAGGCTGCTCTCGCCCGGGCGCAGCAGATGCTGCATGGTGCGGTGCCCCCGCACGTGGGGATACAGCCCGGTGAAGAAGCTGCACCGGCTGGGCACGCACACCGGATTCTGGCAGTAGGCGTTGGAAAAGCTCACCGCTTCCCGGGCGGCGAAGGCGTCCAGAAAGGGCGTGTGCGCCGCCGGGTTGCCCAGATGGCCCAGGGCATCCGCCCGCATCTGGTCCGGGTTGAAGATGACGATGTTCGGTCGTTTTGTCATGGCGATTCCCCCGCTTCATGGTTTTCGCAAGAAACAGCAAACAGAGCCTGGCCGCGGCAAGGCTCTGTTTGCTGAGTTGATTCACAGCGTTGGCGAAGACCCATTTGTCTGCCGCGGGGTCCGCGCCGTCTGTATGACCATTTGTCAGAAATCGATCTGGGGCTCATCCTGCCGCTCGGCAGCACGCTTTGCCCGCAGGGCTTCCTGCATTTCGATCTCGTCCTTCCGGCTCATGGGGTAGAACCACATGCCCACCAGGCTGCACACGTAACCAATGATGGGGATCAGGGTCATCATCAGCAGAAAGGCGGTCTGGGTGCCTTCGCTCTGTACGGCCAGCGCTTCATCGTAGCCCACCGCGGTCATGATGGAACCCATGAAGAAGGCGCTGAAGGCCTGGCAGCACTTGTTGATGAAGGTGAAGGTGGAGGATACCAGCGCCGAGTTGTTCATGCCGGTCTTCCACTCGGAGTAGTTGGCGGCATCCAGCACAGCGGCACGGCTGAGCATGTTGTTCAGGTTCTGGGTGAAGGCAATGGTGAGCAGGGTGAACATGACGGCGGTCACGCTCTTGCCCATGAGCATCATGGGCAGGGTGAGCAGGATGGCCAGCGCCTCCACCACGATGATGCTCCACTTTTTGCCGGTCTTGGCCACCAGGGGCTGCACGAAGAAGATCATCAGGAAGGACACGATGGTGCCCACGTAGCCGATGTAGCTGATCAGGTCGGTGCGGCCGCCCAGGTTGTAGGTAAAGAAATACAGGCGGGCGGCGTTGGAGATCTGCATGGCGAACATGTCGGTGCCGTAGGCGATCAGCACGCAGACCAGCGCCCGGTTCTTGAATACGGCCGCCATGCTCTGGGCAAAGCTCATCTTGGCGCCGCTGTCTTTTTTCTCGGCCTGGGCCGGATTGTAAACATCCAGCTTGCGCACCGACTGGGCGGACAGAATGAACAGGATGGTCGCTACCACGGCGATGCCGATGACCACCACGGTCCAGGCGTGGGGATCGTCCTGGCCGCCGAAGTGGTTCAGCAGGGGCAGCGCGAAGCTGGTGACCGCCAGGCTGGCAATGGTGCCCAGGGCCTGGAAGATGGACTGGATGCGGGTGCGGCGGGCCACGTCATTGGAAAGCATGATGGGCAGCGCCAGCTGGGGGATCTGCACCACCGTCCAGGCCAGGCTGTACATGATATAGATCACGTAGGCATAGACCAGATTCATCACCGGGCCGAACTGGGGGCAGGTGAACAGCAGCACGAAAATGATGCCCAGGAAAGGCGCGCCGAACACGATGAAGGGCCGGTATTTACCCCAGTGTTTGGTATTGGTGCGGTCCACGATCATGCCCATCAGCGGGTCGGTGACTGCGTCCACCAGACGGGCCACCATCAAAATCAGGCCCGCCTGGAAGGGGCTGATTTTGAGCAGGTTGGTGAAGAAGTACATCACATAGGTGCCAACGAACAGGAAAATCAGGTTGTTGGCGATGTTTCCGAGGCTGTACAGCCAAATATCTTTTTCTTTGGCTTCGCCCCGTGCAAGTGTTTTTGCCATGGTAGTTCCTCCCTTTTTTCTTTGCGCTTCGTTGTTGATCTATCTGGATTCCGGCCGTCCCGCGAGACGGCCGGGAACGCCTGTTTATTCCACCGTGACCGGGCAGGTGTAGGCCCGCTTGCCCATCACGTTCACCGCCGGGCCGGTCAGCTGCATCCGGGTGCGCAGGGGCAGCTGCTCGCTGCTGGTGCCCACCAGCACATCCAGCATGCCGGGCTCCACCACGAATTCCATCTCTTCGTTGTAGTAGCCCAGCTGGGCGCAGGCCAGCCGGAAGGTAACAGTCTTTTCTTCACCGGGGGCCAGATCCACCCGGGCGAAGCCCTGGAGCTGCTTGTTGGGCCGGGTCACATGGGCGCCGTTGAAGTGGGTGTACAGCTGCACCACCTCGCTGCCCTCCCGCTCGCCGGTGTTTTTCACAGTGCAGCGCACAGTGATTGTGCCATCGGTGGCTGCGGTCTTGTCCGCCTCCAGTCCCTCCACCGCGAAGCTGGTGTAGGAAAGGCCGTAGCCGAAGGGGTACAGGGGCTGGTTGGAGCCATCCACATAGCCGCCGGAGAAGATGGCGCTGGCAAAGCTGTCGGCGCCGTCGGTGTAGCCGCTGCCCACCTTGTGGTTGTAATACAGAGGGATCTGTCCCTCGCTGCGGGGGATGGTCACGGTGAGCTTGCCGCCCGGGTTCACGGTGCCGTCCAGCACGTCCGCCACCGCCTTGCCGGCGCTGGGGCCGGGCATCCAGGCCTGCAGGATGGCTGCCGCGTGCTCTGCCGCCCAGTTTACCGCGAAGCAGCCGGGGCCATAGAGCACCACTACAACCGGCTTGCCGGTGGCGGCTACTGCCTCCAGAAGCTGCTGCTGCACGCCGGGCAGCGCCAGGCTCTGACGGTCCTTGCCCTCGCCGCCGGTCACGTTGACCCAGCCGCAGTTGCCGCCCAGTGCCAGCACCGCCACATCGCTTTCCTTCGCAGCCTGCACCGCTTCCTCAAAGCCGTCGGTCTCCTGACCGGTGATGGAGCAGCCCTGGGCGTAGCGCACTTCATAGCGCCCGGCCAGCTCCTCCTTCAGGCTGGTGGCGCCCATGCCGCGCAGCACCTGGTTCATGCCGCCCAGCGCCTCCAGTTCGCCCTGCTTGTACATGTCAAAGGCCGCAGCAAAGGGACTCTTTGCCTTCTCTTCTTTTTTCTGGTTGGCCGCCTCGTCGGCCATGCCGTTGAAGCTCACCGCATTGGGCTGGGTGAGGGCCGCTTCCACCATCTCGATGTAGGCCGGGTAGGTGTAGCCACTCACCGGGTAGCGCAGGTTGTCCGCATGGGGGCCGATCACCGCCACCTTCGCACCCTTCTGCAGGGGCAGGGTGCCGTCGTTTTTCAGCAGGATCAGGCTCCGCTCGGCAATCCGGCGGCCCAGGGCCTGCTTGTCACTGTTGGTCATGGCCTCCTTCACCTTGCTCACATCCACATAGGGATGCTCGAACAGGCCATATTCAAACTTGATGGTCAGGATGCGCCGCACCGATTCATCCAGCAGCGCCTCGTCCAGCTGGCCGTCCCGCACGTAGTCCGGCAGCTGGGCAAAGGCAGCGCCCACCGGGATCTCGGTGTCCAGACCGCCCTTGCGGGCCAGCAGGCCGGCTTCCTTGTAGGTGTCGGCAATGTGGTAGAAGTTCCACATCTTCATGATGGCTGCGCCGTCGCTGGTAAGCATACCCTTGAAGCCCATCTTATCCCGCAGAAGCTCCCGGGCAATGTGCTTGTTCGCGCCCACCGGCATGCCGTCGATCTCGCCGTAGTTGGCCATCATGCCGCTCACGTTGGCCAGCTTGTCCGCCGCCTCAAAGGGGGTGGCAAAGGTCTCGTACAGCTCCCGGTCATTGATGCGGGCCGCGGCGCAGTTCAGGCCGGACTGGGTCTCCGCATAGCCCAGGAAGTGCTTGGCGATGCAGGCCACGCCGTTCTCCTTGTCGCCCTGCATGCCCTGGATGTAGGCAACGCCCATCTGGCTGATCAGGTAGGGGTCCTCGCCGAAGGTCTCGTAGGTGCGGCCCCAGCGGGGATCGCGGGACACGTCGATCACCGGGCTCATGGCGCTGTTCGCGCCCGCGGCCCGGCTCTCCTGACCGATGACCTGGCTCATCTCCTTTGCCAGCTCCGGCTGCCAGGTGCTGCCCACGTTCGCCATGGAGGGGAACAGGGTGCCGCCCGCGCCGGGCCAGCCGCACAGGTTCTCGGTCTGCATCGCCACCGGGATGCCCAGCCGGGTCTCCTCCACAAAATAACGCTGGATGTCGTTGGCGATCTTGGCAATCATCTCCGGGTCGGTCAGGCCGGCCATGGAATACTGAGTGAAGCGGCCGTGCCCGTTGGGGAACAGCTCCCGCAGCTTTTCTGCCTTTAACTCACCGTTCTCCACGCAGCTGGGCATCAGATGGCCGCACAGCTGGGCGGCCTTTTCCTCCAGGGTCATCCGGCTCAGCAGGTCTTCCACTCGTTTTTCCACGGGCTGGGAAGGATCTTTGTACAGTTCCATTGCTTGTTCCTCCTGTTTTCCTGAATCTTTATCGTAAAATGCTTTTATACATCGGCATTTTTCTTCGCAATCTACTTACATGTTTAAGTTTTCGCATCCCGGCTTTCCGCTTATTGGAAAGCGCTTCTTTGCTTAATCGTTTAAGTGCCTATAAAAAACGGCGTTTTCCACCGTTTTTCTGTTTGGAAGGTTCATTCCCTGCCCACCGGCATGGGAACGAGCACCTGCTCCGGAGTCCGGTCGCCGTCCAGCTGCTTGAGCAGCAGCCGGGCGCATTCCGCGCCCGCCGCGTAGCCCAAAAACCGGCAGCTGACCACCTCATCCCGCAGGATGGGAGACACGAACACGTTGGACAGTGTGGCCAGCCGAACCCGGCGGCCCACCTTGTTCAGCAGCTCCCACACGGGATTGATGAACATACCCCAGCTGAGCAGCACTGCGTCCCGCTCAGTGAAATCCTCCAGCACCGGCATCACCCGCTGGGACACATAGGGCCACAGCCGACGGGCGGTGTAAAGATCCTCGCTCTGGTTGGGGTTGGAATCGGGATGGTACATGGTTTCCTTGGTGATGGGGGCCCGCTCCACGATGAGGCGGCTGTTCTTGTACAAGCTCATGGCCCGGTGCACCCCCGCTTCACGCTGGGTTTCCTGGTAATTGTCCAGGTCCGGGCGGATGTAAAAGATGGTTTTTGCCCCCTCCGCCAGCAGGCGGCAGGTCATTTCGAAGCTGCTTTTCTCGTATTCCAGCTCCACGGTGGAATAGGGGCGTCCCTCCAGCCCGCAGTCGTACACCACAAAGGGGATCTGATGGTGCAGGATCAGCTCCTCCGCCTCCGGGGTGGGGCCCTCGTTGTCGCGCCCGATGAAGATCACGCCGTCCACCCGGCGCTCCAGCGCGTTGTTCACATAGTCGGCATAGATGCCATGGCGGCGTTCAAAGCCGCAGAGCATCAGGTTGTAGCCCTGCTGCTCCATTTTGTCCCGGATGCCCTGGAGCACCAGGTTGAACCGGTTGGTGTTCAGGTCCTTCTCAATGGCCACGCCCACGCAGTAGCTGGGGGACCCGCGCACCACCTTGGCGGCGCTGCTGGGCACATAGCCCATCTCCTGCGCGGCCTTCATTACCCGCTCCCGGGTCTGGGCCGAAATGGACTGCTTGGGGTTCTGGTTCAGCACATACGAGACCGTCGCGGGCGTGACACCCACCGCACGGGCAATATCCTTGATGGTCGGCCCGGACTTCATGGCGATCCCTCCTGCACTTTTTCGTTTAAGTCAACCCCATTATACCAAAGATTTTTCCACTGTAAAGCTTCTTTTGGTCATTTCGTACACTTCCACAACAAGCGCCCCGTTTCTTTGTGCGAAACAGCTTACACGATTCAGTAGCGTTTGAACAAAAAGCTCCCCGAAGCGAAAGCTTCGGGGAGCGTATTTCATGGGTGTTTTCAGGCCTTTTCAAAGACGGTGCGGCCGCCCACCAGGGTACGGACCACGGTGAGGTCCTCGTCCAGCACCACCAGATCGGCATCCCAGCCGGGACGAATGCGGCCCTTCTGGTTGCCCATCTTCAAAAGGTCCGCCGGGTTCTCGGTGAGCAGAGGCAGGACCTCTTCCACCGGGCGGCCGGTGAACTTGACCAGGTTTTTCAGCGCCTGGCCGGTGGTCAGAGTGCTGCCCGCACGGGTGCCGTTGCTGGCCAGCTTGGCGTCGCCGTCTTCCACCACCACGTCGTTCACGCCCAGCTTATAGTTGCCGTCCGGCAGACCGGCGGCCATGATGCTGTCGGTGATGGCCACCACCCGGTCCAGACCCTTGCACTTGATCAAAAAGCGCACAGTGCCCGGGTGCAGGTGCCGTCCGTCGCAGATGGCTTCGCAGTATACGTCAGTCTCCAGCACCGCGCCCATGATGGCGGGGAAATGCTGGTGCAGCAGCTTCATGGCGTTGAAGGTGTGGGTGGCGGAAGCCGCGCCCGCATCGATGCAGGCCATGGCGGTGTCGTAGTCCGCACCGGAGTGACCGATGGCCACCACCACCTCACCGGCAATCTGCCGGATCATATCCGGCACGCCCTCCACCTCGGGGCTCACGGTCATGTATTTGATGCTGCCCTCGGCCGCCTTCGCGTAGCGGCGGAACAGTTCGGCGTTGCCCTTCTGCAAAAGATGCTCGGGCATGGCGCCCTTGTACTCGCTGGCCAGGAAGGGTCCTTCCAGATGCACGCCCAGCAGCTGGGCATGGTCGCCGGTCTGGGCCTTGGCCTGCTTGATCTGCTCGATGCACCACAGGGTCTGCTCCGGCGTGTCGGTGAGCACGCTGGCCAGCCAGCCGGTGGTGCCCTGGCTGGCAAAGAATTTGCCGATGGTGTTGTTCAGCTGGTCGGCGGTGGCCGCGTTCACGTCCACCCCGGCGCCGCCGTGGGTATGTACGTCGATGAAGCCGGGCACCAGGCGCTTGCCGCCCAGATCCAGCACCTGGCAGCCCGCCGGGGCGTCCACCCGGGGCGCCACCTGGGCGATGGTTCCGTTCTGGATCAGGACCTCCCGGTCCTCAAAGCGGTGATTGTGGTAGACCCGTGCGTTTTTGATCACAAGTTCCATGACTGGTTTCCTTTCTGTGTTCTCCCGCCGCTCAGAAGGGCTGCTTGGCCGCGTTGGCGTTGGTGATGATCATGGCGTCCGGATGGTTCTGGATCAGGGTTGCCGGGAAGTGGGCACTCACCTCGCCGTAGGCTGCCTGGCGCACCACGCTGCGGTGCCAGTCGCGGAAAACGCCCAGACGAATCTTGCGGGCGCCCAGAATCTGGGCCATGCCGATGGTGATGCACTTCTTGGGCATGGCGTCGATGGCGCCGTTCAGATCGCCAATGGCGTTGGTGGTGCGGGTCTCCCGGCTGATGGTCAGCACACGGGTGTTCAGGGCGGCAAACTCCTCGGCGGTCAGCTCGTCCTGGGGCTCATTGAAGGCCAGATGGCCGTTGATGCCGATGCCTCCAAAGGTGATGTCCACCCCGCCCAGCTGCTCGATGACCCGCTGCACCTTCTCGGTATCGTGGGGGTCCGGGAAGACCCGCTGCTCCTCGGGCATCAGCAGCTCGGGGCCCACCTTGCTGTAAACGGTGCGCTCCATGAAGCCCCGGAAGCTCAGGGGGCTCTCCTTGTCGATCCACTCACCCTCGTCGGTGAGGTATTCGTCCATATTGATAAACCAGCAGTTTTTCAGGCTCACCCGGTCCCGATTGACCAGGCGCACGAAGATGGGATACTGACCCACCGGGCCCACCGGGCAGATGAACACGGTCTTCTCGCCCTTGGCGTTGTGCTCCTTGATGGTGTTCACCATCTCCAGTGCCAGCTCATAGAACACCTCGCCGGAATCCCCCAGCTTGAGCACAGGTACTTTTGCGTCCTTGCCCAGATCCTGGGCGCTGATCTGATAATATTCGTACATGACTGTTGACCCCTTTCCGAGAATCACTCAATTCAAAAACAGATGCGATATATTCAGCTCCCGGATCATCTGAACGATCTCCTTGGTCCGGGAACATCCGAACTTGTGCAGAAGGCCCTTGATCTGGGTCTTCACGGTCACCACCTCCACGCAGCGGATGGCGGCGATCTCCTTGACTTTTTTGTCCTGCAAAAGCAGCTTGACCAGCTCCCGCTCGGCGGCGGTGAGCTGGGATACATTGTTGATAAAAAAGAGCAGGCTCTTTTCCGAGCGGCGCAGCCGGTTGTATTCCTCCAGCACCACCTCCTGGATGCGGGAATCCATCATGGGGTGCCCCGCGTACACGCTGCGGATGTGCTCCAGCAGCTCGGCGTCCGGGCAGCCCTTCACGATGTAATCCGCCGCGCCGGTGGCCATGGCGGTGAGGATGGTCTTTTCGGTCTCGTGGGCGGTCAGATAAACCACACGGGTATCAATGCCCGCATCCCGGATGGCCTCCGCCGCCATAATTCCGGCGGAGAGACTCTCCATCTCGATGTCCATGAGCACCACGTCGCTCTTCACACTTTTGGCCAGCTCCAGGATTTTTGCACCGGTGGACGCTGTGCCCACCACCTGCATATCCGGCTGGGCGTTCAGCAGCTCGGTCATATCCTCCCGCAGAAGATCCAGATCCTCCGCGATCAAAATCGAGATCATTCCCCTTCTCCTTCCCGGTTCAGCACCACTTCCTCATGTTCACCGCTCTCCAGCAGCACGTCCGCGCCGGTGGAGCGGGCGGCATAGCGGGGCAGCAGGATCAAAAAGCGCGTCCCATGCCCTTTTTTGCTCTCCACCCGCAGATGGCCCAGGTGGCTCTTCACGATCTGGCGCACATAGTAAAGACCCATGCCCCAGTTCTGATTGGAGTTTTTGCTGGAGTAGAAGGGTTCAAAGATGCGTTTCTGCTCCTCCTGCAAGATGCCGGGCCCCTGGTCCGCCACCTCGATCACGGTATACAGCCGCTCGTTGTAGATGCGCAGCCGCACTGTCCGGTCCGGCCCGGTGCAGCCCGCCATCACTATGGCCTCCCAGCCGTTGGTGAGCAGGTTGTACAGCGCCTCCGCCAGGTGCACGGTATCCGCCAGAATCTTCACATCTTCCGGTGCCTGCACTTCGATCCGGCCCTCCGGATACTTGTGCCGGAACCGCTCGGCAGCCTTTTCGGCAACCCGGGCAGCAGGCACCACACTCAGATAAAGGCTCTTGGCCTTCACGCTCTGATACAGCTCCTCCATCCGCTGCAAAAGCGCCTCGTTGGTCTCGTCCAGCATGGCGCTGTATTGCCGCAGCCTTTCCAGGTCCGGCTCCGGCTCGGCCAGAGCGGACTTGATGCGCTTGTGCAGCACCCGGTTGGCCAGCAGCTGGTTTTTCATGCTGTGCACGAACACGCTCACGCCCATGTTGGCCGCGTCGAACTTGCGCTGCAGCACCAGCTCCTGCTGGTTTTCCGAGATATAGGTGTGGGTGTTGCGCAGCAGGGTGTAAAAGCACAGCACCCCCGCCGCGGCGGTGGTGGCAATCACCGCGATATAACGGCTGGGCGAAAGGATCGGGTTCAGGTACCAGATGCCCAAAAGCCACATGTAGTCGTTGCTGTAGAACAGATAGATCTGTGCCGGGTCCTGGGGGCAGTACATGGCGAACAGCAGCCCCATGCTCAGCGGCAGCAGCGCCTTGGCCAGGTACCGTTTTTTCAAGAACGAGATGCAGACACTGAAATACTCATAGACCAGCAGCACCGCTGCCAGCAGCAGATAGACCCAAATCCAGGCAAGGCTCGCCTGCACCAGAAACTTCTGCAGCTCCAGCCGGTTGTGGGTCAGCTGCTTGAACACCGGCGGCAGATACACAAACAAAGTGAGCGCCGGCAAAAGGAAGAATGCCCAGGCCTTTTTGCGCAGCGGCCGCAGCCAGGGGCTCAGGCTGTAGTGCAGCGCCAGGGACACCAGCAGCGGCGGAAAGGTATACCGCCCCACCGCCACAAAAAAGCCCAGCTGGCCCAGCGTCATCACCCGATACTGGAAAAAGCGGCGCACATCGCTGGTCAGATAAAACAGCGTCTCGATCTGGTTGCCGATGCCGCCCTTTTTGGCGATGTAGGTAAGGATGCCCAGCAGGAATACATCCAGCGAGAGCACCAGCCCCAGCACCAGCCAGCTTTCCTTGGAGCGGCGCACCGCAAGCAGCACACCGCTGCCCGCCAGCAGCAGAACCATCAGGATCAGGACCATGCGCCGCTCTCCCCCTTTCCTTTTACCCGAACACGTTTTCAGTAATCATACCAAAAAGCGCCCGGGTCCCGCGGAGGAATCCGGGCGCTTTTCCTATTTCAGTGTAAAGCGCGCAGGGCGTTTTGTAAAGGCTTTATTCGGCAGCGGCCAGCATGTTGTCGAACATGACATAGTCGGATACCGGTACCTCCGCCTCGATCTGGCCATTCTTCAGGAAGTCGTCCTGCTGGACCTTATACATCTTCTCCATGCTGCCGTCGTTGATGGACTCGATCAACTCGGCGCTGGTCTGCCACTCGGCGTCGCCGCGCTGCTGGTAGCAGGTCTCGTAATCGGTCTTGGTCTGGTCGGCCACCCACTGGGCGATCTGCTCGTAGTTGGCTTCGTCGGCGCGGAAGTCTTTCGCCTTCATCAGGGCCTTGGTGAAGGCCAGGATGGTGTCGGCGTTTTCCTCAGCATACTTGGGAGTCACGATCCAGCTGGAAACAGCGGCGGACTGGTCGGAGAACATCATGTTGTCGGCCAGGACCTTGTAGTTGTCGCCCATCTGCTCCTGGATGGTGAAGGTCATGGGGCTCCAGGCGGCACAGGCGTCCAGGCTGCCGCTCAGCATGGCGGTCACCAGAGCGGAGGCGTCCATCTCCTGAGCCTTGATGTCGTCCATGGTCATGCCGTGGGCTTCCAGAGCGTACTTCAGGATCTGCTCGCTGGAAGTACCGGAGGAGTAACCAACGATCTTGCCCTTCAGGTCCTCGATGGTCTCGATGCCCTTGGAGGCGTCGGTGACCACTGCGTCGGCGTTGCCCACATGGGCCATGCAGAAGATCTTGGCCTGACCCTGGATGGCCAGCTTATGAGCGCCGGAGCCGATGTAGCCCACCTGAACGCTGCCGGATTCCATGGCGGCGATGATGGTGGGACCGTCGGCGAACTCCATCAGTTCCACTTCCAGGCCCTGCTCCTCAAAGTAGCCGTTGTGCTGGGCGGAAACCACCTCGGCCAGGCTGCCGTAGTTGGGCATGTAGCCCACAACAACCTTGGTCTTCTCGCCGGTGGAAGCCTCAGAGGCGGTGGAAGCGGGGGCGCTGCCGGAAGAAGCGCCGCCGGTGCTGGTGGCAGTGGATGCGCCGGAGCCGCCGCAGGCGGCCATGCTCAGAGCCATGCAGCCCGCGATGAGCAGGGATAACGCTTTTTTCATGATTGTTTCCTCCTGTTGTGGTTTCGGCGGCCCTGGGGGCGCGCCGGAATATTTGATCCGGGCCGGCTGTTTCGTGCCCACGGCCCGGATGGGTACCGTTTTGCCGTTACTTGCGCACTGCCAGGTACTCCTGATACACCTGGCTCCAGATGTAGTTCTTCAGCTCCAAAAAGCGGGGGCTCATCTTGGTCTCCTGGGTGCGGGGATAAGGGATGTCGATGTCCACGATATCCTTGATGCGGCCGGGGCGTGCGCTCATGATGACCACGCGCTGGCCCAGGATGATGGCCTCTTCCACGTCATGGGTGATGAAGAAGCAGGTCTTCTGCTCCTTTTCCCAGGTGTCCAGCAGCTCGGTCTGCAGCTGGGTACGGGTCTGGGCGTCCAGAGCGCCGAAGGGTTCGTCCATCAGCAGCACCTGGGGGTTGGCGGCGTAGGCACGGGCGATGGCCACGCGCTGCTTCATGCCGCCGGACAGCTCCTTCGGGTAGTGGTCCGCAAACTTCTCCAGGTCCACCATCTTCAGGTATTTCTGGATCTCGGCCTCCGCCTGCTCGCCCTTCACGCCGCGCATATCCAGCGCGAACTTGATGTTTTTCTTTACGGTGAGCCAGGGGAACAAGGCGTACTGCTGGAACACCACGCCCCGGTCGGTGCCGGTGCCATGGACTTCCTTGCCGTTGCAGATCACCCGGCCGCTGGTGGGCTCGTGCAGGCCGGCGATGATGTTCAAAAGGGTGGATTTGCCGCAGCCGGAAGGGCCGACGACCGTGATAAATTCGTTTTCATGGATATCCAGGTTCACACCATTGAGGGCGACCATTTCGCCGTTGCGGCCATTGAATTTCTTGACCACATTCTCAATCTTGACCTTTATATCTCTCTCTTTTCCTGCCATCCCGTCAGCTTCCTTTCCAAAGTTTTGATGATTTTCTCGATGGTGATGCCAATGATGCCGATGATAATGATGTACAGCAGCATGGGAGCGGTCTCGAAGCTGTTGTTCAGGGTACGAATTCGCATGCCCAAGCCTGCGGAAGCGCCGGTGGATTCGGCAGCCACCAGGGTGGTCAGGGCAACGCCGGCGCCCAGACGGACGGCGGTGAGGATGAAGGGCAGGGTGGCCGGGGCAATGACCCGGATGAAGATGTCCTTATCCGATGCGCCCAGGATGCGGGCGGCTTTGATCAGGGTCTCGTCGATGTTGATAACGCCCTGGTAGATGGTCACGCACATAATGAGGAAGGTGGCCAGGGTGATCACGATGATCTGAGGTTTGCGGCCAACGCCCGCGCCGATGACCACCAGGGGAACGTAGGCCAGGGGCGGGATGTTGCGCACAAACTGGATCCAGGGCTCCAGGATGTTGCGCACCGGCTTGTACCAGGCCATCAGGATGGCCACCGGAAGGGCGATCACAAAGCCCAGCGCGTAACCGGCGAACACCGAAATCAAGCTGCTGCCGATATCGGTGAACAGGCAGCCACGGTCGATCATGACCTGGATCTGCTGCAGCACGACCACCACATTGGGGAAGCATCGGGCGGTGCTGGGCAGAATGGAAAGTATGTACCACAGGACCATCGCCGTTGCGAAGGAGATGAACAGCCACAACCGGTTCATCCACTTTGCATCCGACTGCAATTTGCTTTTCTTCATTGCGGACAAGCTCCTTTTTCTCAAGATTCATTTTCGCTGCCCCGCCCTGTGGCCGTGCACCTCACCGCTGGCATGGGACCGGTTTTTCTGCTTTTATTGTAGGATGCGGCCGAGCTTTCCACAAGTATGAAATTCTTTGATACCTTTTCTTGGTTTTTCTTCCCATTTTATCAGCCCTTTTGGGCAGATGCAACAAAAAGGCCCATCTTGCTTTGCGCAGGTGGGCCAATGGGCTGTGTTATTCTTTTGTAAGCCGGGAAAAGTTTATCAAGCTTTTCAGAACAAATTCCGGGGCAAACGCACGTCGGTGCAGGGTACCTTGTCCCAGTCGAATACCGCCAGCAGCTCCTCGGGGCGGGCGGGCTCGGGCTTGTCCAGCAGCCCCGCCAGAAAGGCCAGCCGCCCGATGATCTCGGGCGCGGTGTAGCGGCTCTGCAGCTGCTCCAGGCTCACGTCCCCGTCCCGTTTCGAGAGCCGCCGCCCGTCCTCCGCCAGCAGCAGCGGCAGGTGGTAAAACCGGGGCGCAGGCAGGCCCAGCAGCCGGTAGAGGTACAGCTGGCGAGGGGTGCTTTCCAACAGGTCGGCTCCCCGCACCACCTGGGTCACCCCCATCAGCGCGTCGTCCGCCACCACTGCCAGCTGGTAGGCGTACACTCCGTCCGACCGGCGCAGCACAAAATCGCCGCAATCGGTTTTCAGGTTTTCCCGGTACGGCCCCAGATGGCCGTCGGTGAATTCCACCGTTTTGTCCGGCACGATCAGGCGCATGGCGGGCTTGCGCCGGGCTTCCAGCTCCCGGCGCTGCTCCTCCGTCAGCCGGCGGCAGGTGCCCGGATAAACGGGGGTGCCGTCCTCCCGGTGGGGGGCACTGGCCGCATGCAGCTGGGCACGGCTGCAAAAGCAGGGATACACAAGCCCCTGCTCAGCCAGCTTTTGATAGTAGGAATGATAAATCTCATCCCGCTGACTCTGGTAGTAGGGGCCGTCCGGCCCGCCCTTGGAGCCGCCCTCGTCCCACACAAGGCCCAGCCAGGAAAGATCCGCCTCCAGCTGGTCCGCATAGATTCGGGGACAGCGGGCCTTGTCCAGGTCTTCAATGCGCAGCACCACCCGGCCATCCGCCTGCTTGGCGCTCAGCCAGGCCAGCAGGCTGCACATCAGGTTGCCCAGATGCATCCGCCCGGAGGGGCTGGGGGCAAACCGCCCGGTCTCACTCATGCTGCTTTCTCCCCCTTTGGCCGCGCCCATGCTGCGCTGCCCAGTTCTTCTGCTCCGGCGCGATGCGGTAGCTTTCCCGCATCTTCTGCAAAGCTTTGTTCCACACCACATCCGGCAGCTGTGCCGTTTCCATGGCGGCGATGGTCTTCTCAAAATCTGTGACCGCGAACACCGAGTAGCCCCAGGCCACGCCCATCCAGGCGTAGTAATCCGGCTGGCGGATAAGCCGGTACGCTTCAAAGCAGCGGTCCAACTCTTCGGGCCGGTTGAAGTGGGTCAGCAGCAGCACCGCCGCGAACCGGGCCTCAAACTCCCGGTCCGAACCGGCACACTGTTGAATCAGTTCAAAATATTCCTCTTTGTATATTCTTGCATCCCGCAGTCCGGCGCAGAAGCTGTCACACACCGCCCAGTTGTCGATGCAGGGCACAAACTGCCGGACCAGCTCCAGCCGGGCGGCCGAGTCCATTTTGGCCTTGCCGATGAGCATGCCCCGCAGCAGGACCTCCTCAAAGGTCTCGTCCGGCGCAGCCAGCTCAGCGGACCAATCCCCTTTTGCCAGCTCGGCGGCAGCCTTGCGCAGCAGCGGCAGCCGCACGCCCAGGTAGTTTTCCACACCGGGCATCAGCTTGTGTTGAAAGTCCCGGTAGGCCGGGTCCGCCTGGGCGGCGAGCCAGGCCCGGGTCTCGCCGGTCACAGGGCCACCTGATAGCAGCCGTCGCCGGTGCAGCGGATGGCCGCACCGAACCAGGCGGCGCAGGCGTCCGCCAGCCACTGAACGTCTTTCGCACCGGTCATCTCCACGCAGGAGTGCATGGCCAGCTGGGGCAGGCCGATGTCCGCCATGGGCACGCTCACCTGAGCACCCAGCAGGTTGCCCAGGGTGGAGCCGCCGGGCAGGTCGGGCCGGTTGTAGTATTCCTGCACCGGCACCTTGGAAACATCGCACAGGCTGTGGAACACCGCGCCGGTCACGCCGTTGGTGGTGTATTTCTGGCTGGCGTTGAACTTGAGCACCACGCCGCCGTTCAGCTTCACCGGGCTGGCCGGGTCGCTCATCTCGGCAAAATTCGGGTGGATGGCGTGGCCGTTGTCGGCACTGAGCAGCAGGCTGTTCGCCAGCGCACGGCGGCGGTCCTGCTCGCTCTCGCCCAGGGCCTGCCCGGCCCGGGCCAGCACGTCCGGCAAAAAGCTGCCGCAGGCGCCCTGCCGGGTACCGCTGCCCACTTCCTCATTGTCGAACAGGCACCAGACCCGGCCCTGCCGTGCCGCCGGGGCGCTCAAAAAGCCCCACAAAGTGGCCCAGGCGCAGCCCAGGTCGTCCAGACGGGGGCAGAGCAGAAACTCCTCTTCGCCGCCCACGGCCTGGCCCTTGTCCTTGCAATAAAGCTGCACGTCCGCGCCCAGAATATCCTCGGCGGCGCAGCCCGCAGCCTTGGCCAGAAGATCGTTGTAGCAGGCATTTTTATCCGCTCCGGCGAAGATGGCCTGCATGTCCTTTTTCAGGTCATACTTGTGGCCGTCGTTCACGGTGCGGTCGAAGTGGATGGCCAGGTGCGGGATCACCGCGCTCACGCCCCCCAGGTCCACCAGACGGCTCTCCACCCCGCTCTCGGTCTTCACCAGCACGCGGCCCGCGATGCCCAGAGGACGGTCCAGCCAGGCGGAGCGGATCATGCCGCCGTAGCCCTCGGTGTTCAGCATGGTGAAGCCCGCCTGCTGACCGGTGCCCTTCACCTTGAAGGAGGGGCTGTCGCTGTGGGCGGCGCTCATCCGCCAGCCCTCGCCCGCCGCCTGGGGCATCACAAAGGCGATCAGGCTGGACTGGTTGCGGGTCACGTAATATTTGCCGCCGGGCACAAGGCTCCAATTCTCGGTCTCGTTCAAGGCAGCAAAGCCCGCCTGCTCCAGCCGCCGGGCGCTTTCGGCCACCGCGTGGAAGGGGGTGGGACTCTTTTCGATGTAAGCAAACAGATCCTGATGGATTGCCATAACAATCATTCCTCTCTGAAAAAGCGTTTTGTCTGCCTTCGATTATACGGCGGCAGCCCGCTGCCCGTCAATGCAGCCTTGCCAGGCCTGAGTAAATTGGGTACAATCAAGGTAGAAAGACCGCCTGTTTTTACACAAGCCTTTGGGAGGTGCCTTGTATGAAACTGTTCCGTGTTGCCGACGACTACTGCCGCGCTTCCAACTGGAAGATGCTGGCGCTGGTGAAATTCTGCCTGTTCTCCGTGGGGCTCATCTGCGGCATTCTGCTGCCCCGCCGCTGGCAGCGGCCCGCCATTTGCGCAGCCGGGGCAGTGTTCGCAGTTACCTATATCCCCCTTATGACCAGCTTCTTCCGCTTCTGGGCAAAAGACAAAACCTGAGCCGCGCCGGAAAGGACTCCGTTATGCCCAAAAAACTTCTTCTGCTTGTGCTGACCCTCGCCCTTGCCGCCGGGCTGTGCGGCTGCGAAAAGGGCCTGGAACCCATGCAGCTGCAGGCCGCTCCGGTGAGCGAGGAGACCCGGCAGGTGCTGGACCTCATTGACAATGAACTCACCCTCTGGGAGTACCGGCTGAACGATGGCACCTACACCATGGTGGTGGATCTCTGGGTCTGCCAGGACGGCCGCTGGGAAAAGACCAATCTGCTCACCGGCCCAGCCGCCGGGCAGGCAGAGTTTGCAATGCGGCTCACCGCCAGTCAGGCGGAGCTGATCATCCTGGAGGAAACCGGCACAACGCGCTACGCCATCCCCTGCCCTGTGGACGTGACCAGCGAGTCCGGCGTGTGCAGCTATTCCTCGCTGACCTCCGGCTCCACCATCTCCTCCGGGGCGGAGATTCCGCTGCTTGCCCGGCTGGGCTGGGACAACTCCACCGACCCGGTGCCCACCGACTGGCAAAACTTTCAGGACAGCGGCTGCGACACCGGCGTGGCCGTGACCGTCATCTTTACCGAAGAAGCCGCAGCCTAACAAACAACAAAGGAGCCGCCCGTCTGGGCGGCTCCTTTGTTGTTGTTTGTGCAATCTATGGAATGGCGAATCAGCCCGCGGCCTGCTCCAGGCACTGGGCAACCGCCTTCTTGATGCGGTTGGAGGACAGGGTCGCACCGGCAACGCCGTCCACATCCAGGGAGTTGCTCTCCACGATGGCGGCGGGCACCTTCTCCAGGGCGGGACCGGCAATGGCCTCGGTCTCCTTGTTCTCGGTCACTTCCACGGAGGCGATCTTGCCGTCCGCGATGGTCACGGCCACGGTCATGGGGCCTTCCTGGCCGTCCACAGTGGCGGTGTAGTCGCCGTCGGTCAGGGTGGCGCTGCTCATGTCGAACAGACTCTCGCTGGCGGGCTTCTCCTTCACGAACAGCTCCTCATCCAGCAGGTTGGAAGCAGCCTTCACGGTGTAGCCGGTGGCCAGCTCGCCCTTCATCACATTCTGGGCAGCGATGCGGCCGAAGGTGATGGGGCCCATCACACCGGTACCGCCGGACACGAACTTGCCCCAGATGCCGCCCACGACCTCACCGGCAGCGTACAGGCCGGGAATGGCGTTGCCGCTCTCGTCCAGCACCTGCATCTGCTCGTTGGTGGTGATACCGCCCAGGGTCATGACGCACAGCGCGTGCAGGGGCACGGCGTAGAAGTGGTCACCCTCGATCTTGTTCACGGCCAGCTTGTAGGTATCGCGGCTGTCGTCGTAGCTGCGGCCGAACTCGTCGGTGCCGCCCTCTTCCACGCTCTGGTTGTAGGCATCCACGGTGGCGATCAGGTTCTCGGCGGGCACGCCGATCTTCTCGGCCAGCTCTTCCAGGCTGGAGGCCTCCTGCAGCACATGGTGGCCCATGGAATCCTCACTGCCGAACATCAGATCGTACATGCCTGAGCCCTTGTTGGCCCGCAGATCCTCCAGGATCTTGTCGGTGTAGATGTCGTACTGTACCGCGCCGGGCTGCTCCTCCAGAGCGACCTCACGCACGGAGGGGTTAGCCTCGCACTCGTTCACGAAGCGCTCGCCGTTCTGGTTCACCACGATGCCGCCGGCTTTCCAGGTGTAGGTGGAGGCGATGGTGCCGGTGGTGGGGTTGTCGGCGCTTTCCAGGCCCATGGGGAAGGTGGGGATGTAGCTCATGCTCTCCTCATTCAGGGCAGCGCCCACCTTCTGCATCAGCAGCAGGCCGTTGCCGTCCGCGGTGGCGGGGCCGCCGATCAGGTAGTCGGCGCCGTTCTCGGCGTACTTGCCCATCAGCTTGGAGTTGGCGGAGTAGCCGCCGGTGGCCACGATGATGCCCTTGGAAGCATCGAAGCGGGTCAGGTCACCAGTGTTCTGGTCCTCGCCCACCACGCTGAGCACCTGGCCCTGCTCATTGGCCAGCAGCTCGATGGCCTTGGTGTTGTAAACGATCTCGATCTTGTCGTTGGCCTTCACCACCTTGTCCATCACCTCATGGGCGGCGGACTTGTAGTTGGCGGGGTCCTTGGCCTTGGTCTTGTAGGTACGGGGGATGGAGTACAGGGCGTGCTCGGGGGCGAACACGGCGCGCTTGCCCTCGGCATCGGTGTTGAAGGTGTACTCGCTCAGGCCGTTGTCCCACAGCCACTGGAAGGCGTTGATGTCCTCGGCCACGAACTCGCGCACCATGGCCTCGTTGGGCTTACCGCCGAAGTCGCTGCCGTTCTTCAGGATGTCCTGAACAAAGCTCTCCTGGCTGTCCTCCACGCCGTCCTCCTTCTGGATGACGCTCTCGGCGCAGGCCATGCTGCCGTTGGTGTAGTTCAGAGAGCCGCCGGTCTTGCCGGTGACCTCCAGGATGATGACCTTCTCGGCGCCGTTGGCGGTGGCTTCGCTGGCGGCGGACAGGCCCGCGCCGCCTGCGCCGATGATCACCACATCGGCAGTCTCGGTGGCGGCGTACTCTGCGCCGGTGTCGGCCTCGCTGGCAGCCTGGCTGGCGGCCTGGCTGGAAGCCGGGGCGGACGAAGCGGTCTGGGTGCTGCCGCAGCCGGCCAGGCTGGCCGCCATGCAGAGCGCCATGAGCATTGCGATCACGCGTTTCATTTGGTTTCCTCCGTTTTTCCTTCTGTTTCGGGCGAGGCGGCTGTTGGGGCCCCGCATTCCATCCTCCGGCTGCGGGCGCTGTTCTTCCCGCCACCGGACTGTGGTTTGATTATAGCAGTTGTTAAATTTTGAACACAATCTGCTTTTCAGCCCAAAACCGAATAAAATCATTCCCAACTGCGGCAATATCCTGTTATGATAGAGAAAAAGGAGGTGATGGCCCATGCAGGCCTTCCGGCCCAATCCCATTGTGCGGGACGCGCTGAGCGACACACTGGAAAGCTTCCGGTTCGACATTCGCCATCTGGGGCTGTTTGGCAGCACGCCGCCCCATCCGGCCAAGACCACCGTGGGCGTAAGCTACAAGCTGGTGTTTCTGTTCCGGGGGCAGGTGCGGTTTGAATCCGGCGCGCTGCACTTTTCTCTCACTCCGGGGGACGTGCTGATCGTGCCCCCCTTCGTGCGCTATACCGCCGTGGGCGCGGGAGACGAACCCATGGAATACGGCTACGCCTATTTTGATTTTGCGGACCCGGCGATGGAGACCGATTTCGCCACTCTGTTCGCCTGCTCCTCCCCGGTCTGCCTGTACGGAGTGCTGGACGAATTCCACCGCCAGGCGGCTCACCATCTGATCGACCATCTGGACCCGCAAAGCCCCGGCGCTCACCTCACCGCCCACCTGATTCTGGAACACCTGATGCTGGGCATGCTGCGCTGCCAGCTGAACGCCGCCCCCGGACTGGAGCGGGTGCTGGCGGACCCCAGTGCCCAGCTGGTGCACCGGTGCATCGACGCGCTGCGCCGGATGGAACCGGCCGACTTCACGGTGAACCGGCTCTGCGAGGAGGTCCACGTCTCCCAGAGCTACCTGTACAAATGCTTCCAGAAGGCTATGAACTGCTCGCCCAACCGGTTTCTCACCCTCTACCGGCTCAAGCTGGCCGAGCGGGAGCTCTGCCGCTCCAGCGCCACCATCCAGCAGCTGGCGGAGCAGTATGGCTACACCAGTGCCGCCGCCTTCAGCCATGTGTTCCGGCAGTACTTCGCCGTCTCCCCCGCCGCCTGGCGGAGGGGCAGGCGCAGCGGCATTGAGAAAAAGCCCTGACGGCACTTTTTCCCGGCCCGGAAAAGCGGCTTTCCCCGCTCCGATGCTCCCACAATCAAAAAGGCTCCCCCGCCGGTTCATCCGGCGAAGGAGCCTTTTGTAATATTTCTTTTAAAAATACAAATCGTATTTTTACTTCACAACCACCAGTTCATACTCCCGGGTGCCCACGCCGATCTTCTCGGCGTGCTCGGTGCAGACCCGCCAGTCGGTGATGGGGGCGGAGTCGATGAAGTGGTCGCCGCAGCTGCAGAAGCCGGGAGCCTTCAGGTTGTCGTCCAGCTGGCTACCGGGGATGGGCGGCATGTTGTTGCAGGCGTCGGCGCAGGCCTGGTCCAGGGCCACCGGGTCGAAGGAAGCGAACATGCCCACATCCGGGATGATGGGCAGGTCGTTCTCGCCGTGGCAGTCGCAGTTGGGGGAAACGTCGATCACCAGATTGATGTGGAAGTTGGGCCGGTTCTGCACCACCGCCTTGGCATACTCGGCAATGCGGCAGTTCAGCTCGTCCACCGCCGCGTTGTAGTCGCCGCCGATGGCGTCAAAGTTGCAGTGAGCCAGGCAGCGGCCGCAGCCCGCGCACTTGTTGTGGTCGATATAGGCGGTGCCGCCCTCACCGGTGAAGGAGATGGCGTCCTGGGCACAGATCTTGGCGCAGGCGTGGCACTTGCGGCAGAGGGCCTGGTCCACATTGGGCTTGCCCGCAGCGTGCTGCTCCAGCTTGCCCGCACGGCTTCCGCTGCCCATGCCCAGGTTCTTCAGCGCGCCGCCGAAGCCGGTGTTCTCGTGGCCCTTGAAGTGGTTCAGGCTGATGATCACATCCGCGTCCATGATGGCCCGGCCGATCTTGGCGTTCTTCACGTGCTCGCCGCCCTCCACGGGTACCTCGGCCTCGTCGGTGCCCTTCAGACCGTCGGCAATGATGATCTGGCAGCCGGTGGAATAGGGGGTGAAGCCGTTTTCCATGGCGGCGTCCATGTGCTCCAGCGCATGCTTGCGGCGGCCCACATACAGGGTGTTGCAGTCGGTCAGGAAGGGACGGCCGCCCAGCTCCTTCACCACATCGGCCACGGCCTTGGCGTAGTTGGGCCGCAGGTAAGCCAGGTTGCCCGGCTCGCCGAAGTGAATCTTGATGGCAACGAACTTGCCCTCCATATCGATCTGACCGATACCCGCGGTGCGGATCAGCTTCTGCAGCTTATCCAGCAGGTTCATGCCGGGCTTTGCCCGCAGATCGGTAAAATAAACCTTTGCCTTTTCCATGCAAATCTCCTCCGTTCAAACATCCTTTTCAAAGGAGAGCCCCGGCAAAGCCGCCGGATGCTCTCTGCTCTGCTTATTCTTCCACTGTAGCTTACAGGCCCAGCAGCGCAGCTGCCAGCACCACGATGCCCAGGGCGATGCGGTACCAGCCGAATACCTTGAAGTCGTGCTTCTTCACGAAGTTCATCAAAAAGCCGATGGCTCCAACACTCACCACAAAGGCCACGGCGCAGCCCAGGCCCAGCACCGCCAGCTGCTCGCCGGTGAACACCATACCCTCCAGCAGGTACTTGACCACCTTCAGCGCACTTGCGCCGAACATGACCGGGATGGCCAAAAAGAAGGTGAACTCCGCCGCCACGGGACGGCTCGCGCCCAGCAGCAGACCGCCCACGATGGTGGCGCCGCTGCGGGAGGTGCCGGGAATCATGGCCAGCACCTGCCAGAAGCCGATGATCAGCGCATCCTTGTAAGTAAGCTGGTCGATGCTGCGGATGCGGGGCTTTTTGTGCCGGTTCTCAATCAGGATGAAGAACACGCCGTACAAAATCAGCATGGCCGCAACCACGATGTAGTTGTAAAGGTGCTCCTCCAGCCAGTCGTCCAAAAGCAGGCCCAGCACCAGCGCGGGCAAAGTGGCCACAACGATCTTGAACCACATCACCCAGGTTTTTTTCTTGATATACCCCTTCGACTTGTCGGCACAGAAGGGCCAGAGCTTGGGGAAGAAGAGCACCACCACCGCCAGGATCGCTCCCAGCTGAATGACCACCCGGAACAGCTCCAGGAAGGACTCGTCGAACCCCATGTTCAGATATTTTTCCGCCAGGATCAGATGCCCGGTGCTGCTTACCGGCAGCCATTCGGTGATCCCTTCAATGATTCCGTAAAGAATCGTTTTGATCCATTCCATTGTTTCGCCTCGCTCGTTTTCTGGCATTTGTCACCCGCCGGGGCTCCGGCAGGTACCATAACAGTATACCACAGGAAAGTGCAAAACAGAACGCCTTTTTCCTCCGGGCTCTTCCTTTTCCGGGTAAAATACAGTATAATCGAGGTAATCGAAGGATGTGGGCCGCCCGTGGGGCTCTGGGCCCATATCTCGCCGTTTTTTTCAATTCTTTCATGCTATAAAAGAGGTGTTTTCTTGAATATCCTTGTTGTAGGCTGCGGACGCGCCGGCGCCAATATCGTGCGAATCCTGGAGCAGATGGGCCATGAGGTCTCTGTAATGGATTCCAACCCGGAAGAGCTCCAGCGGCTGGAAGGCGTGGACGGCTATCATTTTTCCGGCGTCGCGGCGGTGGGCATTCCCATCGACATCGACGATCTGCGTCAGGCGGGCATCGAGACCTGTGACGCGGTGGCCATTGCCACCCCGGACGACAGCGTGAACATCATGGTGGCCCAGATCGCAAAAAACATTTTCCACGTGCCCCGGGTCATCACCCGTGTGACCGACCCGGCCCTGAAAAACTTCTTCACCAAAGAGTTCGGACTGCGCACCGTGTGCACCACCAACCTGACGGTGGAAAGCATGCTGCTGGGCCTGCTGGACGACCAGGAATCCCGCAGTGTGACCATCGGCGCCACCACCACCGCCTTCGTCACCGTTCCGGTGAGCCTGCGGGACGTGGGCCGAAGCCTGAACCGCATCCGTCCGCCGGAGGGCGATCTGCTCTACGGCGTATTGCGGGCCGACACCACCGTGGAACTGGCGGTGGAGCCCATGCCGGTGCTGGAAGAGGGCGACCAGATCATCTTCGCCCGCATCGCGGACTGAGGCACAAAGCAGCAAGGAAGAGGAATCAATTATGAGAGTAATGATCGTCGGCGGCGGCAAGGTGGGCTACTACATGGCAAAGACCCTGCTTGACCACGGCCACCAGCCCATCGTGATCGAAAAGGACCGCAAGCTGTGCAGCCAGGTGGCCAACGACCTGGACATCCCCGTGACCCAGGGCGACGGCTCCACCGTGGAATACCTGGAGGCCGCGGGCTGCGGCCGCTGCCAGGCTCTGGTGGCGGTGACCGGCCGGGACGAGGTGAACCTGATCACCTGCCAGATCGCCAAGCGGGTCTTCCATGTGGAAAAGACCGTGGCCCGAGTCAACAACCCCAAAAACACCGAGGTGCTGCGCCGTCTGGGCGTGGACATCGCCGTGTCCAGCACCGACAACCTGGCCCGCATTCTGGAGCGTGAGGTGGAGACCGCCGCCATCCAGCAGGTGCTGAACCTGGCGGGCGGCACCGCCACCGTGTTCGAGATCCAGATTCCGGACCGGTTCAAGTACAACGGCAAAAGCCTGGCGCAGATTCCCATCTCGGAATCAGCCGTTATCATCGCCATCACCCGCGCAGGCGAGCTGCTGATCCCCCGTGGTAACACCCAGATCCTGAATGGCGACAAGGTGCTCTGCGTCGCGCGGGACACCGCGATCCATGAATTGATGCAGGACTGGGGCCTGGCCAGCGGCTGATGCCCTTTCCCGCCTGTTTGCAAAGGAGGTCCGTACCCGTGCTGCGTTTTACCGCGAGCGCCGGCGGCGCCCGGGTGGTGGCCCTGTGGCTGCTGGTTCCCGGCGCGGTGCTGGCCCCCTTTGTCTTCTGGCAGACCTTCTGGGGCGGCGTGCTGTTTTGCGCCGTCTGGCTGTTCTTCTGCGCGGTGTGCGTACCGCTGCACCTTTCCACCGTGCGGGGCAGCGTCTCACTGGGTGAGGTGCGCCTGAGCCGCGGCATCCTGTTCAAATCCAGCCGCCGGGTGCCCACCCGGTTCGTGGCGGGCGTCTGCCGCATCCGCACCCCGCTGCTGGCGCTGACTCACAGCAGCCTGCTGATCGTATACACCAGCGGCTGTGTGCTGATTCTGCCCCCGGTCTCGGATAAGGATGCCGGCCCGCTGATCCACGCGCTGGAAGGAGGCGGCCTATGAGCACCGTGCGCGCCCAGGGGCGCTTCCATATTATTTTTATTGTCAAATACATCCGTTACGGCCTGATCCTCTGCCTGGTGCCCATGCTCCAGGCGCTGATCGCCTTCGACCTGCCCAGCCTGACCAAGGCCCTGCGGCAGGATGCCGCCATCCTGGTGGGGATGGCGCTTTTTTCATTTGTCATCTGGCGGCGCTGCGGCTTTTTGCTCACCGACCGGCAGCTCACCCTGCGCCGGGGCATCCTCTGGCACCGCCAGCAGGTGATCCGCCCGGTGCAGCTGGCGGCCATCCAGCTGGACCGGCCCCTCTACCTGCGTCTGGTGGGCTGCACCCGGGTGCGCCTGTTTGCCGCCTCCAGCGCCGCCTTCGGTCAGGTGCAGTTCTTTCTGCCCCGCCGCCAGGCCTCGGTGCTGGCGGAATGCCTGATGCCGGTGCAGTCAGCCTCCTCCTTTTTTGCACCCACCGGGGCTGAACGGCTGCGCTTCACCATGCTCAGCGCCAACCTGGTCACCACCTCGCTGCTGGTTGTCTTCAGTGCTCAGCAGACCCAAGACCTGCTGGGCAAAAACCTGGGTGTGGACCTGGGCTCGCTGGCCATGGCCAATCTGGGACGGCTGGAACGGCTGGCTGAACTGTTTCTGCCCGCCGGTGTAGCCTGGCTGTTCACGTTGATCTTCACCCTGTGGAGCATCGCCCTGTTTTCCTCCCTGCTGGCCACCGCCAACTTTAAGGTCAGCCGCAGCGGCGGCGTGATTCTGGCCAAGGGCGGGCGCATCAATCTGACCGAGCGGCGCATTCAGGCTGCGGCGGTGAGCTATTGCGACATCCGCATCACACCCATCTCCCGGCTGCTGCGCCGGTACCCGGTGTTTCTGTGCGCCGGAAGCTACACCGGCGCGGACCTGCCCATCCTGGTCTACGGCAAGGGGCGCGACACCCTGCTGCAAGCACTGATGCCCCAGTTTATCCCGCCGCGGCCGGTGGCAGGCATCACCGCCAACCGCAGCTGGCCCCAGTTTTTGTGGAAAAGCGGCGCGCTGCTGGCCTTTTCCGCCATGCTGTGCGTGGTTTCAGTGTGGCAGATGCCCCAGCTTACCCCGCTGCTGCTGGTGCCGCTGGCCCTCTGCGCCGGGCTGGTGGCTGTCTCGGTGGAGGGCTGGTTCACCGAGGGCGCGGCCCGCAACTCCAACGGCACCATGGCGGTGTGCTATACCCGCTTGTTCAGCCGCCATCAGCTGTGCGTGTTCAGCCCCAACATCTCGCTTTCCAGCGTCCAGACCCCCTTTTCCGAGGCGGTGGGCCGCTGTACCCTGACCATCTATCTGCCCTGCCGCCGCCGTATCCGGGTGCGCAGCATCAAAAAGCTGGCGGCGGATCACCTGCGGCTGGTGGCCTGATTGTTTTTCATCGCCAAGGAGGCGGATTTTACCTTGTATCGCTATGTGATTTTTGATCTGGACGGGACCCTGCTCAACACCCTGGAGGATCTGGCCGCCGCGGGCGAATACGTCTGCGCCCAAAACGGCTGGCCCGCCCACACGCTGGACGAATACCGCTACTTCGTGGGCAACGGCATCCCCAAGCTCTGCGAGCGGTTCTCCCCTGCGGACCAGCGCAGCCCCGAGCGGCTGGCTCAAACACTGGAGCAGTTCACCCGCTACTACGACGCCCACAAGGAGGACGCCACCGCGCCCTATCCGGGCATTGAGGACCTGCTGGACGCCCTGCAGGCTGCCGATGTGGTCTTCGGCGTGCTCACCAACAAGGCCCATCCCCTGGCCAAAGGCGTGCTGGAGCACTATTTCCCCGACCGCTTTGCCTTTGTGCAGGGGGCAAAGCCCGGTGTTCCGGTGAAGCCGGACCCCGCCGGTCTTCGCCAGCTGATGGCCGCCATGGGCGCGGACCCGGCTTCCACCCTCTTTGTGGGCGACAGCAACGTGGACATCCGCACCGCCAAAAACGGCGGTCTCGCGGGCTGCGGCGTGCTCTGGGGCTTCCGCATCGAGGAGGAGCTGCGCGGCGAAGGCGCGGACCACATCGCCGCCGATCCCGCCGCTCTGGGGCGGATCATTCTGGAGTAACCGGCTTCTCCGCCCTCGCCTTTTTTCTTTTTACATAGGCAGTTATCCCGCCGTGGCTTTATTGCCGGTTTCTGAACAAACAAAAATCCCGCTGCTCGAGTTCGAGCAGCGGGATTTTTTTGCATGGTTACGGGTCGGCTTACGCCTTCACGATCACGTGCTTGGGGCAAACCTCTACGCAGGCGCCGCAGCCGGTGCACTTGTCGTAGTCGATGTGCGCCAGGTTGTTGGTGACCTTGATCGCCTCGCTGGGGCAGGTCTTCTGGCACTTCATACAGCCGATGCAGCCGGTCTGGCACTCCTTCATCACCAGAGCGCCCTTCTCGGTGTTGTTGCACAGCACCTTGGGCTTGTTCTCGGTGTTGGCGCAGATCTCGATCACGCCGTGGGGGCAGACCGCAGCGCAGGCGCCGCAGCCGGTGCACTTGGCCACGTTCACGCAGGCAACGCCGTCCACAATGTGCATGGCGTCGAAGGGGCAGGCCTTCACACAGTCGCCCAGACCCAGGCAGCCGTGCACGCAGGCCTTGCCGCCGCCGAACAGGGATGCAGCAGCCGCGCAGCTGGACACGCCCTTGTAATCAAACTTCTGGGTGCACACGCCGGGGCGGCCCTGGCAGCCCACGATGGCCTTGACCACCGCAGTGGCGCCAGCCTCAACACCCATTACAGCGGCCACGTCCTCAGCGGACTTGGCGCCGCCGGGAACGCACTTGTTCACCGGAGCGCCGGCTTCAACGATGGCCTTGGCGTAGTCGGCGCAGCCGGCATAGCCGCAGGCGCCGCAGTTGGCGCCGGGCAGGCAGGCGCTCACCTGACCGATGCGGGGGTCTTCCTCCACATGCATGAACTTGGCGGCCAGCACCAGAATGATGGCGCCCAGCAGGCCGACAACAGAAACGATGGCAATCGCCATTGCAATAGACATATTCCCGGCCTCCTTTTAAATTGCACCAAAGATGTTTTCGATCAGACCGCCGAAGCCGCCGAAGCTCAGGGCAGTGGCGGAAGCCGCCACCAGAGTGATGGGCAGGCCTTCAAAGCACTTGGGGGGCTGAGCCTCCTCCAGGCGCTTGCGCACGCCGGAGAAGATGACCATGGCCAGCATGAAGCCGAAGCCGGCGCCCAGGGCGCAGACGATGGACTCCACGAAGTTGTAGCCGTTGTCGATGTTCAGCACGGTCACGCCCAGAACGGCGCAGTTGGTGGTGATCAGAGGCAGGTACACGCCCAGAGCCTTGTGCAGGGGAGGCATGTTCTTCTTCATGATGATCTCAACCAGCTGAACCAGCACGGCGATAACCAGGATGAACACGATGGTCTGCAGGTAGCCCAGATCCCACTTCAGGTTGCCTTCCGCGTCCAC
Source organism: Gemmiger sp. An50 (assembly GCF_002161595.1). Lineage (GTDB taxonomy): Bacteria > Bacillota > Clostridia > Oscillospirales > Ruminococcaceae > Allofournierella. The sequence goes on from NZ_NFID01000021.1 coordinate 67,102, forward strand.
GGGGGTGAGCAGGAAGTTCTGGATGGGCCAGGTCACAGCAGTGGCCAGGGTCATAACGAAGATAACAGCGCAGCTCATGCCGAAGGCGGAGTTGAGCTTTTTGGATACGCCCAGGAACGGACAGATGCCCAGGAACTTAACCAGGACGTAGTTGTCCACCAGGATCATGGTGAAGAAGATAGCAGCTAAACGAGCAGCCATTATTCACAGCCCCCTTTCGCGCCGCAGACGCTCTTGGAGGGGCAGCCCTCACAGCCGATGCTGCGCTCTTTTTTGTTGCCGGTCTTGTTTTCGATGAAGATCACCAGGGCCATCAGAACGCCGAAGGTGAAGAAGCCGCCGGCAGGAGTGGTCATGAAGGTGAACCGGTCGATGGACGCGGGGATCACAGTCATGCCGAACCAGGTGCCGGAGCCCAGGATCTCACGGATGGAGCCCATGAGCACCAGGGTCAGGGTGAAGCCCAGGCCCATGCCCAGGCCGTCCAGGGCGGAGTCCAGAGGCTTGTTCTTGGAAGCGAACATCTCGGCACGGCCCAGAATGATGCAGTTTACAACGATCAGGGGCAGGAACACGCCCAGGGACTTATCCAGAGCGGGAACGTAAGCCTTGACCAGCATCTGCACGATGGAAACGAAGGTGGCGATGACGGTGATATAGGCCGGCAGGCGCACCTTGTCGGGGATCACGTTGCGCAGCAGCGAGATCGCAATGTTGGAGCAGAACAGCACGAAGGTAGCTGCAATGCCCATGCCCAGGCCGTTGAAGGCCATGGTGGTAACAGCCAGCGTGGGGCAGGTGCCCAGAACCAGGCGCAGAACCGGGTTCTCCTTCACGAGGCCGTTGGTAAAGATCTGAACTTTATTCATGAATTCACAGCCTCCCTATCAAGACGCAAGGCCCGCGGCATAAGCCTGGATGCACTTGCGCACTGCCTTCTTCACGCCACGGGTGGACTGGGTGGCACCGGCAATGGTGTCAACGCCGTCCAGACCGGCCTCATCGGTGATGCCGGTGTACTGGCCCAGGTAGTCCGCGCCAGCAGCCTGGTCGCCGATGCCGGGGGTCTGGCTGGAAGCATCCACCCAAACGCCGGTGATGGCGCCGTTGGGATCAAAGCCCACCGCAATGGTCATGGGCTTGCCGGCGTATTCCCAGCCCATATCCTCGGCGTACAGCACATAGCTGCCGTCGTCGCCCTGCCAGGCGTCGGTCAGGCCTTCGGGAGCAGTGATCTGGGTCAGAGTAGCTCCGGGAGCCAGCGCAGCGCGGGCTTCCTCGGCGCTCATGGCGCTCATATCGGTGCCTTCGCCCTCGCCCTCAGCGGCGGGAGCCTGGCCCAGAGCAACCTCATTGTAGCAGCTCAGAGCAGTGTTCACGGCCTCAACGACCGCCTTGGAGGAGATGGTGGCGCCGGAAATGGCGTCCACGTCGCCGATGGCGACCTCGCCGCTCTTGCCCACCAGGCTGGCGGCCAGTGCAGCGGCCTTCTCGTTGCCCTCTTCATACAGCTGAGCGCCGTAACCGGCGGTCTCATTATTCTCAGGGAAGCTTACGCCCACGATGGCGCCGTCGGCATTCAGGCCCACGATCACGGGAACCTGACCGGCGAAGCCCTTGGCGCTGGCCTGGATGACCCAGCCGGTATCGGCCTTCACAGCAGCCTGCACGCCGCTGGTAGCGGATTCCACGGCCTCAAAGGTGGTGGCGTCGGGCAGAACAGCCTTGCAGTCCTCATCGCTCAGGGTAACGGTCTCCACAGCGGCCTCGCTGGAAGCCTCGCTCTCCGCGTCGCCGCCCTCGGGAGCAACCGCGGTAGCAGCAGCGCAGTCGGGATACATAGCCACAAAGGCCTTGATGCACTTGCGCACGCCCTTCTTCACACCGGTGGTGGACTGGGTCGCGCCAGCAATGGTATCCACGCCGTCCAGGCCGGCCTCGCCCAGCACGCCCTTGAACTGGCTCAGGAACTCAGCGCTGCCCGCCTGATCGCCGATACCGGCGGTCTGGCCATCGGTGCCAACCCAAATGTTCAGGATGTTGCCGTCAGCGTCAAACTCTACCAGCACATCCATGGGAGCAGTCTCGTACTCGTAGCCCTTGGAGTCAACGCGCAGTACGGTGGTGCCGTTGGCGGTCTCCCAGGCGCCGGTCAGACCCTCGGGAATCTCGATCTCGGTCAGCTCCATGCTCTCCAGAGCCTGGTCGGGAGTCAGCTGCTCCTCTTCCACAACGGCAGCCTGGCCCAGAGCGACCTCGTTGAAACAGTTCACAGCGGAGTTCACAGCCGCCAGAGCAGCCTTGGAGGAAACGGTAACGCCGCTGATTATATCCACGTCGCCCGCTTCCAGGGTGCCGCTCTTGCCCACGAAGCTCTCGGCCAGCTTCTGGCCGTCAGCGTCGGCGGGATCAGCCAGCTTCTGGCCGAAGCCAGCAGTCTCGCTGTTCTCCATGAACTTCACCTTCAGGATGGTGCCCTCGCTGTCGAAGGCAACGACCACAGGCACGTCGCCGCCGAAGCCCTTGCCGTAGGACTGGATGACCCAGCCGGCATCGTTGGTGGCCTTCAGAGCCTTGGTCACGTTGCTGGACTGGAAGTCGGTGATCTCCTCAAAGCCATCGGCCTCGGGCAGAACCTCCAGATAAGCAGCGTTGGCGGCAGCTTCCTCCTGCGCCTTGATGATGGGAGCGGTCAGCTGGTTGGTGCCGGCCAGCGCGGCGCTGGCCACGATGCAGATCACAACCAGAACCACAACGGGTTTCAGGAAGTTTTCCCAGGTACTATTGTTTTTCATGCCTTTTACGCCCCTTTCTTCTTCGCGCCCAGGGGTTTCTGGCGGGTCAGATCATTGATGTAGGGAACCATCAGGTTCATGAACAGGATGGCATAGGAAACACCCTCGGCCATGTTCGCCCAGTAGCGGATGCCGCAGGTGATGATGCCCAGGCCCAGACCGAACACGATCTTGCCCTTCAGAGTGAATGGGCTGGTCACGTAATCGGTGGCCATGAACACAGCGCCGAACAGCAGGCCGCCGGCCAGCAGCTCAGCCAGAACGGGCTTGCCCGCCAAAGCGCTGATGACCGCCACGGTGGCCACATAGGTCACGGGGATGGCGGGGCTGATGGTGCGGGTAACGACCAGCCACACAAAGCCGATCAGGATGGCCAGGGCGCAGGTCTCACCCAGCACGCCGCCATGCTGGCCCAGGAACAGGTCCATGATGGGGTACTGACCCAGCAGGGAGTTACCGGCAGCGTCCACCACCTGCAGGGGGGTGGCGCTGGCAGCGGCGTCGATGCCGCTCAGGGTCTCCTCCATGTGGGAGGTGAAGGTCCAGGTGGTCATGCGGGAAGCAAAACCGGTGAACAGCACGATGCGGCCCACCAGCGCGGGGTTGGCGAAGTTGAAGCCCAGGCCGCCGAACAGCTGCTTGGTCACAACGATCGCAATGAACGCACCTACAATGGCGATCCACAGGGGCATGCTCACAGGCATATTCAGGGCCAGGATGATGCCGGTGACCACGGCGGACAGATCGCCCACGGGGTTCGGCTTCTTCATCAGCAGGCAGTACAGGTACTCAAAGCCCACACAGGCGGCGGTGGTAACACCGATCACCAGCAGAGCGCGCAGGCCGAAGATCCACGCGCTGGCAACCACACAGGGCAGCAGAGCGATAATCACATTGCCCATCAGCCCACGGGTGGAGGAACGATCCACGATGTGGGGGGAGGCAGTGACCATATAACGGTTTTCCATTTATTTCTTTGCCTCCTTCTTGGCAAAATCTTTGGCCAGGCCCATGGTCTGAGTGACCGGGCGCTTGGCGGGGCAGACGTAGCTGCAGGTGCCGCACAGCATGCACAGGTCCACGCACAGCTTGTTCAGCTCCTCGGCGTTCTTCTTGTTGAAGGCGCCGGCGATCTGCACGGGAGCCAGACCCATGGGGCAGGCCTCGATGCAGCGGCCGCAGCGGATGCAGGGACCCACGGCGGGCATGGCGGCCATCTTCTCGCTGAAGGCCAGGATGCCGTTGTTCTGCTTCAGGATGGGCTCGTCGGCGCTGGGCAGGGCAAGACCCATCATGGGGCCGCCGCTGATCAGCTTGGCAACGGTCACGCCTTCCTTGATGCCGCAGAAATCCAGCACCTCGCGCACGGGGGTGCCGATGATAGCTTCCACATTCTTGGGCTCCTTGATGGCGTCGCCGTCCACGGTCAGGCGCTTGGTCACCAGAGGCATACCGGTGGCCAAGAACTTGCCGATGGTGGACACGGTGGTCACGTTCATCACGATGACGCCCGCGTCGCTGGGCAGACCGCCCTGAGGCACTTCACGGCCGGTGGTGTTCTCGATGAGTACCTTCTCAGCGCCCTGCGGGTAACGGCTGGGCAGCACCTTCACGGTCACGCCGGCCACGCCGCTGAACAGCTCGTTCATGGCGCTCACGCACTCGGGCTTGTTGCGCTCAATGCCGATCACGCAATTCTTGATCTCCAGGTATTTCATCACAGCCTTGACGCCGGAAGCGATGGTCTCGCCGTTCTCCAGCATCTCGCGGGTGTCAGCAGTCAGATAGGGCTCGCACTCGGCTGCATTGATCACCAGGGAGTCCACCGGGGTCTTGGGGCTCAGCTTCACCGCAGTGGGGAAGCCAGCGCCGCCCAGGCCCACCAGGCCGCAAGCCTGGACAGCCGCAATGAAGCTGGCCTTATCGGTCACGACCGGGGCCTTCACTGCGGGATCGACGGTCTGCTGGCCGTCGGGAGTGATCACAACAGCAGCCACGCTGGCGCCGTTGGAAATGTGTACGGTGTCCACAGAGGCTACCGTTCCGGACACACCGGAATAAATGTTCGCGCTCACAAAGCCTTCGGCTTTGCCGACCAAGGTGCCCACCATCACGGTGTCGCCCTTCTTGACCACCGGCGTGCAAGGTGCGCCGATGTGCTGCTGCATGGGCAGAACAACCTTGCTGGGCACAGGCATCTTCACCGTGGCCAGGGCGGCAGTTCCCTTCTCATGCGGCACGCCGGCGCCGAGCGCCGCACGTTTCAGCTTTTTCAACATGGATTGAACGTTCCCCCATTTCATACAATCTACGGGGCGCATGTACGAACCACAGCATGGCGCACCCGCTCTAGAATATTCTAATTGCTTTATGGATTCAAGTCAACAGGGATTACGATTCTGTAACCCATCTTCTTCGCATTTTTGCGGATTTTCCCGATAAAATGGTTTGCACGGGCCATCCGCTTTATGCTATACTAAAAGCAACATCCCGCATCATTTAAAGGAGGGTTTCCCGATGAAACTGCTTGTTAAAATTTTAGCTTTGATTTTTGCGCTGGCCGCCGCCTCGCTGGGCATCGCCCTGCTCAAGCAGGAGCACACCCCTTCGTACATCTCCGTTTACGACACCGACGACGATCTGTTCTGATTTACGCATATTTCCGCCATTTTTACCGCTTCCCCGCCTTTTATGGAAGGATTTCCCTTTATTATAAAAGATTTGGGGCAAGCGGTTTTTTATTTCCAGTTTTACTGATGCAAAATTTTGCAGATCGTCATTAGTGAAGTCGTGTATCTTGTAACGCGTTTTTCCAAAAAAGCTTTATAACGATTTTTGTGTTATTTTTGTGCTTTTTCAAAAATCAGACAAAATACTCTTGTAGGTTTTATTCGCTTATGCTACGATAAAGATACAATAAAATAATAAGGGGTTGTATGCCATGTCTGAACAAAAGCGTGTACGCCGCACATCTGAGCAGATCGCCGCTGATCTGGATAAGCAGATTGCCGAGCTGAATGAGTCCATCCAGGAGGTGGAGGCCAAGAAGGCGGAAGCTGCGGAAAAATTTGATGCTAAGATCGCATCCATCAACGAAAAGATCCGCAAACTGCAAACCCGCAAGCAGGAGCTTCTGACCCCGAAGAAGCGCGCTCCCCGCAAGACCAAAGCGCAGCAGATCAAGACTCTGGTGGCCAAGGCGCAGAAGTCCGGCATGAAGCTGAACGAAATCGCCGAAAAACTGGGTGTTTCCATCGAAGAGTAATCTTCTTTCATATAAATAAAATAGTTATGTTAACCCCCATTGATTTGACCGCATTCCCGCAGTCAAATCAATGGGGGTTATTGTATCCATTCCATATAAATCGCAGTTGCTTCTTGTTCATGGTGCACCTCTAGACGAAGGCGTTAAGAACAATATGCCGGTGGTATGTTTTTTAGCCTGAGAGTCCCTACGAGCTGAACCGGAGCGCCATCAGCGCGAACGGTGAAGCCGCCCCCGCAGGGGGAAGTGCAGCAAAAGAAAAGCGAGCATCAATCAATGCTTTCCTCTTTGTGGTGCACTTCTAGACGAAGGCGTTAAGAAAAACATGCCGGTGGCATGTTTTTTAGCCTGAGAGTCCCTGCGAGCTGAACCGGAGCGCCGCAGCGCGAACGGTGAAGCCGCCCCCGCAGGGGGGAAGTGCAACAAAAAAGACAGTCATCTTTCGGACCGCCTCCTTTTGGTGCACTTCTAGACGAAGGCGTTAAGAAAAACATGCCGGTGGCATGTTTTTTAGCCTGAGAGTCCCTGCGAGCTGAACCGGAGCGCCATCAGCGCGAACGGTGAAGCCGCCCCCGCAGGGGGGAAGTGCAACAAAAAAGACAGGACAAATGTCCTGTCTTTTTGTG
>NZ_NFID01000022.1 GCF_002161595.1 Gemmiger sp. An50
GCAGTCTCGATGATTTCCAGCCGGTTTTTGCAGGCGGCGTCGGTTTCCGCCAAATGGGGAAAGAGTTTTTCTGTAAGCAGCAGGGTACTGTAAAGGGCCGGACGGTACTCCTTCAGATAAGCACGACGCATCCGTCCATACTTGCCGATGTGATACTCCCTTGTGTCTGACAATACAAGGTTGGGAATCAAGTAGTCCCCGCATTGTGTGTAGGTCAGTTCCATAATGGCCTCCTTTGTGGGAATGTGTAGTGGGTGACAGTTACGGTCAAGGTCAGGAGCATCCCTCCTTCATCACAACTGTCTTTTCATTCGCCACAAATGAGCCGCAGTCATGATGTAATTTTCGGTGGTGTAATCCACCCTTTATAAATTACATCATGGTTGGAAATGGAATTGCTCTCGCCTTGCAACTCGTCCTCATGAGACAATCTCGGATAAAGGGCGGTAATGAGGTTTTGGGTGGCTTGTCTTAACATAAAATCCTCCGTTTCCGACAGCCAGCCCCACTATTCCGTGGTTTCATTGTACCACGGAATAGGGCGGGCTGTATAGCTGCAAAAGTGTAAAATCTGCTTCTTTATGATTTGTCAAATTGCTGATTTTTGTGTAGCGTTTTGTAGAGTTGCTTTCAGTAGAAAAGTTTATATCTGTGTGCTATACTTACTTTCAAAAGCGATTTCGATAGAGCGGGTGATAAAACATGAGTAGTTGGTTTACAACGGAAATAATCGACAAAGATACTTTTGCAATCAGTGAGTATCGGCATTGGGAAGAAACGCATTGCTATTTACTTTGTGGCACTAAGAAAGCCATATTGATTGATACGGGGTTAGGGGTGGCAAATATCAAAAAAGTAGTTGATAGTTTGACATCACTTCCAGTTACAGCCATAACAACACATATACACTGGGATCATATCGGCGGGCACAAATATTTTGATATTATCGCAGTCCACGAAGCAGAAAAAGATTGGTTATCTGGTAAATTTCCTATACCTTTGCAAGTGGTAAAAAGCAATCTTATGAGAAAACCATGCGATTTTCCCTCTGACTTCAAAATAGAGGAATATCAGATTTTTCAAGGAGTCCCGCAAATAATTTTACATGATAACGATTGCATTGATTTGGGGAATAGGAAATTGATAGTTCTTCATACGCCCGGGCATTCTCCGGGGCATTGCTGCTTCTATGAACCGGAAAGAAAATACTTGTATTCCGGTGATTTAATATACAAAGGGTGTCTTGACGCTTTTTATCCAACAACAGACCCACAACTTTTCTTTCAGTCCATAAGAAAATTGCAGTCTTTAGAAGTACAGCGAATTTTACCTGCACATCATCAACTTGCTATTCCCGCCGATATAATTAGCCGGATTGAAAAAGCCTTTTGCCAATTAGCAAAAGAGGGTAATTTAAAGCAAGGCTGCGGTGTATTTGATTTTGGTGATTTTCAAATCCATGTATGACCTTTACTCACATTCCAGCGGCCATGCTCCCCGGCATGGCCGCTTTCCTCATGCCCCGGTTCACGCCGGACAAGTCGGCTCCTGTGTAGCAGCGGCTTCCGCTTCCAGTACCCGCGCCATTTTGTCGGCGGCGGTGGTGGTAGTGTCTTTCTTGAAATAGCCGGACACGACAAGGACGGAATTGCCCATGCGGATTTCCGTCACGCAGTCGGGGCGGCGGGCTGTGCGGGTGTCGTGCTGCTTGTTATCTGCCATAGGCAATACTCCTTTCAGTCGGTAATCAGTTTCTTCATGCTCTCCATTTTCCGCTGCGCGGTTTCCTGCCGGAAATTGTCGCCGGTAAAGCGTACCGGGACGCACATGGAAAGCAGGCGGTCATAAATCCGGGAATGGGCGGTGTCCTCCGGGTTCCGCAGGTCGTCCAGCGTGAGGTTGGTCGTGACGATCAGCGGCTTGCCGCTGCGGTAACGGCTGTCAATCACATTGAAAATCTGTTCCAGCCCGTACTCGGTGCCGCGCTCCATGCCGAAGTCGTCAAGGATAAGCAGCGGATAGCGGCAAAGGCGGGAAATGTATTCGTTGCGGTTCTCAAAGCTGGCGGCAAGGTCGTTGAGGATAAGGGCAAAATTCGTCATGTGGACGGGGATTTCTTTCTCCATGAGGGCGTTTGCGATACAGCCCGCAAGGTAGCTTTTCCCGGTTCCCACGCCGCCCCAGAACAGGCAGCCGATATTGTCGGCTCGCATATCCTCCCAATGCTCCACATACCGGCGGGCAATCCCGGCCTGCGGGTTCCTGCCGTTGTCGTTCTCAAAAGTCCAGTCCCGCATGGTGGGGTCGGTAAAGCCCCGGCGTTTCAGTTCCTCCACGGTGTCAAGGTGCCTGCGCCACTTCTCGGCGGCCTCCCGTTCCTCACGGGCGGCTCTCTGGCAGTCGCACTCTGCCGGGTGGCGGTCACGGCCAAAGATAGCGGCCTTATCCGGCGCAAAATAGGCTTCTTTCGGCTTGCGGCACTTGCCGCAGTACAGTAAACCGTCCTCGCCGGTGTAGTCCTCCGGCTCCGGGGTGGCAGTCGTCATATTCTCCAAAACAGCGTTGATTTCGTTCTTCATAAACTCTCGCCCTCCTTGCATGAGTAGTCTGGTATGCCCTTTTTCGGGGCTTTCTTGGCTGCGTCCTCCTGCGCCCATTTGTAGATTGTGGCGGCATGGCTGCGGTATCGCTTGCCGCTGGACGCGATATGGCAGGATAACCGGTCAATGTAGTAGTTCCATTTGTCGGGCAGGTCTGCTTTCAGCCCGTCCAGTTCTGATTGCGAAAGAAAGACATTTTCATACCGGCCATAGGCAGCGCGGGCGGGCTGTCCCGTATCTAACTCTCGCTCTCTCTCTTTTTCTATCTCTATCTCTTTCTCTATCTCTATCTCTGGTGGACAAATGTCCGCTTGATATGGTGGACAAATGTCCGCCCCGGCCTTTGGCAAGGCTTTCTGCTCCTGCAAAGCCAGCCTTGCCCGCCGTTTCCGCTCCCCCTCGGTAGAGGATTGGCCGATCAGCAGTTCAATGTTGCTCATATACAGCGCGCCGCTTGGCAGCGGCTCTACAAGCCCCAGCTTCATAAAAATCTGCAAGGCTCGTTCTACGGTGCCGACTTGCTGGCGGGTAATGGTGGCAATCATCTGCGCGGTGTAGGGGATATTTTCATCAAGCTGCAACTTCCCGCCGTTTTTCAGCGATTTTAGGTACAGTTTCAAGAGAATGTTGGAATAGAGGATACCGTCCTGCATACTTTCCAGCAGCACGATAGCGTCCTCGTCAAAGTAATTCTCTTTCAGCTTGAGGTAGTAGTATTTTCGGTTGTCTGACATGGTTCCTCCTTTGGGTGGATTTGGGGCGTTTGTACGCATTTAGAACGCCGTTTCCGGGGGAAAAGGATAAATGTATCGCGTACCCTTTGACATCCACGAAAAAAGCCTTGATTTATGCGGGTTTGAAAGGCTCTAAAGCGTGACATTTACGCCTTTGTTTCCGCTTTCTCTCGGCGGCTTTGATTTTCTTCATGCGTCCGGCGCAGTCGGGGCAGTAGTTTCCCCGGTTGGATTTGGGGACAAATGCCGCGCCGCAGACAGCACACCGTTTTCGGCTCCCCCGGTACAAGAGGGCTGCGGCCAGCTCCCCGTCAAGGGGCAGGACAGCCACACGGAACCAGCGGCACATGAGGGAAAGGGAAATGCTCTGGACGCACACGCAAGGCTCCCCGTCGTCTAACAGCAGGCAGTTCCCCCCGTCATAGTTACAGCACTCATGTACCAACCGCCGCGCCCGCCGGTGCTGGCGGTAGTCCATGCGGGGCAGGTTATCGTTCATGGCTCTGCTCCTTTCTGCGGTGGGGTTCCTCCCGGCGCAAAATCTGGTCGATGTTCCGCTTGACGGTCTGCAATTCCTTGAACCGCTGTTTCTGTTCGTGATAGGTGTTATACAGGCCGTCTTTCTCGGAGATAAGCTGCTCGATCTCGACCTGCAAAGCTTTCCGGGCGGGCAGCTTGGTAATGCCATGCGCCTTGAAATACCGGGCGGCGGCTTCGGCTATGATAAAATCGCTCTCGTTTGCCTGCCGGTATGCGGCGCGGGCTTTCTCGGATTTCTGCGCTTTCAGCCCGTCGCGGGCGGGCTTGGTCTTGGCATAGGCAAGTACCTGTTGCTGCAACTCCTTTTTCCCTTGTAGCTTTGTTTCCAGCGTTTTCAACTTGCCGCTGGTCTGGCGCATTTCCTGATAGGCGGTATCAACGGCGGCTTCTAACTGCTCCGGGGAAGTGAAGCCGTATTCCTGATACACATTCAGCGTCGCGGCCATTTGTTTGAGGTTGTGCATGGTCGCCCAGCGTTCATAGCCCCGGCCTTTGCCCTCGGCCATTTTCTGCTCAATGTCCACAAGCCGCTGCACACCGTCCTGTTTCGTGGTGGTTTGTGGGGCTTTTGTGGGCTGTATGCCGGTTTCCCCATGCCGGGGATATTCGGGTATGGCTGCGGCCTTTTCTGTGGCTCTGGCGGCGTTCTGCTCCAAAACGGCAAGGACAGCGGCGCGGTCAAAGTCGTCGCCCAGTTTCCGGGCGGTAATGGGCTTTGTCCTGTCCGGCGTGAGATAGGATAGCCGCCCCCGGCTCTCCTTGACGGCCACGCCCTCCCGCAGCAGCAGAGAGGAAAAGTCCTCGAATGAGGTCGCCGCAGACAGCGCGGCGCGTATGGTCTGCCGCAGCTTCTCCTTGTTCGTTTCAAACTTGGTCTGCCGGGGCGTGATACCGTCTGCAATCATGGGGGCGTTCTGCTTGTCCAGCGCGGCCTGTCCCTTTTTCTGCGCCCAATACTCCCGGTCTGTGACGCGGTTCTTGCTGCCGTTCAAGAGGTCGATTTGGTAAAGCCCCTCCCGGTGGCACATTTCCATGACTTCGGACTTGAAGTAGCGCAAGGCAGCGTCGGTACAGCGGTGCTTGCAACCGGCTTTCGTGTCGGCTGGCCTGTCCATGTAGGGCAGGAACGGGACTTCCTCTATCCGCAGGCTGTTAATGACGATATGCACATGGATATTGCCGCTGTGGTTATGCCCGTCCGGGTGGGTACATACAAGGGCTTGGTGGCCGGGGAAATGCTCGGCGCAAAACTTCTCGCCCAATGCCTGCGCCCGGTCTACGGTCAAGCCGTTGTCCGGGCCGTCCCGTGGGTCAAAGCTGATGATATAGTGGTGGCTTTTCACATCTTCCCGCCGCTGGTTCTTCCCATAGCGGAGATTTGCCCGCATACAGGCAACGGCAAAATCCTCCCCACCGCAGTTCAGCGTGGACAGCCGGTAGTCCTCGCGGGGGATAAGCCTGCCGGTTTCATCAAGGACGGGCTTCATGGTAAACTCGTCATGCTCAAAAAGCAGATATTGTTCGGCGGCTCCGTAGTCGGCATTTTTAGAGTTGATATGCTTGAGTGTTGCCAACTGCGTCACCTACTTTCTGTAAGACTTCATACTTGAGGGCGGCAAGGTCGGCTACGGCGGCGCGTACCTCGCCGGAGAGGGCGTTATAGGGTGCGCCGTACTCATTCAGATACCGGGCAATCTGATTGAGGTTGCCGCCGATCCTGCCGTACTCGGCGGTCAGCTTCCCGACAGCGGAGAGCAGTTCGTCATTGACCGCTGACACATGGATAACGGGGCGTATGGTGGTGCGCCGTATCGCCTGCCGGAGAAATTCCGACTGGCTGATACCATAGGGCGCAAGCCGCGCTGTGAAGTCGGCGTATTCATCTTCGGACAGCCGGGTTTTCACAACGCGGCTGCGGTGGGGTGTGTTGTATTTCTTTCGCATGGTCGTGACCTCCTTTCTTGCCGCATGAGCGCGGCGGGGATAAGCGGCGCAAGCCGCAAAGCAGGGTTTGGGGAAGGCACTCCCCAACAAGTTTCCCGCGAGGGGCAAAACCGCAGAATTGCGGATTTTGGCACCGTGGTAGAAACTTGCTCTTAGTAAGCCGCAGACTGCCCCTGTCCGGGCTTTTCCGTACATAGAGCGAACGGGGCGGGGCTTTCAGCCCGCTGTACGCGGTCTTTTTCCTTTCGCCAAAGATACATTTGAAAGGCCGCCAGCTACCCGCTGTCCGGGGATTTTTTCAAATTTCCTTTCGCTTCTGTAATACGGGAAAGGGGATTTTGGCAACCGGCGGGGCAGAGAAATTTTCCTTTCACTCCCTACAACACCAACAAAGGCAAAAATGACGGAAATACTGGAAATTTTCTCTTTGCTTCTTAATACGGACAAATTTCAAAAATGCCAAATGGACAACAAAAAAAGCAGCAAATCTTTTTCAGACTTACTGCTTTCGCTGGCCGCCGGTGGCGGCTGGTATTCAGTTTTGAAAGTTCAAGTTTAGATTTCCCCAACGAATTGGAAATGTTATTTCCGATTCGGTTTTCTTTTGATAGCTAACAATTTCATATAATCATCAAATTCAGCCATATTAGTCGGTTCAAACATTACCCATTTTCCGTCGTGGTAGGTTTTTGCTTCATCATATTGTTTACAAACGGAATTAGAAAGGCTATCCCTAATATCTTCAAATTTTGTCCTTTCATCTTTTCCAAAAATAATCATGAAACCAATGCAATTACTTTTTGCATATAGGCAACAAAGTGTTTTGCCACCTCTACGATATTTATACTCGTAAGTCCAATTCTTACCGCCAGTATTCCAAAGTCGTTCCATATCGTATTTTTCATCAATAGCTGAACATAATGTTTGCCATACTTCAAATAAAGATTGTCCGAGCAATTCAGTCATAGTTGATTGAGATGGTATATTTTCGAGCATTGTATCACCTCCATAAATGTGTGTTTATCGCTGGGTCTATTATACTATATCTGCTCTTCCTTGGAAATAGATGAATTGTAAACTTGCTGAGTGGCACCGCTAATGACAGTTGGTATTCAGTTTTTCAATCTATCGGTCAAAGCGAAACTTGAATAGCGCGGCAATTAGCTGCTGCTTCACATATTCCTCAACCTCGGCGTTGACCTGCCCGTGTACTTTGGAAAAATAGCGGATATATCCGGCGTAGTGGGAAAGGACGGTGTCGATTGCGTCCGGGTCGCCCCCATGGGCTTTAACGATTGTTTCATAGGGGAGAAGTTTACTCATAGTCTTTTCCCTCCATGAGCCGCCGTAACCGCTGCAAGGCAAGCTGGATATGCCGCCCCGCTGTGCTGCGTGTCCGGCCAATATGTATGCCGATCACTCGCTGCGGCTGGCGCAGGAAATAGTAACGGAAAATTTCTTCCTGTGCCTGCTCCGACAAAAGGGCAAGGGCAGCGGCAAGTTCCGCATGGTACAGAACGGCGGTCTGGCCGCAGGCGGTAAAAAGATATTCTTCAAGCTGCTCCGGCTCGGCAAGCTGGACAAACTTCTCATTCATCAGATAGTCAAGGGAAACTTCCCGTTCCCATCTCCGGCGCAGATTCAAAATTTTATCTATGGCTGCGTGACGAATGACAATCTTGCAAAAGGCATTGAATGTGTACTGGATATGCACCTTGTAGGCTTCATCTTCGGTCATGGAAATTCCCCCTCTCTGATAATAGTGCGGGGCGGCAGCACTCCTTGCTGTCGCCCCTTGATTGCCTACCAGCAAAGGCGGGCGGGGCTGTCAACGACGACGCGGAGCGGCGTTCATTTTATCGTTGATTGGCTCGGCTGGCTTTGCTATGACAATATAGTTATTTCCAATGCTTTAACTGCGAAAGATACAAATCAAACTGATTACGTCTGGTTTTTTCATCTGCGTTATCGGGATTTGGCATATTCGCAACCAGATAATCCAACAAAGATTCCTTGGATTGATATGCAAATTCCCCATTAGCATAGCACCATTTACAATAGTCCTCGTTATAGCTTCCGTCTGGTTCTCGGCTAATCAGACCATCTTCATTCAATGGCATTCCGCAACACTGACAAACAAGTTGCCGTGGAGAACCCAGAAGCGTATTGATTGACACATCAAAAACTCGTGATAACAGTTTTAAGGTATCTGTATTTGGCTGTGTTTCGCCTGTTTCCCAGCGACTAACCGCCTGTCGGGTAACTTGCACACGTTCAGCCAGTTGTTCTTGCGTAAGGTTGTTTTTCTCGCGTAAATTTTTAAGAATACCTTGTATTTCCATGCCCGTCCCTCCTAAAGGTTGTTTTTACTCATTATAACTTCAAAACGGGGTTTTAACAAGCAACTTGCTGTTGCTGCGGAATAGTGGGCTGCTGTCTATCAATTCTTATGTGTTACTTTATGGCACATGAGCATTAGCTCCGGGATTGTCATTTCCATATCCTTCCAAAAGATTGATAACGCCCCATGCACCCAAACCGGCGCCCAGCGCAACAACCAAAATCTGCAGGGTATCAATAGCAGAAGTGAAAAAACTCATATTGGGTAATTACCTCCTTATCAAATGAAAAATGATAGTGTTGTGGCCGTTTTTGGCCTGAAACGCAAAAAAAGCCGCCCGCTGCTTGAAGAAAGAACAAACAGCGGGCGGCGAGCGCAGGCGTACATCCTGCGGATTGTGAGTAAATTTAGGAGAATCACGGCTCCTTACCAATAGGCACCTCCTTGAAATGGGCATAAAAAAATAAGGCCCGCCGAAAAGAAAAAGGATTTTGCAAATCGGCGGGCCTATTCGGTATCGTCTGCGGATTCTTCCGCAAGCTCGGACGGGCTGATCTCATAGTTGAGGAACAGATCGTCCGGCCTCACCCGTAAGCGGGTAGACAGGTATTTCTCTATATCGAAAGTATTTTTCGGGTTAAAATCCGAAAGGTACTTATAATTGGGGTGCTGGGTAATATCGTATTTTTTGGACAGGAAGGGCCGGACGCCGCGCACCTGCAGCAGACACTTCCCGCCGTCCATCACGGCAAGCTCATCCATGGACATCAGATCTTTACCCAGCTTTTGGAAATTCTGACCGTGGGATTCCTGCGTCCCTTTCGTGACGCTGGTGTTATACATATCAATCGTTTCTTTCCCCAGCAGGGCGCTCCAGCTTTTCAGGGTGGTTTCCTCCTTTCCTCCCAGGAACAAGCTGGAATCACAGTTGCCGATGATGGTGTCCATGTTATCCTTATACAGTGCTTTCAACTGGCTCTGTGCCTGCAGCACCAGGCAGGCTGAAATCTCTCTTGACCGAATCGTTGCCATGAGTTTTTCGAGGTTTGGGATCTGCCCGATATTAGCCGCCTCGTCAATCAAACAGCGCACATGCACCGGCAGCCGGCCTCCGTATTTATCATCCGCCCTTTCACAAAGCAAGTTAAAAAGCTGGGTATAGGCCATGCTGACAAGGAAGTTGAATGTGGCGTCCGTATCGGAAATGATAAAAAACAGGGCTGTTTTCCGGTCCCCGACCAAATCCAGCTCCAGTTCGTCATACATGGTGATCTCCCGGACTTCCGCAATATCAAAGGGTGCTAATCTGGCTCCGCAGGAAATCAGGATTGACTTTGCTGTTTTTCCTGCCGCCAGTTTATACTTCTTGTATTGCCTGAGGGCGAAGTGGTCCGGATCTTTCTGCTCCAAAGCGTCAAAGAGAAGGTCAACCGCATTTTTGAACGATTCATCATCCTCACGGACCTCCATGGCATTTATCATTTCTACCAAAGTGGAGAAGTTCTGCTCATTCTTGGGAGCCTCATAATAGATGTAGCCGATCAAAGCCGTGTAAAGCAACGTCTCGGCCTTCACCCAAAAATCGTCCCCAGATTTGCCTTCCCCTTTCGTATTGGCAATCAGAACTGTCACCAGTTTTAATATATCCTTCTCCGAATGTAGATACGCAAAAGGGTTATAGTGCATACTTTTCTTAAAGTTAATGGTATTGAATACCTTGATCTGATAAGGCTCATAAACGATCTTGCCTTTCTTATTGCGTAGGGGCTTGCCGTCCTTGCCCAGCTTGGGAGCGCCGCGGGACAGCAGCTTTCCGCACTCCACCAGGACAGTGCCCTTCGGGTCTGTCACTACATAGGAGGAATGGAGCTGCATCAAGTTCGGCTTGATGAAGAAGCGGGTTTTCTGTTCGTGATTACCGGATAGCTTTTTATCTATCCCTCCGGGGCTTTCGCCCATTTCCATCGGCATGGCGTCCATGCCCGGCATAGCATACCTTTTCGCCTAGCAAAGACCGGCAGGCGGCGCGGACTCGTGGAGCCGTTATATTCTGCCGAAACAGGGTCAGGCTCTATGCGTTGCGTGTGACTTCCTTTTTACAGGCAAGCCTTCCACTCTGATTAGGGCGCGACACCCTTCCAGGTTTCTTCCGCACTGATACCCTCGACCTGCAGCCGGTATTGGTCGAGGCGGCGAAAGCAACGCCCATTCGCGCATTTCAAGCATTGCCTGTCAGTCCACCACTGCCGCTTCCTCCAACGACAAGGACATTTTTATTCCGGGCAAAAGCCGGATTTTTTGGCCTGCCGGACATCATCAGCCCCTCCGTCTGGGTCAGAATGATGTTATTTTCCGGCTTGGGGTCCATAAAGGGAGCAATATCCGCCTTCGTGCCCCAGCGGGCGCTCCCGTATTCCACATCCTTCCTGTACTTTTTGGCATTTTTACCTTTCACATAGACCACCAGGCGAACCACTGCGGCGCCAATCAGCCCGATCAGCCAGTCAACCGCCGCGCCGGGCATAGAAGTCTGAAAGGCCAGAGTAAAACCATCCGCCAGCCCCAGCAGCTTTGTGGAAGCGTCAACACCGGGAGCCAGCCGCACCGCTTCGCCAACCTTGGCAAAGAACCAAAGGAATATAAGATAAGGAAGGTTCGGAAGCACATATTTTTTCAGAATATCCGTCATCTTCATCGCTCCGGCCCTCCATGCTCCTTGTTCTTTACAGGATCGCGGGCCATCTTCCTTGCCATCTCTTTGAATTTCGATAACTGGGAGAGAAGGGACGGCCTGTTTTCACGTTTTACCGTCTTTTGCGTATATTTCTTGAAGGCGGCTTCGATAGCATCGGCTTGATTGGCCTTAAAGTACACGGTCCATTTAGGAGGGGAAACACTGACATCCTTCTCCACATGGTAACGGACCTTATATTTCTTTGCATACCGCTCAAAAGAGCGAATCCGTTCCTCAACCTCGATCTTATGGGCGTCCGGCGTCTGTGCCGTAAGGCGGCGCATACTGTTCCGGCCCACTTTTGGGGTATTGCGCTCTTTTTCAATTTTTCGCAAGGCAGCGGCAATAGCAGCCCGCATGACACGGCCTGTCAGCTTTGTGGCCTGGACAGTTACGGATATGGATTTCCGTTCAAGTTCTTCCTGCAATCACATCCTCCTTTCGCATTTATAATAGGTAGAAAATCATCTGGCCTCCGTTTGGAGGGCTTGCTGCCGGGGCGCTTTTTCAAAGTCTTTGGCCGCCTGCGCTACCTGCACACGGGCATGGTCGAGAAACATTTTTAACATGGAACGGGGAGAATCCCGTTCCACCAGCTCACCGGTCATGCCGCTGCACTCGTCAGGCAGGTAATCCTCAATGTCTTTTAAGGCTTCCTCGTTACTGCCGATAAAGCCCCAGCAGCTATCCTCCAGCTCGCCGTCTTTATACAGTTCAAAACCATACGCCTCGCCGCGAAGGTAGGAATCGTAATATTCCACCTCGCCGCGCATACGGTCCTCCGCCTTCTTCCGGGTAGCGGAAGTGAAGGTCTTGCCGCCAAACTCCCGGAGGGCATCTTCCTTGGAGGCGTAGATCCATCCGACCTGCCCGCTGTCCCAGGGGCAGGAAAAGCCAGTGGTATTCATGGTAATGCCGCTGTGGTCGTAAAGATACAGCGGCAGCATAAGGAATTTCTGTGAGATCACCTTCATCAGCCGTTCATCCACCTCACGCTCATAGGCCGGAGAATCAAAAGGGGCTTTGATTTTGTAATTCATTAGGTCCAGTGCCCGCTCATAACGATGGGCGCCCCGTTCATTGTCACCCACTGTTTTCAGGTACAGGTCCCGGAGAAAGTCATCTTTATCTATGTAATTGTGATGGTCGCCCAGGGGATAGCGCCGGTGGAAGCAGACCATTTTCCCGAAATTATCATCCTCACGGGGATTGAACGGGTCATCGTCCGGCTGGATCACCAGCACATACGGGCCGCGTGTCGCTGTCAGCATCTTTGGCCTCCTTCCTAAAGCTCCGGCCCGGATTTATGGGGCGGCTTCTGTGTCCTCTCTTTATCTTCCGGCGAGGGGACCGGCTGCTTGACGGCAAGGATCTTACCGCCGATCCGCGCAAACGATTCCGGCGCCAGAAATTGCTCCTTATATTTTTCCAGCAGGTCAGGGGGAAGATCTGAAAAACTTTCTTCCCCAAGCCCGGTGATAAGAAAATTACCGGCAATGATGTCGTAAATCTCTCCGGTATCATCCCGAAGCGCACGGTTCAAAGGCAGCCCCAGGAATTTCCCTTCCTCATTGCAGATCAGGGCCACAGGGTCCTCATACGGATAAACCGCCTGGATAGGGCCGTCCACCGCAGCCTGCAAAGACTCAAGCCCCGGCTCAATATCTGTTTCATGGGGGATTTCCCCAGGCTGCACCATTAAAACTTTCATCTATGAATATCCTCCTTTTTCTTATCCGGCGCTTTTGGCGGCGCTGCTTTTTCCTGCCTCTTTGCGTCTGAGAGCTTTTCCAGCACCGAAGCCCGTCCTGCCTTGCCCGAATCACGCCCCGGCGCAGTTACAGTCTTTTCCGGTTCCTGTCCTTCCACGGTATATCCGGGCAAAAGGGCGCCATGTACGGTAAAATGGTCTTTGTATTGCTCTGGGACCGGAGGGGAAATCTCCGTGAACAAATGAGAATAGGCTTTTTTCCGGCCTTCCAGATACTTCATGGCAGCATTTTTATCGGTATAGCGTTTCTGGTTCTGCCCGGCGATCCTTTTTCCGTACCCCCGTTTAGGGGAATTTACATAGACATCCCAGGTGACATACCAGGCAACCGGTATGCTCTGTTTCGTTTCCCGGTCATATTTCGTATCTTCCCAAACGCTGCAAGTCATCTTATAAACACGGTTGCTGATTTCTTCGCCATCCCGCCAGTTATCCTTTGATTGCCACTGATTAGATGTATGAGCAACCTCCGGGGTCCGCAGATATTCCAACGCCCGGTTGATGGTCTGTGTCGCCGCCGCCTGCTGTTCCCATTGCTTTGCCGCAGCCAAAACGATCTCATAGGCTTTCTGCTCACCATCAATGCTTCCCTGGCACATGGCCTCCAAACTTTCCGTGCCCATGGCGATCAAAGCAGAAATATCTACATTTTCGCAGGAAACACTATGTTCCACTTTTAATTCATATCCGGGTTTTAAGTCATCCCCATAACGATAAACACGGTAATCCTTATTTTCTTCCAATCTTTCACCTCCATCAAAGTTCCGGCTCATGGGTCTTATTTTGTTTTGGCGCTGCTGGCGTTTTGCTCTGCTCTTTAGTAGCGGCAAGTTGTCCTAAAATAGAAGGCTTCTCCCCACCAAAGAGGGAAAGCTGTTCTACATCCGTGATAACCGGCATGGAATCCATGCGAGAAGGCGTAGGTGCGGCCACTGGCCGAGTTTCCTCCAATGTCTGCGGGTGATCGGAATGGGTGAGGAAATGCTCCCGCTTTAGATCCGCAAAAACTTCATCAAAAACAGCATTGATGGCCTTGCGTTCCTCGCCCTCCGGGAAGGCTTTCAAGATTTCCATTTTCCCATCCTTGCCGGTGGCAAAAGTAGCGGCGCTGTCGGCGTGGCCCGCCAGGTAGTCCGAAATTTCAGGCGCCAGCTTATCTTTGATATAGCAGGCGAAAGCCCTGGCGGTCATCTCCGTATTGCTTTCCCAATAGCCGCCGTCCTTTTCGCACTCTTTGCCCATACGGATAGAGTTTTTATAGAAATCCGTTTCTACACGGCCAATCTGCGGAGGTTCCTGCGTCTGCATCCCGGACAGCATATGCTCGAAAATCTCCAGCCGGTCACGCTCACTCTTAGGGATCACCCGCCCGGTAACAGATTTCTTGAAATCATTTAACTGTTCCACAGAGCCGGGGACACCCAAAAGAAATTCTTCCCGAAGGACCGCATAAGCCTCCATGTGCATCTCGTCATTTGCCGCCCGTTTAAGCGGGGTGAGTACCGCCGAATCCAGCCAGCTTGCCGCATTTTTCCGGGTACGTTCCACCTGCGTCTCTGTCCGGGCCGCGGCCTGTTCCGGTGTTTCCGGCTTATATTTCATGGTTTCAATCAGTTTTTTGAATGGCTCATACAGGTGAGAATGTTCAGAAAGAAATCCCTTTGCTCCCATTTTCACGCCCAGGTAATCATCAAGACCATGCCACCACTCATGGGCCAGTGAACCGGCTCCGTGCATTTTGGTAAGATTGATGACCTTCCGCAGCGGTTCATAGTGGGCGGCGGCATTTCCGCTGCCGCGGGCGCCAAAGGCAATCGAGAGCGTTCCCTGGTAGGAAATATCCTTTTCACTGATCTGCAGGACAGCCGCCAGGTCTTTAAGAGCGTCAAACCCCATATTCAGAGAAGCGCGCCGGTCATTCTGCGTCATCCAGTTTCCAAACTCGCCGCCCCGGAAAGCAAAGGCGTCAAGATAATCCTGCCCGATCACATCACGCTTTCCGCGGTAATCCGGGCCGGTACGCCGGACGCGGGAAAGCTGCTGCGGTACAAATCGCTGTTTACCGCTGGCTCCGCGCTGTCTGGAAAGATCCTGAACCCATTTCAGAGCTTCCTCACGGGTGGCAAAATTCGTTTTCAGGATCGTATAGCCCTTCGTGACATAGTAGGTATCGGGAAGCCAGTCATTATTTTTCGAGTAGGTCCTTTTGCCATCATTGAACCGAATATCATACCCGCGGGGAACCTTTTGCTCGGCGGGGACGCCAAACTGCTTTTTTACAGCCTCCCGAACGATTTTCCGGTCAAAGTCCTGTGTCCCACGGAAATATAGGGCATTTACCAGCTTATCGGTGATTACCGGGTTATCCCGCCCCTTTGGGGTGGCCCGGATATACCCGCCGCCGATCCCGTGAGAAATACGCTCACAGTAACCTCCGCCGATGATAAGAGACTCAAACACGCCCATAGCCTCCTGAATCGTCTGAACCTTTTCAACGGCTTCCTGCACCTGACGGACGGTTGCAATGTACTCTTTCTGCCGCGCCAGGCGCTTCTCCGGCGTATCATCAGAACGCAGATAACGCGGGGAGGCGTTCAGGCTGTCACGCACAACTTTCCGAAAGTACAGAATATCCACCGGGACGCCGGATTGGATCAAGGCATTATAATCCGGCTTTTTCCATACATTATCTTTTTTGACATACTTATCGGCCTCGCGCTCGTTCATACCCAACAGGTCATCCACATACAGGCCGCGGGCTGCCCAAAGGTCCTTTTTGGCGCCGCCGATCTTTTCACCGAAATCTTCATGTACGATTTCTTTCGCCATCTAACTCCACCTCCTTTATCAGCGAGAGTATATATTTTTTTGCTTCCGGCACATTAGAAAAAGCGCATGGCCTTCCAGACAGATAGGCCAGCGCCCGGTTCCATTCAGATATGGGATATAAATGGTTATCTATTTCAAGCATGATCCCGAAAGCGGGGAGCGTACACCAAAGCCGCAGATCCGAAATGAACACATCCAGCCGGTCAGCAAGGGTGTCAAGCAATCCCATTGCCATGACACCTACCGTTCCGCTTTGCTTACAGCAGGCACAGTTTTTTTCGCTGGCGGCTGCACCTTCTCGCCATTTTCCTGCATAGCCCTTAAAACGGAGGGCCTGCGTTCAGCGGATTCCTGCAAGCGGGTTACACTGTCAATGGCTTTTTCGATGCTCTTTTTGGCGGCGGTCATGCAGGCACGATCCGCTTTATAGGGAGCCGCAATCACCTTAGAAAACCTGCCGGGGCTTTTGACTTCGGCCACCGGTTCTTTGCCCACCAGGGCGCGGCCCATGTTTTTCAAATGCCTGCCCGCCTGATGGTATTCAGCGGAAAGGGTCTGGATCTTGGAAACAGCGTTATCGTCAATACGAATACTGTTATCAATCGCTTTCCTGATCCCTTCCAGCATGGGTTTGACATGGAAAAACCGGGAAAGGCCATCCAGGGCAGAAGTGCCGCGCTCTTTGAAAGCCGAAAGTGCTTTTTGGCAGCCTTCGATAATGTGATCTTTCAGCTCCGCCAGCTTTTGGCGCATATTGGATATATTATCCTCCAGCGACTTACAGCTCTTTTGAAGCACAGCTTTCAGAGAGCGGCTCTGCACCTGTTGAAGCTCCTGGCGCATAGTTTTCAATTCCTCTACGGCCTCGGCCAACCGGCTTTCCAGCTCGCCAACATGGGCAACCATTTCAGCAAAATCCTTGCCGCTGGGGGAAGGGTTCTCTTTCAGGACGGCCAGCAATTCCTTCACATACTCATTTTCCACAAGAAGCTGTTTGTTCCTTCGCTTCACTCGTCTGGCGTCCTCCTTTCTCCGGGCAGCTTTCCCCGGCAATCTTACTTACGATTTCCGGCCCGGATTCATAAATCTGCATCAGCCTCCGGGCCATGCTGCAGGGACGGGCAGCACCCGTTGTCCAGAGGCGCACCGTGGAAGGGGTGACATTCATTAGCAGAGCGAAGGCTTTTTCATTGGTTTCCAGCTTTTTCATCAAAGCCTTAACCATGGACGGGCTGTACTCCGGGCAGCGGGCAGCCCCGGCGATTACCTGAATCGCGGATTTGTCGTTATTCATTGGGTTTTCCTCCTAAATTGAAACAGCCGCCTGTTTCTGGCGGCTGGCGTGTTTTTCTTCGCGGATCGCTTGAAGCGTGCGCTGTAATTTTTCATTGTAGTCTTTCCCGCTGCGGGGAGGATTGACAGACACCCGGATTTTAGAAAATCTCTGGTCTGATTTCAGCAGTGCCTTGATTTTCCGGGCGTTGACCCGGCCCGCAAGGTCATTGTCCAAGTAGAGGGCAACACGGGTGATCTCCGGGTGGCGTTCCAGGAAAGCGACCAGGGCCACAGGGGAGGTCCCGCCCAGGGAAAGCCGGTAGCCATTCCATTGCCAGCCCTCCAGCTTTTGGAGCGTAGCATGGGAGAGGGCGTCAATCGGAGCCTCAAAAACCGCCAGGTGGCGGCTGCCCGGCTGATCCGGCGGGTAGCAGAAGCTAAACCGCTTATCGCTGCCGCTGATGTCCTTTTTCAAGTTACCTGCAATTCCGCGGACGCAGGCAAACCGGTCCGTACCGGTATCATCCCGGCCAACAAAAACGCAAACCGCCTCGTTGTTATAGCGGGACTCATAGAATAGGCCCAACTGCATACACCGTCTGATGATGTCCGAATGGATTCCCCGGCGTTGAAGATAAGAAACAGCAAAGGTGGCACAGCGTTTCCCCCTGGGGAGGCGGAAGGGCTTTTTCTCCACCGGTTTCCGCTGTTCCCGGCTGCCGGAAGCTGTATAATGGGAAACAACAGGGGTTCCGCTGCCTATCAGCCGTTCCACAGCATCCACAAAGCTGTACCCCCGGATCTCCATGAGATAATCCACGGCGTTGATCTTTCGTCCACGGCTGTTCCAGTACCAGTAATTCTTACTTGCCACATAAACCAGGCTGTCATGCTCATTATGGCGGTAATTGGCGCCTTCCTGTTTCAGCACACCGCTTTCGTTGGAAAGCAGATAAGCCAGCAGATCAACTTCCCGTGCCTGGTCGATCTGTTCCTGGCTTAACTTCGGCATAATTTCAGCGTTTCATGGATTTTCATGGCGCTCGGCCTCCTTTCTGTAATTTTTTCATGTAAGTACGCAGGCAGCTCCCGTCCGTACTCCAGCACACAAAACCATGTGAAGGAAAAGGGCAGCCTGCACAATCCGGTTTCATCGTGCAATACATTTTTTCGGTTTGAGGACGCTTTTCCTCCCGCCTGGAAGCATATACCGGGCGTCCGTTTCTTTTGCCCATAGATGCATCCCCCTTTAGCCGTAAAGATCGTGATTGACTTCGGCCCGGTAATAGCTGTCCATGGTAGCCGGCGCGTTATAGAGAGCCGCCAGCAGATAGGACTTGATATTCCGAACCTTGGTCGTGTTATTATCCAGGCAGTCAAACACGTACTCCACATGAGAGAAGTTCACTTTCAGAAAGCGGCTTTTTACCACCTCACGGGGGTAGTCATCACCGGCAATGCGGATATATGGCCGCTGGGAGAGGACCGTCTGCAGCATCAGCTCAACCAGTTCGTCCACACGCTCATACCCATACCGGTGGACAAGAGCCTCAAATTCAATATTTTCTTTGATAATCTCCCGGTAGGTATCTATCCTATCAATCCTATCCCTATCCATCTCCGTGTTACCATCAGGCGTTCCTCCAGAGGCCGGATAGATTGATTGATGGATATTTGATATATCCGTAATTGATTTTTCAGTAATTGATTCTTGTATATTTAATTGGGCGGGTTTTTCCTGTTCAGGTTTTCCCAAAACAGGTTTTACCTGTCTTGGATTTACCTGTCTTGGATTTTCCCGTTTAGGTGGCAGAATAGCGTCCTGCTCATCAGAAGGCACAGGTTTTTCATGGATGACATACTCAATATCGCCCAGCCTGCCATGCGCGTCACGGAGCCGCTGCCGGGTAAGATACCCTTGCTTTTCCAGCTCCTTGATCGCGCTGCTGATAGAATCCACCCCATCTTTACAAATATGGGCCAGGCCCTTAGTCGTATAGTCCCAATTATCAGGCAAGGACAACATCAACGACAGCAGCCCCTTTGCCTTCAAAGACAGCGACACATTCCGAAGATGGTGATTGGACATGACCGTAAAATCTTTTGTCTTTTCAACTCTGAACACTGCCATTTGACATCCTCCTTCCTGGCAAGTCTTTATACTGAGCAGCAGCTACAAATCTCTGTCTTTATGGTCGTAATTCAAATAGCCATTGTGTACCTTGGCATGGTTCTTTAGCTTGATAAAGCCACGTTCCTGATTCTCCAACGCTTTCTGATACCCTTCATCCGTGAGAAACAGGCGCATCTTATCGCCTTTATAGCCGACAGGGGATTCAAAAGAAAGCACATCAAAGACAACCATGTGGCGTACCTGCGGGTCAAACCGCTCCAGGGCCATAATGTCATGGCCTTTCAGTTTTTCAGCCCCGGATTGCTGCCGGGCCAGTGCGATCCGCTCGCCCATAGTGCGAGGGTAAGGCAGGTGATAATTCTTCTGGATGTCCTTCACCAGATCCATGCACTGTTCATCCGACAGAACCCGCAGCTTTGCCATGAGGCCCCGCACCATATCACGCTGCTCTGGGTTGCGGGTGAAACGGGCTGTCATATACAGTTCATCCAGCACTTTGGCCTGGCAGTCGCCGTCAACCTGAAACAACTGCCTTTTTTCTTCTTCGTTAAGTTCCATGTGAATTTCCTCCTTCTGAAAATGGGCGCAAAAAAAGGGCGCCCATCAGATCAGATGAAACGCCTTGGCAAACAGCGGTCCGGTAAAATACCGCACCGCTGCTGTAATATTCAATTTTGTCTTTTAGGTAACACCTCCCATCATTCGACAGATTTTTCGTTGACTATCAAGGTTGGAAAAGGAATTGAATAGGCAACGACAAACGCTGAAACCCTTGAAAACACTGGGTTTTTCCGTTTGTCTTTATTATACCGTAAGGGCATACCTGTGCCTCGCTTTTGCTGGCCAACGGTGTTCCGATGGAACAGGTAAAAGAATGGCTGGGACACAGTGAGATTTCAACAACGGTGGATATTTACGGGCATCTGCAATATGCCACGAAAAAACAATCCGCCGCAGCCATTGAGCAGGACATTGTGGCGCCCATGCTGCAAAACCTATCGGCGGTTTCTCCATAAAAAGGAAAGAGGTCTACCAGCTTTTCGCTGGCAGACCTCATGGCGGAGATGGAGAGATTCGAACTCTCGCGCCGGTTTTGAGCCGACCTACCGCATTTCGAGTGCGGACCCTTCAACCGCTTGGGTACATCTCCAAATTTATGTTATATCCCTGGTCCCGACCCGCCGACCAATTCAGCCGGTGGAAATCGGGAAGAACAACAGGATAGAACAAGCAACATTATTCAATTTGAACTCGGCTGGAACCCGCATGGTTCCAATGGTTTCAGCCGTTTGGCACTCCGCATAGGAAACCTGATTTCGAATCATTACACCAACTTGGATGATGACGGTAAATCAGGGACGATAGCGGTAACTACGGAACCCCAAAACACACCTCTCAAAGTGGCCGTCAGATGGCTGCTCTCATTATAGCCATTTTCCCGCAAAATTCAAGCCGTGGAAATCGGGAAGAACAACAGGATAGAACAGACCCCAATTCACGATTTGAACTTGCCCGCAAACCCGCATGGTTACTGGCTTTTCGGCAGTTTGGACTTCCAAAGTGGAAACATGATTTCGAGTTTCGCACCTTCGACCACTCGGACAACTCTCCAGATTTAATTTGCACCGTCTATTATAGCAAAATCCCGGCGGCGCGTCAATTTGAAATTTGCGCGCCGCCGGGATTTTTTCGTTTTTCCCTTTAGCCGATCAGGCTCCAGTGCTTGTCCACCTGATTCAGCACCTCGCAGCCGCCGGCGGTCACCAGCACCAGGTCCTCCACCCGCACGCCGAACTCGCCCGGCAGATAAACGCCCGGCTCGATGGAAAAGATCATTCCCTCCTCGGCCACCAGCTCGCTTGTGCTGCTCACGTCGCCCTGCTCGTGGTCGGTCTGGCCGATGAAATGCCCCAGCCGGTGGGTGAAGTATTCGCCGTAGCCCTCGGCGGCGATCAGATCCCGGGCGGCGGCGTCCAGCTCGCTCAGCTTCACGCCCGGCTTCACCAGCGCCTCGGCGGCCTCGTTGGCCCGGCGCACCAGATCATGGATGGCGGCATACTTCGGGTCGGCCTGCTTGCAGAAGTAGGTGCGGGTCATATCCGAGCAATACCGCTGCTTGCGGCCGCCGATGTCGATCACGATGCAGTCCCCGGCCTTCAGGCGGGTCTCGTCGGGCATGTGGTGGGGGTCCGCCGCGTTGGCTCCGAAGGACACGATGGGCGCAAAGGACACATCCTCGCAGCCCAGCTCCTTATACTGGGCCAGAACGAAGGCCTCGCCCTCCTTCTCGGTCATGCCCTCCTTCAAAAAGGCTACGGTGCGGCGCATCACCTCGTCGTTCAGGCGGGAGTTCATACGCATCAGCTCCCGCTCGGCCTCATCCTTACGGGCGCGGGCGTCGTCCACGCAGTCCGAGGCCAGGCGGCACTCCATGCCCGGGCAGGCAGCCATCAGAGGCAGCAGGAACCGGGCGGGCCATTCCTTATCAATGCCCAGGGGTTTTGTCTTGTCCACCCGGGCGGCGATCATGCCCACGCCGTCGTCGGTGTCGGTCATCCAAACCGCCTCGCAGGGAGGATTCGGCACATGGAACAGCCGGTTCAAAAACAGCACGCTGCCCTCCTTGCGCAGATACAGCGCGAACAGCCGCTCAAAGGGCTCCACATCCACGCCGGTCAGATACCAGACGCTCTTGGGATCGCTCACGATCATTTGCTCCAGCCCCTGGGCCTTCATCGCGCCCAGTACCCGCTCCCGGCGAGCCTTCCAAACCTCTTCCATGGTTTCATTGCCTCCTTGCTTTTGCGGCGTCTTGGGCCGCTGTCCAAATCATTATCTCCATCATAATCACCGGGCGGGCCGCTGTCAACGCCCGCGCTTTGCCCCGCCGGGCCGGGTGTGTTATAATGGGCGGCAAAGGAGGCGCTGTGTTATGCCTTACTATCAACTGTCCGCACCGCTGCAGCCCCTGGCCGCACCGCCCGCTGACTGGGACCGGGTGCTGGCGGTGCTCACACCGGAAGAGGCCGCTGCCGCACCCCTGCCCGAGCAGCTGAAGCCCCCCGCCCATCTGACCCAGCCGGACCAGCTGCACCACTGCCGGGTGGATTTCGACGCCGGGCGCATTCTGGGTGTGCTGCACATTCCCGCCCGGGCCAAGCAGCCCGCCAGAAGCCTTTCCTTCGTGTGGGAGGGCTCGAACGTTCTTGTGCTGGCCTCGGAGGAGACCGGCGCTGCGCTTTTGGCCCAGGTGCTGGCCATGCGGCCCCACGACCAGGGCGGCGCGGGGGATTTTCTGGTGGATCTGCTCACCGCCCTGATTCAGGACGGCCTGCCCTACATCCAGCAGCTGGAGGAGCGGGCCGCCCAGCTGGAGCAGGAAATTCTGGCCGGGCGTACCGACCGGTTCATCCACCGGATGAGCGCGCTGCGCAAGGAGCTGAACCGGTGCAACCGGTTTTACGCCCAGCTGAACGACCTGGCGGACATCCTTCTGGAAAATGCCGAGGACCTGCTGGGGCCGGAGAGCGCCCAGCGCATGGGCCACTTCGGCCGCCGGGTGGAGAGCCTGCGGTCGGAAAGCCAGATGCTGCGGGAATACGCCAGCCAGATCGCCAGCGAATACCAGGCCCAGATCGACATCGGGCAGAACCGGATCATGAAGGTGCTCACGGTGGTGACCACCCTCTGCCTGCCCCTTTCGCTGATCGCCGGATGGTACGGCATGAACTTCGCCCACATGCCCGAGCTGCAATGGGCCTACGGCTACCCGGCGGTGATCCTGGTCAGCGCCGGAATTTTGCTGGGCAGCCTGTGGTACTTCCGCAAAAAGAATTTCTGGTAAGGCTCCGGCCTTCCAAAAGACGCACAAGGGGTGCGGGTCCTCGTCGGACCCGCACCCCTTTTCCGTTTATTCCTGTCCCTGGGCCCAGAGTGCTTCCAGCCGGGTCAGCAGGGTTTTCTTTTCTTCGTCGCTCACAAAGGCGCTTTCCAGCGCGGTGCGGTCCATGAGGTAAAATTCCTCGTCGGAAAAGTCGAACCGCTCCGCCAGCACCCGGTGCTCGTTGGCCAGGGTGGTGGCTGAGACGGTGGGATTGTCGGTGTTCACCGTCACCCGTAGCCCCGCCTGCTGGAAGCTGCGGATGGGATGCTCCGCCGGGTCCGCCACCGCCCGGGTCTGCACGTTGCTGGTGAAGCAGCATTCCAGCGCCGCGCCGCTCTCCCGCAATCGGTCCATGCACTCCCTGGACCGGATGGCCGCGGTGCCGTGGCCGATGCGCCTTGCCCCGAAGGAGAGGGCGGTGAGAATGTTCTCCCAGCTGCCGCACTCCCCTGCGTGGATGGTGAAGGGAATGCCCTCCGCCTTCACCCGGGCAAACAGGGGCCGGTATTGCTCCATGGGCACCATGCCCTCGGCCCCGGCAATGTCCACCCCCACAACGCCCTGGCCCAGATACTGCCGGGCGGCGTCCAGGGTGGCCGCGTGGTCCTTGTCGCCGCCCACCATGAAGCAGAGCAGCAGCCCGATGCCGATCTCCGGGTACTCCTTCCGGGCGGCCCGGATGCCTCGCAGC
Organism: Gemmiger sp. An50; assembly: GCF_002161595.1. Classification (GTDB taxonomy): domain Bacteria; phylum Bacillota; class Clostridia; order Oscillospirales; family Ruminococcaceae; genus Allofournierella. Next base: position 23,477 of record NZ_NFID01000022.1, read on the forward strand.
ACCGCCTCCACCGCCTGCTGCTGGGTCAGGCCCTTGGCGCAGTGGCTGGCGGGAGCAAAACGCAGCTCGGCATATACCAGCCCCTGCCGGGCCAGGCGGCTGACCAGGTCATAGGCGCAGCGCTCCAGCGCATCGGCGTATTGCAGAATGCGCAGCGGGATGTCGAAGCATTTCAAATAGTCCACCAGATTTTCGCACAGCGGCTGTGCAGCCAGCGCCCCGGCCAGATCCTCCGGCGCTTCCAAGCCCTGTTTTGTCAGACACTCCCGCGCAAAGGCCTCGGTCAGCGCCCCGTCCAGATGCAGATGCAGGTCCACTCGTCCCGGATACATTCGTTCTCCCGTCCCTTCCGTTTTGATTGCAGCCCGCCCGGTCCCGGCGCGGGCTTTTTTCCTATTATAGCACAAGGCCATTTCCCGCGGCCATGATGCCGCTCATTTTCCACACAAAAGCCCCCGCATGGAGCATCCATGCGGGGGTAAGGAGGAAACGGGAAAAGCGCATCCGGCCAGGGAACCGGTTGGTTTTCCGTTTTGCGAATCAAAGCGATAGCTCCTTAATCCCCCCACATTTGGTTTAGCATCATTACAATAATTGGAAAATATCAGCCTTTGCCCCCTGGTTTTCCTCACTTTTTGAACAAATAAGCCCCTTAATTATTAGGCGCATAAACAATTATGCTCCTAAACTCTTGATTTCTGCCAGGGAAGGATATACACTTAGAGCGCAATATAGTTAAGCACCGAAACAAAAAATTTTTACAGGAGGAATCACCCTGCATTACGACTTTGAAACCGTCATCGACCGTGCGGGCACCGGCGCCTGCAAATGGGAGCACATGTTTGCCGACAACCCCAACGTGGCCAAGGGGATCATCCCTCTTTCCGTGGCCGACATGGAGCTGAAAAACGCCCCGGAAATTCAGGAAGGCCTGAAGCGCTACATCGACAACTCGGTTTTGGGCTACTCCAACCCCACCGACGCCTACCTGGATGCGGTAATCGGCTTCATGAAGCGCCATCATGACTGGGACGTGAAAAAGGAATGGATCTACCAGACGCCGGGCGTTGTATCCGCGCTGTTCTTCGCGGTCAAGGCCTACACCGACCCAGGCGACGGCGTTATCATCATGACTCCTGTGTACTACCCCTTCTACGGCGCAGTTACTGCGAATGGGCGTGTGGTGGTGGAAAACCCGCTGATCGAGGACGGCGACAGCTACCGGATTGATTTTGAGGACCTGGAGCGGAAGACCAAGGACCCCAAAAACAAGCTGATCCTGCTGTGCAGCCCCCACAACCCGGTGGGCCGCGTGTGGACCCGGGAGGAGCTGGAGCGCATCGGACGCATCTGCATCGACAACGATGTGCTGATCGTATCCGACGAGATCCACTTTGACCTCATCATGCCCGGCTACCACCACACCGTGTTCAGCACCATCAGCGAGGAGTTCAACCAGCACTGCGTCGTGTGCACCGCTCCCAGCAAGACCTTCAACCTGGCCGGCATGCAGACCTCCAACATCATGATCGCCAACGAGGAGATTCGCAAGAAGTTCATCGACCAGGTGGAGAGCTGCGGCATGTACATCGCCAACATCCTGGGCTACGAGGCCTGCCGCATCGCCTATACCGACTGCGACGCCTGGCTGAAAGAACTGCTGGAAGTGATCGTGCGCAACAAGGAATACATCGAACAGTTCGTTGCCCGGCACCTGCCCCAGGTGAAGGTGAAGCGGCTGGAGGGCACCTATCTGCTGTGGCTGGACTTCCGCGCCTACGGCCTGAGCGCCAAGGAGCTGGAGCACTTCATGAAGATGGATGCCCAGCTGTTCTTTGACGACGGCTACATGTTCGGCCAGTCCAGCGAGGGCTTCGAGCGCATCAACATGGCCTGCCCCACCTGGGTCATCGAGCAGGCCATGGACCGGCTGCTCGCCGCAATGAAGGAAAAGTTCCCCAAGACCGTTCAATGACCACGCCCGCAGCCCTGCGGCAAAAATGTTTACTGAGGAGGAATCATCATGGCTTCCAATGAAACCACTCCCGCTCCGGTTACAACCAAAGACTTGAAGCGGGTTCTTACCTTCAAGGACCTGTTGCTCACCAGCATCGGCGGCATCATCGGCGCCGGTATCATGTCCATCATGGGCATCACCATCGGCATGACCGGCCGCAGCGTTCCCATCTCGCTGCTGTTCGCGGCCGTCTTCGTGCTGCTGGGCATCACCCCCATCATCATCATCATCTCCGGCACCGTGCGCATCCGCGGCGGCCAGTACACCATGGTTGGCATGCTGGCCGGAAAGAAGCTGTCCGGCCTGTTTATCATCATCGACGTGGCCACCAACATCTCGCTGCCCATGTACGCGCTCAGCTTTGCCGATTACTTCCTGGCCTTCGTGCCCCAGGTTCCCCGAAAGCTGATCGCCATCGCCGTGCTTACCCTGTTCTGGGCACTGAACATGTTCGGCATCGACAAGATGGCCAAGCTGCCGGAGCTGGTTCCCGAAATCTGGGAGAAGTCCAGCTTCAAGATGAGCCCCCGCATGCTGAAGGTCTGGTCCCGCGTTGCAATTCTGGTGGGCATCGTGCAGCTGTATCTGCTGGCCCGCGACCTGAGCCTGCCTCTGATCATCGGCAACGTGGCTTCCTTCATCTTCGCGCTGATCTTCTGCAACGTGCGCTCCAAGAGCCCGGACGTGCAGATGGAAATCAGCTGCGAAGCCGCTTAACTCAAAATTACTCTCCGATCCCCCAATCTCTCTTCTCACAAAAGAAAGGAAGCAGCGGCGCGCCGCTGCTTCCTTTCTTTTTATTGGCAATATAGATCCGGCAATTTACTGCTCCGCCCGCAGATAGCCGGTGTAAAGATCCAGCACCTTATAGAATGCGTTGATCTCGTCCATCGTGCAGCTTTTCAAAAGCTCCTGCGTGGTCGCCAGGATATCCGTCACGTCGCACACCATGTGCGCGTCGTTCACCCGCAGGCCCAGCTCCGTGGGATACACCAGCACGTTCTTTCCGTTGCTGTCGCTTTTCCGGCGTTCGCTCAGGCCCTTTTTTTCCAGCTTGGTGAGCACCTGGCAGACCGCCCCCTTGGAGCGCTCCCACCGGCGGGCAAGGTTGGTGACCGTGACCCCGGGCGTGAGCACGATGGAGTTCAGCATATGCGATTCCGTCATCGTTAGATCGGGACCCACACCGTAGTTTCGGTTTTGGGCAATGTAGTTGCTGTACAGCGCAACGAACCGGTATAAAATATCCGCTTTCTCGCTCAGCTTCAAAAAGGTCTCATTGATATTTTCTGAATACAGGGGCATCTCTGACGGCAGCTTTTCCATAGAAATCCTCGATATCTCGTCGTTTGTTAAGTGGATAAACTATTATACCACAGATTCCCGGATTTTCAAAATCTCAGGCTTTTGGCTCGCCGCCTCGTTCAGACAAAAAGCCCGGCAGGACCAAGAACGCCGGTCTCTTTTTTTGCGCCGGACGCCGTTTTTTCAGCAGGAATCCCGCACCCGAATCTTTCCGGAGAGAAACACATGCTCCCGATAGCCGTCCGTCCGGATCTTTTTCAACAATAAGTCGATGCACCGGTTGATCAATTGGTCCTTCTCCACACTGATCGTGGTCAGCCGGGGACTGCACCGCCGGCTGTAGGCGCTGTCGTCAAAGGTGACCACCGCCACGTCCTCTGGTACCCGAACCCCTGCCGCCGCCAACGCGTTCACCAGGCGGTAAGCGGTCTTGTCGCATACACAAAGGTAGGCGATGGGCAGGCGGTCGGGCAGCGCCAAGGGAATATCCCGGCCGTTTTCCGCCCGGTCGTTCATCACCCATTCCGGATGCAGCAGCACCCCGTTCTCCAGCAGTGCCTTCTGGTAGCCCAGGAACCGGTCCTGCATGCCGCTGGTCATCCGGGTGTTGCCGCAAAAGCCAATCTCGGTATGGCCCCGGGCAATCAAAAAGTCGGTGAGGGTGTAGGCATTGAAATAATCGTTGGGCGTGACCCAGTCGATGTCCAGCTTGTTGGTGTAGTAGTCGAACAGCAGGAAGGGCAGACCCAGCGCCTGCAGGTCCTCGATCCGCTCACAGGCAAGCCCGCCCAGAACAATGAGGCCGTCCGCCGAGAACAGCTCGCCATCCGAAAGCGTTAGCCCCCGGGCCTCCTCTTCTTCTGAAACCCGGCGCAGCTCACAGGTGTGACCCAATGCGCCCAGCGCCTCCTGCAGCATCCGTACCAGCTGTTGGTAGTAGGACCCGTTTTTGCCGAAATACCGGGCCGCGCTCAGCACAAGGATATGGTAAAAGGGAGCCTTACTGTAGTGCAGCTCCTTCGCCTTGCGCAGAATCGTATCCCGCAGCTCCTTGGAAATATCGGTTTTGCCGTTCAGCGCCTTGGAAACCGCGGATTTGGAGACCCCCAGTTCCCCGGCGATGGATTCCATCGTCACCTTTCTTTCCATGGTCCCCTCCTCCCGGCTCAGCGCACACGAGCTGGGTTCCCCCATCCTGCGCACCTACATCGGCTTCAATCCCCGGGAAGTGGAGGATGTGCAGAAGGAAGTGGACTACGCGCTGGCCCAGCTGGACCAGGAAAGCCGCGCGCCGAGGAATACAACATTAAAATTGCCATCGAAAATCACTGTGATCTGAAGACCGAAGAGCTGCTGGACCTGGTCCAGCGGGCGAACAGCCCCTACGTCGGTGTCTGCGTGGATCTGGGCAACTTCATGATCCATCTGGAGAACCCCACCGAGTCGGTGAAGCTGCTGGCTCCCTACATCTACTCCACCCACTTCAAGGACTATGCGTCGGAGATGATGAACTGGGGCTTCAAGACCTTCGGCGTTCCTCTGGGCAAAGGCTCCATCGACCCGAAAGCCATTGTGGATATTCTGATCAACGAGTCCAAGCTGGATCGAATCATGCTGGAGCTGCCGGTGGAAAAGGAAGCCACCGAAGCCGCCACCCTGAAAAAAGAGGACGACTGCGTGGCAGAGAGAGTGGCCTATGCGCGGAACATTTTGCTGAAAGACTACAACTAACTCCTTTTTATCTACTCCTCCGGGAACACCGCTTCCCGAAAGATACCCGCCCCGGCATCTGCCGGAGCGGGTATCTTTTCTCTGTGGCACGAAAAAGCAAAAAGCCTTGCAGAATTACTTCTGCAAGGCTTTTTGTTGGTGGGAGCGGGTGGATTCGAACGGCCGGAGACCTCCCGTTTCTTCTTTCCCCCGCTTCCTGCCCTGGTTTTTTCCTTAAATTCTGCGGATTCTGTTTTCCATAATACCATTGATTTCGCCCCGTTTCAATGCAGTGTGGTCCAAAAAACGGGGTCCGAAATCATTACACAAAACCGAAAGGAGCTTACCCATGCCTGTTTTCCGCGTCCCGAAACGGAACAACTACACCGTTATGAGCAATGTCCATCTGCGTGATCCAAATCTTTCACTGAAAGCCAAAGGACTGCTCTCCTATATGCTCTCCAATCCAGATGACTGGGACTACAGCATTCGCGGTCTTGCCAGCCAAAACCGGGACGGTCTGGACAGCGTCCGCACCGGGCTGAAGGAACTGGAAGCTCACCATTACTTAAAGCGCGAAAAGGTGCGCGATGCACAAGGCCATATCATCGACTACGATTATCAGATCTTTGAACAGCCCTTTTCCTGATTCGCTCCCTGGCCCGAAATCGGCTTTTCCATGATCGGATTTTCCAAATACGGAGATTCCGATGCAACCAAGTATAGAAGAGAGTAAATATAGAAAGAACCAAATATGGAACCTACTATCTGAAAAGAGGGAAGCGCCTTCTTTTCATTTTAAAATCCCAGGCTCGAAAGCTCGGCGCTTCTTCTCGCAGCCCATTGCGCTGCCTTCTTCGGCGCACCGCTTTATTCAGCCGGTAAACTTCCAGCAAGCACGGCATTTGTCCACACAAACGCCACTTGTCAGGGGAAAGCCCCTGATACCCCATTCCATCTGAAAGGATTCTGCACCATGCGAAATAGACCCATCCGCTTTGAAACATTTCTCTCGAAAGAAGAGGCGCAGCACCTGGAGCACCTGCAAACCGTGAGCGGCCTATCCAAGAGTGCCATTGTACGCCAGTTGATTTCCGGCTGTTCCATCAAGCCGCGCCCCGCGGAAAGCTACCGGGAACTTTCCAGAGAACTGTCCGCCATTGGAAATAATCTGAACCAGATCACCCGCCTGGCCAACGCAACCGGCCGGCTGGATGATCCTCAAATCCAGCAGGTTTCCGCGATCATGCAGCAGGTTTGGGCTGTTGTACAGGAAAAGGTATGATTTCTCGTAACATTCCTGTCGCTAAATTTTAAATTCAAAATTTCGGCCGCAAAAAGCGTTCGCCGACATAGGGATATTTCTTTTTAAGCATAGGCATTTCTGATTTATGTCTTTGATCTTCCAAATTCCCATCGCCGGATTTTTGGGTTCAATTGCACTATTGGTCGGATCATACCAATTCTTGCAAAAAGCACATTTCTTTATCGCCTTAACATTTATTATTAAAGACGGCATCTTTACACCTTATACCTTCTTTTTTTCAAACTATTTTTCTCGTAGACAATATCTTTCTTTTTTTGCTCTACAATTTTAAGATAATTGTCAATGGCCTTCACCGCATCTGGTGAAAGTTGTGCGGAAACCCGAGTGTATTCCCGTTTAAAACGAATAACCTCACTGTCAATTTTAGCCATTGAACAAATTAAGGTCGATACCTTATCTCGTCTTGAATCAGCTTCTGCAAGAATCAACTCATGAAACGCCTGCTGCATTTTTTCTACAGTTTCCACATACACCTTATCTTTAGATGCTGCTATCATAATGGAAACCAAATCACTAAGACTATTCGCAGCCATTACAACCGTCCCATCTCACTTACGATACTGCTAATAATTCGCGAAAAATCTTCACCAGACAAATTTGCGTTATTGTTATACTGATAGAAATCACGCATCATATCTCTTACCATTTGCATTTTCTGTACAACCCCATCAGTATCCGCATTTTTCTTAGTGGCATACGCTTCTGCTTCAGCCAGAAGATTCTTCCGAGACTCTTCCATTTGTTTTAAAACCGCAGCGGACTGTACTTTCATCTTTTCAATTTCAACAATACCTGATGCAAGCTCCAAAATCTGTCCAAAGTTATCAGCAATCGCATCGCTCATACGAGAGTTCTGTGCAGGAGGAATCACAACAGCATTGCCTTGATCTGCAACAGAAAGAGTTCTCCTGCTTTGTACCATTTCAAAATCACGACTCATAGTCCAGCTTCCTCCAATTCTTTGTGTGTTTGCTTTTTTTGTTCAAGCCAAGCAGAAATATCCTCCGTCACTTCATCATCTTCCAATTCATAAGACGAAGCAATTTCTTCAATAATTTCTCTTAACGTTTTGATATTTTGTTCCCTTAAATTTTCAAGATCCACAGTAACTGTTTGGACAGTCTTATCATACCATTCTCCAAGGCCTTTTTTCACTTGCTTCTTAAGTTTAGACTTCCATGTCGAATAATCGATAATGACCTGCGCGAGTTCAATCACCACTGCAACCACATTTCCAATAGCCTTTGTTGAGGTTGCTCCAATTTTTTTCAAGGTGTGCGCCAGCGCATTATAAGTTTCACGCGAGAATCGCTTCCCGACTAAGTCTCCCGCCTTTTTGAGCAAATGCTTTGCTGCATTGGCTACACCAGCCCCAGCTCCACCAGCTCCACCGAAAGCTGCAAAGTATTGCTTCAAACCGTTCTCCATAAATTTGCCGACAATTTTCCTGCCGCTTGCGCGAGCCGCAAGCTCTGCGTTGGATGCAAAACGAAGCTCAATTTCGTGATAGTAGTCTGCAATTGCTTCATTCAAGTAGTCATCAACTCGTTCGTTCATTGCATCCAATTCCAGCATCAATCTACGTTCATATTCCTTCGTTTCACGATTGATTGCCATCGGAAGTGAATGATTATTTACAAAAGCTATTGTTTCATCCATTCGCCCAGTTGCCTCATTGTCGATAGCAACGGCTATATTCTCGTAAATCTCCTCCTGCGCTCTGGAAAATAATTTTGGCACATCTGATATCAAGCGATCAAATGTTGGGATTATCTCCGCACGAATAATATGGTCACCCTTATTCCGCAAATCTTCAGCATAAGCACGCAAATCCTTTTTTTCCTGTTGCGTCATCAGGTGGGCAATTTCACGCTTGTCTACAAGGTTATCTGCCTGCACCAGTAAATCATCCAAATAAGCATTAAGGGTATTCACCAAAGTATTCTGCCGTTCCGGAGATCTCAATAATTTATTGATATAGTCCCACAATTCTTTTGCCGAAGGAAGAGTTTCCCCTGAGGCATTTACTTCAGCCGCAACAGTGAATACGGGAATATTCCGGTGAAAAAGGTCAGCTGAATAACGTTGAATTTCCTTCAGTCGTTTGTCTTTCTCGGTAATCATTGCAGGGCACCGATTGACCACAACAACGACATCTGTATCTTGGTGAACTAACTCTTGAATATACCGCATAAACAGAAAATCGTTCTCTTGAATGCCAATTTTATACCCAATAACATAGATAATGACATCGCTATTGGGTATAAACTCTTTAAGAACTTCTTCGTGTTTATCGACAATGGAACCATATCCAGGAGTATCAAATAATCTTAATCCTGCCAGCCCTTCCACTTCCGGAACTGCAATCTGAAGGCGTGCAAGCATATCATCAGGATTAGTCGACAGCGACATAAAGGTGTTTTGATCGAGGCGTTCCATTGTAGCGTCTCGATTGACAGCGTAATACTCCGGAGAACTTATGTCAGCATCGAACAGCACTTCCACGACCGCTCCTGTAGTTGGGGCGGCACTTGTCTTCAAAAGCTTCTTCTGAAGAAGTCCATTGATAAGCGTAGTCTTCCCACTGCTTGTTTCCCCCAGCATAGTAACATAACTTTCTGGTGACAAAATCCGGCTGCGCATAAACTTTGAAAGAGTGGTAAGCTCATCATCATTTACAACATTAAGTAATTTCTGAATAATATCGTGTTTTTTCTTTAAGTCAGTAAACGTCACCGCAGAGCCTCCTTTTTACTTTCAAGGTAAGTATAGTGCTCATTTAGTTCGGAAACATCATATTTACACTTATACTCGTCATCTGCCGTCTGTTCCTTAGAACACATCACGCTTTCATAATAAGTACGACGATCATCCATATATGTATGAAGAACATCTATCATCTCATCGAACACAGAGTTTGTATTTGACGAAATAGTTGTGTAGATTTTATCTTCATATTCTTTTACGAGGGGTTCAATCGCTCGTTTCGCTTGTGACCCACGTTTTGCTGTTATTGCATGTTTTGTTTTGTGAGCAATTAAGCCAACAACCATAGAAACACCAACACCGGCCAGAAAACCAGCAGCCATACCTGCCGGGCCAGCCAAAGACCCTAGCATTGTAAAGCTTGCAATTGTTCCCTCAACGGCGGAAAAAGCCCCTATTCCACCCAAAACACCGGCAATATCCATTCCTACAGCCAACCCTTTTTCAAACTTAAATGCTTGACCGTTTTCAAACTTTTGAGCCTCAAAAGAAGACGCTCGCTCAACTTGAATTTTCTCAGAAAGGACCTCAAGTTTTTTCCCAAGCTCATACGTAAGCTGACTCATAAAATCATAATGCTGCTCAATGGCATCCAGCAGATACTTTTCCTGATAATCGGAAAACGCCTCTGTCAGCTGTTCTCCATCAACAACGCCACTATCAATCAGCTTTCGAATGTCCGCACGAAGGTTTTCTGCAGCCATCCTCGCTAGCTCACCTGCAAAAATATCTGCTCTGTCTTTTTCAGAATGAACGCATTCAGTCAAATCATCAACAAGAATCTGGATTTCTTTTGTAGCCGCTTCAAACTCTTCGCGAATTTTTATTCGCTCCACTTTAAGCTGCTCTTCGCTCATTTTGCTTTCATTGATAAACTGCATAACAACCGCCTGTGCAGTATCAATATATGCAGCAACCTTGTTTTTGAAATTTTCTTTTTCTGTTTGTATGCGATTTTCACCTAGATTTTCTAATTCAGAAATAAGTTCCGGCAAATTAGATTCTTCGCACTCAGTCACATTATTATGGATTCTGCCAAGAATCGCCTTATACGCATTCACCACACAAATTTTCCCGCTAAAAGTTGTGTGTGCATTTTTGGCGATGTTTCTTAAAACTTTAGAATTAAATTCTACCGAATCATTCACTTCTTCGTCGGTTTCTCCATCCCAACGATTTTGAACAAAAATTGCAGAAGAAAAACTGCTCCATGCACCACGGATAAAAATTTCTTCGCTACGCCTAATTGTGGGAACTGTAGGAATAACAAAAATCGCAGTACACAGCTGCCGAATATACCTCATGGTAGTCTCGTGATTGTTTTGTGTCAGAGAACCAACACCAGGAAGATCCACAATCACAAGTCCATTTTTCAATAGTTCGTTGGAAGTTTCAAGAGCAATGTGAGAGACACATTTTTCATTCCCGTCATTCTCATTGTTATCAACAAATTCTCTCAGCGAGTCACACGAAAGTTCAATTTCAGAGGATTCACCAGATTGAAAATATACCACCGCTTTTTCCCGGGTACCATAACGAATTTCAACAGGAACACAGGTTGTCTCATCCGCATCGTTAGGTAGAATATTTGCTCCTAAGATAGCATTTATGAGAGTGCTTTTCCCCATGCCTTGCGATCCCAAAACAGGGACAATCAATTCCGGCTTTTTGATTCCTTGGGCAAGCTTAGCAATAACTTCTGATGCCGGAATAGCATTTGAAACATCAAATGACAAATATGTATCAAGTAAGCTAAGCAGTTTTGAGTCACCTGTAATTATGTCTACCATAATGCACCTTATCCTCTCGTGAACCATCTCTTATAGAATGGAAGCTTAAGATATTGCACATCTTTTTCTAGTTCATCCTGTTTTTGGATAATAGCATTTTGCTGTTCTGTAATAAGCTTCATCGAAGATGAAACCGCTTCCAAACCAACCACAATTTCGCCAACCCTTCCAGAAAGCTCTTTTACAGCAGCATCGCTTTTCACGGAGAGTGATTTTATTAACTCCATATTAGCGGTTTCTTGAGAAAGAACCTTTCCATTCATTTCCTGCAAAAGCGATGCAGACGCTTTGAGTTGTTCTAATATCGAATTACATTTATCCGATGCGCTCGATGCATCTTTAGACAAATCCTGTAAAAGTTGCGTAATTTCGCTCAAAGCAGAAAGGATATGGTCACTCTTTGTGTGAAGTCCGGCTGCTTGTCCATTGCTATCTGAATTCAATTTTTCTAAAGCTGCTAAAACAGGCTCAATCTTCCCAAGCACTTCTTCTTGATTTGCTTTTGCTTGTTTATTCGCTCTATTCGTATATTCAGCAAAATCCGAGCAAAACTTTTCAATGCACTCAATTACCTCATCAAAACGCGCATCTGTCTCATCAAAAAGTTGTTCAGATATTTCCTCCATTACTTCCGCAGTTTCATCAGCAACCTGCAAAACAACATCTTTCGATTGCATAACAATCTCCTTCCCTCTGCAATTAACTACGCAAAATATTGTTTATACGTTTTTTTTCGATTTCTGATACTAACTTAGGGAATCTCGCTGTTAAAGAATCATAAAACTCCGTTTCCTCTTTAAGCTTCACATCAGTAGTCTGAGCATAGATAATCGCCATATTGTATACCGGGTTCTTATGGCTTATTAAGGTCATTCCCTTTTCACCATTGGCAGTAGTATTCTGTTCCATACGAACAGACCTCAAACATTCTGAAATCGCATTTCCGTTTGATAAAACCTCAAAATCTTGAATGGTTAAAAACAACGCATCATTTGGGCGCAAATTTTCTTGAACACTTCGGCGCAAAATCGTTTCGAATTCTGTATGGAATTGAAGTCCATTGATTAACAAAAACACATTCGCTCCCGATCTTTGCTCAAGCATACTTTTTATTTGATCTGCAGTAGGAGAACAAGCAACCGACAATTCATTTGATAGGCAGTAACTTTGCTCCCTTCTAAAATCAGTTTTCTTGATTTGATAAACCCGGAACAAAAAATCAGACAGATTATCTGGGCTGTTCGATATAACAATCACCGGATAGTCTCTTCTCTGCTTTATTTCCATTGCATAGTTGAATACTGATCCTTGGACAGCGTGCAGATATTTTTCCGCTGCATGATATAGCTGTGCAAACTTATAAGGAGCTTTAATTAACTTGGTGCCAATCGAAACATTCGTATCATCATTGACTCGTTCATAAACGTTTTTCTCTTGTTTTTGGGATTTTCCTGCATAACGTTTAAAACATTTTTCAAGCTCTTTTCGCAGTTGTTTCCAATCATTTGCATCCAACACCTGCTGTTCTTTTTCCTTTATAGCAGAAACGCGCAAGTCAATTTCCTGTTGTATCGACAGTACCGTTGATTTTGCGTTAGTTGACCACGCATCCAAAGTCTTTGCGTATTCACGTTGGAGTCTTTTTATATAGCGTTTTACAGATTCTTTCGTTGCTTCATCGTCTCTAATAGTTTCGGTATAGTACTCTGTTTCCTCCCCTTTATATAGTCCAAAAGTTATTCCACGAAGAATCGAGCGCAGTATTCCGCTTTTTTTGACTGTTCGTCTTCTTTGTACAACTTTTGTTTTAACAGAAACCTCCGGCATACGGGGCAATCCATTATAACTCCAAAGGTCTCTAGCAGGAAGATTCAATTTCTCTATCGCCATCGAACATTTTTCTGAAAAAGCTTGAACACTTTCTATAGTCTTTGATTCAAACTTTTTTACGACGTTCTTGATTTCGGCAATATCCTCTTCATCAAGTGTATCCTTCCGTAAAAAAGCACTCACAAGACCAGAAATTTTTCGTCCTGCTGCCTCACTATCATCCGAAAAGTACTTTGCGTATATCTTTTCCAACTCCATAATGACATTATAAATATCATTGTAAGTATCTTCCAACGCACAAGTGATGTTATCCGAAATAGCCGTAAGAGCGGTATCTGCAGTGAGTGATGTCGATACATTCTCAGTCCGTTTGTCTTCTTGTCGAATCAAGTCTTCAAGGTGTTCTAGAATTGTACGCACTCGCTGTTTTTCTATCTCCGGTCGTTTGCTTTTAATCAAATCTTTTACACCGGCAACAAAGTCGTCGTAACGAGCCGCTTTATATGCTCTTTCTTCTTGTTCTGTGGGATTGGGATTACAGCGATATCGCATCGCATTTACAGCAGAGATTTGAGATACTTTAACATCGCTCTTATTTTTTATTGCGGATTGCTCAACGGCAAGCAAAACTCGATTCATTCGCTCTTTTGCAACGGTAGCTGCACTCTTTTTCCCATCAACGCTGGGGCGAACAGCATCAAGCATATTTTGGACAATCATCACCGGGCAATCATACTTTGCAATCGTGTCCAGCGTTTGCTTCATTTTTTTGTCCACTTCTGATTTTACCGTCGTAACAAAAACGACAATATCAACAGTAGGGAGAAGGGTTTCAAGTGTTAGCTTTTCATGCGCTTCATATCCAGTTGCATCTAACCCTGGGCTATCGACCAATAACACATCCTCTCCAAGAGCAAAGTTCGGTGTAGATAATTCAAGTTGAGCAACCTGCTTTTGATTACGCTTGTTATAGTTTTCATCGGAGTATTGTACGATTGTCTCTTTCAATCTGACAGTATCTCCTACCCTTTTTTTCTCTCCGTTCAAAAAGTAAACCACAGCAGAACGTTCTTTGGCATAAGAACAACTCACAAGCTGACTCGACGATGGACGTACCGCAACAGAAAGCAAATCATCTCCTAAAAGGGCATTGATCAACGTAGATTTTCCACTGCTTGTTACACCAATTACTCCAACCCTAATACGGTCAGAGGCCCACAGATTCTGCCATCGTTCAAACCAATTCAACTCAGATGCATAACGAAGTTTTCGCTGCTCAGTAGATGCCAGTATCCTTTTGACTTCGTTTGCTAAATCAATTTCTTTCACCGTTATCAACCTCACAGACGGCTTACTTGATCGTTTTCATTACTTTAATTAATTTTTCAGCGCACTTACTACAGGCTGTCAAATATCTTTTTGGGGGGTCAAAACTGCCCTCCCCTTAAGTTTTCATCTCTATTATAGAATCCAAGAAGGACAACAGTTCGTCCATGTAAAAAAGTCAAGCAAACAATAACACTTCTAGAAGTTTTCGCATCAAAGGAGCGCACTGACATTTTTTAGCCAAGACTCCCGAACAACCTGAAATTTTTTAGGCACACAAAACTCGTCGCTGCTCCTATCTCACTGTGCCGGTCTGCCATTTCTCCACAATCGACCTGTTGTTCCTCTCCACTTCTTCACCGGCTCCACGCGGCCGCAGTCATCGCAGGAATAGGGCCACTGGAGCTTCCATTCAAAATACTCGTCCCGCGTAATGATCTTATCCCGCAATTCCTGCTGACGGATCGCCCACTCCCTGAGCGCATCATTCACAATGATATGATTGAACCACAGCATGGTGGGTTCCCGCGGCATCCAATCATCATTATCTGTGTATTCGATCTCATATCCCATCACAGAATTATATTTCTTGTCATTCCGCTTGGCCGTTGCCAGCGTTAAGATCGACGGCGACTCCACATCTGCCCAGAAAAGCATTTCAATCATCACCGTCGAACTGCCTTCATTCTCTGAATCCAGGGCATACACGCAAACATCCAGTACCTCTGCCATCCGGAGAATCAAATCCCGCTTGGGAACCCGATAACCCGTCTCATATTGCGCAATTCGCGTCTGAGGATCGCCTTTTAGCCCCAGGGCAATACCCAATTCTTTTTGTGTCATTCCGCGAAAAGAGCGAATCCTGCGTATTTTTTCTCCAATGTTCACGTCTTATCCCCCTTCTCTCGTTGTCTCTCTTCTATTCTATTGCATATTGCCCCATTCCGCAACAGAAAATTAACATTTAAGTGAATCTCTCCCTATTGACATTATCTTTTTCGTTAATTATACTCTACATTGTAATTAACTTTTTTGATAATGAAAGGAGATTCAATCATGCGTACGCAGAAAACTTTTGCCGAATTGCGGTGCCGGATGATCCGGGAGAACATCAACCAGAAGGAGCTGGCTGAAATTGCCGGTATTGCGGATGCCACCATGACAGATCGAATGGCTGGGCGCAGCTTCTTCCGTGTGAATGAAATCAATCGAATGGCCGCTCGCCTGAGCATTCAGGAATCGGACTACTACCGGTACTTCTTTGCCCAGGAGAACTATCCCAGCCGCACTCCTGGCCGTGCCTGTTCCAAATGAGGAGTACTGCAATGCAAACGAAAAAAGTAGAGGCCCGGTGGGAACCGGGCCGAAAGCGCTGGCGGGTAAACGCACAGCGGAATGGGGAACGAAAAACCTTCTACAGCACCGTTCCCGGCTTGCGAGGGAAAAAGGAAGCCGAACGGAAAGCTGACAGCTGGAAACGAAGCGCCGGCCTTTCCTATGAAAATTGTGATCCCCTTGTATCGGAATTGTGGGACAGTTTCCTCTTGTATCTGCAGGAAGAAAAACGTGTTGGCACCAGTACACTGGAGCAAACCCGAAAGTTCGGCAGGAACTATATCCTGCCTGTCTGCGGGAACCTGAAAATTTCCCGTCTGAACGAAGGACATCTGCAGCGGGTCCTGAATCTCTCCGCACAAAAAGGATGTTTACAGCCACATCCCACACGCCCGCCCAAGGGTCCACTCAGTCTGAAAACGCTCCGAGGCCTTCGCAACACCGAGCAACAATTCGTCAAGTGGTGCCGCATCAACGACTTTACCGATCTGGTTCTGGAAGGTCTGGAGGTACGCACCTGCGCTGAGAAGCAGGAAAAGGAAATTCTTCAACCGGAAGAGCTTCAAACCCTTTTTCGTGTGGATACACGACTTGTGCGTGGTGAGCGTGTTTTTGATGATCAGATTTATGCCTATCGGTTTGCAGTGGTCACCGGGCTGCGCCCCGGCGAACTGATGGGCCTTCATATCGGCGATATCGACGGCGATAAGCTTCATATTCAGCGGGCCATCAATCGCTACGGAGAAAAGACAAAGGGCAAAAATCAGAATGCGCGCCGCACCTTTGGTCTCAATACATTCGCCCGAATCCTCATCGATCAGCAGCTGTCCCTGCTCCATTCCCTGGGCATGCCCACAACGCCTGACAGCCCTCTATTTCCCGCTTTGAATCAACAGAGCCGCTATCATCAATGGAAGTCCTACGCACGTTCAAACGGCATTACAGCCATCAGCTGCTACGAAATGCGCCACACCTTTATTTCCCTGGCGCAAAACCTTCGTGAGGGTGATCTGCGCCGATTGTGCGGTCAATCCGCCAGCATGGACACACGCGGCGTATACGCGCACAAACTCACCGATGACGACTCCCGTATTGCAAATGAAGTTGATCAGATTCTGGGGCGCTATCTGACGCCATGAAGGATTCCACCGGAAGTGTGGTCCAAAACGTGGTCCAGAAAGCAAAAAGCCTTGCAGAATCGAGATTCTGCAAGGCTTTTTGTTGGTGGGAGCGGGTGGATTCGAACCACCGAAGCAAAAATGCAACAGATTTACAGTCTGCCCCCATTGGCCGCTCGGGAACACTCCCACATATCAGTTATTCAGTTGCGCCTCATCGCTGAGTGCTTGATTATTATACCAAGCGTTTCGGGAAAAATCAACCCCTTTTTGAAAAAAATTTTTTCTTTTTTCGCGGCCTATTTCGGGGGCTTTTTTCTTTGGTCTATTCAGCACGCTGCTTTTATGCTATATTAAATAAATAGGGTTTTGCCCCGCCCCGGCGGCGGCCCCCATCCCACGCAAAGGAGGCATACTGCCATGGCCGAAATTTCCGAATACTCCCGCGTCACTCCCGCCATCGAGCGGCTGGCACAGGTCTGCCTGGCCAACAGCCAGATCAACCGGGACGACTACATCCGCTACAACGTCAAGCGCGGTCTGCGCGATCTGGACGGCACCGGCGTGCTGGCCGGGCTTACCGAGATCAGCGAGATCATCAGCAGCAAGACGGTGAACGGCGAACAGCATCCCTGCCCGGGTGAGCTGTATTACCGGGGCTACTCCATCCAGCAGCTGACCGACGGCTTTCTGCGCGACGGCCGCTTCGGCTTCGAGGAGACGGCTTACCTGCTCATGTTCGGCCAGCTGCCGGACGCGGCCCAGCTGGAGCAGTTCAACCGCCAGCTTGCCTTTTACCGCAGCCTGCCCACCAACTTTGTGCGGGATGTGATTCTGAAAGCCCCCAGCGCGGACATGATGAACACCCTGGCCCGGTGTGTGCTCACCATGGCCAGCTACGACGAGCGGCCGGACGACATCAGCCTGCCCAACGTGATCCGCCAGTGCATCGACATGATCGCCATTTTCCCGCTGATCGCGGTCTACGGCTATCAGGCCTACAATTACTATTTAAACGGGAAGAGCCTTTACATCCACACCCCCCGGCCCGAGCTTTCCACCGCGGAGAACATCCTCAGCCTGCTCCGGCCGGACGGCCAGTACACCCCGCTGGAAGCCCGCATCCTGGACCTGTGCCTGGTGCTGCACGCCGAGCACGGCGGCGGCAACAACTCCACCTTCACCACCCACGTGGTCACCAGCTCCGGCACCGACACCTACAGCTGTATGGCGGCGGCGCTGGCCAGCCTGAAGGGTCCCCGCCACGGCGGCGCGAACATCAAGGTGGTGCGCATGTTCGAGGACATGGAGGCCAACCTCACCGACTGGGAGGACGAGGACGCCATCAAGGATTATCTGGCGGGCCTTCTGGCGGGCGAGCGGTTTGACAAGAGCGGCCTGATCTACGGCATGGGCCACGCGGTCTACTCGGTCAGCGACCCCCGCGCCCAGATCCTGCGCAGCTTCGTGGAGCGGCTGAGCGACGAAAAGGGCCTGCACAAGGAATACGCCCTGTATGCGGCGGTGGAGCGGCTGGCCCCGCAGGTCATCGCGGAAAAGCGCCGCATCTACAAGGGCGTTTCCGCCAACGTGGACTTCTACAGCGGTTTTGTGTACCGGATGCTGGGCCTGCCCACCGAGCTGTTCACCCCACTGTTCGCCATGGGCCGTGTGGCGGGCTGGAGCGCCCACCGCATGGAGGAGCTGATCAACATGGGCAAGATCATCCGCCCGGCCTACATGGCGGTGCAGCCCCGCCGGCAATACGTTCCTCTGGAAAATCGCACCTGAGCATCTCTTTCAAACAATCCGCAAAAGACCCGGTTCCGCTCGGAACCGGGGCTTTCTGTATGTGCCGTTAAAATCAGGCGAAGGGATTCTCGGTGGGATAGGGCAGCGCCTTGGGCTGGTTGTAGGCGATATCCTGAATGCCCAGGTACTTGAACACCTCGAACAGGGCCTTGCCGCAGTGGGCGAAGGCCACGGCCCCGTGGTGGGGGTAGCGCTTCTGGATCAGCACATGGCGGTAGAAGCGGCCCATCTCGGGAATGGCGAACACGCCGATGCCGCCGAAGCTGCGGGTAGCCACCGGCAGCACCTCGCCCTGGGCGATGTAGGCCCGCAGCACGCCCTCGCTGTCGCACTGGAGGCGGTAGAAGGTGATGTTGGAAGGAGCGATGTCGCCCTCCAGGGTGCCGCGGGTGAAGTCCGGCTCGCTGCCTTCCGGCTCCAGCAGGCGGTGCTGGATCAGCTGGTACTTCACCGCACGGTCAGCGCACATCTTGCAGGAGGGCGTGTTGCCGCAGTGGAAGCCCATGAAGGTATCGGTGAGGCTGTAATCGAACTTGCCGGCGATGTCTTCCCGATAAATGTAGCCGGGCACACTGTTGTTGATGTCCAGCAGGGTGACCGCGTCGCCGCTGACGCACAGGCCGATGTACTCGCTCAGCGCACCGTAGATATCCACCTCGCAGGCCACCGGAATGCCCCGGGCAGCCAGACGGGAGTTCACGTAGCAGGGCTCGAAGCCGAACTCCTCGGGGAAGGCGGGCCAGCACTTGTCCGCAAAGGCCACATACTGGCGGCTGCCCTTGTGCTCCTCGGCCCAGTCCAGCAGAGTCAGCTCAAACTGTGCCATCCGGGCCAACAGGTCGGGGTAGTATTTGCCCTCGCCCATCTCGGCGGCCATGTCGGCGCAGACCTCAGGAATGCGGGGGTCATTGGCATGCTTGCGGTAGGCCACCAGCAGGTCCAGCTCGGAGTTCTCCTCCACTTCCACGCCCAGCTCATACAGGCCCTTGATGGGGGCGTTGCAGGCGAAGAAGTCCTGGGGACGGGGACCAAAGGTGATGATCTTCAACCCGCGCACGCCCAGAATGGCCCGGGCCACGGGTACGAACTCGGCCATCTTGTCCGCCAGCTCCTCGGCGGTGCCCACCGGATACTCGGGGATGTAAGCCTTCAGGTGGCGCATGCCCAGATTGTAGGAGCAGTTGAGCATACCGCAGTAGGCGTCGCCGCGGCCGTTGATCATGTCGCCGTCGCCCTCAGCGGCCGCCACGAACATGCAGGGGCCGTGGAAGTATTTGGCCAGCAGGGTCTCGGGGGTCTCGGGGCCGAAGTTGCCCAGGAACACGGTGAGGGCGTTGCATCCGGCGGCCCGCAGATCGGCCACCGCCTTCTTCATGTCGTTCTCGTTCTCCACGGTAACCGGGCACTCGTAGAGATCCAGGCCCTTGGCCTTGCAGGCGGCGGCGATGTTCTGGCGCCGCTGGGTGGACAGCGCCACCGGGAAGCAGTCGCGGCTCACCGCCACGATGCCCAGGCGTACCTCAGGAATGTTTGCAGACTGCATGACAGATTCCTCCTCTTTCCTTATTAATAATAGTAGTGTTTATAATGCATCGGCAATGTCGATGTTTTCTCCCACCAGGGCGGCAGCTGCCCCCTGACAAGCTTCGTCCGAATCAGGATGAGCCAGCAGCCACTTGTTGCAGGCCCACAGCCAGGCGTCGTCGCCGCCCTGCACCGGCAGCTCCGGCTTATCGGTGTTGGTACCCTTGGGCAGGGCCACCATTACCCGGAAGCCCTTGGCCGGGTCGGTGTGGCAGGGCGCGTAATGCAGGGTGGTGGCGTAAACCTCCACCAGCACGCCCGCCGGGACCCGGAAGGCCTTGACCCTGGCGGTGTCCAGCTGGCCGTTCTCGATCTCCTCCTGCTTTGCCAGCAGCAGGATAAAGTCCTCGGTGCCCAGGTTGAACTCACTGTCCCGATGGTATTCCAGGCAGTTGAGCCGGGTGTTGTGGCCGTTGCACCAGCCGAACTGCACCGGCATGCCGCCGTAGAGCGCGCAACCCAGCGCCTTGGCCTGGGGCAGCTGCTGCAAGGCCGGCTCCTCCGGCACATAGCCGGTGGCTTCGGGCAGCGGGGTGTGGGCGTTCAGCGCACCGGTGATGGCGGCGCACTCGCCCTCGTAACCGGAAATCACCCGGCCATACCGGGCAAATTCCGGCGAAGTGACCGGATAAATCTTCATCGTTGCTTCCTCCCTTTTCTCAATCCGCCAGCGCGCCGAACAGCTCTTTGCAGGCCGGGTAGATTTGGCGGAACTTCTGATAACGCTCCTCATACCGGGCGGTCAGCTCCGGGTCCGGCTGGATGGTCCGGCTCACATGGACCAGCGTGTTCGCCGCCTCGCGCACCGAGGCGAAGCGGCCGCAGCAGACCATGGCCAGCAGCGCACCGCCGTAGCCCGGGCCCTGCTCGGTGACCGGGAGGTCCAGCGGGATGCCCAGCACGTTGGCCAGGATGTTGCCCCACAGGGGGCTCTTGGCGCCGCCGCCGCACAGACCGGACCGGGGGATCACCGCACCCGCCGAGCGGGCGGCCTCGAAGGAATCCCGGATGGCGAAGGCCACGCCCTCCAGCACCGCCTGGGTGATGTCGGCCCGGGTGGTGTTCATGCTCATGCCGATCAAAGTGCCCCGGGCGTTGGTGTCGTTGATGGGGCTGCGCTCGCCCATCAGATAGGGCAAAAAGTACACCGAATTGCGGCCCAGGTTTTCCCGGGCAATGGGGGCCTGCTCGGCGGGGTAATCCACCGCGCTCACCTTCAAAATTTCATCCATCCACCACTTGTTGCAGGATGCGGCGGACAGCATACAGCCCATCAGGTGCCAGCCGCCGTCCGCATGGGCAAAGGCGTGCAGGCCGTTGGCCTCATCCACGCCGAAGCGCTCCCGGCTGATGAAGATGGTGCCGGAGGTACCCAGGCTGATGTTGCACCGCCCCTCGCCCACCGTACCGGTGCCGATGGCAGCGGCCGCGTTGTCGCCTGCACCGGCGCAGACCTTCACCCCTTCGGGCAGGCCCAGCGCCTGGGCGGCCTGGGGCTGCAGGCAGCCCACCTCCTGCCAGCTTTCGTGCAGCTCGGCCAGCCATTCCGCCTTCACGCCGCAGATGCGGCACATCTCCTCGCTCCAGCACTTGTGCTCCACGTCCAGCAGCAGCATGCCGGAGGCGTCCGAATAATCGGTGGAGAATTGGCCGGTCAGCTTCCAGACCAGATAGTCCTTGGGCAGCAGAATCTTGGCGATGCGTCCGAACAGCTCCGGCTCATGCTCGCGCATCCAGAGCAGCTTGGGAGCCGTGAACCCGGCAAAGGCGATGTTGCCGGTAAGGCGGCTCAGCTCCTTTTTGCCGATCACCGTATTCAGGTATTCCGTCTGCTCCGCCGTGCGGCCGTCGTTCCAGAGGATGGCCGGGCGCAGCACCTGGCCCTCGCCGTCCAGCGCCACCAGACCGTGCATCTGGCCGCCGATGCCCATGCCCTGCACCTGGGCCGCGTCGAAGCCCTCCAGCAGTGCGGGGATGCCGCTCAGGCAGGCCTGCCACCAGAGCGCCGGGTCCTGTTCGCTCCAGCCGGTTCTGGGCATGGAGAGAGGATATTCACGGGTAAGCTCCCGGCACACCTGGCCCGCCTCATCCACGAGCAGGAATTTGCAGGCCGAGGTGCCCAGGTCCACGCCGATATAATACATTGCAATGCGCCGCCTTTCTTGATTGATTCACTTTTACAGGGTGGAAAGGCCCGCCATGGCCAGCTCGGAGGTGTCCGCCGCCACGAAAAGGCCGGTCCCCAATTCCAGACAGAGGTCCTGCAGCGGGCCGCCGAACATGGAGAAGCTGCGGGTGATCTGACCGCCCACGCACAGGCATTCCGGCCGGAACTGGCGCAGGAAGGGCTCCAGCGCATCGCGCAGGCGGCCGCCGAATTCCAGAAAGCAGGCCGCTGCCTGCTCGTCGCCCGTCGCGACCCGGGCCGCCAGCGCCGCGCCCTCCATCGGCTCGCCCAGCCGCTGGCTGGTCAGCTCCACCAGACCCCGCTTGGAGACGATGTCGTCGATGCATTTGCCCAGAAACGGCGTGGGGTAGATCTCGCCGTTCTTCGGCACGCCGGGGATGCCGTCCGGCGCCAGCTCTTTGCCCACGCAGAAGGCGCTGCCGCAGCCGGTGCCGATGCACACCGACATGGACCGGGCGCTGCCCCGCGCATCGCCGTAATGGGTCTCGCCCAGGCCGAAGGCCGCCACGTCATTGATAAAGCGGATGTCCGAAGGGCTTTCCAGCAGGCCGGGCAGCCGGTCGAACAGCTCCTGGCGCAGGCTCACGCCGTACAGCGCGTCGTACTTGTCCAGCCCCTGCAGCAGGCAGACGCCGCTGGCATAGTCAAAGGGGCCGGGGAAGGCCAGCCGCAGCCCGCCCACCGTTTTCGGTGCGCCGGGCCCGTCCAGCAGCGCCCGGATGATGGCGGTGAAGTTTTGCAGCAGGGTCTCCCGGTCCTCGTGAGAGCGGGAGGGAAAATGCCGCAGCGGGGTCAGCAGCCGCCCGTCGCAGACCACTGCGCCCTTGATCTCGGTCCCGCCCACGTCCAGGCAGAGCAACGGAGTATTCATATGTATCGTCCCTTCCTTATGTGATGCTTCTTGCTCTCAGTATACGCATCCGCCGATTATTTGTAAATACAAATCGAACATTTTTTCTTCAAAATAGTTAAAATGTATTGACATGCTAAAAAAAAACGCCTATGCTGTAAGCACAGCAAAAGAGAGGAGGCGTTCCCAATGGAAAAAGTGCGATCCGGTAATTATGTATTGTACCCCCACGTGGAGGTCAATTGCCCCGAGGCTCGGCTGGCCGAGGGCTTTGCGCAGATCATGCCCATGCTGCGCGCCGCCGCCGAAGGCAAGCGGGTGCTCACCGTGGAGTGCTACCCCGGTGTGGACCAGCAGGAGCTGCTGGAGGGCCTGGCCGGTCTGGAGCCGGTGCTGGTGATCCACAGCGACGATCTGGCCTTCGAGCCGGAAAAACTGGACGCAGCCCTGGAGCAGGACCTGCTGCCCAACGATCCCGTGTTCGGCATCATGACGGCCCGCCGTTTGAAGGATTTCTTCTACGAGGACAAGCTGGCCGAGGCCCGCAGCCTCATTCAGGAAGCGCCCGCCGGTCTGGTGCTGGTCTACGGCGTGGGCGCCACGCTGGTGCGTCCCGGCGACGTGCAGGTGGTGGCGGACATCACCCGCTGGGAGATCCAGCTGCGGTACCGCCGGGGCATGAGCAACTGGCGCACCGCCCAGACCGATCTGCCCAAGCTGAAAAAGTATAAGCGCGGCTTCTTTGCCGAGTGGCGCTGGGCGGACCGGGAGAAGGACCACCTGCTGAATACCATGGATTTCTATCTGGACATGACCACCGAGGGCAGCCCCGCCATGGTGGACGGCGCCTCCTACCGGGAAGCGCTGCGCCAGACCACCCGCCGTCCCTTCCGGATGGTGCCCTACTTTGACCCGGGCGTCTGGGGCGGCCACTGGATGAAGGACCACTTTGCCCTGCCGGAGAACGGCAGCAACTACGCCTGGAGCTTCGACGGCGTGCCCGAGGAAAACAGCCTGCTGCTGGATTTCGGCGGTCATCTGATCCAGACCCCCGCGCTGAATCTGGTGCTGCAGCAGCCCCGCGCCTTGCTGGGCGAGCGGGTACACGCACGGTTCGGCAAAGAATTCCCCATCCGGTTTGATATGCTGGATACGGTAGGCGGGCAGAACCTGTCCCTGCAGGTGCATCCCCTCACCGAGTACATCCAGCAGAACTTCCATATGAACTACACCCAGGACGAGAGCTACTACATCTTGGACGCCGACGAGAACGCATCGGTCTGGCTGGGCGTCAAGGAGGGTGTGGACCCGGCCGCCATGGAAGCCGACCTGCGCCGCGCTCAGGCGGGCGAAGCGCCCTTCCCGGCGGAAAAGTACATCAACAACATCCCGGTGAAAAAGCACGACCATGTGCTGATCCCCGCTGGCACCACCCACTGCTCCGGCGCGGGCACCATGGTGCTGGAGATCAGCTCCACTCCCTACATCTTCACCTTCAAGATGTGGGACTGGGGCCGTCTGGATCTGGACGGCAAGCCCCGGCCCATCCATCTTGACCACGGCATGGCCAACATCCAGTGGGACCGGGACACCAAGTGGGTGACCGAAAATCTGATTCATCAGGCCCGGGTGCTGAAACAGGACGAGCACACCACCCTGGAGCGCACCGGCCTGCACGAGCGGGAGTTCATCGACACCTTCCGCATCACCACCGACCGGACCGCCGACATGCCGCGCAACGGCAGCGTGCATGTGCTGAACCTGGTGGACGGCGAGCGGGCGCTGCTGACCAGCCCGGACGGAGCCTTTGCTCCCATGGAGCTGCACTACGGCGAGACCTGCATCCTGCCCCAGGCCGCGGGTGATTACCGTATCGAAGCGCCGGACGGCGCGCCGGTCAAGGTCATTGCCGCCTGCGTGCGCGGCTGACCGCAAAAAAGGAGCGACCAAACATGGCACAAGCGCTGCATGAGCAGGCCGCGGAGTACATCCGCGGCCGCATCCAGTCCGGTGAATACCCGGTAGGGGGCCAGATCCCCACGGAAAACGAGCTTTGTACTCTGCTGGGGGTCAGCCGCCCCACCCTGCGCCAGGCGCTGGACACCCTGGCCCGGGAGGGCTGGCTGATGCGCGTCAAGGGCCGGGGCACCTTCGTGACCGAGCCCAAGGTGGCCCACGAGTCCACCCGGTTCGTCACCGGCTACCGGGCCGAGAGCACAAAAAACCACCGCACCCTGCGCACACGTGTGCTGGACCTTGCGATGGAACGGGCCCCCGAAGAGGCGGCTCGGGCATTGCAGCTGACAGCCGGGGCCAAGGTGACCCGGCTGGTTCGGCTGCGTCATCTGGAGGGCTACCGGAACAACGCACCCGTGGTCTACACCACGCTGTACGTGCCCCACAAGCTCTTCCCGGACATGGCTCAGCTGGATTTTACCGATCTTTCTTTCTATGAGGTGATGGCCAGCCGCGGGCTGGAGGTACGTCACGCCAGCCGCAAGCTGGAGGTGGTGCCGCCGCCCGCCGAGGTGGCCGCCCGGCTGGAGATCAGTCCCTTTGAGCCGGTCATTCTGATCACCTCCACCGGCCTGACCGGCGACGGACGGCGGGTGGAATATACCGAGAGCTACTACCCCGCGGGCAGCAGCAGCTTTTTGATCGAGGTGGACCGCTGACCGGGCTTATTCCCCGGCCAGCACGCCCCGGTACAGCACATCCGAGGACACATAGCTGACCTCCTGGGCCAGGCCCGGATGCTCCAGCAGGAACAAAATCTTGCTGGCCAGACGGGCGCCCAGGGTCTTGGGGCGCACCTCCACGGTGGTGATGCGCTCGGCCACGTTCAGGTACTCGGCGTTGTTGTCGAAGCCCGTCAGCGCCGGAACACGGCCCGCTTCGGTGCCGTGCTCCTCGTAGTAGCGCTGGATAAAATGAGCGATGTAGTCGCTCACGCATACAAATCCGTCCGGCTGGACCGGCAGCTGCTCCAGAAACCGGCTGAGCTCCTCGTAATGGGTGCGAAGCCCCAGGGCGCCGGTCATGGAAAGGGCCGGGTCGGGAGTCATCCCACGCTCAGCAAAGGCATCCAGAAAACCGCGGTAGCGGTCGGTGTTGGTCTGGGCGTAGTTTACGTCGCCCAAAAATCCAAGACGGGTGTATCCTCTGTCCAGCAGGCGGCTGGTGATGCGGCGGATGGGCTCGCGCCCTTCGATGAGCAACAGATCTCCGTCCAGCTGGTCAAAGGTCATGGTGGGGATGGTGTCCAGATAAACCTTGGGCAGCGGAAGATCCGCCAGCATCTGGAAGATCGGCGGCGAATACACGTTGAGCACGATGATCCCCTCCACCGAGCCGTCGGTGAGGCTGGAGGGCAGAGTATACCCCTCTTTATACCCAGTGGGCAAATAGGTATACATTAAATTAACATCTTTTCGCGACAGGTCCTTTGCGATCTGATGGATGATCTGCATCCAGAACAGCGAGGACTCCGGCCGGCACACCGCCACCGCCACCGTGCGGCCGTGGCTGGGCTCCTGCACCGCCGCCGGGGCCGCCGCAGGCTGCCAATAGCCCATTTCCCGTGCTTTTTCCTGAATCTGCTGGCGCAGCGCATCCGATACGCCGGGCCGGTTGTTCAGTGCCTTCCACACCGAAACGCGGGAAGTCGATAATGCGTCCGCAATGTCCTGCATGGTTGGTTTACACATGATGGTACACTCCCGTCTTGAACTCATTCAGTTTTGCTTTTCTAATTATACCTTATCTAAATTTAAAAGACAATACATTTGTTAACACTTATTAACTTTATTCTTTCTTCTGCTCAAAAACTTCATTTAAATTTTATTAATTATTCACAAAAATGACGCAACGCCAACAAAAAGTCTTGAAACTTGTGCAGTTTGCCGGTTGACAAGCCTCCTGGGACAGGTTAATATTAAGCTAACAAATGAAAACACGCCTGATTAACATGTTAACTAACGTTAATCGTTAACAATGTTTTTTGCGCGTGTTCGGTTAACTGAAAGGAGTGCCCACATGAAAAAGGAGAAGACCGCTGCCTCCGCCCAGGTGCGCCCCAAACGCGCGCGCTGGACCCGTGACGACACGGAACTCACCCTGCTCGGCCTGCCTGCAACCATCTGGTTCGCCGTGTTCTGCTACCTGCCGATGTTCGGTCTGATCATTTCCTTCAAGGACTTCCGACTGGCCCCCGGCAAAGGCTTTTTGGCAAGCCTGTTCCAGAGCGACTGGTGCGGGTTCCAGAACTTCAATTTCTTCCTGAGCAGCAACACCTTCGGCATGCTGCTGCGCAACACTCTGTTGTACAACCTGGTATTTATCGTCATCAACCTGGTGATTCCGGTCACCCTGGCGATCATCATCAACCAGCTGTACTCCAAGTTTGCCTCGAAGTGCTACCAGACCATGATGTTCTTCCCCTACTTCATGTCCTGGGTTGTGGTCAGCTACTTCGTATACGCTTTCCTGAATCCCGACAAGGGCCTGGCCAACAACATCATCACCGCTCTGGGCGGCGAGAAGGTCATGTGGTACTCGGCCCCCGCCTACTGGCCCTTCATCCTGGCCTTCATGTCCACCTGGAAGTCCCTGGGCTACAACATGGTGGTTTACCTGGCCAGCATCACCGGCATCGACGGCACCCTGTATGAGGCCGCCCTGCTGGACGGCGCCACCAAGTGGCAGCAGGCCAAGTACATCACCATCCCCTCCATCAAGCCCATGATCATCATCATGTTCATTCTGAACATCGGTAAGATCTTCTATTCCGACTTCGGTCTGTTCTACCAGGTCACCCAGGGCGTGCCCAACTCCCTGTACAACGTGGCCAGCACCTTCGACACCTTCATCTTCCAGAACCTGCGCACCAACGGCATGAGCATCGGCCAGATCGCGGCCGCCGGCCTGTTCCAGGCGGTATGCTGCTGCGCAACCATCCTGCTGGCCAACTTCATCGTTTCCAAGCTGGATTCTGACAGCGCCATCATCTAAGAGAAAGGAGGAGCATCATGACCGTTTCTGAAAAGCGCAAGCTCCGCAAGGAGCAAAAAGCCATCGAATTAGCGGAAGCCCGGGCAACCGCTAAGCTGGACCGGATCAAACCGGCCACCAACGCTACGTTCAACGCCCTGTTTGCCCTGCTTTCCTTCGTGTGCCTGTTCCCTGTTTTCTACGTCATCATGATCTCGGTCAGCTCGGAGGAATCCATCCGGACCCACGGCTACGCCCTGTGGCCTGAGACCTTCTCCTCCGCCGCTTACCAGTTTTTGTGGAACGAGCGAGGCACCATTTCCCACGCGCTGCTGATCTCCGTTATCGTTACCGTGGTAGGTACCGTCATCGGCGTTCTGCTGACCACCAGCATGGGCTACGTGCTCTCCCGCCCCCAGTACCGCCTGCGCGGCTTCTTCAACTGGGTGGTATTCATCCCCATGATCTTCAACGGCGGTATGGTTGCCAACTACGTGGTTGTGGCCAACATGCTGCACCTGAACGACACCATCTGGTGCTTGATCCTGCCGCTGGCGGTCTCAAGCTTCAACGTGATCATCTGTAAGACCTTCTTCCGAACCACCATTCCGGATTCCATCATCGAATCCGCCAAGATCGACGGCGCTACCCAGCTGACCATCTTCAGCCGCATCGTGGTTCCCATCTCCAAGCCGGTATTCGCCACCATCGGTCTGTTTTTGACCTTCGGCTACTGGAACGACTGGTTCCAGTCCAGCTTGTACATTTCCAAGAACAACCTGGTCAGCCTGCAGGCTCTTCTGAACAACATGATGAAGAACCTGGACTACATCGCCAACAACCCCTCTGCCGGCCTGAGCCTGCAGCAGTACCGCAACTCCATGCCTTCCGAATC
Source organism: Gemmiger sp. An50 (assembly GCF_002161595.1). Lineage (GTDB taxonomy): Bacteria > Bacillota > Clostridia > Oscillospirales > Ruminococcaceae > Allofournierella. The sequence goes on from NZ_NFID01000022.1 coordinate 52,319, forward strand.
CGTTCGTATGGCCATTGCGGTTATCATCGTTATCCCCATCGCCTGCGCCTATCCGTTCTTCCAGAAATACTTCATTTCCGGTCTGACCATCGGCGCCGTTAAGGGCTAAGGGACCCACTTTCATTTCGGTTTTCCAATTTCGGAATTACAAAATAACAGAAAAAGGAGAAACAATATGAAAAAGCTCAACAAAGCACTTGCTCTGGGCATGGCCGGCGCCATGGCACTGAGCATGGCCGCTTGCGGCGGCAACAGCACCTCCGGTACTGCCAGCACCGCAGGCACCACCTCCGGCGCTGCTGACGGCGAAGTGGTCAACCTGACCTGGGTTACCGTTGGTAACGGCCAGCCCACCAACTACGACGCCTGGCTGGAGCAGATCAACCCCTACCTGGAAGAGAAGATCGGCGTCAACCTGGACGTTCAGGTCGTTTCCTGGGGCGACTGGGACAACCGCCGCAACGTTATCGTGAACACCGGTGGTGAGTACGACATCCTGTTCACCAACATGAACACCTACGTGAACGACGTGCACATCGGCGCTTTCGCCGACATCAGCGAGCTGGTGAAGACCTCCAGCCCCGAGCTGTACGCTTCCATCCCCGAGGATTACTGGGAGGCTTGTGAGATCGACGGCAAGCTGTACGGCGTTCCCACCTACAAGGACTCCTCCATCTCCGAGTACCTGGTTTGGGACAAGGAGCTGGCCGAAGGCACTGGCTTCACCATCCCCGAGGCTATGCCCATGTCTGACCTGGGCACCCTGACCGACACCCTGACCGCCATGAAGGACACCAAGGGTGAGGCTTCCTTCCCCATGAACAAGAACGGCGCCACCTGGGTTGCCTTCGAGTACGACAACATGGGCACCGGTCTGCTGCCCATCGGCGTTCGCTACAACGACGAGACCGCTACCGTTGTTCCCGTTCTGGAGCAGCCCGATATCCAGGCTTCTCTGAACACCTTCCACGAGTGGTACAAGGCTGGCATCATCAACTCTGACGCTGCCACCAAGCCCGAAGAGAACGCTTACAAGCCCTGCAGCGTAGCTCAGGGTTGGTCCGGCGCCGCCATCACCAGCTGGGGTCCCCAGATGGGTGTTGACGCTCAGGCCACCAAGCTGGGCCCCACGGTTATCTCCAACGACACCGTTCGCGGCTCCATCAACTGCATCTCTGCCAACTGCGCTCACCCCGACAAGGCTCTGGAGCTGCTGCAGCTGGTAAACACCGACTCCTACGTACGTGACCTGCTGTACTACGGCGTACAGGGCGACAACTGGGATTACACCGACGACACCAAGCAGTGGGTTCACAAGAACAACGCTGACTGGACCATGGCCGGTTACACCCAGGGCAGCTTCTTCGCTGTAACTCCCAGCGACGAGTTCGATTTCAACCAGTACGACGAGGTTAAGGAGCTGAACGAGAACGCCGAGGCTTCCGTGCTGCTGGGCTTCACTCTGGACACCTCCGCCTTCAAGGATCAGCTGGCCAACTGCGTTGCCATCTACGAGCGCTACAAGGGCGAGATGCTGTCCGGCACCCGTCCCACCGATGAGATCGTTCCCGAGATCATGGACGAGATGCGCAAGGCCGGCTTCGACGAGATCGTTGCTCAGTGCCAGGAGCAGGTAGACGCCTTCATGGCCACCAAGGGCACCACCACCTCTGAGAGCGCTCCCGCCGAGAACACCTCCGCTGCCGAAAGCACCGCTGCCGAGAGCACTTCCGCTCAGAGCACCTCTGCCAGCAGCGCAGCCTAATTCCACCGGAATCTTTACCGCAATTCAATCCACCACATAAGGCCGCCGCACCGCGCGGGCAGGAGAAAACACAGAAAGCGGCATTCCGTTTCATCGCCGCCTTTGATCGAACAAATTATTGTCAAGATCAACGTTTTCACCGGCCCGGCCGTGCGGCGGCCCTTTTTGATAAAAACCACAGGGAAATTTTTACATGAAGTGAGGACTCTCTCCATGAAGCAGCACGCCATCCGCACGGTGTATGCCGTGCACCATTCCCACACCGATATCGGTTACACCGACCTGCAGGAGCACGTGATCGAACTGCAGGTGGATTACATCCGCACCGCCCTGCGCATGATGCAGGACGAAGCCAACCGGGACTTCCGCTGGAACTGCGAGACTCTGTATTGTGTGGAGGAGTTCTTCAAATCCGCCACCGAAGAGGAACGCAAGCAGTTCCTGGAGCTGGTTGCCGACGGCCGTATGGGCCTTTCCGCCAACTATCTGAACTTTACCGACCTGCTGGACTGCGGCATCTACTCCCGCCGCCTGGCCCAGTGGCGCGAGCGCTTTGCAAAAGCCGGTGTGACCATGAACACCGCCATGTGCGCCGACATCAACGGCATCTCCATGGGCCAGCGTGACGCCATGCTGGACAACGGTGTGGAATTCCTCTACACCAACATTCACTGCCACCACGGCATGTACCCGCTGTACCAGAACCAGAACGCCTACTTCTGGGAGAACGCCGAAGGCAAGCGGCTGCTGGTCTGGAACGGCGAGCACTACAACCTGGGCAACGTGCTGGGCCTGCGTCCCAACCACACCCCCAACTTCATGACCATGGACCGCCTGGGCACCGGCCCCCGTCCCGAGGACGATGTGGAGGCCCTGGCCCAGAACCTGGACGCCTACCTGACCGAGTGCGAGGAGAACGAATACCCCTACGACTTCATCCTGGCCTCCGTGTCCGGCGTGTTCAGCGACAACGCGCCCCCCGAACCCCTGATCCTCCAGACCATTCAGGGCTACAACGAAAAATACGGCGACACCGTGCAGGTAAAGATGGTCAGCCTGCAGGAGCTGTACGCCGCCATTGCCCCCAAGCTGCAGAACGTGCCTGTGCTGCGGGGCGATCTGAACGACTGGTGGGCCAACGGCGTGGGCTCCACCCCCTATGCGGTGAAGCACTACCTGGGCGCCCGCCGCAGCTACGACCTGGCCCGCCGTCTGGACCCCGATCTGGACACCAAGGCTCCCGAGCTGGTTCGCCAGGCCGAGGACAACCTGCTGCTCTACGCCGAGCACACCTGGGGCCATTCCGCCAGCATCACCAATCCCTATGTATCCATGGTGCTGGATCTGGACAGCCGCAAGAACGGCTACGCCAGCCAGGCCCATGAGGCCGCTGCCCGCCTGCTGGGCCGCATCGCCCGCGAGCAGGGCGACATCCTGCGCTACTACGCCACCAGCGGCACCATCCGGGTGCAGAACCCCACCGGCCAGGCCGGTGTGATGCCGGTGGAATTCTATGTGGAGACCCTGCCCGCCGGCCTGCCGGAGGCTGTGGTCCGCACCGAGGACGGCCGCGAGCTGCCCTGCCAGGTCAGCCCCCATCCCCGCGGACGTCTGATCTCCTTCACCGATACCTTTGCACCCCACGAGGTGAAGCGGTATACTTATGACAAGGCCCCCGCTGTGGAGCAGAAGCTGAACACCCGCCGCTGCTATGTGGGCGCCGAGCGCATCCGGGACATCGTGAACGATTTCGACCCGGTCACCTACCGCCTGCCCTACAGCTTCGAGAACCGCTGGTTCCGTCTGGAATACAAGGTGAGTCAGGGCCTGTGCAGCCTGTTCGACAAGCGTGCCGACCGTGAGCTGATGCCCAAAAACGGCCTGCCCTTCTTCACCCCGGTATACGAGTGCACCCCCGTTCGCCCCGGCCAGACCGACGTTTACGAGGAACGCCGCCTGCTGGGCCGCAACATCCGCGGCAAGCACGCCAAGCAGTACCCCGCTGTGCTGGAGGAAGTGATCTGCGAGGAGCGCGGTCCCGTGTTCACCATCCTGCGCCTGCGCGGCAGCATGAACGGCAGCGTGCACTGCGACGTGGTGCTCAAGCTGTACGAGGATATGCCCCGCATCGACCTGAGCCTGGAGCTGGGCAAGACCCTTTCCACCGACGTGGAGAGCGTATACCTGCCCCTGTCCCTGAACGTTCCCGACAGCCAGCTGTGGCTGCGCAAGGGCGGCCGTGAGGCCATGCGCCCCGGCGTGGACCAGCTGCCCGGCACCAACATGGAATACAGCATGAGCGACGACGGCCTGGCTTTCGTGGGCGAAAACGGCGGCGTTCTGCTGGCAGCCTTCGACACCCCGCTGTATTACTTCGGCGAGCTGGCTCACCACCCCATCCGTCTGTGTGAGCGCCTGCCCGAAGACAACCGCCGCCCGGTATACAGCTGGCTGATGAACAACACCTGGGAGACCAACTTCAAGCTGGATCTCTCCGGCTTCACCGAGTACCGCTATACCCTGTGGCTCACCGACGAAACCGACCCCGAACGTGCCCTGGACGCTCTGCATGAGCAGATGTTCGCTCCCATCGTGCGCATCGTGGGATAACCCTTGACCCCATATTCAGGAGGAAATCATAATGGCTAAGATCATTGGCAATGCATTGCCCAACATCCCCTGGCAGGACCCCCCTGCCGAAACCCGCCTGCCCCTGTGGCGCTATGATGCCAACCCCATCATCGGCCGCGACGGCAACAAGCGCTCCAACAGCGTGTTCAACAGCGCCGTAGTTCCCTTCGGCGACGGCTTTGCCGGTGTGTTCCGCTGCGACAGCATGTCCATCAGCATGGACATCTTCGCCGGCTTCAGCAAGGACGGCATCCACTGGACCATCGACGACGAGCCCATCCATCTGGTGGGCGAGGACCCGGAGATCACCAAGCGGGAATACCGCTATGACCCCCGCGTCTGCTACATGGACGGCAAGTACTACGTGACCTGGTGCAACGGCTACCATGGCCCCACCATCGGCGTGGCCTGGACCGAGGACTTCAAGACCTTCCACCAGCTGGAGAACGCCTTCCTGCCCTACAACCGCAACGGCGTGCTGTTCCCCCGCAAGATCCAGGGCCGCTACATGATGATGAGCCGTCCCAGCGACACCGGCCACACCCCCTTCGGCGACATCTTCGTCAGCCAGAGTGAGGATATGGTCTACTGGGGCCGCCACCGCTACATGATGGGCGCTGTGAAGGGCGACGAGTCCGCCTGGCAGAGCCTGAAGATCGGCCCCGGCCCCATCCCCATCGAGACCGACGAGGGCTGGCTGCTGATCTACCACGGCGTGATCAACACCTGCAACGGCTACGTCTACCGCATGGGCGCTGCTCTGCTGGATCTGGACGAGCCCTGGAAGGTCAAGGCCCGCGGCAAGGATTACATCCTGGCCCCCCATATGCCCTATGAGTGCATGGGCGACGTACCCAACGTCACCTTCCCCTGCGCCGCCCTGGCTGACGCAGAGACCGGCCGTATCGCCGTTTACTACGGCTGCGCCGACACCGTGACCGGCCTGGCCTTCACCACCGTGGACCGCCTGCTGGACTACATCAAGTCCAATTCCTTCGACTGCACCTCCGGCGAGGAGATGGTCTGATTGTCGCAGGATAACATCCTGCTCATCACCACAGACCAACAGCGGTTCGACACCATCCAGGCCCTGGGAAATTCCAGCATCTACACGCCGCACCTAAACTACCTGTATACACAGGGCACCGCTTATACCCGTTGTTATGCCGATTGTCCCATCTGTGTGCCTTCCCGCACCACCCTGATGACCGGCCTGCGCGGGTATGAGAGCGGTGTGGTCACCAACGCGACCCATGCTCAGGTCATGGGGCAGGCCACGGCCCGGCGGGCCACCCTGCCCGCCCTGCTCACCGACGCCGGGTACCAGACCCGCGCCATGGGCAAGATGCATTTCGACCCCGTGCGCGCCTGCTACGGCTTCGAGAGCATGACGCTCCCCATCGACTGTCTGCGGAGCTGCAAAAAACAGGGCCTGCGTCCCAAGACCAACGGCGCCATGGAGCAGCACGATCTGGCCGCCCTGCCTGCCTATCAGGAGAAGCGCCGCGAGCTGTTCCAGAAATTACTGGAGCACACTTCCAAAACCCGTCCGCAAGCCCTGGAAAACGGATACTTCCGCACATCGTCCGCACCTTCCCGGCCGGGCGATGTGGGGTTCCTCTGGCTGGGCTTCCATTATCACGATTTCAATTACGACGTATTTCATTAACCCGAGCCCGCCTGCGCGGGCTTCCAAGCGCAAAAGGAAAAAACTATGGAAACTATGAGCTTTTTGGACAAGCGGATCAACGGCATCTGCACCGAGCTGCAGAAGCTGTCTGTGAAGCAGAAATTCCCCACCGACAACTGGCTGTACAAGCCGGGCAACTTCCTGCGCCCCGAGGACGCGGACGCTGATCCCGCTCCCTTCGAGGCCTTTGACTGCCGCACCATGCACTGGTACGGCCCCGACAAGCACTACTGGTTCCGCGCCGACGTGACCGTTCCCGAAGAGATGGACGGCAAGCCCCTGTGGATGCACGTGTGCACCCAGATCGACGAGTGGGACGACGCCAAGAACCCCCAGTTCCTGCTGTTTGTGAACGGCGTGGTCACCCAGGGCATCGACATGAACCACCGGGACGTGCTGCTGGACCGCTGCGCCAAGGCCGGTACCCAGTACCGCCTGGAGCTGCAGGCCTACACCGGCATCCTGCACACCGAGTTCAACCTGATCGTGGACCTGCGCGAGGTTGACCCGGAGATCGAGGGCCTGTACTATGATCTGGCCGTGCCCCTGCAGGCCTTCCCCCGCCTGGATGCGGACAGCAAGGCCCGCCGGGACCTGGAGCGTGTGCTGAACGACGCCATCAACCTGCTGGACCTGCGTACCCCCTACAACGAGAGCTTCTACGCCACCGTGGCCCAGGCCCGGGAATTTTTGGCCAAGGACCTGTACACCGACCTGGCCGGTCACGACGAAGTGATCGCCAGCTGCATCGGCCACACCCACATCGACGTGGCCTGGTGGTGGACCGTTGCCCAGACCCGCGAGAAGGTCTGCCGCAGCTTTGCCACCGTGCTGAAGCTGATGGAGGAGTACCCCAACTACAAGTTCATGTCCAGCCAGCCCCAGCTGTACTACTTCCTCAAGCAGCGCTATCCTGAGCTGTTCGAGCAGATCAAGGCCCGCGTGGCCGAGGGCCGCTGGGAGCCCGAAGGCGGCATGTGGGTAGAGGCCGACTGCAACCTGACCAGCGGCGAGAGCCTGGTGCGTCAGTTCCTGTACGGCAAGCGCTTCTTCCAGGAGGAGTTCGGCCTGGACAACCGCATCCTGTGGCTGCCCGACGTATTCGGCTACTCCGGCGCTCTGCCCCAGATCATGAAGAAGTGCGGCATCGACTACTTCATGACCACCAAGCTGGCCTGGAACCAGTTCAACAAAATGCCCTACGACACCTTCATGTGGCGCGGCATCGACGGCACCGAGATCCTGACCCATCTGGTCACCACCCTGGGCGTTGGCCAGGATGAGAAGGACTTCTTCACCACCTACAACGGCATCCTGCATCCGGACGCCATCATCGGCGGCTGGCACCGTTACCAGCAGAAGGATATCAACAACGATATTCTGGTCTGCTACGGTTACGGTGACGGCGGCGGCGGCCCGACCCGCTCCATGCTGGAGACCTCTACCCGTATGGAAAAGGGCGTGGAGGGTCTGCCCAAGGTACGCCAGGCCTTCGCCCGCACCTACTTCGACGAGCTGAAGGACCGCGTCTCCGGCAACCGCCGTCTGCCCACCTGGGAGGGCGAGCTGTACTTCGAGTACCATCGCGGCACCCTGACCTCCATGGCCCGCAACAAGCGCTCCAACCGCAAGGCCGAGCTGCACATGATGGACCTGGAGCTGCTGAGCGTGCTGGCTGCCGCTCAGGTCGCCTACCCCACCGAGGCCATCGACCGTCTGTGGCACGGCATCCTGATCAACCAGTTCCACGACATCCTGCCCGGCTCCTCCATCCGTGAGGTATACGAGGTTACCAAGGAAGAGTACGCTCAGATGGAGGCCGAGATCGGCACCCTGTGCGCTGAGCGCCTGACCGCCCTGACCCCCGCCGGCAGCGGCATGACCGTTTACAACACCACCGGCTTCGGCCGCAACGACGTGGTCGAGCTGGGCGAGTGCGACGCGGCCGCCCTGACCGACGAGACCGGCCGCGTTTACCCCGTGCAGCAGACCGAGAACGGCGCTGTTGCCTTCCTGGCCGATCTGCCCTCCAAGGGCCGCAAAACCTTCGCGGTTGCCGGCAAGGCCGAGCAGGCCAGCCGCTTCGCCCTGAGCGAGGATGGCCACACCCTGGAGACCCCCTTCTACACCGTGCGCTTCGACGAGCAGGGCGGCATCGCCGGTCTGTTCGACAAGGAGAACCGCCGCGAGGTGCTGCAGGCCGGCAAGACCGCCAACCTGCTGCGTGTCTTCGAGGATAAGCCCATCTACTACGACAACTGGGATATCGACATCTACTACACCGAGAAGTTCTGGGATGTGACCGACCTGCGCTCCTTCACCTGGACCGAGCAGGGCCCGGTGCGCGCCACCCTGCACATCGAGCGGGAGTTCAGCAACTCCACCATCTCTCAGGACATCCACTTCTATGCGGACATCCGCCGCATCGACTTCGTGACCACCGTGGATTGGCACGAGCATCAGCATCTGCTGAAGGTGCAGTTCCCCGTGAACGTACACACCGACGAGGCCACCTTCGAGGTGCAGTACGGCAACCTGACCCGCAAGACCCACACCAACACCAGCTGGGACAAGGCTCGCTTCGAGAGCTGCGGCCAGAAGTGGGCCGACCTGTCCGAGGGTCACTACGGCGTCAGCCTGCTGAACGACTGCAAGTACGGTCATTCCGTGAAGGACAGCTGCATCTCCCTGACCCTGATCAAGTCCGGCATCGAGCCCAACCCCACCACCGACCAGGAAGTGCATCACTTCACCTACGCGCTGTACCCCCACGCCGAGACCTGGCGTGCTGCCGGCACTGTGCGTGAGGCCTTCTTCCTCAACCAGCCCGCTCTGGCTGTGGCTGGCGGCGAGCCCGGCGAGGCCTTCAGCCTGGCCGTGTGCGACGCTCCCAACGTGGTTGTGGAGACCATCAAGCAGGCCGAGGACGGCAACGGCGTGATCGTGCGTATGTACGAGAGCGAGAATGCCCTCACCGACACCGTGCTGCACTGGGGCCGCCCCGTGACCGAGGCCGTAAGCTGCGACTGCATGGAGCAGCCCGACGGCGAGCCCGTTTCCCTGGAGGACGGCGGCATCCGCTTCACCATCAAGCCCTACGAGATCAAGACGCTGCGCATCCGTTGAGCCGCGCCTTCCCACACATTCACAACAGGCCGCAAGGCCGCGAGGATCATTCCTATGGCTATGGAATTTTTACCGCAGCCCAAACGGGTGGAGTCCCGTTCGGGCGCAATGACCCTGACTCCGCACACCCGCATCGTGCTCTGCCCCGGCACCGCGCCGGAGGCTCTGCTCTATGCGCAGATGCTGCAAAACGCCATTTGTGACCAGGCCGGGCTCTGCCCGGCCCTTGGTCGGGGCGAAGCCTTTTCCGGCGACATCGCCCTGCGCGTGGACAGCACGCTGGCCGACCGCTACACTCTGACCGTGGGCAGCGAGGGCGCCACCCTCTGCGCCGGCACCGACGAGGGCCTGTGCAACGGCGTGCAGACCCTGATCCAGTACCTGGAGCGCCACGGCGCGGTACTGCCCTCGATATTCATTGAGGACTGGCCCGACCTGGCCAACCGCGGCTACTACCTGGACTGCTCCCGCGGCCGGGTACCCACCCTGGATTACTTAAAGCAGGTGGCGGATCTGCTCTGCCGCTACAAGGTCAACCAGTGGCAGCTGTACATTGAGCACACCTATCTGTTCCGGGATCTGTCCGAGGCCTGGCGGGACGACACCCCCCTCACCGCCGACGACATCCTGGAGCTGGACGCCTACTGCGCCGCCCGTCACATCGAGCTGGTGCCCTCGCTGTCCAGCTTCGGTCACATGTACAAGATTCTGTCCACCAAGACCTGCTGCGACCTGTGCGAGCTGCCGGACTCTGAAAAGATCCCCTTCAGCTACACCTACGCCGGTGCGCACCACACCCTGAACGTCTCCAACCCGGACGTACTGGACTTTGTCAAGAAGCTCATCGACGAGTATCGTCCGCTGTTCCGCACCAACAAGTTCAACATCTGCGCCGACGAGACCTTCGACCTGGGCAAGGGCCGCAGCAAACACCTGGCCGACGAGCTGGGCGAAAAGGCCCTCTACGTGAGCCACGTGAAGGCCCTGTGCGAGTACCTGGTATCCCAGGGCTGCATCCCCATGTTCTGGGGCGACATCATGTGGCGTTTCCCACAGAGCTGCGCCGAGCTGCCCAAGGAGACCATCTGCCTGAACTGGGGCTATCTGCCCAACCAGCGGGAAAACGAGATCCGCGACATCGCGGCCAGCGGCATCACCCAGTATGCCTGCCCGGGCGTGTGCGCCTGGAACCAGTGGGTTCCCCTGTACCGGTATGCCTATTCCAACATCCGGCTCATGTGCCACCACGCCCACAAGTACAAGGCCATTGGCCTGCTGAACACCGACTGGGGCGACTACGCTCACATCAACGATCCCCGTCTCACCATCCCCGGCATCCTGTACGGCGCAGCCTTCAGCTGGAACGCCGAGCCGGTGGAGGCCGACGAGCTGAACGAGGCGGTGTCCCGCATTGGCTACGGCGACACCTCCGGCAAGCTGATGGCCGCCCTGACCGAGATGTCCGACCATGAGGTCTTCGACTGGCGGCACGTGGTCAACTGGATGGACGGCGACGAGGCCCGCCGGGCCGAGCTGCTGGCAGAAGTGGACCTGACCAAGGTTCCCGAAGCCAACGCCGCCGTGAACGAGGCCCTGTCTCAGGTGCTGGCCTGCGCCCCCTTCCTGCCCGCGGGCAAGAAGGAGATCATCAGCCTGGCCAGCGTCACCGCTGAGAGCGTGCTGCTCTGGAACGAGATCGGCGTCTGGCTGGCCGGTCCCCGCACCGAGGATCCGGTCCTGGCCGCCCGTCTGGAACACTGGTACGCACTGTACCTGAACCAGTGGCGTCAAATCAGCCGTGAAAGCGGCCTGCCCAACCTGACCCGGCTGATCGTGCGTTATGCCGACCTGCTGCGCGGGCGGCAGATGCAGGCGGAGTAAAACGCCGGGAGGCAGATCATGGGCTGGCTTCGTCAACTGTTTTTTCCGTCTGAACCGCCCACCGAATCGCAATTGGAGGCTGGCCGCCACGCTCTCATCACCGAGGGCGCCGTGGCGGCCGTCCTTTATTCGGTGGGAACCGGCAACTTCCTGGCCGGGTATCTGAGCCAGCTGGGCGCATCCATTTCCTTCTGCGCCTTTGTGGCCATGATCCCGCAGCTGGGCTGTGTACTGCAATTCATCTCTCCGTTTTTGTTTGAGCGCATTCACCACCGCAAGCTGTCCATCTGGCTGCTGTGCATCGTTTACCGGTTCTCGCTGGCCGCGGTGTTCCTGGTGCCCCTGGCGGTGCCGGGCCATTCCGAGGCCCGCTGGGTGGTGCTGGCGCTCTATACTCTTGCCTTTTTTGCCGCGGGCGTGGTCACGCCCGGCCTTTCCCACCTGACGCTGGGCCTCGCGCCGGACGGCAGGCGCGGCGCCTTCTTCGCCCGCAAGGACATCACGGCAGTCTGCGTCAACAGCGCCGCCACCCTGGTGATGGGCCGTCAGCTGGACTACTTCACCCGCATCGGCCGCCCGGAGGCGGGCTATCTGCTCATCGGCGCGGTCTGCGCCGCTCTGGCGATCCTGGATGCGCTGCTGCTGGGCCTGGTTCGGGAAAACCCGGTGGCCTTTGTGAGCAAGCTGCGCCCGGCCGATATCCTGCGCCCTGTGCGGGACAAATCCTACCGCCCGCTGCTGCTCTATTGTATCCTGGGCGGTCTGCCCGGCGGACTCTCCACCCCGTTTTTGTCGGTGTACGAGCTGCGGGTTCTGAATCTGAGCCACAGCTTCATCACCACGGTGGGCGTGGTCTCCGCGGTGGCCGGCATGGCCGGCAGCTGGTACTGGGGCCGCCTGGCCGACGCCGCTGGCTGGCGGCGGGTCATCTGGCTCACCGCCGCGATCAACCTTTCCTGCACGCTGGGCTGGGCCTTTGTGCGCCCCTCTTGGGCTCCCTTCATGGCCCCCATCCTGATGGTGGCCACCGCCGCCTGCTCGGGCGGCGCGTCCATCGCCAGCATGAACCTGCAATTCGTCTCCAGCCCGGAGAACGCGAAGACCACCTACATCGGCGTGACCTCGGCCACCGCCAGCATCGCGGCCTGCCTGTCCGCCAGTGTGGGCACCACCCTGCAGCCCCTGCTGCAGAACGTTCTGGGCAACTCCAGCATCCCCTGCCTGTTCCTGCTGGCGGCGGCGCTGGGCTTTGCCAACCTGGCCGTGAACGGCCGTAAATTGCCCAACAACAAATCCTGATCCCCTTGGGAGGAATGTTTTCGATGTTTCCCTATCAAGACCCCAAGCTTCCCGTAGAAGAGCGCATTGACGACCTGCTTGGCCGGATGACGCTGCGGGAAAAAATCATGCAGACCGACCAGTATTTCTCCGGCGACTTCACCACCCAGGACGAAAACGGCCAGGTGACCGCCATGGATATGGACCGGTTTGACGCCCTGCTGCAGGGCCACAGCGTCGGCAGCGTGCAGCTGCGCGGTATGACCGCCGCCATGGCCAACCAGGTGCAGCGCTACGCCCTGGAAAAGACCCGTCTGGGCATCCCCTTCCTGTTCAGTGAGGAGGCGCTGCACGGTCTGTTCAACAACCGGGCCACCAGCTTCCCCCAGCAGATCGGTCTGGCCGCCACCTTCCACCCGGAACTGGGTCGGCAGATGGGCCACGCCATCGCCACCGAGACCCGGGCCATGGGCATCCACGAGAGCTACAGCCCGGTAATGGACCTGATCCGCGACCCCCGCTACGGCCGCGGCGAGGAATCCTACGGTGAGGACACCCACCTGTGCGGCGAATTCGCCCGCGAGGTGGTGCGGGGCATGCAGGGCGACGACCTGACCGCCCCGGACGCCATCGCCGCCGAGCCCAAGCATTATGTGGGCTACGGCAACCCGGTGGGCGGCCTGAACTGCGCCCCCTGCACCATGGGCCGCCACGACGTGTTCAGCGACTGCCTGCCCGTGTTTGAATCCGCCTTTGTGGACGGCGGCGCCATGAACGCCATGTGCAGCTACAACTCCATCGACAGCATCCCTGTCTCCATGGACCACGAGCTGCTCACCGACGTACTGCGCGGCCAATACGGCATGCGGGGTTTCGTGCGCACCGACCTGACCGCCGTCTCCCGCCTGTACGACTGGCACTTCATTGCCCCCACGCCGGAAGAGGCCGTGCGCCTGGGCGTGGAAGCGGGCGTGGACCTGCAGCTCTACGACTTCCCCCATGATGTGTGGCAGAACGCCCTGGAGCATCTGGTGGAGAGCGGCAAGCTTGATCCCGCCATCCTGGACACCGCCTGCCGTCGCGTGCTGCGGGTGAAGTTCCTGTTGGGTCTGTTCGAGAACCCCTTCACCGACGAGACCCGCGCCGAGAAGGTGCTGCGCTGCCCCGATCATCTGGAGCTGGCCCGGCGCATTGCCCGGGAAAGCGTGGTCCTGCTGAAGAACGACGGCCTGCTGCCCCTGCGCAAGGACCTGGGCTGCATCGCGGTCATCGGCCCCGGCGCGGACGAAGCCGCTCTGGGCGACTATTCCGAGGCCCGCGGCCGCACCGGCCAGGTGACCGTGCTGGACGGCATCCGCAATGCGGTGGCTCCCGGCACTCGGGTGATCCATGCCCGCGGCTGCAACATCCTGGGCCAGGCACTGCATCCCTTTGATCCCAGCATGCTCTGCGACGAGGAGGGCAACGCCGGTCTCACCGGCCGTTACTACAACGGTCCCAAGCCCGAAGGCACCCCGGTGCAGACCCGTACCGACCGCACCGTGAACTTCAACTGGATCTTCTCGCTGCCCCATCCCGAGCTGGATGCCGGCTGCTTCAGCGTGGCCTGGACTGGCTATGTCTGCATGCCCAAGACCATCGACGGCTGCATCGGCCTGAGCACCCAGGACAGCATGCGCCTGTACATCGACGACGAACTGCTCATCGACGGCTGGGGCCCGGACAAGAGCGCCGATCAGGCCCTGGACTTCCGCTTTGAGGCCGGCCGCCGCTACAAGGTGCGCATCGAGTTCACCAACGACGGCCGCGGCGCCCGGGTCATCTTCGGCTACAGCGCCGGCCGTGAGGACTTCGATGCGGCGGTGAACGCCGCCCGTCAGGCCGACGTGGCCATCCTCTGCATGGGCGACAACGAGGAGACCAGCGGCGAAAACTTCGACCGCACCTCTCTGGACCTGCCCGGCCGCCAGCTGGATCTGGTCAAGGCCGTGTACGCCACCGGCACCCCGGTGGTGCTGCTGCTCCAGAGCGGCCGTCCGGTAAGCGCCAACTGGGAGAACGAGCATCTGCCCGCCATCCTGGAGGCCTGGTTCCCCGGCGAGCAGGGCGGCGCAGGCATTGCCGACGTGCTCTTCGGCGATGCGGAGCCCAGCGGCCGTCTGCCCATCACCTTCCCCCGCAGCGTGGGCCAGGTGCCCTGCCATTACAGCCGCCGTCCCGGCGGCGGCAAGCGCTATGTGGAGATGGACTGGCTGCCCCTGTATCCCTTCGGTTACGGCCTGGCCTACACCACCTTCGCCTATCATGACCTGAAGCTGGACCGCACTCAGATCGCTCCCGGCGAGACCGTCACCGTGGAATTCACGGTGGAGAACACCGGCAGCCGCGCCGGTGTGGCGGTTCCCCAGATCTATGTGCGTGACTACTTCAGCTCGGTGGTCAAGCCGGAACGTCAGCTGGCCGCCTTCACCCGCGTGGAGCTGGCCCCCGGCGAATCCCGCCGCGTGAGCGTATCGGTTGGTCCCCGTGCTCTGCGCACCCTGGGCGCCGATTACGTCTGGCGGGTTGAGCCCGGCGATTTCGAGATCCAGCTGGGCGACAATGCCGAAAACATCCTGCTGCGCACCGATCTGACCGTGTGCGGCTGACCTGATTTTTTACAGCCGCACAGGCGGGCCGCATCCAGCGGCACCGCCTGTGCGGCGCTCTTGTAATCCATACCAGAAAGGACGACCAAAGCATGGCTATGTTGAAACTGAAACCCACCTGCAAGGATTACCTGTGGGGCGGCGAAAAGCTGCGCACCGACTTCGGCATCGAGAGCGACCTGAACCCCCTGGCCGAGGCCTGGGTGCTCTCCTGCCACAAGGACGGCCCCTCCACCATCGTAAACGGCCCCCACGCAGGCCAGACCCTGGCGGACTACATCGCCGCTCAGGGCCGGGGCATCCTGGGCACCAACTGCGAGCGGTTTGAGGACTTCCCCATCCTGACCAAATTCATCGACGCCAAGGGCAACCTGTCCATCCAGGTTCACCCCAGCAACGAATACGCCCTGGAGCACGAGGGTCAGTACGGCAAGACCGAGATGTGGTACATCCTGGACTGCGAGCCGAACGCCTTCCTCTACTACGGCTTCGATCACGGGATCAGCCGGGAAGAGTTCGAGCGCCACATCCAGGACAACACCCTCACCGAGGTGCTGAATGCAGCTCCGGTGCATAAGGGCGATGTGTTTTTCATCCCCGCAGGCACCCTGCATGCCATCTGCCAGGGCATCGTGATCGCGGAGATCCAGCAGAACTCCAACGTGACCTACCGGGTCTACGACTACGGCCGCGTGGGTGCAGACGGCAAGCCCCGCGCCCTGCACATTCCTCAGGCGCTGGCCGTCACCGAGCTCCAGCCGCCCAAAAACTACGATTTCGGCGGCCATCTGGCCCAGTGCGACTACTTCACTGTGGACGCATACACCAATGATTTCAAGGGCACCGCCGGCCCGGAGAGCTTCGTTTCCCTCCTGGTGGTGGACGGCGAAGGCGAAGTGAGCTGCGGCGGCGAAACTCTGCCGGTCAAAAAGGGCGACAGCATCTTCCTGCCCGCAAACAGCGGCGATTTCGCCGTCACCGGCACCCTGCAGACCCTCTGCACCCGGGTGTAAGCATCTCCTTTCAGCAATAAAAAAAGCAGGACTGAGTCCTGCTTTTTTTATTGTATATTCAAACTTGCCCCAGAGCCTGCCGCTTTCTCCGGTCATTTCTCCTCAGAGATCTCCAAAACCGGCTTTTTCTTTTTGGTGTAGCCCATGAAGCCCAATGCGATCAGGCCCAGCAGAGCCGCATCGATCAGCTCCAGCTTATAGATCCAGCTGGGAACCCCGGTCCGCACCAGCTCCAGCGCATTCCTGTTGGCCACAACATACAGGATATTGTGGCAGGCCTGCCGCATGAGCTGGCGGCCTTCCGCGGTCTGATCAATCGTGATCTCCTTCTGCAGCGAACTCAACAGCATGTCGTTGCCGGCGGCAATGGCCTGGTCCGCGTTCTGGAAGCTGCCGACCATGGCGTTGTCACTGATCACAAAGCCCTGGAAGCCCCATTCGTCCCGCAGCACATTTTGCAGCAGCGCTTTGCTTGCACCGGCCCAGGTGGTACCGGCCCGGCTCCAGGTGGACATCAGCGCCTTTGTTTGCCCTTCCTTTACTGTGATCTCAAAGGGGCGGAGATACAATTCCCGAATGGCCTGTTCGTTGCTCCACACACTCAGACCCATCGCGTTGGTCTCCTGGTCGTTCATTGCAAAATGCTTGATGAAGGTGTAGGTGTTGGTGGCGTTGCAGCCGCGCACCATGGCCGCGCCCATTTTGCCGGACAGCAGCGCGTCCTCGGAATAATACTCGAAGTTACGGCCGCTGAACGGGGTACGATGGATATTCATGGCAGGCCCGTACAGACCGGAAACGTGATTGGCATAGGCCTCATTTCCCAGCGCCTTGCCGAACTCCTCGGTCAGGGCAGTGTTCCAGGTCGAGGCAACCACGACTTCACTGGTATATTGGTTGCCGGTGGTCCCGTTGATCAGGCCGTTCAGACCGGCGGGGCCGTCCACATCCAGCACCTCCGGCTTGCCCGCGGAAGCGATGCGCACCGACTGCCAGCCTCCCATTCCGATCAGCTGCTTCATATCCTTGATCGACAGCTGTTCCAGCAGCTGCTCCCACTTGGGATCGTCATAGTCCAGCCCTCGCACATCGGCCAGTGTGAGCCCGTGATCGGCAAATACGATATCCTCCGCGTTGGGGTCGGTCTCCACTGTGGTTTTTTGCAGCGCGGCCACCAGTTCAGGCGAAGGCGTCTGATCCTTCCCGCGCTCCTTGGGCATGGTACCCTCCCAATCGGCGCGGCTTACATACTGAATGCCGGTATCCAGATCGTCAAACTGATTTGTGGCTTTGGTGATGTCGCTGGCGCGGTCAAAAACGGTCTGCTCCACCACATAGGTCCGCTGATCGATCACCTCATGGCTGTTTTTCATCAGCTTGATCTCATAGGGCCCCTGTTCCAGCACATAGGCCTTTGCATCCTTGTAGTCATAGCTGGCCATATCCTCTTTCGCGAAGCGGAGCGTCAGGGTCTGGCTCTCTCCGGGCGCCAGCAGATCGGTTTTATCGAAGGCAGCCAGCACCACATGTGCCTTTTCAATTCCGCCCGGGGTATACGGCGGGGTGTAATACAGCTGCACGACCTCTTTGCCGGCCGTATCGCCTGTGTTGGTCACGGTCACATCCACACAGATGTCACCATCCTCTTCCCTCAATTCCCCCATCTTCTGCTCAAAGGTGGTATAGGACAGTCCGTACCCAAAGGGATACTGGACCGTTTTCTCGTAGTCGATATATCCGTCGAATGCAGCGGTTTCATAATATCGGTATCCGACATAGATTCCTTCCTGATAATTCACAAGCTTGTAGGGCTGTTCCCCGGCGCCCATCAGAGAGGAGATACCGCCGCCCGGCTGCTGTGTGCCCGTATAAGAAAAGTCGCCCGCATTCATATAAGCAGGGCTGGAGGTCACGTCATACGCATAGGTGTCGGCCAACCGTCCCGACGGATTCACCTGACCGGCGAGAATCTGCGCAACTGCGTTCAGGCCTACGGAACCGGGACCGCCAATCCAGAGCGCACCATCAACGCCCTCAGCCTCCAAAAAGCCCAGCTCCATGGGAGAAGAAGAATTGATCAGCACGATCACCTTGCTGAAATTCTGCTCCAGCATCGCCAGCAGCGCTTCCTCGTTTTCGCTCAGCTCCATATAATGCCGTCCGGCAGTGCCGCCCTCGTAGGCCGCCATATCCATCGGCATATCAGCGCCTTCACCGCCCGCACGGCCAAACACCACCACAGCGGTATCCGAAAAAGCCTTCGCGTTTTCCAGCAGGCTGTCTCCATATGCATCGACAGCCGGTTCCCGGATGCTGTAGTCGCTCAGCAGCACCGTAATTCCGTTGCCTTTTTCCTCTGCGCTGTTTTGCTCCTGGTAGAATTTTACCAGCTCCGGGTTCACTTCGATTCCAACATTCGCAAACGCATCCGCCAGACCTACATTTTTGCTCTCGTCCGCCGCACCGGAGCCGGAACCGCCATAGATAATCGCTTCCGACGAAAAACCAAACAGATTGATTTTTGTGGTGTTCAGCGGCAGCGCACCGTTTCTATTTTCCAGCAGTACCGCACCCTCTGCTTCCAGCTGCTCGGTAACGCTTCTGCCCTGCGCCAGCGAATCGGCAGTACGCACCGGGTCGGGCGTGTTGCGGTTCAAAAACTGGTTGGGCAGCACATAAAAGCGCGCCAGCAGAATATTGATTGCCACGACCAGCGCCAGCAGGATGCAGAGCAATGCCGAAAAGAATTTCAGCATCCTCTTGTTTTTGATCGCGCGGTAGATCCACATTGTGAGGATCAGCACGGCCGCCGCAACGGTCGCAATGCTGATACAGCGTGTAATGAGTTCAATGTTCGCGCCAAGCGGATTGACAAAGATCAACGACAATCCTGTTGCTGCCAGGATAAGGCCTATCGCTATCAACACCGTGATCCGGTACGCGCGCTCCAGACGCGAGCTCACATTTTGCGAGTTTTTCATGATTTCAAGACTCCTCTTCTTTGCACAACGAAAAAACGCTGCCGCCCTTTTCCTTATGCTGATGTTTGACCGAATTCCGCCTTTCGGCCATTTCGCGTATGCTGTCCGCTTTCGCAGATGTTGGAACCGCTGGCTGCCCGGCTATCTTCCTATTCATGCCCTGTACAAAGAGCAATTCTTCCTCAAAACGTATCCTCTAACAGTTTTCCAATGTTCCAACCAGCAGACACGAATGAATCAACCTTACCTTTGTAAATGGCCTCCTTTCAAAAACGTTTTATCTGATTTGAGTATACCAGTATCCTCTACTTATGTATTGTAAAAATATTGACGATATTGCAGATTTCACCGTATTTGCCGTTGCTTTACGGTCCTGTGTCCTCGAATATATTGCCTCATTTGATAAGCTACTCCGCAGACGGAAGTGCAGCAAAAGAAAAGCGAGCATCAATCAATGCTGTCCCCTTTGTGGTGCACTTCTAGACGAAGGCGTTAAGAAAAACATGCCGGTGGCATGTTTTTTAGCCTGAGAGTCCCTGCGAGCTGAACCGGAGCGCTATCAGCGCGAACGGTGAAGCCGCCCCGCAGGGGGAAGTGCAACAAAAAAGGCAGTCATCTTTCGGACCGCCTCCTTTTGGTGCACTTCTAGACGAAGGCGTTAAGAACGACATGCCAGTGGCATGTTGTTTAGCCTGAGAGTCCCTGCGAGCTGAACCGGAGCGCCGCAGCGCGAACGATGAAGCCGCCCCCGCAGGGGGGAAGTGCAACAAAAAAGACAGGACAAATGTCCTGTCTTTTTGTGGTGCACTTCCAGGGACTCGAACCCTGGGCCCGCTGATTAAGAGTCAGCTGCTCT
>NZ_NFID01000023.1 GCF_002161595.1 Gemmiger sp. An50
TAAAAAAGCAACGCCAAGTGCGGTTGGCGTTGCTCATTACGCACCTTTAGGTGCTGCTGGAATAATGGCCCTTATAGGGCCGTTCTGCAAACCCCACGTTCAACGTGGGGTTATGATTTTAATTCTTGTTCCAGACCGTCAAATTCTGGTGTGGAGAAAAATTCTCCAAGAGTAATATTCAGATCATCGTAAATCATATTTAGCTTTGTTACTGCTTGAGTAATAAAGCAAAATCGCACCGATCATAAAAAGGTGCCAATTTTACCACAGTGGAGGCACTCAGTCGACCTCCTGACCCTACATTTTTGCAATCTACGGTCACTTTCATTTTATTATAGCAGACCAGAGATCCTATATCGCGAATAGCCAGAAGCTCCGTTCATAATCCGATGTTTAGAGTGTACTCCCTTGAACCCATCTTATCATTTCGATATAATAAAATAAATTCTCATTAAAACAAAAACAGCACTGGAAACCAGTGCTGCGCTATTCCTGAAACGGTGGATTGTTCGGGATACCACCATACCCTGCGGCGTAAAGCCTTATCTTAGAACTTCTGATGGATATTGATAAACCGATACGGCATCAATGCTGTTTACTCTGATGGATATTGATAAACTGACACATCAAAAATCTAAGCTTGGGCTTATTATAGCGAATTAAAAAATGGTTGTCAACATGGAAGGAGTATCAATTATGCACTATGTTTTAGGTCTGGATATAGGCATTCAGTCTGTGGGCTGGGCGGTAATTCGCTATGATGAGCCTGCACGCATTGAAGACTTCGGCGTACGCATATTTGACACCACGGAAAATAGAAAATCCAAAGATAACGCCAATCAGGAACGGCGTGCGTTCCGGGCCGCAAGACGGGTGGTGCGTCGCCGGAGCCACCGGAGAGAGATGCTGAAAAAGCATCTACAACGAATCGGTCTGCTCCGAGAAGGCGAAGTGGAAGCATTCTTTGAATCGGGCAAATCCGATCCGCTGCGTCTGCGGGTCAAAGGACTGACCGAACAGCTCACACCAGTAGAGCTTGCGGCCTGTCTAATTCACATCAGCAACCACCGGGGATATCAGGCGTTTTACAATCTGACCGAAGAAGAACTGAATGAACTGCCCGCTTCCGAAAAGAAAGAATATCAACAGGAGCGCAGCGGAATCGAGCAGGTGACCGGCCTTATGGAGCAGGGCAATTACCGTTCTGTTGCCGAAATGCTTCTGACCGATGCCGCTTTTGCCTCGGAAGATGGCGGACCGATGCGTACCTACCGCAGTCATCCTTATAAAGATACTCGGTATCCCATCAGCCGGGATCTGCTGCGTAAAGAGGCAGACGCTATTCTGATGAACCAGGCACAATTCTACCCTTGCCTGAATGAAGCTTACCAGGTGACCTGGCGCAAGGAAAGCCGTACGCCGTCCAACCGGGAATTTCTGGAATGGCTAATGTTTGAGCAACGGGATTTTGAAGATGGCCCCGGTGACCGTGACGATGCCATGCGTAAATACACAGGCTTTCTGCAGGCCTTGGGGAAATGCTCCTTTTATCGGCAGGAGGACCGCGGCCCACGCATGAGCGTGCTGGGGGATCTGTATGCTCTGACCAACTCACTGTCACAGTATCAATATATAGATGAAAAAACTTCTGCATTCGGTATGCCCAAGACACTGGCCAATGATCTTCTGGAGGCAGCATTGCATGATGCGGAATTGCCCGCAAAAAGAATCCAGGAACTCGCAAGGAAACACAGTGTCAAAATCGATAACAAAGCCGTAAAAACCGCAGACCGCGCGCCCAACTGCATCAAATTTATGCGCCGGATTCGTCCCATTCTGGAGAAATACGGCATAGACTGGGAACAGGCTCTTGGGGGAGCCACTCTGGAAGAAGCGCTGGATGACAACACGATGCTGAATCGGATCGGGCGGGTTCTGTCGCTCTATCAAACCCTTCACCGCCGCAAGGAAGAATTGGTGAAAATCCCTGGGATTTCGCCGGAGCTGGCATCCCGACTGACTGCAGAGCGGATTTCCGGTACAGCAAAGGTCAGCGCCCATTACATGCGGGACGCAGTGGAAGCCTTTCAGCTGGGCGAGCGGTACGGTGAATTTCAGTGGCGCAGAATGAACGAACAGGAGCAGCCCCTGCCCGGTCAGGCCAGTGGGGCGAATTTCAAATTACCCGCCTTCCCCGCCAGTGCCGAGTTTGCAAAAAACTCGGTGGTTATGCGAAGCCTCAACGAAACCCGAAAGGTGATCAACGCGGTCATTGAACGATATGGTTCTCCCTGGGCTGTGAATGTAGAGGTCGCCAGTGAACTGGGCCGCTCCTGGGCCGAACGAGACGAGCTGGATCGCAGGAATAAACAAAATCTGGCTCAAACCGAAAAAGACAAAAAGCAAATTTGTGAGATCATGGGCTACCACAGTCCCGATCAGGTGAACGGTTCCATGCTGGAGCGTTTCCGATTGGCCCAGCAGCAAAACTGGCAGTGTCTGTATACCGGCAAACCGATCACGGACAAACAGGCTGCACTGGATTCCAAAAACCGAAGCTATGAGGTAGACCACATCGTACCGTTTTCGCTGATTTTGGATAACACCCTTCAGAACAAAGCGCTGGTCTGTGCCGATGCCAACCAGACCAAGGGGCAGCGCACTCCGCTGATGTACCTGCGTGACCCTCAGCAGCGGGAACTGTTTATCGGACGGGTCAATCAAATGGCCAAAAACCATGTGATCAGCGACCGAAAACGACAGTATCTGTTGTTGGAGCATCTGGGAAACAGTGAGCTTCTGGACGAATGGAAAACCCGCAATCTAAATGATACCCGCTATATTGCCAAGTATCTGCGGGGATATCTGGAACGGGAACTGGCACCGGCGGCTGAGCACCGCACGCCTTTTGTGTTTCCTGTCAAAGGCGGCCTGACCAGCCGGTTCCGCCGCGTCTGGCTGGACCGGGAAACCTGGGGCGGAGATGAAAAGGGGCAGCTGCGTGAGACGACTACCCTGCATCATGCGGTGGATGCCGTTGTGATCGCTAACATTACCCCGGCGACCGCCTTGATCGCGGAAGACAATCTGCGGCTGAACCGCATCCTGAAAAGCAGCCATGGAGTGGAAACTGCAGAATACTGTGCCCAGCTGGAGCGCAGCTTGCAAACGCTGGAACAGTATTATCACATTCCCCGCGCCAAAGCGCAGGCCTATCTCAAGCGTAAAAACCGGATCACTGCACTGATCCCAACCCTGAATATCGAGGTAAACATCCGCTTTGGTTCTCCCGGAGAAGAAATCGACCCGGACACCTACCGCGCTTGTGTGCTGTACCATTATCACGACGATCCGGCCTTTGCTGCCGGCCTGACCCCGCCATGCACCAGCCGCAAACCGGAGCGAAAGGTTCAGGGCGGCCTGACCACTGCCAATGCGCTGGGAACCATGGAAATCGACGGCGTTTTGTATGAGGCCAAACGTGTCGATGTAATGAAGCTGAGCTGGAAAAATCTCTCGCAGCTCTGCACCAACGATGGGGATCTGCGGGACTCCCTGATCGAACTGCTGGCCGAAACCGGGGACAAAAAGCTGGAAGATATTCTGTCGGCGCAAAACAAAACGGAATTCCGCACCCGGAAGGGCCGCCTGATCCGGAAGGTAACGCTGAAAGGCAATGTGGTAGACCAGTACCGCGTCAAGCAGATTGCGCCAAACAACTATTCCGTCCTCAACACCACCAGTTATTATTGCACCGAAGTCTATCGTGACACTGCCGGAAAAACAAAAGTGCGGGCAATCGCCCGGGCGGATCTGGTGCGCAGAGACAAAAAGCTGTGGCTTACCTGTCCCGCCCCCGCCGACTATGCCGAGCACATCATGTACCTGTTCAAAAATGATTATATTCAGGTGCAAACACACAATGGGGTGCTCTTTGAAGGATTTTACCAAAGCCCGGCAGGCATTAAACAAGCAAAATTCAATGGAATTGAGAAGAATGCTTCCGGTTCCCGTCCGTTCCGTATTTCCGGAACTGCCACTGTAACAAAATACGACATCAGCATTCTGGGCAAAAAAGGAGGCGAAATTCCATGTGGCGCACCCTTATCGTTACTTCCGGAGAGAAAATGACCGTGCGGGATGGCTGGCTTCATGTGTACAGCCCCCAGCAGGAGGCCCGTGTTCCCATCGGCGATCTATACTCGGTCGTGGTGGATAATCGCCAGACATTGCTGAGCATGGGGGTTTTGACCCAGCTGGCACAGGCGGGCGTGCATGTTCTGCTGTGCGACGAGAAACATCTCCCCTGCGCCGAACTCCTGCCGCTGGCACAGCACTACCGCCCTTTGACGGTACTGCAAAAACAGATGGAGCTTTCCCAATCCTTTAAAGACCTGCTCTGGCAGCGCATCGTCACAGCCAAAATCCAGAATCAGGCAAAAACGCTCCGTCTGGTGGGGGCAAACGGCAGCAAAGCGCAAAAGCTGGAGGAACTGGCGCTCACGGTGCAGCCGGGCGACTCCGGCAATCGGGAGGCACAAGCCGCCAAGCTGTATTTCCCCGCCTTATTTGGGGCCGGGTTTACCCGCACGCTGGATGATGTGACCAACGCTGCGCTGAATTACGGCTACGCGATTATCCGATCCGCCGTTTCCAAAACGCTGGCGGGATATGGCTACTCCGGCGTATTGGGGCTGCATCACATCGGTCCGGGCAATCCGTTTAATCTGGCAGACGACCTGATGGAGCCGCTGCGCCCTCTGGTTGATCTGTGGACAGATGATCACTGCGACGATCTGTACGAGCAGCTGAGTCGCACCAACCGCCGGGAACTGATCGGTCTTGTGAACCATATCATCCGGCTGGATGGCCAAAAGATGCGGGTGCGGTACGCCATCGATCGGTATGTCAAAAGCCTGACCAGTGCCATTGAAGGGCAGGACGCCGGACTGCTGCGGCTGCCGGAACTCATCCGCAACGACCCCACCTTTGAGGATGAACAGGATGGCTGAGAGATTTATGCGCCTGATGGTATTTTTTGACCTGCCTGTGAATACAAAACAGCGCCGCAAAGAGTATTCCAGATTTCGTAAATCCCTGATCAACGATGGTTTCATGATGCTGCAATACTCGGTTTATGTCCGCCTGACCCGAAACCACGACGATGCCCAAAAACACCTGCGGATTGTAGAGGCAAACCTTCCGCCGGCAGGCTCTGTCCGAGCCATGATCGTTACCGAAAAGCAGTACACCCAGATGAAGCTTCTGTGCGGCGCGCAAATGAAGGACGAGCATTTTCTTGACACAAAAGATCTTCTTGAGATATAATCTAGTAGAACAAATGCTGTCAAAACCGCAAGATCCACAACATCTTGCGGTTTTGGTTCTCTGATGGATATTGATAAACTGATACATACAATCCAATACTACCACACACTACACGTTTTGGTTCTCTGATGGATATTGATAAACTGATACGTACGACGACAGGGAAATGCCCAGCGTGATGTTTTGGTTCTCTGATGGATATTGATAAACTGATACTGGTGGCATCGTCCAGAACTTTATCAATCTTGTTTTGGTTCTCTGATGGATATTGATAAACTGATACCTCGTCCGTTACACAGTGCAACACATGGTTGTTTTGGTTCTCTGATGGATATTGATAAACTGATACACAAACAGATTGCTTCACACGCTTATGCTTGTTTTGGTTCTCTGATGGATATTGATAAACTGATACAACAGCACCGCGCGGCCCTCTGGAGGCACTGTTTTGGTTCTCTGATGGATATTGATAAACTGATACCGGCATGATGGTGGGCCACGATACCCTGT
The DNA here is from genome assembly GCF_002161595.1 of Gemmiger sp. An50. Classification (GTDB taxonomy): domain Bacteria; phylum Bacillota; class Clostridia; order Oscillospirales; family Ruminococcaceae; genus Allofournierella. Next base: position 5,839 of record NZ_NFID01000023.1, read on the forward strand.
AGTTTTGGTTCTCTGATGGATATTGATAAACTGATACGCCTACAATAACAAGCAGCTGGGCGTGGGGTTTTGGTTCTCTGATGGATATTGATAAACTGATACGAACAGTATTTGAATCATTCCCAGTATACTGTTTTGGTTCTCTGATGGATATTGATAAACTGATACTTCTCGGTAGCGCGGGCCCGGCATGTTGCGGTTTTGGTTCTCTGATGGATATTGATAAACTGATACTTGCTGTTGAATACTGCGAAATAGCCTTCGTTTTGGTTCTCTGATGGATATTGATAAACTGATACCCATAACGTGCGCTGTAAATGTCAAAGGGTGTTTTGGTTCTCTGATGGATATTGATAAACTGATACGCTGTACGAGGTTTCTGTGGTTACCTTCCCGTTTTGGTTCTCTGATGGATATTGATAAACTGATACTGAAAAGACGGACGATATGATCCAGTACGAGTTTTGGTTCTCTGATGGATATTGATAAACTGATACTAGGTATAATTGTTCGTAACCTTGTTGTATGTTTTGGTTCTCTGATGGATATTGATAAACTGATACTACCAGCAACAAAAGGCGCGGAACAGTTTAGTTTTGGTTCTCTGATGGATATTGATAAACTGATACATTTCTGGGCTTCATCCTGCCAGGTTGCTTGTTTTGGTTCTCTGATGGATATTGATAAACTGATACGAAAGAGCGGCTCAATCAAAACTCGCTAACGTTTTGGTTCTCTGATGGATATTGATAAACTGATACAGTTCTTCGCGGCGAAGGGTGAGCATGTTGTTTTGGTTCTCTGATGGATATTGATAAACTGATACTGACGAGTTGTACCCCCCTGATAGACCACGGTTTTGGTTCTCTGATGGATATTGATAAACTGATACATTTCTGGGCTTCATCCTGCCAGGTTGCTTGTTTTGGTTCTCTGATGGATATTGATAAACTGATACGACCGGATCAAGCAGATCAAGCGGAACAGCCGTTTTGGTTCTCTGATGGATATTGATAAACTGATACCAGCAGGCTGGGAGTTTTGTCATCAGAGACGTTTTGGTTCTCTGATGGATATTGATAAACTGATACTAACCTGTCCGTTCTTTGCTTTCTTGCTCCGTTTTGGTTCTCTGATGGATATTGATAAACTGATACGACCCGGCAGGAATGGCTGCAGGGCCAGAGGTTTTGGTTCTCTGATGGATATTGATAAACTGATACAGGCGAAGCAACGGCACCTGAGATATGCCCGTTTTGGTTCTCTGATGGATATTGATAAACTGATACCTTTTCGCCGCTGATGTCTGCGGCGGTGATGTTTTGGTTCTCTGATGAATTTTGGAGCGCTGTTTGTATCTCTTTTCAAGCAGAAACTCCCGTTTATGCGCCTTCAAGTTTGGTGGCATAAACGGGAGTTTTTGTTTCATCTTCCTATTCGGAGTGATTTTGCGTTCCATTCGCTTTTCTCTGAAACACGAGTGCGTTACGAAGTATCCGAGGTGCGGAAGTATACCCCCGGAGCCGGACATCTCTTCTGGATTTACTGTACTTTCGGTTGTATCTTCTGCGGATTTGGCGTATACTGATATTAACTAGTATCAATTTGTATCAGTATTGGAGGAACTTTCGATGGATGCTTCCTTGTTTGCGAAAATGCTTTCAGACAAAAGCATAACGGATCTAAAAAAACTGGGCTACAAATATCCTAAAGCGGATCTTCAGGAGTTTGTGGCACTTCTAAAGGAGAATTTCTATCATAAGCTACCGCTGAACGATTTCGACGGAGAACGTATTGTTTTCTTAGAAAGCGTCACCCAGGTCTCCTTGTCCGCAGTACGCATTCTTCTCACGCCGCAGCGCAGCGACCACTTGTTTGGTGCAAAAGCAATGGAGGATGAGATCCTTTCCACTTTCCGGATTGAGCAAATCAATACTACGCGCGACAGTGTACGGCGAGTTCTGGCGGGGCACTCCCCTCGCAATGAAGATGAGCACCGCGTTTATGGGATGAAACGCGGCTTGGAATTTATTGCAGATCCATCGCACACGATCACCGAGGGAAATCTGTATCGGTTGTATCAGATGACGATTGGAGAGTTTTTGCCGGAAGAGGACCAGCTTCTGCCAGGAAACCGATACCGGCACGATGCGGTGTATGTGGTAGGTGCCAAAGTAGAACACACTGGTTTACCGTGCTCCAAACTGCCAGAATACATGGCTGCGCTGATCAAGTTTGCCCAGGAGGGGGCCGAAACGAATGCCCTGCTAAAGGCTGCTATTCTTCATTTCTATCTGGCATATCTCCATCCCTATTTTGATGGAAACGGCCGGATGGCCCGGCTTTTGCACCTGTGGTATCTGGTACAACAGGGATATTCGTCTGCATTGTTCGTGCCCCTTTCTCGCTATGTGGAGGAGAGCCGCAATCGCTACTACAATGCATTTTCTCTGGTGGAGCGCAATCAGGAAATCAGTGGCATTGTGGATCTGACCCCTTTTCTTACCTATTTTATTGAACAGGTGTATCGTCCGCTTGGCGAAAACAAGATGGGTGGTCATGCAATGGATTCCTTCAAAGAGGCTTTAGCGCAAGGCCAAATTACGGAAAAAGAAGCAGCTCTGTGGCAGTTTGTCCTTTCCTGCTATGGGGACGAAGAATTCTCTACGAAGCAGCTGGAAAAGGATTTCGGTAATGCTGCCTATGCCACCATCCGTGGTTTTGTCCTGAAGTTCGAATCCCTGGGGATGCTGGCTTCCACACGATATGGAAACCGAGTGAAATACCGGGTGATATAGCAGCCGAACTCTCAACACTCTGTTCATAGGAAACCTGCTTCGGCTTATTGCCCGGAGCAGGTGTTTTAAATTGTTAGGACAACGCGCGTTCTAACAATGATTATAATAATGATTAGAATGGATTGTTAGAAAGAGGGTGGCTCTGTGCAGGAAGATAAAACGACCAATTTCAGTGAGGTACAGTTTATTCCTCGTCCTCAACTTCTTCCGTAACGCTCAGATCCTCGAAATCTTCCGGAGAATTTTTGAAACAGCGGCGAAGGTATTCTTGTCCGCCGTCCACTGCGACGGTTTTACAGGAGCAGAATTTGAAATCGTGCACGGTTTCCGATTCAATCACATCACCGCAGAATTTGCACCGGATGGCATTTCGGATAATCTTTTTCATTTCAGTTCCTCCATAAAGGTCAGTGTCGTTCAATCCGTTTGCTTTCCCCTCTTCTTTTTGGCCCATTCCGTTTTCTTGCGATTCCATACATCGTCGAAATGGTCGGTGAGCAGCTGCTCGAATGCTGCGGCGTCGAAGTCTTCCCTTTCAGCGGAGAACTGCTGCACCAGTGGTTTCACCTCTGCTCGCCAGCATTTCATCACCTTGCTGCGGCGCTCGGCGGTAAGCCCTTCCACACGGGAAAGGCCGGTGTTGAGCCGGTTGCCGATTTTGGTATAGAGTTTCAGGGCCGGATTTTCCCGTTGGCTCTGTTCCGCCGCCTCGTCTGAGGCGGCTTTTTTGCAGGTGCATTTCCCCTGATTGGGGGCTGTCCGGCTGCAATATTTTGCGGTGCCGCTGAAGGGCACGAACAGCTTCCCGCACCGCTGGCAGGGGCGGACGGTCTGGTGCTGGGCGCACATCTGCACGAATTCCGCCATCACCACCGAGGTAAGGCAATCCGCCACCAGATAGGAACGGCTGGCGATGTCCGGATGCTTTCGGGCTTTCGGATCTTCTTTCGGCATGGACAGCCGTCCCAGCATCCGCATGTGGAGTTTCTCGTACAGCCGGTTCCCTTCCACTGCGGCCCGATGGTTGGTGATCAGCGCATCTCCATAGCGGTAATCTGCCGGTTTTTCCGGGTCGGCGTCCGCTGCGGCCAGTGTGTATTCCACCAGGCTTGCAAGAGATGGTTGAAAACTTGCCAGCTGTTTCAGCTGACCGGCCAGCAAAGTGAGCGAGGTATACGTGGCGGCGCTCAACTCTCGGTCATCCATATCGGCATAACTCACCATGGTTGCATCCGGCTGGGGCCAGCAGGTCAGGTACCGCTCCACACACTCGCTGGACTGTTCCAGCGCATAGCAGAGCTGGATCTCCTGATGGAGAATCCTGCCGAATCCATTTGCCATAACCAGGCCCAGTTCTTCCGAGGTCAGGTTGTGGAAGCCCAGCCTTTTCAGCATCTGGTGGTAGACGTCCGAGGCAGCCTGGGTGCAATATCGCTCCAGCAAGGTCTGCATGGCCGGATAATCCCCCAGCGCGGTTTGGATTTCCTGATACAGCCGGGCCAGCTGATAATAAAGGGCCTGTTCCGGATGCTCCAATGCCTGCCGGATGCTGCGGCCCGGTTGTTTCGGTTCCGGCTGAGGTTCCGCAGGGCGCGTCTCTTCCGGCGCTTTGGAGAACCGGCTGAAAAACGATCTGCGTTTTTTCGTCTCGGCAGCAGCGGGTTCAGCTGGTTCCGGGGGCTGGTAATTCCGCCAGTCCGTCTGTTCCAGCAGCTCCGCATTGACCGAAATCGCGCACCCGGAAAACTGCTGGAGCAGCGACTGGGCCTTCTGGTAGAATTCCTGCCAGGGCATATCCAGCCCGGCAAACACCAGATCGCCCAAAGCACAGGATTCTTCGATCCAGATCCGGGCCTGGTTGTGCTCCACATATTCCGGGTCTTTCATGTTCTGCTGAATCTGGTTCATTACTTCGATTACAGATCTCCGTTCCCCGCTTCGGCGGGGTTCTTTTTTTGTCTGCTCCGGGGGCGGATTGCGGTGTACCAGGATGGGCAGACACAGCTGCTTTTCCTGAAAACGGAACACAAAACTTGTGGACATCGTAAAATCCTCGCTTTTTTTGAAAACCTCGAAAAATGGCTCAACAAGGCCGTTTTTTCATGTGTATCGGCGCAAATTTGTTGTGTAATTTCAACATTACATGAATTCAAGATAACACATATAGCGTTTTCGGTCAAGCCGTGGTATCTTGTGTTCACGGCACCTTGACAACTGAATATCCATGTTCCCCAATGATCCGCGTTCCCGTCGCGTCCGCGCAGCCACGCAGGGCCTATCATCCTGCCCGCTGCGCGGCGGGACGGGTTCGTGAAATTTAATATTAATGGAGGTGACTCTCACGAACGACCAAGAAATCCTCTGCTTTGCAGACATTCCAACCGAGGAGGTGAACTGGCTTTAGTATCCTTACATTCCCTATGGAAAAATTACGATTTTACAGGGCGACCCGGGTTGCGGCAAAACCATGGTGGCGCTGTCGCTGGCGGCAATGCTTTCTACCGGGGCTGCTCTCCCCTTTTCCCCGCAGGCAAACGACCCGATTACAGTTCTTTACCAGACGTCGGAAGATGGAATTGCCGACACCATAAAGCCCCGTCTGGAGCGGGCGCAGGCAGACTGCACCCGCATCAAGATCATCGACGAGTCAAAAACGCCACTGCGTTTCGATGACACCCGGCTGGAAGCCGCCGTCCGGCAGGAAAATGCCCGGCTTCTGATTCTGGACCCGCTTTCCGCGTACATTGGCGAATCGGTCAGCATGAACCAGGCTAACGAGGTGCGCAGCGCCTTCCGTAGCCTGTACTCCATGGCCCAGCGCACCGGCTGCGCCGTCCTGATCGTGGCACACATGAACAAGATGAACGGAACCTCGGCTTTGTACCGCACCAGCGGTTCTATTGATGTGGCCGGTGCGGTGCGCTCCATCCTCACAGTGACCAAATACCGCAAGTCCCCCACCCAGCGAGTGCTGGTGCCGGTCAAGAGCAATCTTGCCCCCGCAGGCAATGGACTGCTGCTGGAGGTGACCGACCATGTGGAATGGCTCGACCAGCTGGAAGAAGCGGATGCAGACAAGCTTCTGAACGGCAATCAGGGGCCTGCTGCGCCCACAAAACAGCAGCAGGCGGAACAACGGATAACACTATGAAAAAAAGAACCTTTTGGGATAAGTTCGACGCCTTCATGATGAAGGACAACACCTTTATTCTGCTGGTGATGGGCGCTGCGGCCGCCATCTTCGCCGGTACTTACATGTTCATCAACCTGGGCACCGGCGCCTTCAACGACCTGTCCATCGTGGCCATGCTGAAGGACGGCATGGACGGCGGTGACTACGCCGCTGCCGCTGGCTTCGCTGCCGGCTTTTTGATCGCCCGCGTGCTGGAAGGTCCTCTGGTTGGCCTGATGGACATCGGCGGCACCCTGCAGACCGGTGTCGGCATCGGTATCCCCGCACTGTTCCTGTCCATGGGCTGGCAGTTCCCCTTCTCCAGCTTCCCGGTTGCCCTGCTGGTGGGCGCTATGATCGGCCTGGTAATGGGCGGCGTGATCATGCTCATCCGTAAAGCTGTGCCGGAAGGCGTCGCCGTGGGCGGCACCAGCATCATGATGGGCGCGGGCAACGCCATCGGCCGTTATCTGGCTCCTCTGATCGTGGTGGCTGCCACTCAGTACGATGTGTACGCCGGCATCGGCGCCATCCTGGGCTGCGCCATCTTCTACAAGTGGGGCAAGGAGCTGGCAGGCGGCGCCATCCTGGGCGCCATGCTGTTCGGCGGTATCTTCCTGTAAGTTGAGAAAGCGGGGCGTTTTTGTTGAACGTTTATGAAGAAATCGGCTTGAAGCGGGTGGTCAACGCCAGCGGCCGTATGACCATTCTGGGTGTTTCCACCCTGAGCGACGAGGTGGCCCAGGCGGCCATCGCGGGCGGCCAGTCCTACGTGGTGATCGAGGACCTGATCGACAAGGCAGGCGAGATCATCTCCCGCTATACCGGCGGCGAGGACAGCTGCGTGACCTCCAGTGCTTCGGCGGCCATCTGCCTGACCATCGCGGGCCTGATCACCAAGGGCAACAAGGTGCTCATGGACCGGCTGCCCAACTCGGATGGCCTTGCCAACGAGATCGTGATTCAGAAGGGCCACAGCGTGCACTACGGCGCGCCCATGCCCACCATGATCCGGCTGGGCGGCGGTGTTCCGGTGGAAGCCGGTACCGCCAACGAGGTGGTGCCTGAGGACATCGAGGGCGCCATCACCGACAAGACCGTGGCGCTGTTCTATGTGAAGAGCCACCACTGCGTGCAGAAGGGCATGGTCTCGCTGGAGGTCATGCGGGACATCGCCCACCGGCACGGCCTGCCCCTGATGGTGGATGCGGCTGCGGAGGAGGACTTCCGCAAGTACATCGCCCTGGGCGCGGACCTGGTGGTCTACAGCGGCGCGAAGGCGCTGGAAGCCACCACATCCGGCTTTGTGACCGGCAAAAAGCAGTACATCGACTGGGTGAAGAAGCAGTACCACGGCATCGGCCGTCCCATGAAGATCGGCAAGGAAGGCATCATGGGCCTGCTGAAGGCGCTGGAGCGCTACGAGAACAAGGACCACGAAAAGGAAGTGCGGGAAAACCGGGAAAAGGTGCGCTACCTGTGCGAGGAGATCGGCAAGATTCCCGGGCTGAAGGCTCAGGAGATCCAGGACGAGGCCGGCCGTGCCATCTACCGCGCCCGGGTGACCCTGGACCCCGCCGTCGAGATCGGGTGCACCATGGAGGAGATCAACCGCCAGCTGCGGCAGGGCAACCCCTCCATCTACGCCCGCACCGAGTTTTTGAATCTGGGCAAGATCGACTTTGACCCCCGTCCCATGGTGGAGGGCGACAAGGAACTGATCGTGAAACGCCTGAAGGAAATCATTGGAGGTTGATCATTATGGCAATTGCTTATTATCATGACCGCGTATGCCTGAACGTGCTGGGCGGCAGCGTGGAGAACGCGAAGGAACTGTATGAGGCCGCTGAGGGCCATGTGGAAGTGGGCGTGCTGTCCACCAATTATCCCGATGTGGAAAGCGCCGTGGAGGACATGAAGCGCTACATGGAAGTGCTGGAAGGCAACCTGTCCGTCGGTCTGGGCGGCGGCAACCCCAAGCAGTGGAAGGCCGTGGCCGACATCGCCAAGGAGATCAAGGCCAACCACTTCAACCAGGTGTTCTCCGCTGTGGGCTACACCCGCGCCAACGTGGACAATGAGTTCAGCCACATCAACGCCCTGGTATCTCCCACCGGTACCCCCGGTCTGGTGAAGATCTCCACCGGCCCCATCTCCAAGGACTGCGCCGAGCCCGCCAACGTTCCGGTGGACACCGCCATCGCCATGATCCGCGAGATGGGCGGCAACTCCATCAAGTTCTTCCCCATGGGCGGCCTGAAGTGCCGCGAGGAGCTGCGCGCTGTGGCTGAGGCCTGCGCCCGCAACAACTTTGTTCTGGAGCCCACCGGCGGTATTGATCCCGAGAACTTCCGCGAGATCATGGAGATCATCCTGAATGCCGGCGTGCAGAAGGTAATCCCCCATGTGTACACCTCCATCATCGACAAGGAGACCGGCAACACCAAGCCCGAGGAAGTACGCAACCTGATGAAGATCGTGAAGGAACTGGTCTGATTCATTCTTAAGCCCTCCTAACAAAAGCCGCTGGTCCTGTTTCACATCCGGGAGCGGCGGCTTTTCTCTCTTCTCAAAATCTGCGAAATGCAGAAAAAAGGCCCGCACGGCATTTGCCGTGCGGGCCTTTTTGTGATTCAAAACGCGGAAAATCAGCCGACCAGGCAGGCCGCGCCGATGAGACCGGCGTCGCTGCCCAGGCTGGCAATGCGCACCGGAGGCGTGGGAATGCGCCGACCGGCGAAGGCGTTCTCCTGCACAAACTCGGTGAGGGGCTTGGTGAGCACCTCGCCCTGGGCGCAAACGCCGCCGGAGATCAGCACCACCTGGGGACGGAAGATGTTCACCATGTCGGTGATGGCTTCGCCCAGCCAGAGCAGGTACTGGTCGATGACCGCCTGGGCGGTCTTGTCGCCCGCCTGTGCGGCATCGAAGGGGATCTTGCCGTTCATGTTGGCAAGATCGCCGCCGCACAGCTGGTTCATCATGCTGGCGGGATCAGCCTGGGCGGCGCGCTGAGCCTGACGAATCAGGGCGTTGGCGCTGCAATAGGCCTCGATGCAGCCCTTGCGGCCGCAGGTGCACAGCTCGCCGCCGTGGATCAGCTGGGTGTGGCCCAGCTCCATGCCGCCGGGGCCGCCCTCGAAGACCTTGCCGTCCCACACAACGCCGCCGCCCACGCCGGTGCCCAGAGTGAGCAGTACGGCGCTGGCGCTGCCCTGCGCCGCACCGGCGGCGCATTCGCCCAGCGCCGCGCAGTTGGCGTCGTTGGACATCTTCACCGGCATGCCCAGGGACTCGGTCAGATAGGAGCCCAGGGGCAGGTATTCCCAGTTGGCAAAGTTGTTGGAATAGATGACCTCACCGGTCTCGGCGTTCACGGTGCCGGGGCAGCCCATGCCCACGCCGGCGCAGTCCTCCCGGCTCACGCCGGCCTGCTCCAGTGCCTGCAGGGCCAGGCGGACGATATCATCCGCCACTTCCTTCCAGGGGCGCTGTGCCCCGGTGGGGCAGGAAAGCTTCACCAGAATGTGGTTGTCTGCGTCCACTACGCCTGCCTTGATGTTGGTACCGCCCAGATCAATGCCGATCTTGTAAGGTTTCATCTGCGATCATCCTCCGTTTTGCGTGTTATGTGAGTTTTTGTATCCGCTCAGGCCTCGCCGGTCACCCAGGAAACCAGGGTGGTGGCGCTGCCGGAAAGGGTCCATTCGCCGCTGTTTGCGGGCAGGAACAGGCTGTCGCCCTTCTTGATTTCCAGGGTCTCGCCGCCGCAGGTGAGGGCGCCGCTGCCCTCGGTGACCAGGAAGCTTACAAAGCTCTCCGGCCCGCAGACACCCTTGCCCTCGCCGTTCACCACATCCGCGGTGAAGTACTCACATTTTACCAGATGTCCGTCAAAATTCCAATCCTTTCGGGGAGGAACGCACTGGGTCACCGCCAGCGCCTGGGGTACGTGCAGAGCACGGGGCTTGCCGTCCGCGCCCACGCGGCCGTAGTCGTATACCCGGTAGGTCACGTTAGAATTCTGCTGGATCTCGGCGATCACGATGCCCTTGCAGATGGCATGCAGGGTGCCGGAGGGGATGAAGAACACATCGCCCTTGTGTACCGGCGCGGCGTTCAGCACTTCGGTGAGGGTGTTATCCTGAATGCGGCGCTCGAATTCCTCTTTGCTGATCTCATGGTCAAACCCATAGTACAGGAACGCGCCGGGCTCGCAGTCCAGCACGTACCACATCTCGGTCTTGCCGTACTGGCCCTCGTGCTCCAGAGCATACTCGTTGCTGGGATGCACCTGGATGGACAGGTTATCCTTCGCGTCGATGAACTTGGTCAGGATGGGGAAATTCTCGAACCGCTCACAATTCGCACCCAGCACCCCTTTGCCGTGTTTTTCGATGTACTGGGGCAGAGTCAGGCCTGCGTCCGGCCCGTTCACGATGGTGGAGGGGCCGTCCTTGTGGCAGGAGAGCACCCAGGCCTCGGCCAGGGGGTTCAGCTCGCTCTCGATGCCAAAGTCGGTGCGCAGCTTCTCGCCGCCCCAGATGTAATCCTTGCATTCCGGCTTCAGTTTCAGAATCGCCATATTGTCACACGCTCCTTTTCAGCCTTTACGCCTGCATCATGGCCTTGGCGGCCGCGGCCATCTTTTCGTTGATTTCGTCCGCGGCGGCTTCGCTCTCGCCCACGGCGGACAGGTACACCTTGATCTTGGGCTCGGTGCCGGAGGGGCGCACCATGAACTTGGCCTTGCCCGCCAGACGGAACTCCAGCACGTCGGCCTTGGGCAGGCCGGTGCCCTCGGCGGCGTAGTCCACCAGCTGCTCCACCTCGAGACCGGCGATGGCCTTGGGAGGATTGCTGCGCAGGTCCTTCATCAGCTGCTGCATGGTGTGCATGCCGCTCTCGCCCTCGAAGGCGAAGCTGAGCAGGTCGTTCTTGTACCAGCCGAACTCGTCGTACAGGCCGTTGATGGCGTCCAGCAGAGTCTTGCCCTGCTTGGCGTACCAGGCGGCCGCCTCGCAGATCAGCAGGGTGGCGTTCACCGCGTCCTTATCCCGCACATGGCCGCCGGACAGGTAGCCGTAGCTCTCCTCAAAGCCGAAGATGTAGCGCTCCGGGGTGCCCTCGCTCTCCAGCAGACCGATCTGCTCGCCGATGAACTTGAAGCCGGTCAGGGTGCGGCGCAGCTCCACGCCGTACTTCTCACAAACAGGAGTGGCCATGTCGGTGGAAACGATGGTGGTCACGGCCACGGGAGCAGCAGGCAGAGTGCCCTGGGCCTTGCGGGTGCGGCAGATGTAGTCCAGCAGGATCACGCCCATCTCGTTGCCGGTGATCAGGCGGTAGCCGCCCTTGCCGTCCGGCACAGCGGTGCCGCAGCGGTCGCAGTCCGGGTCGGTGCCCAGCAGCAGATCCGGCTTTACCCGGTCGCACAGCTCCAGGCCCTTCTGCATGGCCTCGCGAATCTCGGGGTTCGGGTAGGGGCAGGTGGGGAAGTTGCCGTCCGGCAGGCGCTGCTCTTCCACCACGTCCACGTGGGTCACGCCCAGCTTTTTCAGCAGCTTTTCCACGCACTCCAGGCCCGCGCCGTTCAGCGGGGTGTAGACCAGCTTCAGGTCCGCCACGCCCTCGCCGCTGCCCACGCGCTGGGCATAGACTGCATCCACAAAGGCGTCCAGGCATTCCTCGGGAATGTAGCGGATGCCGCCTTCCGCCAAAGCGGCGTCAAAGTCCGCCAGCTTCACGTCCTTAAAGCAGTCCACTTTGCTGATCTGGCCCAGAATCAGCTTGGCAGCCTCCAGGGTGATCTGGCAGCCGTCCGCGCCGTATACCTTGTAGCCGTTGTACTTGGCCGGGTTGTGGCTGGCGGTCACGCAGACGCCCGCGCCGCAGCCCAGGTAGCGCACCGCCCAGCTCAGCGCCGGGGTGGGCTCCAGCCGGGGGTACAGCCAGGCGGTGATGCCGTTGGCCGCCAGCACGCGGGCGGTCTCCCGGGCAAACACATCGCTCTTGATGCGGCTGTCGTAGCCGATGGCCACCTGCTTGGGCAGCTCGGTGCCGTTCAGATAGTTGGCCAAGCCCTGGGTGGCCTTGCGGATGTTATAAATGTTCATCCGGTTGCTACCCGCGCCGATCACGCCCCGCAGGCCGCCGGTGCCGAACTCCAGCTCCCGGTAAAACCGGTCCTGGATGCCCTCCTCGTCGCCTGCCTCCTTCAGTGCCGCCAGCTCGGCCGCCACGTCCGCGTCCTCCGTGGCCTTTTCCAGCCAGCGTGCAAACAGCTCCTTGATTTCCATATCGTTCCATCCTTTCGCCGTATTCGGCATTTATTGACTGTTGTTGTTCGCCGCTTCCCGCCAATCCCAGGGAAGCAGCTGCTCCAGCGTGACCACAACGCCTTCCTTCACCAACACCTGGGCGTTTCGGTTTTCCTCGGCCAGCTGGCTCAGAAATTCCCGGCAGCGGCCGCAGGGCGGAAGAACCTTGCCGTCCCAGTTCACCGCCACGATCTTCTCGATCACATGCTCACCCGCCGTGATCATGGCGGCGGCAGCGGCGTGCTCGGCGCAGAAGCCCATGGAGCAGCCGGTGTCGATGCAGACGCCCCGGTATACGTTGCCGTCTTTCGTCAAAATTGCAGCGCCCACGCCGCCGGACTCCGCCCAGGGCGAAAGCCGCTTGGGCGCCAGGACGGCCCGGGCCTGCTCGTACAGTTCCTCAAATTCCATAAGTGCTCACTCCTCCCGGCCGATGTCGTAAACGCTGCGGCAGTGAAGGCCGCGGGTGTGGCCGGACAGGATGCGAATCCGTTTGGTTCCGGCGTTCATGTCGAAGTAGTTGTCGTCCAGCAGCAGGGTCTCGGCCTCGTTCTGAATCTCCACGCCCCGGGCGTAGGCGTCGGCATGAACGGTGAGCCATTCGCCCTCCAGGGTGCAGCGCAGATTCGGCTGCCGGTATTGGAAGTACTTGGGCAGCGACAGGATGACCGTGCCCTCCGAGAGGATGCGGCCTTCCTGCTCGGCCTCGTAGCTGATGTACTGGTGGTGCTCCTCCAGCTCGGGCAGCTCCACCCGGTCCAGCCACAGGGCGCTCAGGGGCTGAACGGTGACCTGCTGCTCCTCCCGGCGCAGCACCGAGCCGTCCGCCTCCCGCAGGGCCCAGCGCACCGTGACGGTCTGGGCGCTGCGGGTCTCGTTGGACAGATTCAGCCGGAAGGTTTTGCGGGGCGCAAAATGCTGCCAGTTCATGGGGTTGGGATCGGTGAGCCAGCCCTCCTCCTCGCAGGAGAGCAGCACCGGCGCGAAGAACCGCTTGGCCGCGTAGTGCAGCGCCTTCCAGCGGCCGGTGTAGTCGATGGAGGACCAGGAGGCCACGGGCCAGCAGTCGTTCAGCTGCCAGTAGACCGCGCCCATGCAGCGGCCACGGTTGCGGCGGAAGTGCTCCACCCCGTAGCGGATGGCATCCATCTGCAGCATCTGAGAAGCATACAACAGCGTCTCAAACCGGTTGGGGTACCGGTAGGTCTGCTGCAGGTAGTTCAGAATCTTGCCGTTGGCCGCGCCGTTGCGCTGGTGGCGCTCCATCACATAGGAAAAGACGTTCCGGTCCTCCGGCAGGGTGAAGGTGTCCACCGTGGCCTTGCAGGGGAAGGACTGGAAGCCGAATTCCGACACATAGCGGAAGAAGAATTTCCGGTATTCCGAGAAGGGCTTGTTGCCGTGCCACACGTCCCAGTAATGCACGTCGCCCCGGTCCGGGGAGTTGGGGTCGTCAAAGGAGCCGCCGGAGGAGGGGCTGGCCGGCCAGTAGAAGCGGTCCGGGTCCAGCTGGCGGAGCATCTGGGGCAGAATGCGCTCGAACAGAATCAGATAATCCCGCACCTGCCATTCTTCGTCCACCCACTGTCGGCTTTGGGTGAACATCTCCATCTCGTTGTTGCCGCACCACAGAGCCAGGCTGGCGTGGTGGCGCAGGCGGCGGATGTTATCGGCAAATTCCGCCCGGATGGTGGCCTCGAAGGAGTCGGTCAGCTGGTACATGCCGCAGGCGAACATAAAGTCCTGCCAGACCATAAGGCCCAGCTCGTCGCAGCAGTCGAAGAACCAGTCCTCCGGGTAGTAGCCGCCGCCCCAGACCCGGACCAGATTGAAGTTGGCCGCCTTGCAGTCCTCCAGCAGGCGGCGGGTGCGCTCGGCGCTGGTGCGGCCCAGCAGGTGGTCCTCCGGGATGTAGTCCGCGCCCATGGCGAAGACCTCCACCCCGTTCACCTGATGGGCGAAGCTTTCGCCGTACTGGTCTTTCTTGCGGCTCACCGTGAGGGTGCGCAGGCCGATGCGCTTTTCCCAGGCGTCGGCCGGGCAGCCGCCGTCCAGCAGCTCCACCCGCAGCCGGTACAGCGGCTGTTCGCCCAGGCCGTTGGGCCACCAGAGCCGGGGATTCGGCACCGGGATGGTGGGGCAGTTTTCGCCCTGGAACAGGCATTCGCCCTCCGGGCTGTACAAAAACGCCCGGTATTCCGGCAGATTGCCCTGCTCGTTTTTCACGGTCAGGTTCAGCTCCACCAGGTTCTCGCTGTGGCGCTGGCGCACCAGCACATCGCTCAGGCGCTGTGCACCGGCAGCCACCAGGACCACCGGCCGGAACAGACCGGCGTCCGGCAGATGTGCGCCCCAGTCCCAGCCGAACATGCAGTGGGCCTTGCGCAGATGAACAAAGCCGTTCATGGCGTCCTCCGCGCCCCGCACCGGCGATTGGGCGAAGGCGTCGCGGATGTACTTGAGGGGAGAGGCCAGCTTCACCAGCAGCTGGTTGCCCCGGGGCAGCGCGCTGCCGGTGATCTCGAACTCCCAGGTGCGGTGCATGTTGTCGGTCCGGCCCAGAAGCTGGCCGTTCAGGGTGATCTCGCCCAGGGTGTCCACGCCCTCGAACCGCAGCAGCAGCCGGGGGGCGGTTTCGTATCCGGCGGTCAGGTCGAACTCCAGCCGGTATTCGTAGTCCTGCTCCATGAGGGGGAGCAGGGTTTCCGCATTGTCTCGCCAGTAGGGGTCGGGGATGCGGCCGTTCTCATACAGGGTGGTGTAAACGGTGCCGGGCACCCGGGCGGGCTGCCAGTCCGGCTGTCCGGCGGTATGCAGCTGCCAGCCCTCGGTCAGCATCTGTTCTTTGCGCATCATGCCCGGTCCTCCGTTTCGCTCAGAAGGATCGCGCCGCTCTTTGCCTGCAGCGCCAGGGTGCTGGCCTGCAGCGTTGCCGCGCCGGGCAGGGTGGTCTTGTGCAGGCTCCAGCCCTCTTCCAGCGTCAGCTCCACGGGCTGGCCGGAGAAGTTCATCACCGAGACAAGCTTCTGGCCGGGCATGCTGCGGCGGCAGAGAAGCACCTGCGGCGCAGGACACTCGATCTGGCAGTCGCCCTGGGCCAGCACCGGCAGTTCAGCGCGCAGGTGGGCCAGGCCGGACAGATAATGGAACAGGGAATCCGGGTCCTTTTGCTGGGCCTCGGCGCAGGGGACGGACTGGGGCTGCCAGCCGATCCAGGGCCGGGCGGTGGAAAAGCCGCCCCATTCCGCATCGCTCCAGTACATGGTGTTGCGGGAGTGGTCCCGGCTGGCTTTGTTCAGCGCCCGCAGGCATTCCTCTTCGGGCTTGTTTTCCTGCTTGGCCTTGTGGTAGGCAATCACGCCCTGGATGTCCCGGGCGTCGTCGATGCTGTGGCAGACGTAGTTGTCCATGCCGATTTCATCCCCAAAATAGATGAAGGGATAGGCCCGGAAGGTCATGAGCAGGGTGAACAGATTGCGGGCCTGGGCCTCGTCGAAGCCGAAGCGGCTGGGGAAGCGGGGCATGTCGTGGCTGCCGAAAAAGATGGTGGGCAGGTGCTCGCCGGTGTACTCCCGGGCCATCCGGCCCAGCTCAGCGGTGAAGGCGTCGAAGTCAAAATGCTCCATGCTGCCCAGATTGAAATTGAAGGTGGTGTCCAGCAGGTCGTCGTCCGCATAGGGGCGGATCACGTCCAGCTTGTCCGAGCTGATCTCACCCACCAGGAAGATGTTCCCCCGGCGCTTCACGTGGGTGCGCAGATCCCGCATGAACTGCCGGATGCCCGGCTGGTTCACGTCGTACTGATGAATCTGCTCGCCGTCCGGCCCGGTGGGGTTGTCGGTCATGCAATCGGTCAGGGAAAGGTTGTTGATCACATCCAGACGGAAACCGTCCACACCCAGGTCCATCCAGAAATCCAGCATGCGGAACATGGCCTGCTTCACTTCCGGGTTGGCCCAGTTCAGGTCCGCCTGCTCCTTGGCGAAGGAGTGGTAGTAGTACATGCCGGTGGCCTCGTCCAGCTCCCAGGCCTTTTCGCCGAAGAAGGATTCCCAGTTGTTGGGCTCGGCCCCGTTCACCGGCTCCTTCCAGATGTACCAGTCCCGCTTGGGGTTGGTGCGGCTGGAGCGGGATTCCTTGAACCAGGCATGCTCGGTGGAGGTGTGGTTCATCACCACGTCCGCCAGCACCCGGATGCCCAGCGCATGGGCCTGCTGGACAAATGCGCGGAAATCCTCCAGGGTGCCGTAGTCCGGGTCCACGTTTTCGTAGTCGGAAACGTCGTAGCCCTGGTCCACCTTGGGGGACGGATAAAAGGGCGTGAGCCACACGCAGCCCACGCCCAGCTGTTTCAGGTATTCCAATTTGGAGCGGATGCCGATAAAATCGCCGATTCCGTCACCGTTGCCGTCGCAGAAGCTCGGCATGTAGATCTGATAAAAAACGGTGTGCTTCCACCATTGATTCATAAGGGTTCCTCATTTCGTTGATCGTCTCACACGGACTCCCGTTCCACGATCGTAACGCTCAGTGCAAGCTTCACCGGGATTTCGTCCGGGTGGGCGATACGGTGCAGCAGGCGCTCCACTGCCTTTTGCCCCATCAGCTTTTTCTGCACATGAACCGTTGTGAGGGGGGGCGTGACCATGCGGCCAGCCTCGATGTCGTCGAAGCCCGCGACGCCCACGTCCTCAGGGACCGAGATCCCGTTCTTTTGTAAGGTCTGCATCAGCAGGATGGCCAGCTCGTCGTTGGAGCAGACCAGCGCCTCCGGCTTTTCCGGGATTTCCCGGAAGAGCTTTAGAATGTGCGCGTCATCCTGCTTAATTACATAGTTTTCGATATGGCCGCAGGCGGAAAAGCGCTCCAGATAATCCACCGATTCCCGGAAGCCCTTCAGCTTCAGATGGTCCTGCAGGGCCTTGAGCACGCCCAGAAAGCGGTCGCGGGTGCTGGGGGTGTACTCCCGGTCGCCGAAAAAGCCGATGCGGGTATAGCCCCGGCGGATCAGCTCCACGGTCATGCGGTAGGCGCCGAAATAGTTGTCGGATACGATGCAGTCCAGCTGGTGCACATTGGACTGGTGGTCCGCCAGCACGATGGGAATGCCGTATTCCATCAGCCGAGCCAGGAAATTATCGTCGATGGAGCCCACCACGATCACGCCGGACACCCGGTTTTCCTGTACGCTGGCGGGTACTTCCTCGGCCTCAAAGGAGCTGATGATCACATCGTAGCCGTCCTTTTTGGCGGCCTCCTCGATGCCCAGCAGAATGCGGCCGTAAAACCGGAAATCCCGGAAAAAGCGGTGGCGCAGCAGCACGCAGATGTTTTTGCTGCCCGGGGTGCGGGTCGGTTTGGCCTGCTTGATCTCATAGCCGATATTCTGGGCGACTTCCATCACCTGTCGGCGGGTCTCGTCGCTCACGCCGGGCCGGTCCTTCAGGGCCAGCGAGACAGCGTTCACCGACAGACCCAATTGGTCGGCGATATCCTTCATGGTTGCAGTTTTCCGTTTCATGTTGCCTCACCGCTTTCTTGCTTCATTGATTCACTTTATTTTATCACATTTCCCTGCATATTTGTAGTGGATGATTCAATTTACTCCACGGGAAACTGCGTCTGTTTTTACTTTAAAAACAATGTTTGTAAAGGAAAGGCCGGCAGCCTGAGCGGCTGCCGGCCCGAAAGAATGGACGAAAGGCGGTCAAACCGTTTCCATCGCGTCGAAAATGTCCTGCAGGGGAATGTCTACCCGGCAGATCTTGTCGTCGGCTGCGCCGTAGTAGATCACCACGTCGCCGCCCTCCAGCAGGCAGCCGCAGGTGAACACCACGTTGCCGAAGAAGCCGTTGCGCTCGTACTCGGCCTCGGGCTGCAGGATGGGCTCGCGGGTGCGGGCCAGGATACGGGAGGGGTCATCCTTGTCCAGCAGGAAGGCGCCCAGGCAGTACCGGTTGTTCCGGTCAGCCGCGTGGTAGATCTTCACCCAGCCCTTCTCGGTGAGGAAGGGCACCGCGCCGCCGCCGATGCGGCCGTTGTCCCAGCGCTCGCTGTCCTTGGACAGGCCGCAGAAGTGCTTCTGCTCGCCCCAGTGGATCAGGTCGGGGGACTTGGCCAGCCACATTTCCGGGCCGCCGATGGCGCTGGGCACCGGGCGGTTGAAGGCCATGTACATGCCGCCGATCTTATCGGGGAAGATGGTCACATCCTTGTTTTCCGGCGCGAAGATCACGCCGTGGCGGGTGAACTGCTCAAAGTCCCGGGTGCTGATCAGCGAGGTGGCGGGGCCGTTGGGGGTCACCGAGGTGTAGTTGATGTAGTACACATCGCCGATCTGGGTGATGCGGGGGTCCTCCATGCCCCAGGATTCCTCCTCGGAGCTGGGCAGGATGGAGGGCTGGTCGGCGATCTCGAAGTGTACGCCGTCGGTGCTGCGGGCCACCCGCAGGTGGGACAGAGAGGTCAGGTTCACGATCTTGCCCCGGGCCGCGCCGGAGCGGTGGATCTCGCGGGAGTCGGAGAAGTCCAGCTCGGGATGCTCGCTCTTCACGAAGGTGATCACGTCGATCTGGTCGGTGCCGTTGTTGTTGACCACCACGGGCACGCGGACTTCGTCCTCGCTGGTGCCCACGGCGGACTCGGCCACACGGCACAGCAGGATGACCTGGTCATTGTAGCGTGCAACGCCGCAGTTGAACACGCCCTCCACCTTGAAGTCCGGACGGCTGGGCTTTACGTCGGAAGGACAGATCAGCGGATTTTTTTCACAACGTTTGATGTTCATAAAAGGATACCCCTTTCGGTAGTTACTTCAGCATGAAGCTGATGCCCTCTTTGAAGTATTTCGAGAAGCACAGGAACAGGATGATGATGGGCAGAGTCAGGATCACAGACGCTGCGTACATGGGACCGGGGAAGGCGCCCATGGGCTTGAACTGGGTGGAGATCAACACGTTCAGGGTCTGCATCTTGATGTCGGGAGAGATCAGCATGTCCCACATCAGCTCGCTCCAGCGCTGCATGAAGATGGACAGGAACACGATGGTGCTCACCGACTTGGTGACCGGCAGGGCGATGCTCCACAGAATGCGCAGATCGCCGGCGCCGTCGATGCGGGCCGCCTCAAACACCGCGCCGGGCACGGTCTTGAAGTAGTTGATGTACATGAAGATGGCCCAGATGGAGATACACATGGGGATGATCATACCCGCGTAGGTGTTGGCCAGAGACTTGGCGATCATGTAGCGGGGGACCAGCAGGATGATGGTGGGGAAGAACATCTGGAACAAAAGGGAGTCCATGATGAACTTCTCGCCCCGGAAGCCCAGCTTGGACAGGGTGTAGCCCATGGCCAGGCCGATGGCAACCGAGATCACCGCAGTGGGCAGAGAAACCAGCAGAGAGTTCAGCAGAGCGCGAATCCACATCATGGAGTTGGTGGCGCCGCCCTTGCCGATCAGGTATTCATAGCTGCGCAGGGTCAGATCGGTGGGAACAAGGGTCTTGTCCACCATGTCCCAGGGCTGGAGCGACTGCACCACCATGTAGTAGAAGGGGAACAGCGAGATCGCCAGCAGGATCAGCGTGACCGCCATGATCAGGACGGTCTTCACAGTGACTTTCTTTTTCATCGTCAAAGGTCCTCCTTAAAAGCCGAACCGCTTGTTGAGCTTATCCGACACAAAGTTCACGATGCGCAGGGTCACGAAGATCTGCACCGCGCTGGCAATGGCCATGGCCGCGCCGTAGCCGGACTGGAAGCGGGTAAAGGACGTGTTGTAGATCTCCAGCTGCCAGGTGGTGGTGGAGAGGTTGGGGCCGCCGCCGGTGAGCAGGAAGGGCTCGGTGTAGATGCCGAACGCCAGGCCGGTGGCCAGCACCAGAACGGTGGTAAGGGTGGGCATGATCATGGGCAGGGTGACGTGGATCAGCTTGTGCAGGCCGGTGGAGCCGTCCAGCGCGGCGGCCTCGTTCACGTCGGTGCCGATGCTCTCGATACCGGACAGGATGAACAGCGCGTAGTAGCCGGACATCTTCCACACCACGATGCCCACCATCACGCCGAAGGCGTAGCGCTCATCGGTGAGCCAGTTGATGGTCAGGTCGAAATTGTTGCGCAGAAACTCGTTGAAGATGGAGTTGTAGTTAAAGAAGTATTTGACCACAACGGAAGTGGCAACGCCGGAGGTGAGGTAGGGGATAAAGAACAGCACCGCAACGATGCCTTTGATCTTATCCGGCAGTTTGGAGACCAGCAGCGCGATCACCAGGCCGAAGAAGAAGCACAGCAGCACCACCGGCAGTAGGTACCGGTAAGAGTTGATAAATGCGGCCTGAACCTTGGGATCGGAGAAAAGGTCAAGGAAATTCTTTGCCCCCACGAAGGTCTTGTCCTTGGACATCAGGTTCCAGTCCATCATGGACAGCCAGAACGCCCAGATCAGGGGCAGTAAAAAGAACACCAGCGAATACAGCAGGTAAGGCGCGTTGAGCGCCCAGCCCACCAGTTCGCGGCGGCGGTTGGTCGCGTTGTTTTTCTTCATCATGCAACACTCCTGTTCAAAAAAATGCGGGGCCGCGCAATGCCTTCAAACGGCTCGCGCGGCCCCGCACAAAAGGTACGATTACTCCAGGCCGCCAGCGGTCTTCATGGCTTCCATGGCCGCATCCACGTAGCTGGATGCGTCGGGGGCATTGCCCGCCTCAGCCTGCATCACGTCGTTCATGTAGGGACCGGTGCAGGTTTCGGTGAAGGCAGTCCAGATGTCGGCGTCCTTATCGGTGGCCAGGCCAGGGATGGAGTAGGGAACCCACTGGGCCAGAGCAGCCAGCTCGGGGTACTCTTCCATGATGGCGGTAAAGGTCTCGTTGGTGTTCAGGTCGCCGCGGACGGGCAGCATGGTGGTGGCTTCCAGCCACTCCAGATCGGACTGAGCGGAATTTTCAGCGTTGTAGACCCACTTTACGAATTCCACGGCGCCCAGGTGCTCCTCCTCGGAGATGTTGTCGGCCTTGTAGAAGGCCAGGCCCTTGGAGTCAGCGTAGTTGTAGGGCTTGTCGCCGGCGTTGTTCACGAAAGCGGGGCCGTAGACGTAGTCCTCACCGTAAACCACGTTGTTCTCGCGGTACAGGGAGATCTCCCAGGGAGCGTTGATGGAAACCAGCACGGAGGGCTGCTCCTCCAGCCAGATGCTGGACAGTTCGCCCTGCTGGATGGTGTTGCCGAAGGTGCCGATCACTTCCATCGCCTGGATGGCAGCGTCACGGTCCATGGTCAGCTTGTTGCCTTCCACGATGCTCTTGCCGCCGGACACGCCGTTGTAGATCATCATGAAGTCGAACCAGCGATCCCAGTACTGGTCGGGACGGGTCAGAGAGGGACGGTAGAAGGAATGGGTCACGCCAACCTCGGCAAGGGCGTCCTTGCCCGCGGCGAAGGCCTTCATGACCTCGGTGAACTCGGCCACGGTCTCGGGAGCCTTATCGTAGCCCAGAGCCTGCAGGCCCTTCATGTTCCACTGCCAGACCATGGGGTTCACGTACAGGGGCAGAACGTACTGCTTGCCGTCGATGGCCCAGGCGTTCATGGTCTCGCCCATGGCGCGGGATTCCACCACGTCGTTGAACCATTCCTCGCTGGACAGATCGTACACCACGTCGGAAGCAGCCAGGGTGGCGGCGAAGCCGCGGTTCACGTTCTCGGACACGGCGGGAGCGGTGCCGGTGGCGATGGCATTCTGGATGCCAGCCTCAGAAGAAGGAGTTTCGGGCATCTGCTGCACCTTCACGGTAACGGTCTTGCCGTTCACCTGAGTGCCGGTGGCGTTGAATGCCTGTGCACGGGATTCCCACAGATTGTACTGTACCTGCTGGGGAGCGGTCCAGAAATCCACCACGATGCTGTCGCCGCTCGCGGCGGTGGAGCCGGACGCGCTGCTGGAGCCGCCGCAACCTACCAGAGAAACGGCTGCCATGGTTGCCGCCATGAGCAAGGCGGCGCACTGTTTGATTTTCACGTTGTTTTCCTCCTTAGAATTTTTATTTCAAAGAGCCGTCGTTGTTGAACCGGCTCTTATCAAACGGTTTGGAAGGGATCGTCGATGGTGATCATGTGGCCCTCGGCGTCGCTTACGCCGCAGTACAGCCGGGCTTTGTCGCCCTCCAGCCGCACAAGGCCGCCGCTGAAGATCACGTCCTCCAGGTCGGGGCGCTTGCTGGGGCCGTCCTGGAAGTTGCACCGCATGGCGATGATCTTCATGGGGCTGTATTCGCCGGTGCTCCAGTCGAACACAAAGGCCGCGGAATGGTAGTGCCGGTCGCCCTTTTCATCGTAGCGGGCGATGTGGGCCAGAACGCCCACCTTGCTGCCGCCCAGAGCGTGCAGCTCGTTGGCGCCGCCCCACTCCTCGGGCAGGAACTGCTGCTCCAGAATGGTGGCCTGCTCGATGTGGGCGATGTCCAGCTGGGAGAGATCGTCCAGGATGATCCAGCCGATCTTGCCCCGGCCGCCCACGGCGCCCTGGGGACGGGTCATCACCAGCACCCGGCCGTCCGCCAGCTGGTGCAGGCGGATGTCCTTCATCCGGTCCGGGCCGTGGGTGAAGCGCTGAAGGCCTGCCAGATGCTCGCCTTTATAGAAAACGGTGCGGTAGTTCAGCTGGCCGGGGTTTTCCTCGTCGTCGAAAACCTCCACGCCGCCCACCACCAGCTGGCCGTCGATGCGGCACACGAAGGGGTCCTGCAGATCCAGGCGGGGCAGGGCGTCGTCTGCGGTCCACTCATAACCGCTGCCCTTGAAAAACACCACCTGGGAATATTCGCTGTCCCGGCTTTCCACCCGGCCGGCGATGTACTGGGCGCCGCCGTCCTCGAAAGGTGCGGTGATGTTGTAAACGTCCTTGTTTTCGCCTGCGCCGTAAAAATGGAGACGGCTGGCCGCGTCCTTTTCGTTCCGCTGGCCGAATTCTTCCACCAGGTCCAAGCAGCGGCGAAGGGTTTGGGTGTTTTCCATGTAAAAGCCCCCTTGTGTTCTGTACCTTTTTCACATTTTCGAGTGAATTCAACTTGATTTTGTGTTTGAGATTCACTTGTTTTGCTGGTCTTAGGGTACTGTATTTTCAAGTGAAAGTCAAGCAAGTACTTGAATTTTCATCGTTTTGACGCATTACATAACTTGAATTTGTGCAATTGAACAACGGAAAACCATATTTTTCAAGTAAATAGCCGATTTTTTAACGAAGAGGGCACTGGAAAGAAATGGTGGAAAAACCAAGGAGACAAGCGGTTTTATGCGGGAAAAGACCGGCTGAGCCGTGGAAAGGAGTGAAAGAAAAACGGGAAATAATGAGAAAATGAGCAGCTTGATTTGATAAAGTTAATAATCGTCAATTTCAATTAGAATAAATTGAAAAGATTGGGGTATCTGTCAATGGATATGTTCCCCTGCGCGCGCTACACTATACAGGAAGGCGGAAAACGCTCGAAATCAAGCAAAGTGAGGGATTTGAACATGAAAAGCGCGGTTTTTTATGGCAGGCATGATCTTCGCATCGAGGAAAGCCCGACGCCCCGGCTGGGACCACAGGATGTGCTGATCCAGGTGAAGGCCTGCGGCGTATGCGGTACCGACGTACATATTTATGAAGGCGACAAGGGCGCGGCCCAGGTGACGCCGCCCACCATTCTGGGCCACGAGTTTGCCGGCCTGGTGGTACAGGTGGGCGAGCAGGTGACAAACTGCCAGGTAGGGGACCGGGTCTGCGTGGACCCCAACTGCTACTGCGGCAGCTGCGCGCCCTGCCGCAACGGCACGGCCCATTTCTGCGAGCACATGATCGGCTACGGCACCACGGTGAACGGCGGCTTTGCGGAATACTGCGCGGTGAACCAGCGCCAGGTCTACAAGCTGGGGGAAAACACCACCTATGCCCAGGGCGCCATGGCGGAGCCGGTGGCCTGCTGTTTGCACGGCATCGACCTGTGCCGCATCCAGCCGGGACACCAGGTGGTGGTGATCGGCGGCGGCATGATCGGCCTGCTGATGCTGCAGCTGGCTCGGCAGGCGGGCGCGGCCAAGGTCGCCCTGATCGAGCCGGTGGCCGCCAAGCGGGAGACCGGCCTGCAGCTGGGGGCGGATGTGTGCATCGACCCCATGAACGAGGATGTGAACGAATGCCTGGCCCGGGCTGGTTTCACCTGGGTGAACACTGTGATCGAATGTGTGGGCCGCACCGAGACCATCCGGCAGGCGATCCAGATCGCGGGGCCCAAGGCGGTGGTGATGATGTTCGGCCTCACCAAGCCGGATGACGAGATTCCCCTCAAGCCCTTCGAGGTGTTCCAGAAGGAACTGGAGATCACCGCGTCCTTCATCAATCCCTATACCCAGGCCCGGGCGCTGGCGCTGATCGATTCCGGCCGTCTGGATGTGAGCAGCATGGTCTGCCCGCCCTGCGGACTGGACCAGCTGCAGGCCATCCTGGCCGACCCGCAGCTGCGGACTCGGGGCAAATACATCATCTGCCCGGAGCTGTGACCGGGCAAACAAAAAAGCAGAGCCGTCAGGCTCTGCTTTTTTTGTGAGAAAGCGGTATTTATTATAAGGAATTATAAGGGGCGGATGAGCACCGCGCCCTTGCCCGCATTTTTTACCTCATAGAGGACCTGGTCCGCCGTGCGGTAGAGCTCGGAGAATTCCCGGGGCAGCTGACCGTACACGCCCCCGATGGAAACAGCGGACCCGGCGGCGGGCCAATGCTTTTGGGTGAGGGCCCGATAGTTCTGGACTACGCTGTTCAGCTTGCGCTCCAGCACGCCCAGATCCCGGGGTGCGGAGAAAAATACCCCGAACTCATCGCCGCCCAGCCGGAACAAAATGTCGGTGCGGCGGAAGGTGTGGGTGAGCAGGGCCGCGAACTCATGCAGCGCCCGATCGCCCTGCTGGTGGCCGTACAGATCGTTCACCAGCTTGAAATTGTCCAGATCCAGGATAGCGAACAGGTAGCCGCCGCTGCTTTGCATGGCGGTTTCAATGCGGGTCTGGCCCGCCTTGCGGTTGTAAAGACCGGTGAGGGGGTCCTTGTCCGCGGCCTTTTCCAGGTCCTTTTTGGCGTTGACCTGAGCGGAGATGTCCACCAGTACGCTGATAATGGCCTCGCGGCCGTTGTCGGCGACGGTTTTCCGGCCGATGTCGTGGACCCACATGTCGGAGCCGTCCCGGCGCTTCATCCGGTACTGCACCTCGTACTGGTCCCCCTTGGACAGGGCCTGCATCACCACCATCTTCACGAACTCTCGGTCATCCGGGTGGATGCTGTTGATCACCAGGCCCTGAATCTCGCGGGAGAATTCCTCGTAGCTCTGGTAACCGGCCATCTGCAGCATCCGGTCGTTGGCCACGTACAGCGGGAAGCCCTCCTCCACATAGCCGCCCACCACGCCGCCGGGCATGACCTGTACCAGGATCTCGATCAGCTCCTTCTGGGTGCTGCGGTTGATCTGCTCCGCGCCCTGCAAAACGAAGGACAGCGGGAAGAACTCGCCCTCCTCCTGGGTGCGGCTGGCCTCCGAGGCGTGCATGGTGTCGAAAAACCAGCTGCCGTCCTCCTCCTGATGCACACCGGCGGTCAGGCGGATGCGGTAGGTCACGTGCAGCCCGTGCTCGGGCTGGTCCAGCCCCAGGCGCACGCTGCAAAAGCAGTCCCAGCAGGAGGGGGCCCGCTGGTTCTGGGCATAATCCTCGATCTGATAGCTCATGGGCCAGGGCAGGACCTGGAGCTCCTCCAGCAAAAGGCGGCGGAACTGCTCCTTGCCCACGGCCACCTCGCCTTCGCCGGTCCCCACGCTGAGAAATCCGGGAGAGAGCAGCTCCAGCGTTCCTTCCGGGTCCCGCAGCTGGAAGTACCGGCGGCAGAATTCATTCAGCCAGGCATAGACCTGGCCGTTTGGCACAGTGTTGTTGGTCATTGCTCCTCCTTTTCCGGTTTTTCCGGGGCGGCTTCCGCCTCCTTGGACACCAGGCTGTACACGTCCTCCAGCTCCATGGGACAGTAATAGTAGAAGCCCTGGATCATGTCACAGCCGCATTCCCGGATGATGCCGTCCTGGGCCCAGGTCTCCACGCCCTCCATGCACACCTTTTTGCCGAACCGGTGGCAGGCGTACACGATGCTGGAAATGAAGTTCATCTTGTCCTCCGAGGCGACCATCTCCAGCAGCAGCGAACGGTCCAGCTTGATGATGCTGGAGGGATATTGCAGCAGCATGCGCAGCGAGGAATACCCGCTGCCGAAATCGTCCAGCGCGATGCCGATGTCCAGCTCGCGGCAGGCATCCACAAAGCGCATCAGCTGCTCAGGACGCTCGTCCATGGAGCTCTCGGTCATCTCCGCCACCAGATTGCTGCCGCTCACCCGGTATTTTTCCAGAGTGGCGCGCATGAAGTCGGTGAACTGATCGTCGGACAGCTGCTGCAGGCTCATGTTGAAGGTGAGGTAGAATTCCGGCATACAGGCCGCAAGGCGCATGCAGTTGCAGGCGGCCTGCTCAAAGACCCACCGGCCCGCCAGCTGGATCAGGTTCCCCTTTTCCAGCAGCGGGATGAAGACGGCGGGGGAAATGTCCTGCCCCTGGAAGGTCCAGCGCAGCAAAACCTCGCCGCCCACCACCTGGCCGGTCTGGACCGAGACCACCGGCTGGATCACGATGCGGAAATTCTCCATGCCTCGCAGCACGTCGCGGCTCAGAGCCAGGGCAATGTTGGACATGTTCCGAATCTTTTCGCTGTTTTCCTGGGAATCTACCACGAACAGCTGTTTGGAATCCTGCTTGGCCACCTTGATGAGCGAGACCATGTTCTCCACGAAATCCGAGGGGGTCAGCCGGGCCTTGGGGCATTCCATCAGCGCGAAGGAGCAGGGGTGGTGCACCGAAAGCCCCACGCTCTTGTAGCCGTTCTCCACGATCTCGCGGATCTGGTGCACCAGCTCCTCCCGGCTCTCGGCACAGGCCGGGTCCACCAGAGCCATGTACCGCATGCCCTCCAGCCGGTAGAAGGACATCTTGTCCATCAGATTTTTCATCAGCTCATCGGCGATATTGCTCACCAGATGGTCGCTGGAGGTGCGGCCGCGGGCGTTGTTCAGCTCGGTGATGCTGTTCAAGCTGAAGCCGATGGCAAGGCATTGCCGCCCGGCCTGGCGCAGCTGCTCCACCCGGCTGAACATGGCGGTGGCCCGGGGAAAGTTGGTCACCGGGTCCACCACGAAGTCGTCGTCCTGATGGGTGACGCGGCCGGCGAAAAACAAAGGCTGGGTCTTGTCCTCGTTCCATTTTAAAAGGCCGAAGCAGCGAATCCAGATGGTCTTGCCCGCGGCGTTGCGGATCTGGTAGCGCAGATCGTGCACCGTGCGCTTTTCCAGCAGCATGGTCTGGATCTGGCGGCGGTACATGTCCCGGTACTGGGGCGAGGGGATGCGCTTGGCCCATTCCTTCAAAAGACCCGGCACCACATTGCTGCGGAAGCCGAATTCGTCCCGCATGTTGTCGGAAATATAGAAAAGGTCCTTGGCCATGTCGCCGAAATAGAAGTAGCCCACCGTGTTCTGCTGGGAGATGGACTGGAACAGAAACTCCATGTCATGGTAGGTGGAGGCCAGGAAGTGGTAGAACAGGCTGCCCTTATCCTGCACGGCGCTCTCCTGCCGGCGGTCGCTTTTGCGCCGGTCGATGCCGGGGATGGAACCGTTGATGCGGTAGTAATCCCGCTTGTCCTGATACATGACCTGGTCGGCCCGGCAGATCAGGTCGTCCAGATCGAAGGGGGGCTGATCGGACCAGGCATAGCCCACCGCCATGTGATGCTGGTCCTGCTGGATGCGATGGCGCAGCGCCTGCACGTTCTCCTCAAAACGCTCCCGGGAAAAATCCCCGAACAGGGCCACAAACTCGTCGCCGCCGGAGCGGTAGATCCAGGGCGTTTGCAGAGTCTCCTGCAAAAGACTTACGCAGTGACGGATCAGCCGGTCGCCCGCGTCGTGCCCCATGGAGTCGTTGGTCTGCTTGAGGCTGGTGATGTCGCAGTAGACCACGCCCAGCTGCTTCAGGCTGCCCAGCCGGGCGCCCTGCTCGAACATGGCGTTCATGGCGTTGCGGTTGTAAAGGTTGGTGAGCGGGTCGTGGTAGCTCAGGGCATGCAGACGGCGCAGCAGGTCCCGGCGGCTGAGCAGCGAGGCCACAAAGCGGCCCACCACGTTGATGATGGGCGCGAGCATGCCCATCATTTCCCGGTTGGGATTGTCCACCCCAAGGAAACCGGTCACCTTGCCCTCGCTGCTCACCGGGCCCGCCGCCAAAGTGTTCACGTTCTGGGGCTTGAGCATGGCGTAAACCATGGGGTACTGGGCGCGGATGTCCTCCAGGTCCCGGATCAGGATCACCTCGTCCCGGGAGAATACCTGCATCCACCAGTCAATGCTGGACAGCGGCACCTTTTGCAGGATGTCCTTCTGGGGCTCGACTCCTTCCCGGCACCATTCGTAGGTGTTGTCCACCCGCTCGTCGGAGTCGATCTCGAACACATAGGCCCGGTCGCACTGGAAGGTCCGGCCCAGATAGCTCAGCAGCAGCTCCAGCGCATCGTTCGGATGGGTGGTGGAAAACATCTGCCGCATGCACTCGTTCAGAATGGTCTCGCTGCGGGCGTAGTAATAAGGTGTGTTGCACACGACCTCGGCGTCCACATCCACGGCTACCTCGATCCGGTAGCTGCGGCCCTGGTCGGTGAGCAGACTGTCCTTGACCAGATAGCGCTTGTTGAAGACCGGGTTTTTGTGGACCCAGGAAAGAAACTGCCCCTCCTTCAGCTGCTGGTTGTTGCAGAACGCGCAGGGGCGCGCGCTGCCCTGCAGCACTTCGTAGCAGAGCTTGCCCATGTAGTCCTCCGGGCGCTGGTAGCCCAGCGATTCCCGCATTCTGCGGTTCATGTAGACCAGCTGGTGCGTTTGGGTATCCGAGATGTAGACGAACTCGTCCATCTCCTCAAAAAAGCGTTGCAGATGCTCCATCATAATGCATCGGTTCTCCCCTCTGTGCTTCCGGCGGCCCTGCCGCCCGATCCCTGTCTTTTTGATTATATCACAAAAAAATGCCCGGCTGTGTACCAGCCGGGACGGGAAAGAAAAGAAAATGCGGCGCATTTTGCGCCGCCTGCCAAAAGAGGCGGGTGCAGGTCCATTTCGGACTGCCCCGCCTCTTTCAGGCTTTGCGCGCCGGGGATCGTTTCCCGGGGCAGGGGGAGAAAAGCCCCGGGTGGGGAGGAGATCAGCGGCGCTTGAAGAAGAACCACAGTCCAATTGCGCCGCAGGCGCATGCTCCGGCCGCACCGGCCAGCACGAGGGCGGCCTTGGGGCGGCGCACACCGCCGGAGGAGAAATCGGCGGAGGAGTCATTGGACGGGGTCGGCGTGGGGGAGGGCTGCTCCGTGGGCCGCGCTGTGGGAACGGCCGTGGGTGCCGCCGAGGGAGAGGCGGAGGGAGCTGCCGTGGGCTGTGCGGTGGGCCGCGCCGGGCGGATCACCGCAGTGCTGGGGGGAATTGTGGCCGCAGGCGCGGGAGTGGCCGGTGCGGAAGTCGGACCGGCAGGAGCCGCAGTGGGCTGTACCGCAGGAGCCGCAGTGGGCTGCGCTGCGGGAACAGCGGTAGGCTTCGCCGAGGGAACAGCGGTAGGCTTCGCCGAGGGAACAGCGGTAGGCTTCGCCGAGGGAACAGCGGTGGGCTTCGCCGTGGGAACAGCGGTGGGCTTCGCCGTGGGAACAGCGGTGGGCTTCGCCGTGGGAACAGCGGTAGGCTTCGCCGTGGGAACAGCGGTAGGCTTCGCCGAGGGAACGGCGGTGGGCTTCGCCGTGGGAACAGCAGTAGGTTCCGCCGTGGGAACAGCAGTGGGTTCCGCGGTGGGAACGGCCGTGGGTTCCGCGGTGGGAACCGCTGTCGGTTCGGCCGTGGGCTGTGCGGTGGGGGCCGCAGCCTCGAAGACCGTGAAGGAGAAGCTGGCGCTCATGCCCTGGTAGGTCACGGTGGCCTGCCGGGTCCCGGGCTGGCTGGCGTCAAAGCCGGTCAGAGTGTATTCTCCGGCGGCCAGCTCTTTGGGGCCGGAGAGGTAGTTGGCAAACACCCGCAGCCCCTGCGTGGAGACCGAGTCCCCCAGGCGGTAGGAGGTGAGAGCGGGCGGTGTGACCGACAGGGACAGCAGCGCATCGGCTGAGTCGGGACCGTTGAACCGTACCATGGCCTTGCCGTCCATCCGGTAGGCGGTGAACAGCCGGTCGCCGAACACCGTCAGGCTGGCGCTGTCGCCGCCCTTGTCCACCCGGTCGCCCACCGGGGTGAGAGCGCCGTCCTTCAGTTGGTAGGCCCGCAGGTCCTTGGCGGAAGCGCCGTTTGGAGCGGCCAGCAGGAAGGCGGTGTCTGCGCCAAAGGCCAGCCGGGGTTCATGGGCCGCCTTGTCCAGCCGGGCCAGCTCTTTCCAGGAATCGCCGTCCAGCTGCTTTACCACCGGGGCGTCGCCGCCCAGAGCGGCCAAAAGTCCGCCGCTGCCGGCGGCCAGGTCATAGGAGGAGGCGCTGCCCGGGCTCGGCAGCCGGGAAAAGCCGCCGTCCTGCACCTGATAGACCAGAAGATCGTCGTTGTTGGTCACATCCCGGAAGGCCAGATACACCTGGCCCTGCCCGGTCACTGCGGCCTTCGGGTTGCCGAACATCCGGCCGGATGCGCAGAAGCCCTGGCGGCTGAGACCGCTGCTGGTGATGGTGGCATAGCCCGCCTGGGCGTAGCCGCGGGTCACATAGGCAAGATGCAGGGTTCCGCCCTGGGCGGTGAGGGCATAGTCATCCACGTCCGGCAGGCTGCCCAGAGACTTCCAGGCGCCGTCCGCCAGCATGGAGAGGTACAGCGCGCCGTCGCTGGCGCGCCAGGCCACCACCGGAGCATCGCGCAGGCTGGTCAGAGTCACCCGGTCAAAGCCGCCTGCCTGGGTGAGGGGCTCCCCGGTCACCGGGGCCCAGCCCGGGTCCGCAAAGGCATAAAGCTGCAGCTGGTCGCCGGTGTAGGGCAGGTCATATCCGGCGGCCATGATCTGGCCCCGGATCGGCCCCTGGGCCAGCGCCGCGCCGGTGTGGGCGGGGAACTGGGCATCCTGCCAGAGAACCTGAGGGTCCGCCTCGGGGATGGTGACCGAGAAGGTCATGGTTCCGCTTTGGGCAGAGGAGACATCCGAGATCACGATGCCGGAGTTGGTGCCGTCCGAGAAGGTGAGCGCGCCCTGGGCCAGCCCGGCGTTCGGGTCCGCGCTGCCAATGGAGGTGCGCCCGCTCTCGGCGGAGAGGAAGGCGTTGCCCACGGTGGCCCGCTCGCTGCCCTCCACGTAGCCGCTTTGGCCCGGCTGGGGGCGGAACACATACACGCCGGTGGAGCCGAAATAGTTGCTCAGGCTGTCCACCGTGGTGTCCACCCGGTAGACGATGAGACCGGTGCCGCCGATGCGTGCGTCCAGCGTGTCCTCGCTCTGCTGGGCGTTCTGGCGGCGCATCTCCACCACAAAGACCTCATAGGGATTGCGCTTTGAGCGGATCACATAGGCCTGATTGCCCGCTTCGCCGGGGGCGCTGACGGAAATGCTCTGGGCCGAAGCAGTCAGCTTGGGCAGCTGGCACCAGCCGGTGAAATGAGACCGCAGATAGGCCAGCGGCCAGCTCAGATACCGGGAAGAGAAGGCCATGATGTCCCAGGTGCCCACCGGAACCGAGCCGTCCCGGGCGTACAGGTCCGGATAGCCCAGCGTGTGCAGAAATTCGTGGCAGATCAGCCCGGAGCCGTCCGCCTGGGCGGAGTCCAGCAGCCGGTCGGTGTTCAGCATGTTGTAGTCCGCCACCTCCTTGCCGCTGTAGCGCAGGCCCGCGGGGAGGGTGTTCTGATGGGGATACAGCGAGGGCGGCGAGCCGGTGGCGTTGTCCGCCTTGCCCAAGAGCACCACGCTCAGGTTGTCGATGCAGCCGTCGCCGTCGTAATCCAGGGTCTGGCCCTGCAGCTCGGGCAGCTGGCGCACCAGCTCGGTGAGAATCGAGGAATCCATGCTGCTGCTCTGGGCCTGCTGGCGGGTGAAGGGCAGCTCACAGGCGGTCAGGGTCTTGCCGTCCCACTGGGGGAAGAGGTTGTGCACCCGGAACTGGCCGCCGGAGATGGTGTTCATGTACTGCCGGAAGGAGCGGCCCTGTTCGCCGTCGTAAAGCTCCATCAGCGCCTGCGCCCGGCTCTTGCCCGGCTGGGACGAGGGGGCGTTGAAGTAGTCCTTGTCCGGCTCGTCGCGGAAATAGGCGAACAGCACCAGGTTGGCAAAGTCCCGGGGCTGCCGGTCCTCCGCCCGGGCGGGCAGAAGAAGGGCGCCGGTGGGCGCAAGACAAAGCACCAGAGTGAGCAGGGCGGCGATACAGCGTTTGATCATGGGGGAGTCCTCCGTTTACAGGGATGAAAACACGGCAGGGGGAGCCGCGGCAAGGGAAATGTGGCTTTATTATACGAAGCCGATGGGAAAAAGAAAAGACCAAAACCGGCCCGATCCCCCGGAATTTACAATAGGTTTACAGCCCATAAAGGTTGCGTAAAGGTTTCCCCTCACATATCTTTCACCCTTTGCACGGAGCCTTTTCACAAACGGCGGCTAAAATAAGTTCGGCTTTTCCCCGAATGGGGAAAGTTTGAATGATCCATAAGGGGGAATCGTGATTGATGAGTAAGGTGAAAACGGCTCTTGGCCGGGTGGGCGGAAGCCTCGGACGGCACAAAAAGGCCCTGATTGCGGCAGTATTGATCCTGGCGGTTGCGGTGGCCGGGCTGTGGTATTTCCGCATGCGGCGGCCCGCGCTGCCCGCGGAGGCGCAGGGGGGCAGCTATGTGCGCACCGTGACCCTGCAGAAGGGCAACCTGGACGACTCCATCAGCGCCAGCGGCACCGTGGAGAGCAGTGATGTGTCCAATGTGACCACCGACCTGAAGTACACCGTGAAGACGGTGAATGTACAGGTGGGCGATATGGTCGAGGCAGGGGATGTGATCTGCATCCTGGACACCGAGAGCCTGGAAAAGAGCATTGAGAAGGCCAAGGAAGCCCTGGCGGACAGCATGGCCCAGGCGGAAAAGACCTACCAGAAGGCGCAGGAGAGCCTGGCCGAAGCGCAGACCAAGACCAGCGAGGCCAAGACCGATATGGATGAAGCCCAGAGCGCCAAGGACGACGCCTGGTCCGCCTACGACAGCGCTTGCAGCAAGGTGAGCTCCTTCCAGACCGAGGCGGACGATGCCGCCGCCCGGCAGGAGAACGCTTTGAGCGCCCTGAACGATGCCATGGCGGTTACGGCCCAAAAGCAGACCGCCTACAACGACGCCTACGGCGCCTGGAAGACCGAGAGCGACCGTCAGCTGGCGGCGGACTATGAGCCCGCCGAGGGCGACGCGGAAAAGCTGGCCGGGCTGCAGACCGCCATGAACAATGCCCAGGCCCAGCTGGATGCGGCAAACGAGGCCCAGACCAAGGCCCAGGAGAGCTACGACCAGACCTCCCTCCAGGCACAGGAAAAGCAGAAGGCGCTGAGCGATGCCCAGAGCACGGTGGGCCTGACCGGCCTGCAAACCGCCTACCAGCAGGCACAGGCTGCCTACGAGCAGGCCCAGACCGCCTATGACCAGGCGGTGAAGAACCAGGAGACCGCCCAGGAGACCTGCGACGATGCGCTGGAGAGCTATAATAAATCCGGCGAGAGCGACGAGCTGGCCGACCTGCAGGAGCAGCTGGAGCAGTGCACGCTGACCGCCGAGACCAGCGGCAAGGTGACTGCGGTGAACGCCACTGTGGGCAGCATGATCGAGGGTGCGGCCGCCACCATTCAGAACACTGAATCCCTGAAGGTGGCCATCACCATTCCGGAATACGATATTGAGAGCGTGAAGGTGGGCATGACCGCCCGCATCACCAGCGACGTGACCGACAAAGAGGTGAACGGCACCCTGAGTCAGATCTCGCCCACTGCCACCGGCGGCGGTTCCTCCTCCAGCAGCTTTGCGGCGGAGGTGACCGTGGATGACGCGGACAGCGGCCTGCTGATCGGCACCAACGCCAAGGTGGAGATCATCCTCTCCACTACCGAGGACGTGTTCACCGTTCCGCTGGACGCCATCGGCGAAAACGAGGCGGGCGAGAGCGTGATCTATGTGCAGACCGGCGAGGAGAACGGTGAGCCTGTGTTTGAGGAGATGGCCGTGACTGTGGGCGAGGAAAACGACTACTATGCCCAGATCAGCGGCGCAGAGCTGGAAGAGGGTCTGGTGGTGCGCGCCTCGGCCAACGCGGACGAAGCCACCGAGGAGCTGGACATGGGCACCATGATGCCCGGCGAGATGAGCGGCATGGCCCCCGCCGAAGAGGGCGGCATGCAGGGCTCGGTGGTTATCGCGGCCCCCGCGGATGGCGGTGGCGGCGGCCGGGGCGGCATGGCCGGCGGCCCGGCGATGGGAGGCTGATGCAGATGCAGCCGATCATTGACATGCAGGGCATTGTGAAACGGTATTACATCGGCAAGCCCAACGAGCTGGAGATCCTGCACGGCATCGACCTGCAGGTATATCCCGGCGAATTCGTGGCCATCGTGGGCGAGTCCGGCAGCGGCAAGTCCACCTTAATGAATATCATCGGTGCGCTGGACCGGCCCACCGAGGGCAGCTACAAGCTGGACGGCGTGGACATCACCAGCGCAAAGGACAAGGAGCTCTCGGTCATCCGCAACCGGAAAATCGGGTTTGTGTTCCAGACCTTTAACCTGATCGGGCGCACCAGCGCTCTGAAAAATGTGGAGCTGCCCATGCTCTACGCCGGGGTGCCCGCCCGGCAGCGCACCCAGCGGGCCAAAGAGCTGCTGGAGATGGTGAACATGACCGAGCGGGCCCGCCACCAGCCCAATGAACTTTCCGGCGGTCAGAAGCAGCGGGTGGCCATTGCCCGGGCGCTGGTGAACCAGCCCGCTTTGCTGCTGGCGGACGAGCCCACCGGCGCGCTGGACTCCGCCACCAGCCGCACCGTGATGGATATTTTCCACCAGCTGCACGCCAGGGGCATGACCATCGTGCTCATCACCCACAGCCAGGAGCTGGCTGCCGAGTGCGAACGCATCCTGACCCTGCGGGACGGCCGGTTCGTGGGCGAGCGAAAGGGGGCGGGACGCAGTGCAGCTGTTTGACAACATCCGCCTGGCCTTCGGCAGCCTGTGGGCCAACAAGCTGCGGGCGCTGCTCACCATGCTGGGCATCATCATCGGCATCGGCTCGGTGATCGCCATCGTTACGCTGGGCGACTCGCTTACCGGCTCCATCACCGACAGCCTGCAGAGCTTCGGCATCAACAACATCACCGTGAGCCTGCAGCAGAAAACCGAGGACGACGAGACCAGCGGCGGCGCGGTGCGCATGTTCAGTATGACAAACCCCACCAGCGAGGACCTGTTCACCGACGCCATGATCGAGGAGTTCCGGGCGGCCTACCCGGAGCAGATCTACGCCATCGCTCTGGACCAGAGCCTGGGCAGCGGTCAGGTGCAGCAGAGCGACACCACCGCGCAGGTGAACGCCATGGGCGTGAACGAGGAATACGCGCTGGCCAATGACCTGAACCTGCTGCACGGACGCTTTATCAAGGATTCCGACGGCGAGCGCCAGATCGCTGTGGTGAGCGACGTATTCTGCGAGAGCGTGTTCGGCCAAAGCGGCGCGTCGGTGCTGGGGCGTGAATTTGATTTGACGGTGAACGGTCAGCTGCTCAAGTTCTATGTGGCAGGCGTTTATGAATACGATGACGACGGCTTTGTGAGCATGACCGGCGCCGACCCGGTGACCGAGCTGTACCTGCCCATGGAAGCGGCGCAAAAGCTGACCGGTGAGACCGGCTACCAGAGCTTCACCGTGGTGGCCTCCACCGGCACCGATACCGCCGCCTTCCTGGAGCAGGTGGAGAGCTTCTTCGCCAGCTTCTATACCCGCAACGAGAGCTACACCGCTACCGCTTCCAGCATGGAGAGCATGCTGGAGGAGATGACCAGCATGCTGAACACCGTCAAACTGGCCATCAGCGCCATCGCGGCCATCAGCCTGCTGGTGGGCGGCATCGGCGTGATGAACATTATGCTGGTGAGCATCACCGAACGCACCCGGGAGATCGGCACCCGCAAGGCGCTGGGCGCGCCGGGCTTTGCCATCCGGATGCAGTTCATCACCGAGGCGGTGGTGATCTGTCTGGTGGGCGGCGCGCTGGGCGTGGCCCTGGGTGTGGGCCTGGGCGCGGCAGGCGCGGGCCTTTTGGGCTACGCGGCAAAGCCCAGCCCTGCCGCCATCGGACTGGCGGTGGGCTTCTCCATGCTCATCGGCGTGTTCTTCGGTTATTACCCAGCGGGCAAGGCAGCCAAGATGGACCCCATCGAGGCGCTGCGTTATGAATAAATCCTTGACAAAACCGTGAAGCGGCGGTATCCTTAATCATGCTTTGTATATCCGGGAATGAAGTTCTCCCGTGGGCGGGCGTGACAGGCCTGTCCTAAACCGCTTTGCTTTAAGCTGATGACTTCTGCGACGAAACCAGACGCAGAAGCCATCGGCTTTTTTGCGTCCAAAAACGGAAGAACAGAGAGGGAAGAATTATGTTGACATCACTTGCATTTATCTTTTTGGTGGGGCTTGCCGCGGCGGCGCTCTGCCAGCGGCTGCACCTGCCGCGCATCATCGGCATGCTGGCCACCGGCATTTTGCTGGGACCCTACGCGCTGAATCTTCTGGATGATTCCATCTTGTCCGTCTCCGGCGATCTGCGCCAGATGGCGCTGATCATCATTCTGCTGAAGGCGGGGCTTTCGCTGAATCTGGCCGATCTGAAAAAGGTGGGCCGGCCGGCGGTGATGATGGCCTGTGTGCCCGCCAGCTTCGAGATCCTGGCCTTTGTGCTGTTTGCGCCCATGCTGTTGGGCGTGAACCGGGTGGAGGCCGCGGTGATGGGCGCGGTGCTGGCGGCGGTCTCCCCGGCGGTGGTGGTGCCCCGGATGGTCCATCTGATGGAGACCGGCTACGGCACCGACAAGAGCATCCCACAGCTCATCATGGCGGGGGCATCCTGCGATGATATCTTCGTGATCGTGCTGTTCTCTACCTTCGCGGGCATGGCCCAGGGCGGCAGCGTGCAGCTGTCCAGCTTTGCGTCCATCCCGGTGTCCATTGGCCTGGGTGTGCTGCTGGGCGCGGCGGTGGGCTGGGCACTGAGCACCTTTTTTGAGGCGGCCCACGCCCGGCGGCGCTGTGTGCGCAACAGCACCAAGGTAGTGATCCTGCTGGGGACCGCCTTTCTCCTGATGGCTGTGGAGACCTGGGCCAAGCCGGTGGTGCCGGTGTCCGGTCTGCTGGCGGTGGTGAGCATGGCCTGTGTGCTGAAGCTGAAAAGCGTGGCCTTTGTGTCCAAGCGGCTTTCGGAAAAATTCGGCAAGCTGTGGATCGCTGCCGAGGTGATCCTCTTCGTGCTGGTGGGCGCGGCGGTGGACATCCGCTATACTCTGGGCGCGGGCCTTGCGGCTGTGGCCATGATCCTGGCCGCGCTGTGCTTCCGGTCGGTGGGCGTTCTGCTCTGCGTGACCGCCACCCCCCTGTGCTGGAAGGAGCGGCTGTTCTGCGTGATCGCCTACCTGCCCAAGGCCACGGTGCAGGCGGCCATGGGCTCGGTGCCGCTGGCCATGGGCCTTGCCTGCGGGCAGATCGTGCTGTCGGTGGCGGTGGTTGGCATCCTGATCACCGCGCCGCTGGGGGCAATCGGGATTGATCTGAGCTACAAGCGCCTGCTGAACCACCCGGCAAAGACGGTGGAATAAGAGAAGCGCCCCCCGCGCCTTTACAAACCGCAAGGCGGCAGAGTATACTGAAAGCAGCATACTCTGCCGCCTTTTTGCGGCTGTTAATCAATCAGGAAATGAGGCGTTTTGCGATGAGCTATACCTTTGGATTCATCGGTGTGGGCAACATGGGCGGCGCGCTGGCCCGGGCGGCCTGCCGCTGGAACCCCCGCCAGGTGGTGCTGACCAACCGGAGCATGGAAAAGGCCATCTCTCTGGCTGAGGAGCTGGACTGCGACGTGGCGATGGACAACGCCACCGTTGCCCGGGAAGCCAAATTCATCTTTTTGGGCGTGAAGCCCGCCGGTATGGGCCAGGTGCTGGCCGAGCTGGCCCCGGTGCTGGCCCAGCGGACCGACCAGTTCGTGCTGGTGAGCATGGCCGCGGGCCTGCAGCTGGACCGGCTGGCCCAGATGCTGGGACGGCCCGCCCCCATGCTGCGCATCATGCCCAATACGCCGGTGGCCATCGGCGAGGGCATGATCCTGTACACCGCCGGTCCCGGTGTGGACCGGGAGGATCTGGAAGAGTTCCTCATTAAGATGGACGCCGCCGGCCGGTTCGATTCCATCGACGAAAAGCTGATGGACGCGGGCAGCTCGGTGTCCGGCTGCGGCCCCGCTTATGTATACCAGTTCATCGAGGCCCTGGCGGACGGCGGCGTGGAATGCGGCCTGCCCCGGGCGAAGGCTCTGGAATACGCTGCCCAGACCCTGGCGGGCGCGGCCCAGATGGTATTGGAGACCGGCAAGCATCCCGGCCAGCTGAAGGACGAGGTGTGCAGCCCCGGCGGCAGCACCATCGCCGGAGTCCATGCACTGGAGGAGGGCGGCCTGCGGGCCGCGGCCATCAACGCAGTGGTCAAAAGCTTTGAAAAGAACAAGGAGCTGGGCAAACAGTGAGCGAGTATAACATCAAGCTGGTGGGGCTGGACATCGACGGCACCCTGCTGAACACCAAAAACCAGATCAGTCCCCGCAACCATGCGGCCATTCGGGCGGCCATTGACGCGGGCTGCCGGGTGATCCCGGCCACCGGCCGGCCGCTGCGGGGCGTGCTGCCGGAATTTATTCAGATTCCCGGCGTGGATTATGCGGTCACCGCCAACGGCGCCACCGTGGTGCGGCTGAGTGACGGCGAGTTCGTGATCAAAAACTGGCTCAGCCGGGCGCGCCTTCAGAAGCTGTATGAGGCCACTCAGGGCCTTTGGCGGGTGTTCGACGTGTTTGTGGGCGGCAGCGGCTACAGCGAGAAGAAAAATCTGGATGCCGCCGAGGAGTGGGCCCCCCGCAATATGGCTCCCTATATGCGGATAAGCCGCCAGCCGGTGGAGAGCATTCCGGACTTCATTGCCGCCCAGGAGGGCTTTGAGAAGTGCAGCATGTTCTTTACCAGTGAGGAAAACCGGCAGAAGGTCCGGCAGATCGCTCAGGAGATGGGCGGCTTTTCCATCGTGTCCAGCGAATCCAACAATCTGGAGATCAGCGACGAGGGAGCGACCAAGGGGCTGGCCCTGCTGGAGCTGGGCCGGATGCTGGGCCTGGAGAAAAGCCAGGTGATGGCCTGCGGCGATTCGGAAAATGATCTGCCCATGCTGGAGACGGTGGGCCTGGGCGTGGCCATGGGCAATGCGCCCCGCTTCATTCAGGAGAAGGCTGCGGCGGTCACCGCCACCAACGACGAGGACGGCGTGGCCCTGGCGCTGGAAAAATACGTGCTGGGCAGGTGATGTGCTGGTGGATTTCTTGCGGGAAAAGGGCGTCATTGCGGCGAACCTCTGCCTGATCGCCGGGCTGCTGTTTTTCAGGCCGCTGTTTCTGGCGGGGCTGGCGCTGTGGGCGGTCAGTCTGGCGATGCGCCTGCACCGGGAACCGGCAAAGGGCATGAAGCTGTTTTACGGGGCTTTGTGTGTGCTGGTGAGCCTGTGGTTTTTGTTGTCACTGGCCGGGCAGCTGGCGGTTCTGGCCGGCTGGTTCGGCTGGACTTGAACAGAACAAAAGAAAAAGAAGGAGCCCGGGGTGAAGCTCCTTCTTTTTTTATGCGGTTTTGCGGGGGCGTTACTGCCTGCCCCGGTTGTAGACGCTCTGCTGCTCCACCCGCAGCACCACCCGGCCAACAAACAGGGTGAGCAGAATCTCCACCGGCAGCAGCACCAGATTTTTTCCGATGCGCAGCGGCAGGGTGGCCAGCTGAAAATTCTGGCCATAATAAAGATACAGCCAGAAGCTGTTCAAAAAGATGTTCAGCAGAATGTTGATGCTCAGCTTGGCGGCCAGCACCCGGTACCAGCGCAGCGGCTGGCGGTAGAGGGCCAGGCCCCAGATCATTCCGGCCAGAATGGCAGTGAGGGTAAAGCCGGGGAAATAGGCGCCGCCGCCGTTGTTCACCACCCAGCCCAGAAAATCGCTGGCGGCACCGGCGGTCATGGCCACCGCGGGGCCGAACAGCATACCGGCCATGGCGCTGGTCAGAAAGCCGAAGCCGATGCGCAGCTGGGGGGTGAGCTGCAGCCGGATGTTCAGTGCATCCAGCGTGATGTTCAGCGCGATGAGCAGCGCCACCACCGCCAGAGTGCGGGGCTGGTGGAACCGGGCGGCGGAATCCTGAAAGAGTTGCTTGATTTTGGACATGAAAAAACCTCCTTTGAACGCGGATGCCGCACAAAAGGAGGTGAGGGTACAAAAGGAGGGCACGGCGCGGCAAGGGCACAGCGCCCCGCATTTGCCTGCACACACTTCGTTTATGCAGCAGCGGGATGCAAAGCCTGTACCGCGAAGCGGAGTGCTTCTTCGTCCGGCCCGCAACTCCCCGTCGGGCTGGCACTTGACGCACAGGCTTTTACTCTGCACGCTCCATTATAGACCCGCTGCAAAGGGAAAACAAGCCCCGACGGCAAATTTGAAGAGTCAGTCTTTTTTGTCCGCCGCCTTGTTTACCACCAGGATGCCCGCGCAGATCAGCGCCAGCGCCGCCAGCCCCTGGGGGCGGAAGGCCGCCGCGCCCTCACCCAGCAAAAGGGCGCTGAGCAGCACGCCGAATACCGGGTTCATGAAGCCGAACACCGAGATGCGGGCTACCGGGTTGTGAGCCAGCAGCACCGACCACAGCGAGTAGGCTACTGCCGAAATAAAGCCCATGTAGACCAGCAGTGCTGCCGAACCGGCGGTGGGTGCGGCCAGCCGCCCGCCCAGCACAAGACCCAGCAGGGTCATGACCACGCCGCCGAACAAAAACTGCCAGCCGCAGAGCACGAAGGTGTCCTCCTTCCGGGAGTAGCGTTTTACCAGTACGCTGGAAAAGGCGTAGGCAATGGCGGCGATAAGCACCAGGCCGTCACCCAGCAGGCTGCTCTGCCCGCCGGAGGAGCTGCTCAGGTTGATGAGCGCCACCCCGGCAAAGCCCACGGCACAGCCGATCAGCTTCTGGGCGGTGAGGGCTTCGTAGCGGAACACCAGCGTGGCCAGCAAAATGCAGAAAAAGGTGTTGGTGGCGGTGATGATGGCCGCGTTCACGCCGCTGGTGTTGGCTACACCGGCGTAATAAAATACGTACTGCAGAATGGTCTGCACGCAGCCAAGCTTGAGGACCATCGGCAGGGTCGCTTTGCTGGGGGCGGCCAGACGGTGAGCCCGGATGCTGGCAAAGACAATGACCATCAGCCCGGCAATGGAAAAGCGAATCCCGGCGAACACCAGCTGGCCGGGAATGTCGCTGGACGCCAGCTGGAACAGCTG
The DNA here is from genome assembly GCF_002161595.1 of Gemmiger sp. An50. Lineage (GTDB taxonomy): Bacteria > Bacillota > Clostridia > Oscillospirales > Ruminococcaceae > Allofournierella. The sequence goes on from NZ_NFID01000023.1 coordinate 47,826, forward strand.
GCAGCCGATCTTGATGCAGGGCACCGCGCTGCCCCACAAAAAGCAGGGAATCAGGGCCAGAGCGGCGGCCACTGCCGGACGGGAAAGGGGAGAAGACTCCTTCATATACAACAATCCACCTCTCAGGGTTTGAAATATCCACTGGAAAAGTATAAAATGTTATCAGAAAAAAGTAAAGCCGCGCGCCGGAAGCATTGTCCGGCGGGCAGCTCCGGCAGGGCCCTTGCCGAAAGGGCCGGAAAGGAACAAGACTATGGCAGTTTGCAAATTCAGCGAGATGGAATACACCCGCCCGGACGTGCAGCGGGTGACCGAAGCTTACCGGCAGCTCACCGCCCGGGCCGAAAAGGCCGAAAGCGGTCGTGAGCTGGCGGACATTTTCAAAGAGCACACCAAGCTGGACGATGAATTCAGCACCGCGGCCCGCCTGGCGCAGATCCGCCACACTCTGGATACCCGGGATGAATTCTATGATGCGGAAAACGACTTTTTCGACCAGGAGGCCCCCGGCGTGGGCAACGCCCAGCTGGCGCTGTACCGGGCGCTGCTGGCCAGCCCTCACAAGGAAGGCCTGGCGGCGGAGTACGGCGAGATCTTGCTGCAGAAGATGGAGGTGGCCGCTGCCAGCGCCAGCGAGGAAGTGCTGGAGCTGATGCAGCAGGAGAACGCACTGGCCAGCCGCTACCAGAAGCTGTACGCGGGCGGTCAGGTGCAGTTCGACGGCAAGAGCCTGACCTTGCCCGAGATGGGCCCCTACAAGCAGAGCCTGGACCGGGCGGTGCGCAAGGCCGCCTTTGAAGCGGACGGCCGCTTCTTCGACGACAACCGGGAAGAGCTGGACGAGATCTACACCAAGATGATCGAGAACCGCAACGCCCAGGCCTGCAAGCTGGGCTACGAGAGCTATGTGCCCCTGTCCTACCTGCGGATGGGCCGGCTGGGCTACAATGAGGCGGATGTGAAGAGCTTCCGGGATCAGGTGGCCCAGAGCGTGACCCCGCTGGCTCACGAGGCCATGAAGGAGCAGTTTGCCCGCATCGGCCTGCCTGACGCAAAATTCTACGATACCACCGTCAGCTTTAAGGACGGTAACCCCATTCCGCAGGGCACCGCCCCCGATCTGCTGGCCAAGGCGGTGCAGATGTACCGGGAGCTGAGCCCCGAGACCGCCCGCTTCATCGACTTTATGACCGAGAGCCAGCTGTTTGATCTGGAGAGCCGCCCCGGTAAGGCCCCCGGCGGCTACTGCGAGACCATCCCCGGCTACGGTGCGCCCTTTGTGTTCTCCAACTTCAACGGCACCTCCGGCGACGTGGATGTGCTCACCCATGAGGCAGGACACGCCTTCCAGGCATGGGTGGCGGCCGGCCAGGGGATGTGCCAGGAGCTGGCCAACCCCGGGCTGGAGAGCTGCGAGATCCACAGCATGTCCATGGAGTTCCTCACCAGCCCCTGGCATCACCTGTTCTTCGGCAAAGACACCGCCAAGTATGCCCTGGCCCATGCCCAGGAGGCGCTCACCTTCCTGCCCTATGGCTGCATGGTGGATGAGTTCCAGCACATCGTCTACAGCCAGCCCCATCTGACCCCGGATGAGCGCAATGGTATCTGGCTGGAGCTGGAGCGCAAGTACCGCCCCTGGAACGACTTTGCCGGCCTGCCCTTCTATGGCCGGGGCGCGGGCTGGCAGCGGCAGCTGCACGTCTATCAGTACCCCTTCTACTACATCGACTACTGCCTGGCGCAGATCGTGTCGCTGCAGTTCTTTGCTGCTCATCTGAACGATCCGAAAGACGCCTGGCAGCGTTACCTGGCTTTGGTGAAGAAGGGTGGCGGCGACACCTATGCAGGCCTGGTCAAAGCCGCGGGCTTTACGGTTCCCTTTGAGCAGGGGGCCATTGCACCGGTGGCACAGCAGGTGTTCGACTGGGTGAAGGAACAGAACAAAAAGCTGTAATCTCTGAAAAAACGTTTCATGGGCCCGGAGGCAGCATTGCCTCCGGGCTTTTTTGTGCAAAACAGATTGCACAGGGAAAAACAGGTTCATATATATACAATATATAAGAGAAAAGGCTGTTTTTGGCCCAAAAAGAAAAATATGACTTTTTTCAAAGAAATTTGAAAAAAGGTGTTGACTTCTGCCCCGCGGCTGTGATATTATAACTGAGCCGTCAACGACGGCAAGCCGCTCGAAAGAGCTTGAAAAAATATTTCAAAAAGTGCTTGACAAAAAGAACTTCGCGAGATATAATAAACAAGCTGTCCCGCGAGGGGGAGCGGCACAGGACCTTGAAAATTGAACAATATCGAAGCTTGAACGGAACCTTATCGTGATGGAAAATCACGTTAAACAATTCCA
>NZ_NFID01000024.1 GCF_002161595.1 Gemmiger sp. An50
CTTGAACCCCCACGGTATCGCTACCACTAGAACCTGAATCTAGCGCGTCTGCCAATTCCGCCACATCCGCATATTCTCTTTCGCTTTGGCTGTTCACCTCAGCGACGTGTTTTATTATATCACGCATTCTACAAAATGCAACCCCTTTTTTCAAATTTTTGAAAAAATATTTTTTGCCCCTCCGTTCCGGGTCAAAACAGAGGGGCGGACCGGGTCAAGCTGTGGAATGGACGGGAAGCTCCAGCCGGAAGGTGCTGCCCTTGTCCAGGGTGCTTTCGGCGGTGATGGAGCCCCCGCTCAGTTCCACGATACGGTGTACTAGAGCAAGGCCCAGACCGTTGCCCACCGAGACCCGGGAGGAATCGCCCTGGTAGAACTTATCGAAGATGTGTCCAAGATCTTGGGGACGTATCCCTGCGCCCTCGTCGCGGACGGTCACGATGATGCGGCCAGTCTCCTGCGTACCGGAAATGAAGATCGCACCCCCGTCCCGGCTGAACTTGACGGCGTTGCTGATCAGATTCGTCCAGACATGTTCCATCATCTCGCTGTTGTTGCGGTAGGGCAGGCGGGGCAGGTCCAACTCGAAGATCAGCCCGCGGGGCGCCCACTGGCTTTCCAGCCGCAGCACCGAGGTGCGGATCTGTTCGTCCAGATCGTAGTCGGTCTGTTCGGCCACCAGCTTCTGGTTCTCGTAGCGGGAGATCAGCAGCACATTGCTGGCCAGTTTGGAAAGCCGCTCGGACTCCTCCACGATAAAATCCAGATATTCGGCCTGCTGCTCTTTGGTCAGCCCGCCCCGGCGCAGGCGGCGGGCAAAGCCGCGAATGGACACGATGGGCGTTTTAAATTCATGGGAAAAGATGTTGATGAAGTCGTTGCGCATCATCTCGGTGCTCCCCAACTCGGCGGTCATCCGGTTGAAGCTGTGCAGTAGCTCGGCAATGTCTCCGCTGCCGTTCTCCTCCACCCGCACGGAGTAATCTCCCCGGGAGATGGATTTTGTGGCCTCCACCATATTCTGAATGGGCTTTGCGGAGACCCGGCTGATAAAGGAGGAAATGGGAATGGCAAGCAGGATGGAGAGCAGCATGGGAATCCAGGGCCCCAGCGTTTTGTCTGCTTCCCAAAACCGGCTGGCCAGCGGCAGCCACACAAAAGCGGACACCAGGCCCGAAAGAAGATTGCTGACCACTACGCAGGCGATGAACCGCCAGCGGGTGGAGTCCACCAGCCGCCGGATCATAGCCGCACCGCCTTATAGCCCAGCCCGCGCACCGTGACGATGGAAAAATCCTGGTTTTCCTTGAACCGATCCCGCAGGCGGTTGATGTGCACGTTTACGGTGTGCTCGTCGCTGTCGGTGGCCAGATCCCAGATTTCGTCCATCAGCTGGCGGCGGGTGAAGGTCTTGTCCGGGCAGGAGAGCAGCTTATACAGAAGCTGGAACTCCTTGCGGGGCAAGTCGGTCACGGTGCCGCTCCACTCCACCGCCAGATCGTCGTAAACCAGCGTGGTGCCGCCCACGGTCAGGCGGCGGCTGCTGATGGCCTGGGCCCGGCGCAGCAAGGCCTGGATGCGCAGCAGCATCTCCTCCTCGTCCGCCGGTTTGGTCATGTAGTCGTCAGCCCCCAGCCGCAGCCCCTGCTTTTTGTCCGCCAGGGCCTCCTTGGCGGTGAGCGTCAGCACCGGCAGCTGGATGCCGGAACGGCGCAGCGCGGCCAGCAGGGCAAAGCCGTCCAGCCGGGGCATCATCGCGTCCAGTATGAGCAGGTCCACATGCTTTTTGGTCAGCAGCTCCAGCGCCTCCTGGCCGTCCGCTGCCGAAATCGGTTCATAGCCTGCGTCGGCCAGGGTATCCTCCATCAGCCGCCGGGTTCCTTTGTCGTCCTCTGCAATCAGGATGCGAAACATCCTTTCTCCGCCCCATCCTTTTTGTACTGGGGATATGATACCCTGCGTCTGCGAAGAACCGGTATGCAAATCGTGAAAATTTTTAGAAACCTTCGCCGTACCCCCGAAAACTTGACCGGAAGTTTATTTTTGCTCCCTATACTTTGGGTGAACCCGATCCCCGGTGTACAGCCGGGACGGGACAGATCAAATCCACAGGAAAGGATGAAATCACATGAAGAAAACAGACAAGGAGGCGCGCGATGATCTCCGTTGAGCATCTGACCAAATATTACGGCAATTTCCTCGCGGTGGACGACATCTCCTTCCACATTGAGGAAGGGCATGTATACGGCTTCCTGGGTCCCAACGGCGCGGGTAAATCCACCACCATGAACATCATGACCGGGTGCCTTTCGGCCACCTCCGGCCATGTGCGCATCGACGGGCACGACATCTTTGAGGAGCCGGACGCGGCCAAGCGCCAGATCGGCTATCTGCCCGAGCATCCGCCGCTGTATCTGAACGATACCCCCATGGAATACCGGCGCTTTGTGGGCGAGGCCAAGGGCCTGCGCGGCGAGGAGCTGGACCGGCAGGTGGGCGAGGTCATCCGCAAAACCGGCATTGCCGGGGTGCGCAACCGCCGTATTTCCAACCTGTCCAAGGGCTACCGGCAGCGGGTGGGCATTGCACAGGCGAATCCCAAGGTCATCATTTTGGACGAGCCCACCGTGGGCCTGGACCCGCTGCAGATCATCGAGATCCGCGACCTGATCAAGGAGCTGGGCCGCAGCCATACCGTCATCTTCAGCTCTCACATCCTGTCGGAGGTGCAGGCCATTTGTGACAAGATCCTGATCATCTCCAAGGGCAAGCTGGTTGCCTACGATACGGCCGCCAAGGCTTGGCTTTTTTGGCGGAAGGGTGTGGTTACTCCGTTGTGACAATGGGCAACCGGGCGCCCAATCGGGAAAGAATCTCGTTGGTGATTGTACCGCACTGCCTGGCCACATCTTCCGCACGGATCTGCTGCTGTCCGTCTGCGCCAATCAATGTTGCGGTATCGCCGGGCGTTACGCAGGGCAGGCCGGTCACATCCACCAGCAGCTGGTCCATGCACATGCGCCCCACCATGGGGCAGCGCATTCCATGCAGCAGTACCTCTCCGCCCTGCTGCGGCAGGCTGCGGGGCAGACCGTCCGCGTAGCCGATTGCCACCACTGCAAGCTGACGGGGCTGGTCGGCCCGGAATGCCAATCCGTATCCGGCGCCCTCGCCGGGCGCCAGAGTGCGCACACAGGTGACCCGGGCACGCAGAGAGAGCACCGGCTTTAGGTCCAGCGTTCGCGCCGTGGGGGAATCGTCGCTGCAAACGCCGTAGAGAGCGATTCCGGCCCGGGCCAGGGAACAGGGCTGAGGAGGCAGATTCCAGATGCTGTAGCTGGCCTGGATGTGGGTATCGCCGGGCTCAAGGCGATGGGCCTTGAGCCATTGAATTGTCCCGTAGAATCGGTCCAATTGAAGGCGGGTGAAGGCGACATCCTCCGGGGAAAGACTGTCCGATACACACAGATGGGAAAATACTCCCTCCACGTGCAGGCCGGGCAGCTCGTAAAGGCGGCGCAGCGCGTTGTGGTCCTCCGCTGGAATACCCAGACGGTGCATGCCGGTATCCAGCGCCAGGTGGACGGAGAGCGGCAGCTGGCAGCCAGCCAGCGCCTGCCCGTGGGCTGCATCTGCCACTGTTTGGGTGAGCTTCCACCGATGCAGCTGGGGGGCCAGCTCCGGCGGGGTGTAACCCAAAATCAGAATTGTTCCCTGAATGCCGGAACGCCGCAGAGCGATTCCTTCCTCCAGGCAGGCCACCGCAAAAGAGTTTATGCCCATCGTTTCCAGCCGCCGGGCCACCGGAAGGGCACCGTGCCCGTATGCGTTGGCTTTTACTACTGCCATCAGACGGCAGCCGGGTGCCAGAGCCGATTGAATCTTGCGGGCATTATGGGCCAGGGCGCTCAGGTCTGTTTCCCGCCAGGCCCGGCTTTTCTCTCTCGTCATGTTCAGTTCCTCTTTCCAGAATGCGGGGCGGCTGCGCCACTGCGGTACAGCCATCGGGAAGATTTTGCCGAATCACCGCTCCCGCTCCGATTTTTACGTGATTCCCAATTCGAATGTTCCCGACCAGCACAGCCCCTGCGCCGATCAGGCAGCCATCCCCGATGACAGGGGCCCGGCCATCCACCTCTCCGATGGTGACGTTCTGGTAGATGCGGCATCCCGTACCGATCACGGCAAACCGGGAGATGTAGACTCCATGCAGGCCGTGAGGCAGCACCGGCTCGCCTGCAATCACTGCGCCGGGTCCCACATAACCGCCATGGCGACGGGCGGAGCGGTTGAGCAAAAAGGTCCAGAAATCCCGGGTCAGCTTGTGTTCGGCACGGTTTTGCAGGCGGTACAGCAGCCAGAAAACGGCCATCTGGTCCCCTTTGGAGCAGGCAGTCAAAAATTCCCGGAACGGCATGCCGCCTCACCTCCAGTCCGTGACGATGTACCCGCCGCAGTTGTCCGGTGAGATCTGGCAGCGGCCCTCCGATGCGGCATCCAAATCCTCCCGGCAGGGCTCACCGCAGGATCGGATGCGATAGACGCGGGACACCGCCGGAACAAAAAGCGGCTGTTTGGAATGCTTCTGGCGCAGCAGCTCTACATATTCCTCCAGAACCAGGCACTGACTCGCCATGAACTGGGCATGAGGGATGCCCACATACCGAAAATGCCATGGCTCATGGGCGATGCCGGTGATGGATTCCTTTCCGGCCGGATATCGCAGAACGAAGCCATAGCAGGCCGCCAGCTTCCGGAATGCGCTGCACACGCCGGAATGGGGAAAATTTGGACGAATGAAATCGATCGTTTCTACGGCAAGCCCCAGATCAATGGCCAGACCGGTCTGGTGCTCGCTGCATCCGGGAAAGGCCACGTACTGGCGGGTGAAGGCCTCGCCCTCCTGGCGCATGGTGTCATCCCAAATGGCCTGCTGCTGTGCTAGGCTTCGCCAGCCGGATACGGGAACAATGGCGTTCTCTCCCTTTACTGCCCGGATGCAGGCACGAAGCTGCCCGGCGGCCTGCCGCTCCAGTTGCACCTCCGGCCAGCGCGGGTCCACACAAACCAGTTCCGGCGCGTCAGAGAGGGCAAGCGGGTGACCGGCATTCACCAGCAGCAGCGGGCCGGTTTGCGGAGGGCGGCTCATACGTTCACCCCGGTTTCAATGATGCGGCTGATCAGCGTGGTGAAATCCAGCCCGGCGGCCCGCATCATGTTGGGGTACCGGCTGTGGGCGGTAAAGCCGGGGATGGTGTTCACCTCGTTGAAGATGATTTCTCCCTCCGGCGTGAGGAACAGATCGACCCGGGCAAAGCCCTTGCAGTCCAAAGCCCGGTAGATGGTTTTGGCCGCCTGCTGGATTTCCGCGGCTTTTTCAGCGGAAATCCGGGCAGGGCAGTGAATGGCAGAGGTTTTCAGGGTGTACTTCTCCTCAAAATCAAAAAAGCCCTGCGAAAGCTCGATCTCATCCACTGCGCCAACGGTGAGCGATTCGGTGCCCAGCACGGCGCAGCCCACCTCAAAGCCGGGAATGGCCTCTTCCAGCAGGAGCTCCCGGTCGTTGGCAAACGCGCACGCTGCCGCTTTGGCTAGCTCTTCCGGTGCGCGAACCATGCTGACGCCAAAAGAGGACCCGGCACGTACCGGCTTCACAAAAAGGGGATACCCCAGCGACTGTGCGGCCCGCTGCAGCTCGTCCGCGTTTGTGCCGCGAGGAAACATTGCGCTGCGGGGAACTCTTACCCCTGCCAGCGCCGCAAGCTTGTGGGAACGGTCCTTGTCCATACACAGAGCAGAGGAAAGCGCCCCGCATCCAATCACAGGAACCCCGGCCAGCTCCAGAAGACCCTGAATGGTGCCGTCCTCGCCATTTTTGCCGTGGAGTACTGGAAAGGCGGCGTCAAAGCAAAGCTTGTCCCCGCTTCCGTCCAGCAGAAGAAGGGTTCTGCTTCCCCGGTCCAGGCACAACGTGCAGGGAACACAGGGGCCGTCCTGCCAGCGACCGTCGGGAATAGCGTCCAGATCGCCGGTATAATACAGCCACCGCCCCTCCCGGGTGATGCCCACCGGAACAGGCGAATAACGGGACCGGTCCATGTGGGTCAGCACAGCGTGGGCAGATTGAAGGGATACGCCGTGCTCGGTGGAACAGCCACCAAAGAAAATCAAAATTCGTTTCATTTCAAAACCTCCCGAAAAAAACTTGTTCGGATGCAAAAATCATATCAGAACAAGGCGCGCCGGTTGTTTGCTTTCCCTTTCGGAAATCCTGCGATTTTCTGCAAAATTTCTTGCGATTTTCTTATGGGACCGGCGCAGCGGTCTCCGGCGGTTTCTTGACAACAGAGCAGGATGGGAATAAGATGTTGGCATATCGAATAGAAGAAGGTCAATAGAGACTGCAAAGGATTCTGCGCGGCTTTGATAAAGCAGGAAGGGGATTTGTTATGAAGCAAAGAACGGCAGACACGCCGGTGAAGAAGGAGCGGGACAAGCAGATCGATACCAGCTCCAAAAGTGCGGGGCTGAATTTTATGATTGCAGCCACCCAGGTGCTTACAGTGCTGTGCCTTGTGAAGGGGAATCCGGCATGGAAGGGAAGTCTGTCACTGCTGTTTCTTGGTGCGGCAGCCCAGTTGTTTTACAAATATAATCCGTATGGCGACAAGCCCTATGCCTGGGTTGGGACCGGCACAGGACTTGTCGGGGCTGCACTGCTGGTCTGGTTTGCGGTGACCGGGTGATTTTTGTAAGAGAATCAATTTGTGCTGTTGTCCATGCACGTTATCTCCCTCGAAGCAAAATGAAAGCCGGCGCAAAGACTTCTCTTTGCGCCGGCTTTCATTTGTAAAAATGGTCAAAAAGTAATTTCCGGAAAAACGGAGTAACTCTGGAATAGATTCAGCTGTTTAACAGTGGTATCGAGCATATACAAGAACTTTAAGGGGAATTTTGCGTGTGATAGGGTTGTTTGCTGTCAGGAAAGAACCGGCAGTTCGCTCTCTGCTGCGGGCACGGCTTCATAATCGCAGTTGCTCCAACTGGCTTCGATGTCCGCGGAGGTAAAAAAGTCCTGCCCGGTGCTGGTTGTGCGGATACGCCCGGATTTAACAGCAATGGAAGAATATACGATATCGTAAACCGTTTCGTCAAAAAGCCGGAAGCGGAAACTGGTGGTTGAGCCGCCAGCCACCGGCTCGGTTTTTTTGTCCGTTACCGAGAGGCCCTCAAATGTATCCACCAGACCGGCAATGTCCTCTGGCTGTGTAACAGTCTTCTTTTCTGCATCGGCGGGTATAACGTAGTGAAAGATCTCTACACTTTCCACGTCAGAAGCAGTGAAAGCAAGGGCAATATGTTCGGTCCGGGCACATCCGGTCAAAACGATGCCCAATAGAACGGTAAGAACAAAAGCGATAGCTCTTTTCATAGCACTTCACCTCATTTGGACGTGTGGAAACTTCCTGCCTACTTTCATTATATCATTTTACAGACAAAGCGCAAAACGAACAGAAAAAAGCCCAGCCAACCGGCTGGGCTTTTTGGTGCGGATAACAGGACTTGAACCTGCACGTCTTGGACACTGGACCCTAAAGGTGATGTCACCTTAGTGATATATTGTTTACAGCAATCCACAGTTAGAGCAAGAAATTAACGATGCTCCCTTTACAATGTAAGTGTGATGTTTGTTCCGATCACATCTGTACGATAAATCTGAAAGCCTTCCGTTTTCAAGCGGTTCATTACCTTTGGTAGGGGATGACCATAACTGACTCCATCTGTGGATATGATTGCAATTCCGGGTTTACAGATATAAATTGGAGAGGGCATTTGTCCGGCGTTTCCGCCATGGTGCGGAACCACCATATTTAAAATTAAATCTTTATCTGTATTTGGATACATATCCTCAAATATTTGCTTATAGGTATGGTCTGCCGTAAGCAGGGCACATTCCTTTTTGCTGTGCACCTCCAAGGCTGTACCCGAATGATTTAAGGATTTCCTTGCTTCGCCAATGTACAATCTGTAACGCTGCCCGTGACAATAGTTTTTTAACCGGCTGGAACGTTGGCTGCTGCGGGGGGGAACAATTGCTTCCGTTTTCTGACAGCACTTATAAATACGTTTCGCAATATCCAAGCTTGTAAGAGAAACTAACTGGTTTGGAAAATGCGCTGTTCCAAGTTGCGACAATTCTGTATCGCTAATATTTCGCAGCAGATTATAGTGATCGCAATCCCAATGGCTGATAATGAGGCTTGTAACTTTAGCGGAAGGTTTGACAAGTCCTCCATTTTGTTTAAGGCATTCAGCACGTTCCTGACTGCTTGCTGAAAGAAATGTTCCGCAATCAAAAATAGTATAGTTTCCCGCCGTGTCAAAAATTTCATTCCAGCTTCCCTGACCGACACACATAACACTTAATGAAAAGTCGGAGCCTAAGTTTTCCAAAGATGCTGGCGTACCTTTCCACGTAGTTGGAATTGATTTGATTTCGTGATTCCTTACTTCCCGTCGATTCTGTATGGCCTTGAGCATAAAATTAGCTGCGCTATCTGTATAACGGGTCGAAATCAAATCAGAGTCTTCTACAGGCGATTGTCCTGGTGCAGACCATAGATCCTCATATGTGACCTCAACTACCATGCCGTCCAAAGGTTCTTCTGTCTCCAGCGCAATTCCCTCAAATACAAGAATTGTTGGGGTTCCCTCTTCCAATCTATAGTCCAGCGCAACGTTTTCGTGAAATTTATACAGCAAAAAATCCCGCGCCTCCATAAAATCGAGGAACAGCATTTTTCGTGTTGGGTCATAGGCCTCGATGTAGAGACGTACGTTTTGCGGCTGTATCCCCAGTTGAGAGTTTTCTAAATGCTTTTGGATAATTCCATCTACATCTGCCACATTATAGGATACATCGTTGCACCAAATGCCAAATTCACCGCATTGATTTACAGCTGCTATCCATTCGGCAAGTGCTTTGCGCTTTTCTTTGTCTCTGCGGGTCTCTTGCCCCTTTGTTTCCAGAACCAGTGTCTTACCATTATCCAGTTTAACAAGAAAATCGGGAGTGTATTTTCGAACTACGCCATCAAATACATACAGAATTTCAAACCCCAAATGGTCATTCTTGGCCCAAGCAGTAACATGAGGGTTTTTCTCCAATACATAGCTTTCGGTTGACTCCCAGGTACTGTCAAACACACAGTGGCTGATTTGCGAATGCTTGGTGATATAGCAGGGTTTGCTTGTAAACCAGGTTGGCATATCACTGGTAGACCGTACCCGTTTGTTTGCATCAAAAATAGGGACGATTCGTTTTGTTTGCTCCAGTTTGATAAAGCCCCACAGATGCTGCACGATTTTATTCATATTCATCATATAGATGATGCGCTGTCTGACAGGATCTGTGTTAAACAAAGGGGGATTGATGACGATAGCACCGGATTTCAGATATTCTTCAACAAGGCGAATCACCTGTCCAAGCAAAGCGTATTTCGTTCCCTCGCTTTTCCAGGCTGATTTCATCAGATCATAAACTTGTCCAGAGGCCTCAAAAACGATACGCTGCATTCGAAGTTCTGCGTCAAGTTTTTGCAAATCGATTTCTGTACATTTGGTTAAATCTGTTTTGCCGTCAATGATGGGGGCAAGGTCGGCACGCAGACGAGTATCCGAAGCTTCCAGTACCAGTGTTTCGATTTTACTCAAATCTACAGATAATTTAGGCCTGAATTCTCGATCAATGCGGACAATGTTGGGCCAGCTGATTTCATAGTTCATCCTGTCCCGCAATGATTCCACCTGTGTTTTGGGTGGCGTAGTTGGCGCTGCTCCGGTTTCATCAGACTCATGAGGGAGGAAGGTAAAGGGAATGCCGAAAATATTTACATATTCCGCCGTAAACATATCGCTGCCTTCTGCCAAATCATAAGAAGTGCGGCGCAATCCACGGCCAACTACCTGTTCGCAGAGCAACTGGCTGGAAAAAGCACGCAGGCCAAGAATGTGGGTAACCGTTTTTGCATCCCAGCCTTCCGATAGCATACCAACAGAAATCACATTTCGGATTTGCTCGCCCCGTTTGCCACGTTGACCAACTGTATCCACCGTTTCGCGCAAAATGGCGGCAGCTTCTTTTTTGCTCAATTTCCGCTCGCCGCCATCTTCATCGGTATCACCGTGGTCAGGTGCAACGGTGCCCTCCGCTTCATCCATAGTTTTGGAGTCGATGTGAATGGTCAACTCCGGCACACACAATTCCGGAACGGGAATTCGCTGGTGATCAAAGGCATACTTGATACGAGCTGCCGTTTCAGTCCGGTTTGCTACCGTGATCATCACAGGAGGAACAACAGCGCCGGCTTCTTTCCATGCTTGGTACAGAACCTGCCAGTCCTTGCCCAAAAGATAGTAAGCCTGGGTCAGCAAATCGGGCAGAGGCTCTTCCGGAGGTGCCGGACGATTGATATCGTCTTTTACTGTTTCATCTGCATAGATGTGATATAACTTGGAGCGGAAAGTTGCGGCATCCGGCATCCCATCATCCCGCACGACAACACGTGGTGTTTTGACCAGACCGGACTCAATGCCATCGTTCAATCCAAAGTCACTGACGATCCATCCAAACAGAGCTTCCTCGTCGTTTTTCTTGCCGGAAGGAGCAAACGGAGTAGCCGAAAAATCATAGCAAGTTAAAATACTTCGGGTTTTGTGGATGCGATCCAGCCCGCTAATCCAAATCGTGGCCTCTTGCTCCGCTTCTTTCTGTTCCTTTGTCAGTTTCCCCTTATTTTCGGGATTTTTCCGCCACGCATGGTGCGCCTCATCGTTTATTACCAGAATATTTTGCGCGTTAGCCATCTCTCCCAACACTTCACGGGTATAGGCCTCGTCACTTTTGGCACCCCGTTTATCTACGCTTCTGCGCTTTTTGATGGCTTCTTCACTGTCCCACGCCAGCGCCTGCCAGTTGGTGATTAAGACTTTGCCTTGGCGCAGCTTGTCCATCAAACCGATGGGCACCACATTGAACTGCGTGTAGTAATTATCCTCGCCACCGGTTTGCAGCACCTGCAAACGGCTTTTGACGGTTAAGCCGGGAGCCACAATGAACACATTTTTGGAGAACCGTTTGTCCTGAGGATAGGTAGCTTTGTTACATACCATCCAGGCAATCAGCATGGCCATAACTGTGGTCTTTCCGCCGCCAGTGCATAACTTGGTGCAGATTCGGCGGAATACCCCCCCATCACCGGGAATTTCAATACCGACCTTATCGGCTTCCGGTGCTTCCGTAAGCCAGATAATAGTCTCAATGGCATCCATCTGGCAGAAAAAGAATTGATACTGCCGGGCATCTTTATCATTCCAGTGATCCAGCAGTTTTTGAGTTACACCTGTTACACCGGGATAACCTGCCTGCCGCCATGCTTTTACACGGGGGCGGATTTTATTTACCAGAGGCAGTTCAATAAACTGCCCGATGTCATTGTATTGGTTGGAACCCTGGCCGGCGATGAAATAACCAGCAGGTCTCCGCCCAGGCTCCTTTACGAAAGTTTGACCATTCAGGTCGTATTTCCAGTGATGCGCAGGCTCGCGAAAAGCGGAGTTGATAATAAGCTGATCAATACCTGCCATTATTCATCACCTACCTTTATCACTTTCAAACTTTCGATTCCACGGTCATCGATGATTTTTACTGCAATCTGAGTGTTTGGCTGTACTGTAAACCAAAGAGACTCGTTGCCGGCGTATTTTTCAATCAGGTCGGGGTCAATCTCTGCTTTCAGCGTTTTGGCCAGCTTGTTCCAGCCGTCTTTCTTGCCGCCCATGGGGAAAAAGACCTGCTTGGGCTCAATGCACATTCCGTCATAATCTGTATCCAACATCCACATGGCAATGCGAGCAGTGCTGCCGGACTCTACTGTACCTTTTTTTACATCGTAGTAATCGAACCCGTTTACCTTGACCTTGTAACGGGTTTTGCTGCGTTTATCGGGAATCAACTCTACATCCGGCTGTCCCACCAGCCAGAAGGATTGGTCGGAAGAACGTTTTTTCTTCAAATCGTCGGTCATCAGGTCTGTATTCATCTGTGCTTTCAGCACCGTAAGGCCAGGCCAGTTCAGTTCGTCAATGTCCTTAGCAGCTTCCGGATCAAACTGGAAAGCAGCAAAGATAATCAGCTTGGGAGAAGGGCGCAGGGTTTCCACTTCATCCAGAGCCATAGACACCATGCGGGAGTCCATGGGTTTCGTTTCCCCGGCAAAGCAGATGACCGCACGGCGGGGTACGTCCTCCTTGGTTTCTGCCTCGGCTTGCAGGAACTTGGTACCGGATAGGGGTTCCACACGGCTGAATTCCAAACGGCTGCCGCCCCGACCCATAATGCCGGTGGCCAGCAGCTGGTCACGCCAGCTGGTCTGTTTGGCCGTGGAGTCCTCGTCCCAATCACTCACATCATCCAGTGGCTTTACTACGGGAGCAGGCAGAGCTTCCACGGTGAAGGGCCCGGTGATACGGACCTTGCCCTTATCGATCTCCGGCTGATCATACAGGGTTTCCGTTGCGGGCGGTTCATTATTAGCGATGGATTTCAGGGTAATGTGAGGTACAGTCTTATAGACAAATCCGCTGCCCACACCCTGCTCTGGGTGGGCCAGTTTATAGTAATCAAAGGTGGCCGTCATCAGACGCTGCTTCGCCAGTGTGATGGCCACACGGGAGGTGTCGCAGGTGATCCAGCGGCGGCCCCACTGCTCGGCTACATAAGCAGTGGTACCACTGCCACAGGTAATATCCAGAACCAAGTCACCGGGGTCAGTGGTCATGAGCATACAGCGTTGAATTACTTTTGTATATGTTTGTACGACATAAATATTTTCTGTTGCGAACGTGCTCTGGATCGTGTCATCCCACCAATTGGTTAATCGACGAACCGGAAAATCAGAGGAAAACCTTTTGTATGCAAGTGTTTTCCCAATGCCACATACTCTGTCTCTGGCAATTAAGTTTTCCATTCCTTTTTCATTTGTTTTCCAATAAGTATTGGCTGCTGGGTAATAAGTTTTGCCTTGAAACTGTACCCCAAAACTGGAGTTGTCACCACCGCTTTGCGATGTCAACGCAGCTGTTCTGAACAAAACACTTCCTTGCGGTATTATTCGACTTCGTTTTTCTTCAGATGTAAGTTTCCGCTCGTTGCCATCAGCAGTTTTAATCCATGTATACAGGCTAAACTCATCAACTTGAGGCAGATACAGTTGATGATACTTCAAAAAAGATTTGTCCTTTGCATATTGAATAATATAATCATTAACATTGTCTAAGCCAGCGGATAACTTTCCGCTGGTTTTTTTAAATGGAATCAGGGAAACAAAGTTGTTTTCTCCAAATATTTCGCTACATAATTCCCGGATGTGATGTACATTTTCATCACTAATCTGCACAAATACACTGCCGCTGTCTGCCAGCAGTTCCCGTGCCAACAGCAGTCGATTTCGCAGATATGTAAGATAAGAGTGAATGCCCAATTCCCAGGTGTCCCGGAAGGCCTTGATCATCTCCGGCTCCTGGGACAAATCTTCATCCTTTTTATCCTTCACATCCCGTTTATCCACAAAGGGCTGGAAGTTGGAGCCGTACTTGATGCCATAGGGAGGATCAATATACACCATCTGTACCTGCCCGGCCATGCCCTCTTTCTCCAGCAGAGAATTCATGATTACCAGGCTGTCTCCGGCGATCATCCGATTGGTCCAGTTGACGCCATGTTGGTAAAACTCGATGGACTCCCGGCGGCGGCGCATCCGCTCAGCAGGGGTTTCCGCTTCAAACATGGACTGCTGCCCCACAAGTTGTCCTTCCAAGGCCTCGGAATACTCCTTCATAACATGGGAAATAATGCTGTGTGGCTTGATGGACTCGTGAATATGGATAGAAGATGTGGGCACTTCAAAACTGGTGCCCTCGGCTTTACCCGCCCACTGGAGCGTGGGGTCAAGATGTGGGTCAAACTGATAGGTTTTTATTTTTTCTTCTGCCTTATCATGCTGGGCCATACCCACTGGTGGGTTGTTGGTGCGTTTTTTATCATCGTGAGTATACGCCTCTACATCGCGCATTTTTTCAGCTTCGGTCAGTTTTTTCGGCCGTGCCATGATTCTTCCTCCTAATTCAGATCATATGAAACCTGAGAAATTCTATATAACTTGGCAAATTTGCGTAATCGGTGTCAACTGATTTCTTCGGTCCCTTTGTTAGGACGGCAAGGGTCAAATGGCTGAATGCCAATATTTATTTTTCCTATTTGAATCAGATCAGATGACAACGCCTCACAGGATTCTGGTTGAAATACAACAACATTCACACCATTTTCTTTCAGTGAGCTGCGGAATCGGATACCGTCAAATCCCAACTCTTTAATTTTCTCCGTAAGAAATTGCGTGGGAATGTATTTTCGCGGATCATCAGCGTTTGGCATAGAGAAATGATCGCTGATACAATCAAACAGACTCGGTGCCTCATATTTGGGACCTTCAAATTTTGCTGGAAAACGGCGGGTTAAATCATATAGCTTCAGATCTTTTGTCGTTTGGAAAGTTGCTACGCTGATGTACTGTCCAATAATCGGGCGCATTTCATAACAAGCAGTATCAGCATCTTCTGCAAGGTAAAGATAGCGTATGAAATCAGGGTTTGCCCTTCCGGCCTTGATGCTGTCACAGCTCGGAGCGCCGGAGCCATCGGCATCAAAACCTTTGAACTGCCTGTTTTCCCAGTTTTCAAATGCGGTCTTTATGGGATGAAGGGTTTTAAGCGGAAAATCTTTGCTTACAGAATATAGGTCGGGGAAAAGGGCACGGAAGAATAAGTCTGGAACTGTGCGGAATTGATCCAACTGCTTTTCTGTTTCATCCTCTGGTGTGTTGTTGTTTTTCAAGAACTCGCGTATTAACTCTTCGTAAGGTGATTTTTCGTATTTGCGTGCCCTGAAAAAGAAAGTACCTTTTGGCACAATATACTCCACATCATCGGCCTTGTTAAGAATTTCCTTCAACACATCACTGCTTGATGAGAATCTGTTTTTATAAACGATGTCGTGTGAAAACTCCTCCCACAAACGCTGATTTGGATAGTCTGATTGGAGTAAATAAAAAAGGAGTATCCACGCATACCATTCTGAATCTTTTGCTTTTTCGTTCAAGGAACGGTTATCAGGGATGATTTCCATGCATTAACACTCCTTTTGATCATCAAAAATGAAATCCATAATATCTCCGATATTTACGTTCAATACAGCACAGATGCGTCCCAAAACATCAAGGGAAACATCTTCATCTCTGCGCAATTTGGTCATTGTGTTTGGCGCAACATTAGCGGCTTTTCGCAAATCGGAAGCAGTCATTTTTTTGTCGATCAAAAGTTTCCAAAGTTTGTTGTAGGATACTGACATGGATACAACCTCCCGACCGCAGAATTCAAAATCTATCATATTTATTATATTCTGCTCAAAACACTTTCTCAAGAGCAAGTCGCAATATATTGAGAGGTGCTCTTTTGCTTTTGAGCGTTCAAACCAAGTGCACAAAGCGGAGGAAGTAAGGCTCTGCTGCTGTCAAAGTTCTTCTTGTTCGCACGATTGCTGGAGGATGTGATACACGCAGTTCAGCGCAGTGACCTTACCCAGAAATCCTTGGATGCTTGCTGTTTATCCGGCCAAGTGACTTGAGGTGAACAGTATTCCTTTGCCTTGCAAGCCTCACGGCGGGTGTCTTGTATCAACTTCTGGATAAAGAGCCACTGACCGTAAGTGCCGCCGTTCAACTGCTTTCTCAGTTTCCGGATGGCGGCCTTATACGCTTTCTCCGCACCGCTGGGGCCGTTGTAGTTGAGCCGGATGGCCAGCTCCTGAAAGGTCATGCTCTGCTCGTTGGGCTGGTCAATCCCCAGATAGCAGCGTACCAAGTTCAGTTCTCTGGGGCTCAGCACTTCCTCCATGCGCTGGAGGAGCAGCGTCCGGCGCATGGAACGGTCATAGGCTCTGGCCGGGTCGCCGCCATACCCCAGGTCAAAGACGCCTTCGCCCAAACACTCAACCTGAAACACGGTGCGGTATTCTTCCAGCAGACGCCTGGCGACTTTGGCAGAGACCGTCAGCTTCTCCTGAATGGCCGGCAGTAGATCCGTTTCGACATCTCGCTCATGGGTGGCATAGAGGAAAGCCACCTGGCGCAGCTGGCGGTAACGGTCCAGCGGGAGCGACAGAGAGAAAGAACCCTGGGCGGCGCAGTCACGCATGGCCGTCTCGATGGCGGAGGTCGCATAGGTCAGCAGCTTGGTCCCCATGGATGGGTCAAACCGCCGCGCCGCGTCCAGCAGCGCCAGCGCACCCTCCTGCTTGAGGTCGTCCACCAGAAAGTCCTGAGAAAACTGCTCGCAGTAGCTTGCGGCCAGCATGGTCAGATATCCCTCGTTATGGGAAAGCAGGAGCGGTGCGGCCTGCGGATCGCCATTCTGTATCCGTAGGGCAAGCTCCTCGTTGCTTGGACAGAGATCGTCGCAGCGGTACATACTCACGGCTTCTCCTCCCGGGCAAGGCGCACTCTCGCCTGGGCATAGATCGCTTCCTGCTCCATGTCGTGCGCATAGCCGCTGGCGGCATAGTCGTTATCCATGAGCGCCTTATCCCGCAGCCTCTCCGCCACATACAGCGCTTTATCGCGCAGCTCGTCGGAGATCTTTCCTCTCTGGTGATGCTTGCGGATGGTGTTAGTGCGGGTGGTGAACAGGCGGTAGACAGGGTGCTGTTTGTTTTGCTCCTTCTGCCGCATCATAGCGCCGTACTGCCGGCAGGTCATACGGGGGTCCTGGGGCGCAATGCCATCGCAGTATTTTGGCGTATGGCCGTTGGTGGTGAGAAAGTATGTCCCGCAGCCACAGCACCGGCTGGGGGCATGGCCGTGCTGCAGTCCGTTCATCAGGTCAAAAATGTAGAAGCTGATGGCATGGTCAAAGAAATACCGGTTCACAAATACGGTTTCCTTTTCCTGTTTCGGGTGTCGGGCAAAGACATAGGAGGATCTCAGCTTCGGTGTGATGGTGAATGGCTCAACATCCGGCACCGGCAAATCCCGCATCATATCCCAGAACCATTCGCTGTTGAAGCAGTCGTAGGCGGCCATGGCGAAGAAGGTCTCCGTCCGCTTCTTCAGCCGCCGCAGATAGCCCTCCTCAAAATATCGAGCCGCCACAGCGAAGTGCTGTATGCCCAGGGGGATGCTGAAGGCAGCCACCAGATAGCGGAAGAAAAATTCCCGGGCGGGCGAAGCCGGCTTCAGCAGGTCGTTGTGGGATGCTGGGGAAAACAGCACCTCCAATGTATGCTGTTCCTGCGCTTTGTCCATCAAGCTGTACGGTGGACAGTGCCACAGGGCATCCAGCAGCTTCTCCAGAGAGGCGCGGGTCCCCTCCAGCAGGTTGATAAATTCACCTCGCCCGGCCAAGGCCAGGGTCTCCACCTGATGGCTGATGGCGCCGCCGTGGGTGACCAGTTCCCGTATGGTCTCCTCGGGGACATTCAACAGTTCGGCGGCAAAGTGGCCGGCCGGGTAGACGGTCTCGTTGAAAAAGATCTGATTCTGCCAGACATCCATTGTCAGGTGAAGGAAATTGTTGTTCTGCCTGATCCCCAGTGGCATAGGGCCACCTCCTCTGTCCTATATCTGTTTTCGGCCTGTCTTGCGATATTCTCATTTTATCAAAATCCCCCCAATAATCAAGTGAAAGGACAAGAGCCGCGGTGGCCGCGTGGTCTCTGTCCTTATCTTTTTACAAGGGGATGATCCTATGAGTAA
Source organism: Gemmiger sp. An50 (assembly GCF_002161595.1). Taxonomy (GTDB): domain Bacteria; phylum Bacillota; class Clostridia; order Oscillospirales; family Ruminococcaceae; genus Allofournierella. Next base: position 17,865 of record NZ_NFID01000024.1, read on the forward strand.
AACAAAACGACTGCAAACCATCGACGGCGAGAGCCTGATGAGCCTGCCGCTGACGCCGCTCAACTTCGTGGTGGACACGCTGCTATCACAGGGGCTGCACATCCTTGCCGGTTCTCCCAAGGTGGGCAAATCCTGGCTGGCCCTGTGGCTGTCCGTCATGGTGGCCAAGGGCGAACCGGTCTGGGGGATGTCTGTGAAGCAAGGCACTACGCTCTATCTCTGCCTGGAGGACTCCACCCTCCGCATCCAGAACCGGCTCTTCGAGATCACGGAGGATGCCCCCGCCAATGCCCACTTCACGACCCAGAGCGACATTCTGGGCAAAGGGTTGGAGGAACAGCTCCGCACCTTCCTTGACGAACACCCTGACACGGTGCTGGTCATCATCGACACGCTGCAGATGATCCGAGGGACCAACTACGATAACACCTACGCCAACGACTACCGCGACCTCTCTGCACTGAAACGGATCGCAGATACCCACGGCATCGCCATCCTGCTGATCCATCATCTGCGCAAGGAAACCGCCGACGATGTGTTCAACCGCATCTCCGGGACCACCGCCATCAGCGGTGCGGTGGATTCCAGCTTCACACTGGTGGAGGAACGGCGGGGCAGCGGCAGAGCGAAACTCTCCTGCATTGGCCGTGACATTGAATACCGGGAGCTGACACTGGAGCGAAACGGTGAAAATGTGTGGGAGCTGGTGTCGGACAGCCGGACACAACCGGAGCTGCTGGGCGATCGCATCGTCTATCTTCTCTCTGAACTGATGGGCGACCGAAGCGAATTTATCGGCACTCCCACGGAGCTGTCTGAACGAATCGACCCTGTGGGTGTGGAACGCATGTCACCCAAGAAAGTATCCCGACAGATTCTGCAAAACCTTGACGCACTAAGGAAAATCGGCATTTCGGCTGTGGTGCGCCGCAGCAACGGAAGGCGGCTCATTGAGCTGCACCGTGCCGAAAGTGACGATGCCCAGGGTGTCCCGGCGGTCGACCCTGTTGACCCTGCCGGGGCGCTGTGCAGCGATTTGCGGGCGATTTTCGAGTATGGCGAGTAAACCCCCGCAAAGCAAGAAAAACGCCGTGTTGGGCCGTTTGTGGCCGAAGGAGGAGCGTGGGTGTCCGGCGCAGGGAAATCACCTCCTTGGAGGTGGCCAGCATCGCGTTTGTCTGGTCGTCGGCACAGCCGCCGCCCGCCTTCCGCTTATTTGCGGGGCGTTGCCCCACACCCCATTTTTACGAAAGACTGGAGGAAACCACATGAAAAAGGATATTAAATTCAGCACCCGGATGGCATCCGCAGACCGGGAGGCCATTAAGGAATTGGCGAAACGCTCCGGGATGTCCATGAGCGACTATGTGACGGCCTGCTGTCTGGGAAAGCAGGTGGTGGTCATCGATGGACTGAAAGAAGTGCTCAAGGAGCTGAAGTCCATCGGCAGAAATCTAAATCAGCTTGTCACCCTGGCGCACATGGGACGCGTCACGGTGGTCAATCTGGACGGCGTACGCCAGGCGTTCTCTGAACTCTGCGCTGCTGTCCGGTTGATCCTGGAACGAAAGCGGTGGTGAGGAATGGCGATCATCAGCTTCACCAACTACAAGCGGGGCCAGACCACAGGATGCATGGGAGCCGTGATGCGATACACCATGCAGAACAAGAAAACTGAGTTCGAGGGGCGGCAGTTGATTACAGGAATCAACTGCCAGCCGGAATCTGTCTACGCGGACTTCATGACCACCAAACGATTGCATCACAAAACGGATGGCGTGCTGTTCTACCACATGGTGCAGAGCTTCCCGAAAGGCGAAGCGGTCGATCCGGTCACCGCTCATGCGGCGGCATTGAAGCTGGCTGAGTACTATGAGGGATACGAAGTCCTGGTCTGCACCCACACAGACCGGGAACACATCCATTCGCACTTCCTCATCAACTCGGTCAACTTCGATACGGGAAAGAAACTGCACATCGCAAAGGAGCAGCTCCAGGAACTGCGGCAGCGCAACGATCAGGTCTGCATGGAGTTTTCTCTCCCTGTGTTCAACCCCACGGACAGGAAAGAGAAGACCAAGACGATGTCCATCGGCGAGTATCACACGGCCGCCCGTGGCCAGAGCAAGAAGCTGCAGCTCATGAATCTCATCAACGACTGTATGCGCCACGCCTCCACCCGTGAGGAATTCATTGCGCTGATGGAGAGCGAGGGCTACAAGGTACGTTGGGAAGCGTCCCGACGGAATATCACCTACACCGCACCCAGCGGCTGGCAGTGCCGAGACCGCCTGCTGTTTGGGGACAAATATCTGAAGGAGAATATGGAATATGAATTCAGGATCAGAGCAGAAATTATCCATGGACGAGCTGTTGGAGAAGAACCGACCAGCGCAGATGGTACAGACCACGCCGCAGCCCCCGGCACAGGAGCTGACACCGCCTCCCGAAGTGCATCCCACGAAAGCGGAGTGGGAGGATCTGCAGAGCGACCTCTACACACTGGGGTATCACACCGAGAGACAGACTGGCTATCTCAAGAAAGTCAGCGAACTGCTGGCGCAGCTCCCGACCCGGACGCAGATGGACGAGCTGCTGAAAGCGGTGAAGCATCTGGAGCAGATGAACGAACAGGCTGGGAAGCGGAACGAGAAGCGTTTTTCTCTGCCCGGCATCAGACTGCCCAGACTGCGGCTGTCGCACCTGGATGGTCCCACATGGGCGGTCCTGCTGATGGGGACAGCAGCATTGCTTCTGCTGTGGTGGGGCTTGGATACCGTCTGGAGCAATCTCAGTCTGATGCTCCCGTGATGGACAGTACCACAATGCACCCGCATACAGACAGGAAAACGCTCCGTAAGAAGCAGCAAAAGAAAATCGCCCAGGGCCACGCCCAGGACGATCACGAAGAAGAACAAACTTGGCAGCAGACCATGTGACGGTCTGCTATTTTTATTGCCCGAATTGGTTTCGGGGGAAAGGAACGCTATGGGTAGAAAGAAAAAAGAATCCAACATCAAAAGTGTCATGTATTCCTATGTGGGGACGGATGACCAGTTCGATCACTTCCTGAAAATGATGATCCACGACTATCTATCTGTGGATGATCCGTACACAAATCAGCCTGCTGATTCTGTTGGTAAGGTAGAAAATGAAGCGGCCTGATTGGTTTTGATAGCTATTCAAAAACTTGTGTGCTATGGTGTGTCGTGAATAATCGGCACACCATAGCGGAAAGGAACGATTATGAAAGTCTGGCTCTATTACCGCTTGTCCAGAGATGAGGATGAAGAACTTAATTCTCTGAATAACCAGAGAAAAATCATATACAACTTTGCGGTCAGTAATGGCCACCAAGTGGTTGGCGAATCCTTCGATGACAATGTCAGCGGTATGCACTTCAACCGTGAGGGCATCGACAAAATCTATGAGGTGGTCGAGGCAGGGGAAATTGAAGCCATCATCGTCAAAGATCTGTCCCGCCTTGGCCGGCACCGGACACAGACCGCACTCTTCATTGACTACCTCCGTGAGCGCAATGTGCGGGTCCTGTCCGCAACGGAAAACATCGATACCTTTAACGAGAACGATGATCTCATCATTGGCTTCAAGGGACTGGTCAACGACTTCTACGCCCGTGATGGCAGTCGGCGTGTGCGAACCGGTTATCGGCAGAAGCAAAAGGAGGGCATCGTGACTATTCCGCCCTTCGGATATTTTAAGGACAAGAACACCAAAAAGGTCGTCGTTGTTGAGGAAGCCGCCGAAACTGTCCGCATGATTTTCTCCGCCTATACCGGAGGCAGTGGCATGAAAGCCATTGCCCACACATTGAACGAACAGAGAAGAAAAACGCCCGCGCTCATGCAGATGGAGCTGTTAAACAAGCGATTGCCTAATACGCAGGATGGGATTCTCAAGAAATATCTGTGGGACGCGACGATGGTTGGTCGTATCCTTAAGGATGAGAGCTACATCGGTACGCTGATCTGCCACAAGAGCGAGCGCAATAAAATCAATAAGACCTTCCGCTTCACCGACCCGGAGGAGCAGTTCCGCCATGAAAACTATCTGCCGATGATCGTGACCCGTGAGACATGGGAACTGGCGCAGACACTTCTTGCGGAGCGCAAAGCAAAAAATACCCGGGCGGGTACCAACAAGGGTATCCTTCGGTACGGAGGCCTGCTGCGCTGCCAGGACTGCGGCCGGACTTTCGTCGGCAAGCGGATTAAGCTGAAGGACGGTGAACGGGTGGTCTATGTCTGCGACACCTACCATCGGTACGGCAAGGAATATTGCTCCTCTCACATGGTGGATGAGGAAGCGTTGGATCGCCTGATCAGCGCAGAGCTCCTGCGGACAAAGGAACTGTACGAAGAAAACTGGTCAAGACTGGAGTGGTTCATTGAAAAATGGACGCCCAAAGCCTCCATGGCCAGTGCCAAAATAAGCAAACTGCAAGAACACATTCTCCTGCTGGAGGATGAAGTGGAGGTGATCTTGATGGAACGCATCCGAGACAAGATCAATGCGGAACGCTATGACCGAATGATCGCAAAGCGTGAGGAACAGATCGCGGTAGCCAAAAAGCAGATCGAGGAACTGCAGAACATCTCAGAAATGCTTCGCAGCCGCCAGGCCAAGCTAAAGCGAGACATCAGCCTGATCGACGATATTCTTCAAGACGGCAAAATGTCGGAGGCACATCTGAAAATGCTGGTTGAAAAAATCCTTGTTCATGAGGAGGATGGTAAGCTGGATTTAGAGATCCGGCTGAAAGCGCCCTTCCGAGATCATCTGGACATCTTCGAAAATGGGGAGCAAACGGACTCCATCCTCTCTGCGGATTTCGATTATGACCGGCTGGGCGCAATCATTTATGGTGACTACTATGCGGGATAGGTGATAACAGATGCGGGTATGGCTCTATGCGCGACTGTCAAACGATGATGATCAGAAGATGAACTCGCTCCTGAACCAGCAGGAGATCTGCCATGGCTTTGCCGAGCAGCACGGATACACCATTGTGGGACAGTCTTCCGATGACAATGTGAGCGGCATGAAGTTCAACCGCCGTGGGCTGGACGAGCTCACGGCGGCTGTGGACGCTGATAAAATCGACGCTGTCATTGTAAAGGATTTGTCCCGACTTGGCCGCCATAAGACCCAGACCGCATTGTTTATTGACTATCTGCGGGAACATCAGGTGCGGGTGATCTCCGCGACAGAAGGGATCGATACCTTCCGCGACGAGGATGATTTGATCATCGGCGTCCGTGGTCTGATGAACGATTACTACGCCAGGGACATCAGTAAAAAGATTCGGGCCGGGTATCGTCAGAAACAGCGGGAAGGTATTGTGATCACACCGCCTTTTGGCTATCGGAAAGATCGAAACACCAATACGATCGAACTCCACCCGGAGGCGTCGGAAACCGTGCGGATGGTCTATTCTCTCTACTTACAGGGGCATGGGCAAAAAGAAATCGCCCGCAGGCTCAATGCGCTGGGGCGAAAGACGCCGGCGCAGCTCCGGGCGGAGCAATGCGGCAGAGAAGTCTGTGCGGCAAGCAAAACCAAGGATGGGCGCTATGTATGGACGTATGCGAGTGTAAAAAACATCCTGGTGGAGGAAGCCTATACCGGGGTGCTGATCAACCACCGGTCTGAAACCAACAGTGGCAAGGCGAAGCGATTGGAGCAGGCGGAGTGGTACCGGCACGAAAACTTCTTTCCTGCCATTATTGAGCGTGACACCTGGGAGAAAGCTCAGCAAAAACTGAAAGCGCAGGCCCGCCCGGCCAATGGCAATAAGGCCAAACACCGCTACGCCGGACTGATTCTCTGCAAAGAATGCGGCAACCCCTTTGTACCGATGATCCGGTACTGGAACGGCAAGCAGCGTGTGGAGTATGTTTGTAAGGGCTACCATCGGAATGGGAAAAGCTATTGCAGTTCTCACCGTATCCATGAGGAGGTGCTGGATGCAGCGGTGCAGGAGTTTGCCCAGACCATGCGGGTCTGGATGGCCGAGGGACAGAAGGAACTGAAGCAGAAGCAAAAAATGTGGGCGTTGAGGAAACCAATCCTCGACACCCACATTTCATCGTTGCAGAAAAGAATTCAGGAGTTGGAACAACAAGTTGATGAAATAATTATAGAAAAAATAAATAGTAATCACTACAGTGGCCGCTAAAACAGGGAATAGAAACTTACCGCTTAGCAATGCCAACAATATGTTTACATGCACCTCTGTGAATTACCAATTGCGGATCAACTGCGTTATCAAAACGCGCCCACGGCAATTGGTATGTCTCATCAATTGCTTTTACCTCACGGTAATGCCAATGCATATTTTTTCGTTCGTAACCCACTATCTCTGTCCATCCAATGACATCAAGAGAAAATAAAAAGTCTATTAGCTCTCGATGATTCTTGAAGATGTCACGGAATGCGGGATAATGGCTGCAATGTTGTTTATAGAGTGATTCAAATCTATTTTCCGCGATAATATCTGTGTTTATGGTCTTTACAAGTTCAAAGATGCTTTTGATTGTATCGTTGGAAAATCTAAACATCATTTCTGATTTTACTTGGTCTGTATAGTAATTAGAATACTGAGTGATAAGTTCAGAAGAGTCTAAAAGTGTGGAGTTTGGGTTTGCAATTCCTCGCTTTTTGCACTGTACTTGAATTAATTGCAACAGCTTTACAATATCTCGCGGACGCAATCTTGATAACCGTTGGATATACATATCTGCTTTTAGGGGGCGGTTCTTTGGGTATGGCATAGTAAAGCCTAAATAGATGTCAGATGGTTTCTTATCACTTAGCCCATCCCAACCCAAAACACGATTCATCATGTTATACAGTGCAGAATAGCGGAATTCATTTTCGTTGCTATACGTCCAATCCAGTTCGACGCAGTTATCATTGATGCAACTTGTGACATTCACTAAATTTGAATTCAGAAAAATATCAGTTCTTGTAAGTGCAACAATTTTTAAATTGCACTTATCTTTTCGCTTGATATTGCCCAGCAGTTTAGTGTTTAACTCAAAAACAGCACGAACCAGTGCACCAATACACTCGCCATATTCAATTGGATCAATTCCGACTGGACGCACGTCAAGTCCATCAACGAATAGATAATGGTTATACTTCAACGAGACTTTTTCAATCGTTTTTCGAAATGCATTTATCGCTCGTAACCATGTATCCTTGTAGACTAAACTTGTTTGTTCTATGGAGCTTCCGTTTTGCTCGGCAATTTTGTCTTGAGCGTTGCCGCCATACGAAAGGGAAAGCGGTGTATTGCGCTCAGTGGTGCCAAAGTTTACTTGACTGTTGATATAATGCGTAACCTCTGCTTGCTTGGAAAAACTATCTATTACAGTTACGGGATTAAATGAATCACTTGTAACATCGTCTCCAAAGAACTCGCTAATTGTATCCTGAATTTCTCTAAAATTTTTTGTCCTTCCCCAAAAAGTTATCTCTTCAGCATCAATTCCTAACAAAAACTTCTGCAAAAGAATTACTTTCCACATGGTAAGATATTCGGTAAAATCCAGATGATGAGCTACTTTCATTCGAATTAATCTGCCGTAGTCACCAACATCAATAGTATATGATTTGGAAAGTGTGTTTTTGCGAATGCCTCCGCACATATAGGCGGCATAGAGAGTTTTACCGCTTCCCTTTGAACCGAGAATATAGTAGGTGCTTGGCTCAAATATACGATCGTACCATTCTTTATCGATGTATATAAAATCGTCTATCTGAGCCTTTGTCTGGTTTTGATAGTAATTGTCTGCGGCTTCTTTTGGAAATTCTATATCAATAAAATTTTTCATTTATTCACTTCCAAATTATAATCAAGAAATTGGTACGGGTAGTGGGGGTCGAACCCACACGGATCACTCCACTGGAACCTAAATCCAGCGCGTCTGCCAATTCCGCCATACCCGCATATTCTATTTCCCCTCTGTTTTTACTCAGGGAGGGGATACCCGAGGCGGAGCATTGCGCTTGATCCGCATCCATAAAAA
>NZ_NFID01000025.1 GCF_002161595.1 Gemmiger sp. An50
TTACGCTCTTCTTTGTTGTCTGATGTTCCTTTAGTTAAAACGGGCATTTTTTCTGTTCGACGCTCGTGCTAGATTCGCCCACAAGCATAGCTTGTGGTTCTTTATATGAGAAAAAGAAAGCGCCCAGCTGTTGCAGCAGCTGGACGCCAGAAACCCCTTGCGGGGTGCCTCGAAGAGCACCCCCATTGTAACATGCTTGGCATGGATTTTGCAAACCCTGATCGGCACAGCTCAGGTCGCCGCTTTCGGTGCGGTCGTGTGGCTGGGGTGTGGAGGCATCGAGTGGCTTTACCACAAAGCCCCTGCGCTGACAGTGTTTGCGCTTTTCGTATTGCTTGTGGCTCTGGTGAGCCGTGAACTGATTCATCAATGGAGGGATTGAGTATGTATGCAATTAAATTGACCCCGGGGATGGACCCGGAGATTGTGGAGCTGAGCAACGGCGTACAGGCTGAACTGGCCGGGGCTCCGTATGCCATGAGCATTGACCCGGCGGGCCTGTTCTTCGCCTTCGTGGACGAAGAGATACAGGAGTGCTTCGCTGGAGAGGGCTATTATTTCTGCCGGGCGACCGGTGAACACCTGTACGGGACCGTGATCGTGACCCGCCACGATTACCAGATGAATCCTTGTAGCATCCATGAGGAAGACGTCGGCCGGGTACTTGGGCTGCTGGAAGAGCATGACGCATGGGAGGAGGCCTGCTGATATGGCCACTATCTACATCTGCAAATGCGGGCGTCGAGTGCGCAAGAGCACCAACGCCGACAACACCGGAAACCGCGACACCGCCGGATGCAGAGGCTGCCCGTACCTGCTGCCCTGGGGGCCTACCCAGTGGGACGCCGCCCGCCACGCTATGGTGACCGATGTCAAAGGCTACGAATGCAGGATGTCACCGTCCTTGGACTATGCCACCTACTACCAGGGCGGCGGCGAAGATAAATGTGTGCTGCACATCTACAGCCTGGATTATGACTTCCTGGACCGGGTGACCGCTTGGGCAGCCAAGCAATTTCCCGACAAGGAAATCAGCTGCAGCTTTGACCGCAGCAAGATCCGCGCCACCGAGTTTATCGGCGGGCTTTATGGCATGTCCGTTTACCCGATGCAGAACAAGAAGGGCATGGCCGCGAAGGCTGCTCTGATCGAACGCTTCTTTGGTCCAGACGGGCACCGGCTGGATAAAAACCCCGAAGAGGAAAAAGCCCATATCCTGGCCGCCATCGAGGCGGGCAAGGCGAAGGCTCAGGAAAGGAAAGAGAACATGGATTACATCATCAGCAAACATGAGGCCACCGGCCGCCTGTATGCATATTACAAGGGCTCGTTTTGGTTTTGGGATAGCCATATACAGAGGTGGCTGCTCAGCCAGTTCGCCGAGGACCTCTACCAAGAGGAACGCCCCAAGAGATGGAATTTTGAGCGAGAGCACTTTTTGGCTCAGACTTCCGACTTCCACCAGCTCGATGATTATGAGGTGCCTTCTCGCTGCATCGAAGCTTTGCTCCAGTGCAATCCCAAGGCTGCCAATAAGGAAAACCTTATCGATTCGCCCTGCGCTTCTTCGGAGGCAGGTGAGGACACAAATGTCCCTACCTCTTCGGCTGCTGCCACTGCTGCGGCAGAGGAAACTGTGGCCGCCCCGAAACCGTCGGATTTGGCCAGTATGATGGCGGTGTCTGCTGCAAAGACCAACGCAGAAGTGGTCGATGCCACAAACAAAGTAGCTGCTTCGTCCAATTTGCCGGACGTGTGCCGCGATTGTCAGTGCGCGACCTGCGGAAATGAGGGTTGCGCATCCCATTGCTGGGAGAACCCGAGGGAAGTCGGTGACTGCGAGATTACGGGTCCCGCTGGCGATGCCTGCAGGGATTATCGACCGAAGGAGGATGTTCAATGCCAGAAAGAAAATGCCCCGAGTGCGGCTGCTGCTGCGACGTTGGACGAGAGTGCTGCCCGGATGTGCGAGGGCCCGGACGAGGAAACACGGACCACCCCGGCGGCTGCAAGTGGCGCGGCGCTGGAATCTCTCCATGCGCAATCTGCACTCCCGCAAAACGCACCCGCACAGGATATTGCAGCGGATGCCCCCTCCGCCCAGGCTTTTGATTATTCCGGACTGGATGCTGAAACTGCCGAACGGCTGCAAAACCTGGCTCGCCGGGCTATGGAAGCGAAGCAGCGGTATGTGCTGGACCTGATGGAGGTCGTGACGGAGGCTCACCGGGAGCTCGTCGCACGGTGCGACAAGCAGAACAACCAGCACAGTGAAAACACCTTCCGCGCCTGGTGCGCCAGCATCGGCGTGGGCAAAGATACCGCATACCGGCTTTTGCAGGTGCAGGCTCTTATGGACGGCAGCACTCCGGAAGAGCAGGAGGCGCTGGCCGATGCGCCTGTCAAGCTGCTCTATGCCGCCGCCAAACCTTCGGCCCCCGCCGAGCTGGTGCAGGCCGTGAAGGATGGCGACATCACTACACATAAGCAGTTCAAGGAGCTGGAGGCCAAGCTGAAAGCAGAGCGCGAGGCCCGAGAGAAGGCGGAGCGTGAGGCAGAGGATTTCAAGAAGAGGTCCGAGGATGCCCACAAGGCTGCCAATACTTATCACTGCCAGTACGAAGAGGCGAACGCACAAAAAAACGCCCTTCTGGACAAGCAGGGAGCGTATATTTACCAGGTTACCGCCGCGGAGCAGCGGGCCGAGGAGGCCGAGCGTCGCGCCCGGGCAGCTGAAGAAGATGCGGCCGAAAAGGATAAGCGTATCCGGGAGCTGGAAACCGGCCGGCCGCAGACCATAGAAGCGACGGTGGTGGAACGCATCAGAATGCCTGAGATGGCGGAAGAGGATGCAGCGGAGCTGACAACCAATCTGGCGGCCAGCGTTACCACAGTACAAAGGTCCTTTTTTATGGCTGCGGCTGCAATGGCTCCCCAAGTAAAAGCGCGATGTGCAAACACCTTGTGGGATACTGTGAATGAATTAGCCACACTGCTGGCAGCATCTGCAAATCCCAGCTATGAAGAAGAGGAGGCGACACCTTTTGATTAACGCAAAAAAACTGGTTCGGGAAATGAAAACCGCATATAAAGGAGGTGGCTTGAAAATCTGGCGGCAGGAGTGGGCCGTTCAGGATTATCTGGGCATCAGCAGTGGTTATTGGCTGCTGTTGATCCCAATGTCGGCCGCACCGGGACCGGTGCTGGGTCTCATCACAGAGTGGCTTCGGGCACTTCCGGTAATCGGTCAGGGATGGCTTCTGGTGAAAGATCGCGAAGCAGAGCGGCTGACAGCTGATACCTGGCCGGATCTTGAAAAAGCATATCCTTTGCGAGATGCGTACTGGCGCTCCCAAATGGATATGCGGCCAACGAACCTGCAGGTGGATGGCTATGCAGCGTTCCAGCGCAGAGACGGCAGGATCGAACTTTTTGCAGTGGATCAGCTGCAGATCATTGGAACCGAATTGAATATGGGTCTCTGTGAAGAGGATGGCCGCTTTGCCATGTGGAAGGACAGCGAGACAGGCGTCCGATTTTTAATCGCTCCGAGGCACGTAATGCAGACGGAAGAGCTGGAGCATCTGGCCCAGTTCGATTTCTGGAGGTGATCTAAGTGCTGACTGCACAAGAACGGGATGTGCTGCAGCAGGGTATGCAGGTATACTCGCCGACAGAGATAGAAGACTTCTGTATCGTCCGAGGCACTATGTTGATATGGAATCTGTCCGTATTTGAGGATTTGCTCCATGAGCTGAAATCGGGGAATCCGGTTGATAAGAACCGCGTGGTGTATCAATTGAACACCATCTCCAAAATGATCGGGAAACTGATGCTGGAACTTCAGTGGTTCGGTTTGTTGATCGAAGGGCCGGATCTGGATCCGGCAGTGAGTCAGGGCCGGGCGGAACTCCTGAAATCAATTGGGCACAGTTGTTCCTGGGAAATGAGGGAAAAGTACTATTATGAATGAGATGCAAAGTTTATTTAAGCCGGCTCACCGGCAAAAAGCAAAGCTGCGCATGGCACTGGCGGGCGTGAGCGGTGGAGGCAAAACGCTGGGAGCTCTGTACATCGCCTATGGCATCACTGGTGATTGGAGCCGTGTGGCGCTGATCGATACAGAGAGAGAACGTGCCCGCCTGTATGCAGAGCGCAGTGATCTGCCGTATCCTACGGGATCTTTTCTGCATGCAACGCTGGACCCGCCGTACAGCGTGGAACGCTACAAAATGTATGTGCAGGCGGCAGCCCAGGCAGTTGGGCCGCAGGGGGTGGTTATCATCGACAGCCTTAGTCCTGCATGGAACAATGAGGGGGGTGTACTGGATTACAAAGAGCAGGTGGCCGCTCAGAGGGGAAAGAACAGCTACACGGCCTGGAATGAGGCAGGCCAGCTGCAGAATAGCCTGGTGAACACCATCCTGTCGGTGCCCTGCCACACCATTGCGACTCTGCGGGTCAAAACCGAGTACGCGCTGGAAACCAATGATCGCGGGAAACAGCAGCCGGTTAAGCTGGGCCTTGCTCCGGTCCAGAGGGATGACATGGAGTATGAGTTCGACATCGTGCTGAACATCGGAAGAGACCACACTGCCACTGCCAGCAAGGACGTGACATTCCTGGATCAGTTTGGACAAGTGATTACGCCGGAGCTGGGAGAGCGTTTGATCGGGTGGCTGGATCAGGGGCAGGACCCGCCGAAGCGGTATTACTGTGAGGACTGTGGCCAGCGGATCATGGACAGTCCAAAAGCCACCGCGGAAAGACGTGCCCAGGTAACCAAGGAAGAGTTTGGCAGGCAGCTGTGTGAGCATTGCACCCGCATTGCCTATGCCCGCCGCAAAAGGGAGGAGGCGGAACGCAATGATTCCGGCGAACCGGCGCAAAATTGAGAAAAATGCTCTACAGCAGCGCCGCCGGAGGCGGGGCGCAGAGTGGGAAAACGATCTGCTGGAAGAGCTGAATCAAATGCCCCAAGGATGGGCCTGCGGTTTACCCAAAAACTGGGCTGGGCAGCCGTACGACATTTCTGCCATGATCCAAGGTCAGGGACTGGCCATCGAGTGCAAGCGAATCGAGCGGGGCAAGCTGGGCTATAGTGCGTTCACACAGAATGAGCGAGAACACCTGACCCGCTATGAGGATGCCGGCGGGATGGCGCTGGTGGCCATCTACAGGGACAGCGATCAGCGGCGGGCCTTCGTTCCGTGGTATTCTGTCCGAAATGATATTCTGGGTGGAATTCGAGGAAGCATTGATCCGATGGCCTACCCGGAAGATCTGGCAGACGTATGGGAGGTGATGCACCCATGATGATTGTAATGGATGGACAGCTCCACATAACGGACATGCCACCGGATCTGTATAGCCAGGTTACGAGGGAGCTGACAGTGCCCAATCCGGACTATCTGAATGCCCTGCGCATGGGGCGGCCCCTGTACGGAATTCAGAAAAACATTTTGCTGTTTGAGGTGCAGAACAATGAGCTGCTCTTGCCCAGAGGAATGATCATGCGGCTCTGGGGCCGTAGGCCGAAAGGCACTGTTTGTCAGGATCGCACTCACACTGGGGAACCGGTGGATTTCCCGCGATGCAGTATTCAGTTGCGGGGATATCAGGAAAAAGTGTGCAGCACTGTGCTGGCAAATGCTATTCCACAGGGGGTGATTTTGGCTCCTTGCGGGAGTGGAAAAACAGAAATGGGCCTATACTTGGTGGCAATGCGCCGGCAGCCTGCTCTGTGGATCACCCACACAAGGGATCTGCTGGATCAAACGGTGGAGCGAGCGCGTGATCGTCTTGGTCTGCAGCCTGGGGAATTGGGGGTGTTGGCCGGTGGTGAGCGACGGATTGGAAGCCACCTTACCGTGGCAACGGTTCAGACCCTGTACCACATGGAGCTGGACGAACTGGCTATGATATTTGGAACAGTGATCGTGGATGAGTGCCATCGGGTGGTAAATAATCCCCAGAAAGCAAGCATGTTCACTCGGGTGCTGTCGGGTCTGCCGGCAAAATACCGCTATGGCCTGACAGCCAGCGACCACCGGGGCGATGGTCTGGAGGACACCATATTTCAGGTGCTGGGCGAGAGGATTGCCGCAGTAGACCCGGAAGAGCTGAAAGAAGGGGGAAATACGGTTATCCCGATGGTGCAGCCAGTCTACACCGACTTTACGTATCATCCCGCCCCAAAAGAAACGCGAATTGATCCAAGCCGGCTGCTGAAGTATATCGGCAAAGATGAAGATCGGCGATCGGTTGTCCTTCGGTATCTGACCAGGGAATTACGTGCCGGGCACAGCTGTATTTGCCTGGCACAAAGCCTGGAAATTCTGGAGAAGCTCCAGGTGGCCCTGGATAAGGCAGGACTGCCCAGTGAGTACATTTGCGGTGGAACCAGAAAAGACCATCGAACAGCAGCGATCCGGAATATGAGGGAGGGGCGTGCGCACTGTTTGCTGGCCACCTATCAGCTGGCCAAGGAAGGATTGGACATCCCGAGGGCGGACCGGCTCTTTCTGGTCAGCTCCGTCCGTGATCGGGTGACCATACAACAAAGCGTGGGCCGCATTATGCGTCCGGCGCCAGATAAGGCGGATGCGGTAGTGTATGACTTTGTGGATTACAAAGTTCCCCAATGCCGTGCCCAGTACAATGCCAGAAAACGGGTTTACCAAGACCTGCAAGCACAAATTGAAAAGGAGATCAAAGCATGATGAACAGTATGGATTTTGAATCGATGTTGGGAAATATGGACGTTGCGTATGAGAGTGCTACTCCTCAGGATAGTGGTCACCTGCCGGATGGCCGCTACAATGCGATCCTGAAGGAAGCCAGTCTCAAAGAAGGGAAAAACGGTCTGCGGCTGCTGTGCAGCTATGTTGTCACGGATGGCCAGTATGCGGGCCGCTTGATTTTCGACGGGCAGAATATCAGCCCTGAAAGCCTGGGTTACTTTAAGTCCTTTCTTGAGAAATTAGGGATCAATCTGACACGGCTCTCGGCTTTGCCCAAAAGCCTGCCCATGTTCAGTGGCCGGATGGTGACGCTGCGGCTTGTCACCAGTCGAAAGAACAATGCGGAATATCAGAATGCGTATCTGGACAAGTTCATCGGCATGGGAAATCTGGCAGACTATACCCGTGCGCGCAATGCTTCGGCACAAACCGGCCCGGTGGATTCGGATGGCTTTACCGTCATTGAGGAAGAAGATCTGCCCTTCAACTAATTTGGAAAACAGGAGGACCCGCCAATGGAGCAGCGGAGAATACCAGAAAGCATACGTCAGGCGCGCCGGTGGGTCTGTTATGACGCGCAAAAGAATCCCATCAACCCGGTGACCGGTGGCAATGCAATGTCAAATAATCCGGGAACATGGGCCAGTTATGAGCAGGCAGCCGAGGCGGTAACTCGTCTCGGCTGCCGGGGCCTGGGATTTATGCTGGGCGATGGTTTCAGCGGCATTGACATTGACCACTGTATTGACCCAAATACAGGAGAAATCAGCCAGCTGGCCCAGGATGTAATGGCTGAAATGGACAGCTACACCGAAAAGAGTCCAAGTGGCACTGGTATCCACATCCTTTGGCGTGGGGAAAAGCCGGATGGGGCCTGTAAAGTGTCCGCCTTGGGACTGGAAATGTATTCTCGATACCGATATTTTACGGTAACGGGGGAGCAGGTGGGCGAGCAATGCGAGCTTCAGCACCGCACCGAGGAAGCAGCCCGGGTACATAAAAAATATATGGCCCGGGAAAAAGCGCAGGTAACAACACCCCCTACCCGGCCGGTAGTTCAACTGGATGATCAGGAGATTCTGCAAAAAGCAAAAACGAGCAAAGACGGGGAAAGATTCCAAGCACTGATGGCTGGCCACTGGGAAGGATATTACGCCAGCCAATCGGAGGCGGATCTTGGACTATGCAATTTGCTGGCCTTTTGGTTTGGCTGCGACAAAAGCCGGATGGATGCGGTATTTCGGGCATCCGGTCTGTTCCGGCCGAAATGGGATGAGAAGCGAGGTGGAAAGACGTATGGCCAGATCACGGTGGATCGGGCCGTGGAAGATTGTCAGGATGTGTATGAGCCGAGGCCGGCTATGGGAACCTTTGAGGATGCTCAGACCTTCTTTGCAAAGAGGGAGATGCCGGTGCAATCGGCCCCTGCTCCAGGAAAGAAGGTATACAGCCTGGACGATACAGGAAACGCCAGGCGCTTTGCTGATCTTTATGGCGATCGGGTGAGGTACAACCCTATTGACCGATGCTGGCTGATCTGGAATGGGCGGATCTGGGCGAAGGATGATACCATGCAAGTCAAGCTTCTATGTGACAAGATGCTGGATGATATGGAGCGTTCCCTGTTTGGCACCCATGATATGGGGAATGCAGAAGCTATGCGCAAACATATTGCAAAAAGCCGGTCCAGCCGTGCAAAAGAAGCACTCATCAAAGAGTCGCAGCACCTGCCCGGCGTCCCAGTCCTGCCGGGTCAGTTGGATCGGAATCGCGGTCTGCTGAATGTGGAAAATGGCATCGTGGATCTGTCACGGCAGCGTCTGATCGAGCATGATCGGGGGAGATATATCACCCGGATGGCTGGGGTCAGCTATGATGAATCAGCGGATTGTCCGGTCTGGCGAGCATTTATCCGCAGTGTTACCGGTGGAGATGACAGCTTGGCACAATACCTGCAGGTGATGGTGGGATATATGTTGAGTGGCTCGGTTCGTGAGCAATGTTTATTTTTTCTCTTCGGGGATGGAAGCAATGGCAAGAGTACTTTTTTGGATGCCATCAGTGAAATGTTTGGCACCTATGCAATGAATACTCAAAGTGAAACCATAACCAGCCAAAAACATTCTGGCGGCGCCCGAAGTGACATTGCCCGGCTGAAAGGTGCACGGCTCGTGACGGTCTCCGAAAGCGAGGAAGGTGCCAGCTTGGACGAAAGCCTTGTGAAGCAGCTCACCGGCGGAGATACTATTACCGCTCGGTTCCTTTATGGCAAAGAATTTGAGTTCCGGCCGGAATTTAAAATAATAATGGCCACGAATCACAAGCCGAAAATCAAGGGAACCGATACCGGTATCTGGCGGCGCATCCGGCTTGTTCCATTTACACAAAATATTCCAGAGGATAAACAGGATTTACAGCTGCCTGAGAAGCTCCGGGCAGAAATGCCGGGGATTCTCAATTGGGCACTGGAAGGGCTGCGCATGTGGCTTGTAAATAGCGAAAACGGCAAGCGCAGAGGATTGCCCAGGTGCCAGGCCGTCCTGGATGCAACCAAGGAATACCGTACTGAGCAGGATCGGCTTACCATGTTTTTGGAGGACTGTGTTTATGATGCCGCTGGGCGAAGTCTGCAGGCGGGAATCTTTTATCGGATCTATCAGAAGTGGTGTGACGAAAACGGCGAGCGGTACCCGATGAACAGTACCAAATTCGGTCGGGAGGTAAGCAAGCTGTATGAGAAACGCCAAACCATGCGCTTCGCAGAGTACAAAGACATCGCATTGACCGAGGATGGCCGGAAATATCTCGCCTGGGTTACAGGTGTTCCGGAGATTCCCAAAAAGCAGCGGGACTGTGAACAGATGCGGATGTGAAAAATGCGATTATGGTGGGTTATGGTGGGTTTGGACCGTTTGGGAAAAGTTTTCTATATTATATTTTTTCTCTCCCTATAGGGACTTTTCTATTTTGCCTTCAACTCGCCATAACCCACCATGGAAAGGAAAAGGTAGGTGAAAATAATGACCGAATGGCAGAGGGTAACGGCCGTATCCAGAGAATCCGTCATTGATCGCCTGAGAGCAATGAGCGAAGTCCTGCCGGAAGGAAGTTTCGGCCGGACGGCATTGTCTTGGGCAGCAGATGATATGGAAAAGCAGATTCCTGCTCAGACAAAATATGGTGGTCGGGCATGGCGCTGCCCAATATGCAACGCTGTGGTTCGGCCTATGGAGAATCATTGCAGCCACTGCGGGAAGCGCCTGGAGTGGCCTGTAGCCGGGGAAATGCCGGCTGATGAAAACCAGTCGTACAGAGAGTGTTTTATGAGTAAATTCATGGGGGTGCGGTGATGGCTGATTATATCGACCGTGAAAACTACTGCAAAAGTATTTGCCGCTGCTCCCGCGACAAGTGCGACAAGGATAAATGCCCGCTTTGGGCTGCTCCAGCTGCCGATGTGCGTGAAGTGGTGCGCGGAAAGTGGGTGTACGATGAAAACGCAACCGATTGGGGGATCGGGGGGTATGTTTGCAGCGAGTGCAAAAACAAAAACAACAATTTACCTTGCAACAGAGTAAAGTCGGTGCGCATGTTTTCGGGTGCAAAGTTTTGCCCAAACTGTGGCGCTGAAATGAGAGGTGAAGGCAATGTATGATTTTGAGCGCAGCGCCCTGATGAATCGGTTGAAAGGGGGGAAGAAACGTGCCAATAAAGAACTATACCACTAAGGTGCCGGCGCTCCAGAGCGTGGCCGAGATCGTAGGGGCGCTGGCAGCGCATGGGGCTACCAAGATTCAGCAAGATTATGATTCTGTGTTCATCGCATTTATGATCGAGACCCCAGCAGGTCCGAGGGGGTTCAGGCTCCCCAGCAATACAGACAAGGTGACAGCGGTACTTGCAAGGCAAAAGGTTCGAGTGGACAGCGCCCAGGCTGAGCGCATTGCTTGGCGCATTCTGCGAGACTGGGTGATAGCGCAGATGGCGATCCTGGAGACAGAGATGGTAGCCATGGATGAAATCATGCTGCCCTACATGCTGGATGGACAGGGGAACACGGCCTACGAATTGTACCAAGGTCGGCGGTTGCTGATTGGCGAGGAGGTGGACCGTGAATAGAGCATGCTTAATCCATGAACTCAACCACCTGAAAGTGCAGACCGGCAGTCTGGCCTGCATGGGTTGCCAGCACGAGGACAACTGCGGTATCAAGGGTTGCGCCCTGATTCGGGCGGCAATAGAGCAGCTGGAAGTGATCCAGGGCTTTGAGGAATGGTTGCAGGAACAAGCGACAAGCGATAAAAATCAAGCGATGGGAGATGATCCGGATGAAAGTACGCAAAAGACTGCCGGAGAACGGCTTCCGTGATGTCAGAAACCTGACGCTCGGCCGCGAGGTGCTGGTCCACCGTTTCACGCCCTGCTATCGGGACGACTGGCGGCCCAGGATCCCCGACAAAGGCGTTCTTGAGGCCGTGGACCCGAAAGGATGCTGGGCACTGGTACGTTTCACGGTCGCGGGTGGGAGCTATCTCGAATGCTTCTTTCCGAGCGAGATTTTGAAAATAGGATAAGGAGGACCCCATGGAGCCGGTGACAAAGGAGCGGCTGGCCCGCTACATAAGCCTGAAAAAAGAGAACGAGAACCGGCTGGAGCGGCTGGCCAGAATGAAGAGCAACGCTGAAATGCCTGCTCAGAGGGACCCTGACGGCTCCAAGCGCACCGGCTCCAGTGGGGAGAGAATGGCCCGGGCTATCGAGGCCTACATGGAGTACGAGGAGCAGATCGGACCGCTGGTGGATGCGAATCGCCGGGAGATGGCAGAGATTGAGGCGGCCGTGGCCGCTCTGCCTGACCCTCTGGAGCGCGAGGTGCTGCGGCTGCGGTATATGGATGGGGAGCACTGCAGAATGCTTTCCTGGAGAGAGGTTGCGCTGCGTGTGTATGATGACGACGACAAGAAATATGTGGATTCTGCTATGCGTGTACACAGAGTGGCCTTAGAGGCTTTAAAATCGCGCGTAAAATGAGGTGGATTGAGGTGGATTGCAGATGGCTTTCCGTGCTATCATAAGACCATCGAAAAGCGCACGATGCGCTGATCGATAACGGCTCTGGGCATGATGAGCCACGTACCCTCCTTTACCCGCGCTGGCAGGCCGCGGGCCGAGTAGTCTGCCAAACACAATACCCCGACCGGGAACGACCTGGCCGGGGTGTTTTTATGCCAATCTGGCCCGCACGAGGGTCCGATCGGAACGAGTGGCCGGCATAGGAGACGCCGGCGGGTGGGTTTGGGGATTTTTTACAGAGAGGAGGGCGGTGTGTGGCACGGCCACTAAAATACAAAACGGTGGACGAGCTACAGTCCGCCATAGACGAATACTTTAAGGCTTGCGAGGGTCGACCGTTGCTTAATGAAGATGGCAGTCCTATGCTGATCAAAGGGGTGCCTATTATGGTGGATGCAAAGCCGCCAACAGTGACCGGTTTGGCTCTGGCGCTGGGTTTTACTGGGCGTAAGCAGCTGTTGGATTACCAGGGACGCAAGGCGTTTTGTAACACGATACTGCGCGCGAAGAGCCGTTGCGAAGAATATGCCGAAGGGAGACTCTATGATCGTGACGGATCCCGTGGCGCACAGTTTTCCTTGCGCTGCAATTTTGGTTGGGATGATAAACCGGAACAGACAAGCACAGAAGGAGTGACCATTATTGACGACATCCCTGAGTAAGATCATCAGCCCGGGGCTGTACGATGTTCACCGGGCTATCAGACAGGGCGGTGTCAACGAAGTGGTTCTTCCGGGTGGACGCGGCAGCACAAAGAGCAGTTTTGCCAGCGTAGAGCTGATTCTTCTGCTTTTGCGGCATCCGGATTGTCATGCGGTGGTGCTGCGCAAAGTGGCCAATACCCTGCGCAACAGCGTGTTTGCACAGATTTCCTGGGCGATATCAGAACTGGGGTTGAGTTCTCAGTTCGAGCTTACGGTAAGCCCAATGAGGGCCATCTACAAGAAGACCGGGCAGCAGATCAACTTCTTCGGTCTGGATGATCCGGGAAAAATCAAATCCGTCAAGATGACCTTCGGTTATATCGGTCTGGTCTGGTTCGAGGAGCTGGATCAGTACGATGGACCGGAGGAGATCCGCAATGTGGAGCAGTCGCTTTTTCGCGGCGGCTCTTTTTCTTTTGCAATCAAGAGCTTCAACCCTCCGGCAATGGCCCGTAACTGGGCCAACCGATATGCGCTGGAGCAGCGTCCAGGGAAGCTGGTCTACCGGTCGGATTACCGCAGCGTTCCGCCCCACTGGCTGGGGCCTCGCTTCTTGGCGGATGCCGAGCACCTGCAGGCCACAAACGAAACCGCATATCGCCACGAGTATCTGGGCGAGGTGGTGGGCAGCGGAACGCAGGTCTTTGAAAATCTGAATCTAACGGCCATCACTGATGAGGAGATTGCCCGGATGGAGCGGCGCTACCATGGCGTCGACTGGGGCTGGTACCCGGACCCTTGGGCCTTTAATAGCTGCGGCTACGACGCCGCCAGAAAGGTTTTGTATATCTGGGATGAATCTACTCGCCGACGCACTTCAAACGCAGATACGGCCCAAATCCTGTTGGATAAGGGCGTGTGTCAGGAGGATGGCCGTGAAGAGTATCTGACAGCAGATTCCGCGGAGGAAAAGAGCTGTGGTGATTATCGCGCACTGGGCCTGCCCTGCCGGGGAGCAGAAAAAGGCCCGGGCAGCGTGAAGGCGGGCATGAAGTGGCTGCAGAGCCTTGCGGAGATCCGCATCGATCCGGCCCGCTGCCCGGATACTGCCAAGGAATTCAGCGAGTATGAATATGAGAAGGATAAGAAGACCGGCGAGGTGCTGGAAGGTTACCCGGATGTGGATAACCACCACATCGATGCGGTGCGCTACGCGATGAGCCGGATATGGAAGAGGAGGGGCGCATGATCAAGAGATTTTACACCTGGCTTAGGCTGCGTTTCCTGCCTGAGTGGGCGCGCCGGCAGCTGATGGAAGAAAACCAGAGGCTGGTGCGGCAGTTGGTGGAGCTGCAGCAGGAAAACCAGCGGCTGGAAAGCTACATCGAAGGGATGCAGGATGGACTGCGGCGTCAGCGCCGTGTGATTATCTACAACCAGGGCGAGGGGGTGAGCCGGTGAGCTTCTTTGGAGCGCTTTTGAATAACAAGGTCTATCATTTTGAGCAGGCTTATCCGGGGGCTAAGGATTGCACCTCTGCTGCCATGAGAACGGCTATCGAGGATTGGTTCCGCCTCTATTTCGACCGGGATGTGACTGACGAGGAGGACCCTTGCCAGCGGCTGCCCTACACGGTGGTGAGCAAGCTGAGCCGAACGTGCTTTGCGGAATACGAAGCAGCGGCCAGCGAAAAGCAGCCATTTGTGATTGGTGTGCTGGATAGTCTGGAATCGGTGCGCAAAAAGGCGATGCAGCTGGCCATGATCGGCGGCGAGGCATGGCTGAAACCGGTGCCGGGTCCTACCGATTTTTCCTTCACTGTAATGCGTCGGGATATGGTCACGGTGTTGGGCCGGGGACCGGACGGCGAGGTCACCGCACTGGGCAGCGCTGAGCTGACCACGGAAAACGGCAAATTCTACACGCTGTTGGAACGACGCAGCCTGGATGAAGCAGGCCAGCTGGTGATTGAGAATAAACTCTTTTGCAGCTGGGATGGCCAGAGTATTGGTACTCAGGTAGGGCTTACCGCTCTGCCGCAATATGCCGCGTTGGAACCGGTGGCGGTGGTAGGCGATGTTGGCGGCATCGGTCTCGTGGGCCTTAAGGTGCCCTTGGAGAACTGTGTGGATGGCAGCGCAGATCCGGTGAGCGTTTATGCTGCGGCAACGGGGCTGATTCATAACATCAACCGAAACGAGAGACAGCTCAGCCGGGAGTTCGACCACGGCGAGAGCCGGGTGTTCGCATCGGCGGATCTGCTGGACAAGCGTAAGAACGGCCGCCCGGTGCTGCCGCCCGGCCTCTTCGTGGGCATCGACGATGATATCGCCAACACCGGCGTCACTGTGTTTGCCCCTGCCCTGCGGCAGGAGAGTTTTCTGGCCCGCAAGCGGGAATACCTGCGCAACGTTGAGAGCCTGATCGGCTTAAAGCGGGGCATTCTGGGCGAGGTGGAGGCTGCCCAGCGCACTGCCACCGAGGTAACCAGCAGCCAGGGCGACTACAGTCTTACCATTCAGGATCTGCAGCAGATGTGGGAATCAGCTGTGCGGCGCACAGTGGTGCTGTGTGGCAAACTGGGCAAACTGTACCGAGTCCCCGGCGCTTTCGAACCGGACCCGGAAAGGGCGGTGTGCATTGACTGGGGCAACGGCGTTCTGTATGACAAGGACAAAGAATGGGCCGAGACCATGCAGCTGGTGAGCGCAGGAATGCTCAAACCGGAAATCGCTTTGGCTTGGAAATACGGCCTGCCCTGGGAGACTGCTGGTGATCTACAGAAGGTGCGCGAGAAATACATGCCTGAGCTGGACTCCATGCTGGAATAAGGGGGGTGTAGGCCGTGGCTCTGACCCCGGAACAGATTGCAGGTTATCAGGCAGCGGCGGAGGAGATCGCGCAGCCGGTTATCGAGTGGCTGCTGAAGGACATCGTTGAGCGGGTCCTGGAAGCCGGTAAGATGACCAGCACTGCTGCCTATGAGGCATATCGGGCCGAGGCGCTGGGGCTGTCCCGGAAAGACTTGGAGAAATACCTGAAAGCCCAGCTGAGGATTACCAAAAAGCAGGCTGAGCAGCTGCTTTCGAGCGCTGCAGAATTTGCGCAAAAGGATGATTATGCTCGTGTAGGGGTATGGGCCACCGAAGCAGATGCCGGGAGTCTGCTGCAGCTGACTGAGGCTGCTGTAAAGCTGGCCGGGGAGCAGCTGGAGAATATTACTCAGACCATGGGAATGGTTTCTCCCGCCACAGGTAAGCCTCTGCCGTTGCAGGGCGTGTATCGGGAGTGCATGGACGAGGCATTCAAGCTGGTGGCCACAGGCGCCACCAGCGCCAGCGAGGCGGCCAGACAGGCAACCCGCAAGCTGGCCGGGCGCGGTATTGTGACCATCGACTATGCCAGCGGCATCAGCACAGAACTGGGAGCAGCTGTACGGCGAAACCTGATGGGCGGCATGGGTCTGCTGGTGGAGCAGGTTACCCAACAGAACCATGATGTGCTGGGCTGCAACGGCTGGGAGATCAGTGCCCACGCCAACAGCGCCCCGGACCACGAGCCGATCCAGGGCCAACAGTACAGTGATGCAGAGTTCCAGCGTCTGAATGGCAACCTCGCGCGGCGCATCGGTACGCTGAACTGCGGCCATGTGGCTTTCCCCATCTTGCTTGGGATAAACAGCCCGCAGTATACAGATGCGGAGCTGGAAGCCTTCCGGCAGGACAATGCCCGGGGCGTTACTTACGAGGGCCGGCATATGACCGGCTACGAGGCTACCCAGTACCAAAACCGTATCGAGCGGAATATCCGCACCCAGAAGCAGCGTGTGCTGATGAGCGAAGCGGCCGGGGATGAGTCGCAGCTGCTCACCGACCGGATCAAGCTGGCCCGACTGAATCAGGAGTATGCCCGATTCAATAAGGCCATGGGGTTCAAGAGCAGGGCAGAACGGCTGGAGGTTGTAGGGTGGAGCCGCCGGCAGGCTGGGAAAGCGAGGGCTGCGGCAAGATCCTACACAAAAGAGCGGGAACGTGCTATACTGATAGAAAAGCTACGCTCCGCCGGAAATCTGCCGAAGTCTGCACAGATTCATTTGACGCCAACGCCCATTGACGTGGAATCGTTGGGATTCGATGATGCCCATGTGAACCAGAAGAGATGTCACCATGTCAGCGAGCTCGAAGCCAAACAATATATTCAGGATGCTGCTGTTTCCGTCACTGTTTGGGGCGGAAAGTTTGAGAGGTACTTCAGTGAGCGCGGTGCGGCTTATGTAAACACGGCGGAGAATTTTATCCGAACTGCTTATTCTGCCGAAGAGTTCGATGAGAATATGCAGGCGCTGATAAAGGAGTTGAAAGCAAATGGCCTTCTTGGGTAACGTTGAGTACAAGCCGGATTCGAATGGAGTTGCAGAATATGTAAAGTGTCCTTTGGTGGATGATTGGATTGAACCGGTAGATTGTATGGAAAACCAGGATGTCAAAGAGGAATATATTCCTGCTCGTTTTAAGGCAAAGTCTGATTGGAAAGAAATCTGCATCTCTTGTCCGTTCCGGGATTATTGACTGAAATTCAACTTTTGATAACGAAAAAGTGGAATTCGATTTCAAAAATCAGGCTTTTCAACGCTTTTGCAAAGTTGAAATATCATTTAAGGCTCACCGCCCACTTGGGCGGCGGGCCTTTTTCTATGCCTGCATCCGGCCGCATGAGGCCGGGGCGGGCTATTTTTATACTCAAAATACCCCCGGCCCGGGGGACTATAAGCAGGGCACCGCAGTAGGGGGACTGGCCCCACAAAAAGGACAGCGGAATCAAGGAAGGAGACCCTATGTTGGAATGGCTGAAGGAGATCCTGGGTGATAGCTACACCGAGGAGATCGACAAAAAGGTAAGCGCCGAAATCGGCAAGGCCTTTGTGGCCAAGGTGGATTTTGACGCCAAGAACACCGAGAACAAGACCCTGAAGGGGCAGCTGACTGAGGCAAACAAGAAGATCCAGACCTTCGAGAGCATGGATATCGAAGCGGTGCGCCGGGAAGCTGCCGACTGGAAGCAGAAAGCCGAGCAGGCTGCGAAGGATGCGGCGGCACAGGTGGAGGCTGTACGCTTCGATGCGCAGCTGGATTCCGCCATTGGTAAGGCCAAGGGCCGCAATGCAAAGGCCATCAAGGCGCTGCTGGATGTGGATGCCCTGCGGGCCAGCAAGGACCCGGACAAGGACATTTCCGCCGCGCTGGAGCAGCTGGCCAAGGACAGTGATTACCTGTTCGATACCGGCAACCCGCCCCCGCCCTATGCTGGCGGTACCGGCGGGAGTCCTGCCGGCGGCGATTCGGACGCTGCGCTGCGTGCGGCGTTTGGCCTGCCGCCGGTCGAAAACAAGTGATTTTTTGAAAGAGAGGTAAGAAAATATGGCAAACACTATTGAACTGGCGAAAAAGTACATCCCCATTCTGGACGAGGTATACAAAAATGCCTCCCTGACCGCCAAGCTGGATGGCGATTCCAATCTGGTACAGCAGGGTGCCAACGCCAACGAGCTGATCATCCCCATGCTGGATATGCAGGGCTTGGGCGACTACGACCGCAATAGCGGTTATGTGTCCGGCGATGTGACCATGACCAACGAGACTGTGAAGTGCAACTTTGACCGTGGTCGCATGTTCACCGTGGACACCATGGACAACGAGGAAACCGCTGGTCTTGCCTTCGGCCGTTTGGCCAGCGAGTTCATCCGCACCAAGGTGGTGCCTGAGCTGGACGCCTTCCGCTTCGCCAGTTACTGCGGCAAGAGCGGTATCACCAAGAAGGAAGAAACCCTGAACGATGGTGCTGCCGTTCTGGCTGCTCTGCGGGTGGCTACCACCGCCATGGATGAGGCGGAGGTGCCCATGGAGGACCGCCATCTCTTCATCACCCCCACCCTGGACGGCATGATCGCCGATCTGGACACCACCAAGAGCCGGGAGATTCTGGCTCGCTTCACCACCAAGACTCTGGTCCCCCAGACTCGCTTCTACACTGCCATCGATCAGAAGGACGGCCACACCGGCGGGCAGGAAGCCGGCGGTTATACTAAGGCTTCTTCCGGCGGTGCCGATCTGAACTTCATGGTCATCCACAAGCCGGCCCTGATCCAGTTCGAGAAGCATGTGGCTCCCAAGATCGTAACTCCTGAGCAGAATCAGGATGCGGATGCCTACAAGTACGGCTACCGCAACGTGGGTATTGCCGATGTCTACAAGAACAAGCTGGCTGGCGTGTACGCAAGCCACAAATCCGCTGGTTGATGGAGGTGCGCATATGGGCAGAATTGTAGGCTACCTGGTACCCAAGAAACCGGCCGAAAAGAAGCAGGAGACAGAGAAGCCCGCTGTGGATACCAACGTTGCGGACATCCCCGCTGCGGATATCTCCGCTGCAGAGAGTCCGGCCTCGAGGGGATCCAAGAAGAAGGTGCAGAATGATGCGTAAAATCGACGAGCGACTGCTGGACCCTCGCAGCGAGGTTGAGATTGCAGAGAATTTCAACCGCGTGCTTGCGCTGGTTGATGAAGCCAGTGGGGCGGAAGGCCCCGCTGGTCCACAGGGGGACCCGGGTCCCAAAGGCGATCCTGGTGTTGGCATCAAGACCATCACTGGCAGCATCGATGGCAGCAATAAGCTGACCTTGACCATTACCCTGACGAATGAGACCACGCAAACGGTCGAGGGGACGCTTACCCCGCCTGCTGCGGGTTAAGGAGGTGTGGCGCGGTGGTTGAATTTGCGTTTTACCGGGATGTATATGGCGGTGACAGTGTGCCGGAAGGAGAGTTCCGGGCGTATGCCCGAGACGCTTCGGCTCATCTGGAACGCTACAAGCGCATCTATTCTGTAACGCCCACGGCCGAAAACAGCGAACAGATGGCCCTGTGTGCCATGATCGATGCGCTGTATTATTTCGACTGGGCGCGAAACGGCGGTGCGGCGGCCAGCGTGAGCGTTGGCAGCGTGAGCAGCAGCCGGGCGCAAGGTGCGCAGCCGGACCTGAATCCGGCAGCCCAAAGCCGTGAGCTCTTCCGCTGCGCCGGCCTGTATCTGGATATTTTCCGTGGCCCAAAAGGGGGAATTTGACATGCTGCGTGTAAGACCCGGCCCGCCGGTGGATTACAGTCTGTGCAACCAGATCGTCACGCTATACCATGCAGATTTGAAAAATGGCTTTCAATGCACCCGAACACTGTTTCGCGGTGCATTTTTTGACGCCAAGAAGGTGCAAACCGTGGACAAAATCGGCAGGCAGGAGGCAAACAGTTTCCTGCTTGTTCTTCCGTCCGGGTGGGACGGCCGTCCGGTGTGGGTGGATGTGGCAGCGGCGCAGCCTCTTGGCACAGACCAACCAGTGTTTTCTTTGGCGGCCGGGGACAAGGTGTTTCTGGGCGATGGCCCGGAGATTTCTGATCTGACGGACTGGGGGAAATTTATCCCGGCCAGTGTGCCGGGGCTGGTTGTGGTCAAGGACGTGGATGTGAAATACTGGCGCGGGGCAGTTTGCCATATCGAGGCGGGTGGTTGATGTGGCAAACAAAAAGAGGCTTTTCCGACTTCCGGACGGGACAGTGGCATATCTGGAGATGCACAGTGTCCAGCAGATTCTGAAGGACAAAGGGCTTGATTCCAGCGGTGATGTGCAGGTGTTTCACACCCAGAACGTGCTGCGGCGCATTGTGAAGTACATGCCGTATCAGAGCGGTATGACCATCAAGGTGACGGCGGCGCAGACCAATATCCGAAAGCCCTTGATTGTCACGGATACACCTTCCGCACGATTTCTCTTCAACGGTAAGCTTATGGTCAGCGATGTGACCGGAAGCCCCTGGGCACGCAAGGGGGAAACCAAACATGTGGTGAATCGTCCGCTGGACTACACCAAAACCAAAAATCCGAAAGCAGGCCCCTTCTGGGATCGCGCACTTTCCACGGCCGAAGGACCTGCGATGGCCGCGGATTTGCAGCGGTATATCAAACAAAAGGGGGGCTAAACGATGGATCAGAAAAGCGATCTGGACCGGCTGCGGGAGTGGCTGGGGACCTATCCCGGGTATGATCTGGCCGCCAACATGCTGGTGGACTATCTGGACAGCATCCCGGGCAGCAAAAGCCTGCGGCCGGGTGGGCTGGTGGAGATCAGCCGCAATGAGGATATCCTTGGCAATGTGACTGTGAGCAACCAGTATAACTTCGGCTTGTATATTGCGGTGGCGAAAAGCCCTGGGGATGGTGCGGGCGCGGCCTATAATGCTGACTGGGTGCTGGATTTCCAGCGCTGGGTCCAGCAGCAGAGCATTACGCACAGGGCCCCTACCTTTGGCAATATCGATCAACAACAGGAGCGCATCAAGGCACAGAACGGCGAACTGTACGACACTGACCAGGATGGAGTTGGGCTCTACATCGTGGCTTTGAGCGCGGAATTCAAAGAAAAGTATGAGGTGATCTGATGGCAAAAATCGAACGAAAGTATATGGCCCACTATATCGATGCGGCACTCCCGGGCGCACGGGAGGGCAGCCCCAACTATGTGCGGCTGGGCAAGGATCTGGAGGAATACAGCCCTGAGCTGAGCGCCAACGTGGAGAAAAAGCAGAACATCCTGGGCGAAAGCAGCATCATGCTGACCAGCTATGAGAAGAGCGGCAGCGTAGAGCCTTACTACGCGGAGAAAGATGATCCTCTTTTTGCTCGGCTGCAGGGCATCATTGATGAGTGCAAGATTCTGGATGATTGCAATACCACTGTGGTGGAGGTGCATCTGTGGGAGGAGGCAGATCCGGAAAAAGGCTATCCTGCGGTAAAGGACGATGCGGTAATCGAGGTGAGCAGCTACGGCGGCGATTCCACCGGTTACCAGATCCCCTTCAACCTGCATTACAGCGGAAAGCCTGTGAAGGGTCATTTTAAGGTGGATACCAAAACCTTCACTGTGGGCGAAGAAGAGTAAGCATACACCCGGCCGGAAAGCGTGTCACCGGCCGGGTCACTTTGTATAGGAGGTCAGTATGGCAAAACAGAAATTGAGCATCGACACCGGTGTACAGGAGTTCGAAATCAACGGCAGCGGTGTGCTGCGTTTCAATCCCAGTGATCCCAATGTGTATAACCGGTTTACGGAGATGCTGGAAAAGGTCCAGGTCGTGGAAAATGAGCTGGTGGAGCTGGCCGGCCAGCTCCCGAAAGAGGATAACGGCGTTGCAGCTCTTTCGCTGTTGGCGGAAGCTGATCGGAAGACTAAAGCCGCTCTGCAGGAGGCATTCGGCCAGGAAAACGACTTTGACCAGCTGTTGGGCGGTGTGAACCTTATGGCGGTGGCCGACAACGGCGAGCGTGTGGTAACCAACCTGTTGGATGCGCTGCGGCCCATTGTTCAGGAGGGTGCCAGCCGCTTCTACTCGGATAAGGCAAACGCAGCCGTGGCGAAGGCTCAGGCGAACCGTAAAGCCCGGCGTGCGGCCGGCCATAAATAATGGACCGCTGGAGCCTGCCGGAAGCACTGGAGGTTCAGGGCCGACAATATGCCATAAATGCCGACTTCCGGGATGTGCTGGAGGTCATCCGCTGGCTGAACAATCCGGATGAGGATGAGCGGGTGCGGTATTTCGTGGCTCTGAAACTGTTTTTTGAGGATTGGGACAGCATCCCCCAGAAGGACCAGGAAGAGGCGGCCCGCCAGATGATGATCTTCATCGCGGGCGGCGTGGAAGATACCAGCCCATCTGGCCCCCGTTTGATCGACTGGGAGCAGGATCAAGGAATGATTGTGGCAGATGTGAACAAGGTGGCCGGGTGCGAGATCCGGGCCCTGCCCTTCGTGCACTGGTGGACCTTCCTTGCCTGGTTCGGGGCCATCGGCGAGGGTCAGCTGTCCACAGTGGTGAGCATCCGGGACAAGCGGCGCCGGGGCAAAAAGCTGGAAGGCTGGGAAAAGGAGTATTACCAGCAGCACAAAGCAGAGGTAGACCTGCGGCCCCGCTACACTGCGGAAGAGCTGGCCGAGCAGGAGCGCCTGAAAAAACTGTTGGGAGAGTGAGGCGATGTAATTGGCAGACGGTAAGGTAACAATCAGTACGGCGCTGGACAATGAAGGTATTGAAAAGGATGGCAAAAAAGTAGAGCAGAGCGCCAAAAAAACTGCGATGCAGCTGGCTGCCGAATACCGTAAAGCTGGCATGAGCCAGTCCGAGGCTCTCAAAAAAGCCTGGTCCGAAATAGAAAGAACCACCAATCGAAGTGCGAAAAGGTCTGGAGATGCAATTCGCAAGAACATGGGCGGGGCTACGCAGTCGGTTGTGGGTGCATTAGGCGGGTTAAATGCTGTTGTAGGAAGAATTATGGGCACTCTTGGTTTGGCTTTTGGTGCCTATCAATTAGTGCAGTTTGGTGCTGCCTGTATCCAGCTGGGCAGCGATGTGGCCGAGGTGCAAAACGTTGTAGATGTTTCCTTCGGAGGCATGGCCTACAAGATGGAGGAGTTCGCCGACACTGCGATCACCAGCTTCGGCATGAGTGAGCTAGCGGCCAAAAAGACCGGCAGCACCTATATGGCCATGGCAAAGGGCATGGGCGTTGCAGATGAGGCTGCCAGCGATATGGCCATCGCTCTGACTGGCTTGTCCGGCGATGTGGCCAGCTTCTTCAACCTCAGTCAGGAGGATGCGGCGTACAAGCTGCGGAGCATCTTCACCGGTGAAACTGAGGCATTGAAGGACCTGGGCGTGGTCATGACGCAGGCAAACCTGCAGCAGTATGCTATGGCCAACGGGATGAACAGCAATATCCAGGCTATGAGCCAGGCCGAGCGAGTTGCACTGCAATACAGTTTTGTGATGAATTCGCTGAAGCTGGCTCAAGGCGACTTCCTGCGTACGCAGGACAGCTGGGCCAACCAGACTCGTATTCTGTCCATGCAGTGGCAGCAGTTTATGAGCATCATCGGTCAGGCTCTTACTACGGTGCTTCTGCCGGTGGTCAAAATGCTCAATACCATTGTGGCCGCCCTCATCAATATGGCCAACGCATTCAATGCGGTGATTACGTCCATTTTTGGAGGCGCGCAGAAGCAGATCCAGGAAACTGGCGCGGCCATTGAGGGAGCAAATGCTGGAATCGCATCCAGCGCAGGAGCCGCGGCAGCGGGTGAGCAAGAGCTGGCCGACGGCACCAAAGCGGCAGCCAAAGCAGCCAAGACCGCGACCGCGAGCATCGACGAACTGAACGTGCTGCAGCAGGATACCGGCTCAGCTGGTTCTGGCGGATCGTCCGCCAGTGGTGGTACAGGAGGTGTGGCAAACCTTGTACCTGAAGCAGCGGTGGACGAAGCACAGGAAGTACCGCCGATTCTGGAAAAAATTAAGCAGTTAATCGCACAGATCGGGCAACTCTTTGCGCCCAGCATCGCCGCTTGGAGTAAGGCCTTCGATCAGCTGTCCCGAGCGGCAAAAAGTTCCTGGGGCATTATCCAAGGGAGCGCGCTGGAATTGTGGGATACTGCTCTGCGCCCGCTGGGTGAGTACATTCTGGGAGATTTTATCCCCAGCGTGACGAATGCTTTTTCAGAGACATTTGCGCCGATATTCGCGGACGTCGGCAGTCTGATCATGGAGCAGTTCGCTTTGCAGTTCCAATGGGCGTGTAATCTCATTGGAGATTTGATCAATTCCTTCCTAATGCCGTTGTTTGGTTTTCTGCAGCAGGTCATCCAGGATATGTTTACCGGCATCAAAGGGGCATGGGATGTATATGGCCAGCCGATTCTGGATGGCCTTGCTTTGGGATTCCAGTCTGTAAGAGATATCCTCTCCGATGTCTACTACAACCTGGTAAAGCCTGTGCTCGAAGAAATCATGCAGCAGATTGACTGGTTGTGGAGTGAACACTTGAAGCCCTTGTGGGACAATCTGATGGAGTTCTTTGGAGCTTTTGCCGAGATGGTCTTGGCAATATGGAACGAATATATTTTCCCGTGGGTTCAACAGATGGTGGATATCTTCGCGCCGATTCTTTCCGAAGCGATTAAGTTCGTGGTGGATGCATTTGCCACGGCTTTTGCGAGGATCAGCGATACTGTAAGCGCAGTGATTCGCATTCTGAAAGGCCTTTGTGAATTTGTGACTGGTGTTTTCACCGGGGACTGGGAAAAGGCCTGGAATGGTATCAAGGACATCTTCGGTGGTGTCTGGGATGGCATTGTGGGAGTGCTAAAAGGCGCGGTGAATACGGTGATTGATATGATCAATGCTGTGCTGCGCGCGGTGGCGCTGGGTGTGAACGCGATTATCGATAAAATCAATGCGCTCAGTTTCACAGTGCCTGACTGGGTGCAGGAAATTGGTGGCGAAACTATCGGATTCAACTTTGCGAAGTTCGATCCTCCACAGATCCCGAAACTGGCCAAGGGCGCGGTTCTTCCGGCCAACAATCCGTTTCTGGCTGTGGTGGGTGACCAGCGGCGAGGAACCAACGTGGAGGCACCGCTGGAAACCATCACCCAGGCTGTTATTGCAGCACTATCCCAGCTGGGCGGCGCACAGGAGCTTACCGCCAGCCAGCCTATTGAGGTCAAGCTGGACGGCCAAGTACTGTACCGCGCTATGGCGAAGATCGAAGCCAACCGGGGCGCAAAGATCGGAGGTGCGTTCGCAAATGCCTATTAATTTGAAGGAAGCCACCGGTTTTTTGTACCTAGGCACCAGTCCGGAGACCAGCAGGGAGAACCATAGCATCGCGGTCCCTTACCCGGATCAGGGCAAAGCACCGTTTACCACCAGCCGTCTGGTGGATTCGGCGCGCAACGCCCAGGGTACTATGGTGGGCCGGATGATCGGCCGCAGCCTGGACAAGCAGGAGATGGGATGGAGCACCATCTCCTGTGCACTCTGGTGGGAGATGAACCGCTGGTTTGAGGACAATCACTTCACCTTCTACTGCCACTATTTTAACTTCAACACGGGGCGCTGGCTGACCCGTATGATGTACATCTCCGATGTGAAGGTGTCACCGGAAATCATCGACCCGGGAACGGGAGAACCGGCCTTCCTGCGGGATGCAAGCGTGAACGTTATCGATTGCGGGGTGATCTGATGCAGCAGGTAAGCGATGCCTACCGGCAGGAGATGACAAAGCCGGTGCTGGGCGCGGCAAAGCTGGCCGTGACCCTGAGCGTTGTGGACGAGGACGCAGCC
>NZ_NFID01000026.1 GCF_002161595.1 Gemmiger sp. An50
TCACGCAGCTCGTTCAGCTCCATGGTGGAGCCGCCCACGATCTGGAAGATGATGGTCACGGTGCCCGCCTCGCGGTCGTAGTCCGCTACGGTCAGGGGGATTCGCTCGGAATCCTCCTTTGCGCGCACAATGATGAACTGTCCCGGCTGGGCTTTCTTCGCCACCAGCGGCGCTTCGATCACCAGTTTGGTGACAGTGGGGTTCAACTCTTTTCGCTCAACAATTTTAAACATTTGGGGTTACTCCTTCGCACAAAAAGGTGCGGCCGCCAGCATCCGGCAGCCGCACCGCGCTGATTGATAAAAAGATTTCGGCAGGAATTCTTTTTGACTGCTGTTAGATCACAGCCACGCACTCGATCTCTACCAGAGCATCCTTGGGCAGAGCGCCTACCTGGAAGGCAGCGCGAGCCGGGAAGGGCTGCTGGAAGTACTGAGCGTAGATCTCGTTCATTGCGCCGAAGTCGGCGATGTTCTTCAGCAGAACGGTGGTCTTCACCACGCTGCTCATGTCCGCACCGGCGGTGGCCAGGATGGCCTTGATGTTCTCCAGAGACTGACGGGTCTGGCTCTGGATGTCCTCACCAGCGAAGGCGCCGGTGGCGGGGTCCACGGGTAGCTGACCGGAAACGTAGATCGTCTTGCCCTCTGCCTGGATGGCCTGGGAGTAGGGACCGATGGCGGCGGGAGCCTTTTCAGTGGAAATAGCAGTGTTCATGATTGGTTTCTCCTTTTTTGTAAAATGCTGTTACGCCTTGTGGCGAATGACCTGACCATTCAGCGCGCCGGTGTGCTTGCCGTGATCCACAGCCACCTGGCCGTTCACGATCACGTAGGCAATGCCGTCCGGGAACTGGATGGGGTCGGTGAAGGTGCCCTTGTCAATGACGGTGTTGGGGTCGAAGATGGTGATGTCGGCCCAGTTGCCCACCTTCAGGGTGCCGCGGTCGGTCAGACCCAGCACACTGGCGGGCTTAGCGGTCATCTTGTAGATGGCCTGCTCCAGGCTCATCAGATTCTCTTCCCGCACATACTTGCCCAGAATGCGCACAAAGCTGCCATACAGGCGGGGATGGGGCTTGCCCGGGCAGAGCAGGCCGTCGGTGCAGGCGTTCATTTCGGGGCGCATCATGAAGCGCTTCACGTGCTCCTCGGTGCCGTAGAAGTCCACCATGCCCACGGCGTTCTCCTCTTCCATCAGCAGGTCGAAGGCGGCAGTGTAGGGGTCCACACCACGCTTCTCGGCCAGCTCCACGATGGACAGGCCCACCGCGTCGGCATTCTTCTCGGTCTTGACGCTGGTCACATAGATGTTCTCGAAGCCGGCGAAATCCACGAAGTTATCCCAACCGGGGATGCCGTGCTCCATATCGTAGACCATCTTCTTGCGCAGCTCAGGGTCGGCCAGGCGGGCCACCGCTTTGTCGGTGCCGCCGTCGTGCACCCAGGGAGGCAGGATGGCGCCCATCATGGTGCTGCCCGCCACATAGGGGTACTGGTCGAAGCTGACGGTGATGCCTTCCTTCTTGGCTTCCTCCAGCAGCTCCAGAACCGCGTCGATCTTATCCCAGTTCTGCTTGCCGCAGACCTTGAAGTGGCTCCAGTGTACCTTTACGCCGGACTTGCGGCCGATCTCGATGACTTCCTTCATGCTGTCCAGGATGGTATCGGCCTCGCTGCGCTGATGGATGACGAATACGCCGTCGTACTCGGCAACCACCTTGCACATCTCGATGATCTCCTTGCTCTCGGAGTAAGCGCAGGGAATGTAGATCAGACCGGTGGACAGGCCCATGGCGCCCGCTTCCATCTCACGGCGGGTGATGGCCTTCATCTTCTCGATCTCTTCATCGGTGGGCAGGCGGTTGTCCAGGCCCATGGCCTCCATGCGGATGTTGCCGTGGGGCACCAGGTACATCTCGTTCAGGCCGGGATGGGCCTTCTCGATCATCTTCAGGTAGTTGTCGGTGGTCTCATAGGTCCAGTCGATCTCGTCGGTATCGCCGTCCAGACCGGCCAGGTTCTTGCGCCAGGGGCTGATGTACTGGGTGGGCAGCGGAGCCATGGACACGCCGTCCTGGCCCAGCAGCTCGGTGGTGATGCCCTGCATGACCTTGGGCAGCACCTGAGGCCGCAGCAGCACATCCAGGTCGCTGTGGCTGTGGGTGTCGATGAAGCCGGGGACCACGGCCAGGCCCGCCGCGTCGATCACCTGATCGGCAGGCTCGGTGATGGTGCCGATGGCGGCGATCTTGCCGTCCTTCACCAGCACATCGGCGTTGATGCTGGCAGCGCCGGTGCCGTCGATCACGCGGCCGTTTTTGATGAGCATAGTAGACATGGGTCAAACGCCTCTCTTTTTCTAATGAGTGATGGTTTTGGCTTTACAGCCAGCTGTGGCCCCGCCGCCCGGGATGCGGGCAGCGAGGCACACGAAAGGCTTTTTACTTCATCAGGGCCTTCAGCACGCCGGTGTAGCAGTCGCATACCTTGACCAGCTGGTCGATCTCGATGTATTCGTTGATGGTATGAGCCAGGTTCTCACGGCTGGGTCCAAGGCCGAAGGTCTTGATGCCGGCCTCACCTGCATAGTGGCTGCCGTTGGTGCAGAAGTTGTACTGGGTGATGGTGGGATCGTAGCCCATAGCCTTCAGCTCGCCGTACACAGCCTGTACGAAGTCGTCGTTCTCGTCGTACAGCCAGCCGGGGAAGAAGCGCTCGCCCTCGATCACATTGCCGGTGTGGCACATTTCCTTGCCAACAGCGTAGCTGGCCTTCACCTTCAGCTCGGGGTCCTCAGCCATCAGCTTCTCCAGCAGGGCATTGATGGGAGCCAGAACGCTCTCCTTGGTCTCGCCAACCAGCAGGCGGCGGTCATAGGTGGCGCGGCAGTACTCGGGCACTACGGAAGCGCCGGGGTACGGAGCGGACTTGATGTCGGTCAGCTCCAGGATACCGTCGCCCAGAACGGGATGATGGGTGGGCTCCAGAGTACGGATGGCCTCGATGACCTTGGCCATCTTGTAAACAGCGTTGATGCCCTTTTCGGGGTTGGCGCTGTGGCAGGGCTTGCCGAAGGTCTCGATCACGATCTCGGCACGGCCGCGCTGGCCGATCTTCAGGTTCAGCTGGCTGGCCTCGCCGATGACCACATAGTCAGGCTTCACGTAAGCGCTGATCTCGCGGGCAGCAACACCCTCGAAGCACTCCTCGTGAACCACACCGGCCACATAGATCTCACCGGCGAAATCACGGTTGGTCGCCTTGGCGAAGTTGGCGGTGGCGCAAGCCATGGCAGCAACGGCGCCCTTCATATCGGAAGTGCCGCGGCCGTAGATCTTGCCGTCTACGATCTCGGCGCCGAACGGATCATGCTCCCACTTGGAAGCATCCTCTACGGGCACGGTGTCGATGTGACCGTCGAACTGCAGGCGGGGGCCGGGACGGTTGCCCTTCATGCAGCCGATCACGTTGCCATATTTGTCCACATGGACACTGTCGAAGCCGTTGGCCTCGAAAAATTCTTTCAGACGAGCAACAACGCCATCCTCATGGCCGCTGTAGCTGGGAGACTGGATGAGTTTCTGGCACAGGGCCACTACGTTGTTCTGCTGTTCCTGAGTAAGCATGGGTGTATCCTCCTATCCATGGATGAGAATAAGGTTAAAACGATCGTTTGTATGAGGCGGTCTTTCCCGCCGGATACCAATTTAAGAAGAGATGCTCCGCCCGTGCGGCGTTTGCCCCCGCACGGGCGGGCACAGGCTCTAAA
This sequence comes from Gemmiger sp. An50, assembly GCF_002161595.1. Lineage (GTDB taxonomy): Bacteria > Bacillota > Clostridia > Oscillospirales > Ruminococcaceae > Allofournierella. Next base: position 3,772 of record NZ_NFID01000026.1, read on the forward strand.
AAGCCCGTCCCGGTTGGATTTTGGAAGGGCGCGGCGCTGTGGTGCCGCGAGTGAAAATGAGAGAGTTTGAGAGGACCGGAACGGGCGGAGCTGGTGAAATGGGAAAATTTAGCCGTCGTAACGGTTGAACTTGCCGCCCCAAACCACGTTGCGGTAGTTCTCCTTGTCGGTGTCGCCCTCGGTGCTGATGAACAGGATGCGGCTGTTCTCGTCCAGGTGCAGCTTCTGCTTGAACTCAGCCAGATCCTCACGCAGCAGGATGTTGGAGATGCAGCCGGTGGTGGCAGCGCCGCTCTCGCCGGAAACAACGGGCTTGTCGCCGCCGGTGGGGGCAGCCAGGATGCGCATGCCGTCGGCAGCCACGTAATCGGGGCAGCTGATGAAGGCGTCGGCGCAGTTCTTCAGAACCTCCCAGCCGATGGTGCAGGGCTCGCCGCAGGCCAGACCAGCCATGATGGTGTTCATGTCGCCGGTGACGAAGTGCAGCTTGCCGTCATTGGCTTCGGCGGTGCGGAATACACAGTTGGCCTTCTCGGGCTCCACAACGGTGATGAAGGGACGCTCGGTGCCGTAGTAGCTGGAGATGAAGCCAGCCATGGCACCGGCCATGCTGCCTACGCCAGCCTGCAGGAATACGTGGGTGGGTTTCTCTGCACCCTCTTTTTCCAGCTGCTTTACGATCTCGTAGCCCATGGTGGTGTAACCCTGCATGATCCACAGGGGGATGTCGGTGTAGCCTTCCCAAGCGGTATCCTGCACCATGACCCAGCCCTTTTCCTCGGCCTGCTTGTTGGCCAGACGAACGGCATCGTCATAGTTCAGGTCGGTGATGGAGGCGTCCGCACCCTCAGCACGGATGTTCTCCAGACGCTCCTGAGCGCTGCCCTTGGGCATGTAGACCACAGAGTGCTGGCCCAGACGGTTGGCGGTCCAGGCCACGCCGCGGCCGTGGTTGCCGTCAGTGGCGGTGACGAAGGTCACCTCGCCCAGCTTCTCGCGTACTTCATCGGACAGGATGCGGGTAGCAGGCATATCGGAGATATCCTCACCCAGAGTCTTGGCGATGTAACGGCCCAGAGCGTAGCTGCCACCCAGAACCTTGAAGGCGTTCAGGCCGAAGCGGTAACTTTCGTCCTTGATGCGAACTTCCTTCACGCCCAGAGCCTTGGCCAGGCCGGGCAGGCTGGTGAGAGGAGTCTCGGCGTAAACGTCGAAGCTGGCATGGAAGTCGTGAGCCTTCTTGGCTTCGGCCTCGCAGAAAGCGCTCAGATCAGTGGCGGGAACGTCCTGATGGGGATAAGTAACAATCTTGAACTGTTCCATAGAGTATCAATTCTCCTTTTTCTCTTTGGGAAGGATAAGATTCAGCAGGATGGCGGTAAGAGCCACGATGATGACCTCGGAGTTGCCGAAGATCTGGCCGATCCAGGCGGGGCAGCCCGCGAACGCATTGGCTGTCTGGGGGATGCCCACCGCCATGGCTACGCTCAGGCCAGCGATGAACACGCTGCGGGGGCTCAGGCCTTCCCGGGCCAGCATCCGAACGCCGGTCATGGCGATGGAGCCGAACACAGTGACGGTAGCGCCGCCCAGAACAGGCTGAGGAATGGTGATGAGGATCGCGCTCAGCTTGGGCACCAGAGCCGCAACGGCAACCACGCCGCCGGCGATGCCGAATACCACACGGTTGATGACCTTGGTAGTGACCACGATGCCCACGTTCTGACCGGCAGCAGCCACAGGCACGCCGCCGAAGATGCCGCCCAGCAGGCTGCACAGGTTGTTGGCGATCACGCCGCCGGTGATCTCGGCGTTGGTGGCCGCCCGCTCATAGGCGCCGTTGGCAGTGGCCTCGAACTGGCCGATATCCTGCACGGCGTTCACCATGAACACGATGCCCAGGCTGATGACGACGTTCAGGTTGAACTCGGGAGCAAAGTGGAAGGGTGCGGGCAGCTGGACCCATGCGGCGGTGCCCACTTCGGTGAAGTGGATCATGCCCATGGCCATGGCTGCCAGATAGCCTACCAGCATGCCGATCAGGGTCGCGCTGGCCTTGACCATGCCCTTGCAGAACTGGCCGCAAACGATTACAGTGGCCAGGGTGATGAAGGCCAGAATCCAGTTGCGGGCGCTGCCGTAGCTGGGATCGCTGGCCACACCGCCCGCCATGTAGTTGATGGCGGTGTCATACAGCGAGATACCGATGGTCAGCACCACGCTGGCGGTGACGATGGGCGGGAACAAAAAGCGGATCTTGGTGAAGCACAGACCCACCAGCATGCCCACGCAGGCGCCGGCGATCTGCGCGCCCACCAGGCCGCCCATACCGGACTGCTCCACGATGGAGCGCAGGGTGGGCAGGAAGGCGAAGCCGCTGCCTACCATGACCGGCAGGCCGCTGCTGATGAAGCCCTTCACGCCGAAGGCCTGCAGCAGGATGGCGAGCGCCGCCACCAGCAGGCTGCCCTGCACCATGATGATCTGATCCGAAGCGGAAACGCCCGCGGCGGAAGCGACGATCATGGGCATGGTGATGCAGCCGACGACCATGGCCACCACATGCTGAAGTGCAAGGGGGATGGCCTTGGCCAGGGGGGGCATGCCGGTGTGGGTGTAGAGCGCCTGCTCAGAAGGCGCCGCTTTTGCACTAGCCATGCTTATTTGCCCCCTTTCTTATAGAAGGTGTCCTGGATGGGGAGCTTGGTGCGGAACACGCCGTCCACACGGTAGGCAGCATGAGCCGCAGCGGGAGCCGCAGGAATGGCGCTGATCTCGCCCACGCCCTTGGCGCCGAAGGTATTCTGATCGTCGGTGCCCTTCTCCACGAAGATGACCTCGATGGGAGGCACGTCGGTGGCGCGCAGCAGGCCCAGAGTGCCGTACTTGCTCTTCACATAGCCGTTCTCCATCTTGAAGTCCTCGGTGAGGCCGTAGCCCAGGGCCATGACCACGCCGCCTTCGATCTGACCGGCGCAGGACTGGTAGTTGACCACGCGGCCAACGTCGTGAGCGGCAACCACCTTGATGACCTTCTTGTTTTCGTCCATGATGACCACCTGAGCCGCGTAGCCGTAGGCCACATGGCTGACCGGGTTGGGCTTGTCGCTGCCCATGCGGTCGGTCACGCCGCTGTATTCGCCGTAGAAGCTCTGGCCTTCCAGATCCTCCAGGGTATGGCCTTCCAGTGCGTTGGCCAGCTCACCGGCTGCACGGCGGGTCGCCTCACCGCAGAACACAGTCTGACGGGAAGCGGTGGAGGTACCGGAGTTGGGGGTGATGGCCGTGTCGGCGCGCTCGTGGAAGATGTGCTGTGCGTCCACACCGGTGACCTCATTTACGATCTGGGTGCAGACGGTGGCAACGCCCTGGCCCATGCAGGCGGCACTGGTGCGGATGTGCACCTTGCCGTCCACCACAGCCAGGCTGCAGCGGCCGATATCCGGCAGGCCCACGCCCACGCCGCTGTTCTTCATGCAACCGGCGATGCCCGCGTAGGGGCTGCTCTCGTAGGCTTCCTTCACGGCCTCCAGGCACTCGGCATAACCGGTTTCGGGACCAGCGATCTGGCCGTTGGGCAGCACCTGACCGGGACGGATGGCGTTGCGGTAACGGATCTCCCAGGGGCTGATGCCCACCTTTTCGGCCAGCAGATCCAGGTTCAGCTCGGCAGCGAAGCAGCTCTGGGTCACGCCGAAGCCGCGGAACGCACCGCCGGGCACGTTGTTGGTGTAAACGCAGATGCCGGTGATGTCCACATTCTGGAAGTTGTAGGGACCGCCGCAGTGGGTGCAGGCACGCTGCAGAACGGGGCCGCCCAGGCTGGCGTAAGCGCCGCAGTCGGAGATCAGGGTGGCCTTCATGGCCAGCAGCTTGCCGTTCTCGTCACAGGCGGTGGTCACGTCCATTTCCATGGCATGGCGCTTGGTGTGGATGTTCAGGCTTTCCTGACGGCTGAACTTCACCTTTACGGGGCGGCCGGTGGCCCAGGCCATCAGCGCCGCGTGGTGCTGCACGCTCATATCTTCCTTGCCGCCGAAGCCGCCGCCCACCAGCTTGGTCTGGCAGCGAACCTTCTCGGGAGGAATCTGCAGCATGCGGGAGATTTCCTTCTGCTCGTCGTATACCGACTGGCTGGCGGTGTACATCAGCAGGCCGCCCTCGCCGTCCGGAATGCCGATGGCGCACTCAGGCTCCATGAAGGCATGGTCGGTCATGGGGGTGGAGTAATGCTGGGTCACCACATAGGGCGCGCTGGCGATCACCTCTTCGGCGTTACCGCGCTTGAGCACTTCCTTGGTGAGGATGTTGCCCTTTTCATGCAGCTTCGGAGCATCCGGCTGCATGGCCTTGATGGGATCGGTGAGGGGCTCCAGCTCGGTGTAGGTCACGTCCACCAGGTCCAGGACCTCGTCCAGGGTCTCCTTGTGGTTGGTGGCCACCAGCACAATGGCGTCGCCAATGTAGCGGGTGCAGTCGCCCTCGGCGATCAGCACATCCCAGTCCTGGATGATGTGGCCGGTCTTGTTGAAGGGCACGTCCTTGGCGGTGAGGATCTTCACCACGTCGGGATGGGCCAGAGCGCGGGTCAGGTCGATCTTCTCCACACGGGCTCTGGGGTACTTGGAACGCAGAGCCTTGGCGTAGATCATGCCGGGAACCTTGATGTCATCCACGAACAGGCCGGTGCCCAGCACCTTCTCCTCCACGTCCACGCGGGGGAAGTGAGCGCCGATGCGGGCCTCGCTGTCGTCCTGAGGAACCGGCAGGTTCTCACGGAACATCTTGGCAGCCAGCAGGATGGCCTCCTCGATGCGCACATAACCGGTGCAGCGGCAGATGTTGCCGCGGATGGCCTTCTTCACATCCTCGCGGGTGGGGTTCAGGTTCTCATCCAGCAGGCTCTTGGCGCTGATCACCATGCCGGGGATGCAGAAGCCGCACTGCACCGCGCCGGTCTGGCCGAAAGCATACACGTAAACCGCGCGCTCGCGCTCGGTCAGGCCTTCCACGGTGGTGATGTGCTTGCCGTTCAGCTTTTCGGTGGTGAACACGCAGGCCTTGGTCTTCTTGCCGTCCACCAGGACGGTGCAGGTGCCGCAGGCGCCTTCGCCGCAGCCGTTCTTCACGCTGGTCAGCCGCAGGTCCTCCCGCAGGTACTCCAGCAGTTTAACGTTTTTGTCGGTGTGGTGTTCCACACCGTTTACATATAAGGTATACATGGAGACGCTCCTTTCAGCGCTTCACGTAGGTGCCGGCCAGCAGACCGGTAGGCTGGCCGTATTCCGCCGCCAGCACGCCGCCCACGAATACTGCTTTGGGCATGCCGGTTACGGCAAAGCCCTCGTAAGGGGTATAGTCCACATTTTGCTGCTGCCGGGCCGCGGTGATCACGGTTTTGGCCTCGGGGTCCCACACGGTCACGTCCGCATCCGACCCAACGGCCAGCACACCCTTTTGGGGATACATGCCGAAGAGCTTTGCGGGGTTCTCGGCCAGCAGACGGCAGAAGTCGGTCACGGCCAGCTCACCGGGCTGCACCATGCTGGTGTAAACCACCATGGGCCGGTGCTCGATGCCGGGGCCGCCGTTGGGGATCTTGGTGAAGTCCTCCAGACCCAACTCCTTCTGTCCTTTGAAATTGTAGCTGCAATGATCGGTGGCAATGGTGTCGATCTCCCCTGCCGCCACCGCCTTGCGCAGCGCCTGTACATCGGCGGGGGTGCGCAGCGGCGGGCTCATCACATATTTGGCTCCCTCGAAGCCGGGGGCTTTGTAGCGGCTTTCGTCCATCGTCAGGTACTGGGGACAGGTCTCGGCGTAAACCGTCACGCCCTTTTTCCGGGCGGCGCGGACCTCCTCCAGACCCAGCTCGGTGCTCAGGTGCACCACATGGACCGGTGTGCCTGCCAGCTTGCCCAGGTAGCACAGCCGGTTCACTGCTTCGGCTTCCACCTCAGCGGGTCGGCTGACCGGATGGGCATCCGGGCCGAAATGGCCCAGCGCCTTCTGGCGGGCCTGCAGCTCGTTCACCAGCAGGCCGTTCTCACAGTGCACACCCAGAATGCCGCCGAAGGGCTTGAGCGACTGGAGGATCTCCAGCAGCTCCGCGTCGTTCACCTTCAGTGCATCGTAGGCCATGTAGGCCTTGAAGCTGGTCACGCCCCGGCGGAACATCTCGGGCAGCTCCGCCTTCACCTGGTCGTTCCAGTCGGTGATGGCCATGTGGAAGGCGTAGTTGCAGCTGCATTTTCCGTCCGCCTTTTTGTGCCAGGCATCCAGCGCGTCGTTCAGGGTACCGCCCTTGTCCTGGGTAGCGAAGTCCACGATGGTGGTGGTGCCGCCGCAGACCGCGGCGCGGGTGCCGGTGGTGAAATCGTCCGCCGTCACGGTCACGCCGCTGTCCATGTCCAGGTGGGTATGGCCGTCGATAAAGCCGGGGAACACATAGCAGCCCGCGGCGTCATGAACGGTGTCGCCCTCACCCGGTTCGATGTGCGGTTCGATGGCGGCGATGCGGCCGCCATTCAAAGCCAGGTCAGCCCTGGTCAGCCCCGAGGGGCTGACCAGTTGGCCGTTTTGAATGATAATCAAACGAATCCCTTCTTTACTCGCAGAGCTGGATTACAGGCAGTAGGCGTAATCCTTCAGAATGGTCTCGATCAGGGCCTTGATGGGGCCGTAGGTGGTGGTATCCTGAGCCAGGACGGTCTCGTACTCGGCATCGCCCAGACGGATCTTCACCTTACCGGCAGCGGCATCCAGCACGCAGAAGCCGGGGTTCTGGCTGTCGGCCATGTCGGCCTCGGAGGCAAACACGGTGAACTTGTCCTTGTAGGGAGAGCTGGCGTAGGGGCAGAACACGGCGCAGTTGCCGCACTCGTTGCACATCTTGTCCACATGGACCACCTGCTCCTTGGCCATGCCGGGCACCTTGATGGCCAGGTTGGCGCGGTTGGGGCAAACATCCACGCAGTTCTCGCAGACGGCGCTGCAGCCCAGGCAGCGGTCGCTCTCGGCCTTGGCGTCCACATAGCCGCCCAGCAGGCTGCGCTTTGCCTTCAGCTGAGAAGCCTCGGCGGTGAAGTCGATGGTCTTCACGGCGCTGGTCAGGATATTCATGGCAGCGGCGGTGGCGTCGGCAATGGCTTCCACAACGGTAGCGGGGCCGCGCTTGGCGTCGCCCACCACGTAGATGCCGTTCTCAGCCTTGCAGTCGGCGTCGACCTTGGCCTTGCCCTTCTCGTCCACAGCGATGCCGCTGGTCAGGAAGGTGGCGGTGTCGACCTTCTCGCCGATGGCGGCGATCACGCAGGAAGCGGGCAGCTCGGTGGTCTCACCGGTGGCCTCGGGGCTGCGGCGGCCGGAAGCATCGGGAGCGCCCAGACGCATCACGTCGCAAACCAGCTTGCCGTCCTTCAGAGCAACGGGAGCCAGCAGCTCGCAGAACTCCACGCCGTCGGCCAGAGCCAGCTCCAGCTCTTCCTCATCGGCGGGCATGTAGCGCTTGCTGCGGCGGTACACCAGGCGAACGTTGGCGGCACCGGCGCGCTTAGCGGCACGGGCAGCGTCCATGGCGGTGTTGCCGCCGCCGATGACGATCACATCGTTGCCCAGGTTCAGGGTCTCGGGGGCGTTCTTCTGACGGTCCAGGTACTCCAGAACGTTCAGGGCCTCGCCGCCTTCCAGCTTCAGAGCGCCGTGGTTCCAGGCGCCGTTGGCCAGGATCACGTGGGTGTAGCCCTGACCCAGCAGCTCAGCGGGGTTGGCCACGGTGGTGTTCAGCTTCACTTCCACGCCCAGCTTCTCCAGCAGAGCAGCGTCCTTGGCGATGGCTTCGTCACTGATACGGAAACCGGGGATAACGTGCTTTACGATACCGCCCAGAGCGTCGCGCTTCTCGAAGATGGTAGCCCTCGCGCCAGCCTTGGCCAGGAAGTAGGCCGCAGCCATACCAGCGGGGCCGCCGCCCACGATGGCAACGTTCTCGCTGCGGGGAGCGCCAGCCTTCAGGCCAGCCAGGAAGGCGTCGTAGCCGCCCTCGGCAGCAGCCAGCTTGGCAGCGCGGATCTGTACGCTCTCCTCGTAGAAGTTACGGGTGCACTTGGTCATGCAGCGGTGGCTGCAGATGGTGCCGGTGATGAAAGGCAGGGGGTTCTTCTCGCAGATGACCTGCAGAGCCTCCACCAGCTTGCCCTCGCCCACCAGCTGAATGTAGGTGGGGATATCCTGATGGATGGGGCAGCCGGCCTCTTCACAGGGAGCCACGAAGCAGTCGATCAGGGGAACGTCCTGCTTCATCTTGCGGCTGGGCAGGGGCTTGATGGGCTTCACATGGTGAGCGTCGATCTTGACGGAATCCACCAGAGCGCCCAGCTTCTCCATATCCACACCAACGAAGGGCTCGTAGTTCATGGCGACCAGCTTGTCGGCCATGGGACGCAGGCGGTTGTATCCGCCGGGCTTCAGCAGGGTGGTGGCCAGGGTGATGGGCCAGATGCCGGTGGAGAAGATGCGGTCGATGTTGAAGTAGTCAGCGCCGCCGGAGTAGGATACCCGCAGCTTGCCGCCGAACTCCTTCTCCACCTTCTGAGCCAGGCTGATGGACAGCGGATACAGGCTCTTACCGCTCATGTACATCTCTTCGCCGGGCAGCTCGTCGGCAGCGATGGTCACGGGGAAGGTGTTGGTCAGCTTGATGCCGAATTCCACATTGTTGGAAGCGGCCAAATCCAGCAGACGGTTGAACATGGGGATGGCGTCCTCAAACTGCAGGTCGCCCTTGAAGTGATGGTCGTCGAATACGATGTAATCGTAGCCCATGTCGTCCAGGGTCTTGCGAGCGAACTCGTAGCCCAGCAGAGTGGGGTTGCACTTGATGTAGGTATTCAGCTTCTTCTCGTTGATGAGGTAAGTAGCGATGCGCTCGATCTCATCCGGCGGGCAGCCGTGCAGGGTGGACAGGGTGATGGAGGTGCAGACATGGGGGTTGATGCCGTCGATGTAAGCGGCGTCGATGCCATTCAGGCGGTTCAGGTTGGCCTTGGCCCATTCCACACACTCAGCCCATACCTTGCTGGTGGAGGCGTCCTTCATGCCCTCGATGTAGGTGTTCACCTTCTCGCTCTGGATACCGGCCAGATCGTAGCCAACGCTCATGTTGAATACGAAGCCGTTCTCGCTGCCCAGGCCGTACATACGGCTGATCAGCTTCAGAGCGAACCAGGCCTTCACATACTCCTCAAAAGCCTGGGGAACGCGCAGCTCGGTGCTCCATTCCACGTTGTAGCACTCGTCCTCAGCCTTGATGCAGGGCTTGGAGACGGGCAGGTCCTCACCGTCGATGATCTGAACGGTCTTGACCTCGAAGAAGCGGCTGCCGCCGGCGTATGCGGCGATCAGGTTCTGGGCCAGCTGGGTGTGGGGGCCGGCAGCGGGGCCGAAGGGGGTCTCGATCTGCTCGGTGAAGATGGGCAGAGTCTTGCCGGCGGTGTGCTTGTAGATGTCACCAACGCCGAAGATGGTGCCCTGCTGGGCGTACTCGGTGAGGACCCAATCCATCAGTTCAGCAAACGGAATGGGGCGCATGATGTCGCTCATAATGATTCTCCTTTTTCTCTCAAATTCATCGCCCGCTTTGGAAGGCGGACGCCGGTTTCCGTACTGTTTTGAGCCCGCACGGAGGCTTTTTTACACAGGATGGGGCACAAAGAGCCCGCCCGGGCCTGCCAGGTGCAAACCGGGCTCTTTGTGCCTGATGGGGGCTGGATCAGCGGCCCGCGTTGATGCGGTTCCACAGATCGGCGCTCTGCTCGCGGCAGTGGGCCAGAACGGCTTCCTTATCGATGCCGATCAGCTCGCGGTCCTTCATCTTGACCACACCGTTGATGATGGTGGTCACCACGCTGCGGCCGGTCATGCCGAACAGGATGTGGCTGTTGATGTTGGAGGCGTTCATCGGGGTCAGAGGATCGTAATCGGAAACGATCACGTCGGCGTAGGCGCCTTCCTTCAGGATGCCGATGGGCTTCTCGAAGAAGCGGCCGGCCATGGCGCGGTTGTTCTCGAACAGCATGGTGGGAATCTCGCCCCAGGCCACGTTGGGCTTGCAGGCGTTGTGCTTATGCAGCACGTTGGCTACCTTGTAGCTCTCGGTCATGTCGTTGGTGTAGCCGTCGGTGCCCAGACCCACGGTCAGGCCCTTTTCCATCATCTTCAGGATCGGAGGGCAGCCCACGGCGTTGCCCATGTTGCTTTCGGGGTTATGTACCACCATGGTGTTGGTGGCCTTCAGCAGGTCCATCTCGGCCTCGTTGATGTAGATGCAGTGACCGCAGATGGTCTTGTCGCCCAGGATGTCCATATCATGCAGGCGGAACACCAGGCGCTTGTTGTACTTGGTCAGGCTGTCGTAAAGATCGTCGATACCCTCGGCCACGTGGATGTGGTAACCGGCGCCCTCGGGCTTCTCGGCTGCGCAGTACTCCAGGGTCTTGTTGCTCAGAGTGAAGGGAGCATGCATACCCATCATGCCCTTGATCATATCGGTGGTGTCGGCCTGGGCGTATTTGATGAAGTCCACGTTCTCTTTTACGGAAGCCTTCATCTTGTCCTCGCCGTCGCGGTCGCTGATCTCGTAGCACAGGTTGGAGCGAACGCCGAACTCCTTGGCGCTCTCGGCGATGGCGAACAAGCTGCCCTCGATGCCGCCGTAGCTGGCGTGGTGGTCAAAAATGGTGGTCACGCCGTTCAGGATACAGTCCAGATAGGTGGCACCGGCGCTGGCCTTGGTGTCCGGCAGGAGCAGGTTGCGGTCGATGGTCCACCACTGCTGGTCCAGAACCTCCAGGAAGTTGGTGGGGTTGTTGCCCTTGATGGTCAGGCCGCGGGCAAAAGCAGAATAGATGTGGTTGTGAGCGTTGATGAAGCCGGGCATGATCACGCCGCCCTTGGCGTCGATGAATTCGGCTTCGGGGTACTTCGCCTTCAGCGCGGCAGTCTCGCCCACTTCTTTGATCAGGTTGCCCTCAATGGCAACACAGCCGTTGTCCAGGTAGGGGTTTGCGTCGTCGCGAGTGACCAGGCGGCCATTTCCCAAAAGATACATAACCATTCTTCTCCTTTTCTTCTCATGCGTTTTTTGCGGCTATAAACGAAAAACGACCGTAACAGAACACACTGCTCACCATTGCCCTTGCCTTTTGGCAGATGGTTCACAGCCCGTGCGCGAAGCACTCCGTTACAGCCGTTTTTATTTACCCTGATTTTTGTCTGATTTTCCCCTTTTCCCTTACGATTCACGACCCAATCATGATCAAAATCCACAAAAAAAGAACAGCCGTACCGTAACCGACGAACAGCACAACACCTGTTGTGCCTGCCCAACCCGTGCGCGAAGCACTCCGTTACAGTTGGCTGTTAAAAATCAAACTATACCTGTGAGAAAAGTGTCATTCCTCACTGCACGTTCAGTATAGCACCATGAAATTTGACGTGCAAGTGGGTTCGAACGTTTTCTATTTTTTGACTAAACCACGCAATTCATTGTTGTGCAAAACAGCAAAGTATTACTTTTATTTTTTCATCAAAATCACACTTTTCCGGTTTTTTAGCCTATTTTTCCGGCACTTTGGTGGGAAAATAGTCCTTTTCAAAAGCCTTATATGTATAAAAAAACAACGCCCTATTTGCAGTCGCAAACAGGGCGTTTGAAAAAGCGATCAGCTGCGTGCCGCGTCGCGGCAGGCGGAGCACAGACCGTAAAGATTCAGCGAAACATGCTCGATGGCCAGATCCTTGCGGGCCTCGATCATCTCGTTGATCACCGTTTTGTCCAGGAAAACATCCTCGACCTTTCCGCAGCGGGTGCAGTAAAGGTGATCATGCTCCGAAAGGGTGCGGTCAAAACGATCCGCCATACCGGGAATGGATACCCGGCGCACCCGGCCCATTTCCACCAGGCCGTTCAGGTTACGATACACCGTGCCAAGGCTCAGCCCGGGACAATCCTCACGGATGGCCAGATAAATGTCATCCGCCGTGGGATGGTCGCAGCGGTTCTGCACCTGACGCAGGACAAGCTCACGTTGACGGGAATAGCGCATTGTGGAAACCTCCTTTGCAGTATTGTTCCGTTTGGAACGGAAACGGGCCGGGATCACGGTCAATATCCATAAATCCGAATGACCCGTAAAAAACCAGAAATTCTTACTGAATTCTATATTTATATACTAAAATAGGAATAGTTCCTTGTCAAGCAACAGCGCAAATTTTTATAGGAAATTTGCCGTTTTTGTAGCAACCGCCAAAGCTTTTTCCAGTTGCCGTGCGCCAGTTTATGCGCACTGCAAAAACCGCTGCCCGGCATGCTCCGGGCAGCGGTTAACAATTTTCAAGTCTGGCTTTTACTTTTTCTTCACTTTATCCCAATATGCCTTGGCAGCCTGCTCATTCTTGTTTTCGCCATATTCATAATATACAGTACCGGCAAGCGCATCGGGCAGATACTGCTGCTCCACCCAGCGGCCCGGGAAGTCGTGGGGGTATTTGTAGTTCTGACCCTTTACCAGTGCATCCTCTCCGTCGAAGTGTTTGTTCTGCAGCTGCCGGGGGATGGGGCCGGATTTTCCCCGTTTCAAGTCGGCCATGGCCCGGTTGATGCCCATGTAGGCCGTGTTGGACTTGGGGCTGGTGGCCACCAGGACCACCGCGTTGGCCAGCGGGATGCGCGCTTCGGGCAGGCCCACCATGTTGGCGATGTCCACCGCCGCTTTGACGATGGGCATGATCTGCGGATAGGCCAGGCCCACATCCTCGCAGGCGCAGACCATCAGACGGCGGCAGGCGCTTACCAAATCCCCTGCTTCCAGCAGGCGGCCCAGATAATGCAGCGCCGCGTCCGGGTCCGAGCCGCGCATGGATTTCTGATAGGCGGACACGATGTCGTAATGGTCGTCCCCTGCCCGATCGTAGCGCATGGCGGTACGGCGGGCCACCTGTTTCACCATCTCCAAAGTGATCAGCCGGTTGCCCTCCGGGCCGGGCGCTGCGGCGGTGGCGGCAAATTCCAGGCAGCCCAGCGCCTTGCGCATGTCGCCGCCGCAGGCATCCGCCAGATACTGGCAGGCCTCCTGAGGCATTTCAATGGGCTTAGCGTCCTCGGCGCTCAGGCGAGCCAGCGCGTTGCGCAGCCCCTGTTCGATGTCCGCCGGCTGCAATGCCTTGAACTCGAATACAGTACACCGGCTGAGCAGCGCATTATAAATATAGAAGTAGGGATTCTCGGTGGTGGATGCGATCAGGGTAACGGAACCGTCCTCAATGCACTCCAGCAGGCTCTGCTGCTGCTTTTTGTTCAGATACTGGATCTCGTCCAGATACAAAAGCAGGCCGTTGGCGCTGTTCAGGGTGCCGATCTCGGCCAGCACCGCCTTGATGTCGCTGGTGGAAGCGGAGGTACCGTTCAGCTTGTGCAGCCGCATGCCGCTGTTTTCGGCGATAATGCGGGCCACCGTGGTCTTGCCTACACCGGACGGGCCGTAGAAGATCATGTTGGGGATGCGCCCGCTGTCGATGGTCTTGCGGAATACACATCCCTCCCCCAGCAGATGCTGCTGGCCGCATACCTCGCTCAGTGCTCGCGGACGCAGCCGCTGGGCCAGAGGCTCACTCATGACGTTATCCCCTTTCCGTGGTGAAGGCTTCGCTGCCCCAGCCTTTCAGGATCTGGTCCGCGTAGCCCGGGTTCACAAACCGGTCGATGGCATAGACCAGGCTCCGGTCCCAGAAAGCCCACTCGTGACCGCCGTCCCAATCCATATAGGTATAATCCACCGGCAAACTCTGGGCCAGCTGACGGAAAGCCTGGTTCTGCTCATAAATATAGTAAGGTTCATGGTCCTGGCGGCCGGTGGTGCACAGGATTTTCGGCTGCTGCTCCGCAGGCAGGGCACTCACCTTCTGCACCAGGCGGAACAGGTCACGGTTCTCCGGCAGCTCCAGAGCCTGACCGTAGACCGGCTCGAACACGTAACGCACCAGGGGGTTGTCCTTCTGGCCCAGCATCAGGTGCATGGCCACCGCGCCGGAGAAGCTGGCGCAGCCCGCATACCGTTCCGGATGGTTGAGCGCCATCATCAATGCGCCATAGCCACCCATGGAAAGGCCGCAGATGAAATTCTTCTCCCGCTCGTGGGGCAGCTTGACGATCTGATCCAGCAGCAGAGGCATCTCCTCGGTGAGCCAGGTATGGTAGGCCTGGTTGGAAGCGGTGTCGTGATAAAAGGAATTGCCCGCATCCGGAATCACGAGCGCGATGTTGTTGTCCGCCGCATAGCGCAGAGCGGCCGACATATTCACCCAGTCATCGCCGTCGTTGGTGTAGCCGTGCAGCAGGGTGAACACAGCCCGGGGCGGCTGTCCCTTCCAGCGGTCCACCAGATCACAGGGGAAATAAAGCCGCACCTGGGTGGTGCTCATCAGGGCCTGGCTTTTCAGTTTGCAGGTAAAAAACGCCATAATCGTGCTCTCCTTTTTGGCATTTCGCCAGCAAGGCGGCTTCCCCCGCTGCACGGGAAAAGCCGCCCTTCTGTTGGTGTTACAGGTTATTCATACAGCGGGAACCGGGCGGTCAGCTCCGCCACGCGGGCCGCCACCTGGTCCTTTTTGTTTTCGAAATCAAAGATGCAGTCGGCAATGCAATCCGCGATGACCTTCATCTCCTCGGGGCCGAAACCGCGGGTGGTCACCGCCGGGGTGCCGATGCGCACGCCGCTGGTCACAAAGGGGCTGCGCTTTTCGCCGGGCACCGAGTTCTTGTTTGCAGTGATGTGCACCTCGTCCAGGTTGTGCTCCAGCTCCTTGCCGGTGCACTCCTCATCGGACAGGTCGATCAGCATCAGATGGTTGTCGGTGCCGCCGCTCACCAGCTTCACGCCCCTGGCAGTCAGCTCGCTGGCCAGCGCCTGGGCATTCTCCACGATTTTACGGGCATACTCCTTGAACTCGGGGCGCAGCGCCTCTCCGAAGCAAACCGCCTTGGCGGCGATCACATGCTCCAGCGGGCCGCCCTGAGTGCCAGGGAAAACCGCCTTGTTGATTTTCTTAGCCAGTTCCTCGTTGTTGGTCAGGATCAGGCCGCCGCGGGGACCGCGCAGGGTCTTGTGGGTGGTGGTGGTCACCACGTCCGCATAGGGCACCGGGCTCTGATGCGCACCGCCCGCCACCAGACCGGCGATGTGGGCCATATCCACCATCAGGTAGGCGCCCACCTCGTGGGCGATATCGGCCAGAACGTCAAACTTGATGGCGCGGGGATAAGCAGAAGCGCCCGCCACGATCATCTTGGGCTTTACCTCCTGAGCCAGATGGCGCAGGGCATCGTAGTCCAGGTAACCGTCCGCGTTCACGCCGTAGGACACAAAGTTGTAGTTTTTGCCGCTCATATTCACCGGGCTTCCGTGGGTCAGGTGACCGCCTGCGGCCAGATCCATGCCCAGGATGGTATCGCCCACCTCCAGCAGTGCAAAATACACCGCCAGGTTTGCCTGGGCGCCGGAGTGGGGCTGCACGTTGGCGAACTTGGCGCCAAACAGCTTGCAGGCCCGGTCGATGGCGATCTGCTCCACCTGATCCACATAGGCACAGCCGCCGTAATACCGGTGGGCGGGGTAGCCCTCGGCATATTTATTGGTGAGCACGGTGCCCATAGCGGCCATGACCGCCGGGCTGACGATGTTCTCGCTGGCGATCAGCTCAATGTTCTGCCGCTGGCGAACCAGCTCCCGCTGCATGGCTTCGGCCAGCTCCGGGTCCTGCCCGGCCACAAAGCCGATGGTATCCATCATATCCTGATACATGTTGTTTCCACTCCTTTTCCCATATGGCCCCAGCCATTATTATACTATTGTTCTATTATAGCGCATCTGCCGCCCGGGCACAACCATCCCCGGGTAAGTTTCCCCTCTTTCTTCGCTTAATGCAAAAAGGATTTGCTCAAACTGAGAATTCGTGCTATAATCATTGAAAACTCTTTTATACAAGCCAAAACGGAGGGATTCACCCATGACCACAAAAGCCCTGGCACTGGAAGTGATCCAGCGCCTGAAAGACGCCTACCCCATCGCGGAATGCACCCTGGATTACGACCACGCCTGGCAGCTTCTGGTAGAGGTCCGCCTGGCCGCTCAGTGCACCGACGCCCGGGTGAACGTGGTGTGCAAGGATCTGTTCGCCAAGTACCCCAGTGTGGACGCGCTGGCCGCCGCTGAACCGGAGGAGATCGAGGCCATTGTGAAGCCCTGCGGCCTGGGCCGCTCCAAAGCCCGGGACATCAGTCTGTGCATGCGCCGCCTGCGGGACGACTTCGGCGGCAAGGTGCCGGACGACTTTGATGCAGTGCTGAGCCTGCCCGGCGTGGGCCGCAAGAGCGCCAACCTGATCATGGGCGATGTGTTCGGCAAGCCCGCCATTGTCACCGACACCCACTGCATCCGGCTGTGCAACCGGATCGGCCTGGTGAAGAACACCACCGAGCCCAAAAAGGTGGAAATGGCGCTGTGGAAAATCATCCCCCCCGAGGAGGGCAGCGATCTTTGTCACCGGTTCGTGCTGCACGGCCGGGCCGTGTGTGACGCCCGCAAGCCGGACTGCGCCGCCTGCTGCCTGAAGGACATCTGCAAAACCGGCAAAAAGGCAGTTCCCGCCGAGGAGTGAGTCGCTTTTCTGATTCCACAAAAGGAAAACCTTGACAAATTTCTCTACCGTGTTATACTTATGCACGGACATAAAAACAGGGGCGCTGGGGGCCATCCCCGGCTGAGATCAGAGCAAATTGCAGCTCTGGGTCACCTTGAACCTGATCCGGGTAATGCCGGCGTAGGAAGTTTGAGGATCATAGCGCAATTTTTGCGCCCCTGCATGGTTTTTACCTGTGCAGGGGCGTTTTTTGTGCGCAGATGTGTTTTTATGTACTAATCTTTTTTCACACGGTCAAAGGATGGCCGGGAAAGGCTGGTACAAACCATGACAAAATCGACAACCCGCACCCATGCGCTGGTGGAATGCGCGCTGATGATCGCGCTGGCCACCATTCTGAGCTACATTCCCATCTTCAAGCTGCCTCACGGCGGCTCCATCACTCTGGTGAGCATGCTGCCCATCATCCTGGTCAGCTTCCGCCGCGGCCCCGCCTGGAGCCTGCTCACCGCTTTCGTGTTCAGCCTGATTCAGCTGCTGCTGGGCGTTTCCGATCTGACCTACTGCCAGACTCTGGGCGCCGTGGTGGGCAGCGTGCTGCTGGACTTTTTGATTGCCTTCACCGTGCTGGGCCTGGCCGGTCTGATTGCCAAGCCCATCCCCAACCGGCTGGCCGGTGTCTGCGTGGGTACTCTGGCGGTCTGCCTGCTGCGCTACCTGTGCAGCTTCCTGTCCGGCTACATCGTCTGGAAAGACTACGACTACGCGTTTGAGTGGATGACCGAGTTCGGCTGGGGCGCTCAGATCGCCAGCATGGGTGAGAACGCTCTGTGCTGGCTGTACAGCGCGGTATACAACGGCACCTACATGCTGCCGGAGGCCATTCTCACCACCGTGGTGGCCATTGTTCTTTACAAAATGCTGCCTAAGCTGTTTGCGCCTCAGGCGTAAATTCTTCTTCCGGCCGGGGGCGCTTCTGTTTTGGAAGCGTCCCCGGTTTTTTGCTGCCCGGCGTCGGGTTTACTGTTCGCGCCTTTTTTGTTATACTGAATAATTGCCCGGCAAAGCCGGAGCTCATTATGGAAAATGAGGTGCAAACCCTTGAAGCTGCCCTTTTTATGGAAAAGCCTTGCGCTGGCTGCCTGCGCGGCCCTGATGTTCTGCGGCTATGGAATCTTCACTCCCGCGCCGGAACCCACGCCCACACCGGCGCCCACCGCCGCACCTACTCCGGAACCCACACCCAGCCCCACGCCGGAACCCACTCCCGAACCCACTGTGGATCTGGACGACTTCGGCGGTTACCCCTCTGTGGGCGATGAGCTGGGCCGCATCGTGATTCCCGGCACCAATGTGGACTGCGCCATGTACTGGGGCGACGGCAAGACCCAGCTGAATCAGGGCGCGGGCACCTATACCGGTGCCTACATTCCCGGCGAAGGCGGAACCATTCTGGCCGGAGCCCACACCAACAGCTATTTCCGGGATTTCGAGAACGTGGAGCTGGGCGACGAGATTGTGATCACCACCTATTACGGCGAGTACCATTATGAGGTAGTGAACATGCAGGTGGCGCTGGACACCGACAGCTCTGCCTACGACCTGGAGGCGGACGAGGAGAACGTGATTCTCTACACCTGCTATCCCTTCGGCACCCTGCAGCATACCAGCCAGCGCTATTTCATCTACGGCAAATACGTCAGTGGTCCCGAAATCGTGGACAACTGATTCAAAGAAAAACCGCTCTTTCCAGCATATCCGGAAAGAGCGGTTTTCTTTTTATTCAGCTGAAGGAGCAGCCGGGTCCGCCTGATTTTTCTGCATGGCCCGCAGCAGCATCCCCTGACGGCTGGCCGCCTCCTGCAGCACCACCAGGCAGTCCCGCGCCAGGGATGACAAGCCATATTTTGCCTGCCACAAGGCCACATCCCGGTTCATTGCCACTCCGGCGCACCGGCGCTGCACCAGACCCTGGCGGCGGCATTCCGCCTCCGGCAGCGGGTTGGACCAGGCATAACTGCCCGGCACGCCCCGCAGCAGCTCATACATGCTGGCCCGGTCCTGCACATGGATTCGTCCGGCTGACTCCTGCACGGGCGCGGCAAATTCCGTGCGTTCGGCCAGCTGAGCGTCTCCCCGCAAAATTTGAGGATACTGCTGCAGCTGCTCATAATCCAATATCTCCTGATCGGCCAACGGGTGGCCGGGCGCCATCAGCACACAGGGATTGAACCGCAGCAGCGTACGGCTGGCAAGGCCCGCCTTGGCGAACAGCTCCTTGAAATAATCGTCGTACAGCGATTGATAGCGCACCACGGCGATCTGCACCTGACCGCGGCTTACCGCATCCAGTGCCTGGGCTGTGGCGGACTCCTGATAGCTCACATTCAGCGGTTTGCCCTGCTGCTTTGCCAGGAAGGATGCCAGCGCCCGGGTGATGTAACCGCTGTGCGGCCCGGCCAGCGCCAGGCGCATGGTCTGCTCGTGGGTGCGGTAGATACTCTCCAGCTCGCCCACCTGCCGCAGAATGGTCTCGGCATAGCGCAGCAACTGGGCCGCCTCCACCGTGGGTTCCATGCCCTGTGCGCCCCGCCGGAACAGGCTGACTCCCAGCTCTTTCTCCAATTCCTTGATGGTCCGGCTCAGGTTGGGCTGACTGATATAAAGATTCTGGGCGGCCTTGGTCACGCTGCCCACCCGCGCGATCTCCAACACACAGCGCAGCTGCTGCAGGTTCATCTATATTCCCCCCTTTGTGTAATTTGCCAGCGTATTTTCACGAAACATGTGTAAAAACTTTGTAAACAGCCGACTATTATATCGTTTTTGATATAGTTTTATTTACATAATACATTACCCGCCAGGATATGGCAATGGTATCATAGGGGTGTCAAGAAAATAACATTCAAACGTCAGCCGCCTTGTGCGGTTTCTTTTCGCCCATTCTGCGTTAAGATTTTAACGTTTAGAACATGTTATTTCATTTTTCGGTATTTTTTGGAGGTAATGAACAATGGCACGTTTTACTCTTCCCCGCGATCTGTATCATGGCAAGGGTTCTTTGGAAGAACTGAAGAACCTGGGTGGCAAGAAGGCTTTCGTCGTCGTAGGCGGCGGCAGCATGAAGCGCTTTGGCTTCCTGGATCGCGCCATCAACGCCCTGAAGGAAGGTGGCATGGAAGTTTACCTGTTTGAGAACGTTGAGCCCGATCCCTCTGTGGAGACCGTTATGCGCGGTGCTGCTGCCATGACCGAGTTCCAGCCCGACTGGATCGTTGCCATGGGCGGTGGTTCCCCCATCGACGCTGCCAAGGCTATGTGGGCTTTCTACGAGTACCCCAATGTGACCTTCGAGGAGCTGTGCATCCCCTTCAACTTCCCCAAGCTGCGCCAGAAGGCTCGTTTCTGCGCCATTCCTTCCACCTCCGGTACTGCTACTGAGGTTACCGCGTTCAGCGTAATCACCGACTACGCCAAGGGCGTTAAGTATCCTCTGGCCGACTTCAACATCACTCCCGATGTTGCCATCGTCGATCCCGAGCTGGCTGAGAAGATGCCCCCGAAGCTGACCGCTCACACCGGTATGGACGCTATGACCCATGCCATCGAGGCTTATGTTTCCACCTGCAACTGCGATTACACCGATCCTCTGGCTCTGCATGCCATCAAGATGATCCACAACGATCTGGTTGCCAGCTACAACGGCGACATGGATGCCCGTGACCGCATGCACAACGCTCAGTGCCTGGCCGGCATGGCCTTCTCCAACGCTCTGCTGGGCATCGTTCACAGCATGGCTCACAAGACCGGCGCTGCTTACACCGGCGGCCACATCGTACACGGCTGCGCCAACGCCATGTACCTGCCCAAGGTCATCAAGTACAACAGCAAGGTTGAGAGCGCTGCCGAGCGTTACGCCGACATCGCCCGCTTCATCAAGCTGGAAGGCAACACCACCGAGGAGCTGGTGGACGCTCTGATCGCTGAGATCAAGAAGATGAACGCCGCACTGAACATCCCCACCTGCATCAAGGAGTACGAGGGCGGCATCATCGACGAGAAGGAATTCATGGAGAAGCTGCCCCAGGTTGCTGAACTGGCCATCGGCGATGCCTGCACCGGTTCCAACCCCCGTCAGCCCAGCCAGGAAGAGATGGAGAAGCTGCTGAAGGCTTGCTACTACGACCTGCCCATCGATTTCTAATCGAATTTCCCGCACTGAATGCCCTCGGTGTATTTACACCGGGGGCATTTATACGTTATAATGTAAGAGGACTGTGCATTTTTCGGTCCCAGACCGGCTTTTGCATACATCTGCAAATGCCGGTTTCATTTTGTGAGTGAAAAGGAAGCGATTTGCCATGTTTAAGATCGTTGAGCGAAAAGAGTTGAACCCCACTGTCACCAAACTGGTGATCGAAGCGCCGCTGGTGGCGAAGAAAGCCCAGCCGGGCCAGTTCATCATCGTGCGTGCGAAGGAGGATTCCGAGCGAATCCCCCTGACCGTAGCGGACTACGACCGCGAGGCGGGCACCGTGACCATCATCTTCCAGATCGTGGGCGGCTCCACCATGGAGCTGAACGAGCTGCGTGAGGGCGAGAGCGTGCACGACTTCGTGGGCCCCCTGGGCGTTGCCAGCCATCTGGACGGCCTGAAGAAGGTGGCCGTTGTGGGCGGCGGCGTGGGCTGCGCCATTGCCTACCCCATCGCCAAGAAGCTGCATGAGCTGGGCTGCGAGGTCCACAGCATCGTGGGCTTCCGCAACAAGGACCTGGTCATTCTGGAGGATGAGTTTGCCGCCTGCAGCGACAAGCTGGTCATGATGACCGACGA
>NZ_NFID01000027.1 GCF_002161595.1 Gemmiger sp. An50
GTAAGATGTACATATTCCATGACGTTAGTCAGAACGGAAATAAGCCTGGTGGTGTACCATAACATCGTCTAGAATGCCTGAATCATCAAAACCAAGCTTCCAAGAGGCCGGGTCAAGAGGGTCATCAATTTCGTATTTCAAGCTATATCCACCATAGGTTGCCTCAAAGCTATCGTTCGGTTGGCCATACAGTTTTAAGACGTCTTCTCTGGTAGACCATCCCAGCATCAACCCACCGGGAAGGCGTAGTTCTGTGCCGGAAAAGTCGTAGTTGCCATATATTACATGAATACCTCCCACCGTGCCCTCGGCGGCGGGCATCGTGCTTTCGGTGGTGTTGAAGACACAGACACTGATATCCTGTTCGCGGTCGTTGCTCAGCGAGACCCATTCCCATTCATAGGACGCATACGGGCCTTCCGCGCCGGGCAGAGAAAGCCCGGCATCCTCCTCGGAAATCACCCACCCGTCGTCAAGAAAATCCGCAAGGGGAAGCGGCAACGTATACACCGCGTCATTGATCTGGATGGAAAAACTTTCCCAATCATCCGAAAGTTCGGGGGATGTGGGGTACAATTCGGCCTCCGGCGCGTCGAGTTCTGTCATAAAGTCGAGCGTTATCAAGGTGGAGGTGTGCGGCAGGTAGGTAACTTTCGCAAACAGAGCAAAGTCGTTCCCGCCCCACAGCGCGCGCCCTTCCTCGTACCTCTTTTCACTGATTTCAAAGGAATGCCGTTCGCCGGTCATATCTACGCCGCGCAGATAATAGTCGTCCGAACCATAGTCCCCGATCCCTCGCGAATATTCAAATTCCAGCCGCTCCAAATAGGCGGCTTCCGGGCGCTTGAGGTAGGGGATGTCCAAAACGAGCGGCCGGACAAGGAAGAAAGCGGCGGCGAGGCAAAGCAGAATGCCTGCGGTTCTGCCAACCTTTTGCAGGAACGTTGTGTCCGGCTGAATCAGCAGTATGAATAAGACAAGGGCGATGATCACCGCCACCAGCCCCAAGCCGCCATAGACAATGACGGCTTGCATAAACCCCGTGATGCCGATGGCAAAGGCATCGGCGCTTGTAAACCATTCCACCACCGCGAGGATGGTGATCGGCAGAAAAAAGATGACGGCGAGGAACAAAACAAACCATTTTAACTCCGCCTTGCTTTTTTCGCCGCCGGGTGTTCTTTTGTCTGTTCGGTTCTCATTTATATTGTTCATTTTCTCTCTTGCTTTTATGAAAATCAGTGTTTCAAACGCTCCAGCGCCTCGCAAATCGCAAGCATCCCCTGTTTTTGATCTTTGATTTTGGCGGTGATGCTGTTGTTGACCAGCGACAATTTTATTTTGGTTTTCCCGCTTTTCGCTTTGATAATCCGCTGGGAAGGCAGTAGCCCTTTTTGTACCTTCAGTTCGTCAAACTGGTCAAACGGAATGCAGATTTTACCGTAAATATGCGAGATATCAAACGTTTCCAACACTGCGATAACCAATGTTTTTTCTGTCACGCCAACATAACAATATACATTACTCAAGGCTCCCAGTGCCAGCATTTCGGCCGTA
This sequence comes from Gemmiger sp. An50, assembly GCF_002161595.1. Taxonomy (GTDB): domain Bacteria; phylum Bacillota; class Clostridia; order Oscillospirales; family Ruminococcaceae; genus Allofournierella. The sequence continues at coordinate 1,558 of NZ_NFID01000027.1, forward strand.
CCGGACATCAGGGTCCCCCATGCTTTTCCCTGGTACGTTTCTCCTTCCGGGCAAATACTGGCTAACATTTCATTCATATCTTTCTCATTCATGAATAAAGTCATATAGTTCACCTCATCGTTTTGTTCATAGGTCAGTAGATCTGTTTTCAATTCAATTATAACACTCAGCTTGTTTTATGGGGTGAAACCAAGGTAAAGTATTCGTAAATATTGGGCGCGAATGACACGAAATTACCAAGCAATTAGACTAAATTGGCGTAAGAAGACACACATTTTATAGGGACAAATTTTGGGCAGCTGTGTTCCATAACCCACTGTGGGTGAACATATAATCAAAAATGCCTCTCCTTTTCCTTCCGACACTTCTGCCGGTACAAAGGAGAGGCACTTTGTGCTTCCTAACTGTCTGTATTGTAGCTTCGGAGGGGGTACAATGTAAGCTGGGTCACTCAGACAACGCAAAATTCACGAAGCAGCAAACAGAGCCAATCCCACCTGTCGTTAGGTTTCAAAAAGCGTCCCTAATACTTTACAGCGGACAAATCCTCATACATACTCATACATAGAGGACGCGGTCTTTCAAGTCAATAGCATTGAGAGCGAGCACAGTGCTTTTCTGCTCCAGAGGCAGTTCATCTCCAGCCACTGTGAAAATCGCACCTCCAGCCTCCTCCAGAATGATCCGCGCCGCGTTGTGATCCCAGGGGGAAGAGCGCATGGTAACGAATAAATCTGCCCGGCCAGCAGCCACCTCACAAAGTTCCAGGGCCACGGAGCCGAGGCACCGGACTCCCCGTACCTTCCGGGCGAGCCGGATCATCCGCTCCTGATAGGGATGGGGTTCCAAAAAGGTGTATTGCAGGCCCGGTGTTGTCAGCAGCAGCTCTGATAGTTCCCGCCGGCGAGAGGTGCGGATCGGCGTCTGATCCTGCCACGCACCGCCGCCGTGCTTTCCCCAGTACAGCGCTTTTCGCTCCACATCCAGCACCAGTCCGAACAGTGGTACGCTTCCCTCCCAACACCCCACGGAGATGGCGTAGTTTTGGTGCTGATTGATAAAATTCGTGGTCCCGTCGATGGGGTCAATATACCAGGTCACCGCCCCGGTGCGATGCGCCTCCGGCGGATACTCTTCCCCCACGATGGCGTCTTGGGGGAAGGCTGTCAGTATTTCATTTCGCAGCAGCTGTTCGATTCTGCGGTCCCAACAGGTGACAAGGTCTTGATGACCCGTTTTCTGGCTGACTTCCGCCTCTTCCAGGCGGCACTGCCGAAGAAGATCTCCGGCGTTTTGAGCAACTTTCACTGCGACATTGAATCTGTCCATCCTCCACCTTCTTTCCTTTATTTGATTTATAAAACCATATTCCTTGTGGCTTGTCAAGAAGGTTTCACCAGATCACCCGCATCTCCGCGTTATGCAACTGCGGCACCGGGCTGTGGGTCTGGATATAGCGGGCGGTGAGATCCGGCATTTCTACGCCGCCTCGCCAGAGGACCGGGCACTTCCGTAGGACATCATAGCCGCCGGTGCCGGTAGCCCGGTAGTTGCTGGTGCACAGACGAAAGGTCCCACCTCCCAGGGGTGAGCCGTCCAATTTTGTCAGCCGAACCACCCGGCTCCCCACAGGGCGGCGCAGATCGAAAGTATAAGCCAGACCAGCGTAAAAGTCGTAGTTGTAGTGCTCCACCTTGGGTAGCAGAAACTCTTCCGAAATCTGGGGTTGGCCATCAACCAACGTGAAGTAGGCGGCGCACCGTTCCAGAGTCTGCCGCAGCACCTCTTCCGTCACCTCCAGCACCACCAGAGTGTTGGCAAACAGGTAGGCTGCTGTTACACCCCGCATGGTCACTGGGGAGGCCAGCCCCACCGGGTCGTTTCCCAAGCTGGTGCAGGAGAAATCCGCCCCGGTCTCGGCCAACTGCACCTGGTTGAACAGGGCGGCCACCTGGCTGCCGTAGAGGGCGGCGTCCAGCTTCCCCTCCGGGGAAATCGGATAGGCCAACTCCCCGATGGGCTGGTCCAGCCAGACCTGCACCGCCTGTTCCAGGGCCAGTAAGCTCTGATAAGGCTCCGTGCCGTGCGTTGCACCCACTGGCGTCAGTTTGGAATGAAAACAGAAGTTTCTCCCGTCTTGCTGTCCAGTGATACGAAGAAAGTGCCCGGCGTTAGCGGGGGGCTGAACCGCATAGGTGCCAGACAACTCTACCCCTTCCACCGCCATGTGTTGGTGGCCTGTGAGGAGAAGGTCGAAGTCCAGTTCCCGAGCGATTTTACAGGCAATATTCTCTCCGCTGTCTGAGAGCACCCGCCCCGTTTCCAACTCTTCCTCAAAACCTCCGTGGTAGATACACACCCGAACGTCACACTGATCCCGAAGGGCGGAACAGGCCGTCAGGGCAGCTTGAAAAGCATCGGTAATCCGCAATCGCTCCAAGTTCTGGGGCTGTTCCCATACGTTCACAAAATCGGTGACCACGCCGGTGATCCCCACCCGCAGGCCGTTGGCCAGGGTATGCACTGCCCAGGGGCGGATGGGCAGCTCGCCACCCAAGTCCTCTACATTGGCGCATAGGCATACGCCATCCATGGCCCGTAGATAATCCCGAAGGGCCTCATAACCGAAGTTGAAGTCGTGATTACCCAAGGTAAAGTAGTCCAGACCCATCGCGTTGAAGGCCGCAGCTACCGGGTGGACAGGCCACCGGCCCCGGTTCTCCAGGTAATATTGGGTCAAAGGCGTCCCCTGCAAGGAATCCCCGCCGTCCAATACCAGGGTGTTTCCGTCCTTTTCCATCTGGTCGGCCAGATTCAGCAGGCCGGTTTTTTCCGGGCAGTTGGCGGCGTAGTTCACCGGGAAAATGTGGCCGTGGGTATCTGAGGTGTAATAGATTTGAACCGTTTTTTCCATGCTCACCCCCTGGCCAGCTTGACCCGGATTTTGGTGGAAATCCACTCCACGATCAACACCAGCACGATGAGGCCCGCCAAGATGGCACCAGCCTCCTCCCAGCGATAAGAGTTCATGGCAAAAATCAGCGGCGCACCAATACCGCCCGCTCCCACCAGGCCCAGCACGGTGGCGTCCCGTAGGTTGATATCAAAGCGGTAGATGGCGGTGGAGGCGAAGTTGGGCATCAGCTGGGGCAGGATGCCGTAGCGGATCTTCTGCCAGGTCGTGCAGCCCGCCGCGTCCAGGGACTCCAATACACGAACATCCAAGTCCTCAATGGCTTCGATGTACATTTTGCTCACCATGCCTACCGAACACAGGGACATGGTCAGCAGGCCAGCGAAGGCACCGGGGCCTGTGACGCGAATGAACATGAGGCCATAGACGAAGGCGGGAACGGTGCGGACGGCCATAATGATGATACGTCCAACAAAGGCTACCGGCTTCGGAGTCAGGTTGGAAGCCGAAAGAAAGGCCAACGGAACAGAAATGATAGCACCCACAATCGTACCCAAAAATGCGATGCAGATGGTCTCCAACAACAGATAAGGCACACCCTGGGTAGTGAAATTGAACAACAGGTCCGTATCCGGGTGGAAGATGCCCGCCAGGATATTCCAGGCAATCACCGCTCCATTTTGCGTGGTGCCCGCCGTCTCCACGGCAGAGCCGCTCCAGATCAGCAGAGCTACGACCACTACAGCTACGGCCAGCTCAAAGACCCAGCGGCGGGGCCGCTGTTCATAAGCCGCTTCGATTCGTTTGTTCATGGCAGCTCCTCCTATACCAGCCGTTTCCGGGCGGCCCGGCTGATGGTTTCAATGATAAATACAGTGACGAACAGTGCCAGCAGAATCATGCCAACGCTGGCATACTCCCGCCAGCCAATCTTCTCGTTCAGAATCAGGCCCAGGCCGCCAGCGCCCACATATCCCAGAATGGAGGCGTAGCGCACGTTGCCCTCAAAACAGAACAGGCAGTTGGAGAGGTAGGAGGGCAGTACCTGGGGGACGATGGCGCTGATAAAGGAGCGCACCTTGGTGGCCCCCATAGCCTCCAGGGCTTCAAAAGGTCCCATATCCACCGTCTCGATTTCTTCATAGAGAATCTTGCCGATGTAAGCGAAGGTAAAGATGGCGATGGCTGTGGTGCCCGCCAGAGTACCCAGGCCGAAAATGTAGGTGGCAATCAGAGCGGAGACCAGGGTAGGCAAAGTGCGGATGATACTCAACAACAGACGCATAGCTGCCACGACCACCCGGCTGTGGATGATGTTGGTGGATGCCAGCATAGCGAAGGGCACCACCAGGATGGAGCCAATGAAGGAACCCAGCAGGGACATCTTGATGGTGTCGAACAATGGCTGCCAAATCTGGGGCATATAGTCCCACTGCGGAGGGATCATGTCGCCCAGAATGACAAAAAACTCCTTAATCCGACTGACCAGGACCCCCAGGTCAAAACCGGTGACCTTCACCGAAAGAATCGTCATGGCTACCAAAATCACCGCTGCCAGCGGAGCACGAGATCTGGGTTTGGAAACCTGTTTTCCGTTGGGTAGGGTGAGCAATTTGGGTGGGAAGATTTTGTCGTATATACTCATGCCGGTTCCTCCTGCTTTCCCTGATAGATGGAGTCCAGCACCGCCTGATCCACCTGATTGGCCGGGCCATCGTAAACGATCTCCCCGGCTCGGATACCAATTACCCGGGTGGCGTACTGGAGAGCCAACTCCACATGGTGGATGTTAATGAGTACCGTAATGTGCATATCCCGGTTGATTCGCTGAAAATCGTCCATCACCTGTTTGGCAGTCACCGGGTCCAGAGAGGCCACCGGCTCATCCGCCAGGATAATCTGAGGATTCTGGGCCAGGGTCCGAGCCAGGGCCACACGCTGCTGTTGGCCGCCGGAAAGCTGATCCGCCCGGACAAAGGCTTTGTCCAGAATTCCCATTTGATCCAGGGCTTCCAGCGCCTTCATCTTTTCCTCCTTCGTGAAGATGCCAAAAGTTGCCCGCCACCAGGGCAGATCAGGGACAAAGGCGGTGAGCACATTCTTGATAACAGTGGTGCGGGTAATCAGGTTGAAGGACTGGAAAATCATGCCGATCCGGCGACGAAATTTCCGCAAGTTTTTTCCATGCAGGGTCATCACATCGGTGCCGTCCACCGTCAGTTGGCCCTGGGTAATGTCGTGCATCCGATTGATGGTACGAATCAGGGTGGACTTGCCCGCGCCTGACAGGCCGATGATGGCTACAAACTCCCCTTGGTCAATGGTAAGGTTGATGTGCTTCAGGGCCTCGAATCCATTCGGATAACGCTTTTCTACTTCTTTGAATTCTATCATGATACTCTCCCTATCCCAAACGAGGGAGGAAAGCCTCGGCCTCCCTCCCTCATTTGTGGTTCATGTTTGATTGAGTTTAACCCGCGCTGTTCAGAGACTGGATCATCTCCTGAGCGGCCCGCTCAGAGTCGTAGTCCTCGGACTTCGCCCACTGATAGCCGTTGTGGCTGTAGATGGCGATGACCTCTTTGCCTTCCTCGGTATTGCCGATGTTGATGAAGGCCTGACCCAAAGCCTGCTTGAAATCATCGTCCATGATGGGCGAGGTCTTACTGACGCTGATGGTGTCATTGTAAATAGCGGGAGTGACGCCAACCACAGCGGTGTCATCCCAGATGCTGTTGGTCATGCCGTACTCGGTTGTCCACTCATCCTCATAGTCCCGGCGGGCGTCGGCATAGGTGCAGAGGATGTCCACCTGACCGGAGGCCAGACGGGCGAAGGCACTGCCGTAGGAGTCAGACTGCACCGCGTGGGGCAGGTCGGTGATATTCTTGTCGAAGTTCTCCTGGAGCCACAGAGAGGGGTAGATGTATCCGGCAGGAGAGGAGGAATTGGCCACACTCCAGTTGGCACTGCTCACGTCCTCCCAGGTGAGGGCCTCGCCAGCGTTGACCTTGGCGGCCAGCTCCTTGCCCTTCTCAGAGGGACCGGCGATCATCAGGGCACGGTAGCTGGTGACCTGCTCAGTGGTAGGCTCGGTGGGGGCGTTGTCGTTCCAGTCCTTGGCATTATCGGAGTCAATGGACAGGCCGTCACGGGTGGCGGTCAGCAACACGTCGCAGCCGTCATCGTAGAGCACATAGGTGCCGCCGGGGATCAGGCCCACATCGGCGGTACCGGCGGCCAGAGCCTCGCCCACTGCCTCATAGCTGGTGCCCACGGTGATGTCCACCTCGCCAACATCGTACCCCAGCGTCGCCAGTTCATCGGTGAGCATCTGCTTCAAGGGTTCGGTAGCGGTAATGATTTCCTCTGGTTCGCGGGACGGGACAAAAGCAATCCGCAAGGTATCGATTTTTTTGTTGCCAGCTTCAGAAGTCGCTGTGGTACTTGTGCTGCTGTCTGTGGAACTTGTGCTGCTGGTGCTGCTCTGGGACTCGCTGTTTTGGCCGCCGCAGCCAGCCAGTAGGCCAACACACATCACACCAGCCAGCAGGAGAGAAAATGCTTTCTTCATTCTGTGATCCTCCTTGTTGTTTCTGTAAATGTTTCTGGGGTTACTTTTCTGGGGTTACTATTAAATTTATCTGTTATAGAGGGAATGCCCTCTGATAACCGCTTCAGTAAGTTAGGCCGTGTCTCCAATCTTCAGGTGAGTAGGCACCGTGACGGTCACTGCCTGGGAACGACGCTGGCTGATCCGGCCAAAAAGCAGTTCCAGAGCATTTTCCCACACATAGTCCGGGAACATCTCCAGGCAGGTGCCGGTGGGCCACTTGCTCTCCAAGGTCTGAATATCCTGATAGATAATGACCGCCACGTCTTTCGGCACACGTACGCCCAGTTCCCGGAATGCCTCTAAAGCGCCTTCAGCCACCTCATCACTGCCCAACAGAACTGCTTCCGCCAAGGTATGCTCTTCCACGGCCTTCTTGGCCAGCGCATAGCCACTTTCTCGACTGATTTCCCCCACATGGAAGGTTCGGGGATCGTACTGGCCGCGCTTTTCCAAGATGCGCCGGATGGCGGCCAGACGGTGGGTGCCGATGCGGCCATTAGCCCCGTCGTAAATACCGCCGATATACCCCAGGCCAGTGTACCGTTTCTGATCCAGCAGGTAGGACACCATCTGCTCCTGGCCCCGGTCGAAGTCCACCTGCACCTGGTCGAACTCGTAGTTGTGCTGGTTGGAGTTCACAAAGACGATGGCGAAGGACAGGGAGCGTAGAAAGTCGATTTCCTTCTCGCTGAACACCCCCAAGGCGATAATGCCATCTACCTTTTGAGGCTCACTGAAAGTCAACCGAACAAAGGTTACCTCGTACCGGTCGGTCATCATCTGTACCAGACAGGACAGAGACGAGAGCCGTACATTGTGCCGGTCTGGGCGGATGATCCGCCAGTCCGCCACCCCAATGACCAGGTGCGTTTTATGCTCTGCCGCCTTTCTCTGGCGAGGAGATACATAGCCCAGGACGTGGGCCGCCTGAAAAATCCGGGCCCGCACCTCCGGTGAGACAGAGATGTTGTCGTCCTTGTTCAAAACCCGTGAGACCGCCGCAGTCGAGACCTGAGCGGCTTGGGCCACATCCTTGATTGTCGCCATGAGGCTCCTCCTTTCGTATCGTTTCAAGCTCATTATATAGCGCCTTCTGTCGAAGTCAATACGCTTTACTAAAATTTTACTAAATAATGAACCGGTTATAACATGGAGTAGTCCTGCAATGCATCGTAAGGGCAAACGGCGGCACGACCAACATGGGCCGTGCCGCCTTTCGCGTTACCATTCCTGCTCCTGCTTCCGTTTGCGGGTAGGCAGCGACATGGATTTGTGCCTTTGCTTCGCCACTTGGATGGCGGCGTATTCCTCTGCCGTATCGTTGGTCAAGCGCGTCTGTGCCTGTTTAGCGTCCATCCACCGCAGCGGCGAATATTTTTCGCCAAATACCTGCTCCAACTTTTCATTGGCGGCTGCTTCATACCCAGATCGGATGGCCTGCCGGGCCTCATACAGTTCCACCGGGTCAAGGTCGGTGGCCTGCGATTTCACCTCGGCGTATTCATGCAGTGCGGCATCCAGTTCGGCGGAATATTTCTGCTCCTGCTCGTCCAATTTTTGCAGGTTGGATTCCAGCACGGCGATGTCTTTGCGGAAGGTCTCGGCCCCAGCATCCTCAGCATACTCAAATTGCTGCAACAACAGCGCCTTTTCAGAGCGCAGTTCCTCCAGATCCTCGGTCAGCTCCGCAATCTTAGCGCCCAACTCTTTGTGCTTGAACACCTTCCACGCAGGCAGGGATTCTTTCTCGGCTTTCACTGTTTTGCGCTCTCTGCCTTTCTCCTTGATCTGCTGCGCCAAATTGATGAACCGTGTCAGCTGGGGCTTGTACACAGTAAGGGCTTTCTGACAGCTGGCACGGCCTGCACGGATATGAGATAGCTGGTAACAGAAAATTAAAATCCTGCTGCGTAATTTTTCCAGACGCTCCGCTACGGCGGGCACGGTGTGGACAACCAAAGCGGCCAGCTTTTTGACCTCCGCTTTCAGTTCCCGCAGCAGGGCATTGTCGGCCTTGATCTGCCGGTTCAGTTCGCAGCGATCGGAGACGATGCCGCGCCGCTCCAACGCCTGGGCTGCCACGCCCTCGTGAATCGTGGGCCGTTCCTCCAGTCCACGCTCGGCATGGCTGCGGTGGTCGATGCGGCTGTCGTGACCAGCCAACTCCAGACAGCGGTTCGCTGCCGTGGCCCACGCCTCGCGCCAGACGAGCAGTTGTTCTTCGCTGTTCCACCGCGCAGAGATGGGATTCTGCCTGCCGTACCGGGTGCTTTTGGGGTGTTTGTCCGCACGAACATAGCCATGCGCCTGGGCTGCGGAAGGAGCCATGTACACTTTCTTTTTGCCGACTTTGTAGGAATACTGCTTCTCCCAGCCCTCGGCCTGTGCAGCCTTGAACTCAGAGGTAGTGAAGCCCCGTTCTTCGCCGTCCTTGACGCAGAGATATTCTTTCTCAGTCTTGTACTGCCAGGTGCCGTTTTCATTGAGCGGACGCACCGTCAGCAGGATGTGGGCGTGGGGATTGTGGCCGTCGGTGTCGTGGATGGCAACGTCGGCGCACATTCCTTCATCTACGAACTGCTCCCGGATAAATTCTTGCAGAAGTTCGATCTGCTGCTGGCGTGACAGCTCGATGGGCAGCGCGGCGACAAATTCCCGCGCAAGGCGGCTGTCCTTGGTTTTCTCCGCTTCCTCCACGGCGTTCCAGAGTTTTTCCCTGTCCTGCCATTCCGGGGGAGCCATTGGCGGCAGGAACACCGCCTGCCAGGCAAGACCCTGTTTGCGGGTGTAGTCGTGCTGCACCCCGTCGTAATCGTTGAGCATCCGGGAACAGCTCAGATAGGCCGAAGCGGCCACAGCGGAGCGCCCCGCGCCCCGGCTGACCATCTTGGCCTCCAAATGGTAAATCGCCATAGATCACCTTGTCCTTTCTAAAGGGGTACTGGAAATGTTCACCCCTTTTTCTAAAAAGGGCGTCGTGAATCACGACACCCAACCAAACAGGGGTGGAATCAAATTGTTCTGCCCCTGTATCTGCAACAAAGCTGCCGGTGGCAGGTTTGCGCAGGCAGGCGGCGGGATGGGGTGGTATATTGCCACCCCATGAACAGGGGGTTCCAAAATGGAAGCCCCTGCGCCGACTGCGTGGGCAAGGCTGGCAGTTTGTAAATAATGCAGCCTTGTCCAGCGGCTCCCGCAGGAGACGCAATCCCCCCCCTCGGAGAGCGCACGTGCCCGACCAACGGGAGGGCTACCACCGCCTGCTTTAGCAGGTGGTGAGTAAGTGCGCCCTTCGGGTACAAAAAAGGAAAGCCCCCGGTTTCCCGGAGGCCCTCCAGCGTAAAAATAAAATCGTTACCGCTTCTGCAAGAGATAGCTTTCGAGGTCGGACAACTCCATCGCCCGCACCTCTGGCATCGCCTTTTCCAAAATCGCACCTTCCTGGATCAGCCGCCGTGTCCGGACCTTGCGTTCCTTGACCCGATCCCGCGCTTGGGCTTCCTCCATGCAGTGCTTTGCCTGCAACAGTTTCTTTTCCGCATCGGTCATACGATTACCTCCGTTTCTGCCAGACCACATCGTACCCCAGCACATCGGCCAGCTCTACGGCCTCCCGATACCGCAGCGAACCCCGCTGCAATTTGCCGGAAAGGTTGGATACGCTGTCGCTCCAGCCATATTCGTCGTGCAGAAGGTCAACGACTTCCTGCATGGTGTACCCGGTGCGGACGATCTGCGCCTTGATTTCGTTTCGGATGCTCGATTTCATAAAAATTCCTCCATTTTTTACTTGGGTGTTAAAGCATGATTTCCGGTTGCGTCATAAAAAGAACCGGCTGCGCTGGAGAGCGCACCGGCTTTGGTCAATGGTGAAATTTGCGCAAATGCTGTTTTGCGATAGAAATAATTCCTCCCGTATCGTTGATCAGAGTCGGAATATTCGACTTCGCGGAAATACGGGGCTTTTCCCCGTTCGGGCTGTATCTGCACGAGACAATGCAGCGTGTGCGCAGTTCCGCGAGCCGCTATCCGGTGAACGGTGTGCGGAAAAGGGAGAAACATTTCGCCGTTTTGTGATTGCTTCAAAATATGCCTGCAAAATCACTGCGTTTCCTGTCCGTTTTGGTTGTTCCCAAAATGGGAACGACCACTTTAGGCGGTGAGGCGTGTTTGCAATATATGAGGTAACAGGGCTAACCGCTGCGTACGTACGTACAGTGGTTCAGTCCCGCCACCCTTCCGATGTGTCTCTCGGTACGTACGTACGCAGCGAATCACCGGAAAACACCGATATATTAGGATGAACCAATGCCTCGATCCCGAAAAAGCCCCGTACCCGGCGACCGGCGGCGTTGGTAACATTGTTGCAGTATTCGAGATTGTACCTGCTCTGGCTGCCAATCACAGCGTCGCTGAAGCTGCGGGGCTTCATTGTGGTCAGATTATTTTCGGCACAATAAATCTGATACGCCTCGTACAGTTCCTTGGAGCTGATGGACGCATCGGCTTTCAGCCGGATATAGCCCTCGGATTCCAAAAAGTCAAACACATTGTTGTTGTCCCGCTTGACTGCCTCCCGGTTCTCTCTGGTGCGCTGGCTCTCGGTAAACTTGAAGTTGTTCGCCACCAGCCGCTGTAATCCTGCAAAAGCCCAGAGGAAGATGCCCTCAATCTCCGCTTTCATCTTTTCAGCCAGGTCGGGATCATCCACACGGTCGGCAGGTTTCTCTTTGGTAGTCAGCACCAGCTGCCGCCGGTAAAAGCCGTCACTGCGGTCAAAGAGCGCCTGCAAATCTCCGTTGCTGAATGCCAGCAGCCGGGCGCACATCCATCCCTGATAGCTCTGCTTTCCCTTGCGTTCCAAATCCATCTTGCCCTGCGCGGTGACGATGGATTTTACATAGTTGGTCTGGCGCAGCGCCTCCATCCGCATATCGTCGTCCACACATAGTAGAATGTGTTCCAGATCAGCGCGGGCGAAGCGATTCTCTGAGATTTTGCCGATGCTCCCGTCCTTCATATTGCTGCCGAATAGGGCGGACAGCACCGCGCCGATTTGGCTCTTGCCCTCACCACCGTTACCCTTAATCACCATCATCCGCTGGCCCTTGTTGCTGGGAATCAGGCAGTATCCGATGAACTCCTGCAAGGTGGGAATGTCCTCCGGGTATAGCAACCCGTCCAGAAAAGCCAGCCAGCTGGTAGGCGCGTGGGCGTTGGGATTGTAAGCCACCGGTAGGCGACAGCGGACGATCTCTGGTTTCCCCTCTGTAAAGGTTCCATCCAGAAACAGCGTGCCGTTTGCCAGATGGATGCGGTCCGCCTCCGGCGGGAAGTCCTCCAGCAGTGCGGCCAGCTTCATCAGCTCCACAATGTTGCTGATTTTGCGGGGGATGTTGCTGACCGCACAGCAGCGCAGTTCGTCAAAGATTTCGCTGCGTAGGGGCAGATCAGTGGTCACGCGGCCATCGGGCGTAAAAAAAGCCCCGTTTGTGTAGATGATTTTGTGCCGGTTCAGAAAATCATCGCAAAACAGGGCTTCGTTGATACTCTTTCCGTCAAACCAGATGGGCTGGTTGACCTCAGGCGATTGCTCGTTCTTCGCCACGGTGCTGCACCTCCTTTTTCAGACGTTTCAGCCGCTGCTCCAGCGCGGCGATAGTTCCGTCCTTCAGCAACATATCTACTGATTTCACACGCTGTTCCAGTACCGCAAACATGAGAACATCCAACAGATACTCTACATATTCAAGCATCTGACCCGCTTCTACGAAACGGTCATCCAGTTCATCTTCCGGCGAGTGCGGTGCATACTCGACCTTCCAGCGTTCCAGCAGGTGCAGATAATCGCATAGCACCCGCTGGCAGTACATCTCATCGTTGCGGAAGGCCCGCGCCAGCGGATAGGGCTTTTTCAGCGCCACAGCTGCCGGGGGCTTATCCGGGTCGATACCGAAATCATAGGCCAGCTTCTTTGCGGCCTCGTAGCTGCTCAGGCCGAACAATCTTGCCACAAAGTCAATCACGTCCCCGGCGGCCCCGCAGCCAAAGCAATAGAAATAATCCCTGTTCAGCTTCATGCTGGGATGCCGGTCATCGTGGAAGGGGCAGCAGATCATATCGCCCCGGTTGACTTTGCAGCCGTAGTGCTCGGCGGCCTGCTTCACAGTGACAGAGTTTTTCACAGTTTCAAATAATGTCAAAATAGTACCTCCATATTTGAGCATAGAAAAAGCGGCCTGCCCTCGTCGGGCAAGCCGCTGTGTTCGGTGTTATGCGATTTTGCTTGTTTCTGTAGGTTCCTGCTCGGATACTGCATCCGGCGGCGGAAGCTCCCGCTTTTGCTGGCGGTAAAACCGCTGGCGGCAGGCGGGCGTACAGAACTTGGCGTTGGGGCGGATGGAGTGGAAGCTCTCCCCGCAGCACTGGCAAACCAGCGCATACGGTTCGCCCGGCACGATCTGCCCCTCGGCAATCTTTTTCTTGCGTTCCTTCTGCCGCAGATACTTCTCATGGTCACGGATGCGCTTCTGGCGGCGCTTTTCCTCTGCGGCCAATTCTTCCGGGGTCGGCTCCGGCATGGGAACATCGAATTTTCCGATGAACTTGAGATAAATTTCAATCTCCTGGATACGTTCGCCGGTGCTGCGGTCAGGCGCATGAACCACGATCTTCTCCACAAACTCGTTGATCATCGGCGCGGTCAGCTCGGAAAAATCCGTGTACTTTTTCGCCAGGGCCAGGAACTTGTCGGCGCGGTCGGTGTCCTCGTTAAACTGGTCAAGGTTGGTCTGATCGCTAGCAAGGGCCTGTTCCAGTTCGTCCTGCTCCTTCTCATATTCAGTGGACAGCATCTCGAACCGCTTTTCCTCCAGTTTGCCCATCGCATAGGTTTCATACAGCTTTTTAATGAGCATATCCAGCTCCGCGATGCGCTTTTTGGCCTTAGCCACCTTGCGCTTCAACTCTTTGACGGCCTCCTGCTGGCGCACCTGGGAGATGCTGCGCACCTTCTGGATAAATTCCTCTTTGTTCTGAATGGCATAGCTGGCGGTGGTTCGGATGATATTCAGCACCAGCTCGGTCAAGGCTTTGGTGCTGACACTGTGAGAAAAACACTGTTTGGTTTCTCGTTCGATAGTCAGGCAGTAGGTGGAGCAGTTATAGGTATCGCTGCCGTACTCTCTACCGTCCGATCTGGTATGCCGCCCTCGATGATTGTACATCTTAGCCCCGCAGTCTGCACAGAACACCAGGCCCGTGAAGGGATTGGCGACGCCGGTGGTATCTGTCCGGCGCACCGTCCGCTTCACCTGCTGGGCCAGTTGCCATGTCTCCGGGTCAACAATGGCCTCGTGAGTGTTCTCAAAGATCAGCCAATCTTCCGGGGCGTTCTTCACCCGCTTGTCCCGGTAGGACTTTTTGGAGGAGCGGAAGTTCACCGTATGCCCCATATATTCCGGCCGCTCCAGCAAGGTGCTGACGGTGTTGCCGTACCAGTCATAGGGGCGGTTCTTGTCCAGCATGGATGTGCCGCTCTTTTTGCCCTGCTTTTTCTGCTTCGCCCGCTGCTTGGCGAGATAGTAGCCGGGACACTCTACCTTCTCGGCGGTAAGCATTTTGGAAATCTCGTAGGGGCCGTGCCCCTCCACAGCCAGCCGGAAAATGCGCCGCACCACGGCGGCGGCTTCCTCATCCACCAGCCAGTGGTCTTTGTCCTCCGGGTCTTTCTTGTAGCCGTAGATGGCGCTGTTGGATGTGGGCTTGCCCGCCTTGCCCTTCACCCGGTAGGCCGCCGCAACCTTTTTGGACTGGTCGCGCAGATACCACTCGTTCATGATATTCAAAAACGGCGCAAATTCGCTGCTTTCCTGTTCGTCGCTGTCAATGTTGTTGGCGACAGCAATAAAATGAACCCCATACTGCCGGAACATGATCTCGGTATAAAAGCCGGTTTGCAGGTAATTACGACCGATCCGACTGAGGTCTTTGCACAGCAGGTGGGCCACCATCCCGGCCTCAATGTCGGCGACCAGGCGTTTCCAGCCCGGACGCTCAAAATTGCCGCCCGACCACCCATCATCCGTATAGTGGACAATGTTGGTATAGCCCCGCTGCTTTGCATAGCTTTCGAGATACCGCTTCTGGTTCAGAATGGAGTTCGAGTCGCCCGCAACGTCATCGTCACGGGACAGGCGCTCATAGAGCGCGGTAATTTTTTCTTCCGTCTGTCTGGTTGCCATATCAGGCGCTCCTTTCAGACTGACGGCTCATTTGTGGCAATTCCATTATACCACATTCCCCGTCCATTGCCAGCCCATCATTGCGGATCAACCGCAAAATTTTATCTTCCATCGTCTCGTTTGCGGTTTCGCTGAGATGGACACGCACCTTGTAGGTGGTCTTGCCGATGTGCCGTGTCAAAAAGATGCCCTTCGTTTCTGCCATTGAACCTCTCTTTCTTGCGCCCGGGGCGCAGCCGTTGTATACTATGAATAGTTCCGTTTTGTGTAACTGTCAATCCGCACAGCTACTTGCGGTGCATCAGCATGGCGCGGTTCCTCCTTTCTCTTGCTTGTCAGCAGCCTTGTAACCTGTTTGTTTGCTGTTCGGGTTACTTCCTCTACTGATAGGAGAAAAAGCGGGTGTAAAACGGAACCATTTTCGCAGAAACACAAAATTATTTTTTGAGGAGGCGAGGTCATGGCGTGGATACTGGACGATGACGGCCTGCTGGATGCGGCGGATGGCTTCGCCGGTTGGGACGATGCGCTGGAGGACGATACGCTCGCGCAGGAGCTGGCACAGGAACGCGCCGTAGAGCTGGAAAGCGAACTGGAGCAGGACGAGCGGCCCATTGACTATGACGCCGAGCTGGAGGATGCGGAGGAAGAAGCAGCGCCCACCAGCGGGAAACGGCTGAAACGGGAGCTTCGGGCCGAGGCGCTGCGCCGGTTGGAAGATGCCGCCCGGACAGCGGAGGACTTCGCCGTTGTGGTGGAGGAATGGAACAAGCTCGACCGCAATCGTGAGCGCCGGGAACGGGATCACGAAAACCTGCGGGGCGATGTACCGCTGGAATATCAGGCCGTGCCGGAGCCGAAGATCGTGCCTCGCTGGCTGAACAATCCGGCGGTGCGCCAGCTGTGCAGCGGCAACTTCCTGGACATCCTCTTTGACTGCCCCTACGAGATGCACCAGCTGACGGCCAATGCGTTTCTGTCCCAGATGATTGAGGAACTGAGCGAGGAACACAAGGAAATCCTCTATTTTCTTTCTATTCGGCTATACAGCACCACCCAGCTGGCGCAGTTGCGCGGCCAATCTGACAGGAATATCCGCAAGGTGCGCAACACCATCCGAAAGAAGTTGCAAAAGAAGCTGTACGCCCATCTGTGCCGAGTGCAGGACGAGGGCAAAAGTCTGACGCTGCGGGAGCGGCAGTTTATGGAGGAATATGCTGCGTTGCTTGGGGAAAAGGGAAAAGACGCTGTGATACGCCGGGAGAACAAGACCAAACGGCGCAAGAAAAAAGCCGCCCTTGACGGCGGCAAGGACAGCGAGTAATATAAAACTATGAAGTAAGATTACATGGTAGAAGGAGGGTATTCATGGAACATACCGAAGCAAAGCAGGCCATGAAAGAACTGACCATGATGTTGATTTATCTTTCCCGTTTTTGCGAACGGGAAAAGTTCGCGGAAGCCAAACACTTCTATGCCTGGAAAGGTTACGATTTTGATGTGCTGAATGGACTGGACGATGAAGATTTGATCCGTCAGGGTAGCCGCAGGAGCAAGAGCGTTTATTTGACCGAAACTGGCAAGGAATACGCCCGGTCGCTACTCGAAAAGTATGGTATTGACGATTGGAAGTGAGGGACGGTGGCATGAAGAATCTGTTTGAACAGTCCCGTTCCCATTGGGTGCGGTATGACCGCTATGAGCTGAAAACTGCCGCTGATGGAAAGTGGTACGTCACACCGGCCAAAGATGCGAAGCCCGATGTGTATAATCCCATGAAGGAAATGCCCGGCATGGTGCTGGACGCCCTCAATGTGGGGATGCTGATGATGGGCCGCAGGACGGACGTGGACGTGGAAACGGCCATTTTGGAATTTGTCTCCAAGTACGGCCTGCTAGGCCTAATGACAGCGCTGCCCACTACGCCGTCCTTTATGGACTACGAGGCGGTCTATCTGCCGAAGAACCACTTCATCAAGGCAGAGGCGATGGAGACAGAGGATTACCTGGCACTATTTTATCCTTTTGATCAGTTGGAAGTGGTAAAACAGGGCGTAGAATCCGGCTGGACAGTTTCAAACGACCGCACGATGATCGCGCTGACCATGACCTTTGCCGACGAACCAATGGCGAAAACCATGAGTTTCCAGCGGGAGTATGCAGAACCCTACGATTGGATCGCCCAGCAGCTCAAAGACTGGGCCTTTACGCTGACGACCTCCATTTTGTACTACCATGACTACGATTCCATCGACGAGGGAACCCGGAACCTGTACCGCAAGGCGATGGCGGCCTTTGGCGGGATCGCGCCCAGTTATCACATCGAGCTGCTGGAAAAGCCCACAATTTACTGGGACTTCCATTCGCTTTTGCTGGGCATCCAGATGATGTTCAGCTTTATGCTTGTGGACGATGCCAAGCCGCTGCGGCTGTGCAAGCACTGTCAGAAAGTATTCATATCCAGCCGCGCCAACGCCGCGTTTTGCAGCGCACGATGCAAGAACCAGTATAATGTCTATAAGAGCCGGGGAAAACATAAAGAACAGGACGGTGACGAAAATGCCTGAGAGCCAGAACACGGAATGGAAAAGCAAATGGAAGGACGAATATCTGGAATGGATTTGCGGCTACGCTAACGCACAGGGCGGGAAAATCTATATTGGCTGCGATGACGAAGGAAACATCGTCGGCCTGCCTAATGCCCGCAAGCTGCTGGAGGACATTCCCAACAAAATTCGGGATGCGATGGGAATTATTGTCGGCGTCAACCTGTTGGACAAGGACGGCAAGGAATATATTGAGATCGACGTGCCACCGTATCCCATCGGTATTTCCTGCAAGGGCGTCTACTACTACCGCAGCGGCAGTACCCGGCAGATTCTGACCGGCCCGGCGCTGGAAGCCTTCCTCATGCGAAAGAGGGGCGTGACTTGGGACAATCTGCCTCTCCCGGCTTTTTCGCTGGATGATGTGGATGACGAAACGGTGGCGCACTTTAAGCAGTGGGCCGCCAGAAAAGGGCGCATCGACAAAAGCGTACTGGATGAGCCAAAAGATGTGCTGATGGAAAAGCTGCACCTGATGAACGGCCCGTATCTGACCAACGCGGCCATGCTCCTGTTTAGCAAAGACCCAGAGAAATGGCAGTTGGGCGCGTATGTGAAAATCGGCTACTTTGAGACGGACGCCGACCTGCTGTATCAGGATGAAATCCACGGCTCCATTCTGGAACAGATCGACAAAATTGTGGAGCTGGTGTATCTCAAGTACATGAAGGCCAAAATCACCTATGAAGGGATGCAGCGAATTGAGCGATACTTTGTGCCGGAGGAGGCCCTGCGGGAAGCCTTGCTGAACGCCCTGTGCCACAAGCAGTATCAATCCGGCGTGCCGATCCAGATCAGCGTGTACGAAGATAAGCTGTATATCGCAAACTGCGGGTGCCTGCCGGAAAACTGGACGCTCGAAAACCTGATGAGCAAGCACGCTTCCAGCCCCTACAACCCAAATATCGCCCATGTGTTCTATCTGGCGGGCTTTATTGAGAGCTGGGGCCGGGGCATTGAGAAAATCTGCTCGGCCTGTGAAAAGGACGGCGTGCCGCAACCGGAATATACCATCAATCCCGGCGATATTATGATAAAGTTCACCGCACCGGAAGATCGGCTCATCCGTTCTGTTACCAGCAGGGTGACAGAAAAGGTAACAGACAAGGTGACAGATACGCTGGATGAGACATCACTGAAAATTCTGAATCTCCTTGCCGTCGATCCAGCATACACAACGACTTTCCTTGCCGAAAATCTGTCTCTGAGCCGGAAAACCGTGTCGCTTAGATTAAAAATGCTCAAAGAGAATGGCTTGATTGAGCGCATCGGTTCCGACCGCAAAGGATACTGGAAGTTGCTGAAATAACGCAAAATGCCCTCACGGCAGGCTGACAAGGCTTGCTGTGAGGG
>NZ_NFID01000028.1 GCF_002161595.1 Gemmiger sp. An50
CCCTCACAGCAAGCCTTGTCAGCCTGCCGTGAGGGCATTTTGCGTTATTTCAGCAACTTCCAGTATCCTTTGCGGTCGGAACCGATGCGCTCAATCAAGCCATTCTCTTTGAGCATTTTCAATCTTAGAGATGCGGTTTTCCGGCTCAAAGACAGGTTTTCAGTATTCGGGTCGGGCGAAACTAACCTTCAAGTGTCGGGAGTTTGCAGCCACACCTAGTCGGAAAAGATAAAGCCACTACCGATGCTCTTTTAAATCCTGTACACTGGAAAGTGCCAACAACCCAGCGGAAAGGAAAAGCGATGAAAGAGCAAAATGGTAATGGCTTTGCACCAAGTATAGCACAAGCCATAGAAGAAATGAAGGCAGAACAGGGAGACTCCTTTTCTTTGGAACGCATCAACTTAGCGGAGTTAGAACGACGAACCGGCGTATCTCGTAGCAGACTGCGCAGACTCAAGAGAAACGGCTTTCAAGACTTGCTTCGCAGCACCAAAGGCAGTAGACATAAGGTCACAAAACTCAGCGGTTATACTGGCCTGTTGGACAGCTTGCTGCGCCAAGGCGTTAAGAATTCCTCTGTCGTATTGGAGCGTTTGAAACAGGCTGGTTTTGAAGGAGGGGCGACCATTGTAAAAGAGTATATTGCCGCGCACAAACACCTGATTCCGGCCAGACGCCAGTTGGTTGCGCCGCAGGGAAATCGTGGCCGCCGGTACGTCACAAAGCCCGGTGAAGCCTACCAGATGGACTGGGGATTCGCGGATGTTCTGGATTACAACAGTCAGACCTACCGCGTTGCCTGCTTTGCCATGATCTGCCACCACTGCGGCCAGCGGTATATTGAGTTCTTCCCCAATGCCCGGCAAGAAAACCTGTTTATTGGGATGATCCATGCTTTCCAGTACATGGGGGTTCCGAGATTTGTGTTAACCGACAATATGAAGAGTGTCGTGCTGCACCGGGATCTGGAGGGACATCCAGTCTGGCAGAAAGACTATGAAACCTTTATGCAAGCCCTGGCCTTCGAGACAAAACTTTGCAAGCCACGGCATCCCTTTACCAAGGGCAAGGTGGGGCGGTTGGTTCGCTTTGTGAAAGACAATTTCCTGACTGACCGAGTATTCTGCGATCTTACAGATCTGAATTGGCAGGCGCTGGAATGGTGCAACAAACAGAACGGAACATACCGCCGTACTGTGGATGGTGCGCCTCAAAAGATTCACGAAACTGTATGCGGAGAACAGCTGCGTATGGTGCCGGAGGATGCCGTCCGATTCTATCTCTGTCCAGAAAGAAAGATCTCCTTTGACGGCTTTGTAAATTACGAGGGCAGGCGTTTCGGTGTACCCTACAGCTATCCTGGCGCAACAGCGAGAGTAGAGCGCAGCGGTGATTTATTGCGCATCTATTCTGCTGATCTGAAGGTACTGCTGGCTACACATACCGTTACCTGGAGCCGCACCGACAGTTTCTGTGAAGGACAGTACGAATCCTTGGTACAGCCAGAAGAATTTCCCACAGCGCCTGTACAAACGCAGATTTTTCAGTTACCAAAACCCTCTCAGGATCTCTCCTTTGCCAAATTCGATTTTGACAAGGAGGACCAGGTATGAAGGAAACAATCTTTGAGCAGGTGGCGTCCGCTGCTTCTGTTTTGAAGCTGGATCTTTCCGCTGAGGAATTCGCGCTGTTCGCAGAAGACCGGGAATTCTCGGAAGCGGGAATGGAGGCTGTACAGATGCTGCTCGGCTATCTCAGCGAAAAGAAACAGCAGACCACCATTCAGACCTTATTGAAGATGAGTCGTCTTCCTACAAAAGCACCCAAGACCTTTGAGAATTTTGACTTTTCGCTACTCAAAGGAAAAGATGTGGAACGCCCGAAGGTTTTGTCCTCCTTGAACGCCATCTACTCTCACCGCAACCTGGCCTTTATTGGCCCGGCAGGCACAGGCAAAACGCATCTGGCTCAGGCTTTCGGATACGCCTGCTGCCAGCATGGCTTGAAAACCTACTTTATTAAGGCATCTGAACTCCGGGACCGATTCACGGCAGCCAGACGTTCTGGAAAAACCGATTCCTGTCTCAACGGCCTTGTGCGCCCCTCTTGTCTGATTATTGACGAGATTGGCCACTGTGCCTTCGACAAGGAGAATACGAGGCTGTTCTTTGACCTGATTGACCGGCGCTACAACAAAGAAGGTAGTTTCAATATGATCTTCACCAGCAACAAGAACCCGGCCCTCTGGCGCGAGGATTTTGAGGAAGACGCTACTTTGCTGTGTACGCTGGACCGCATCTTTGACGATGCCACTGTATTTAAGCTGCGTGGTGAAAGTTTCCGCGGAAAGAAACTGGAAACCGTCTCACTGCAAACTGGCAGGGTACCTACAGTTGAGCCGGCAGTAACGAAAGAATAACTAATCTATGAGTGCTGGGTTGTTGGCACTCTTTTTGTTTATTCTACTGGCTCTGGGGTTCGCCGACAAAAATTGGTTAAATACTCCCGACAAAATATGGTCGTGATCTCCCGGCGCCAACATCAGCAAGAAAAGTCGTTGTGTAAGCCGGGTCAACCGCAAGAAGATTCAATATTTTGAGCGATGTTTCGTCCAAGGTATCTGTCACTTTATCTGTTACCTTTTCTGTCACCCTGCCGGTAACAGAACGGATGACCCGATCCTCTGGCGCAGAGAATTTTATCATAATATCGCCGGGGTTGACCGTATATTCCGGCTGCGGCACACCGTCCTTTTCACAGGCAGAGCAGATTTT
This sequence comes from Gemmiger sp. An50, assembly GCF_002161595.1. GTDB lineage: Bacteria > Bacillota > Clostridia > Oscillospirales > Ruminococcaceae > Allofournierella. The sequence goes on from NZ_NFID01000028.1 coordinate 2,778, forward strand.
CTCAATGCCACGTCCCCAGCTTTCAATAAAACCCGCCAGATAAAACACATGAGCAATGTTGGGATTGTAGGGGCTGGAAGCGTGCTTGCTCATCAGGTTTTCCAGCGTCCAGTTTTCCGGCAGACATCCGCAGTTGGCGATATACAGCTTATCTTCATATACGCTGATCTGAATGGGGACGCCGGATTGATACTGCTTGTGGCACAGTGCGTTCAGCAAGGCTTCCCGCAGGGCTTCCTCCGGCACAAAGTACCGTTCGATCCGCAGCTGCAAAAATCGCCACCCCAGCCCCATCTGCACGCAGTTTTAGCACCACCTTGCCGGAGTTTTAGCCCCACTTTCACGCACTGAAGCCCCACCTGCATCGCCGGAGTTTTAGCGACACCCTGCCGGAGAACCAGCGACACCTCATCGCTCTAAAACGACACCCCCTGTGGCACATGCAAAAGCTCTGCCAGCTAAGCCAGCCAGCAGAGCTCAGGTCAACTTTCTTCAGGAACAGGAATGCCGTTCTCTGTCAAGATGTTCTCCAACTGTCGAATCCGCTCGCGCTGTCGTTGGAGTTCTTTCTCAGCTGCGTAAAAGTATTCCATCGACTCACGCTCCATCTCGTTGTAGCAGGCCCGTTCCAGTTCTAAAACCATACATTTTTCCTCATCGCAAAGATATGGGCGGTCACACATCCTGGCCACCGCCTTCCCGAGTGGCCTTCAAGCCCTTGCGTTCCCGCATCGAGACTCGGCCATCCACCAGAACCTCATAAGCGTTGTGGATAATGCGGTCCATAATGGCTTCTGAAACGGGGCTGTCAGATTCCGGGTTGGGATCAATCCTGGTGTACCAACCCTCAGATTCGTACTGCGTGCAAAAGATCGTAGACTTGTGGCACCGCGCCTCCACAATTTCCAGCATATCATAGGATTCTTGCGGGGACAGCGGACGAATCAGCCATTCGTCCAGAATCAGCAGGTCTTTCTTCTTGTACGATTCAAGCACCTTTTTCAGTGTTCCACCACTGCGGGCAATGCTCAGTTCGTCCAGCAGCTCTGGCATACGGATGTACTGCACCTTCTTGAAACGGCGGCAGGCGGCATTGCCCAGGGCACAGGCGATGTAAGTCTTGCCGTTGCCAGAGGCTCCCTTGAGGATAATGTGGTGGCCTTCGTCAATGTACTGGCAGGTGGCAAACCGCAGCATCTGTGCCTTGTCCAGCTTTCGGTCCTCGTGGTATTCAATGCCTTCTACAGTGGCAGACGGCACGGCGAAGCGCGCGTTGCGGATAAATCTGTTCAGTTTGTTGCTCTGGCGTCGGTTCCATTCCGCATTTACCAGCAAGCCCAGGCGCTCCTCGAAGCCCAGTTCATTGAACGTGGGGTCTTTCAACTGGTTGGCGAACTCCGCTGCCATAGCGGTCATCTTCATTGCCGTGAGCATATCCATCGTTGCCTGGTTCAGCATCAGCGGTCACCTCCCTTCCGGAAGTAGGCCGCGCCGCGGGTAATGCCGTAGCTATTGGCTTTGGACTGCGACAGTTGGCTCTCGGCCTTGTGCGGCTTGTCCAGGTTATTTTTCAGAATGCTGGCAATGGTGCGCAGCGAGGGCGTGGTGCTGTACGCCAGAGTTTTGCCGCAGGCTGCCTCCAGCCGCTGTTTGCCGTACCGCTGTTCCAGTTTGGTCAGACCAGCGCAGGCCTTGTAGCCCTGCTCGGCGGCCTTACCGGACTTCAGGAAGTGTTCGGCTACCTTCTCGGTCATAGGACCGACCGACATCGCCCAGCGGCTGAACTCGTCAGCGTTGTAGGTGAGATATTTCTGGTGCTCCGGCGGCATATGCTCGCGCTTCACCAGCGGATCACGCTGCCGGGTCTGCAGCCGGCGGTGGCTGGCTACACGGCTGCCGTGGTAGAATACATCTACCGTTGTTTTAGTCACGCGGATGTCCACGCGCTCGCCAATCATCAAGTTATAGGGAACAGAATACTTGTTCCTGCCATCCGTAACAAGATAGTCGTTGTCGACCTTGGCAACCGACCAGACGGCCGGTTCAAACGCACTGACCGGCAGCGGCAGCATGTAGGGCTTCTCTTCTTCCAGATAGGCACTGCGGCGGTACCGTTCGCCAAACTGAGTACTCATGTACGGCCTTTGGCCCGCCTCCTGACACTTCGCGCAGTATTCTTCCCATAGCAGCGTCAGGGTCACGCCCGACCGTGCCAGTTCGCGGTGGATGTACGGATAGTCGGGCTCAGCATATTGACTGGATGCTTTGTGCCTGTTCGGAAAGAGAAGCTGTTCCAGATCGGCATTGGCGACATCGTCGGAGAGGGGCCAGGATATGCCTTGTTTCTTTGCTGCCTGCAGTACATCTCGCACCGTATGTCTGGAACAGTGTGCCATTGATTCAATGGTTCGCTGGCTGTACTGAAGACTGCTTAACCGCAAGATCTCCCGATAATTTGTCATTACGAAACCTCCAATTGATTTAGTCACAGCTTGGCTGTGCTAAACCAATTATAAGGCTTTGGGGCTTCAGTGCGTGAAAGTGGGGCTAAAACTCCGGCAAGGTGGTGCTAAAACTGCGTGCAGATGGGGCTGGGGTGGCGATTTTTGCAACCTTCTCCATCTACCAGATTTTGCCCCAGTTGATCGAACTGTGGGGCCTGAACGTGCAGACGGAGGTAGAGGCAAGAAAAAACCTCGCAAAAGTGAGCGGGTAATGACCACCCCGCTCTTCATGCTGCGCTGTGTGCAGCTCGGTATCAGCATCGCCGACCTCGACTTGCTGACCATCGGGTTGGTCAACGACATGTTCACAGAGCGGCAGAACGACGAGTATCCCTATCGAGAACTGGCTTCGCAGGCTGACTTTGACAAATTTTAACAGCATCGCACTCAACGACCGTGCATATATTAAAAACGAAATAAGCACGGTCGTTGAATTTTACTTGACTTTCGTGCTTATTTCACTTACATTATAAGCACGAAAGGTTGGTGGTTCTATGAATGAGATGACAAGACTGATTCAAAGCCATGACTACTTGACGCCGCGCATTGCAGGAAAATCTGGAGTATCAAAATTCAAATTCTATAAATATGTTCGTGAAAATGGATTAGAGCAGGTCGGCCGTGGAATCTATTCCGCGAGTGAAAACTGGCCGGACGAATTGTATGTGCTGCATCAGAGATGCCCCAATGCTGTTTTTTCGCATGACGAAGCATTTTACTATTATGATCTGACGGACAGAGAGCCACTTGTGCATACGTTTACCATTTATAGTGGCTACAATTCGCACAGATTGACAGCCGATGGAAGTTGTAAAGCTTACACGGTGAAGAAGGAACTTTTGGATGTCGGAAAAATCATGGTCAAAGACAATTGTGGTAATGAAATCCCGATGTACGATTTGGAAAGAACAATCTGCGATTTGATGCGAAGCCGTAATTCCATTGAGGCACAGGAGTTCAATTCGGTTCTTAAAGCGTATGTGTCGAGAAAAGATAAAGATCTGAACCGATTGATGAAATATGCGAAGTTGTTTCGTGTTGATAATGTGATCCGAAGATATATGGGAGTACTATTGTAAAATGCAGCTTACACCAGATCAGGTAAAGGGGCGAATTAAAAGTGTCGCCCAAAAGAACAAAGCCGATGCAAGAACACTGATGCGAATCTACATGATGGAACGATTCTTGGAACGAGTTGCGGTTTCGCAGTACAAGGACAATTTCATCATCAAGGGTGGAATGCTTGTGACTGCGATGGTCGGCGTAGCACTCCGATCTACGATGGACATTGATACCAAAGTCTGCCTTGGCCTGCAAAACAGGAAAACACCGGTTATCCTGGTGACAAAGGACATTGTGGTGCGCGTCAAGGCACAGATGCTGGGGATTCAGGCGGAGGATTTCACCACCGAGCAGGCGCCTGTCAGCGAGGAGCAGTATACCGGCCGGTGCGAGGTATTTGTAGCGGAAAAGAAATTCGAGGACTTTAAAAAAAGCATATTACGCCGGAGGATGTATATCAGGTGGACGAAGCCGGTGAAAAGCTTCCTGTGACGCTCATGCCCAATCAGTTCGTCATCCTCAAAGCGGACCAATCCGCCAGGAAAACCCAGCTCGGCCGTTTTGACGGGAAGAAAATCGTTCCGCTCTCTTTTCATAAGAAAAAGCCCTACGGTGTTTCCCCAAGAAATGTCGGCCAAAAATTCTTACAGGAGGCCTTGATGGCCGATGCGGAGGGAGCGCCGCTGGTGATCGTAAAGGGGATGGCCGGCACAGCCAAAACCTTCTACACCTTGGCGGTCGGCCTGCACGCCATGCTGGAACAGGAGAAACCGGCTTACCGGCGCATTTTGATCAGCCGCCCCAACGCCCAGTTTGACGATGACATCGGCTTCCTTCCTGGAGATGAATCGGAAAAAATCGCCCCGTTGCTCCGACCGGTCGTCGACAATCTGGAGCTCCTGGTGGATCAAAATGAAAAGGAACGGTTTGCCGACGAGCGCAGCCTTTCCGGAAAAGTAGAGGAGTTGTTCGACCGGGGCATTGTGGATGCCCAGGCCCTTAACTTCATCCGTGGCCGGTCGATTTCCAAAACCTATCTGGTCATTGACGAGGCGCAGAACCTGACGCCCAAGCAGGCCAAGGGGATCATCACCCGTGCCGGGATGGGTACGAAAATCATCCTGTTGGGCGACCCGCAGCAGATTGACCATCCCCTTTTGGACGAACGCACCAACGGCTTGAGCTACGCAGCGGAAAAAATGAAGGGCAGTCCGCTGTGCTGGCAGGTCACCATGTCCGCCGAAGAGTGTGAGCGTTCCGCACTGGCTATGGATGCGGTAAAAAGGATGTAAATGGATTGGATTTTATATATGCACAGGAAAGGTTGTTAGCGATATGAAGGGAAATCGTTCTTTTCAGGAGACCATCGCACGGATAAGGCAAAAGCTCAGGAGCAGCCGGAAACGATGTATCGGCGTACTGCTGATCCTGCTCGGTATTGTTTTGGGGATTGTTTCCAGGGCGGCGGGCGGATCTCCGTCCCAGGATTTCACCTCCGGTATCCTCATGGGTCTCTCGGCCGGCATCCTTCTTGTTGGGATTCTTGCAGTCCTGCTGTCCTTCATCCGGAGGCGATGATATACTGGATAAAGCTTCCAACCTGCCGAAGCTTCATGCCGAGGCGTCGGACGAGGACGATCCTATGAGCGCCCAGGTGGTATGAGATTTTGTAGACGCCGTGAACCGCTTTGAAAAGAAAATTCACGACCTAAAGCTGAGCAAAAACGTCGCCATCCAGACTGCGCCGCAGATCCGGTTGATCCAGAGCAACGATAAAATGCCGGCAGATAAAATCCAAATGGCGGCTCTCAGCACCGTTCCACTGTGGGAAAGCCAGATCAAGATCGCTCTGGGACTGCACCGGCAGGAGGGCCGCGCTGCCCGCCAGAGTGCGGAAGCGGACCTCCTGAGGATCGAGCGGCAGCTTAAAAAGGCGCTACTTGAAGCTGCGCAGCAGTAATAGACAAAATGGCAAAATCCCTTTCAGGTTGCAAAACTGACTGCTCAGCACAACCTGAAAAGGGATTTTATGTTTTTGCTGTGTGTGTAGCAGGATAAGCTTATTCACAGGTAAGCAGCGTAAATTGGGTGGAATTTTTATTTTATCCTTTTTCGTGCTCACAAACTTCGGTCGGTTGGGGAGCCTTTATCTGTCTAAAAACCAGAATCCCCTTGGAAGAAGGTGTAATAGAACAAGAAACCAGTTCAAATCCTTCCTGTTCCATTTGATTGGCTACATCTTCGATTCTTGCAGCCATTTCCTTTGCTTTAGGAGAGTATTTTACAACAATCGTCTTATACATTCTGAAGCCTCCTTTGTTATCTTTTTTGGAGTGTGTGAGCGCAAATCATTTTACGGCTACGCTTTTCTTAAAAAATCCAGCAGGATCCGTTCCTGCTCCACTGGAAAGGTGCGGGGAATCCAGAGCGTCTTGGAAAAGGCATTTTTCTGATGCGTACCGTAGGCGTCCTTTGTCTTCCGGGTAAATATTCCCCGGATACAGATGGATCGTCTTCCCACAGAATACTCTTTCAGCCGGAGCAGCACAAAGGCAAATTCCACCCGCTCGTTCATGCTGCCGCTATGACCGGTATAGCACAGCCGGTTTTCCGAGAGATATACGCGCTGAACCAAAGACGTCCCTGAGCAGTTTGCCCAGTACATCAGAAGCGGGATCACAGCGAAGATCGAGGCGGCCGCCAGAGCCATAAACGGCTGACGCAGCATCAAGACCGCCAACTGGTCCTGATGGTTCTTGGTGAAATACAGCACGAGAAAAGAAAGCAGGAACGCGCCCGGGCAAACCGCCAGCACAAGCAGTTTCGGCAGCAGCAGATACTGTTTGCGGCGAATGGGATCGGTTTCTAGGACCAGGCTGCCGGACACAACTGCGGCCTGCCGTTCCTTGTCCCGCTTTCTTTCATGTTCCGCCTTGTCTCCCTTAAACCCGGAGATAAAAGTGAGAATGAGTGGAATCAACAGCAGGAGCAAAGCGGTCAGGACGATGGTAAAAATAAAAGCGTTGCTTGCCGCGTTGGATAGAGGTGCGAAGGTGACGATGCAGACCAGCAGGGTCAGGATTTCCAGAATCAGCATATAAAAGGCGATGGGAAGGAAAACATTTAAAAACCGCTTGCCTTTCAGATTGTACCGTTTGCTCCAGTTCAAGCTTTTCAGCCCCTTGCTTTCGATGAGCCCGCTGCTCAAATCCGCTGCGGTCTGGGCATTGGACAGATTTGCAGGCATCAATATGGCAGTGACGGCAAGCAGAACACCCCTGTTTTGTTCGGCGGTATCTTTTTCTTTATGCTTTATTGCGGCCAGAATTGTCAAAACAATTTTTACGATCAGAGAGAGATAAATGGGGCCGAACAGCATGAAAAACATCCGCAGATCGAAAAACATATCCTCGGAAAGGCCAATTTTTTGAGCGGGGATCCGCCCGAGAAGCCAGCCGGTCCCGATAAACACTGCGTAGGATATCACAACCTTAATCAGCCATTTTACAAAGCGGACAGTTCGCTTTTCAGCCATAAACCATTTCCTTTCCGATACGCGTGAAAGCACCCGATTGATAAGAGAGCGTAAAATAATGCGCTCGTGGCACCTACATAGAATCCCTCGCAGCAGAGAAAGCCAAACTGGCTAAGCTATGCATTCAAATAATTTTTCTTACCTGCTTTCCCTCTGCATCTCATTGATAATCGGCCGCAGGGAAGCGAAATCGACAAAATCTGCCTGCTTGCCGTAGGTTTCCATTAACGCCTTGTCTTCTTCGCTCCATTCTTCCGCCGGTTTCTTTTGCAGAGATCGGTGCAGTAGCGCCATCATGGTTCGGTGTCCCAGAGATAGCGCCTGATAATCAATGGCGCCTCGCAGATGGAAAACCGCTGCTCTGCCATATAGCTGGGCGGGAATCTGTTTTTGCAGGGAGTTCCGGATATTCTCCCGATTTTGCGGTATATCCGGATCAGCCAGCCCGACCGTAACGATCACCAGCCTTTGATGCTCTCCGAATGACTGCCTTCGCAGCGTCTTTGTCAATCCCAGAACGCCTCCGGCATACAGCGCGCCGATATACACGATCGTTTCCAGTTTGGAAAGCGGCGGTGCTTCTTGATAGCTGACAGCAGGGATATCTGTTTGCTTTGACAGCTCCTGCGCATACCGGCGGGCGCTTCCGTACCTGCTTCCGTATAAAATGACAGACTTCATGCAATCACCTTACCCCTTATTACGAGAATAATCGTCCTGTTTTAAAAGTGCGAACAGGAACCGGCCGCAAGACAGAGAGGATAGAATCATAAACAGATCGGCAATCGGAACAAACAGGAAGGATGGAAGCAGCACACGGGTGTAGCGGCTCTTTACGGTTTTGCGCTTGTAAACGGCCGCAGACAACCGGGCCAGGCAAAACAATACACCGAAATTGAAAAACAGCCAGCTTCCCGCCTGAATGGCGAGGGTATAAAGCATGTCCGGCGGTACGCTTCCTGCCGTAAGAAACGAAACGGCGATCTGTACGATAGATAGCGCGATCAAAACAGGATAGACGATTCCCAGCACCCGCAGCATGACGCCTCCGCCAATCCCGATCCCGCCGCTCCAGATAGCGCCGGAATGCAGGCACCAGGATTCCAGTATCCGCAGTGCAGTACGGTTTTGCTGTCCCTCTATAAAGCCGTTGTTGGCAATGGCGTACAGGCGGAACCGAAGAGAACGGGCTTTACAATATTCTTCTGCCAGCGATAGGAACTCTGCTAAATGAGAGGGCAATCCATCCACATAAAGCGGGAAAGAGATACACACGGCGTCCGCGCTGCCCAACTGGGAAAGCGCATGGTCAAAGTCTTTCCGGCTCCGCAGAGGAACCGTTTTTTTGACAAGGCCGGGAAGAAACAGCCGGAGGATACCGGAGAAAAATTGAGAAGCGCCGCCTCTCTTTTTGGGGCTTGCATTGAAGATCAGCAGCTTCATGATATTGCTCCCCTGATCTGTGCAGGATTTTGGAAAAACAGCGTTTCCGCTGTTTTGTATCCAAGGTTGAGCCGGTTACGCTCGGCAAGCTCTGTGGCAGTCTGCCGTTCCGATTCCGTAGAATCTCCGTAAAAGAGAACCCGCAGCAGTTTTCGCTGCGGGTAGCGCCCTATATGATGGGTTTGGCCGCCCCGCCAGGTAAAGAAGGGGAGGGATACTCCAATAGCGCGGTCCAAAACAGCCTTGACGCCGGGGCTGTAGCCGCCGTAGCACAAACGGCTGATAATGATCAGCGGGTCGCTTTGCCCGATCAATGCGCCCGCATGTTTCAATGAGTCGTCCATCACACAGAATCCGGTATTTTTCAGCCAGTATGCAAAGCAGCCACTGCACGGAGCATACTGGCCGTCCGCAGTGAAAACCACGACATTTTCATCTGGAAGTTCAAAAGCAGAGAAGTCTGCTTTATTAAGATCATGAATGATCGTTTTCAAAACGCAATCCTTTCTTTTTTGACGTTATCCCGGACAGGAAAGAGCGCCCGCTTGACGTTCAAGACCCGCTTTTCTCAGGGACAACCTTCGTAGCGATATCCGTTACGATACCGAAAAAGTCCTCCCTGCCCGGCACAACGCTGATGTCGATATATTTGCCTGGAACCATATGCTTAAGCATCTTGTCGTTTAGATAAAGGGTGCGGTTCATGACCGTGTCTCCCGCCGCATTGTCCGTGATCCGAACCGTCGCTTCCGCTTCCCAGTCCCCGGCTTCCTCTTTCCCGGTCAGCCGCAGGTTTTCCAGCAGCGCTTTTTTTGACCACGCTGTTTCTGCTAAGCTCCATGCGCTGTTCATAGGTCAGCTCGCCCGGATGTTTTCGGCACTGGTAGCGGGCGATGCGCTCATTCAGCACATCGGCATCCGGATTATCATCCCCGATGGCATGGGAGCGGTCTGCCGGGTCATACCGGATGGAGAGCGGCGCTCCGACGGCGCACATGGGAAGCTGCGCCCTCGGGATGATTTCCGTCACGGTGGTATCAAAAAAAGTCCCGTCCTCGGCCAGTGCGTCCACCACGAAGCGAAACTCGGGATTGTCATTGACGCATCGTCCCGTATGCTTTGCGGAACGGATAAAACCCAAGGTCTTCACTGTGCGGGCATCCCTCCAGCGCTGCTCCTTCTCCCTTTTCCGCCTTTCGGATCTGGCCGGGAGCACAAATCCCAGCAGGATACACAGCGCAATGACCACCGCAGATATGATCACGGTGGCCCGAATCGGATTTTCAGCCATCCAGTTGAAAAAAAAGACTCCATACGTTTTCCACGAAACGGTCAACCCCTTTCTCTGTATCAAACGGACGCCGTATTCCTCTTAACTGATGCCGGACGCCACGGAGGTATCCAGTACAAAAACAAAGAGATTTTCCCTGCCCGGGATGACGCGCACGTCCACATACCGCCCGGGAATCAGGTATTCCAAAGCCGTATTGGGTACATACAGCGTTCGCTCGAATGTATGGCCGCTCTGCTCCTCGCCGGCAAGCTGGATGGCCGCTTCTGCCTCATAGTCCCCGGCCTCTTCTTTCCCGGTCAGCCGGAAGCTTTTCAGCAACGCCTTTTTCATCACGCCGTTTTTTAACAGCTCCATCCGCTGTTCATAGGAAAGATCGCCCGGGTGCTTTTGGCACAGATAGCGGGCGGCGCGTTCCTGCGCCAGCGATTCATCCGGATGGTAGTCCCACACTGCCCGGATTCTGTCGTCCGGGTTATAGCGGATGGGGATCGCCCTGCCGGGAACCATACCGGCCATCGCCGTTATGGGGATGATTTTCCGCACGCTGGTCTGGAACACCGTTCCGTCCTCCGCCAGGGCGTCCAGTTCAAAAAGCAGCTGCGGGTTTTCGTTGACATACAGGCCGGTCTGCCGGGTGGAGCGGATAAATCCCACGGTCTGTACGGTGCAGGAATTTTTGCTGACATGCCCTTTCGTCAGCCTGCGGACTACGGTTAAAGACGGAATCGCAACCGCCAGGATGACGATCACTGTAATGATTCCGTTCGAATTTGACAGCAGCCAGTCAAAGAAAGCCCCCATAAAAAACGCCTCATCCATTAGATACAACAATTTAATATAATTATATCGTGATTCGTGTTTGACATCTATCATGAGCAGGCTAAGATTGCGTAAAATTATGGCATGATCCCGGAACTGATTCAAAAGATTTCATTAAATGCTATCATTATCAGGAACAAGCCTTTCTGACATTTTCATGGACTTCCTTCCCACTCCTCAGCGAGCATCACATCTTCCAGAATCTCGTCGTAGCCAAATTATTGGGTAACCTTGTGCCTTTCTCGCCTAATATTTACGGGTATTTTACCCTGATTTCACATCGTAAAATAAGATAAGTGCTATAACTAAGATGGAATCGGATCCACTGACCCATGAACAAAACAACGAGGTGAACTATATGACTTTGTTCATGAATGAGAAAGATATGAATGAAATGTTAGCCAGTATTTGCCCGGACGGGGAAACGTACCAGGGAAAAGCATGGGGGACCTTGATGTCTGGGACGGCTGAAATGTTGGCACTGGGAGCTTTGAGTAATGTATATTGTTATGTTGGCGTGACAGAAAAAACATTGGTTATCGCAGTGTTGGAAACTTTTGATATCTCGCATATTTACGGTAAAATCTGCATTCCGTTTGACCAGTTTGACGAACTGAAAGTACAAAAAGGTTTACTGCCTTCCCAGCGGATCATCAAAGCGAAAAGCGGGAAAACCAAAATAGAATTGTCGCTGGTCAACAACAGCATCACCGCCAAAATCAAAGATCAAAAACAGGGGATGCTCGCGATTTGCGAGGTACTGGAGCGTTTGAAACACTGATTTTCATAAAAGCAAGAGAGAAAATGAACAATATAAATGAGAACCGAACAGACGAAAGAACACCCGGCGGCGAAAAAAACAAGGCGGAGTTAAAATGGTTTATTTTGTTCCTTGCCGTCATCTTTTTTCTGCCGATCACCATCCTCGCGGTGATGGAATGGTTTACAAGCGCCGATGCCTTTGCCATCGGAATCACGGGGTTTATGCAAGCCGTCATTGTCCATGGCGGTTTAGGGCTGGTAGCGGTGATCATCGCCCTTGTCTTATTCGTACTGCTGATTCGGCCGGACGCAACGTTCCTGCAAAAGGTCGGCAGAACCGCAGGCATTCTGCTATGCGTCGCCGCCGCTTTCTTCCTTGTCCGGCCGCTCGTTTTGGACATTCCCTATCTCAAGCGCCCGGAAGCCGCCTATTTGGAGCGGCTGGAATTTGAATATTCGCGAGGGATCGGGGACTATGGTTCGGACGACTATTATCTGCGCGGCGTAGATATGACCGGCGAGCGGCATTCCTTTGAAATCAGTGAAAAGAGGTACGAGGAAGGGCGCGCGCTGTGGGGCGGGAACGACTACAATCTGTTTGCGAAAGTCACCTACCTGCCGCACACCTCCACCTTGATGTCGCTCGAATTTATGACAGAACTCGACACGTCAGGGGCAGAATTGTACCCACCATCCCCTGAACTCCCGAATGATTGGGAAAGTTTTTCAATCCAGATCAATGATACGGTTTATACATTACCAGTTCCCCTTGCGGCTTTCCTTGACGATGGGTGGGCGATTTCCGAGGAGGATGCCGGGCTTTCTCTGGCTGGCGCGGAAGGCCCGTATGCGTCCTATGAATGGGAATGGGTCTCGTTGACCAATGACCACGAGCAGGATATCAGCGTCTGTGTCTTCAACACCACCGAAAGCACGATCCCCGTCGCCGAGAGCACGGTGGGAGGTATTCATGTAATATATGGCAACTACGACTTTTCCGGTACAGAACTACGCCTTCCCGGTGGGTTGATGCTGGGATGGTCTACCAGAGAAGATGTCTTAAAACTGTATGGCCAACCGAACGATAGCTTTGAGGCAACCTATGGTGGATATAGCTTGAAATACGAAATTGATGACTCTCTTGACCCGGCCTCTTGGAAGCTTGGTTTTGATGATTCAGGCATTCTAGACGATGTTATGGTACACCACCAGGCTTATTTCCGTTCTGACTAACGTCATGGAATATGTACATCTTAC
>NZ_NFID01000029.1 GCF_002161595.1 Gemmiger sp. An50
CTCCGGCAGGATCAGCTCGCCCACAAAATCGTTGTAGCTGTTGTGCCGGGAAATGGGCGTGCCGTCTTCTTTGTGCCAGATCTCACCCAGCTGAGCGGTGGCAATCACCCGCTTGCCCAGCCGGATATCGATGCCCTGCGTGGGCTGGGTTCCCTGATAGTAATACCGGGCCTTGCCGCCCAGTACCAGATGATCCCGCTTGGATTTATCGAGGGTACCGTGGACATAAATCACCGGTACAATCTGGCCACCCAGTTCCACTTCCAGCTTTTCGGTGCGCGCCATCATCATGGGAACCTGGATGGGCGGAACCAGCATACTGCTCTGGCCTACCGTTACCGCGATCTTGGCGCTGGGCTCCAGCGTGACCGGATCCAGTTCCAGGTAGCCCCGGTAGGCAACGCCCAGATGCTCGATCAGCCACAGCCGGAGAGTGGCCAGATCGCTGAGCTTCCGGTTGCCCTGCCGCTGCAGGGTGCGGGCAATAGCCATCGGCACCCGCACATAGATAACCGTGGAGGGATCAGGCCACTGAAGATTCAGGCCCTCGGGCAGCTGAAGATTGTTTTCCTCGGTTACGGTCATCTTCAGGTCAAAGGGGCCGCTCACTTTGTAATAAGGGCCGGGCTGACTGCGGGTGTAGATGCACCAGTCACCGGTGCCGCCGGACAGGCAGGCCAGCGCATTGTTGAGACCATATCCGTGCTCATTCAGGCGGCTGTTGGTCAGCGGAGCACTGCCCAGCTGAAGCGCATTGGTGAGTGCGGCAAGATCCATGCCACAGCCCCAGTCGGCCACTGCCAGGTGAATATAGTTCTTGTCTGCATCAGGTGCCAGCGCCACGCAGATCCGAGCCTTTTCGCCCGCCAGTGCGGCGGCAAGAGCATCATCGCACCCCTCGAGGATACCCTGATGGAAGAGCATTCCCTGACGGGCCAGCCCGACAAAGGCCTTGCGAGTGATGTTGATAGCGATTTCGTGGCTCTCGTTGGTGGCAGCGGTGATGTTGTTCATGTTCTGGTTGTTCATATTGAATCCTCTCTTTCTTATTTATAAGGAATGTGTTTGATCCACTGCCCTTTTCCGGCTTGTTTTGTTGCGGCCGGCATGTTATGATGAGAGGGCAGATTGGATTGTTTTGACGTACGGTTCATTTTGCGTTTGCCGTGTCTGAGTTGCCGCTCAGATACGGCTTTTTTCGTGTGTGGAAAGCAATCTTTATCACAGCCAGCAGGCAGGGACAATGACCAAACTGCCTGCTACGGTGATCCGGGATGTTGTCCACTTCGTAGATGAAGTGGGCGCGGATGTGTTTCATATTGATACCTCCTATCCAAGATATATAGGGTGTAGTGGTTTCCCTGTGCTTATATTATAATATACTGTCGTCAGTATATCAAGTAGCAACTCGGAAAAATACTGACGATAGTATAGGCCATGTATTGTGCATATTGACAGTAGAGCCGAGAACGGCTTTCCTATATAATTAAAATACTTATAATGTAAAAGAAACGGGGGTGCCTATAATGCCATATACTGATGCCCAAAAAAGGGCAACGGCCAAATATAATGCCAAGGCATATGATCGTATTGAAATCAAAGTAAAAAAGGGACAGAAAGAAATCATTCAGAAGCGGGCGGAGCAGCTGAATAAGAGCGTGAATGGCTATATTACAGATTTGATTGAAGAGGATCTGGCCGGCAGCGATTTGGCGGAATATACAGAAGCCAATTCTGAATCAATTTAAATCCGACCTACAGGAAGATGTCGGTCCCCCCTGAGCACAAACCGACACATTCAACTATACGAAAGACGATGCTTTGGAAACCCAATGCCTCAAGAGACCACTGCACTAGCCATAAACCAAGCCTGTTTACATATTGCGAGATAAAGAACCTTACATAAAGCAGAGGAACCTACCCAGAGCCTTATTGGTACCGGGTAGGTTCCTCTTTTTATAATTTATTAAATCAACTGCCGTATCTGTCCATTACTCTCCCGGTTCAGCTTCTTCAGTCGATTATCTTCCACCAGGATTTGCAAATGCTCCCGGAACGCAAAGTCATACAGATTTTTTCCGGTCTCTGTGCGTATCACCTGTCATCAGAGTTCTCAGTGACGACAAACACTTTCAAAAAGATTGATATTGCTGTATTGGCGTTCAATAAGCAGAAAGACCAGAGTGAATTTATGGAGAACAGCGCTTCATATACTCCTGTTTCAGATTTGCTTTTGCAGCTGCTTCTGGAAGAACTTCGTGTTGTACAGCTTCAGCGCAACCGGTACATTCAGCCGGCTCTTCTTGTAGCCCAACACAATCTGACAGTTGTTGGCCATATCCACGATCAACAGTTGACCAGAAACGAATCGGGCCATCGGAGAGTTTAAAAACAGCAAGGGTTCAGCCATCTCGGCAGGAGTAGCCAAACGACCGGCTGTACCATTTTCTTTTAGCAGCGCCTCTTTGCCTCCGGCCATCTTCTCAAATTCCTGTTTCATGCCAGTATCGGTGGAGCCGGGCAGCACCGCGTTTACACGGATGCCGCGGGAAGCCAGATCTACTGCTTTCTTATTGGTGTAGTAGTTCATCGCCCGCTTGGAAAGCGAATAGGCCATGATGCCCACGCCATTTTTGGGCGCGACCTTTTTCATAAAAGCGGCCATCTCTTCCCAAGTGGAGCAGTCCATTACGGCACGGTATTCTTTCTGCCATTTTTTCCCACAGTAATCCGCCGGTGGAGGTAACATAGGCAATCGCATCACCTTCCTTCATCCGCTTTTCCAGATAGGTTTCGGTAATATATTTGTTCGCGCTGAAGTTTACAGTGAAGGTAGTCCACCAGTCGGTCTTGGCGCCGGAGAGACCCGCTACGCCAAAGAAGCAGTGGATGTGTTCAGGCAGAAGGGTGAAGGCATGGTCAATACTTGCTTTGTCGGAGAGGTCAGTGTGGATGAACTGTGCCATGCCATGGGGTAAATATTCGTTGCAGTCTAACCCATAGACAACAGCCCCCTGGGCAATCAAGAGCTCACACACAGCCCGACCGATACCGCTGGCAGACCCGGTCACAACACACACCTTATCGGTATAATCCATCAGATTGTTTCTTTCTTCACTCATGGTCCGATTCTCCCTTTCAGTAGACATTTGTCTCTATTGTGAAAAAATTATATAATGAAAAAAGCGGCGCGTAAAGCGGCTTGAAGTCAAATGAAACAGAATGGAGGAAACTGGCTCATGCCTCAAAGCAGAGTGCAGGAATACATCACGATTGCGATGTTTGAGCTTCTGGAGAAAAAAGACTATGCACACATTACCGTGCAGGATCTGGTGGATCGGGCCGGGGTATGCCGAGCTTCTTTTTATCGCAACTACTTCACCAGAGATGAGGTGATCGAACGCTTTCTGGATGGGATTTTCACCGAGGCATATCCCAGAGAGAGCATGTCTTCTGCCAATGTGGAGGAATGTATCCTGCACTTCTTCAAGACAGCTCTAAAATACCGCCGGCAATTGCGGGCATTGCTTCAACGAGGGTTATTGGATCGGGTGAGCATGGCTTTCTATCGACAAACACTGGAGCAGATCCGGCATTTACAAGTGCTGAACAACAAATATCAGCCATATTTCTTTTCCGGAGCTTCTGCAGCCATGCTGTGTGCCTGGGTGGAAAATGATTTTGCCGAACCACCTGAGGAGATGGCGCACATTTTCATGGAGTCATTGCAGGGATATATGGAGCTGACATGATCGGATAGCGGGATATCCCGGGAACTGTGGATGTACTTATAGTGTAAGATAAAATTTCCGTGTATAATAAAATCATTCCAATCGATTTACCGGATTGAAGCGTTACGAATTGGGGGACAATCAAAATGACGGATCCACATCTGTCACCCAACGCAATGCACATCGATTGGGCCTGAGCGGTGATACCGTTCAATGACGGCGATTTCAAAAGGTCGTTCTCATGAAATTGGTATTCCCCCCTATAATGCTATACTTTAAACAGACTGAAAGTGTGGAAGTGACATCCATGAATCGTGCGGAATTGAAACGGTTTATTTTCGAAAATTATAATGTAGAATCGGATTTTCCCTGGCTGAAATATCCCAATTATGAAGTATTTCGCCATAGCAACAATCAAAAGTGGTTTGCCCTGATTATGGATATTCCCAAAAACAAACTGGGATTGCAGGGCTCCAATCTTTTGGATGTAGTAAATCTCAAGTGCGACACACTCCTGATCGGCTCTTTGAGGTGCGAACCAGGCTTTTTCCCAGCATATCACATGAACAAGGACAGTTGGATTACGGTTGCTCTGGATGGCAGCGTTTCAGATGACAAAATCAAAATGCTACTCGATGCAAGTTATGATGCAACCGCACCAAAGGCAAGGCCCAAGAAACACTAAAGAACATTTGCGCTCAGCAACAAATAAACGGCGCAGGCATCACTGATGCGGTGATACCTGCGCCGTTTATTTCAGGTTGCAGATTCGATGGTCATTCATCCTTGAATTTCAGATCTTCCCTGTTCATGGGCCCTCCCATATTATAGATGCACATTTATTCTGTCTTTCCCAAAGCCCAACATATCCCAAGGAAGCATATATTTCCGTCAGTCCGCACCGCTATTTTTTTCTTCCTTCAAAATATCAATAAGTTCCAGGACCTGCTCATAGGATTTGGCTGCCTCCGGCACACCCACCAAAGCATTCCTGATTTTTTCCAAAGCCCCAATATTGCCCAAACGATCTTCTTCCGTCTCGTTGTTTTCGCAGCTGATCAGCGATCCCAATATAAAATTCCGCATGGTTTCCGTCTCGGCGTTGTCATCTCGAAACAAATTTATAATTTGATCTTTATTGTCGGTCATTTCCTTCCCCCTTCTCTGTACTCGTCATTTAATCATTCTGGACTCCGGTTTTTATCCAGTAAGTTCTCCGACTCTGCCCTGATTCTTTGCCAAGTCAGAAGTTCTGCTGATGTAAAATTGCTCTGAATCATGACAGAAAAATCTTGCTTTTGAACTTTCCAGAACAGTACATCTACCATGCTGGAAATGAAATAAAGTTACTGTTGTCCTGCACAGCATCACAGCTTCGCTGTTTGCAGTTATACGCATTCAACTTGGCCGCCATGGTATCAATTATATCTTTCCACCAGCAGTCCCTCATGCCGAATATAATTCAAGAGAATACGTCCAGGCAGTTCTACAACTCCATATCTGGGTGTTGCGTAATTGATAGCACACCTGCTTCGGGCCTGTATTCCCAGACATTCGAACCCAATACGATGGATCAAGCACTGACAGGCAGGGTTAAAGAGCATTGAAAAGCAGCGGTTTTTCTCTGCCCTTTTCCTCCATTTCTTATAATCCCAAATACGGAAACATCTCGAAGACGACCCCTACATAGAAACATCTTCCATGACAAGTTGTTCGCTTTCTGCATGACCTCAAAGTGCCAGAAATTCACCGGCAATATCCGAATTTGTGAACCGGAGTACATCCGTATCTTTTCTGCCAAACGCAAGAAAATCCACTCCTCCATACCACACAACGCTTTCATCAACGACGGCATACCGCTGATTGAGCGCCTTGTGCGTATGAACCACAATGTCCGCCAGTTCCAGCATCTTGATCGTTTCACGCACGCTTTCCTGATTTGAGAGTTCTCTGCCATCTAACGTTCTGGTATGGATTACAATTTCGACACCGGAAGCGACCGCCTTCTGCAAAGAGGGAAGCAATTTCACGATTCTTTCTTTTTGCAGATAAGGACTGACGATAACCACGCTGCGGATGGCATCATCCAAGTCCTGCTCAAAAGGAAGCATAGATGAGTGTCCATCATAAATCACACTGACAGACTGATCCGCTGCACCGAATTTGACCTGATATCCAAGTTCCGCATAACCTTTCAGGCGTTTATGATACATCCGCTCCAGAGTCGGAACATGGATATCCACATAATCGTAGATACGAACTTCCTGCTTTCCTTCATAATTTCTGTGGAGACGTCCGGCATACTGTGCCAATGTACCTTTCCACGATATGGGCATAGCCAGGAGCAGGGTGTCCAGCCGCGGGGCGTCAAAGCCTTCTCCAATATATTTTCCGGTAGCAACGACTACCACGTCCTCACCGTCAGGCACATTCTGCAATGCCGTCAGCTTTTCACGCTTATCCTTTTGCTTGTCACTGCCAATGAGCAGGAAAACATGTTTTACCTTGCCTGACAGATGACCGGCAAGCAGTACAGCGTGGTCTTTCCGTTCCGTCAGAAGAATTGGGGTGCGCCCCTCCTGAATCAACTTTAACGTGTCTGACACCAACAGTGCATTCCGGTTGTGATTTTCAATCACACCGGCGTACATATCCTGAATCCCGTTGGCATTCGGCAGTCTTAGACGTGTGAATCTGGGAATGACCATATGGGAGAATCTTCGCTTTTCCGCCTGACTTTTGGCATCCACCAAATACCGGACGGGGCCGCACTGCATAAAGATGATGGGATGATGACCGTCCTTGCGGACAGGGGTGGCAGACAATCCGTAAACATATTTGGCTTCCACTGCTTTCAGCACGGTTTCGAAGGTGAATGCGGCCACATGATGGCACTCATCCACAATGACCATTCCGTACTCTGTCACAAAAGACTTTACGGACTTTTCTCCTCCCTCAAGCAGAGACTGCATGGTGGCAATATCGACGATCCCACTGCGGGTATTCTTTCCGCTGCCAATTTGGCCAATGAGGTGCTGTTTTTTCTTCCTGCCCCGCTTTTTGGGCGGTTCCGGCAGAACTTCATGGATATTCAGAAATTGTTCCAGCGAGGATTTCCACTGTTCCAACAATGCACTGGACTGCACTAATACCAGGGTATTGACTTTGCGCTGTCCAATCAAATAGGCGCCAATTACGGTTTTCCCAAACGCAGTCGTTGCAGACAGAACACCCATGTCTGCATCCAGCAACGCTCTGGCGGCAGGTTCCTGTTCTGGGCGCAGCACTCCATTAAATTCCACATCAATGGAATGTCCCAGTGATCTGTGATCTTCCAGAACAACAGGGACTTCATATTGATTCAATGACCCCAGAAGTTCATCTATACAACCACGGGGAAGAGCGATGTATTCCTCGTCCTCATAGCCGCAGTCCAGAACACGAGGAATGCCATAAACGGAAATACGCATGGCTTGTTTGGAGCGAAATTCCGGATTTGGAAACGCCGCAAGCCGTTTGAGCGTATTCAACGCTCCTTGAGAGAAGCCCTTTTTCTCAATGTAAATCAAATTAGAACGATGCAGGTTTACCTGCAACGGAAAATCTCTGCGCGTCAGTTTTGTCTGGGTTCGCTTGCGTTTCCAGGGCACTTGCTTCTCCTCAGCATCCGCAAATTCTCCCATGTCCCCATGATAACACAGTTTCCTTAAAACTTCTTCCAACTGTTCCGGCGTGATTTTCGGCAAGGAGGACAGAAATGCCCACTGATCAGGATAAGGCTCAAAGCGGTCATCCACAAACAGAGAATTTCCGTCTTTCTGCGCCTGTCCTTGAAATGGCAAGGCAATCAAATTCCCGAAACCGCCCTTCGGAACAAGATCCTGAGACGGGAACAAACGATCATAGGATGAAAAGGATAGTTCATGCCGGCACGACATTGTCCGAGTCAGCAAACCGCTCCCCAAGCGCCTGGCATCGGCGGCGGAAACAGGCTCCGAAAAGAAAAACCAGACATGGGCGCCATTTCCGGAACGAGAGCGTTCCACTGCCGGTACAAGTCCCGCATCATTGCAGGATTTACAAAATGCAGTCACATCAAGTTTCCAGTTTTCTTCATCAAAATCCGCAGCCAACAGCCAGGTTTTGTTGTTCTCCAGCATTGGATAGATCGCCGCCACATCTCTGCACAAAGCATCACGGCCCATCAAATGCGCCTTGACTACATCGGCCGTGAGCGGCCGAAACTCGCGATTGGGACATTCTGCGCACCTGTATTTCTTCTTATCACACAGGCCATGCACCCATTCGTTTTTACAGACAGGGGTGTAACCGGTTTTTCCGGTGGTCGTGCTGTGATACCGGCGTGCATATACATCTTCCCGCCCTTTGAAAACAGAGAGGAAATACTGAATTTTTTCTCGTGAGGAGCTATGTGCGTGAACTGGGGCAGACTGTACATCCGTTCGCGCACAGCTGCGCCACAACGGCTCGGAGCAAACCGCCCTTTTGCCGTTTTCATCTTCACAGAGAAGCAGCGCCTGCTCTCCATCCAGAGACGGGACAATTTCAAGAAGTGTATACTCCCGTCCACTGATAATCGCTTTTCGATTCATACACAGCCCCTTTCTACACCAGCAGTTACTTCCGTCTATACTTTGTTTTCCTGCCGTTTCCGATCTGATAAATGAGCCCCTCCGCCACCATTCGTTTCAGAATCCGGTTGGCTGTAGCCTGGCTTACCTCCAGCAGCTGATCCACATCACTGCGCACGATATGACCATGTGAACCAATGAAATCCAGAATCTGTTGCTCTTCGCTTTTGAGCGTACCAACCAGTGTCACTGTATGATTTGCGCTGGCGTTCCTGTTTGGCAGCGTGATTTTGAATGCGTTGCTCGACACCTCGATTTTGGGCTTCAACTCCTTCTCCGTGTAGGCGTTTATGATTTTAGGCATACCTGTGCCGTATGCCTCAATCAGCTGCAGACGATAAAATACGGCTGCCAGTTTGGGATTTCGGCAAACAGAGAGTCCCAGCATAATGTCGTCAAGTGCAATGCCAGTTGGCAGCCCACCCACAGAGACAAATTCAATTCTGTCCGCATATACACTGACAAGGGTGCTTGCACGGAAAGAATAGTCTCTGTGAACCAGTGAGTTTAACATCGCTTCCCTCAGTGCATCTTCCGGATAATCCCGTGTATCGATTCGGTATAGCCCATCAAACGTTGCCTTTGTCTGGTTACGCAGATCGAGATAGCTGTATAGCTCCTCCATTTGCTGAAACAGCGAACCGTCAAATTCTCTTCTATCCTGAAAACTTCCTTTATCTTCCCCCGAGAAAGTCGCCGCCTTGATGGTGCCGGGACACTGATCGGACAGGAGGAGTGCTACATTGGAGTAAATACCATCTGCAGAAATCATCCCAAGGGTCTGCATTTTTGCAGCATCAAATGGGATATTCTGCTTTTCAAATTGCTTCTTTGCCGCGTCAAAGCTGAGGTTTTGTTCCAGTGAACGCATGGATTCGAAGCTGTCGCCATCAGTTTCTTTAATCATTCTTCGGATCGCAGTATCTGTAGCTGGGTCAGAAGAAGTACCGTTCCTGACATAGACCCCACTGGGTTTCAATCCCTTACTGCCCAGATAATAGGGCCGGTCGGTTCCTTTTTGAATGGTCACGGCAATGATATCTTTGTCGCCGACATGCTGGGTCTCATAGCCCACAAACATTGTCACATCAGGCTTAATAGAATCTCGAATCATATTGTTTAGCTGCAACATGACTTGGTCGGTGTTTTTGATCCCCAAGACAGTTCCGTCATTACTGACGCCAATATATAGCGTGCCACCTTTTGTGTTGGCAAAGGCAACGACTTCTTTGCAGATATCTCCCACAACCTCTGCTTTTAGTTCAACAACTTCACTCTCAACAAATACCATACATCGTGCCTCCTTTTCTTAGTTTTCATTATATTCATACTTGTCATTCTTGTCAAAATATATTCATCTGCCAAGAGCATCGTTCCGTGTTGTCAAAACCCACAGTCCAGAGGATTATTGGGTTTATACGGCGCAGTTTCTGCTCCTCTGTTCTGAGGTGATTGGCCTATCATCGCCCCCTAAAACCGGGCGGAACGTCTTTATAATACACCGAATCCAATCCCATACAAATCCCAAAAAGGCGAAAGGATTCCTTGCACCAAGCAGGGCGAAAAGTGGGAACTGCCGGAGCAGCGAAAAGGTTCAAAGAAGGCGGTAGAAAAATCAGCAAACAATTTTTTAATTCAGCTATGAACCTTATCCAACACATACATCCGCTCTGCCACTTTCTTCTAAACCAGCCCCTTCTCCTCGCGCAGCCGTGCCACAAAGGCCCCGAATTTTTCCTTATCAATTGCAAACACTCCGCTCACCTCGAGAAAATCATACCAGTGATCCGGCTGAGTGGCAACCGAACAACAGTAGAGTCCCCTTTTTTCGCCCGCCTGACAGAAGATTCCCTCCCCATTTCCGGAAAATGCGGAGCAGTTTTCCCTTCTATTGACACCCTGTCTGAATTCCTGTATCGTTTTTATAAAGACGGTTCCAAAATTCCGCACACTTCGTCATCCGGAAGGTACGAAATGCAGTCATGCAGGAAGGGATGTTTGCTCATGAAATGCTATGATGAACAGCTGCGTCAGTTACAGGCCCAATGCGCCCGCAAGAAAAAGCTGGATGCTTCCATAGAGGAACTGCGCGCCCAGCGCAAAGCCTATGCCGACCGTGCGGATGAGCTTCGAAAACTCCTTGCTGACGAACAGGCGGATGTGGAACGGCTGGAGGGGCGCAGTCTGGCTGCTTTCTTTTATCAGATGATCGGCAAGATGAATGAAAAACTGACCAAAGAGCAGCAGGAAGCCTATGCGGCTCAGGTAAAATACGATGCCGCCGCCCGGGAGCTGGAAGGCATTGAACGGGATTTGAAGCGATGCGAAGACGAGCGGAACTCGCTCTGGGGCTGTGAGGCTCGCTACGATGCCGTTCTGCAGGAAAAAACACTTGCCGTAAAAGCTGCGGGCGGGCTCACTGCGGAAAAGATCCTGCAGCTGGAAGATCGAAACGGCTACCTGGACAGCCAAAAGCGGGAATTGCAGGAAGCGATGAGTGCCGGGAATGCCGCACTGTCCTGCGCGGATCAAATTCTGTTCGAACTGAACAGCGCAGAAAGCTGGGGAACTTGGGATCTGGTCGGCGGCGGACTGCTCACAGATCTGGCAAAGCACAATCATCTGGACCAGGCACAGGCTTCTGTGGAAACCCTGCAGTCACAGCTGCGTCGCTTCAAAACCGAGCTGGCCGACGTGACGATTGATGCGGACATTCAGGTCAGCATTGATGGTTTTCTGCGTGTGGCCGATTACTTCTTTGATGGGATCTTTGCCGACTGGGCTGTACTGGATCAGATTCACCAGTCCCAACAGCAGGTACAGCGCGTGCGAAATCAGATTGAAAGTGTTCTGAATCATTTACACACATTGATGAATCAGACGGACGCAGAGCTGTCCCGTATTTCTCGGGAAATAGAGCAGCTGGTCGCGGGGATCTCCATGTAAGATTCACGAACCTCCCCTTGCCATTGCAGGAAGGTTATTTTCGTTATTTTCGGTTCTTCCACATAAAAAAGAGGGATTTGTTCCATGTTGCACTCCTCCAAAAATACAGGAGGGCCGCGTGCGCGGCCCTCCCTATTTTTTCGTTTTTGTACCCTCATGCTCCATCTGCCGTGTCCCCAGACATCATCTGCATCGCCTCTTCCTTTGCTTCCCGCTGATCCTGTTTCTCCCACTTTCTCTCGCGCGTCCGGTCTTTCGTGGTTTTGATCCACCCCATAATTCCGCACTCGCCCCCGAGGGTTGCGTATACGCAGGTCACCAGCGTGTCAGGCACCGATCCGTACATCTGGAATATCTGGATCATGACAATGGTGAAAACCAGCAGAGAAATTCCAACGATCACCAGGATCAAATTCATGACCTTGATGCTTCGCTTTTCCCCCGCTGCCTTTCCCTCCTTGTTTTCCATATCGCTACGCCTCCCCGCGCTTACATTCCAATCTGCTTAAAGATGTACCCGAGGGCAATTCCCAGCACCGCAGTGATCGCATAGCCAACAACTTTTCGCCACTGCTCTCCGTCCCGACCTTCCAGAATTTCCAGCCGCTTTCCCTGGTTCTCCTGCTCTTTCAGCATGTGTTCAATGAAGTTCAGTTCCGGGCAGTTTGCCAGTTCTGCAATATTAGACAAGTTCGATCACCACCTTTGGGGTCATGTTTCCATCCGGCGCATTTCCCGCCGTCCAATCCACCCGGGCCACTTTGGCTCTCGGCTCATACCGTTCGGTTTTACGCACATACTCGGCTACCATCAGCACCTGCGCGTTTTCCTGCGGGCCGTCGATGATGCTCCCGTCGATCCCAAACTCTCGATCCAGCGCCTGCTCTCCAGCCACTGTTCCATACAGGATTTGCAGGTTTCGCAGCACTTCTTCCGCTACGCTGTCGTTTGGTTTTCCCGGAAGGATCTCGACTACCGCGCCATCCGTGCTCAACATAGTCTTTCCTCCTCACAGGTATTCTTCGATGGTCAGCGTCACTTTGCACTCGACCATTACGCCGGAGTGCAGCACCGCCGCCCACTCGTCGCTGATGTCCACGATCTTGAACGGGTACGGGGAGATTGGCGAATTGCCCACAATGAAATAGTCCGCCACGGCCCGCTCTGCGCAGTCCTGGAAGTGCTGCATAACACTTCTCGGGTTCACCCCATCCTGCGCCCGCAGCAGCAGGTCATAGGAGTATTTTTTCAGCTTCGGCGCGATCCACTGGCTTCTCGCCTTTGCCCCCGTTCGGTTGTGTGTTGCCCACTCGCTCCCGGATTGCCCTTTCAAATTGCTGGGTGTCAGGATCTTCCGGTCGCTCACCGTGAAGGTCTGCCCCATGAAGCTGCCCAGTGCCATGTATATCCCCCCTTACTGATCCGGCTTTTTAACCGCACCATCGTTGTGCGTATGGTTTACCAGGCTGATTCCCTGTATCTCGATGTCTCCGGTTTCCGCCGTTGCTTTAATCTCTGGGGCCTCCAGCTCGATTTTGGTCGGGCTTTTCACCGACACATCACCAGCCTCTGTCACGGTGATAACCGTGCCATTTATGGTGATCTTTGCCTCTCCGCCCTCTACCTCTACCTCCAGCCCTTCTTTGATCTCCGCTGACATCTTTTTCGTCACCGACAGATCCAGGTCTCCGCCAGCAGCTATGCTCATTCCGCCACCGGCTTCTATGCTCACAAAGCCACCGGCTTCTATGCTCACCGATGTTCCCGCTATTATGCCCACGCCCGCGTTGGCGTTCAGGCCCACGCTGGACTTTGTGCTGGTGATCTGCACCTGTCCTCCTGCCACTGTGCTGACAGGGCCTTTTGCTTCGTCGTAGATTTCCCCGTTGCAGTTCCGTCCGGTGCGCTTGTCCACATACTGCGTAAACACGCCGGTGTTTTCGTCGTATCGGTCGTACGCCTTTCCCTTTTGGCTTGCGTATTCCTTCCGGTATAGTCCTTTGTACCCTTCCGCCGGGGTGTTTGTTTGATTCCATACCGTCCCTGTGGTCGTTGCCGCTGCATGGCCGCTGCTTGTGTGGGCCACGCTTACCACCTGGCCCACCACGGGCATTTTGTACTCTCCGTTGCTTATTCTTGTTTCCCACTCTCATTTCTCCTCGCTATTCATTTTTCAGTCCTCGCTCCAACCACTTGCACCGCAGACAGCGGGCCGCCGTCATGCCGATTCTTGTGCTTCTCCCCAGACAACAGTTCCGCCGGTATGATTTATAGCACTTCGGCTTTTTCCGTTTCACTCCGCAGCCTCCTTTCCGCAGTATAGAGGGCAGTTAAACCGCGTCACTTCACCCGGCTTCGGTCTGTGTTCGCACCCCTTTTTTACGCAGGTGTTGCAGTCAGGCTTGTTTGCCACGCCGTCAAAAAACGCTTTGTATTGCGCAGCCTCTCTTTTCGCCTCGTCCCGTTCCTTTTCCAGCTGTTCGATCCTTTTGTTCTGCGCCTCGCACACTTGCCCCCATCTCCGATTTTCCGCTTTCACGACCTGCATTTCGTTTTTCATCCGCGTATACTCACGCTCAATATCGAAACCTTCGGCAGCTACTTCAAGGCAAATCGGCGGAGCTGGCGGAACCAGTTTGTACCCCGCAATGAACAAATCGAAAATCCTTTCCGCCGGAAGCCCTGTCACCGCCAGAAACTTTGTGTACAGTTCGTCCATCTCCCTAACGTTCATCGCTCTCCTCCTTTTTTACTCCATCCAGATCACCCGACAAGACCAATGCCGTAGCCTCTATCACGATGCTCATAATGACCATATCCAGTTCGTCCCAGCTTATATTGGATTTTACCCGTCTCTGTCCGGCATCTTTCTGTGTGGTCATTTTGATAAGGTCGTACACATATTCTTTCAGCGCATCAATGTTTGATTTCTGCCCTTTGTCCATTAAGAACTTCCACATGGTATCTTTGATGGCATTTACATGGGCCGCAGATTTTCCAGGGCTGTTTCGTGCCCGCACTTGTCGCACCGGAAACTGTAAGTCTCCCGCTTTGAGCAGAACGCTCGCACCTCTCCGCACTCCTCGCAAACCACCAT
>NZ_NFID01000003.1 GCF_002161595.1 Gemmiger sp. An50
GTAAAAAGCAACGCCAAGTGCGGTTGGCGTTGCTCATTACGCACCTTTAGGTGCTGCTGGAATAATGGCCCTTATAGGGCCGTTCTGCAAACCCCACGTTCAACGTGGGGTTATGATTTACTGTTCACTCTTCACTTTTCACTTGCTTCCCGTACCTGAGGGGAAGTTTCTGGTTTCGCTTAAAGCGCCCTCTTTTGCGCAATCAGCTGTGCAAACTCTTTTTCCAGCTCCTCTTTATCCGAACAGTTCGGGAGCGACAGGCGCGAAATCACTTCGGCCAGCCGAAGCTCCAGCAGAACTTTATCAATTTTCTTTTCGGATTTTGCCTCAGCCTGCTTGTTCTCCCAGGCGGTAAGGTTGCCGTCAAAGGCGAGGAGCTTTCTGTTTTCAATCCGCAGAATCCGGGGGGCACAGGCGTCTGAAAACGCCCGGTCATGGGAGACGAACAGAACGGTTCCCTCGTAATCCTGCACCATTTTCTGCAGCGCCTCGATGGCGGGCATATCCAGAAAGTTCGTGGGTTCGTCCAGCAAAAGCAGGTTGGCGGGGGAACCGAACAGCTTGGCAAAGGCCAGTTTCACCCGTTCGCCGCCGCTCAGGACACCCGCTTTTTTGAACACATCCTCCCGGCGAATCAAGAGCCGGGCCAGAATGCTTCGCATGGTGCTTTCGCTCTGGACCGAGGTTTCCATCACGTTTTCCAAAACCGTTTTGTCCGGGTCCAGGGCATCCAGGCTTTGCCGGAAATACCCGATTTTTGCCTTGGGAACCAGACGGATTCCCGGTGCGCCGAAGCGAATCAATTCCATGAGGGTGGTTTTTCCTGCTCCGTTTGGTCCAATCAAAGCGGTTTTGCTCCCTTTGGGCAGCGAGAAGGAGGCGTTTTCAAAAATGAGGTTGTTCCCGTAGCCGAAGGTGATCTGGCTGCCGGTGGCAATTTCCCGGTTGGCAGGGGGATCGGTGAGAGAAAAATCAATATGAACCAATGCCGTTTCCTGCGGCTTTTCTTTTACTTCCAGCTGTTCCAGACGGGATAAGATCGTCTTCCGGGCGCTGTCCAGCTTTTCCATCTTTTCGCCTGCCGCTCGCTTGTGAAGACGGGCTTCGGAATTTCCCATGCGGCTGGGCGCTTTTCGCACGCTCTGGCTGGCCTGGCTCCGCTGACGGGCCGCTTTCTCCAGCCGGGCTTTTTCGCTGCGGTATTGCTGGTACTCAAATTCCTGCCGCTGGAAGGCTTCTTCCCGCTGTTTGTGATAGGCGGTAAAATTGCCGGTGTAAAAATGAAGCTGCCCGTCCCTTACCTCAATGATGCGGGTACACAGCCGGTCCAGAACGGCCCGGTCATGGCTGACCAGCAACAGGGTGGGATGCTGCTCCAAAATCCGGCAGCAGTGCTCCACGCCCTCCGTATCCAGATTGGCGGTTGGTTCGTCCGCAAAGGTCAAGAGCGAATCCGGGTTCATGGCCGCCAGCCCCAGGCGGGTCATCTCGCCGCCGCTTAGCCGTTCGCGGGAAAGCTTTCCCGAAAGGCCCAGCTCACGGCATTTTTGCGGGTCTGCCTGTGCCGCCGGGGCCCGGAACTGCTTGAAATAATTTACCGGCACCGCTCGCGTTACAGTTCCCTCGTCCGGAACCAATTCCCCGGACAGGATATTCAGAAGCGTGGTTTTGCCCGCGCCGTTGGCTCCCACGATCCCGATGCGATCTCCTTCGTATACGTTTAGTTTCTCGAATTCCAGAATTTTATGCTCTCCGAAATACCGGACGATATGGTTTGCAGACAACAAAATTTTGGACATAAAAATACCTCCTTGGCCTTGCAGAAGGCGCCGGAGGGGCGGTTTGGGCGCAAAAAAGCCTGGAAATACACGAAGCCGCACATTTCCAGGCCGTTTTCACAAAAACGGAAAGGCCCAGCAATATCCGCCCGGTTCCAGCACAAACAAAGGGTCCAAAGACCCCTTCTGCAGTTCAGAATTTGTTTGTGTGAAAACGTTAGCGAATACGCATCCTGGCAATACCTTTCCCTTTCTTTTTTATTTGTTCTAAGCATAGCACAGTTGCCGGGTTTGGGCAAGTGCCTTTGCCCAGTACAAGCAAAGGTTTATGTGCGAATCTTTTTGCCTCTTGCGGTTTTCCCATAGGCAGAGATATTTGAACGTTTTAATTTGAATCGACTCTTTTAGAAAAAACGACAAGCCCAGCAGAGGCTTGTCGTTTTTTGTATCTAAGAACTTTTGATTAAGGGGCACATCTTTGCGGGCGAAGAAGTACGTCATCCGATAACAGAGAATGGAGAGGCGGTGGCGGAAGCTTGTAGCTCGATGGATTCAGGGGCAGCGGGCAGAGTACATTCGCCATCCCAGATAACAAGTGTTTCCTGGCTTTGCCGGTAAACAAGCTGGCCGCTGCTGGAGATTTGATTCACGATTTCGGTAGGGATCGTAAAGGCATATCGCTTTTCTGTGTCTTTTGCTCCAGATTTGGCTTGAAGGAGCGTGTACAAGGAGTAGCCCATGTGGATCGAGTAGTCAGAGTCGTTGTGGCCAAAGCCATCGTGATAAGAAATAGAAGAAATATTGCTTTCCGGTGCGACTGCCTGCAATTCAAAATAAATACTTCCATCCGAAAGGCGATACAGGTTTTCAACGGTGAAATGAAAAGGAAGCTGATGCAAAATCACCGCATAGACTGTCAAAGCGCAAACAAGCAGCGTGATGCCGACGGAACACCAAATTTGCCACAGTGTTTTTCTCTTTGCTTTACGGAAAAAGGCCACGGCGGCAGCGTCCGTGTTCAAAGAAGGCTCGCCTACAGGCTGGATGGGGGCTTGTAGCTGCAAAAGCTTTTTCTGGCAGTGTTCACAGTGATTCAGATGGCTTTTGATTTTTTCGTCAGAGTCTTGTGAAGTGAGGTGTTCGATGTAATTGGGAAGCAGGTCTTCCACGATGCAGCACGGCAGATCATGCGGTTTCATGTTACTGTTTCAACTTCTCCTTTGCTCGATAGTAGGTGATGCGCGCCCAGTTGCCGGTATGATGCAATATCTGGCCGATCTCATCAAAGGTCAAATCACCGGAAAGACGCAGGTAGATCACAGTGCGATAGGGCTCATCCAGGGCGTTGATTCGTTGATACAATGCAATTTTTTGCGACGAGTCCTCCACGATATCGTCCAGTCGATAGGTATCTGCGACAGATTCCGGCGAATTGGATACAGAAGAGCGCGACAGGCGGCGGGCCTCTTTGCACCATACATTATGGGCGATCTGAAACAGCCAGGTTTTCAGCTCGCAGCTTTGGTCGTAACGATGAATGCATCGAACTGCCTGAAAGAAGGTTTCTGCGGTAAGCTCTTCTGCAATCTGCGGATCGTGGCATAGACTGAGAAAAAAACAGTAGACGGGATGTGCGTATAAACGGTACATCTCCTCTTGATTGATCGTGTACAATGTTTTTCTCCGATTTTATTGGCCTATGATGTAACAAAAAGCCTGCGAATGGTATTAAGGGATAGAAGCTGCCGCTGTTTTTCGAGCGGCGGTGAATCAACATGAAAACGGAGGAAGGTTATGAAAATCAGAAGCTTTTATGAAAAACTATGGGGAAACCATTCCTTGCTTACGATTACCATCGCGGCAATCGTGCTTCGGGCGCTGTTCATCCCTGTGCAGTCGGGCGACTATGTGGAGTACCTGCATCCATGGTTTTTGGAATTGCAGCAAAATGGAGGGCTTTCTTCCATTGGAAGGCCGGTAGGAAATTACATGGTTTCTTATATTTATATTTTAGCGCTGCTGACCCATCTTCCCGTGCCGGACCTGATTTCCATAAAAGCGGTCTCCTTTTTGGGGGATATATTCCTGGCGATGTATGTAAAAAAGCTGGCATTTGCTGTTTGGAAAGATGAAAAAATGTCAAATATACTATACACCATGATCCTGTTTTTGCCAACCGTGTTTTTGAACAGCGCGGCATGGGCGCAATGCGATGGAATCTATACCGCGGCGCTGATCGCTTGTTTGTATTATTTGCAAAAGGAATGCCCGCATCAGGCCATGATTGCTTTTTCCGTCGCGTTTGTTTTTAAGCTTCAGGCTGTTTTTTTAGCGCCGTTTCTGCTTGCGGTATTTCTGCAAAAAAGAATCCGAATCCGGCATTGCTTTTGGGTGCCGGCGATCTATGCTTTCACAATTCTGCCGGCCTTTCTGGCGGGAAGACCACTGCAGGAACTGCTGCTGCTTTACGTCGATCAAGCGGGTACCTATCAGGCGCTTTCCATGAACGCGCCGAATCTCTTTGCCTGGTTCCCGCCTTTTTATGAGAATTCGTTTTTGGCGGGTTGCGGGATTTTGGCTGCGGCCATTGCCGCTCTGGCTGTGCCGGGATATGTTTGGTATAGAAACATCGAACTGAAAGGCGAAGCATTGCTGTGGACCGCGCTGTTTTCTTTGTTTTGGATTCCGTTTTTGCTTCCGCACATGCATGAGCGATATTTTTTTGCAGCGGATATTCTTGCAGTGACTCTGTTTATGGGGCTTCCCAAGGAAAAATATACGATTCTCCTCATCCCCATGTGCTCGCTCCTGCTGAGCATTCGGTTCCTGACCGGCGCGCTGTGGATATCGCCCGCGGCGCTATCCATTCCGATGCTTATTGCAGGAGGATATTTAATCGGGAAAATGGTGAATTTGCCAGCCCGGAGAAATGAAGGAATAGCGTAAAAGCTGGAAGGCTGATAGATAAAAAGAAAGCCCGCGGAGCAGGTGCTTGCATGCTTTGCTCCGCGGGAATTTGTATTTACTTTGCAAACTGCTACAGGTTGTTTTTGACGTAGCAGAAATCGGGCAGAAAGATTATAAGGAGTTGAACAGATCAATGACCTCCTGGGGAAGAGAGTTGTTGTTCAGCAGCACCAGGCCATCGTGGGCGAGGACCGAAAAATCACCGAAGCCTTCCAGGGTCACAATGCTCTCGGATTCCGCCTTCTTGTATGCGTCGGACTCCGGGTCAAACTGGTACAGCTCGATCTTATAGCCGTCGCATTGGTATTTGTACCCGGTTTCACCGCCGATGTACGTTGCATCCATGGTGACACGCTCGGAGTAGGAGATCCCCAGGCTGGCCAGGCCGGACTCAAAGCGATTGAAGGCATCGGAATCCGGGGTTGGAAGGTCCGGTGCGGAGACAGACGCGTCTGTTACGTCCGAAGCGGAAGAGTCGGACTCGGTAACATAAAAATAATCGGAGCGGATGACGCTGGAGGATTCCGGCGAGGAAGCTGCTTCGCTGGAGGATGCAGGTGCGGAGGCCGCGGGAGCGGAGGACGATGCGCTGGCGGATTCCGGGGCAGAAGCCGGTGCGCTGGAGGCAGGTGTGCTGGAAGCCGGAGCCGAGCAGGCGGCCAGCGTCAGGACCAGAACCACAGTCAGAAGAATGCAGGATGTTTTCACAAAAATCACCTCAGTAGAAAAATGAAATGCCGGAACAAACAGGGCGCAGGCAGCAAAAGCGGGATGGTCCCCCAATGTTCTTGCTCATCCTGTACACTTTTGGCCGGAAGGAAAAATGCAGGAACTGTTTGGCGGACTTGCCGGAGCATCTCAGTGGCGTACTGCTATCCATAGTGTACTACAATTGAATGCTTGTTTCCAGCGATTAGGCATTCAGAAAACGCCTGTCCGGAAAATATAAGCCGGGCAGGCGTTTTTGATGCAGCGGCGGGAAGGAAAGGTTCAGGCGGCCATGCCGGAGAGACGGTCGATTTTTTGCCCTGCCAGATAATAGAACAGGGCAATCACGCGGCCCACGCCCACCACAGCCAGCACCGTGCCCAGTCCAACACCCACCAGATGTCCTGCAAGCAGCAGGCCCAGCAGGACGGTAAGAGTGATGTTGCACAGGTCAAAGCAGTTTTTGGTAAAGCCCACGCTCCGGTGGGTGCAGTCCGAAAGAGTCTGGACGATGCCGTCGCCCGGGTTGGGTACGATGCGCATGGAAAGCGACATGGACGCCCCCATACCGGTGCACAGGATGGCCAGCAGCAGTACCACAAGGCACAGGGGAAGCCGGTCAGTCCAGCCCGCCGCCCCGGCGGAAAGATCCGGGAAAAAGGCGCCGAACAGGTTGAGAAACCGGGTGAATATCAGACTCAGCGGAATCTGCAGCACGTCCATCAGCAGTACAAAGCGGGAATCGGTTTCGGGGTGCTGTTTCCACTGGATGCCGTGCAGAACCAGCTGGGCCAGCACAAACACGCAGTAAAGGAACATGGTGGTGTTGCCGAAGTTCAGCCCAAAGATATGGGCAACGCTGTAGGAAACCGAAATGATGGGGGAAACGCCCAGACCGGCCTTGGTGTTCAGGATCAGACCCAGGGCCAGGATCAGAAGCCCCAGCACATAAAAGAAAATGCGATAAAAAATCTGCTTTTTCAATGGAATGCTCTTCTTTCTTGCATGGAATCGCGCATCCGCCGCTGCTTACCGGGAGAAAGCGCGGCAGGTGCAAACAAAAAGCAGCTTCGCACCAAAAAACGGTACGAAGCTGCCGGGGATGAACCGGTTAAAACGGGCAGGCCGATCAGCGCATGTCGATGTTCAGCTTGTGCTTCAGGTTGCCCAGAATCTTGTTCATGAAGCGGTCGATGTCCTTGGGGGTGAGCGCCTTGTCGGCGGGAACGAAGAAGATCTTGAAGGCCATGCTCTTCTTGCCTTCGCCGATCTGCTCGCTGCGGTACACGTCGAACAGCTCCACGTCGCCCACCTGCTTGCAGGCGGAGCGGATGGTCTCCACCAGGGTGCCGCAGGTCATGCCCTCTTCCACCACCAGAGCCAGGTCACGGGTCACGGCGGGGAACTCGGAAATGGGCTGGTAGCGCATGCTCTCGGGCAGCAGAGCGCACAGAGCGTTGTAGTCGATCTCGCCCAGGAAGATCTTGTGGTTGGACTTGCTGTCCTTGGGCAGCTTCAGCTCGCCGGTTACCTGATTGGCCAGCTTGCCGAACACGCCCACCCGCTTGCCGTTGCACAGGATGTAGGCGGAGATGCCGGGGTGCAGGTAGGGCACATCCTCGGCGCGCTCATAGTCAAAGCGCACGCCGAAGGCCTCGGCCAGGGCCTCCATGGTGCCCTTCACGGTGAAGAAGTCCTCGTCGTCGCCGAAGGCAGCGAAGCCCAGGTGGGGAATCTCGTCCGGCAGCTGGGTCACGGGCAGCTCCTTGGGTGCGTACACGTTGGACAGCTCAAAGATGCGGCCGGCGTTGTTGCCCTTCTTCAGGTTCTCCACCACGGTGTTCAGCATGGAGGGAGCCAGCAGGGGCCGCATGATGGTCAGGTTGGAGGTAATGGGGTTCAGCAGACGAATCACCCGGCGCTCGGGAGCGTCCTCGGCCAGATGCAGCGCATCCAGATCGGCGTCTGCGTAGAAGGCCAGGGTGGAGATCTCGTAGTAGCCCTGGCCGCACAGGGTGCGCTTGAGCTTGGCGCGGCGCTGCTGGGCGGGGTTCAGGCCGCCGTTGGTCACGCTGGAGGCCTGCAGGAAGGTGGGCACAATGTGCTCGTAGCCGTATTCCCGGATGACCTCCTCGGCCAGATCGGGCTCGCCGATCTCGATGTCCTCGCGGTAGCGGGGAGCGGTCACGTCCAGCACGTCGCCGTCCTGCTCCACCTCGAACTGCAGGCGGCGCAGGATGTCCAGAATGGCCTCGGCGGGCACCTCGATGCCCAGAATGCGGTTGATGCCGCTGATGGTGGCGGTGAAGCGCTTGCCCTCACGGGGGGCACCGGCGCTCACGTCAAAGGCGCTGGCGGTCACTTCGCCGCAGCCCAGCTCCTGAATCAGGTGCAAAGCGCGGGCCATGCCCAGCTCGCAGGTGTATTCGGAGATGCCCTTCTCGTAGTGGCTGGAGGCATCGGTGCTCTGGCCCAGGCTGCGGGAGGTCTTGCGGATGTTGTCCCGCATGAACTTGGCGGACTCGAACAGCAGCTGGGTGGTGTTCTCGGTGATCTCGCTGTTCAGACCGCCCATGATACCGGCCAGGGCAACGGGCTTGGAGCCGTCGCAGATGACCAGATTGCTGTCGCTGAGCTGGAACTCCTTGCCGTCCAGAGTGACGATGGACTCGTCGTTGCGGGCGCGGCGCACGATGATCTGGGTGCTCTCCAGGGTGGACATGTCAAAGGCGTGCATGGGCTGGCCGATCTCCAGCATCACGAAGTTGGTGATGTCCACCACGTTGCTGATGCTGCGCAGGCCGCACAGGGCCAGGTACCGGCGCATCCACTGGGGAGACTGGCCGGGGGTGATGTTGCGCACGCCGTGGCCCAGGTAGCGGGGGCACAGGTCCAGAGCCTCCACGGTGATGTTCAGGCCGGGATAGGTGTAATCGCTGGTGGTGTAGTCGGTGGCGGGCATCTTCAGGGGCTTGTTCAGCACAGCGGCCACCTCCCGGGCAATGCCCAGCACGGACTGGCAGTCCGCACGGTTGGCGGTGACCGAGATGTCGAAGATGTAATCGTCCATGCCCAGCAGGGGCTTCACGTCTGCGCCCACGGGAGCGTCCTCAGGCAGCACCAGCAGGCCGAAATAATCGGCGCCGGGGTACAGATCGTCGTTCAGACCCAGCTCCACGCCGCTGCACAGCATGCCGCAGCTCTCGTAGCCCCGCAGCTTGCCCTTCTTGATGGTCAGAACGCCTTCCACGGTCTTGTGGTCCTTGCCGGTGGCCAGCACGGTGGCGCCCACCAGAGCACAGGGGTACTTGCCGCCCGCCTGCACGTTGTCCGCGCCGCAGCAGATCTGCAGCAGCTCACCGGTGCCCGCGTCCACCTTGCACAGGGACAGATGGGTGTCGGGAATCTTCTCACACTCCACCACGTGGCCGACCACCACGCCGGAGATGTCCTTGCCGACAGGGATCAGTTCCTCTACTTCAAAACCGCAGCTGAAGAGCTTTTCCTCCAGCTCCTGGGCGGTCACGTCAATGTCTACATATTCCTTCAGCCAGCTGAATGGTACTTTCATGGGTTTGCCTCCTTAGTCCTTGAACTGCTTCAGGAACCGCAGATCGTTCTCATAAAGCAGGCCGATGTTGTTGATGCCGTATTTCAGCATGGCGATACGCTCGATGCCGATGCCGAAGGCCAGGCCGGAGTATTCGCTCGGGTCGATGCCGCAGTTCTCCAGCACCTTGTGGTGCACGATGCCGCCGCCCAGAACCTCGATCCAGCCGGTGCCCTTGCACAGCGAGCAGCCCTTGCCGCCGCACTCAAAGCAGCTCACGTCCACCTCCACGCTGGGCTCGGTGAAGGGGAAGTAGCTGGGCCGCAGGCGGGTCTTCACCTCGCTGCCGAAGATCTTCTTCACGAACTCGTCCAGCATGCCCTGCAAATCGCACAGGGTGATCTTCTTGTCCACCACCAGACCCTCCATCTGATGGAACATGGGGGAGTGGGTGGCGTCGCTGTCCGAACGGAACACGCGGCCGGGCACCAGCACCTTGATGGGGGGCTTCTCGGCGTCCATCACGCGGATCTGTCCGGGGCTGGTGTGGGTGCGCAGCACGATGTCTTCGGCCACATAGAAGGTGTCCTGCATGTCACGGGCGGGGTGGTTCTTCGCCACGTTCAGCCGGGTGAAGTTGTGGTCGTCGTCCTCGATTTCAGGGCCTTCGTAGATTTCAAAGCCCATGCCGGCGAACACGTCCACCATCTGGTCCTTCACGATGGTGATGGGATGCAGCGAGCCCATGGGCCGCTTTACGGCGGGCATGGTGATGTCCACCTGCTCGTTCTTGTTGCGGGCCTCCAGCTCCTTGCGGTCCATCTCGGCGCGCACTTCCTGGTAGCGCTGCTCGGCGTAGGCCTTGAACTGGTTGATGAACTTACCCATGGCGGGCCGTTCCTCGGCGGAAACCTTGCCCAGCTCCTTCATCAGCCCGGCGATGCTGCCCTTTTTGCCCAGGTAAGCCTGCCAGAATTCGGCCAGCTCTTCCTGAGACTGCACAGCGCCAAGCGAAATCTCCATCTGCTCTTTCAGAGCATTGATCTTTGCTTCCATAATACACCTCATTTTCATGATAAAAAAGAACAGCCCCGCCCCGCAAACACAACGGGACGAAGCTGTAAACTCCGTGGTACCACCCATATTCCGCCGCAAAAAGCGACGGCACTTTCGGCGCCGGTAACGGGGCGAACCGTTCCGCACTACTGAGGCCGTGAAGGCCCGTTGGCACGAACTGCTCCGGAGGGAATTCGCATCGCTCTGTTCGGAAGGCCTTTCAGCCGGTGAACCTTCTCTCTGTACCCAGGGGTGCGGTGCGCTGTCTCCATCTCAGCATTTTAACTTTATAAAGTATACTCGTTTGGAAAGCTTCTGTCAAGGGGCGGGGACCCGGCGCGAAAAACGGCGGCTCTTTTATATATTACATTATATAGGGAGGGGGGGCAGGCACAGAGAAAAGGAAAAACAGCCGCGGATGCCGGAGCTTTTGAACGAAAAAACAGAGTCGGGCGCTCTTCGGCAAAATGTGCCGGGCAGGGGAGACTACAATCAAAAGCAGACCCGGAAAACGGGGCCGGGCGAAACCCGAAAACGGACGGAAAAAGCGCTGGAACCGGCGGCACTTGATGCAAATCATACCGAGTTGCATCGGCGAGGAAAAATCCCCGATCGGAATAAAAATTGTGGAAGCTGCACAAAATCCTTCCAGAGGATTCTGTAGGCGGCAGTAGGAACTTGTGTTGCACAAAAGGTGGTGATGTTGATACAATCGTTTTGAATCTTTAGAAATCTAAAGAAAAAGGCCGAAAAAGAGAGAATTTTAAAAGCAAGAGTGAACGGTAAATATATTTCGGCGAAATTTGAAAGCATGCGGCGAAAAACGGCGGAGCTTTCCCGTTTGACGGCCCCGGCCCGCTTTTGCTACAATGCCACAAGTGCCCGGAACAGGCCGCATTTGACGGCAAAGGCTCCGGGCCATCGAAAGCAGGGCGCGGTCTGGCCCCATGTTCCAGGCCGCCGGCGGGCCGTTTTTGGCCCCCATTGCCCGCCAGCATGGAACGTTAGGAGATTGCATGATTACGATCATCAAGAAATTGCGCCGCCTGGTTCTGGCGGTGCCGGTCAAGGTGTGGGCCTGCCTGATTACCGTGGGCTGCCTGGCGCTCACCCTGATCGGCCTGCATCAGGCGCTGCATCTGGTGCGCATCACCGATTCCGAGGGCGCGAGCGAGGTGGTTATGACCCACCTGGACGACCC
Source organism: Gemmiger sp. An50 (assembly GCF_002161595.1). GTDB lineage: Bacteria > Bacillota > Clostridia > Oscillospirales > Ruminococcaceae > Allofournierella. The sequence goes on from NZ_NFID01000003.1 coordinate 11,261, forward strand.
GCAGAAGCTCATGCAGCTGAGCGGCATCGTGGCCGAGGAGGGCGACGATGTGCACTACACCGCCTACAAGGGCAATCAGGCCAGCCTGAGCATCCAGCGGGCGGTGGACCTCACCGTCACCGCGGATGGCCAGACCCACGACCTGCGTCTGGTGAACGGAACGGTGAGCGACGCACTGGCCGCCTGCGGCGTGGAGCTGGGCGAGCACGATTACACCGAGCCCAGCCTGCACACCGCCATCTCTGAGGACCTCGATGTGCAGGTGCACCGGGTGGAATACCGGGACACCGTGGTGGAGGAATCCATCCCCTACGAGACCGAGTATGTGTACACCAGTCTGTTCTACAAGAACCGGAACCGGACCCAGCTGGTGCAGCAGGGGCACGAGGGCACCAACCAGATCACCCACCGCGAACGCGTGGTGGACGGCGAGGTGGAATCCAGCCAGGTGATCAGCGTGGTGCAGACCGTGGCACCCCAGAACACCATCATCAAGGCCTATCAGGCCGGGGCGCCGGTTTCGCCCCTGGAAGGTCCTGAGGTGGTGAACGGCGTGCCCACCGGTTATACGGCGGTATACACCGGCCGGGCCACCGGCTACAGTGCCAGCCGGGGCCGGGGCGCTTCCGGCATGGGGCTGTACTGCGGCACCGTGGCCGTGAACCCCGCCCTCATTCCGTATGGTACCAAGCTCTATATCACCAGCACCGACGGCAAGCTGGTCTACGGCTACGCCATCGCCACCGACACGGGCGCTTCGCTGCTGAACGGCAGCTGCCTGGTGGACCTGTTCTACGACAGCTTCTCCGAAGCATTGATGAACGGTGTGCAGGAAGTGAACGTGTATGTGATGGGCTAACGCCCGCAAAACGCAGCACACCGCGCCGGAACAGCCAGCAAAACAGCTGGCTGTTCCGGCTTTCTTTTTTACCCGAACAATCCGGCTGACTTGCCCCAAACCGGGCCGAATTTGCCCGTTTTGGGGCGTTTTTCGCCTTTTTACCCGCTTTTTACCGCATAGCGCCAAAAAGCGGCGTTTTTTGGCGTTTTATGGCTTGACAAACCCGCCCGGCGGGCATACACTAAGTGAGGGCCAATGGGCCCGCAACAAAAAATTCAATGCAAGGAGATGACAGCATGGACGGCGACCCCAGTAGATGTGTGGATCGTTTTATCAGCGGAACCGGCTTTGCTGCCTTACCCTGCATCCTGCGCTGAACAAAAGCGTGGAACCTGCTTTTCGGGGGGCGGCTGTAATGCCGTGCGCCGCAAACACAGCCGGCACAAGGGCCGGTAAGTTTGAGAAAGCAGGTGTTTTTTATGTTGAATATTTATCTGAGCGATAGCGGCCGTATGCTGGAGCAGGACCAGATCCTGCCCGGTTCCTGGATCAACCTGTGCGACCCCAACGAGAAGGAAATCGGCCGGGTTTGTGCCCAGCTGCATGTGGACCCGGACCTGGTTCGGGCCGCCCTGGACGAAGAGGAACGCAGCCGTATCGAGGTGGAAGACAACGGCCACATCCTCATCATCGTGGACACCCCTATCGTGCAGACCGAGGGCCACAGCTTTGTGTATTCCACCATTCCCTTCGGCATCGTGCTCACCGAGGATAACATCATCACTGTCTCCCTGAAGGAGACCGCGCTGCCCCGCGCCTTCATGGAGGGCCTGGTCAAGGCCTGCAGCACCAAGAAGCGCAAGCGCATGGCTCTGCAGATGCTCTACCGCAACGCCAGCCTGTTCCTGTTCTACCTGCGTCAGGTGGACAAGGCCAGCACCCGCGTGGAGAACGAGCTGCACAAGAGCATGAAGAACAAGGAGCTCATTCAGATGCTGGGCCTGGAAAAGAGCCTGGTGTACTTCTCCACCTCCCTGAAGGGCAACGAGATCGTTCTGGAGAAGCTGCTGCGCATGGATTTTGTGAGGGACTTCCCCGAGGATACCGACCTTTTGGAGGATGTAATCATCGAGAACAAGCAGGCCATGGAGATGAGCAGCATCTACCGGGACATTCTGTCCGGTACCATGGACGCCTTCGCCTCCGTGATTTCCAACAACCTGAACATCGTGATGAAGTTGCTGGCCGCCGTGACCATCATCCTCACGGTGCCCACCATCGTGTCCAGTCTGTGGGGCATGAACGTGCCGGTACCCTTTGCCGAGAATCCCTTCGGCTTCGTGATCGTGCTGGCCATTGCCGTTCTGGCTACCCTGGGCGCAGGCTTTTTGGCCCGCTGGAAGAAGTGGCTGTAACCGAGAACGGTTTTCAAAAGTACAAACGCGCCCCGGCGATCTGCGGATCGCCGGGCGTTTTGTTTTCGCCAAAAGGTCCGGTCCGCCGTTGCGTAAACCGCCAAAGGCTGGTATAATGATACCATTGAAACTGCGCCGTGCCATGGGGGCCGTTGCGCAGAGCAAGGAGCGAAGCAGTATGCAGATTTTTAACACCCTCACCCGCAAAAAAGAGGAGTTCATCCCGCAGAAGCCCGGCGAGTACCGCATCTATGTGTGCGGCCCCACCGTGTACAATTTCATCCACATCGGCAATGCCCGGCCCATGGTGGTGTTCGACACCCTGCGCCGCTATCTGGAATACCAGGGCAACAAGGTGATCTACGTTTCCAACATCACCGATATTGACGACAAGCTGATCAAGAAGGGCCAGGAGGAAGGCGTTCCCATGCAGGAGGTCGCCCGCCGCTACGAGGCCGAGTATATCAAGGACAGCGAGGGCCTGAACGTGCTGGCGCCCAGCGTGCGTCCCCGCGCCACCGAGCACATCGACGAGATTCTGGGCATCGTGGCCGACATCATCGAAAAGGGCTACGGTTATGTGGCCAAGAACGGCGACGTGTATTTCCGGGCCAGAAAGTTCAAGGAGTACGGCAAGCTGAGCCACCTGAACCTGGAGGACCTGGAGAGCGGCAACCGTGAGCTGCGCAGCCAGATGGACGACGACCTGAAGGAGGACCCGGCGGACTTCGCGGTCTGGAAGGCTGCCAAGCCCGGCGAGCCTGCCTGGGAAAGCCCCTACGGCCCCGGCCGTCCCGGCTGGCACATCGAGTGCAGCGCCATGGCCCGCAAGCATCTGGGCGCCACCATCGACCTGCATTGCGGCGGTCAGGACCTGATCTTCCCCCACCACGAGAACGAGATCGCCCAGTCCGAGTGCGCCAACGGCTGCACCTTCAGCCGCTACTGGATGCACAACGGCTTTTTGAACATCGACAACCACAAGATGAGCAAGAGCGCCAACAATTTCTTCACAGTGCGTGAGATTGCCGACGCTTACGGCTACGAGCCCATCCGGTATTTCCTGCTCACCGCGGGATACCGTATGCCCCTGAACTACACCGTGGAGCTGATTCAGTCCTGCAAGTCCAGCCTGGAGCGGCTGTACACCTGCCGCGAGAATCTGGATTTCCTCATCAAGAACGCCGCCGAGGCCGGCAGCGACGTACTGATCGAGAAGGCTGCCGCCGCCAAGGCCAAGTTCAACACCGCCATGGACGACGATCTGAACACCCCGGATGCTCTGGCCGCCATCTTTGAGCTGGTGAAGGAGATCAACACCCTGGGCAAGGAGGCCTCCAAGGCTGCTCTGACCAATGCCGCCGAGGTGTTCGACGAGCTGACCGGCGTGCTGGGCCTGCTCTACAACCGCAAGACCAACGAGGTGCCTGCCGAGGTGATGGAGCTGGTGGAGCGCCGCGCTGCCGCCAAGAAGGCCAAGGACTGGGGCACTGCCGACGCGCTGCGCGCCCAGATCACCGAAATGGGCTGGCAGGTGGAGGACACCGCCCAGGGCCCCAAAGTATCTAAAATTTCTTAAAATATCTCAGGCAATACCGGGCTTGCTCTAAAACGGGGCGGCCCTGCGATCCGACGTTTCGCCGGGTGTGGTGAAGGCTTCACCGCACCCGGTTTTTTTGTACCCCTCCCTTGCATTCTTTTTTCGTTTTCACAGGAAAACCACACCCTTCCCCTTGCAATGGGCGGCGGGTTTTGACTATACTGAACATAAGAGCGTCTACGATTTGAATAGACCATCCCCGCGCGGTGCGCCGTGCGTGTGTAAAGGAGAGAGATCATGGCAAACGCCAAACCATATGCCCGCCGGAACGCCCGGCGGCTGCCAGCCGGCCTGCTGGTGCTGCTGGTCTGTGCCGCTGTGCTGCGCATCGGGCTGACCCTGGTCACCGAGGGCTATTCCACCGACGTGGCCTGCTTCACCGCCTGGGCTCAGCGCCTGGCAGACCTGGGGCCGGGGCAGTTCTATTCCCCGGATTACTTTGCAGATTATCCCCCCGGCTATATGCTGGTGCTCTGGGTGCTGGGCAGCCTGGGCAAGCTGCTGGGGATGAATGTGAGCGGAAAGGGCTTTGTGCTGCTGCTGAGCAGCGTGCCCATCCTGTGCGATGTGGGTCTCACCGCTCTGGTATGGCACATTGCCCGCACCCATCTGAACGAAAAGCGGGCCATGCTGATCGCGGCGCTCGTCGCCTTCTGCCCGGCCTTTTTGTACGACACCGCCGTCTGGAAGCAGGTGGACAGCGTACCCGCCCTCTGTCTGGTGGGGGTGTTCTGGCTGCTGAGTCAAAAAAAATATCTGCCTTCTGCATTGCTTTACGGTCTGGCGCTGGCGTTGAAGCCCCAGGCTTTGCTGTTCGGGCCGGTGCTGGCCGTCTGCTTTGCGCTGCCCCTGTTCACCGGTCCGGCGGCCGAGCGGGGCAGGGTAGTGGGCCGCGCGGCACTGGGAGCGGTTCTGTCCGTGGCGGTGGTGCTGGCCTTCGCGCTGCCCTTCTGGGGCGATCAGCCCATGGACTGGCTGGTGGAAAAGTACACCGGCACCGTGTCCAGCTATCCCTATGCCAGCGTGAACGGCTTTAACCTGATTACCCTGCTGGGCGGCAACTGGACCATGCAGACCGATGGCATATTCGGCACGCCCATCACCTGGCAGATGCTGGGCACTGTGGGCATCCTGGTTGCCACTGCGGCGATGCTGTATCTGGCCTGGGTGAGTGTGCGCAGCGGCCGGTTCTGCCCCATGCTGCTGGCGGGCTTTTACGGTGCGGCCATCTTCTGTTTGAGCCACCGGATGCACGAGCGGTACCTGATTCCGGCGCTGGCGCTGCTGCTGGCGGCAGTGGCCCGCTGGGCAGACCGCAAGCTGCTGGCAGGCACGGCGGTGCTGAGCATGTCCACCCTGCTGAATCTGGCGCTGGTTCTGGCCTCCAACGGCACCGAGGACCAGTTCCTCACCAGCGACACCGCCCGGGTGATGATTGCAGTGGTGAGTCTGGCCAACCTGGTGGGCACCGTGATGGTCTGGCTGGCCTGCCTGCGGCTGTGCCGGGGCGGGAAGATCTGTGCGCTGCAGCCCTCCCCGGAGCCTGCCCTCACCGCGCCCGCGCCCCAGCCCCGCTGGACACGGCCGGAGCTGCTCTGGCTGCTGGCGGGCATCCTTCTGGTGGGTGTGGTGAGCCTGACCAACCTGGGCGACTTCACCGCGCCCCAGAACCCGGAGGTGGTGCAGGGGACCAAGAGCTATACCGTTCAGGTGGAGGGGGAGGCCTCCAGCCTGTGGATTCATCCGGAGATCAACTGGAACGGCCAGCTCACCGTGACCGACAGCCGGGGCACCGAGCTGGTGAACCAGACGCTGGACTACGGCAACGTGTTCCACTGGCTGTCCCTGCCGGTCACCGCGAACGAGACCTACACCATTACCCTCACCGATGCCAGCGTGATGGAGCTGGCCTTCAAGAACGATGCAGGCGAGTGCCTGGCCGTGACCGGTGAGAGCGGGGCACTGTTCGATGAGCAGGCCCAGGTGCCGGACACCATCAGCTACAAAAACAGCATGTATTTCGACGAGATCTACCACGGCCGCACCGCCTACGAGCATCTGCACGGCATGCCTGTGTACGAGACCACCCACCCGCCGCTGGGCAAGGTGTTCATCATGCTGGGTATTGCAGTGTTCGGCATGACCGGCTTCGGCTGGCGCGTGGCGGGGGCGCTGTTCGGCATCGCTCTGGTGCCGGTGCTGTATCTCTTTGTGCGGCGGCTCACCCGGTCGCCCCGGTGGGCGGGCTTTGCGGCCCTTCTGGCCGGGCTGGACCTGATGCGCTATGCCCAGAGCCGGATTGCCACCATTGACATCTACGGAACCTTCTTCATCCTGCTGGGGGCCTATTTCATGCTCTGGTACTGTCAGAGCGTGCTGACCAGGGGCGTGGACAAGAGCATCCTGCCCATGGCTCTGGCGGGTGTTGCCTTTGGCCTGGGTGCGGCCAGCAAGTGGACCGGCATCTACGCCGGGGCCGGGCTGGCAGTGCTGTATTTCGGTGTGCTTTGGGCACGCTGGCGGCAGAAGAAGCCGAACTTCGGCCGGGAGCTGGCCGTGGCCCTGGTGGGCGGTGTGCTGTTCTTTGTGCTGATTCCGCTGATCATCTACATTGCGGCCTACCTGCCCTACTGGTGGCGGGAAGGCGGGTTCAGCCTGGGCGAGTGGTGGCAGTGCCAGTTAACCATGTTCAACTACCACAGCCAGCTCAAGAGCACCCATCCTTACGAATCCAACTGGTATACCTGGCCTTTGTTATTACGTCCTGTATGGTATTATTCCGCCAGCGGGCTGCCTGCGGGGATGCGGGGGACCATTGCGGGCATGGGCAATCCCATCGTATGGTGGGCGGCGCTGGCAGGGCTGTGCGCGCTGGTATGGCGGCAGATCAGCGGGCGGGCCTGCCGGGCACAAGGGAGCGTGCTGGTGCTGTATCTGGCGCAGCTGCTGCCCTGGGTACTGGTGACTCGGTGCACCTTCCTATACCATTATTTCCCCAGCCTGTGGTTTGCAGTGGCGGCGCTGATTCTGATGCTGTCCAAGCTGGAACATGACCGGCCGCAGCTTGCGCGGCGACTGGCGCTGGGAATCCTGGTTGCGGCGGCAGTGGTGTTCCTCTGGTTCTACCCGGCGGTGACCGGTATCCCGGTATCCGAAACCTGGATCGCCTCCGCCCGCTGGCTCCCCTCCTGGTTTTTTTAACGACTCGACCGGTAACTGAGTGCGGTACGCAAACTGGTGCGCACCGGATTTTTCTCAGCAAGATACGCCAGCACCCATTTTTAGCGGACTCGACCGTTAGCGGGGTACGGGACGTTTACGGACCCAACCGGCAGGGGAATTGCGGCGGGATGTTTGCTTTGTGATTGTTTCGTATTTTCGTCGAAAAGCCCGGATAAAACTCTGTTTTGACCCTGGAAAGCCCGGTTCCTCCTGTGCTATCATATAAACTGGAACAAATAGAAAACCGACGGCGTATGGCTTGCGTTTGCCATGCGCCGCCGGTTTTTTTCTGCCCGTTTGTTTCCGGAAATTTCACCAGAACCAAAGGAGGAAAACACCCATGCGTTCCATGCCGAACCCCCTGTGCCCGCTGCGTCACTTCCATGTTACAGATTTGAAAGATGGAAACGTCAGTTTCGATCCTTCCATGCGCCGGATGCAGCACTTGAAAGTGACGAAACCGGAAGAGCAATATAAGATACCCAATAAGATATCCAAGAAGATATACACGCACAAAGAAGCACCCCGCCCGAAAAGGCGAGGTGCAATTGCGTGAGTTTTTTGAACACTCAAAGTAATTTTTACTTTTGATTCAACGAACTGGATTGAGATTCCGGCAGGGAATAACGCAATCTTATGCTAACATCCCTGAGACTCGGCGATGAACCGGTCGAGTCCGCCAAAAGGCGGCTGGAGTATTTCGCTGAAGCTTACTCGTCATATATCGGGTACCGCACTCTGTCAATGGTCGAGTCCGCTAAAAAACCGTCAAAAAGAAGATTTGATTACTTTGAGGCGGGAGAAATCTTCCCGTTCTTTTTCTTCCAGCACTTCAGTGATGTACTTGATGTTGGAATTGAACTGCGGGATCATGATGTTGCTCAGGGCGTTGGCCCGCTTCTGGGTCTTCTGAATGGCCTGTGCCAAGCGGTATACGCTGCTCTCCACCTCGGCCAGCTCCACCGTGAGCCGCTTCACCTGGCAGAACTTGCGGTATGCCTCGTCCAGCTGGCTGTTGGTCCCGCCCAGGCCGTAATACAGGCTCTGGGGCGCGGTCTCCTCCAGCTTCACCATAGGCAGCTCCACGCCCATCACGCTGCGCCAGTCCAGTGAAAGACCGTTTTCCACCGGTACCGTGTGTGCAAAACCCGATACCACGCCCAGAGTCACATTGGCCAGCTGCAGGGCAGCGTATGCCTCCGCATAGGCCGCGGCGATCTGGTCCTGAATGGAGGCGGCCCGGTCGATGAGCTGCATCATCTCGCGCACCAGAATGTTGCGCTTGCGGTCCATCAGTTCGTAGCCCTGGCTGGCCAGCGCAAGGCTCTTCTGCTGTGCCATCAGATTACTTTTTGTGGGGAATATCTGCTGTGCCAAAACGCGGCCTCCTTTCTCGGTATATTTGCCCGGTTACTCGGCATCGTCGTGGAAGGCCCGGCGCAGCCCCAGCTCCCGCTGCTTCGGGTCGGTTTTGGGCTTGTAGTAGTGGTCCAGCAATACCTGGTCCACACGGTCCAGCTCCTCCTTGGGCAGCATGCTCAGCAGCTCCCAGCCAAGATCCAGCGTTTCTTCAATGGTCCGGCTGGTGTTGCCCTGACCCACGAACTTCTCTTCAAAGGCGCGGCCGAACTCCATCACCCGCTTATCGCTGGGCGAAAGCTCCTCCTCGCCGATGACGCTGGCCAGCGCTTTTGCGTCCTGCACCCGGGCATAGGTGGCGAACAGCTGGTTGGCAAGCGGGTTGTGGTCTTCGCGGGTGTAGCCCTTGCCGATGCCGTCCTTCATCAGACGGGACAGGCTGGGCAGCACGCTGATGGGCGGATACACGCCGGTGGCGTCCAGATTGCGGTCCAGCACGATCTGGCCCTCGGTGATGTATCCGGTCAGGTCCGGAATGGGGTGGGTGATATCGTCGTTGGGCATGGTCAGAATGGGGATCTGGGTCACGGAACCCTTCTTGCCCTTCACGATGCCCGCCCGTTCATACAGGCTGGCCAAGTCGGAATACAGGTAGCCGGGGTAGCCCTTACGGCCGGGAATCTCGCCCTTGGAGGAGGAGAACTCCCGCAGCGCCTCACAGTAGCTGGTCATGTCGGTGAGGATGACCAGGATGTTCTTGCCCAGGTCAAAGGCCAGATACTCCGCGATGGTCAGCGCCGCCTTGGGGGTGATGATGCGTTCCACGATGGGGTCGCCCGCCAGATTCAGCAGCATGACCACCCGGTCCATCACATTGGCGGCCTCGAAGGAGCTCTTGAAATAATCCGCCACGTCGTTCTTCACGCCCATGGCCGCGAATACGATGGCGAAATCCTCGCCGTCGGATACGTTTGCCTGCTTTACGATCTGCACCGCCAGCTCGTTGTGGCGCATACCGGACCCGGAAAAGATGGGCAGCTTCTGGCCGCGGATCAGGGTGGTCAGCGCATCAATGGCGGAAATGCCGGTGCAGATGTAGTTGCGGGGATAGACCCGGCTCACCGGGTTGATGGGCGCGCCGTTCACGTCCCGGCGGCATTCCGGGTAGATGGCGCCCAGACCGTCGATGGGGCGGCCCAGACCGTCCAGCGTGCGGCCTAAAAGCTCCGGGCTCAGGTCCACCTGCATGGGATGGCCGGTCAGGGTGGTGCGGGTGTTGCTCAGCGAGAACCCGGTGGTTCCCTCGAACACTTGAATCACGCATTTTTCGCCCTCGATCATCACGATGCGGCCGATGCGCTGGCTGCCGTCGTCAAGGCGCAGCACCACCATCTCGTCGTAGCTGGCGTTTTTCACCCCATCCAGAATCACCAGCGAGCCGTTGATCTGGCTGAGGCCAACATACTCTAAGAGCATGGTACAAATCTCTCCTTTCCGGCGCCGGTCACGGGCGCATGAGTTCGCCGATCTTCTGATCGATCTCGGCGGTATAATCGTCGAAAAGCTCCAGGTGGTCGTTGGGGATGTCGTACTTCATCTTGACCAGCTTGTCGAACAGGCCGGTGCGCAGCACCCGGCTCATGGGCACCTGCTTTGCCACCAGCACCTGGCTCTTTTCGTACAGATGCAGGATCACCCGCATCATTTTCAGCTGCTTTTCCAGGCTCACATAGGTGTCCTGGTCGTGGAAGAAGTTCTGCTGCAGGAAGCCCACGCGGATGACGCGGGCGATCTCGATGATCAGCTTCTGATCGTCCGGCAGAACGTCGGAACCGATCAGCTTCACGATCTCCATCAGGCTGGTCTCCTGCAAAAGCAGACCGGCAATGCGCTCGCGGCACTGCATGAAGTCCGGGCCCACATTGTCGTAGTACCAGGGGGACAGATCGCCCAGATACTCGCTGTAGCTGGTGTTCCAGTTGATGGCCGGGTAATGACGGGCATAGGCCAGGGCTTTGTCCAGCGCCCAGAAGCAGCGGGTGAACCGCTTGGTGTTCTGGGTCACCGGCTCCGAGAAGTCGGAGCCCTGGGGGCTGACCGCGCCGATTACCGTTACAGAGCCCTCCTGGCCGCACAGCGCCTGGGCATAGCCCGCGCGCTCGTAGAACTGGGCCAGACGGCTGGGCAGGTAGGCGGGGTAGCCCTCGTCGGCGGGCATTTCCTCCAGGCGGCCGCTGATCTCGCGCAGGGCCTCGGCCCAGCGGGAGGTGGAGTCTGCCATCATGGCGGCATGGTAGCCCATGTCGCGGTAGTATTCCGCCAGCGTGATGCCGGTGTAGATGGACGCCTCACGGGCGGCCACCGGCATGTTGGAGGTGTTGGCGATCAGTACGGTGCGGTCGGTCAGCGGGCGGCCGGTCTTGGGGTCGATCAGCTCGCTGAATTCGGTCAGCGCCTGGGTCATCTCGTTGCCGCGTTCGCCGCAGCCCACGTAGATGATGATGTCCGCGTCGCACCATTTGGCCAGCTGGTGCTGGGTCATGGTCTTGCCGGTGCCGAAGCCGCCGGGAATGGCCGCCGCGCCGCCCTTGGCGATGGGGAACATGGTGTCCACCACCCGCATGCCGGTAATCAGCGGCCGCTGGGCGGGCATCCGGCGGGAGACAGGGCGGGGGATTCGGATGGGCCATTTCTGGCACAGGGTCAGCACCCGCTCGTTGCCCCGATCATCGGTGAGCTTTACCACCGTGTCGTTCACGGTGTAACTGCCGTTTTCGGCCACCCAGGTCACGGTGCCGGACACATTGGGCGGCACCATGCACCGGTGCTCAATGGCGGGGGTCTCCGGGCAGGTGGCGTAGATCTGGCCGGGGGTGAGCCGGTCGCCGGGCTTTGCCAGCACCGTCACGTCCCAGCGGGTGGTCTCGTCCAGTGCGGGGGCGGAGCAGCCGCGGCCGATGAAGGCCCCGCTCAGCTCCTCCAGAGCGGGCAGCGGGCGCTGGATGCCGTCGTAGATGTTGCGCAGGATGCCGGGGCCAAGGGTCACGGCCAGCGCGCCGCCGGTGGAATATACCGGCTCGCCGGGGGCAAGGCCGCCGGTCTCCTCGTATACCTGGATGGTGGCGGCGTCCTCGCTCAGGCGGATCACCTCGCCCACCAGCCGGGCCTCGCCCACATACACCATCTCCATCATGGAAAACCCGGTTTTGCCCCGCACGGTCACAACCGGGCCGTTGATGCTATAGATGCGATTTTCTGCCAATTCCCTTCACCTCACAACTGTTCCAGCGCGATGGACATACCGCAGGAGCGCAAAAACCAGTCCTTCTGGTTCTCCATGCGCATGTCCAGCGTGTCGTCCGCCTCGGTGCTGCCCGCGCGGGCGCGCAGCCCGCCCAGGCGGATGGTATTGTCCGCCTCCACGGTGCAGCCGGCGGGCAGGTTCTGCCGGGCCAGCTCCAGGTCCTGGGGCCGGGCGAAGAACTGGGCGGTATCGCACCGCAGCAGTGTCAGCAGCCCGGCGGCGTTCTGCTTTAAAAACGGCCCGTAATCCGGGCTGTTCACAAAATTCGAAATCTCCTTCTCGCAGGCGGTGAACACCTCGTCCGCGATCTGGCCCCGACGGCGGGCAAGCTCCGCCCCGGCGTCCAACACGCTCTGCGAAAGCAGCCGGTTGGCGTTTTCGGTGGCGCGCTGGGTTTCGTATTCCTCCATACGGGCGGCCTTTTTCTCCGCTTCGGTCCGCTGCTTTTCCAGCTCGGCGGCGGTCTCGGCGTCAATGGCCTTCACGATCTCGCTGCGCCGGTGCTCGGCGTCCCGCTGGATGGCCTGCAGAAACTGCGCGGCCCGCTCGTTTTCATCGATCATGGCTTACACCTCTTTTGGTTGGTTTTCGGCCCTCGGGTCAAATTTTAACGCCGATGGCCTCCCGCACGTAGCGGGTGATGCGATCCTTGCCCAGGGCCGAGCCGTGCCGGTCCGGAATGGCAAGAATCAGCGGGGCGTCCGGGGCCTGTTTGGCTTCGTTCACGATGGCCTCGAAATCGTCGGCAATCTTTTCCGTTACCAGGATCATGCCCACGTCCGGCTGAGCCAGGGCGTAGTCCAGGGCGGCGGTCACCTCGTCGGCCTGGTGGGCCACCACGCCCTCGATGCCCGCCAGCCGCATGCCGGTCTGGGTATCGGTATTGTCGCTGATCAGGTAAAACCGCATGGTCTGCCCTCCCTTCGCTTTTGAAGCCGCCGGGTCAGACCAGCTTGTTCAGGATCAGGATGGAGATAACCACGCCGTACAGGGCGATGGACTCGCCCAGAGCAACGAAGATCAGGCTCTTACCGAAGCTCTTGGGGTCCTCGCTGGCGGCAGCAATGGCGGCGGGAGCACCCGCGGCAACGGCCAGGCCGCCGCCGATGCCGGCAAGACCGGTGACCAGCGCGGCAGCCAGCAGGCCAAGGCCCATGCTCTCGTTGCTGGCGGCCTTCTCGGCAGCGGTCATCACGGCGGTGGTGGCGGCAGCGTCCTCAGCGCTGACCGCGAAGGCAAAGCAGCCGGCGATCAGCAGAACGACCAGAAAACAGCTCAGGTTGAGGGCCAGGGTGCGCTTGACGGGCATACCGGCGGCGGAGCGCTTGGCCAGATAGGCGGCGCAGCCCATGATCAGGGCCAGGGGCAGCAGAACGAGCAGAGCGGTGATTACGGGATTCATAGATCATTACCTCCAAATAACTATCTCAAAGGCGGCGGACGGTCAGCCCTGCTGCGCCTTCTTGGTCAGGTCCACGCCCCGGAAGGGGTGGCCGCCGCCCTCGTAGCAGCGGCTGAACATTTCGTAAAATTCAAGGCGCAGGCCCTGAATGCCGGAGAGCAGGCCCTCCAGTGCGATGATGAGGGCATTGCCCAGCACCACCACGATCATGTTGGGCGGGTCGCCCGCCAGGCTGAAGATGGCCATCATCATGGCCGCGTGCACGAAGACGAAGGCGCCCACGCGCAGGAAGGATACCGTGTTGCTGAAATAGCTCAGCACGTATTCCAGCAGTTCAAAGATGTTCTGCATGCAGTAGTCGGCCCAGCTTTCCGGCTTCCAGTGGGGATGATGATCCACCAGGCCGATGAGCACTTCTTTGAAGAAAAGCACCACCAGACCGACCGCCAGAATCGCCAGAGCAGCGCCGCTGGGAAGGAACACGGGGCCCTTCATAAAGCCGCTCACCAGCGAAACACCGGCGGCGTACACCAGCATGCCCACCAGGCCGTTGTTGGAGAAGATGGCTTCGCCCCACAGCTTTTTGCGCACCGCTGCGTACACGTGCAGCAGCATGGCCAGGAAGACCATGGCCACGCCGATGAAGATGGCGCAGATCAGAATGGGGTTGATGGCGGCGGCATCCAGTACCGTGTGGGGGGCGCCGGGCCACCAGCTGATGGGCTTGCCGCTCCAGCCGAGGGCCTCATACACCGGGTTCAGCGCTTCCTCAAAGCCGAAGACCGAGCCGAACAAAAAGCCGAACACCATGCTGGAGATACCGCAGGGTACCACCAGCCGGGCCAGACCGATTTTTTTCCACTTCCAAAGGACAAAGCCGCCGACAGCAAGCACTGCACCCTGGCCCAGGTCGCCGAACATGATGCCGAACAGCACCGTGAAGGTGATGGCCACAAAGGCGGTGATGTCCATCTCGCCGTAGCTGGGCAGGCCGTACATGTCCACGAACATCTCGAAGGGCCGCACGAACCAGGGGTTCTTCAAGAGGGTGGGCGGCGTGGATTCCTCCACCTCGCCCGGGTCGCTCACCGTGACCCGCATGTGGGGGATGGCCTTTGCCTTCTTCTCGAATTCCGGGGCCTTGTCGGCGGGCACCCAGCCCACGAAGAAGAAGTAGTTGTCGCGGCAGGCGGCGTAGTGGCGCATATCGAATACGCTCTGGTGCCATTTCAGCTGGCGGTAAATGTCCGCCAGAGGCTTTTCCTCTTCGGCCCAGTAATCGGCGGTGCGCCGGGCCACGTCCTCCAGCTTTTTGTCCAGCTCGGCCATCTGGGCGTTCAGCTGGCTCACGATCTGGGCCGGAGTGCCGGTGGCGGCGGGCAGATGCAGCCGCTCAAAGAACAGGGTGGAGAAGATGCCGTCGATCTCGTCGGCGGTCTCCCGGGGGGTGAAATACAACCCCCAGTACCCGGCGGCCTCCTCGCCGCAGGTGACGAAAAGCACATGAGGGTTCTCGGCATAGGCCACCGTCATGCGGGCGTAGCTGGCCTTGGGCAGAAAACCGAATCGGATCTTGATATACTCGCAGCCCAGAATGCTTTCCAGCGGCACATCCAGCCCGGAGAAGTGGGCGAACTGGTCCCGCTGCTGGGCCAGCTGGTTTTTCTTCTCCACCAGTGCGTCCCGCTCGGCGGCCAGGTCCTGCAGCTGCCGGGCCACCTGATGCACCAGTTCCAGCTCCTCGCCCCGGATGTGGCGGGGCTTGCCGGTGACGGCGGGCAGCTCAGTCTGCCCGGCCAGCCGGAACAGCTCCTCCATCTGCTGCACGTCCGGGGTGTAGGGGTTGTCCTCGCTCAGGGTCACGTAGCCCAGCGAGCCGGACATGTGCTGCACCGCGGGCTCCGGGTGAAAATCGCCGTTCAGGCAGCAGGCTGCGATCAGCTCGTCCAGCTGAGGCAGCAGCCCGTCCACCCGAACCAGCTTCATTTTTTCAATGGCCAAGGTGTTCTCATCTCACTTTCGTTCGCTTCTTCCTGTTTCCTGCTCCCAGGCCCGGCGGGCCAGCACCCGGTCCGGCAGCAGATTCAGCTGGCCCAGACCTCGGCAGGCGGCTTCAAAGGCCTCCAGATCCGGCTGGCGCAGCCATACGCAGTAAAAGAATCGCTCGCCGCGCACCGCGGCGCACCGGCGCAGCTCCTCGATCCGGGCCTTCCGGCAGGCCAGGGCGTAAAGGGGAGCGGCCCAGGGCTTTGCCTGCTGCCACAAAGCGGTCCGGTGGTCCAGAGCGGCGGCTTTTTCAGCCTCCAGCAGCCGGATGTTCCGGCCAAGATTTTCCACGATCTGAGCGGGCGTGCCCGCCGCGCCCGGCAGGTGCACCGGCTCGAACCGCAGCTCGGCCAGCACGCCGTCCATGCGGGCGGCCTCCACCATGGGGGTCAGACAGACGCCCCAGCAGCCCTGTTCGTTCTGACCGCAGGGCAAAAACAGCAGGCAGTCTTTGGAATAATCCCGCTGCAGCATCTCCAGACCCCGCTGGGACATGCAGCCGAAGCGCACCTGCACGAAGCGGCATTGCTCCAGCTGATCCACCGGCACCTCCAGCCCGGAAAACTGGTTGAATTGCTCACTGCCGGTACGGCAGAGGGTGAGCTGGTCGTTCAACAGCTTTAAATCCGCGTCGCTCTCGGCCAGCTGGTGCTCCAGCTCCTCCAGCAATTGACGCTGCCGGGGCGAAAATTCTTCACAGGGGTGGGTCAGGGGCAGGGAATCGTCTCCGGCATCCGTCTCCAGCCGGGCCACCAGAGCGGCCCATTCACCGTCTGTTTCCGGCTCGGCGTAGCCCGCCGCTGCGTTCATGTTGTCCAGCGCCCGGGCGGGATGCACCGTGCCCTGGTCCAGGCAGCAGCGCTCGAGAAAATCCGTCAGCCGGCCGATGGGCCCGTTCACCCAGACCAGCTGCATTTTCGGTTCAAACAGCATCGCTCGGCACCTCCCTTCAGTCGCCCACGCCCACCAGCAGGGGGGCGATCTTTTCCGGCGGCAGGTGATAGCGGACGCCCTCGATGATGTGGGTCAGGTTGGTCAGCTCGTTTTCCGCCAAAAAGATGTAGCAGAACAGCACCACGCTGGGGTCGGTGGAAAAGCGCAGCTTTTTCAGATGCCAGCGGTAATCCAGCCGCTGCACCGCGTCCTCCACGCGGGTGAAGGAGGAGCCGAAAAACTCCCGGGCATAAGGGGTACGGGCCAGCCGGTGCACAAAGTCCTCGCAGTCCGCCGCGTCCATCAGGTAAAGCAGCTGTTTCTGGCTCATGTTGCTGTAGCCCACCGCCAGCCGGGGCAAAAGATACGCCCGGTCGGCGCCGGTCATCTGCTTGAGCCGGTACATGTAGACGATGGCGGCCAGGTCACTCTTGCGGCGCAGCAGGTAGTCCATGTCCTTTTTGGCGGCGCCGTGCAGCTTTTTGGCCACCAGCTCCTCCATGGTGTTGTAGATCAGCTGGTCCAGTGCGGCCTGCACCTGCAAAACGCCGTCCTTATCCAGCACAAAGCCCGCCTTTTCGCAGAAGCTCATAAGAATGGGATGGTAGACGGTGCCCTCCACCACGGCGGTCAGGCTGGCAAGATCCCGGGCGGCGGCCAGCGCGGCGGCATCCAGTTTCGAGTGACGGCGGATGAATTCCGGCATCTGATACAGCCGCAGCGTCTCGCTGCCGGGGGCGGCCAGCTCCTGCAGACGGTTGGAAAGCGCCCGAACCTCCGCCTTTAAAATAAAGTAGCGGTAAAAATCGTGGCCGATGTTCATCTCGTACCGGCACAAAGCCGCGTACTGATCGAACAGATTCTGCCGCAGCCGGACCTCCAGCTCCGCCCGGCGTACCCGGGTGGGGTCCGCGCCCTCCAGCGCGCGGGCATAGGCGGTGCGGCTTTTTAAATAGGTGATCACCTCCGGCAGGTCCCGGCAGTTCATCAGCTGCTGGTAATCCTGCCCGGTGAGGCGGCGGCCGTAAAGCGCGCGGCTTTTGGCCAGAATGGAGTTGGAGGCCTGCGTGTTGCCCATGGCTTACGCCTCCCGCCCCAGCACCCGGTCGGTGATGGTCTTCACCCATTCCTCCCGTTTGTCCGCCCGGAACTGCTCCATCCGGCTGAGGGCCTGTTGCTTGCCTGCTTCCAGCTTGGCCAGGCGTTCGTCGGCCCGGGCTTGCTCCTTGGCGGAAAAGGCGTCCACCCGGGTGCGCATGGCGGCCATGATCTCGGCCTCCTGGCTGCGGGCTGCCTCGGTCAGGCGGGTCTGCGCACCGCGCCGGTATTCCTCGGTGGCCTGAGTGCGCAGCCGTTCCTCCTCGTCCATCTTTAAAATTGCCCGCAGCAGTTCGTTGGTGGCATTCATGCTAAGAGCTCCTTTCCCGCAGCAAGGGCGCGGGCCGGACCAAAAACCAGCCCGGCCCGTGGCCCAAAGGGCCGCGTTTGCGATGAAATTTTGATACTATTATAACGCTTTTCTCAGGGTGCGGCAATGGGCATTTGAACAAATTAACTAAAAAATATTCTATATTTTTGAGAAATAATGATTTGATATGCGGTGAAAAAGGCGAAAATATGCGCCGCCGCCTTACCCGAGTGGGAAGAAGGCGGCGGCGTGGTCGCGGTTATGAAAAATGCCATTGGTTACAGTTTGATCCAGTACCGCTGGATGGTCATGCTCCCCATGAGCAGCTCGTCCTGCAGCACCGCCCCGCAGTGCAGCATGGTGCGGGCGGAGGCGACGTTCTTCTTTTCGCAGGTGAGCATCACTCGGGTAAGCCCCAGACGGCGGCATTCCCCCAGGGCGAGGGTGAGCATGGCGGTGGCGTAGCCCCGGCGGCGCAGAGCCGGGCGCACGCTGTAGCCGATGTGGCCGCAGTAGCGGCGCAGATAGTCGTTCAGCCGGTGGCGGATGTCCACCATGCCAACCAGCTGCTCCCCGTCAAAGGCCAGGAACACACTGGTGGCCACACAGCCGGGGCGGGCGGTTTCGTCATGGGAATTGTCGGCTACGAGGTCCATCCACTCGTCAAAGCCGCTGCACCAGGCAAGACCGGCCGAGCCGTCGATGGAGTCGCCGCTGTTCAAAAATTCCCGCCGGTAGGTTTCCACCAGCGGCCGGTGCTCGGGCCGGGGTTCTTCCAAGCGCAGTTCCATCTTTGCTCCCGCCTTTCCGTTTGGGTTTGCCCCTATGGTAGCACAGGGCGGCGGGGCTTTCAAGTGGGCGAAGGCTTTGGTATAATCAAAGGAAAGACCCGAAACGCGGTACCAAAGAAAGGCAACAAAGCATGAAATTTCTGCATTTATCCGATCTGCATCTGGGGCGCAGGCTCTGCGAGGTGGATCTTTACGAGGACCAGCGGCACATCCTGAACCAGTGCCTTGCCATGGCAAAGGAACACCAGGTAGACGGTGTGTTGGTGGCGGGCGACGTGTACGACCGCAGCGTGCCCACCGTGGGCGCGGTGGCGCTGCTGGATGAATTCCTCACCGGGCTGTGCCGGGCGAAGATTCCGGTGTATCTGATCAGCGGCAACCACGACAGCGCCGACCGGCTGGGCTTCGGCAGCCAGCTGCTGGCCGCAGGCGGGGTGCATCTGGCGGCGGTGTTTTCCGGAGGGCTGGAGCACTACGTGCTGGAGGATGCATTCGGCCCGGTGCATCTGTGGGCGCTGCCCTTTATCCGGCCCAGCCAGGTGCGGGCCGCTCTGCCGGAGGAGACCATCGAGAGCTACACCGACGCGGTGGCCGCCCTGATCCGGGCCGCCGGGCCGGATTTTTCCGCCCGCAATCTGATCATGGCCCACCAGTTCGTGACCAGCGGGGGCAGGAGCCCCGAAACCTGCGATTCCGAAACGCTGAACCTGGGCACGCTGGACAACGTGGACGCGGCGGTGTTCGAGGGCTTTGACTATGTGGCCCTGGGGCACATCCACGGCCCCCAGCAGGTGGGCGCGGAGCACATCCGCTACTGCGGCTCGCCGCTGGCCTATTCGGTGAGCGAGGTGCGCCACCGCAAGGCGGCGGTGCTGGTGGAGCTGGGCGAAAAGGGGGGTGTGCGCTGGCAGCCGCTGCCCTTTGCACCGCTGCGGCCGCTGCGCCGGGTGCAGGGCCCGCTGGAGGAGCTGATCGACAGCGCCGAGCCGGGCTGCGCGGATTTTGTCCATGCGGTGCTCACCGACCGGCAGATCCCGCCCAACGCCGCCGCCCGGATGCGCAGTGTTTACCCGAATCTGGTCAAGCTGGAGCTTGCACCCCAGATTCCCACCGGGCGCAGCGAGGCCCAGCTGCGGGCGCGGCAGCTGCAGCGGGCAGGTCTTTTGGACCAGTTCGCGG
Source organism: Gemmiger sp. An50 (assembly GCF_002161595.1). Taxonomy (GTDB): domain Bacteria; phylum Bacillota; class Clostridia; order Oscillospirales; family Ruminococcaceae; genus Allofournierella. The sequence goes on from NZ_NFID01000003.1 coordinate 30,761, forward strand.
ATTTTTACAGGACGGTGCACGGCCAGCCCCTCAGTGAGGAGGAGCGGGCGGTGCTGGAGCCCATTTGCCGGGAGGTGGAAGCATGAGACCCTTGACCCTGACCCTGACCGCCTTCGGCGCCTATGCGGGCAGCCAGACCGTGGATTTTGAGGCCGCGGGCGCGGGCGGTTTGTTTCTGATCACTGGCGATACCGGCGCGGGCAAGACCACCCTGTTCGACGGGGTGTGCTATGCGCTCTTCGGCAAGCTCACCGGCCGGGTGCGCAGCGAGAAGATGATTCGCAGCGACTATGCGGACGATACCCTGGAAACCAGCGCTCAGCTGGTGTTCCTGCATCGGGGCGAACGGTGGCGCATTACTCGCCGCCCCGCCCAGACCCGCCGCAAAAAGCGGGGCGAGGGTACCACCGAGGTGCCCGCCACCGCCCTGCTGGAGCGGCTGGAGGGGGAGAACCCCGTCCCGGTGGCCGAGGGCAAGGAGAGCGTGGACGCGGCGGTGGAGGGGCTGCTGGGCATCCAGGTGGACCAGTTCCGCCAGATCGCCATGATCGCCCAGAACCAGTTCGCCGAGCTGCTGAACAAATCCGGCCGGGACCGCAGTGCCATTCTGCGGCAGGTATTCGCCACCGAGCGCTGCCAGCAGCTGCAGCAGCGGCTGAAAGAACTGGCGTCGGCCAGCCGTGCAGATACGGAAAAGCAGGTGGATTCTCTGCGCCAGTACCTGGCGGGTCTGCGCCTGCCCGAGGGGGAGGAGGCCGAGGCCCTGCCTTCGGCCCGAGAGCTGGCAGAACTGCTGGCGGATTCGGGCTGCGTCTGGCGCAGCGGCCGGGTGTTGGAGCTGGCGGAGGAGCTCTGCCAGGCGGACCGGGAGAATCTGGCCGCACTGGAGGAGAAGATCGGTGCGCTGGACGAGAGCATCAAGCAAAGCGCCGCACTGGTGCAGAGCGCCCGGGAGGCCGGGCAGCGGGCGGAGCAGCTGGCCCGGCTGGAGCAGCAGCTGGCACAGCAGCAGAGCGAAGCGCCCCGGCGGGCGGAGGACCTTGCCCGGCTGGGCCGGTGGGAGGCAGCTGCCCGGTTGGCCCCGGTGTGGGAGAGCAGCGAAAAGGCCCGGCGGGCAGCGGAGCAGGCCGCCCGGCTGCACGCCGAAGCGGATGCCCGGCTGGAAGGGCTGAACGCCCAGGCCCCCCGGTGGGAGCAGGCCCGGGAACAGCTGGCGCAGGACCAGCAAACCGCCGCCCAGCTGGCGGTGGCACTGGAACGCCAGACGGAAGCCCTGAAACAATATGACAAGCTGGACGCGGCGAAGGCGGAGCAGCAGGCCTGCATCCGGGAGCTGGACCGACTGAAAAACGCGGAGCAAGCGGCCCGTAAGCTGGAAGAGCAGCAGACCGCCGCCCTGGAACGGACCCAGGCGCTGGCAGATGGCCTGGCCGCCGCCCTCACCGCCGCCCAGGCGGTGGAACAGGAGCTGACCCGCTGGAGCGAAGCCAAGGAAAACATGGCGGAAGTCCGCAGCCGGATGCGGGAGCTGGTGAAGCTGCAAAAGAGCGAGCAGGCCGCCCGCGGGGCGCTGGAGCAGGCGAGCGACGGGCTGGACAAGGCCCAGCAGGCCTACATGAGCGCGGACCAGCTGTTCCGCCGGGACCAGGCGGGGCTGCTGGCGAAGGACCTGACCCCCGGCCAGCCCTGCCCGGTGTGCGGCAGCGTGCACCATCCCAGCCCGGCCCGGGGCGTGACCGGCGCGCCGGACAAAGAAGAACTGGACGCACTGGCCGCCGCCATGGAAGCGGCTCGCACCGACTACAACAACGCCTTGCAGGCAAGCAGCACCCTCACCGCCCAGGCGGGCAGCGCCCGGGAGCAGTACATCCGGCAGGCCCGTCAGGTGCTGGCCGGCCTGGAACAGGAGCTGCCCCCGGAAGAGGACGCAAAGACCCTTTCCCGCCTGCTGCTGGATTGGGATGAGCGGCTGGACCAGCTGCTGAAACAGGCCGAAGCGGCAAAGGTACAGCGTCAGGCACAGGTGGAGGCCGCCAGCGCGGCGGTGAACCAGCTGGCAGATGACCGCAAGCAGCTGGAGCAGACCCGCCAGAACCGCAGCGACCTGCAGGCCCAGGCGGCGCAGGCCGCGGCCCGGCAGGATGCGGCCCGGCGGCAGGCGGAGGAGCTGCAAGCGGCCCTGCCGCAGGCCACCCGGGCTGAGGCAGAACAAACTCTGGCTGACATGCAAGCCCGGCAATCTCAGCTGGACCGGAGCATCGGGCAAACCCGAACGGCTTTGGAGGAATACCAGAAGGCACTGGCCGCTGCCCTCACCCTGCAAACCGAGCGGCGGAACAACGACCAAACAGCGGCCGGAGAAGCCCGCCAGGCGGCCCGGGAATGGGATAAAGCGCTGACGGCCAGCGGCATGAGCGAGGAGGACTTCCGGCAGGCGCTGCACACCGAAGAAGAGATCAAGGCACTGCGCCAGCGGCTGGAGCAGGAGCAAAAGGCCTGCGAAGAGACCCAGACCCTTTACAAGCAGCTGCGCGCCCAGCAGCAAAACGCCCCCGCCCCGGCCTGCCAGCCTCAGGAGCTGGAGCAGGCCATGGAGGAGCAGGAGCAGCGGCGGAAAGCCCTGAACGGGGAGCGCATCCGGCTTGCCGGGCGGCTGGAGGCCAACCGGCAGACCATGGCGGATGTGCGCACCGCGGCCGGAAAGCTGGAGCAGGCCCAGAAGCGCCAGCAGCTGATCGAGCGGCTGGACGCCACCGCCGGGGGCAAGCTTTCCGGCGGACTGGGCAAGCAGCAGTTCGAGCAGTATGTGCTGGCCGCCTATTTTGCCGACGCGGTGGAGGCCGCCAACCAGAGGCTGTTCGCCATGACCGGCGGGCGCTATCAGTTGGAATGCCATCAGATGACCGCCGCCGAGACCAAGGATACCCTGGACCTAGACGTGCTGGACAACTACACTGGCAAGGTGCGCAGTGTGGGCAGCCTGTCCGGCGGCGAGACCTTCCAGGCGGCGCTGGCTCTGGCGCTGGGTCTGTCCGACGTGATTCAGAATTACGCGGGCGGCGTGGAGCTGGACGTACTGTTTGTGGACGAGGGTTTCGGTACCCTGGATGCCGAGAGCCTGGAGCAGGCGGTCACCACCCTGCACAGCCTTGTGCAGGGCCAGCGGATGGTGGGCATCATCAGCCATGTGCCGGAGCTGAAAAGCCGTATCGAGAACCAGCTGGTGGTCACCAAGACTCCCGGCGGCAGCACCGTGGCCTTGCGTAAACTGTAAATCAAAAAGCACCCTCAGCCAACCGGCTGGGGGTGCTTTGCTTTGCGGAATAAAAACGCTTACAGGCGGGTATGCAGGGGTACGCCGTTTACATAGATGGGGATCTGCTCACCCTGGATCAGGGGCCGGGCGTAGGCCTCGAAGGAGGCGGTCACCTGCATGCCGTCCGGAGTGATCCACCCGGCGGGGATGGCCTTTTCCTTGTTGGCAACGGCCTGCACGTCCACGGTCTCGCAGTCCGCCACATAGGGGGCATCCTGACGGCGGACCAGCGCGCTCATGCGGCCGGTCTGGCCGTGGATCGCCGCCTGTACTGCCACGCCGCCCACCTGGTAGGCCTCGTTCACGTCGATGCGGCTGGTCAGGTGGCTGGCGCACCGCTGCAGAGTGGACAGCTCGATGGCGCGGGTCTTGCAGCCCAGATGGTGACGGATCAGGCCTTCCAGATACCGGCTGGTGCCGGACAGGGTGACCTTGTGGCCGAAGGCGTCCACCGCGCCGTCGCCGCCCGCCAGATCGCACAGGAAGGTGCCGTCCTTGCGGCGCACGCCCTCGCTGGCCGCGATGACGATGTTGTTCTTTTCCTTGCGCAGGGCCTCTACCCGGCTCAGGAACAGCTCCTCACTGAAGGGAACCTCCGGCAGCAGGATCAGGTCCGGGCCGTCGCAGTCGTCGCCCTTGGCCAGGCTCGCGGAGGCGGCCAGCCAGCCTGCATGGCGGCCCATGATCTCGGTCACGGTCACGCTCTTCAGATCGTACACGTTGGAGTCCCGGATGATCTCCTTCATCACGGTGGCGATGTACTTGGCCGCGCTGCCGAAGCCGGGAGTGTGGTCGGTAAGCATCAGGTCGTTGTCGATGGTCTTGGGCACGCCCACAAACCGGATGTGGCTGCCGATGCGACTGCCGTAGGCCGCCAGCTTGGCAATGGTGTCCATGCTGTCGTTGCCGCCGATGTAAAGCACCGCGTCGATCTGATAACGCTCAAACAGGCCGAACAGGGTCTTGTATACGCCCTCGTCCTGCTCGGGGGTGGGCAGCTTGTACCGGCAGCTGCCCAGGTAGGAGGAGGGGGTGCGCTTGAGCAGCTCGATGTTCAGCGCCTTGCCCAGCAGCTGGTCCAGATCCAGCAGCTTCTCGTTCAAAAGACCCTCAATGCCGTAATGCATGCCGTAGATGCGCCCGGCGCCGCAGGCGCGGGCAGTCTCGTACACGCCCGCCAGACTGGAATTGATCACCGCAGTGGGGCCGCCGCTCTGCCCCACCAGAAAATTCATACCCATCAAAAATACACTTCCTTCTTCAAAAAGCGGGTCAGCCGTCGACCCCTTGTGACACAACGCCTTTTATTGTATCTTATTTATAAAGGGGCTGCAATAATCCCCGCTGCAATTTCGTATAAGGGTCAGAGAGGTGACATTCTTCACGGCGAAATCTTGGTGGTTTTGCCAAAAAACAAGGAGGGAAACCAGATGAAGCACAGGAAGCATTGGCTCGCCGCGGCGCTTGCCGCCGCCCTTTTCGCAGGCCTTCTCACCGGGTGCGGCGGGTCCAGCACGGCGGCCGCCAGCACCGCGGCGGTGCAGGAGAGCATGCCGGACATGGGGGAGGCCGGAGCTGTGGCCGACGCCGCCAACGGAACAGGCGGTGGGCAGACCAGCCTGGATTCCGGCGCCCTTGCCCCGCAGGACAGCCGCAAGATCATCTACAACGCAACCCTCTGGCTGGAGACCAAGCAGTATGACCAGGCCAGCGCCGACCTTTTGGAGGCGGCCAGCCAGGCGGGTGCCTACGTGCAGAACAGCGAAAGCAGCGGAAGCGCCGAACGGGGCGACCGCAGCATTTATTACACCCTGCGGGTGCCCGCGGACCATTACAGCGAATTTCTGAACGCGGCGGCCCAGGCCGCCAACCTGATTCGGCGCAGCGAGTCCAGCCAGGACGTGACCGCCGAATATGTGGATCTGGAAGCCCGCCTGGCCAGCCTGGAGCAGCAGCGCCAGCGGCTGGATGAGCTGGCGGCAAAGGCCGAGAGCCTGGAGGACCTGCTGGCCATTGAGCAGCAGCGCAGCGAGGTGCAGTATCAGATCGAGAGCTACACCGGCCAGATGAACGTCTTACAGGACCAGATCAGCTACAGCACGGTGGAGGTCTACCTGGACGAGGTGACCGAGCTGACGCCCCAGAGCCCCAGCTTTATCAGCCGGGTGGGCTCTGCCTTCCGGGGCAGCTGGAACGGCTTTGTAAGCGTGGTGCAGGAGCTGGTGATCGGCCTGATCTACCTGCTGCCCTTCCTGGTGGTGGCGGCGGTGGTGATCGCCGTGGTGGTACTGCTGGCCCGCCGCGCGGCCAAAAAGCGCCCCCAGCCCGTGCCGCAAAAGCGCCCGGATGGGGAAAACGGCAATCAGCCGCCCAAATACACGCAGATGAAGTGATTTGATCTATAATACTGCCCCGGCGAAACCGCAGCCTGCGGCCCGCCGGGGCCTTTTTTGCGCCCATGCCAACTTTTGGGGCGGCAATTTCCGTCTCTGTGTGCTATAATAAAAAGAACGCATAAATTGTAGAAAAAGGCGGAAACGATCCATGCGAGCGAAAACCATTCGATACGAGCTTGCCACCGGCCTTGGCTGCGCCGCGCTGGTGCTGTTGCTCTGCGCGCTGCCCTTTGCCAGCCGGGACCTGGTGGCAGGGCACGACAGCGTGTTTCATATCCTGCGGCTGGAGGGTCTGGCCGCGGCCCTGGGCGGCCATGCCAGCATCCCGGTGCGCATCTATTCCTTGATGCTGGGCGGCTACGGCTACGCCAGCGGCCTGTTTTACCCGGACCTGTTTTTGTATCCGGCGGCATTGGCCCGGGTGGCGGGCCTGGGACCGGAGATGGCCTTTAAGTTTTTGATGCTGGGCTGCGTGGCGGCTCAGTGCGTCACCAGCTATTTTGCCGGACGGGCCATTACCAAAAAGCACTTTGGCGGCTGTCTCTTGATGGTGCTGTACGGTCTGTGCCACTACCATTTCACCAACCTCTACATCCGCAGCGCGGTGGGCGAGGTGCAGGCCATGATCTTCCTGCCCCTGGTGGTCTGGGGCCTGTGGGACCTGACCGAGGAGGGGACCAAGCGTCCCTGGGTGCTCTGGCTGGGCTTCACCGGTCTGGTGCTCAGCCACACCGTGAGCCTTGCTCTGGCGGGCCTGCTGGCCATCGTGTGGGTGCTGGTGCGGCTGCCCCGGGTGCTGAATCGCCGGGCCATCCTGAGCGGCCTGGGAGCCGCCGGGGCCTGTCTGCTGGTGAGCTGCTATTACTGGCTGCCCATGCTGGAGCAGTTTGCCAGCGATAAATTCGCCGTGACCGAGCAGCCGCTGACCCAGGTTTCCTGGAATACCGTGAATCTGGCTGGGCTGTTTACTCCCAACAATTACATGGGCCTGGGCATCACCGGCCTGGTGGGCATTGTGGCCACTCTGGTGCTGCTGGTCTGCCCGCTGGGGCGGCGCAGCGGAGCGCGCCGTGCCGCCTGGGTCTTCCTGGCGGCGGGGGTGGTGCTCACGGTGCTGGTGCTTCCCTTCGTGCCCTGGCGCATGCTGGACGATACCCTGCTGAACAGCATCCAGTTCCCCTGGCGGCTCAATGCTTTCAGCCAGCTGGCGGTCTGCCTGGCCATCACGATGGTGCTGGCAGGCCTCGATAGCCGCCGGGTTCGGGTGCTGGTGCTGGCAGCGGCTTTTGTGCTGGGCGGGGTGGACCTTGCGGTCAGCTCCACCGAGTTTCCGGAGCAGGTGAACTACCCGGCCAACTATTTCACCAGTCAGCGGGGCGAGACCTTCTATCTGGTGGGGGCCGAATGGGTGCCCGCCGGTGTGGACGCCAAGGCCTTTGCCTTTGAGCCGGGCGCTCAGTACAGCAACACCACCGGCGTTTACAGCGGCAGTTACCTGCCGAATGGTGATTTCGTGTTTGACTTCGACGGCGAGGTCTTTGGCGTGTACGGCATTCCCAAGCTGTGGTATAAGGGCTACTCCGCTACCCTCACCCCGGCGGACGGCAGCGAGCCCATGGAACTGGAGCTGCACAAGGACGGCGGCGGCCGGGTGGAGCTGACCATTCCGGAGAATGCCCCGGCGGGCCAGGTGCGGGTGAGCTACACCGGCACCACCCTGCAGCATGTGTCGGACTGGGTGAGCGGCCTTGGCACGCTGGCCCTCTGCGCGGGCGCGGCCTGGTATCTGGTGCGCACCCGCAAGGCGGAAAAGCGGCAGCCGGCGCTGACCCATTAAACAGAATAACAAGAGCGCGGGCTCTTCCGTTCCACTTTGCTGGGAACGAAGAGCCCGCGCTCTTGTTTTGTATTTTTAGGCCTTGGGCGCGTCGAACTGGGCGCTCACCTGGGCCAGCAGCTGACGGATGGGCAGATGCTGGGGGCAGGAGGACTCGCATTTTCCGCAGCCGATGCAGTCCTTTGCCTTGCCGTGACCGCCGCGGGTACAAATGTTGTAATAAGTGGCGGCGCCGGGGTCCTGGAACAGGTTCCGGCTGTTGGCACAGGCGAACAGCTCGGGAATGGAAATGGCCTTGGGGCAGCCGTCCACGCAGTAGCGGCAGCCGGTGCAGCCGATGCTCTTCAGCCCGGCCAGCGCCCGGCGGGCTTTGGCCACCGCCTGCCATTCCAGCGGCGACAGGGCACGGAAGTTTCGGAACAGGCCCAGGTTCTCCTCCATCTGGGCCGGGTCGCTCATGCCGCTGAGCACCATGCACACGCCTGCAAAGCTGGCGGCAAAGCGCAGGGCGTAGCCTGCCGGGCTGCCTTCCATTCCGGCAAAGGCCTCGGCGGCCTGGGGCGGCAGGTTGGCCAGCGCGCCGCCCCGCACCGGTTCCATCACGATCACCGGCTTTTGGAAGCGGCGGCAGATCTCATACAGCGCCCGGCTCTCCACGCTGGGGCTGTCGTAGTCCGCGTAGTTAAACTGGATCTGCACCACCTCGATGTCCGGCTGCTCGGTGAGGATTTTTTCCAACAGAGCGGGCTTGTCGTGGAAGGAGATGCCGATGTGCCGGATGCGGCCCTCCGCTTTCAGCTGCCGGGCCACGGCGAAGGCGTTGCAGGCGCAGTATTTGGGATAATACTCCGCGTTCATGGCGTGCATCAGGTAAAAGTCGAAGTAGTCCACCCCGCAGGCCTCCAGCTGGGAGAAGAACAGGGGCCGAATTTCCTCCTCGCTTTTGAAAAAGCCGTTGGAGAGCTTGTCCGCCAGCAGGTAACGCTCGCGGGGGTAGCGGTTGGTCAGGCAGTGGCGCAGAGCGGTCTCGCTTTTGCCGTTCAGGTAACCGTGAGCGGTGTCGAAGTAGCAAAAGCCCGCGGCCAGAAAATCGTCCACCATGCGGCAGGTCTTTTCGTAATCCACTTGGCTGGCCGGGTCGGCGGCAGGGCCGGTGAGGGGCAGGCGCATGCAGCCAAACCCCAGCTTTTTGGTTCCAAACAGTTCTTCCATGGCAAAGAGCCTCCATTGCGGTGAATTCTGTTTTCATCATAAGGCGGGGTGAGGGCCTTGTCAACAAAAAAGCCCCCGTGCCGGGCGGCACAGGGGCGGATGCTCAGTTCAGAGAAGGGGGAGCGGATTAGCCGTTCTTCTTGCCCTTCAGCTGCTTCATGCGCATGTCGTGGTTCAGGATGCGCTTGCGGATACGCAGGTTCTCGGGGGTGACCTCCAGCAGCTCGTCGGGAGCCAGGAACTCCAGGCAGGCCTCCAGGCTGAACTTGGAAACGGGAACCAGGCGCAGGGCGTCGTCAGAGCCGGAAGCACGGGTGTTGGTCAGGTGCTTGGTCTTGCAGACGTTCACGCTGATGTCCTCGCCGGTGGGGGTGTAGCCGATGACCATGCCCTCGTAGACCTTTTCGCCCGGGGTCACGATCAGGGTGCCGCGCTGCTGGGCGTTGAACAGACCGTAGGTCACGGCGTCGCCGGTCTCGAAGCTTACCAGGCTGCCGGTGCTGCGGCAGGTGATGTCGCCGCACCAGGCGTCGTAGCCGTCAAAAATGGTGTTCAGGATGCCCTCACCGTGGGTATCGGTGAGGAACTGGCTGCGGTAGCCGAACAGGCCGCGGCTGGGCATGCGGAACTCCAGACGCACGCGGGTGCCGATGGGCTCCATCTGCTGCAGGATGGCCTTGCGGGAGCCCAGAGCGGTCATGACCGCGCCCTGGTACTCGGTGGGGGTGTCGATGACAACGCGCTCGAAGGGCTCCATCAGCTGGCCGTCCTCCTCGTGGGTCAGAACCTTCGGGGGGCTGACCTGCAGCTCGTAGCCTTCACGGCGCATGGTCTCGATCAGGATGGACAGGTGCATCTCGCCACGGCCCATCACGCGGAAGGAATCGCTGGTGGCGGAGTCCTCAACCTTCAGGGCCACGTCCTTCAGCAGCTCGCGCTGCAGGCGGTCGCGGATCTGGCGGCTGGTGACGAACTTGCCCTCGCGGCCGGCGAAGGGGCTGTCGTTAACGGCGAAGGTCATCTCCACGGTGGGATCGTTGATCTTCACGAAGGGCAGGGGCTCCACGTTGGCGGGGTCGCACAGGGTGTTGCCGATGGTCACATCGGTGATGCCGGAGAAGGCGACGATATCGCCGGCAGAGGCTTCCTCGGCGGGCTCACGGCCGTTGGCCTTGAACTCGTACAGCTTGGTGATGCGGCCCTTGATGGAAACGCTGGGGTCGTGCCAGTCGCAGACCTGCACATCCTGGCCAACCTTCATGCGGCCGTTCTGGATGCGGCCGATGCCGATGCGGCCCACGAACTCGTTGTAGTCCACGCTGGAGCACAGCATCTGGAAGGGAGCGTCCGGGTCGCCCTCGGGACCCTTCACGTACTCCAGGATGGTGTCGAACAGGGGCTTCAGGTCGGTGCCGGGCACGTCCGGGCTGTAGCTGGCGGTACCAGCGCGGCCGGAGCAGAAGACCATGGGGCTGTCCAGCTGCTCGTCGGTGGCGCCCAGGTCCATGAGCAGCAGCAGCACTTCGTCGATGACTTCCTTGATGCGGGCGTCGGGACGGTCGATCTTATTTACGGCGATGACCAGGTTCAGGTTCTGCTGCAGGGCCTTCTGCAGCACGAAACGGGTCTGGGGCATGCAGCCCTCGGCGGCGTCCACCAGCAGCAGCACGCCGTTGACCATCTTCAGAACACGCTCCACCTCGCCGCCGAAGTCGGCGTGGCCCGGGGTGTCCACGATGTTGATCTTCACACCGTTGTAGGTGGTAGAGCAGTTTTTGGCCAGGATGGTGATGCCGCGCTCCCGCTCGATGTCGCCGGAGTCCATCACGCGCTCGGCCACCTGCTGATTTTCACGAAACGCGCCGCTCTGCTTCAGCATCTGGTCCACCAGGGTGGTCTTACCATGGTCAACGTGGGCGATGATGGCAATGTTGCGCAAATCTTTACGTTCCATACTGTTATCCTTTCTGATATTGGATCGCGATTGGATCGCTCCATATATAATTACATCTATTCGTAACCTTACCTATACTAAAGCAGGAAAAAAGGTTTGTCAAGAATATACAAATGATTTTTAACAGCATTGGGCGTTGTCACAAGGTTTTTTGTCTGCTGTGCGGGGCTTTCTGGGCTGTATGACCAAGGCGGCGCGCCGCCAGCCAGGCCGCCGCGGCCCCCAGGCTGCAAAGGCTCACCGCTGCGCCAAGGCCCAGTCCGGCGGGGGTGAAGCGCAGGGTGATCTGATGTTCGCCCGGGGTGATGGGCACGGTAAGCAGTGCATCCCAGCCGGTGCCGGGTTCCACTTTTTGACCGTCCACCAGTACCTGCCAGCCCGGCTCGGCGGGGATGCTGGTGAAAAGAGTAGTGCAGCCCTCGGGCACCTGGATGGTCCCGCGCACAAGACCGGGGGCAAACTGGTCCACCTGAAGGCCCTGCTGCTGCAGCCGGGTGCAGGCCGCGGCAAGAGCCTGGCTGTCTTCCACGGTAAAGCTCCAGCCGCCCAGCGAAAGAGTATTTGTCTGCGGCCGCAGCTCCACGGTGAGGGCCTGGCCCGCCTGCACCTGCCCCAGGCAGATCGTGCCGTTCTCCTGCTGCAGCAGGGTCTGGCCTGCCGCTTCGCCGTTCACGAAAACATCGGCCCCGCAGTACTGGTCATACACCGGGAAGCTGGCGTACAGCACGCCGGAAACCGGCGCGGTGAGGGAAAAGCACAGAGCGGCATTTTCGCCGGTCACGGTGTAGTGCAGCCCGTCCGCTCCGGCTTCCATGCCCAGAACCAAAGGCTCGGCTTCGATGGGGTGCAGAATGCCCGCGTCTTGGCCCAGAAGGGTGTTGTAGATTTGGTTCAGATTGTCAAAGGGCCGGTCCAGCGCCAGCCGCTCGCTGCCAGTGTCTGCCGCCGCAACGACCAGCAGCAGAGCACAGGGGTTCTCCCATACATCGCCCTGCTGCTGCCACTGGCCGGAGGCTGCGCCGCCCAGCTGCCAGCGCAGCCCCAGCAGGCTGGCGGTACTTTGGGTCAGCCCGTCGGACCAGGCCATCCAGCCGCTGGTGCCGGTGCAGCCCAGCGCCCGCATCAGTTCATAGGCGGTCTGGGAATAGCTGCTGCTGTAGTGGCTCAGGCCGTTGTAGTCCAGCAGGAAGGGCGTATTCTGCCCGCCCTCGGCCAGCTGCATTCGGGCGGAGGGGTCTCGGGCGCTGAGCTGCTCCACGGTAGCCTGCCATTGCTCGGTGAGCTGGGGCAGAGTGGAGGGAAACGGCTCGAAGGCCTCCAGCGCAGCCCAGCCGTTGGCCGTCAGCTCCACCGCCAGGAAAAGGGCAGCAAGCAGGCCCACGGCCCGCCGCCGGGGCATTGCCAGCAGCAGTGCAGCGGCCGCCAGGCAGCACAGAGTGAGCACCGCCGCCCAGTCGGGAACCAGCCCAAGGCACCAGGCACAGGCCAGCAGCAGGGTGGCAGCCCCGACAGCCGCGAACCGGCGGGCGACGGGCAGATGTTCTGCAAGGCCTTTGCCGCCCAGCGCCGCCAGCTCCAGCAAAGTGAAGATGAACAAAAAGCTGTAGCGGTAGTTGAACCAGCTGGGGCTCTGGAAGCCGTGCCAGACAAGGTCCGGCGTGCGCAGCCAGAAGCTGAGCAGCAGACAGGCCAGCAGCCCGCCCGCCGCAAGCTTTGGACGCAGCGGGCCGGGACGAAGGAAAAACAGCGCTGCCAGCACCAGCGGCAGGGTGCCACAGAAGATAAGGGGCAGGGTGTTGGTGTCCTGCCCGGCGGGATAGGCCCCCGCGAACAGCTGGCCCAGCAGCTGGGGAAGGGAAAAGTTGGTGGAAAAGCCCCATTCCATGGCCGCCTGGGCCTTGCCCTGGCCGAGCGCTTTCGCAACCGGCAGCAGCATCCAGCCGTTCAGCCCGCCCGCCAGCAGGCTGGCCAGCGCAAAGCGCACCGACACCCGCAGCTTACGGCCCGCCGCATCGCCTGTGGCCAGGCCGAAGAGAAAATAGAGCAGAGAGTACAAACAGAGCATCCAGCCGATGTAATAGCAGCAGAAGATGCCCGCCGCCAGACTCACCAGATATAACCAGGGGGAACGCCCTTCTAAAATGCGCCGGATGCCCCAGGCGATCAGCGGCAGAGCGATCAGGGCATCCATCCACATGATGTTCTGGGAAAAGCCCAGCAGGTAGCCGCTCAGCGCCCAGGCCCAGCTGAGCGGCACCGAGAGCATGCCACCAGCCCGGCGGCGCAGAAACAGATGCATGGCCAGCCCGGCGCAGCCTGCCTTGGTCAGAGTGAGCAGGGTCACGGCGGTGGGCATCTGGGAGGTGGGGAACAAGAGCACCAGAAAATTGAAGGGGCTGAACAGGTAATAAGCGGCCCAGCTGAGGGCCTCGCCGCCCAGGGCTTTGTGCCAGGTGTAGAACGCCCCCCGGCCGAATAATTCCGAAAAGCCGGCCAGAAAGTGGGAATACTGACCATCCATATCGCCGAAGAACAGACTGTTCGGGCCGAAGGGGGCCACGCCTTGGGCGGCATACAGCCCGGCCAGCAGGGCAACCGGAACCAGCGCGGCGGCCAGCGCGGGCAAAGGGCCGGAGAACCGGCGGGAGGATTCGGACCGGGAGAAGGGAATGGGCATGCAAAGGACTCCTTTCCAGAAGGGAAAAATGCGCCGGAAAGCGGCGAAAAAAGAAAAATAAAAAAAGAAAAACTTTTTTTCAAAAAGTACTTGCAATTTGAAAAAAGATTCGATATAATAATCAAGCCGAAAGGACATGGACGGTTAGCTCAGCTGGTAGAGCATCTGCTTGACGTGCAGAGGGTCAGGGATTCGAGTTCCTTACCGTCCACCACACAGGGCGCTCAATCGAGCGCCCTGTTTTTTGTTTTTACGAGGCTTGAAAAGAAAACAGGCACTCGAATCCCCAAAAAACTTCCTCTCATACAACGAAACATTAAGCAGTTATGATACACCAATACTATGAAAATAGTATGAAATAAAAAAGAAGAATCGGTCGATTTGACCGGCTTCTGAGAAAAGAGCAGGGCCCAAGCGGGGTCCTGCTCTTTTTGTCTGCCCGGAGTCCGCCCGCTGGTGGTGGGCGGTATTTGCTATTTTATAAAAAATATAGTATACTATATCGGTTAATATGGAGAGGTGTATCTATGCGAGTATTGGGCATCGACCCCGGCTATGCAATCGTGGGCTGGGGCGTGGTGGAATATGTGGGCAACCGGTTTACGCCGGTGGCGTTCGGCGCGGTTACGACCGAGGCGGGCGTGCCCTTTGAACAGCGGCTGGACAAGGTGTATGAGGGCGTGTTGGATGTGATGACAACCTACAAGCCCGAGGCGCTGAGTATCGAGCAGCTGTTTTATCAGCACAACCAGACCACGGTGATCGGCGTGGCTGAGGCACGCGGCGTGATTTTGCTGGCGGCAGCCAAGTGCGGTATCCCCATCTTTGAATATACCCCCATGCAGGTGAAGCAGGCGGTGACCGGCTACGGCAAGGCGGTGAAAAAGCAGGTGCAGGAGATGACCCGCATGATGCTCAAGCTGGAAAAGGTGCCCAAGCCCGACGATACCGCCGACGCACTGGGCATGGCCATCGCCCATTGCCATTGCAGCCGCAGCCGCCTGATGGGCACGCCGCTGCGCTGACCGAAGCAGAAAGCAACAGGAGGTTCCCGATGATTTATTGTCTGACCGGAAAACTTTTGAAAAAGACCCTGGACATGGTGGTCCTTTCCTGCGCGGGAGTGGGTTATCTTGTGCAGGTGCCCGCGTCGGTGTCGTCGGCGCTGCCGGCCATCGGCCATGAGGCTACCCTTTATACCTATATGAATATCACCGAAAACGACGTGACTCTCTTCGGCTTTGCCACCGAGGAGCAGCAGGCCTGCTTCAAGATGCTCACCGCCGTCTCCGGCGTGGGCCCCAAGGTGGGTCTTGCGATTCTGAACGTGATGACCCCCGAGCGGATCACACTGGCCATCTCGGCCGGAGATCACAAGGCCTTCACCGCCGCCAACGGCGTGGGCCCCAAGCTGGCCCAGCGCATTGCCCTGGAATTGAAGGACAAGGTGGGCAAGGGTCTGGCCGAGGGCATCACCCTGGGCGATGTGAGCGGCGGCGGAGCCCCGGCGGGCAACCTGAGCCAGGCCATCGCGGCCCTCACCAGTCTGGGCTACAGCCCCAGCGAGGCGGCCCAGGCGGTGGCCAAGGCCGACCCCTCCCTGCCGGTGGAGGAACTCATCAAGCTTGCGCTGCGCGGCATGGCGAAAGGAAGGTAACCCGTGGAAGAATACGAATTCGGCACGCGGCTGGTCAGCCCGGAGATGAACCAGGGCGAGAGCGAAGAGATCAGCCTGCGGCCCAAAACCCTGGACGAATATGTGGGCCAGGAAAAGGTAAAGGAAAACCTGCGCATCTATCTGGAAGCAGCCAAGCGCCGGGGCGAGCCCATGGATCACATCCTGCTCTACGGCCCTCCGGGTCTGGGCAAGACCACTCTGGCGGGCATCGTGGCCCAGGAGATGGGGGTGCAGATCCGCATCACCAGCGGCCCGGCCATCGAAAAGCCCGGCGATCTGGCAGCCCTGCTCACCAATTTGCAGGAGGGCGACGTGCTCTTCATCGACGAGATTCACCGACTGTCCCGCCAGGTGGAAGAGGTTCTGTATCCCGCCCTGGAGGACTACGCGCTGGACATCATGATCGGCAAGGGCCCCAGCGCCCAGAGCATCCGCATCAATCTGCCCCGGTTCACCCTGATCGGCGCCACCACCCGGGCGGGCCAGATCACCGGCCCGCTGCGGGACCGGTTTGGTGTGCTGCTCAAGCTGGAGCTGTACAGCCCGGATGAGCTGAGCGGCATCATCCAGCGCTCGGCGGGCATCCTGGGCCAGCCCTGCACCCCGGAGGGAGCTTATGAGCTGGCAAAATGCAGCCGGGGCACCCCTCGTGTGGCCAACCGGCTGTTAAAGCGGGTGCGGGACTTCGCCGCCGTTCTGGCGGACGGCGTGATCGACGAGGCCACCGCAAAGCTGGCCCTCAAGCGAATGGACATCGACCAGCTGGGCCTGGACGAGATGGACCGGAGCATGCTGCGGGCCATCATCGAGCTGTACGGCGGCGGGCCGGTGGGTCTGGATACCCTGGCCGCCGCACTGGGCGAGGAGGCCGTGACGCTGGAGGATGTGTGCGAGCCTTATCTGATGCAGATGGGCTTTTTGACCCGCACCCCGCGCGGCCGCTGCGCCACCCGGCAGGCCTGGGTCCACCTGGGACTGGAGCTGCCCAAGGAGCTGGACGCCCCGGGCCAGCAGAGTATGTTCGACTGACCCCGCCAAGAAAATTTCACAAATACACGTTATACTGATACGGAAATCGCCCAGAGAAACAGCGGCCGGTTTCCCCGGAATGAAAAAGGAGAATTGCGTATGCGCCCTGCCACCAGCTGGCAAGATTATGAACTCATCGACGCAACCTGCGGCAACCGTCTGGAGCGCTGGGGCAGCACCCTGCTGGTGCGCCCGGACCCCCAGGTGGTGTGGAAAAGCCCCGAGACCAGCCCCCTGTGGGCCAAGGCGGATGCGGTGTATCACCGGTCCGAGCGGGGCGGCGGCCAGTGGGAATACCGCCGCCGCCTGCCGGAAAAGTGGAAGATCGGCTGCGGTCCGCTGACCCTGGTGGTCAGCCCCACCGGTTTCAAGCACACCGGCGTGTTCCCCGAGCAGGCCGTGAACTGGGCCTGGTATGAGGAGAAGATCAAGGCCGCCGGCCGCCCCATCAAGGTGCTGAACCTGTTCGGTTATACCGGCGGCGCCACCCTGGCCTGCGCCGCGGCGGGCGCCAGCGTCTGCCATGTGGATGCCTCCAAGGGCATTGTGGCCTGGGCCCGCGAGAACGCGCAGGCCAGCAATCTGGCCGACCGGCCCATCCGCTGGATCGTGGACGACTGCGCCAAGTTCGTGGCCCGGGAAATTCGCCGGGGCAACACCTACGATGCCATCATCATGGACCCGCCCAGCTACGGACGCGGCCCCGGCGGCGAGGTGTGGAAGCTGGAGGACAACATTTACGACCTGATCGCCCTGTGCGCGGGTGTGCTCAGCGAGCAGCCCCTGTTCGTGGCGGTGAACAGCTACACCACCGGCCTGTCGCCCGCGGTGATGGAGTACATCCTGAAAACCACCCTGTGCGGCAAGTACGGCGGCGTGACCAGCTGCGACGAGATCGGCCTGCCGGTGAGCAGCACCGGCGGCGTTGTGCCCTGCGGCGCCACCGCCATCTGGCAGGAGGCCTGAACACAGGACCCGAAACAAGAGGGGAGAGGAAAATCGAAATGAACGAGATGATCGCCGCCAAAGACGTGCGCTTTCGCTATACCCCGGAAAACCCCTACGCGGTGGACGGCGCGTCCATGACCATCCGCAAGGGCGAGTTCGTGGCGGTGCTGGGCGCCAACGGCTGCGGCAAGTCCACCCTGGCCAAGCACTTCAACGCCATCCTGCTGCCGGAGAGCGGCACTGTGACCGTGGAGGGCATGGATACCCGGGATGAAAGCCAGCTGTACGACATCCGCCAGACCGTGGGCATGGTGTTCCAGAACCCGGACAACCAGATCGTCGCCACCGTGGTGGAGGAGGACGTGGCCTTCGCGCTGGAGAACCTGGGCGTTCCCCCGGCGGAGATCCGCGCCCGCATCGACGAGGCCATGCAGATGTCCGGCATCTACAAGCACCGGGAAAAGGCCCCTCACAAGCTGAGCGGCGGCCAGAAGCAGCGTGTGGCCATCGCGGGCGTGATCGCCATGCGGCCGGACTGCCTGGTGCTGGACGAGGCCACCGCCATGCTGGACCCCCGGGGCCGGGAAAAGGTGATGGAGACCATCCACCACCTGAACAAAGACTTCGGCATCACCGTGGTGAGCATCACCCACTATATGGAGGAGGCTGCCCAGGCCGACCGGGTGCTGGTGATGAGCGAGGGCCACGTGGTCATGGAGGGCACCCCGAAAGAGGTGTTCAGCCAGACCGAGAAGGTGCGCTCCCTTCGCCTGGATGTACCCCAGGCCGCCGAGCTGCGGGATGAGCTGGTGAAGGCGGGCCTGGACCTGCCCGAGGGCATCATCACCGAGGACGAGTGCGCCGCCGCCCTCTACGAGCTGCTGAAATAACGGCGAATATAAAAAAGACGAAAGCGCCATCTTGCAAGCAAGAGGCACATTTCCGGGGCTGAAAACCCCTTTGCAGTAAGGATGTGAAATCATGGCAGCCATCATTGAAACGCGCCATCTGACTCATATATACAACGCCGGCATGCCGGATGCCACCACCGCCCTGGAGGACGTGAGCTTCGCGGTGGAGGAGGGCGACTTCGTGGGCATCATCGGGTCCACCGGCAGCGGCAAATCCACCCTCATCACCCACTTCAACGGTATTCTGAAGCCTACCAGCGGCCAGGTGCTGCTGGACGGAAAGGACATCTGGGCCAAGGGCCAGGACATCCGCAAGGTCCGCTTTGCGGTGGGTCTGGTGTTCCAGTACCCGGAGTACCAGCTGTTTGAGGAGACCATTTACAAAGACATCGCCTTCGGCCCCAAGAACATGGGCCTGAGCGAGGAGGAGATCGACCGGCGGGTGCGACGGGCGGCGGCCTTCACCGGTCTGCCGGAGGACTATCTGGAGCGCAGCCCCTTTGAGCTTTCCGGCGGTCAGAAGCGCCGGGTGGCCATTGCGGGCGTGCTGGCCATGGAGCCCCGTGTGCTGGTGCTGGACGAGCCCGCCGCGGGCCTGGACCCGGAGGGCCGGGACATGATCCTCAGCCAGGTCAAGCGCTACCACAAGGAGACCGGCACCACCGTGCTGCTGGTGAGCCACTCCATGGAGGACATCGCCAAATACGCCGACAAGGTGCTGGTGATGGACCAGAAAAAGATCGCCATGTACGACCAGGTGGACAAGGTGTTCGCCCGGGCGGATGAGCTGCTGGCGCTGGGGCTCTCGGTGCCGCAGGTGACCAAGATCTTTTTGAAGCTGCGCCAGATGGGGCTGGACCTGCCCCAGGACGTGTACACCGTGCCCTGGGCGGTCAAGACCATCCTGGAGGCAAAGGCCCGCAAGGAAGCCAAAGGGGAGGGGACCACATGCTGAAGGACATCACCATCGGGCAGCACTTCCCGGGCGATTCCATCGTGCACCGCACCGACCCGCGGCTGAAGATTCTGCTGGTCATCGCCTACATCGTGCTGCTGTTTACCATCAACAATTTCCTGGGTCTGGCGTTGAGCCTGGTGCTGCTGGCGGGGCTGTATCTGCTGGCCAAGATCCCGCTGCGCATCATAATCAAGAGCCTGAATCCCATCATTCCCATCATCGCCTTCACGGCCATTCTGAACCTGTTCTTTATGGGCGGCGAGGGTGAGCCGCTGATCCACTTCTGGGTCATCAAGGTGTACAAGGAGGGCATCGCCTACGCCATCTTCATGGCGGTGCGTATCGTGGCCCTGATCGCGGGCACCGGCCTGCTCACCTACACCACCAGTCCCATCGTGCTCACCGACGCCATTGAGCGGCTGCTGTCGCCCTTTGCCAAGCTGGGCCTGCCGGTGCACGAGCTGGCCATGATGATGACCATCGCGCTGCGGTTCATTCCCACCCTGATCGAGGAGACCGACAAGATCATGAACGCCCAGAAGGCCCGTGGCGCCATGCTGGACAGCGGCAGCGCCAAGGACCGGATCAAGGCCATGGTGCCCATTTTGATCCCGCTGTTCATCTCGGCCTTCCGCCGGGCGGATGAGCTGGCCATGGCCATGGAGTGCCGGTGCTACCGGGGCGGCGAGGGCCGCACCCGCCTGAAGGTGCTCAAGTTCCAGCCCCACGACTGGGGCACAGTGGCCTTCTGCGCCGTCACCTTCGGTCTGGTCTGGGCCACCCGCTTTGTGATGCCGGGGGTGCTGTGAGGCCATGAACATCCTGCTGGACATCAGCTACGACGGCAGCGGCTTCTGCGGCTTTCAGGTGCAGAACAACGGCCTGTCGGTCTGTCAGGCGCTGCAGGACGGGCTGGAGGCCCTGCTGGGTACCCGCCCGCCGGTGAAGGGCTGCTCCCGCACCGACGCGGGGGTCCATGCCCTGCACTACGCGGTGAATTTCTGGGCGGACTGCCGCATCCCCATGGAAAAGCTGCCGCTGGCCTTGAACCAGAAGCTTC
This sequence comes from Gemmiger sp. An50, assembly GCF_002161595.1. GTDB lineage: Bacteria > Bacillota > Clostridia > Oscillospirales > Ruminococcaceae > Allofournierella. The sequence continues at coordinate 50,737 of NZ_NFID01000003.1, forward strand.
CGGCGGCCATCCGGGTGAACCGGGCCATGGAGGTGGACGAGGGGTTCCACGCCCGCTACGCCGCCCACGAAAAGACCTATTGCTACCGCATCTGGAACAGCCCCATCGACAGCCCCTTCGGGGCGGGCTGGCACCACCGGCTGCCGGGCAAACTGGACGAGGCCGCCATGCAGGCGGCGGCGGACCGGTTCGTGGGCAGCCACGATTTCATGAGCCTGTGCTCGGCCGGCTGCGAGGTGGCGTTGCGGGGCAGCACCGTGCGCACCATCAGCCGGTGCCGGGTACAGCGCACCGGGGACCTGGTCACCGTCACCGTCACGGCGGACGGCTACCTCTACAACATGGTGCGCATTCTGGCGGGCACGCTGGTTTTAGCAGGCCAGCACAAGCTGGACCCGGAGCGGGTCCCCGCCATTCTGGAAAGCCGGGACCGCAGCCAGGCGGGCCCCACCCTCCCGGCCCAGGGCCTGTTCCTGGCCTGGGTGGATTATCCCGAGCTGCCCGCGTGGCAGGCGGGCAAGCCCCAGGGCGAACCGGGGCGCATTTTGTGACGAACAACCAATAAGAAAGGGGGCGGGGATATGGAAACCAATCAAACGCCCGGCGGGGCAAAGCTGACCCGCCTGAGTGCGCTGAAGCGCCGCCGCAGGCTGCGCCGGCTGCGCACCGCAGCGCTGGCACTGGTGGTGCTGGCGGCGCTGGCCCTGTATGCCAGCGGTATTTTCGGCCGTGGTCTGGCCCTGCTGAGCGATGTGGTGGAATCTGCCCGCATCGGGCTGCAGCCGGGCGGCGGCTGGCCGGTGAAGACCGGCATTGCCGAACCGTTCCAGGTGGAGAGCCTGGGCGGCGGTTTTGTGGAGCTGGGCAGCAAGGACCTGGTGGTCTTTTCCGCCCGGGGCGCGCAGCTGCGAAGCATCGCCCACAACTACGCCCGCCCGAGCATCAGCAGCGGCAAGACCCGCTTTGTGCTGTATAACCGGGCCGGGTACGAACTGCGGGTGGAAAGCAGAACCCGCACACTGTACACCAACACCTACACCCAGCCCATCCTGATGGCGCAAATGGCCTCCAACGGAACGGTGGCGGTGGTCACCGATTCCAGCCGCTATCTGGCGGAGGTCACGGTCTACGACTCCACCTTCCAGCCCATCTACCAGTGGTATCCCAGCGATGCCGAGGGCGTGCCCGGGCAGATCGCCTTTTCCCAGAACGGAAAGCGGTTTGCCGCGGCCTGTCTGAGCGCCGCAAACGGCCAGCTGGCGGTGAAAATCCATCTGCTGGATCTGAACTCCAACACCATCGGCCTGACCATCGACGCGGGCACCAGTCCGGTGCTGCAGATGCACTGGCTCAGCGCCAGCAAGCTGCTGGTGGTGTTCCAGGGCCGCGTCGCGGTGTTCGATACAAGCACCGGCGAGCAGCTGGCTACCTACAGCTACCCCAGCGGCACGCTGCTCAGCGTGTCGGTGAGCCAGCGGGCGGTGGGCATCCTGATCGGCTCGGAGATGGCCGACGCTCCGGTTCGGCTGATTCTGCTGGACACCAATTGCCAGGAGACCGGCACTGTTTCGGTGCCCGCACCCGCATCCAAAGTGGTGTGTACCCGTTCCGGCGCGTATGTATTACGGGGCAACAGTGTTGCCGCCTACGATCTGGAAGGGGAGGCGCTGTGGGAAATGACCACCGAAAGCCAGCCTCAGGCGCTGCTGAATGCCAAGAACCTGCTGGTGTTCGGCGGTGGCCAGGCGGCTCTGGTGACCCAGCCTGCCGAGGAATGACCCCGGCTTCGAGCAAAAATCCAAAAGAAAACGAGGAAATGACCCATGACCATTGCCAATGGCTTTGACCTGATCCTGCTGGCGATCCTGCTGCTGGTTGCCATGCGCTACGCGGGCAAGGGCTTCGCGGCCGCACTGGTGCAGTTCGCGGGCAACCTTGCCAGCCTGCTGGGCGCGAGCATCTTCAGCCAGAACATCGCCCCGGTGCTGTTCACCAACTTCTTTGAAAACAACTTCACCACCAGCATCGAAAAGACCCTGGCCGACGGCGGCCAGGTGCAGCTGGACCAGCTGGTAGAAAAATACGCCGGTTTTCTGCCGGACGAGATTCAGCAGAGCATCATCCAGTCCGCGGGCGGCGTGCTCACCGGCAACGCCCCCGAGCTGGCCGAGCAGGTGGTGAGCCAGGTCATCGCTCCGCTGCTCACCCCCATCATTGCCATCGTGGTGTTCTTTGTGGCCTTCGCGCTGTGCAAGGTGATCGTGGGCTTTGTGGTGGCGGTGCTCACCAACTTCAACCGCATCCCCATTCTGGGCAGTGTGAACAAGTTGCTGGGCTTTGGCATGGGCCTGCTGGCCGGTGTGGTGGACCTGTATCTGATCCTGTGCGCCGTGTGGGCGATCATCGTGGTCACCGGCGGGTCCATCCCCTGGCTCAACCAGCAGGTGCTGGGCGACAGCGTGGGCTTTACGCTGTTTGGGCAGTTCAATCCGTTTTATTAAGCCGGGCCCTTTGGCCCCGGCGCCCCAAAGAAAGGGAAATGAGATATGCTTTGTGTACGTTGTAAAAAGCGCACGGCCATCGTGTTCGTGCAGCGCATGGAGGCTGGCCAGCCCAAGCAGGAGGGCTATTGCCTCACCTGTGCCCGGGAGCTGGGCATCAAGCCTGTGGACGACCTGATGAAGCAGTTCGGCGTCTCCGACCAGGATCTGGAGAACATGGAGGAGCGCATGAGCAGCTTCATGGAGGAAGCGGGCGAGAACGGCATGTTCCCCTTCGGCCCCATGGGCGGCCAGGAGGACCCGGACGCCGACGAGAACAATGAGGTCGATGAAGATGGCTTCACCCCCGGCGGCAGCGCCACCTTCCCCTTCGGCTTCGGCGCGAAGGAAAAGAAGGAAAAGGACGGCGAGAAGAACGAAAAGGGCAAAAAGCCCCGCTACAAGTTCCTGGACAAATACTGCGAGAACCTGACCGCCAAGGCCAAGGCCGGCAAGCTGGACGAGATCATCGGCCGCGAGCAGGAGATCTACCGCACCATCCAGATTCTGGCCCGCCGCCAGAAGAACAATCCCTGCCTCATCGGTGAGGCGGGCGTTGGCAAGACCGCCATCGCCGAGGGCATCGCCCAGCGCATCGCCCGGGACCAGGTGCCCTCCTGCCTGAAGGGCAAGCAGCTGTATCTGCTGGACCTGACCGGTCTGGTGGCCGGCACCCAGTTCCGCGGCCAGTTCGAGCAGCGGGTAAAGGGCCTGATCAGCGAGGTGAAGAGCGCCGGAAACGTGATCCTGTTCATCGACGAGATCCACAGCATCACCGGCGCGGGCGACAGCGAGGGCGCCATGAACGCGGGCAACATCCTGAAGCCCGCCCTGAGCCGCGGCGAGATCCAGGTGATCGGCGCCACCACCTTTGCCGAGTACCGCAAATATATCGAGAAGGACCAGGCGCTGGAGCGCCGCTTCCAGCCGGTCAAGGTGGGTGAGCCCAGCCTGGCCCAGGCCATCGAGGTGATCGGCGGTATCAAGAAATACTACGAAAAGCACCACGGCGTGGAGGTCAGCCAACCTATCGTGGCCGCGGTGGTCAACCTGAGCGAGCGCTATATCTCCGACCGTTTCCTGCCGGATAAGGCCATCGACCTGCTGGACGAGGCTTGTGCCTGCTGCAACCTGCGCCATCCGGAGATCAGCCAGCTGGCCGACACCCACCGCAAGATCGCGGAGCTGGAGGCCGAGGAGCTGGCGGCGGAGCAGTCCGGCGAGGGCGAAGGCCAGGCCGAGGAATACTACGCCCGTCTGGCCCAGATCAAGACGGATCTGGCCCGCCTGCGGGAGGAGCTGCCCGCCCTGGAGCTGAAGGCCGGGGGCATCCAGGTGGAGATGGAGGACGTGGCCAAGGTCATTGAGCTGTGGACCGGCATCCCCGCCGTGAAGGTGCAGGAGAGCGAGTTTGCAAAGCTGGTGAACCTGGAGACCGAGCTGAAAAAGCACATCATCGGACAGGATGAGGCGGTGAGCGCGGTGGCCCGCGCCATGAAGCGGGCCCGGGCAGACCTGTCCGGCCGCCGCCGCCCGGCAAGCTTTTTGTTTGTGGGCCCCACCGGCGTGGGCAAGACCGAGCTGGTCAAGCAGCTGGCCAACCAGCTGTTCGACTCGGTGGACCCGCTGATTCGTTTTGACATGAGCGAGTATATGGAGAAGCATACCGTCAGCCGCCTGATCGGCGCCCCTCCGGGCTACGTGGGCCACGACGAGGCGGGCCAGCTCACCGAGCAGGTGCGCCGCCGTCCCTACAGCGTGGTGCTCTTCGACGAGATCGAGAAGGCGCACCCGGATGTGCTGAACATCCTGCTGCAGATTCTGGACGAAGGCCGCATCACCGACAGCCAGGGCCGCACCGTGAACTTTGAGAACACGGTCATCTGCATGACAAGCAACGCGGGCAGCACCGAGAAGACCGGCGAGACCGGCTTCAACAAGAGCGCCGAGCAGATCAGCGAGAACAAGATGATGAAGGCGCTGGGCGAGTTCCTGCGGCCGGAGTTTTTGGGCCGTGTGGACGAGATCGTGGCCTTCAAGCCGCTGAACGAGCAGAGCCTGTGCCGCATCGCCGGGCTGATGCTGGACGAATACCGCCAGCCCATGGCCGACAAGGGCCTGGCACTGGAGTACACTCCCGCCGCTTTGGAGCAGCTGGTGAAGGAGTGCGGCGGCGTGAAGTTCGGCGCCCGCGACCTGCGCCGGGTGATCCGCAAGCAGGTGGAGGACCCTCTGGCCGAGCGCTTTGTGGCGGGCACCCTCACCGGCACGGTGAAGCTGGACGTGCAGGACGGCAAGCTGGTACTGGTGTAAACTGGCGCTTGTCTGCATAAGAAAAACCTGTTATAATAGCAGCAAGATTACCCGGTCCGGCCGGGTGCCGGGGCCCCGGCTCTGCGTTGCGCAGAGCTGGGGCTGCCGTGTATTTTGGCATGTTTCGAAGTTGTAACCAAGAAGTATCAGCTTTTTTAAGAAAATCGCAAGAATTTTTGGAAAATTGAAATATTTCAGGGCGCAGGTATCGTTTGTAGAATGGAGGCGCTCAAGAAGGAGCGTGATTTTGTGGCCTCGCAGACCCCATGTACCCAGCAGCAGATGGAGCGGCTGGTGGACGAATACGGCAACGGAATGCTGCGGCTTTGCTGCATGTATCTGGGGGACGTGCATCTGGCTCAGGACGCTGTGCAGGACGCCTTTGTGAAAATCTATCGGGCCTGGCCCGCCATCCCGGATGCGGCGGCGGAAAAGGCCTGGGTGATGAAGATCACCGTGAATGTGTGCAAGGATTATCTGCGCAGCGCCTGGAAGCGGCGGGTCAGTCTGGTGGACCAGTACCCTGAGCTGCCCGCGGGCCAGGAGCCCCGTTCGGAGGAAGGCCGCTTGATCCAGGAGATCATGGCCCTGAAGCCGAAGTACCGCGAGGTTATCCTTCTGCACTACTATCAGCAGCTGCGGGTGGGCGAGATCGCCGCCATTCTGGGCGCGCCCCAGTCCACCGTGAGCATCCGGCTCCACCGGGCGCGGGAGCTGCTGAAAAAACGTTTGGAGGGAGGGCCCTATGAGGATCTTTGACGACAAACGCTGCGACGATACCATCCGCCTCGCGATCGATCGCGAGTTGGGAAGCATCCAACTGGATGCTTCCCAAAAGAGTGCTATCCTGGCCCAGTGCAGGCCCAGCCTGACCGTGGCGCCGCGCCGCCGCCCGGCACGCCGTGTGCTGGCGGTGGCGGCAAGCTTTGCCGCGGTCATGGTGCTCAGCGCCGGTATGCTGGCCGCCGCGCCGGAGCTGCGGGAAAGCCTGAAAGGACTCTCGGAGGATACCATCGCCATTCTGCAGCCGGTGAACGAGGTAAGCGAGGACCAGGGCATCCGCATGGAGGTGCTGGGCGCAGTGAACGACGGCGGCGTGGCCGTGGCGTTCCTGAGTTTGCAGGACACCACAGGGCAGGGCCGTGTGAGCGACACCGTGCGCCTGAAAGACTGCAGCGTCAGCGACGATATGGGCATGGCAATCGCCAACGTGGTGAGCTATGACGAGACCACCGAGACCGCGATCCTGCGGCTGGAGAGCATGGGCGGCGACGCCGATGCCGGCGATAAGATCACCGTAAGCGCCCGTTCGCTGCTCAGCGGCGAGCAGCAGGTGAGCGATGCGTCCACCGGCTACACGGTAAGCGAGCTGCTGGCCAGCGGCCCGGCTGCGGAATACGCGGCCCCCGAGGAAGGAATGGTCATGGGCAGCATGGCAGGCGTGGCCGACCCGGAGCATGCGGAAATCAGCATGGAGGAGATCGAGCGGCTGAAGGATTCCGGCCAGGTGCCGGTGCTGAAGCCCTGGGCTGAGAGCCTGAAGATCGACGGCGTAGATTGGGCTACCGTGGCTGCCGCTGCCAAGATCGGCAACCAGCTGCATATCCAGTACAATACCGACAGCGTGCTGGGCGGCGTGAACAGCCTGGGCTTCCGTTTGAAGGATGCATCGGGCCAGGTTCTGGACCTGCCTATGCTGGAGCTGAACATCGGCCCGCGCACCGAGCTGAGCCAGGAGCTGTATTACACCGAGACCAATGAGTATGTGCTGTTCCTGCCCGAGGGCCAGGACGTGAGCGACATGGAAGTGGTCTACAGCGGCACCATCTATGACTCCCTGACCCAGGGCGAGTGGTCCACCACCTTCCGCCTGGAGCAGGTGAAGGAGCGGCTGCAGAGCAAGCTGAACCTGGACCTGGGCGGCTGGACGGTGGAAAGCGTGACCATCTCCCCGGTGGCGCTCACCGTGCGCGGCACCGGCGATATGTGGGATATGGGCGGCGAGATGGCTATGCCGGAAATCGTCATTCAGCTGAAGGACGGCACTCAGGTGCAGACCTCCGCAGCCGGCACCTCGGTTTCCGATGAAGGTGTGACCCTGAACAGCATGTTCAACGAGATCCTGGATCTTTCCCAGGTGAAGTCGGTCACCCTGAACGGCGAAGCGCTGAACATGGAATACGTCACAGAATAAGCAGTTCCCCGCCGGAAATTCTTCCGGCGGGGAATTTTTATGCCGCAGTTGAAACAAAAAGAAAAGCCCCCGGAAAATTCCGGGGGCTTTCTTATGTGTTGCGGGAAATGACAGGGAAGCTTAGTCCCGGCCGATGGAGAGGATCTCGTCCGCCAGGTCGGACTGGGGAGTCAGCTCGCTCTCAATGTAGCTTTCCAGGAAGGTGCGCATGCTGTTGCGGCTGTAGCGGTTGCCGTGGATGATCTGGCCCAGGCGGCGCACGGTCTTTTCCACGGTGTCGTTGATCAGGATGTAGTCATACTGACCGGCGCACAGAACCTCTTCCTGCGCGGTTTCCAGCTCGGAGCGAATCTTCTCCTCGGTCTTGGTGGAATCCGAGCGCAGGCGGCGCTCCAACTCCTCCCAGGAGGGAGGCATGATGAAAATCAGGGTGGCGTCCGGGCAGAGGGTGCGGATCTTGGTGGCGCCCACCACATCCACGTCCAGAATCACGTTGCGGCCCGCCCGGCGCAGCTTCTCCACCGCGTTCTTGGGGGTGCCGTAGCCGTTCTGGCCCCGGTAGACATACTCCAGCAGCTGCTGGGAACGGATCAGCTGTTCGAACTCCTGATGGGACACAAAGTAGTGGTCCTCACCGTCCTCTTCATCCGGCCGGGGAGGCCGGGTGGTCACGGAAACACATTTGCAGGCATTGGGATGCTCGGCAATGTAGTTGGTGATGACGGTGCTCTTGCCTACGCCGCTGGGACCGGAAATGATGACCAGCTGACCATACTCCGCGATTTTATCAAAATAAGTTTTCTCAACGCTCATAACTGAAAGCAACCACCTTTCCAAATAATGTGCGGGGGACCTGTTACCTTCATTATGGTACGTTTTGTGTTAAAAGTCAATAAAAAATGAGAGGATATACGGAAAAGTTTTCGATATCTTATACAACAACCTGTTTTGATTAAAAAATACTCACAGCGGCAGCGTCCGGCCGTTCAGCATCGCTCCGGCAAGCTGTTCTCCCTTGTAGGTGAGCTTGAGCAAAAAGAAGGGTTCCTCCCGGGCCAGCAGCTCCAGAAAGACCCGGTCGCCCTCCCAGAGCCGGAGTGCGGGCACGTCCGCTTTTTTTACCCAGGCCAGCTCGCCCTCGTTGCAGTCGGTGAGCTGCCCTTCGAAGCCGTCCGCCGTGAACAGATGCATGTACTCGGTGGGCCACTCGTCGGACACAAAGGTCACGATGCCCCGGCAGCGCCAGCGGGTGAGGGTCAGGCCGGTTTCCTCCCGCACCTCTCGCACCAGGCATTCGTCCGGGCTTTCGCTGGGTTCGAACTTGCCGCCCACGCCAATCCACTTGCCGGCGTTGGGGTCCTGGTGTTTTTTCACCCGATGGAGCATCAGGTAGCAGCCATCCTGTTCAATATAGCAAAGAGTGGTGTTTTTCATGGGTTCTCCTTATTTTTCCTGAGCCTTTCGGCGCGAATGATGTGGTGCGGCCTTATTTGTCGTACCAGTATTTCCGGTCCAGGCTGCGGTATTGCAGCGCCTCGGCCACATGAGCCGCCCCGATGGTTTTGCTGCCGGAAAGGTCCGCAATGGTGCGGCTTACCTTCAAAATGCGGTCGTGGGCCCGGGCGGAAAGCCCCAGCCGGTCAAAGGCGGCCCGCAGGGTGGCGGCGGCCGCGTCGTCCAGGCGGCAGACCTGCCGCAGGGCCCGGCTGGGCAGATGGGCATTGCAGGTTACGCCGGTGGTCTCGAATCGGGCCAGCTGCACCGCCCGGGCGGCCAGCACCCGTTCCAGAATGGCGGCGCTGCATTCGCCCGGCTCCTCGGCGCTCAGCTCGTCGTAGGCTACGGGGCTCACATCCACGTGCAGGTCGATCCGGTCCAGCAGCGGGCCGGAGATGCGCTGGCGATACCGCTCCACCGCACTGGGCGGGCAGGTGCAGGGCCGGGTGGGGTGGCCGAAATACCCGCACTTGCAAGGGTTCATGGCGGCAACTAACATGAAGCGGCTGGGGTAAGTGGCGCTGCCGGAGGCCCGGCTCACGGTGACCACGCCGTCCTCCAGGGGCTGGCGCAGCACCTCCAGGGCATCCCGATGAAATTCCGGCAGCTCGTCCAGAAACAGTACCCCGTTGTGGGCCAGGCTCACCTCGCCGGGGCGGATTTGAGCGCCGCCGCCTGCCAGAGCAGGGGCGCTCACGCTGTGGTGCGGGCTGCGGAAGGGCCGCTGAGTCAACAGGCCGCTGTTTCCGGGCAGCAGCCCGGCCACCGAATAGATCTTGGTGCACTCCACCGCCTCGGGGCGGGTGAGGGGAGGCAGGATGCCCGGCAGACGGCGGGCCAGCATGGATTTGCCGGTGCCCGGCGGGCCGATGAGCAGCACATTATGTCCGCCCGCGGCGGCGATCTCCAGCGCGCGCCGAGCCATCAGCTGGCCACGCACATCAGAAAAATCCAGCTCGCCGGTGCGGTTCTGGCCCGAGAAGGGCGGGCAGACCGCGGCGGTCAGTTTGGCTTCGCCCCGCAGATGGTCCGCCACCTGACGGGCGGTGTCGGCCCCGTAAACGGTCAGACCCTCGGCCGTGGCCGCCTCGGCGGCGTTTTCGATGGGCACGAACAGCTCGGTCACGCCGTATTCCGCCGCCGCCAGCGCCATGGGCAGAATGCCTTGTACCGGACGCAGTGCGCCGTCCAGCGACAGCTCGCCGATAAAGGCCTGGTGTGCCCCGGGCGCAGGCAGCTGCCCGGCGGCGCACAGAAGGGCCAGAAATACCGGCAGGTCATAAAGGGGACCGGTCTTGCGCACGTCCGCCGGGGCCAGGTTCACGGTGATTCGGCTGGAGGGCCAGGAAAAGCCCAGGTTTTTTACCGCGCTGCGCACCCGGTCCGCCGCCTCTTTGACCGCACTGTCCGGCAGGCCCACAATGGCCAGCTGGGGCAGTCCGCCGCTGATATCCGCTTCCGCTGTGACGGCAAAGCCTGCCAGGCCCCGCACGCCAAAGCTGTTCACTTTTGCAAACATGCCATCCGCTCCGTTGTTCCAAAATTTTCATTGCTTTTTTAGTATACTTCGGAACGGGGGATTGCACAAGGCACATCTTCTGTGTAGATTGCAGCATTTTAAAGTACTGAACTTGTTCGCTTGCACAAAAAGAACGGGTTCGATTGACTTTTCGAACAGACTCTATTAGAATAAAGACAATAGATACTTTGTACAAAAAGTATCGAAATAAACAAAAAGCAGGTGTGTGCAATGTATAAAAATGAGTACGAGCGCTGGCTGGCGTTCGATCTGGACGACCCGGATCTGAAACCCGAGCTGGAAAGCGTAAAGGATGACGACGAGGCCATCAAGGACCGGTTCGCCGTGTCGCTGAAGTTCGGTACCGCTGGTCTGCGCGGCGTGATCGGCGCTGGCACCAACCGGATGAACGTGTATGTGGTCCGTCAGGCCACTCAGGGCCTGGCCAACTGGGTCAAGACCCAGGGCGGCACCCAGACCGTAGCCATCAGCTACGACAGCCGCATCAAGAGCGATGTATTCGCGAAGGCTGCCGCCGAAGTGCTGGCCGCCAACGGCGTGAAGGTACGCATCTACAAGGCATTGATGCCTGTTCCCGCACTCAGCTTTGCCACCCGTTATTACAACTGCAACGCGGGCATCATGGTCACCGCCAGCCACAACCCCGCCAAATACAACGGCTACAAGGCCTACGGCCCGGACGGCTGCCAGATGACCGACGAGGCCGCCGACGTGGTCTACGCCGAGATTCAGAAGACCGACGTGCTCAGCGGCGCCAAGACCATGTCCTTTGAAGAAGGCATGGCTGCCGGTCTGATCGAGTATGTGGGCGAGGATTGCTACGAGGCCCTGTACCAGGCCATCGAGAGCCGCAGCGTGCGCCCCGGCCTGTGCAAGACTGCCGGTCTGAAGCTGGTCTACAGCCCGCTGAACGGCAGCGGCCTGGTTCCCGTGACCCGCGTTCTGGGCGACATGGGCATCACCGATATCACCATCGTGCCCGAGCAGAAGGACCCGGACGGCAACTTCCCCACCTGCCCCTATCCCAACCCGGAGATCTTCGAGGCTCTGCGTCTGGGCCTGGAGCTGGCCGAGAAGTCCGGCGCGGACCTGATGCTGGCCACCGACCCGGACGCCGACCGCGTGGGCATCGCCGTGCGCTGCAAGGACGGCAGCTATGAGCTGCTGAGCGGCAACGAGGTGGGCGTGCTGCTGCTGGATTACATCTGCAAGGCCCGCATCGAAAATGGCACCATGCCCAAGGACCCCGTCATGGTCAAGAGCATCGTGTCCACCCCGCTGGCGGACGTGGTTGCCGCCCACTACGGCGTGGAATGCCGCAACGTGCTCACCGGCTTCAAGTGGATCGGCGATCAGATCGCCCGTCTGGAGGCCGCCGGTCAGGTGGAGCGGTTCATCTTCGGCTTCGAGGAGAGCTACGGTTACCTGGCAGGCAGCTACGTGCGGGATAAGGACGCCGTCATCGGCAGCATGCTGATCTGCGAGATGGCCGCCTACTACCGCAGCATCGGCTCCTCCATCAAGGAAGAACTGGACCGCATCTATGCGGAATATGGCCGCTACCTGAACAAGGTGGACAGCTACGAGTTCCCGGGCCTGTCCGGCATGGACAAGATGGCCGGCATCATGCAGAAGCTGCGCCAGGAGCCTCCCACGGAGTTCGCAGGCTACAAGGTGGTCACCGTTTCCGACTACCAGGCCCGCACCCGCACCGAGCTGGCCACCGGCAAGACCGAAGCCATCGACCTGCCCGCCGCCAACGTGCTGATCTACGCCCTGGAAGGCGGCGCCACCGTGGTGGTCCGTCCCTCCGGCACCGAGCCCAAGATCAAGACCTACTTCACCACTCTGGGCAAGAATGTGGAAGAGGCCCAGGCTCAGAAGGATGCCCTGGCCGCCGCCCTCAAGCCCATCCTGGCCTGAGAACACCGGCAGCCCTGAACGGCAATAAAAGAACATAGAAAAATCCCCGGGGATCGCTCCCCGGGGATTTTTTTGCATGTGATTGAAAGGGAAAAATCAGCGCAGCACAAAGAACTGCTCGTACCACAGAATGAAGCTGTAGAAGCTCCAGATCTGGGTCATGCCGCCGTTCTTGCCGCTCTTGTGCTCGTCCAGCAGGCGCAGCAGCTCGGGCACATTGAAGAACTTTTCGGCAACCTCGCCCTCGAACTTCTCACGCACCATCTGGTAATACTTGTCCTGCCGCAGCCAGTCGTTCAGCGGCACAGGGAAGCCCAGCTTCTTGCGCTTGGCCACGCTCTCCGGCAGCTGCTTGAGGGCCGCACGGCGCAGCGCAATCTTGGTCTCGGTCTTGCTGGACCGGTATTGGGCGGGGATGGAGAGCGCCAGCTCCAGCATCTCCTTGTCCAGGAAGGGCACCCGCAGCTCCAGGCTGTTGGCCATACTCATCCGGTCCGCCTTCAGCAGAATGTCGTAGAGCATCCAGGTGTGGATGTCCACCCACTGCAGCTGGGTGGGCTCGTCCAGACCGGCCGAGGCATCAAAGTAGGGCTTGAAGAACTCCTCGGGGGTCTTCTTGTGGTACTGCTTTTTCAGGTATTTGTCCCGCTCGGCGGGGGTGGCGAACACGTAATTGGCCCGCATGCACCGCTGCCAGGGCTCCTTGGCGCCCCGCATCAGGAAGTTTTTGCCCTTGAAGTCCGGCAGAACACCGGCCACCGCGCCCGCGGCCTTGCGCACGAAGCGGGGGGTCTTGTGCTCGTACTCCTCAAAGTGATGGGCCGCGCAGTACAGCGGATAGCCGCCGAACAGCTCGTCCGCGCCCTCGCCGGACAGCACCACCTTCACATAGCGGGCGGCGTTTTTGGTCAGGAAGTACAGCGGCACTTCGCTGGGGTTGGGCATCGGCTCATCCAGATACCACTGGATGGTCTTGTTGGCCTCAAAGAACTCGTCGGCACTCACTTTGTTAGCGATGCTGGGCACGCCGATCTCCTTGCTGAAGGCCTGGGCGTAGGGCAGTTCGGAGTATTTTTCCTCCTCGTAGCCCACGCTGAAGCTCTTCACCTTGGGGGTGCCCTTGGACACCTCGTTCACCACGAAGCTGGAATCCACGCCGGAGGACAAAAAGCAGCCCACCTCCACGTCGGCGATCTGGTGCACCTTCACGCTCTCGGCGAAGGTTTCGGTGATGGCCTTTTCCCAGTCCTCCAGGCTCTTCGTTTCGTCCACATGGTAGCGGATATCGTAGTACCGCTCCACCTTCAGCTCGCCCTTTTTCCAGGTGAACATGTGCGCGCCGGGCAGCTTGTACACGCCCTTGAACATGGTTTCCTCGTTGGGAATGTATTCGATGGACAGGTACTCGGGCAGCCGCTCCTCGTTCAGCTCCTTTTTGAAGCCGGGGTGGGGCAGAAAGCCCTTGATCTCGCTGCCGAAGATGAAGTGGCCACCCTCATTGTAGTAGTAATAGGGCTTGATGCCGAAGATATCCCGCGCGCCGAACAGGGTCTCGTTTGCCTTGTCCCACAGGATGAAGGCGAACATGCCCCGCAGTTTGGCGGGCAGGCCGCTGCCCCATTCCTCGTAGCCGTGGATCAGCACCTCGGTGTCGGAATGGGTAGAAAAGGTGTGCCCGGCGGCCTCCAGCTGGGCGCGCAGCTCCATGAAGTTATAGATCTCGCCGTTGAACACGATGACGATGCTGCCGTCCTCGTTGAACATGGGCTGGCTGCCGCCCTCCAGGTCGATGATGGACAGCCGCCGGTGGCCCAGCGCCACCTGTTCGTCCACGTAAAAGCCCTCGCCATCCGGCCCGCGGTGGGCGATCAGGTCCGCCATCTGCTTGATGGTCTTTTTCGCCTCTTCGGCGTTATGCTTTGCACTGGCAAAGCCCACAAATCCGCACATAGTGCCTCCCTTTCCGCCCGGTCAGTCCCGCAGGCTCTTGTTGCCGAAATAGCGCTTGTATTTGCGGTAGTTGTTCAGCTGGTTCTTGACGTACCAGATGGCCCGCTTGAGGGTGAAGTCCTCCTTGCAGAACAGCTGGTGGCTCACCTTGCCCTCCTTCATCAGCTTGCGTACCTCGGCCAGCAGCTCCTGGTCCTTCAGGTACTTCTTGATGATGCCGGCGGGGGCGATCATCCACAGGTGACGGGTGTCGGCGATGGTCAGGCCCTGGGGCTTGTTCTCCACCACATCCTCCACCAGCCACTTGGCCAGATTGTAGCCGCTGGCGGTCACAAAGAAGCTGGACCGGCCCTGGCGGGGGTTCATCTCGAACAGCTTGTACTGGCCGTCGCGGGAATCGTACTTCATGTCGAAGTTGGAGAAGCCCTCCCAGCCCACGTCCTCCAGGAAGGCCTTCATCCGGCTCATCAGCTCCTCGTCCTTGATAGACATAATGGCCGCGTAGTTGCCGATGCCCTCGGGGGTCTGTTCCTCCAGCAGGGGACGGCCCAGCGCCATCAGGTGGACCTTATGATCCCGGCCGGAATAGCAGTTCAGCACCCGCATGCAGTTGTCGTCGCCGGGGATGTATTCCTGCAGCACCAGGTTGTCCTGGTAGCTGGAGGAGTAGATGGCGGCGCAGATGGCCTCGTACTCCTCCCGGTTGTAGGCCACGAACACCTTTTTCTTGTGGGGGAAACGGCAGTTCCAGTAGGCCACGCTGTTGCTGGCCTTGATGATGCAGGGGAACTCGAAGGGAATCTCCACGGTCTTCCAGTTCTGGTTGGTGCAGCCGAAGGTCTTGGGGTAGGCAAGACCGTGGGCCTCGCAGGCATGGTAGAAAAACTCCTTGGTGTCCAGCTGTTCCACCAGCTCGGGGGTAGGGCAGGCGAACTTGTAAAGCCCCTCCAGAGCGGCGCGGTTGCGGGCCATCAGACCGGTGTAGTTGTCGCCGCAGCTCACCAGCACCAGGGTGCGGCCGGTGTGGGCGGCGGCGAAGGCCTGCAGGGTCTTCACGAAGACCGCGTCGTCCTCCAGATTGGGCTCCACCACAGCCATCTGCACCAGCTTGGAGTTGGCGGTGGCGGCCAGCGCGCCCTTGCCGATGGCAAGACTGGTCACACCGCATTCCATATAAAAGCTGCGGGCCATGCCGTAAACGTTGGCATCGCTGCCCAGCAGCACGGGAAGGATCTGTTCCATAGGTTTTTGTTTCACCTGAACTTTCCAAAATTTTTTCAATGCTTACAAGCTTTTCTATTGTACTGCTTTTCGGAATGAGTTGTCAAACAAAGCGTGGAAAATAGGGGAGAATCGACAAAAAAACGGCGCCGGAAAACCGGCGCCGGGAAAAAAGCAGGTCAATCCTGTCCGCCGCGCTGTCTGCGCAGAACAAGGGCCAGAATCACCAGCACGGCGATGGCAACAACGCCGATGCCCAGGAAGGGCAGGATGCTGCCGCCGTCCGTCTGCTGGGCGCTGCTGTCGGGCTGGCTTTCGGCCGGCTCGGAGGCAGGTTCGCTGGCGGATTCCGGGGCGGGCGTTTCGGTGGGAGCCTCGGTGGGTTTGGCGGTCGCCTCGGGCGAAGCAGTGGGGGCGGGGGTCCGGTTGGGCCGGATCACCGCGGTGCTGGGCACGATGGGCGTGGCCGTGGGTGCAGGTGCGGGCGCCGGGGTGGCGGTGGCACTGCTGCCGGAGCCGCTGCCCGAATCACTGCCGGAATCGGGCGGTACCGCGTCCTTGGTGTAAGAGCCGGTGACGGTGATGTCCTTTTCCGGCATTGTTTTGGGCAGGTCCTTCCAGCCGCTGAAGGTGTAGCCGCTGTGGGCCGGAGCCTTGGGAGCCTTGATGGTCTTACCCATGGTGTAATGCTGGCTGACGATCACCGTGTCGGTAAAGTGGTCGCCGGTGATCTTGTAGGTAACGGTGTAGATCACGTCGGCCCGCTTCACCAGGTTTTTCAGCGCGGCTTGCAGGTCCGCCGCGTACCGGTCCACCATCGACTGCTGGGAGACGTCCAGCCCGCGAACGATGGCCTCGCGGGCCTTGTTCAGCGCTTCCACCGAGCTGGCGGTGTAGAGGGTCAGATCGGTGGGGATCTTCTCCAGCGCCGCATCCACCTTGGAATAATCCGCAACCAGATACCACTGGAAGAGGAACTCGGCGGTGTTCCCGCTGCCGTCGGTCACGGTCACCTTGTTCTGACCGGGCTGATAGGGCATGTCCTTGCCGGGGAGGGTCAGCGACGGGGCGCTCTGAATGGTGACGGCGGCGCCGTTCACCTCCACCGAGGCAATGCCCTGGGCGTCCTTCAGCTCCAGATCCAGCTGGTAGTAGCCGGTCCCGTTGCCCGCGGAATCCTTGCCCACGGTGATGACGGGCGGAAGGCTTAGCTGGTATTCCTTTTGTTCCTTGTCCCAGTAAAGGCGCAGCATGTCTTCGGTCCCTGCCAGGGCGAACGCCGGGGTTTTGGTACTGGGGGTGGAGGGAACAACCGCCAGAACGTGGCCGTCCACCGGGGTGCTGGTGGAAAGGTACAGCGGAGTGACGAAGTTGTTGTTCATTTTTTGGGTCAGAGTGAGGGTGCTGTCAGCCGGGAGGAGAATCTGGAAGGTGGTGTCCTTCTTCAGGCTGAATTTCTGCACGGTGGTGTCGCCGGTGATGACAAAGCCGCCGCCGGAATCCGTGGTGGAGGTGCGAATGATGCCCAGGGCAGTCATGTCGCCGGAAGCGGCCAGCCAGGTGTGGTCCAGGTCAACGGCCGCCAGGTTTTCCACCTTTCCGCGCAGGTCCAGCGGGGCTTCCTTGCTGCCCCGGCCGGTGAGGAAGAGATCGGTCAGGCGGGTGCCGATGCTGCTGGTGGTGCCGGTGATCTTCTGGAAGGAAAGGTCCGGATTCTCCAGCTTGATGTCCAGCCAGCGGGACTGGGAATCGTCCAGGATTTCGCCAATCGCGCCGGAGGCACTGGCCGCGAACAGCAGGGTCCGTTCCCCGCCTTTCAGCGGGGCGTAACGGATGGTGGTCCCCTCCAGGTCCAGAACAATGTTCTGGAAGGTGGTGCTGTTGGGGAAGGTGATGGTCTGCACCGCTTCTTCGGCGGCGAAGCGGTGGCCCGCGCCGTCGATGGTCAGCGGAGCGTCGGGCAGAGTGGTATCCTGCGCAAGGGTTACATCCGCGTTCAGGGTGACGGTGTAGCTGGAGGAGGCCAGCTGCTCATCCGCCGCGATGGCTTCAAGCGCCTCCTCAAAGCTGGCAAAGCCGGTCTCTGTGGTCATGGAGCCGCCGAGCACGGTGGCCACAGCAGGGGCGGGCGGCTGTAAGGGCTCGCCGTCCTTGTTGGTCAGCGAAACCTGCGCGCCCTCCGGCAGAGTCAGAAGGGCCGGGTCCAGGGTGGTGCCGGAGAACTCCGGCAGCTGGAAGCTGCCCGACGCCTCTTCGGTCACGGCCAGGGCGCCGCTGCCTTCAAAGGACAAAACGCCGTTGCCCTGCAGCGAGGGGATCTGAGCGGGCTGATGCAGCTGCAGTCCGCCCTCGTTCAGGATAACGGACTGGGTGCCGCTCAGCTGTCCGGTGTACTGGCCGTAGTGGTCAGCCTTCAAAAAGCTGCGGTCCAGCACCAGTCGGTCAAAGCCCTGCATGGGCGGCAGGGCGTAGTAGCTTGTACCGCTGCCGATCTGGGAATAGGTCACGGCGGGCGATTCGCCGGTGCCGGTCAGCTGGACCGGAGCGCCCATGGAATCGCTGCCGGGTACGCCGCCGGTGAAGGTCAGGTCGCTGCCGCGAATCTCACGGAAGCCGAAGGAGCCGCCGTTGATCATCTGGAAGGCATGACTGCCCGCATCCAGCGTGCACAGGCCGTTATCCGTGTTGAAATTGGTCACGGACCGGATGGTGAGCGGGGCCTGCAGGGGAAGGGTGTCCGGCAGGTCCACGCTGTTGCCGGAAAAATCAATGAGGGTGGGCTTGTTGGGGGCAAGGTCCTGGGGCCAGACCACCAGCTCGCTGGTGTTCAGCACGGTGATGGTGAAGGGGCCTTCGCTCTGGGATGCATTGATCGCCTGAATGGCGCTGGCCAGGTCCTTCTGGTTCTGGGGCGCGCCGCTGCCGTCCTGCAGCAAGGCGCCCACCTTTTCCAGACCATCGTCCTCGCCGATGCGCTTCACGGTAACGTTCGGATTGTTTTGGAAGGTCTGGGTGTAGGATTCCTTCAGCTCGTCGGTGGGCAGATAGAGCGTCACGTTCTTGGTGCTGCCGAAGGCGGAAGCGTTGATGGAAGAGCTATACACCCCGCCTGTACAGGTGAGGGTGAACCCGTCGGGCAGGCCGGTGAAGGAATTGGCCTGCGCATTGCCGTAAAATGCCAGGACGGTGAGCTCCTTCAGCCCGGAAAGGGTGAACGCATTGCCGCCGAAGCTGCCCATGGGAATCTCCATACTGGTGAGGCTGGTGCAGTTTTTAAAGATGCCGAAGCTTGTCAGGTTCGCCACCGAGTTTTCCGGGAAGAGGAAATACTGCAGCGCGGTGCAATCGCAGAAGGCGTTCATGCCATATTTGCTGATGCTGGAGGCGGTGGCGTCCACGCCGGTGAGGGCGGTATTGCCGTAAAAGGCTTTGGCGGCGATCTCGGTCACGTCATACCGGCCGCCCTGATACTCCAGCCCGTTGGCAATGGTCAGTTCGCCCGAAACCTTCGTGCCGTCCTGCACGGTCAGGGTGCCGTTTTGCCCGTCGGCAGGCAGGCTGGTTACTTTGTAGGAAAGGTCGCCGATCTGCACGGTGCCGCCCACAGCGGGCGGTTCGGCATCGCCGGCAGCCTCGGGGGCTTCGGGTTCGTCGGGTGTTTCCGGCGCAGCGGCAGGCGTTTCGCCGGCCTGCGTTTGGGCCGGTTGGGCCGGGGCTTCGGCCTCGGGTGTTTCAGCCGGTTCGTCCCCGTCCGAAGGTTCCGCCGGTGCGGCGGCAGTCTCCTCGCTGTCGGGAGCCGGAACCGGTTCGTCGGGTTCTTCGCCGTCGGGGCGTTCGGCTTCCTCGGCGGAAACCTCTTCCGTTGATTGGGAAATGCGGGCGCGGGCTGAGTCCGCGGTGCTCGGGGCATCCGCGAAGGCGATTACCGGGCAGGCCTGGAGAAGGATCATGCAGGACAACGCCGCGCAAAGGCAGCGCCGGTAGAATACGGGCCAATGTTGTTTCATATCGTTTCACTTCCTTACGGTTTGGATTTGGATGGTGTATCCGGTCAAAATTGGCGCCCGATTCCCTATTGTGTCTATATTATATCAAAGTGGAAGGAAAAAGAGGCATCAAACTGGAAAAAGCCGAGAAAAAAGCAGCGGGGAATTTTGTGCATTCTGATATGCTTTGGGGGATGCGCTTTTAAAGGAAGGGCGGATGTAGTATAATAACCAGAAAATGAAGCGCTCCTGCGCTGTGGAAAAGCCCGGGCGGCAATACCATTTTTAGGTGCTTCATGTTATAATGTAACCTGTATATTGAGGGGACGTTCCCTGTAAGCGAAAGGATCATCACATCATGTGTGGAATTGTTGGCTTTACCGGCATGCGCGCCGGGCGTGAAGCGATTTTGAAAGCAATGACCGACGCCATCGCCCACCGCGGGCCGGACGGCGAGGGCAGTTATTTCGGCAGCGGGGTGGCGCTGGGCCACCGGCGGCTGTCCATCATCGACCTGGCGGGCGGCGCCCAGCCCATGTTCAATGAGGATCAAAACCTGGCGGTTGTCTTCAACGGCGAGATCTACAACTTCATGGAGCTGCGCGCTCAGCTGGTGGAGGCGGGCCACACCTTCTCCACCGACCATTCGGACACCGAGGTCCTGCTCCACGGCTACGAGGAGTGGGGCGAGGGCATGCTGGCAAAGCTGCGGGGCATGTTCTCCTTTGCCATCTGGAATGAGGCCGAGCAGACCCTGTTCTGCGCCCGGGACCATTTCGGCATCAAGCCCTTCTACTACTACCTCACCGACGAGGGCGAGCTGCTCTTCGGCAGCGAGATCAAGAGCTTTCTGGCCCATCCCGGCTTCAAAAAGGAGCTGAACCAGAGCCAGCTGGAGCTGTACCTGAGCTATCAGTATTCCCCGGGGGAGGACACCTTCTTTAAAGGCGTGAAAAAGCTGCTGCCCGCTCACAGCCTGCTGTGGAAGGCGGGCGAGGTGAACGTAAAGCGCTACTGGGAGCCCCGCTTTGAGCCCGAAGAGGGCAAGAGCCTCTCCGACTGGGAGAGCCGGGTGGAGGAGATCATGCGCCAGAGCGTGGCTGCTCACAAGATCAGCGACGTGGAGGTTGGCTCCTTTTTGTCCTCCGGTGTGGATTCCAGCTACATGGCCTACCTTGCCCATGTGGACAAGACCTTCACCGTGGGCTTTGCCAACAAGCAGTATGACGAGACCGACTACGCCGCCGAGTTCAGCAAGTTCATGGGCGTGAAGAACTACGCCTACCGCATCGAGCCGGAGGAGTATTGGGAGAACCTGCCCCGCATCCAGTACCATATGGACGAGCCTCTGGCGGACGCCGCCAGTGTGGCCCTCTACTTCGTGAACCGGGAGGCGGCCAAGCAGGTGAAGGTCTGCCTGTCCGGCGAGGGCGCGGACGAGTTCTTCGGCGGCTATAACATTTATAAGGAGCCCTTCACCGTCTCCTGGTACGATCACATCCCCCTGCCCATCCGGCGGGCCATTGGCGCGGTGGCAGAAAAGCTGCCCCCGGTGCACGGCGTGAACTTCCTGGTGCGGCGTTCCCGCCCGCTGGAGGAGCGCTACATCGGCAACACCAACCTGATGGGCGAACGGCGCAAAAAACAGCTGCTGAAAAACTATACTGGCGGCAAAAAACCGACCGATCTTTCCAAACTGTATTTTAAAAAGACCGCCGGGCAGGACCCGGTGACCCGGATGCAGTACACCGACCTGCACCTGTGGATGGTGGGCGACATCCTTTTGAAGGCGGACAAGATGAGCATGGCCAACAGTCTGGAGCTGCGGGTGCCCTTCCTGGACAAGGAGGTCTTCGAGGTGGCGCGGCACATCCCGGTGGAGTGCCGGGCGGACGCGGACCACACCAAGATGGCCCTGCGGGGCGCGGCGGCCCGGAGCATTCCGGAAAAGACCGCCGACAAGAAAAAGCTGGGTTTCCCGGTGCCGGTGCGCGCCTGGCTGCGAGAGGAAAAATACGCGGCCATCGTGCGGGAAAAGTTTGAGAGCGAATCCGCCGAAAAATTCTTCAATACCCGCGAGCTGACCAAAATGCTGGACCAGCACATGAGCGAAAAGCGGGACAACTGGCGCCAGATCTGGTGTGTGTTCATGTTCCTGACCTGGTACGAGGAATACTTTGTGAAGCGTTGAGCTTCCCACCGCCCCGGCAAAAAGCGGCAAGGCCGCGCTGCCGGGCGCATACATAAAAGCAGGGGCCTGCCCGAGGTGGGCGCGCCCACTGCACATTGATCCCAAATCAAGCAGAGGGGGCATTTGACCATGAAATTACAAGAACTGCTCAATGGGCTGGACTACACGCTGGTGCAGGGCAACCTGGACACCGAAGTGGTGGACATCGCCTACGATTCCCGCAAGGTACAGCCCGGCTGGGCCTTCGTGTGCATCGTGGGCACCAACCGGGACAGCCACGACTACGCCATGGATGTGGCGGAGCAGGGCGCTTCGGTGCTGGTGATCGAGCACAAGCTGGACGAGGTGCCCCAGGGCGTGACGGTGGTGCAGGTGGAAAGCAGCCGCCGGGCGCTGGCGCTTTTGTCCTGCAACTACTTCGGCCGGCCTGCTGAAAAGCTGATCACCATCGGCGTGACCGGCACCAAGGGCAAGACCACCACCGCCCACATGATCCATTCCGTGATGAACGCGGGCGGCCACAAGTGCGGCATCATCGGCACCAACGGCGTGGCCTACCCGGGAGTAAACCGGGCGCTGATCAATACCACCCCGGAAAGCTACGAGCTGCAGAAAATGTTCTGCGAGATGCTGGCCGCAGGGTGCGACAGCGTGGTGATGGAGGTCTCCAGCCAGGGCCTGATGATGGACCGGGTCACCGGCATCCATTTCAAGGTGGGCGTATTCACCAACCTGTACCCGGACCACATCGGCGGCCCGGGCGAGCATGCCAGCTTTGAGGAATACCGGGCTTGGAAGGGCCAGCTGTTCCGCCGGTGCGATGTGGGCGTGGTGAATGTGGACGACAAGAACTGCAGCACCCTGCTGGCGGGCCACACCTGCAAGCTGGTCACCTACGGCATGCATCGCGAGGCGGACTTCCGGGCCAGCGAGCTGCACCTGCTGCGGCAGGAAAACTTCCTGGGCATCCGGTTCCATGTGTCCGGCCGGGAGGATATGGACGTGAAGGTGAACATGCCCGGCGAGTTCAGCGTGTACAACAGCCTGGCCGCCATCGCGGTGGGCCGTGTGCTGGGCGTTGCCCACGACGCCATCCACGACGGGCTGATGAACATCTCGGTCAAGGGCCGGGTGGAGCTGGTACCGGTGAGCAAGGACTTCACCGTGCTCATCGACTTTGCCCACAACGAGGCCGGTGCCGAGAGCCTGCTCTCCACCCTGCGGGCTTATGAGCCCAAGCGGCTGGTGGTGCTGTTCGGCTGTGGCGGTGACCGCAGCCGCCTGCGCCGCTACGGCATGGGCGAGGTGGCTAGCCGCAAGGCGGATTTCCTGATCCTCACCGAGGACAACAACCGCTTTGAGTCGGTGGAGCAGATCATCAAGGACATCAAGATCGGCATCGCCCAGGGTAACCCGGACGTGCCCTATGTGGAGATCCCGGATCGTCTGGACGCGCTGCATTACGCGCTGGACCATGCCCAGAAGGGCGATTTGATCGCGGTGATCGGCAAAGGCCACGAGACCTACCGGGACCGGATGGGCAAAAAGACCCCCTTCCTGGAGCGGGAGCTGATTCTGGAATACGCGGCCCAGATCGGGCTGAAATGACCCCTGCCGCCCGGACGGGCGGCCACGCCGGGGCGGCTTTGCCAACAAGCAGCCCCGGCCATTCTATCGAAAGAAGGCAGGAAAACGACCTATGGCCATTCTTGGCATCGACCTTGGAACCACCAACAGTCTGGCCGCCGTCTGGAAGGACGGCCGCAGCCAGCTGATCCCCAACGCCTACGGCGAGACTCTGACCCCCAGCGCGGTGAGCATCGATGAGGACGGCACCGTGCTGGTGGGCGCGCCCGCCCGGGAGCGGCTGGTCAGCCACCCGGAGCGCAGCGCCACCGCGTTCAAGCGCAGCATGGGCACCGACCGGGTGTTCACCCTGGCCGGGCGGGAATACAGCCCGGAGGAGCTGTCCGCCCTGGTGCTGCGCCAGCTCAAGCAGGACGCCGAGGCCTTTCTGGGCGAGCCGGTCACCGAAGCGGTGGTCAGCGTGCCCGCCTACTTCAACCATGCCCAGCGGGCTGCCACCAAGCGGGCGGGCCAGCTGGCCGGCCTGACTGTGGACCGGCTCATCAACGAGCCCAGCGCCGCCGCGCTGGCCTGCTACGACCCGGAAAAGGGCGACGCGGCCTTTCTGGTCTACGACTTCGGCGGCGGTACGCTGGATGTCTCGGTGGTGGACTGCTTTGAGAACGTGGTGAACATTCTGGCTGTCAGCGGCGACAACGCCCTGGGCGGCAACGACTTCGACGCGGCCATCGCCCACATGTACTGCCAGAAAAACGGCATCGACTATCAGGCGCTGCAGCCCCGCCAGCGGGCGATCCTGCTGCGGCAGGCCGAGCAGTGCAAGCAGACTCTGACCCAGTCTCCCATGGCGCTGATGGTACTGGAGCTGGATGGCCTGAAGGGCTCCATGGCCCTCACCGGTCAGATGCTCATTCAGCAGGCCCAGACCCTGTTCAGCCGCATGCGCACTCCGCTGCTGCGGGCCTTGAAGGACAGCGGCCTTTCCCCCAGCGAGCTGCAGGCGGTGGTGCCGGTGGGCGGCAGCTGCAAGATGCCGGTGGTGCGCCAGTACTTAAACCACCTGCTGGGCCAGAAGCTGGCCAACCCTGGCAGCCCGGACACGGTGGTGGCCCTGGGCGCGGGTATGTATGCCGCCATGAAGGAGCGCCGCACCGAGGTGAAGGAGCTGGTCCTCACCGACATCTGCCCCTTTACCCTGGGTGTGGGCGTGTACAACCCGGCGGATGAGGACAACCTGCTCATGAGCCCCATCATCGAGCGCAACAGCGCCCTGCCCACCAGCAAGGTGGAGCGGTACTATACCACCAGCGACGGCCAGACCCGGCTGCGCATCCAGGTGTTCCAGGGCGAGGAGATGTATTGCCGCGAGAACCAGAAGCTGGGCGAGCTGGATCTGCCGGTGCCCGCCGCCCCCGCCGGAAAAGAGGGCGCGGACGTGCGCTTTACCTATGATATCAACGGCATTCTGGAGGTGGAGGCCACCAGTCTGACCACCGGCCGCACCATCAGCACCGTTCTGGTGGGTCAGGGCAGCGGCCTGACCGAGGAGCAGGCCCGCCGCCGCCTGAAGGAGCTGGAGGGACTGAAGATCCACCCCCGGGACCAGCAGGAAAACCGCCTGCTGCTGGCCAAGGGCGAACGCCTGTGGCAGGAGGCCCTGGGCGAGGAGCGCCAGATCATCGGCCAGGCGGTGCAGCTGTTCGGCGAGGCGCTGGCCAGCCAGGAGAACGGACGTATCCTGCGGGCCCGGGCACGCATCAAGGACCTGCTGGACCGGCTGGAGGCCGGTCTCTCGCTGGAAGGGCTGGATTTTTCCGGCTTTGACGATCCGGACGATGAACCGGATGAGGATGAGGACGAAACGCTATGAGCATCTGGGAGGTTTTGGGCATTGCGCCCACCACCGATAAGGCGGCCATCCGGCACGCCTATGCGCAGAAAACACGCACCTGCCACCCGGAAGAGGACCCGGAGGGCTTTGACGCGCTGCATAAAGCCTTCACCGCCGCCATGCGGGCTGCCCGCCAGGGCGTGAGCATGGCAGTGATGGAGCAGGAGAGCCCCGCCGCCCCTGCGGCGCCCGCCGTTTCTCCCCAGCAAAACAGCGCCGAGGCCCGCCGCGCCGCCGCAAAGGCCGCCCGGGCCGCCCGCCGTGCCGCGGAGCAGCAGGCGGTGGAGCAGTATGCCAGCCGGGCCCAGCGCCGGGCGGGCAAGATCATCCAGTTGGGCCAGGGCGAGCAGGAGGAGGGCCAGCAGTTCGACTTCGCGGCGGTGGATGCCGCCCCGGCCCAGGCTGCGCCGGAGCAGAAGGCCGAGCCGGACCGCCCGCTCACCCACGAGGAGCAGGCCTGGCGCAACGGCCCGGCCCCCGCGCCCGCGCCCGAGCCGCAGGAACAGTCAAAGCAGCCGGAGCGGCAGCCCGTCTACCGGCAGCCATTGCCCGAATACCAGCCGGTGGAGACCGTTTCCAGGCTCCGGTCCGGCAAGGGCTGGCGCGTGGCCTCGCTGGTTCTGGCAGCAGGGGTCCTGCTCCAGCTGGTTCGTGGCGGTTTTGTCAGCGCCACTTTGCTGCTCATCGCCCTTTGCTGGTGCAGCATGCAGGGCGCACGGGTGGACTGGACCCAGCCCCGGCCCCGCAGGCGGATCATGGGTCTGTGGGGCGTGGGCGTGGTACTGCTTCCCGTGCTCTGGTTCTTCGTCATGACCGTCACCTGGGGCCTGCATGGCGCACAGGACGCCGCGCTGGACTATGCGGTGGGCTCTATCTTTTTAAGCACTCTGGCGGCCCCCTTCGGCCTTTGCTCCACCCTGGTGGCAAGGCAGCGGGCCAACCGCCTGTAAAAACACATCACAGCCCCCCTTCGGCTCATATAAATGAGCGAAGGGGGGCGATTTTTTTGCAAAAACAAACACCGCAGGCCGCCCAGGACCGGGGAATGAAGCTGCGCACCCGGCTGGCGGCCGGTTTTTTTGTAGCCGTGTGCTTTTCCACCCTGGTGGGGCGGCTTTGGTATTTACAGATCCATGAATACGACTTTTACGCCCAGCGGGCTGCGGGCCAGCAATTGCGGGACAGTGTGGTCCCCGCACCGAGAGGAGATATTCTGGACGCAAACGGCACCCCGCTGGCGGTGTCCGCCAGCTGCTGGACCATCCGGGCAGTGCCCCGGGAGATGGCGGACGAGGATGTGGCCGAAGCCGCCGCCGCGCTGGCGCAGCTTCTGGAGCTGGACGAAGCGGATGTGCTGGAAAAGCTAAGCCAGCGCAAAAGCAACGACGCGCTGCTCAAGCGCCGGGTGAATCAGGAAACCGCCGACGCGGTGCGCGCCGCCTGTCTGGAGAACGACTGGCAGGGCATCCTCATCTTGCAGGACACCAAGCGCTGGTACCCGGAGGGGGATTTTGCCGCCAGCCTGCTGGGCTTCACCAACGTGGACAATCAGGGCGTGGCCGGGCTGGAACTGGAATACAACAGCCTGCTCACCGGGCAGGACGGCCGGGTGCTCAGCGCCAAGAACGCCTGGGGCTACGACATGCCCACCGACTACGACACCTATGTGGAGCCGGTGCAGGGCAACAGTCTGAAGCTCACGGTGGACGCGAACATCCAGCATTATCTGGAAAACTATCTTTCCGCCGCGGTGAAGGAGTACAGCGTTTCCGCCCGCGGGGTGGGCATCGTGATGGAGGTGGACACCGGACGCATCCTGGCCATCTCCACAAAGCCCGACTACGACCCCAACGAGCCCCGGGTGATCCAGGACGAAGCCCTGCGCGCCCAGGTGGATTCCCTCACCGGCGAGGAGAGGGCCCAGGCCCTCACCCTGGCCCAGCAGACCCAGTGGCGGAACAAGGCGGTGAGCGATCTGTACGAGCCCGGCTCGGTGTTCAAGCTCATCACCGCTGCCGCCGCGCTGGACGCGGGCGTGGTCACCACCGGCGACAGCTTTTTCTGTGGAGAGTCCTACGGGGTGTCGGGGGTGCACTTCCACTGCGCCAACCGGAACCAGCACGGACCCCAGAACCTGGCCCAGGCACTGCAGAACAGCTGCAACCAGAGCTTCATCCAGATCGGCCAGCGGCTGGGGAAAGATGCCTTCTGCGATTACTTTGCGGCCTTTGGGCTGCGGGAGGCCACCGGCATCGACCTGCCCGCCGAACCCGCCAAAAGCGAGTTTTACACCGCCGACCGGATGGGTCCGGCGAATGGTTTGACCAAAACGCCGCATGCCCGTTTTTTTCAGCGCATAGAATGGCTGCAAAGGCAAAGGACGAAAGGGGGAGCGGCGGTTTGAAGCAGCATCTGGAGGTGGAGCTGGTGTTTGAGGAGAACAGCCCGGCGATGGAGGAGCTGGTCTGGCAGTTTCTTTGCCGGAGCGCGGCGCTCTGGCAGGAGGAGTGGGAACAGGAGGTGGAAAAGAGATGAGCGAGCCCATTGCCCTCTACCTGCGCCTGAGTGCGGCGGACGGCGAGGGCGGCGAGAGCGGGTCCATCGCCAATCAGCGCGCCTATCTGCACCGGTGGGCCACCGAAAATGGGTATCGGGTGGTGGCGGAATTTCAGGACGATGGTTATACCGGCACCGACTTCGACCGGCCGGGCTTCCAGCGGCTGATGGCCCAGCTGCAAAGCGGCCGCATCCGCTGCTTTGCCACCACCGATCTTTCCCGGCTGGGGCGCAACTGCGGCCAGGCGCTCACCCTGGTGGAGGAGACCTTCCAGCGGCTGGGGGTGCGCTACATCGCGGTGAATGACGGCTACGACACCCAGACCGCCAGCCGGGAAAGCCTGGACCCCAGCGTGTTCAAATTCCTGCTCAACGAGCTGTATGCCAAGGATTGCAGCGCCAAGGTACTGCGGGCCAAGCGCACCTTGCAGCGAGAGGGAAAATTTCTGGGCGGGCAGGCCCCCTTCGGCTACCGCATCGACCCGGCGGACAAATACCACCTGCTGCCGGAGGAGGATACCGCCCCGGTGGTGAAACAGATCTACCGGCTGTTCCTGGCCGGGTGGACCCTGAGCCAGATTGCCCGGCGGCTGGAAGAGGGCGGCATCCCCTCTCCGGCGGCCCGGCGGGCAGGACGGGAAGGGGGCCGGTGGAGCACCGCCACCCTGCGGCGCATTCTGACCCTGCCCACCTACCGGGGCGCGCTGACCCAGCACGTGACCGAGATGACCAGCTACAAGGTGCACACCCGGCGGGCGGTGCCGCCGGCCCAGTGGGTGGTGTGCGAAAACGCCCATCTGTCGCTGGTGAGCGAGGAGGAGTTCCGGCAGGTCCAGTGCCTTCTGGGCAACCGGCGGTACGCGGGGCAAAAGGCGGAGCATCCGCTCAGCGGGCTTGTGTTCTGCGCCGGGTGCGGGGGCCGGATGTATCCCCACCGGGTGGGGCGCTACTGTTATTTCATCTGCGGTACATACGCCAAAGACCCGGCCCGCTGCACCGCCCACCGCCTGCGGGAGGATAAGCTGGAGCAGCTGGTGGTCCGGCAGCTGCGGCCCCTGTTGCAGGCTGTGGCGGACCCGGCTCTTCTGGCGGTTCGCTTGCAGGCGCAGCTCCGTCCGGACCGGCCGGACCCGGCCCGCCTGCAGGCCAGGCTGGACCGGCTGGCAACCCAGCGCCGCCAGGCCTATGCTGACCGGCTGGAGGGCTTGATCGGCGCGGGAGAATATGCAGCGGCCGCCGCCCGGCTGCAGAGCAGGGAGGAGGAGCTGCGCCGCCAATGGCAGGCTGCGGCCGAAACAGAGCCGGGGCCGGGCCCGGCCTGGCTGGAACAGCGGGTGGCCCGGCTGCTGGCGCTGGAGCAGCCGGACCGGCCCCTTTTGGGCCAGCTGATCCGGGGGATTTATGTGCAGGAGGGCGGGCAGGTGGAGCTTCGCCTGGCCTTCGCCCGGCCCGAACCGGAAAAAGAAAGCGTCTCTGGGCTTTGAACGGAAGGCAGAGACGAAAATTTTTAAAAACTGGAAGAATATGGACAGGGCCCTGTCCATCGCTGCCGTTATACTGGTACAGTGATCAAAACAAGGGGGGAGAAAGCCCATGTGTGACGTTTGGACCGGGCAGCGGAACCGGCCGCTGCGGCTGTTGGCCGTGGCAGCGGGGGAACAGGGGGAATGGATGGCCCGGGAGATCGGCGGCAAAGAGGAAAAAGCCCCGTTTTGCCTGATGCAGAGCGGCGCGGACCAGGCTGCCGGGGCAGAGCTGCTCTATCTCACCGTCGGGGCAGAGGCGTACCGGGAGGTGGCTGAGCTGGCCCGGTGGGCGCGGCAGCGGGGGGCACTGGTGCTGTGGAATCCGGGCGGGCTGAAAAATGCCCGGATACTGCCCGCCCGGGGCTGTGTGACGTTGCAAAGTGCACTGAGCCCGGAAGAGGAGCTGAGTGCGCTGCATGAGCTGTTCTGTACGCCCAGCCTGGCCACCACGCTGGACCGAAGGATGCTGATGCAGCGGCTTTGGGCAGCTTCTCGGGCGTCGCTGGCGCTGGCGCAGGCCAGCGGCGGCGAAAAAAATCAGAGCATCGCCGCCAGTCTGGCCGCCCAGGACTGGCAAATGCCGAAGAAAGGGGCTTTGGTGGTGAGCATCGGGGCCAGTGTGGATTGCAGGCTGGAAGAGGTGGTGGAACTGTGGCATGGAACGGTAAAGCAGACCCGAGAGCTGGAGGTGCTGTGGGGAAGTGCGTTCGACCTGGAGCAGCCGGACAGCCTTCGCCTGGTGCTCATGGCGGTGGAGCCGTGAACGGCGCGCCGCTGCCCCGGGCCTTTGCCGTCTGGCTGGACGGTACCGGCATGACCGGAGCGGAGAAGGCCGAATGCCTTCGTCTGGCCCGGAAGGGATTCGCCCAGGGGGCAGACCTGCTTTTGCTGGGGGAGCCGGGCGGCGAAGAACGTCTGCTGCTGCGGGCACTGGGCGCACAGCGGACCCGAAGCGGGGAGCCGCAGCCGTTGGGAAACTGGCAGCTGTGGCGCTGTCCGGCGGGGCGCGGCCAGCGGGAGTGCCTGACCCGGTTTCTGCAAACCGGCGGCGGGCCCGAACGCAAAAAGCTGGTGATTCTGTTTGCGGCCCCCGGCCGGGGCGGCAGGCTTCGGGCACAGCGGGTCTGGCGCAGGGCCTGCGGGGGCAAGGCAACGCCCCTGGAACGGTTCCCGGCGCTGGCGATACAGGCGGGACGGCCAAGCCAGCCGAAGCTGTGCCGCTTTGGCCGCCAGGAAAACAGCGAGTGGCTTTTGCAGCAGGCGGCCGCCGGTTGCCTGGGGCGGCAGGTGCAGGTGCTGACGGTGTCTGCCGGGCGGCGGGCTGGCTGCGGCAGGGAGCAGCTGTGGTATCAGCTGGCCAAAAGCATTGTCTGACAAACCAAAAAGCGCGGATGCGTGCCAATGGGCAGCATCCGCGCTTTTTTGCTTGTGTTCCGTCGCAATTCGCTTTCCATGGACAAATGTATGTCCATAGAAAGGCGTAGCATATAGAAAACGACGCGGCTCAGGAGTCCAGCAGCTCCAGGGCGTCATCCACCAGGCGGGCCACCGCCTTGGCCTGGCGGGGGCTGAGCCGGCGCATCCGGTCGGTCACGTGCTGGATGGCGGCGGCGCTGCCGTTTTCCTTGTCCGGCGCGGCCAGGAACAGCTCGGCCAGGCTGACGCCCAGCCCGCCACAGACCCGGGCCAGGGTGTATATGGTGGGGCAGCGCAGGCCGCGCTCCACATGGCCCAGAAAGGCCGGGTTCATGCCGCATTCCAGGGCCAGCTTTTCCAGGCTCATGCCCCGCTCCGTGCGCAGCTGACGGATGCGCGCGCCCACCTGCTGTGCGATCGCTTTGCTTTCTGCCATCTCTCTCTCCCTTGCTTGTATGTTTTGATTGTGTTTTCTTTACTTTAGTGTATTTGAAACCTGTGTTCAAATTAGTATTGATATTATGGACTATATTGAAAAGTATTATGTCAACGGGTATACTGAAAGAATAAATAATAACAATTTTTGTTTTATCATAGGAGGGGAATGGCGTGAATGATACCGGCGTGGCCCGCAAGCAGCACCGGCTTCTGAGCCTTCAACAGGAGCTTCTGGCGGGGAGGGTGATCAACAAAAAAGAATATGCCGTCCGCTTTGGGGTGACCGAAAAGAGCATCCAGCGGGACCTGGACGATTTGAAGGCCTTTTTCGCCGAGGGCCGCGACGGCCGGGAGGTGGTGTACGAGCCTCAGGCAAAGGGCTACCGTCTCACCCGGCAGGAACCCACCAGCCTGACCAACAGCGAGGTGCTGGCCGTTTGCAAGATCCTTTTGGAGAGCCGCTCCATGGTCAAGGAGGAGATGTTCCCCATCCTGGACAAGCTCATTCAGGGCTGCACTCCCGCCGCGCAGCTGCAGCAGGTGGTGGCACTGATTCAGAATGAGCGGTTCCACTATGTGGAGCCCCATCACGGCCGCCGGTTCATCGAGTCGCTCTGGCAGTTGGGCACCGCCGTGAAGGAGCAGCGGGTGCTGCGCATCCGCTACAGCAAGATGGACGGCACCCTCTGCGAGCGGGTGGTGGAGCCGGTGGGCATCCTGTTCAGCGAATACTATTTTTATCTTGCTGCGTTCATCCGGGGCATCGACCGGCAGGAGCATTTCGACAACCCGCAGGACAAAAGCCCCACCATCTACCGCATCGACCGTATCGCTGATCTGCAGGTGACCGATGAGCATTTCCGGGTCCCTTATAAAGACCGCTTCCAGGAGGGCGAGATGCGCAAGCGCATCCAGTTCATGTACGGCGGCAAGCTGGAAAAGGTGCGCTTTGTCTACACCGGGCCCAATCTGGAGGCGGTGCTGGACCGGCTGCCCACCAGCCGGGTGGTGGGGCACGACGATCGGGGCTACCCCATCGCGGAGGCCGAGGTGTTCAGCGGCAACGGACTGGATATGTGGCTGAAAAGCCAGGGCGACTGGGTGGAGCTGGAAAAAAGCGGGGAGGAGAATGCCGCCCCCGCTTGCCCTGACCCGGCGCATGGTGTACAATAACCCCAAACGGTCGCCCCGGTATCTGCCGGGCCAGGGCCAAGCGAAAAGGAGTTAATACCATGGAACATCTGCTGGAGATCTGCGTGGATTCGCTGGAATCCGCTCTGGCCGCCCAGGCGGGCGGCGCCGACCGCCTGGAGCTGTGCGGCAATCTGATCATCGGGGGCACCAGCCCCTCCATCGCGCTGGTGCGCCAGGTCATGGACCAGGTGCACATTCCGGTGAACGTGCTGCTGCGTCCCCGCTTCGGGGATTTCTGCTTCACCCCCGCCGAGCAGGAGGCCACCCTGTGGGAGATCGAACAGTGCCGCGCCCTGGGCGTGAACGGCGTAGTGCTGGGGGCTTTGCTTCCCAACGGTGCGCTGGATAAGGAATTCCTGGCCCGCTGTTCGGCGGCCGCGGGCGGGCTGCATCGCACCCTGCACCGGGCCTTCGACGTCTGCCGTGATCCCTTCGAGGCGCTGGAGGACGCGGTGGAGCTGGGCTTTGATACCATCCTCACCTCCGGCCAGCAGGCAAAGGCCGAGCAGGGCATCCCTCTGCTGACCCAGCTGGTGCAGCGGGCCGATGGCCGGGTGAACATCCTGGCAGGCAGCGGCGTGAATCCCGGCAACATGGAAAAGCTGGCCGCCGCCGGCGTGCGCCAGTTCCATTTCTCCGCCAAAAAAGCAGTGGAAAGCCCCATGACCTTCCGCCGTCAGGGCGTGCCCATGGGCCTGCCTGTGGCGGACGAATATCTGCGGGAATACACCGACCCTGCCCTGGTGCGCCAGGCAAAGGACCTGCTGGCAAGCCTGTAAGGCCACAAATCCAACCAAATTTCAAGGCATGAATTGCACAAATTAGCGAAAAAATGTTTGTGCAAACAATAGAAAAGAATTCGATTCTCTGGAAAAATATTGACAGTCTGTGAACGGGTTGGTAAGATTTAGCTGACAAGAACAGTGGGTTGTTACTGTACGGCAGGCAAGACCATATTCAAACACGTCTCTTCCGCAAACGCGGAGGAGAGTTTTGAATATGGTTTTTTTTATTGCCTTGACCGGGGCGAGAGGAACGTGCGAATGAAGGTATTGAAATCCATCAACAATAACGTTGTGTCCTGCCTGGACGAAAACGGCCAGGAAGTGATCGCCATGGGCCGCGGGCTTGGGTTTGCCCTTCGCAGCGGCGATGAGCTGGATGAGACCAAGGTGGAAAAGCTGTTCCGTATGCAGACGCCGGACGAGGCGCGCCGCCTGACCGATTTGTTCTCCACGCTGCCGAGCCAGCAGATCGAGCTGTGCAGCCGCATCGTGGACCGGGCCACACAGGATCTGGGCCGCAGGCTCTGCCCCAGCGTCTATCTGACCCTCACCGACCACATCTGTTTTGCCATCGAGCGCCTGCGCCAGGGCACCGTGTTCCAGAACACCCTGCTGGCGGAGGTACGCACCTTCTACCCGCGGGAGTACGCGCTGGGCAAATACGGCCTGGAGCTGCTCTGGCAGGAGCTGGGCATCCGCTTCCCGGACGACGAGGCCGCCAACATCGCGCTGCATCTGGTAAACGCGGAGTATGAGAACTCCATTCAGGATACCCTGCGCATCACCCAGACCCTGCACGACGTGCTCACCAGCCTGGCGGGCTGGCCCCGGCTGAATCTGGACCAGGAAAGCGGCTTTTACGACGAATTCACCGTGCACCTGAAATTCCTGGTGTTCCGGGCTTTTTCCGGCCAGAAGCAGACCCAGAAGGACCCCCGCTTCGTGGAGGCGGTGCGGCAGTGCTATCCGGAGGAATTCCACTGCGCCCAGCAGATCGTGGAAGGGCTGGGCAGCCGCAGCGGCACCAGGCTGCCCCCTGAGGAGGAGGCCTATCTGGCCGCCAGCCTGCACCGCACCTGCAGGAAAGTTTGAGCACTGCGCCGCGTAACAATAATTAACAGACCCCGAAACCATTTCGATTTTGTATAACACAGGACGATCAAGGAAAGGAAGGAACCATTATCATGGGCATTTTCGACAAACTGTTTGGCAAGAAATCCAGCGGCATCACGCTGGGCGCGCCGGTGGCCGGCGAGGCCGTTCCCCTGAACCAGGTGAGCGATCCCACCTTCGGTGAGGAGATCCTGGGCAAGGGCGTTGCGGTGAAGCCCACCGGCAACCGTGTGGTCGCCCCCTGCGACGCCACCGTGGACCTGATGTTCGACACCGGTCACGCGGTAAGCCTGAAGGCGGACTGCGGCGCTGAGGTGCTGATCCACGTGGGCCTGGAGACCGTCTCACTGAAGGGCGAGCACTTCACCACCCACGCCAAGACCGGCGACCATGTGAAGGCAGGCCAGCTGCTGATCGAGTTCGACCGGGAGGCTGTGGCCGCCGCCGGCTTCGACACCATCACCCCCATGGTGATCTGCAACACCGCGGATTACAAGGAAGTGAACGCCCACACCGGCGCTGCCGTGAGCGAGGGCGACACCATTCTGACTCTGGTCAAGGAATAAAAAGAGAGGAGAACAGGCGTAATGCGTGAGGGTACCGGTAGACCCGTATTTTCCGGCGTGGCCATCGGCCGTGCCTATGTGTACCGCCATCAGCAGGCGGAGCTGCCCGGCTCCTGCGGCGACGCCGCCGCCGAGCAGAAGAAATTCGACGAGGCCCGCGAGACGGCCCGCGCTCAGCTGACCGAGCTGTTTGAAAAGACCAAGCGGGAGATCGGCGAAGAGCAGGCCATGATCCTGGACGTTCAGATGATGATGCTGGACGACCTGGATTACCTGGAGGGCGTGCAGGACATGATCGCCGGCGGCGCAAGCGCTGCCCAGGCGGCCCATGAGACCGGCGACGCGTTCAGCGCAGCCTTTGCCGCCATGGACGATGCCTACATGCAGGCCCGCTCGGTGGACGTAAAGGATATGGCCACCCGCCTGGTGAACATCCTGTGCGGCGGCAAGACCGGCTTCTCCATGGAGGAGCCCGGCATCCTGGTGGCCGAGGACCTGACCCCCAGCGAGACCGTGCAGCTGCCCAAGGATAAGATCCTGGCCTTTGTGACCCGCCAGGGCTCTTCCAACAGCCACACCGCCATCCTGGCCCGCATCATGAACATTCCTTCTCTGGTGCAGGCTCAGATTACTTTGGACGACGAGCTGGACGGCAAGCTGATGATCGTGGACGGCTTCGAGGGCCGCTACTACATCGAGCCGGACGAGGCCACCCAGGCTGCCATGGAGAAAAAGCGGGATGAGGCCCAGGCCTACCGCCAGCAGCTGGAGGCCTACCGTGGCAAGCCCACCGTTTCCAAGACCGGCCGCAAGCTGAAGCTGTTTGCCAACATCGGCAACCCGGACGACGTGAAGTACGTGCTGGAGGGCGACGCCGAGGGCGTGGGCCTGCTGCGCAGCGAGTTCCTCTACCTGGGCCGCGACACCTTCCCCACCGAGGAGGAGCTGTTTGAGGCTTACCGCAAGGTGGTGGAAGGCCTGCAGGGCCGCCCGGTGGTCATCCGTACCCTGGACATCGGCGCCGACAAGCAGGTGGACTACTTCGGTCTGGACCACGAGGAAAACCCCGCCCTGGGCTACCGGGGCATCCGCATCTGCCTGACCCGGGAGGACATCTTCCGGCCGCAGCTGCGGGCCATCTACCGGGCCAGCGCCTTCGGCCCCGTGTGCATCATGTTCCCCATGATCATCTCGGTGGACGAGGTTCGCCGCATCAAGGCCTTCTGTGAGACCATCAAGGCCGAGCTGACCGCCGAGGGCATTGCCTTCGGTGAGGTGGAGCTGGGCATCATGATCGAGACTCCCGCCGCCGCGGTGCTCAGCCGCGAGCTGGCCAAGGAGGTCCAGTTCTTCAGCGTTGGCACCAACGATCTGACCCAGTACACTCTGGCCATCGACCGGCAGAATGCCAAGCTGGATGAGTTCTACGATCCCCATCACCCGGCGGTGCTGGCGCTGCTGCGCATGATCGCCGAGAATGCCCATGCTGAGGGCATCTGGTGCGGCATCTGCGGCGAGCTGGGCGCGGATCTCTCCCTGACGGAAACCTTCCTGGATATGGGCTACGACGAGTTGTCGGTATCGCCCGGCCGGGTTTTGGAATTGAGAAAGAAAGTTTGCGAAAGCGAGGTATAATTCAATGAAAGAAATCAAACATGTAATCGCCGATCCCCTGGGCCTGCACGCCCGTCCCGCCGGCCTGCTGGTAAAAGAGGCCGCCAAGAACGCCTGCAACGTGACCGTTGCTGTGAACGGCACCTCCGTGGATGCCAAGCGCATCATGGGCGTGATGAAGCTGGCTGCCAAGCAGGGTATGGAACTGACCCTGACCTTTGACGGCGCTGACGAGGAGGCTGCGGCTGCCTCCATGGCCGAGTTCCTGAAGGCCAACCTGTAAGTTTGGGCAAAGAGGGGCGGCTGTGGGCCGGCCGCCCCTGTGCTGATAATTCGACGCTCCGGCATTGCGGCCGGGCGCCGGAATCTGTGTTAGGAGGATATTACTTATGATGCGATTTTTGCAACGCTTGGGCAAGTCTTTGATGCTGCCCGTGGCCTGCCTGCCGATCGGCGGTATCCTGATGGGTATTGGTTACTGGATCGACCCCACCGGCTGGGGCGCCAACAGCCTGCTGGCTCTGCTGCTCATTAAGGCCGGCGGCATTCTGATCGACAACATGGCCATTCTGTTCGCTCTGGGCGTAGCCATCGGCATGTCCAAGGATCAGGAAGGTACCTCTGCACTGGCTGCCATCATTTCCTGGCTGACCGTGCAGACCATGCTCGGCACCGGTGTGGTGCAGCTGATCCTGGGCGCTGACGCCACCGTTCCCGCGGCGTTCGCCAAGATCAACAACCAGTTCATCGGTATCCTGTGCGGCCTGATCGCTGCCGGGTGCTACAACAAGTTCTACAAGACCAACATGCCCGACTTCCTGGGCTTCTTTGCGGGCCGTCGTTTCGTGCCCATCATGACCGTGCTCACCACTCTGGTGGTCTGCATCCCCCTGTACTTCGTATGGCCCGTTGTGTACGGCTTCCTGGTATGGGTCGGTGAGAGCGTGCTGGGTCTGGGCGCTGTGGGCGCCGGTATCTACGGCTTCCTGAACCGTCTGCTCATCCCCATCGGCATGCACCACGCTCTGAACAGCGTGTTCTGGTTCGACGTTGCCGGCATCAACGATATCGGCAAGTTCTGGGGCACCATGGAAGGCGGCGTTCTGGGTCAGACCGGTATGTACCAGGCTGGCTTCTTCCCCGTCATGATGTTCGGTCTGCCCGGTGCTGCTCTGGCCATGTACCACACCGCCAAGGACAAGAAGAAGAAGGTTACCGCCGGCATCCTGCTGTCCGTTGCCCTGTGCTCCTTCCTGACCGGTGTTACTGAGCCCATGGAGTTCTCCTTCATGTTCCTGGCTCCCGCTCTGTACGTTGTTCACGCTCTGCTGACCGGCCTGTCCGTTGGCATCGTGGCTGCCCTGCCCATCCGTGCGGGCTTCAACTTCAGCGCTGGCTTCGTTGACTGGTTCCTGAGCTTCAAGGCTCCCTTCGCCATGAACTCCTGGCTGCTGATCCCCATCGGCCTGGTATTCTTCGTTCTGTACTACGTGATCTTCCGTGTGCTGATCACCAAGCTGGATCTGAAGACCCCCGGCCGTGAGGACGACGACACTGCCGCCGAGATGAACATCGAGCTGAGCAGCAGCAACTATGCTGCCATGGCCGCTGCCATCCTGGAAGGCGTTGGCGGCGCTGAGAACGTGACCAGCGTTGACAACTGCATCACCCGCCTGCGTCTGGAGGTCAAGGACCGCCTGCTGGTGGATGAGAAGAAGATCAAGGCTTCTGGTGCTGCTGGCGTAGTTCGCCCGGGCAAGACCAGCGTTCAGGTCATCATCGGACCCAAGGTCCAGTTCGTGGCTGACGAGTTCAAGAAGCTGGTTAAGTAAGCATCTGTTCCCCAACTTGGGGCGCTGAGTTGCGGCTGCCTGGGCCCACAAGGCAGGCCGCATCCGCCCGCCCCAACCTCATAAGCGGTCAAGGCCGCATCCCTGCCTGGCAGTGGATGCGGCCTTGGCCGTTTTTTTGCGCCGGTCTTGACAAGGCCGGTGAATTTTATTATATTAGTATTTACTTAAATACTTAAACGAAAAGCGCGGCCCGGTTTGGTCATCCGTATCCGGGGCGCGCGGCAAGGGGGAACATATGCCGTCAAAACGTTACGCCCGGGTGGACCGGGACTACTGTGTGGCCTGCGGCTGCTGTGTGAAGGTCTGCCCGATGGAGACCATCGCCGTGTGGCACGGAGTGGAGGCACGGGTGGACGAAGCCCGCTGTGTGGGCTGCGGCCGCTGTGCCAAGGAATGCCCGGCAGGGGCCATTGAACTGAAGGAAAGGGGGATGCAGCCGTGAAGAAGCAGCAAAAGCACTGGTACGATTACCTGTGGATCGTCACGCCCATCTATCTGGCGTTGGGCTTTTTCAATATCCTGTTCGCCTGGCTGGGCATGATCTTCTTCTGCCTGCCGCTGATCATTGCCATCTTCGGCGGCAGCAAGCTCTACTGCAACCGCTATTGTGACCGGGGGCAGTTTCTCTCGCTGCTGGGCGGCAAGCTGAAACTCAGCGCCAACCGCCCCACCCCGAACTGGATGCGCTCCAAGTGGTTCCGGTACGGATTTCTCGTCTTTTTCTTCGCCATGTTCTTTCAGATGCTCTGGGTCACTTACCTGGTGGGCTCGGGGGCACAGAATCTGAGCGAGACCGTCAAGCTGTTCTGGACCTTCCGCCTGCCCTGGGACTGGGCCTATAACGGAGAGGCGGCGCCCTGGGTGGCCCAGTTCGCATTCGGGTTCTACAGCCTGATGCTCACCTCCAACCTGATCGGCTGGATCGTGATGGCGCTGTTCAAACCCCGCAGCTGGTGCGTGTTCTGCCCCATGGGCACCATGACCCAGCTGATCTGCAAGCTGCGCGCGCCCCGGGAGGGCAAGGAGCAGACTGCCTGCTCCGCCAAAGGCTGCGCGGGCTGCACCGGATGCGGCAAAAAGGAGGCGTGAGCCATGCGGGAACAGGCACGGCAAATTGCGGAGCTGATGGGCCAGCTGGCCAATGAGAACCGGCTGCTGATCCTGTGCGCATTGCTGGAAAAGCCCATGACGGTGGGTGAGCTGGCGGGAACGGTGCCGGGCATCAGTGGACCGGCTCTGTCGCAGCATCTGCAAAAGCTGCGGGCGGGCCAGCTGGTCCAGGCCGAAAAGCAGGGCCAGTTCGTGCGTTACTCCATCAAGGACGAACGGCTGTATGCGCTGATGGCGTTGCTGAAAAAGGAGTATTGCAGCGAAGCTGGTTGATCAATATCTTATGAGTCATAAAATAGGCGGGAAGCAGGACCAGAACTGTTTCCCGCCTGTTTTGTTTTAGTCCAATTGGAACACCGGACGGGTCCGGTGGAGCTGGCAAGCTGCGCTTTCGGCCAGTCCAGCAAGATCACGCCCATCCAGGTGATCACGGCGGTAAGTGCCATCGTGAACGGCGGCAAGCTGATGCAGCCCTATGTGGTGGAGCAGGTGGTGAGTCCGCAGGGGGATGTGGTACAGCAGACCGAGCCCACCGTGAAGCGGCAGGTCATCAGCGAGGAGGCCAGCGCCACCATGCGCCAGCTGATGCAGAGCGTGGTGCAGGAGGGCGGCGGCAAAAACGCCTATGTGGCGGGCTATGCGGTGGGCGGAAAATCCGGTACCAGCCAAAAGCTGGACTCGGAGGACGAAAAAGCCCGGGTGGCCAGCTTCATCGGAGTGGCCCCCATTGAGGACCCGCGCATTGCGGTGCTTATCGTGCTGGATGAGCCCCACACCTACACCAGCAGCGGCGGCACGCTGGCTGGTCCGGTGGTGGCCCGGGTGATCGAGGATACCCTGGAATATTACGACACCCCCCGCCGCTACACCCCGGCGGAGAAGGAGCGGATGGAGGCTTCCATACCGGACACCGCCGGAAAAAACACGGAACATGCGGTGGCCCAACTGCAGGAAAACGGCTTTGCGGCCAAGGTGCTGGGCGGCGGCGATTCGGTGGTGGAGCAGTACCCGGCCGCCGGGCAGACCATGCCCCGGGGCAGCACGGTGCTGCTGTATACCGAGGAGGGCATGGAGCTGCTTGCCACCCAGGTGCCCGCCACGGACGGCCAGAGCCTGACCCAGGTGCAGGCCAATCTGCAGGGCGCGGGTTTGAATCTGGTGGCTGTGGGCGCGGTGCAAAGTGAGGATGCAGTGGCGGTGAGCCAGAACCTGAAACCGGGGGAGAGCGCAGCCATGGGCACGGCGGTCACGGTGGAGTTCCGGGACCCCACCGCCCCGCCGGACGGCGACGACGTGAAACCGGAATAGCAGGTGGCGCGCCGGGCCATACTGCCACAAAACGAGCCGAAAAAAGGAGGAATGCTCCATGGAGCAGATCCGGCAACACCGGGGCGGGCAGCAGGCCGCCTCCGGGCCGAACAAACGTTTTTTTCGGGAGCTGCTGGGCCACCGGCTCCCGCCCATGGACCTGCCCTTTCTGGTGCTGGTCCTCACCCTGGTGACCTTCGGACTGGTGATGCTGTACAGCGCCAGCTATGCGGTGGCTCTCTACCGCCGCAACGACGCCTTCGCCTACATCCGGCCGCAGCTGCTGTTCGCGGCGGTGGGCCTGATCGCTCTGTATCTGGCCAGCCGGGTGGATTACCACATCTACCACAAGCTGGCCTGGCCCATGCTGGCTCTTTCGCTGGTGCTGCTGGTGGTGGTGCTCTTCATGCCGGAATACAACGGCTGCAAGCGCTGGATCGTGCTGCCCGGCCTGGGCACCCTGCAGCCCAGCGAGATCGCAAAATTTTCCGTGATTCTCACTTTCAGCCATATCATCTCGCTGAACCATCAGCGGATGAAGCGGTTTTCGGTGGGAGTGCTGCCCTTCGCGGCTATTCTGGGGGTGCTGGCGGTGCTTATGCTGCTGGAACCCCACCTTTCCGGCACGCTGCTGCTGTTCGGCATCGGGGCGGTGCTCATGTTCGTGGGCGGCACCGGTATGCGCTGGTTTGCCCTGGCGGGCGGCCTGGGGGCGGCGGCCATCGCCGGTGCGGTGATCCTGCTGCCGGATCTGGTGCCCTATGCGGCGGACCGGCTGTCCAGCTGGATCGACCCCTTTTCCGACCCGCTGGGCGACGGCCACCAGACCATCCAGAGCCTGTATGCCATCGGCAGCGGGGGAGCCACCGGCCTGGGGCTGGGCAACAGCCGCCAGAAATACCTGTATGTGCCCGAACCCCAGAACGATTTTATCTTTTCCATCCTCTGCGAGGAGCTGGGCTTCGTGGGAGCCTGTCTGGTGATTTTGCTGTTTGTGCTGCTCCTGCTGCGGGGGGCGGTGATCGCCCTGCGCGCGCCGGATAAATTCGGGGCCCTGCTCACGGTGGGCTTTGTGGTCCAGGTGGTGATGCAGGCGGTACTGAACATGGCGGTGGTCACCAACACCATTCCCAACACCGGCATCAGCCTGCCCTTTTTCTCCTCCGGCGGCACCAGCCTGATGATGCTGCTGGGCGAGATGGGCATCGTGCTCTCGGTGAGCAGGCAGGGCTTGCAGGAAAAATATTAAACGGCCACTTTTTCTCGACAGAAAAACTTTCTCCGCTTTTTTCACATCAAAACGCCCGGTCACATACATTGGGCTAAACGATTGAAAATCCAGCAAAAAAGGGGCGATTGATGTGGGGGAGTATCTGAAGATCACGGGCGGGCGGCCTCTGTTCGGGCAGGCGATTGTGCCCGCCGCAAAAAACAGCATTCTGCCGCTGATCGCGGCCAGCATGCTTTGCCGGGGCGAGACACTGCTGCGGCAGGCGCCGGCGCTGGCCGATGTGGAACAAAGCGTTGCCATTTATACCGCCTTGGGCGGTCAGGTGCAGCGCCAGGGGCAGGCAGTGCGCCTGCGAGCGGACGGCGCACAGGGGCGGGGTATCCTGCCGGACGGCCCGGCCCGGTCCATGCGCAGCTCGGTGTTTTATCTGGCCCCGGCGCTGCACCGCTTCGGCCGGGTGCAGATGCCCATGCCCGGCGGCTGCAAGCTGGGGCCCCGGCCCATCGACATCCATCTGGAGGGCCTGAACCGGATGGGAGCGCAAACCCAATGGGAGGACGGCCAGCTGGTGCTCACCGCCCCCCGTGGTCTGCACGGGGTGGACTACGCCCTGCGCCTGCCCAGCGTGGGAGCCACCGAGACCCTGCTCATGGCGGCGGTGCTGGCGAAAGG
Source organism: Gemmiger sp. An50 (assembly GCF_002161595.1). Classification (GTDB taxonomy): domain Bacteria; phylum Bacillota; class Clostridia; order Oscillospirales; family Ruminococcaceae; genus Allofournierella. The sequence continues at coordinate 92,952 of NZ_NFID01000003.1, forward strand.
GGAAACGGTGCTGCGGGGCGCGGCCCGGGAGCCGGAGATCGTGGACCTGGCTTTGTACCTGTGCGCCTGCGGAGCCTCCATTCAGGGAGCAGGCAGTCCGGTGATCCGGGTGCATGGGCGGCCTGAGCTGCATGGAGTGGACTATACCCCTATTCCGGACCGGATCTATGCCGCCACCATGGCGGCGGCGGTGGCCAGCGCGGGCGGGCAGGTGCGCATCCAGGGCTGCCCGGCGGAGTTTCTGGAGCCGGTGCTGTCGGTGCTGGAGCTGGCGGGCTGCGGGGTGCAGCGGCTGGACCGGGCGTTTCTGGTGGAGCGCAGCCGGACCTTAAAAGGGGTGGGCCGGGTGTACACCGGGGTGTATCCCGCCTTTTGTACCGATGCCGCCCCGGTGGTGGCCGCGGCCCTGCTGTGTGCCGCGGGCCGCAGCGCCGTGGAGGACACAGTGTTTGAGAACCGCTTTGCCTGCGCCGCGGGCTTTGCAGCCATGGGGGCCCAGGCCTGCCGGGCGGGCCGCGCGGTGGAGATCACAGGGGTGCGGCGGCTCACCGGTGCGAAGGTGCAGGGAAGCGACCTGCGGGGCACGGCTGCCCTGGTGGTGGCTGCTCTGGCAGCATCCGGCGAAAGCCAGGTATTTGGCCTGGAACATCTGCGCCGGGGATACCTGGGCCTGCCCGCCACCCTGCAAAGTCTGGGGGCAAAGGTGCAGCTGGCGATGCAGGAGGACGAGGAGTGACAGCATCCCCCCGAGTATGAGGAAAAAACTGTGAAATGGCCGCATTCTTGCACTTGAATTTGTTCGCATTATCTGGTACTCTATTAATAGCTGTATTGATATTATAGTGGCCTATGTATGCCCGATGCTTTTCGCACTGGGGCACGGCCAGATCAAATAGACGGAATAATACTTTAGGGGGAAGTTTCAATGGCATTCGTTCTCGATGAAGAGATGCAGAATATCACAAATATCAAGGTAATCGGCGTGGGCGGCGGCGGCGGCAACGCCGTGAACCGCATGGTGGAGGCCGGCCTTCAGGGCGTGGAGTTCATCGCCATGAACACCGACCAGCAGGCTCTGCTCAAGAGCCACGCCACCCAGAAGGTGCAGCTGGGCGCAAAGCTGACCAAGGGCCGCGGCGCGGGCGCTGATCCGGAGATCGGCCAGCGTGCTGCCGAGGAGAGCAAGGACGAGATCGCCAGCGCGCTGAAGGGCGCTCAGATGGCCTTCATCACCGCCGGTATGGGCGGCGGCACCGGCACCGGCGCTGCTCCCGTGGTGGCCGAGGTTGCCCATGAGCTGGGCATCCTGACCGTTGGCATCGTGACCAAGCCCTTTGCCTTTGAGGGCCGCCGCAAGATGAGCCTGGCCGAGCAGGGCATCACCGCGCTGCTCATGCATGTGGACAGCCTGATCGTGATTCCCAACGAGCGCCTGAAGCTGATCAGCCAGGAGAAAATCACCCTGATGAACGCCTTCGAAGCGGCCGACAACGTGCTGCGTCAGGGCGTGGAGAGCATCTCCAGCCTGATCAACATTCCCGCCTTCATCAACCTGGACTTCGCCGACGTGCGCAGCATCATGAAGGACGCCGGCTACGCCCACATGGGCGTGGGCAGCGCCAAGGGTGCGGGCAAGGCGGAGAACGCGGCCAAAGCAGCCATTTCCAGCCCGCTGCTGGAGACCAGCATCTCCGGCGCCCGGGGCGTTATCATCAACATCACCTCTTCTCCGGACATCGGCCTGGAGGAGGTGGAGCAGGCTTCCAGCCTGATCACCCAGTCCGCTCATCCGGATGCAAACATCATCTGGGGTACCGCGTTCGACGAAAGCATGTCCGACGAGATGCGCGTGACCGTGGTAGCCACCGGCTTCGAGAACGTGGGCAGCAACGTGCCCATGCCCGAGCGTCCGGCGGCATCCAGCTCCACCGGTATGCCTTCGGCGGTGTTCAGCAGTGATTCCAGCGCCTCCAGCGTGAGCGGTTCCACCGTTTCCGGCGGCATGGGCACTTCCACCAGCACCGAGGACGACGATGACCGGGATTATTTCGATCAGATCATGGGCCTTTTGAACAAGCGCAAATAAACATTGAAGTTTCAGGCCCCGCGGCATTTTTGTGCCGCGGGGCCAGTATTTCTTGCGGAAATAACAGCGAGGAGGGGCTGCCCTATGGCAGAGCAGCAAAAGCCGGGCGAATTCAAAACAGCGGTGGTGGGAGGCTTCAAAAAGGCCGATGTGCTGGCCTACATCGAGCAGCTCACCGCCCAGAACCAGGCGGAAAAACAGGCGCTGCAGCAGACAGCGGACAAACTGCGCCAGGAAGTGGAGCAGCTGAAAAAGGACAAGCAGCTCCTGGTGGACAAGACCCGGGAGGTGTGCGATAAGCTGGCCGCTCAGGAAAAGCTCACCGCCCAGGAAACCGAGCGGGCCAGCGGTCTGGCAAGCCAGCTGCTCAGTGCCCGGGAAAACGCCGATACTTACCAGAAGCGTCTCTGCGCCAAGGAGCAGGAGGCGGTGGTGCTGCGGGCTGACCTGCAGAACCTGCAGCAGCTGCTTGCCAGCCGCCAGCAGGAGGTGGAGCAGGCCCGCCAGGCGGTGGAAGAACAAAAGCAGGCCTGTGCCCGCCAGTTGGACCAGCAGCAGGCAAGCTTCCGGGAAAAGAGCGAACAGCAGGCCGCCGAGCTGCTGAAAAACGTGGAGGAGCGGGGCCGCAGCCTGGACCGGCGCTTCCGGGAACTGGAAGAGAAGAAGCTGGCTCAGCGCCAGCAGATGGCCGCCGAGCGTCAGCGCCAGCTGGACTACGCCCGCGCCGAGCAGGCCCGTCTGGCTGAGAGCAGCCGCCGCGTGGCTGACAGCATCCGGGAATTGCGCCAGCAGCTGGCTCAGGTGGATGTCCAGATCAATCAGGCGGCCCAGCAGCTGCAGCAGGCCACCGGCAGCATTTACGACGCACTGGGTGAGACCCGGCAGAGTCTGGACCGGCTGGAAAGCCAGACGGCCCGGTATCCCCAGCCCGCCCCGGCAGGCAAGCCCCGGCATGCAGCGGCAGCGCCCAAGGCACCCAAAAGCCCTGAGCAGCCGCCCAAGCCCCCGAAAGCACCCTCCCGCAGCCAGAACCTTCTGGACCTGTTGGACAAGCTGCTGCAAAAGTAAAGGATAGAAAGAAAAAGCATGGAGCGGATTTTCCGTTCCATGCTTTTTGTGTTTTGAAGAGAAGCGGCGGCCGGTCAGTGACGGCCGGTGCCCTTTTCCATCAGATAGGTGGCGGTCAGGTCCGCCATGTGCAGCTTCACCGCCAGCGGGTAGGCGTCGTAGGCCTGACTGATGGCCCAGCTGCCGCCCCGGGCAGCGTCGTCAAAACCGCCCATGTGCCAGCGGATGGCTACTGCCTCGGCGGGCTTGAGCCGCACGAAGCGCTCGATCAGAAACACGCTCTTCTCGCCGTGACCGTAGGGGAACTGGTCCTCCACGTTGAAGGTGGGGACCTTTTCCCACTGGCCGGTGGCCTCGTTCTTCACGTTGCGGGTGCCCGCCTTGTAATAGTTGGCCTTGCACAGATCGTGGAGCAGGGTGCACAGGGTCACGCTCTCCAGATTGTCCACGCCTTCCTCATAAAAGCGGTCCATATAGGCCTGGTACACATTCAGGCTGTGCATCACCAGGCCCTGCTCACAGGCCCCGTGGAACCGGGTGGAGGCAGGCGCGCGGAAGAAGTCGGTGCCGGCCAGCCATTCCAGCAGCTTGTCCACGCCGTGGCGCTGCACCTGGCTGGAAAGCAGGCTGCAAAAATCCTCCTGGTAGCCCATTACAGCTCCAGCTCTTCCAGGATGCCCTTCAGGATGGCCATCTCGTCGTGGCTCAGGCTGATGCCCTTGCCCATCTTGGTGCCGTCCGGGGACCAGTCGCGGATGTCGTATTTGGGCTCGCGGTCGTTCCAGCTCACCATGTTCAGCTGGCGCTCCCATCCGTTGGCGCTCTGGGACAGCACAGCGATGCGTTCGGTGATCTCATATTTGAATTCTGCCATGGGAAAATATCCTTCCTTCATCCATGATTTGAAGGGGCACAAAGCCCCCCTTGGGTGTTATCAGACCTTATTGTAATGGATGGAAGGGAAGAATGCAAGCCCCAACTGGTAAAATCAGGGCAGAGGAACCGCCGGGGGAATCTTCAGCCCTGGGGAAACTGCTCCTTGCTCTTCTGCTTGCTGCGCACCGTGGCGCCGCTTTCCACCCAGCCCTCGGGGCCGGGCGTGGCCTGCTGGCCGGTGTAGGCAAGATCCGGCTGCAACGTACCCTCGGCCCGGGCCTGCTGCGCGTTGCGGGAAGGCCCGATGCAGCCGGAGGGACCGGTCTGGCGTCCGCTGTGTTTGGGGGATTGGTCGGATTGCTTGCGTGGCATTGCTGTCACCTCCTTGCCCTTAGCCTGCCCCGGTGCGCACTTTGTTATGCCATTGGCAAGCCGGGTGGGGCGTGCTATAATAACACCAGGAAAAACGGCATGCCGGCAAGGCGCGCCGGGCAGGGGGCAAAGGCCCTTTGCGGAGGGAGGAAGAGAGAGGATGACCCAGGTTCGATTTGAATTGAACGGCAGCCCGGTCACCGCCCAGGACGAGGGCCAGAGCCTGCTGCAGTACCTGCGGGGCACGGCCTGCCTGAACGGGGCCAAGAACGGCTGCGGCACCGGCCAGTGCGGAGCCTGCACCGTTCTGCTGGACGGGCGGCCGGTGCGCTCCTGCGTGACGCCGCTGGCCCGCGTGAAGGGCAAAGCGGTGCTCACCATCGAGGGATTGAAAGGCCCGGACAGCGGCCTGCATCCTATCCAGAAGGCTTTTCTGGATGTGGGCGCGGTGCAGTGCGGCTTCTGTACCCCGGGCATGGTGCTGGCCACCAAGGCCCTGCTGGACCGGGTGCCGGACCCCACCGAGGAGCAGATCTGCCAGGCGCTGGCGGCCAACTACTGCCGCTGCACCGGCTATGTGAAGATCATCGAAGCGGTACGCCTGGCGGCTGCCCGTCTGCGGGGCGAGGAGCCCGGCGCGGATTGGGCACGCACCAAGGAGCATACCACTCTGATCGGGGCCGAAGGGGAGCAGCAGCCCGCCCCCGGCCGGGTGCTGGGGCACGCCCTGTGGGACGTGGACGGCCCGGCGAAGGCGGACGGCTCCCTGCAATACTGCAACGATATGACACGCCCGGATATGCTGTTCGGCGTCTTTGTGTGGGCGCCCGCTCCGGCGGGACGGCTGCGGGCGCTGGAGCTGGAACAGGCCCGAAGCATGCCCGGTGTGTTCGACATCCTCACCGGCGAACGGGTCCCCGGCGACAATCATCTGGGCACCTTTGAGCGGGAGCAGCCGGTCTTCTGCACCGAGCGGTTTGCTTTCCTGGGCGACATGCTGGCTCTGGTGCTGGCGGATACCGAGGACCACGCCCGCGCCGCCGCAAAAGCGGTCCGGGTGGATTGGGACGAGGAGCCAGGGGTATATACCATCCGGCAGGGCCTGGAGGAGGGGGCTATCCTGGCCCAGAACGGCCGGACGGTGGGGGACCTGGACCAGGCCCGAACCCGCAGCGCCGCCTCAGTGGGCGCGAACTACCGGCTGGAGCGGGTGGAGCACGGCTGTCTGGAGCCGGAGTGCGCCCTGGCCTGCTACGAGCAGGACCTGCTCACCGTGTATGCCACCACCCAGTCGCCCTTTGAGATCCGCCGGATGCTGGCGGCCATCCTGGCCCTGCCCGAGGAGCAGGTGCGGGTGGTGGGCACCCAGCTGGGCGGAGCCTTTGGCAGCAAGTGCGATGCCCACGTGGAGGCAGCTGCCGCCGTGGCCTGCGCGGTCACCGGACGCCCGGTGAAGGTGGCACTGGACCGGCGGGAATCCCTGCTGCTGTCCACCAAGCGGCATGCCTTCGAAACTAGCTACCGGGTGGACGTGGATGGCGAGGGCCACATTCTGGGCCTGGATGCCCAGCTGTGCAGCGACGCAGGCCCCTACGACAACCTGAGCACCGGCGTACTGATGCAGGCCTGTATCTTTGCGGGCGGACCTTACCAAATTCCCAACCTGCGGGTGGAAGGTAAGGCGGTGCGCACCAACAACGTGCTGGGCGGAGCCTTCCGGGGCTTCGGCATCAACCAGGGTGCCATCTGCATCGAGACCATGCTGGACGAGGCAGCCCGTAAGCTGGGCATGGACCCCTTTGAGATCCGCCGCCGCAATGCACTGCGGCCCGGCGCGTCCACCGTGGGCGGCGAGGTGCTGCGCCACAGCGTGGGCCTGCTGGAAACCATCGACGCCTGCGAGCGGCTCACCAAACAGGCGCTGGAAGAATACCGGCCCCGTTACCCCCAGGGTAGCAAGGTGCTGGGCGTGGGCGTGGCCAGCGGCTTCAAAAACGTGGGCGTGGGCAAGGGCGTGCCGGACGACGGCGGCTGCATCCTGACCATCTGCGAGGATGGACGGCTGCGCATGCAGGTCTCCGGCATCGACATGGGCCAGGGCTTCCGTACCGCCATGCTGCAGCTGTGCGCCGAGGCCACCGGCTTTGACCCGGAGCAGATCGACGTGTTCTGCGGCGATACCTCCGCCACTCTGCCCCACGGCCAGGCAGTGAGCGAGCGCCAGACCCTGAACTCCGGCCGGGCAGTGGTGGAAGCGGCCGCCCGTCTGAAGGAGATCTGCGAGAAAGACCCCTGGCAGCCGGGCCAGCGGCGCAGTGCTCAGTACCGGTTCGTGGCCCCGCCCACCTATAAGCTGGAGGACGAGCGGGCCCGCCGGGAGGAGGGCGAAAACTACCGCAATTATCCGGCCTATGCCTACACCACTCAGGCAGCCCTTGTGGAGGTGGACAAGGCCACCGGCCAGGTGCGGGTGCTGAAGGTGATCGCCGCCCACGACGTGGGCCGGGCTATCAACCCCCACATCATCGAGGGCCAGATCCAGGGCAGCTGCTCCATGGGCATCGGTTATGCGATCCAGGAGCAGTTCCCCAGCGAGAAGGGCGTGCCCCTGACGCTGCGGTATGACCAGCTGGGCCTGCCGCGGGCGGGCGAGACCCCGGATTACGAGATCGCTTTGGTGGAGGACCCGGAGCCGCTGGGACCCTTCGGGGCCAAGGGCATCTCCGAGGTGGCCACTGTACCCATGACCCCGGCGGTGCTCAACGCCATTTATGACGCGGTGGGCGTGCGCATCCGCACTCTGCCCGCCACGCCGCAGCGCATTCTGGAAGCATTGGCTGAACAAGAAGAAACCGAGGAGGCAGTTTGCGATGAACGCTTATTTTAACGGAGTGGAAAAAACGGTAAACGAGCAGCTGGCCGCGGAGTTCCTGGACCCCGCCCACACCGCCGTCATCACCATTGATATGCACGACGGCCACCTTTCCCAGGACCCAGACTGCCCCTGCCCGTCTCCCCGGGGGCGGCAGATCGTCCAGCCGCTGAACGAGTTTCTGTCTCGCTGCCGGGCGCTGGGCCTGCCGGTGATCCATGTGCGCAGTACCCTCCGGGCGGACGGTGCCGACGAGCGGCTGTACCCCTCGGCCTGGCGGATGGTCTTTCCCATCACGGTGGGTGAGATCCCGAACATTGCCCAGCACGCGCTGGAGGGCACCCGCTGGAACAAGATGAGCATCGAAACCGAGCCCACCGATTACCGGGTGAACGGCAAAAAGCGGCTTTCCGCTTTTTATGCCACCGATCTGGAGCTGCTGCTGCGGAACCTGGGCATCCGGCGGATCGTGCTCACCGGCTGCATGACCGATTGCTGCGTGCTCAACACCGCCTTTGACGGGGCCAACCGGGACTTCCGGGTGGTGGTGCCCGGCGATCTGACCCGCGGCACCGAGGAGCTGGAGCAGCCCGCACTGCAGATGATCTCGCTGCATCTGGGTCTGGTGGTGGATTCCGGCGCGCTTTTGCAGCATTGGGAAAGCGAGCAGGCCCATGGCTGAAAACCCTGGACGCAAGCTCTCCCCTCGGGAACAAGCCCGCTGTGAAGCATTACAGCGTTTAAGTGACCGGATGAAGGAACAGGGCTACCGGCGGGTGGACCTGGTGGTGGATGTGGTGCAGGCCAACGGGATGGCAGTGGTGATCATGCTGCCCTTTCTGGTTGCGGCGGCAGTGATTTTTTTCGCCTTGAACCCGGTAAAGGAACTGTATATCTCCTTTTCCGGGCTGCTGCTCTGGCTGCTGGTATTTTTGGTGCTGATGGTGCTGCACGAGGCCATTCATGGCCTGACCTGGGGACTGATGGCGCCCCATGGCTTCAAGGCCATCGCCTTCGGGGTGATCTGGCAGATGCTCACCCCCTACTGCACCTGCACCGATGGATTGAAGCGCTGGCAGTACCTGCTGGGCGGACTAATGCCAACCTTGGTCCTGGGCTTCGGATTGGCAGCACTTGCCACCTCCCAGGGCAGCCTGTGGCTGTTTTCGCTGGCGGAGCTGATGATTTTGGGCGGCGGCGGAGATTTTCTGATCGTGCTCAAGATGCTGCGCCATCCCAAAAAATCCGGCGCGGTGTACTACGACCATCCCTATGAATGTGGGCTGGTGGTTTTTGAACCGGCGGGCAGCGATGCACCCGCCGCCTGAGGAAAGGGGATACGAACGGCATGGATCTAGAGCGTTACTGGCGCGCCGCGCTGGCGCAAAATGCACAAGAGATGCGGCCCTTCTTCCGAAAGAACGCGGTGGTTCGCTGGCCCAACACCGACGAGCAGTTCACGGTGGAGGAGTTTCTCCGGGCCAATTGTGAATACCCCGGCAGCTGGGACGGCCAGATCGAACGGCTTGAGCAGACCGACAGCTTGCTCATCACGGTGGTGCATGTGTACTCCCGGGACAAAACGGTCTCCTGTCATGTGACCTCCTTTTTTCAAATTGAGAAGGACCGGATCGCCGCGCTGGAGGAATACTGGGGCGACGACGGCCCGCCGCCCCGCTGGCGGCAGGAAATGGGCATCGGAAGACCCATCCGGCAAAGCGGCGAACAATGAGAAGATGCAAAAAGCTCCCTGGCACGCGGCCAGGGAGCTTTTTTGCTAGGGAACAGAAGGGTCAGGGCTTGGGGAGCATGCAGACCACCACATTGCCGGCGCGTTCCACATCGGCGGCGGTGCGGATGGCGGTTTCCAGCTGTTCCAGCGGGAACTCGTGGGTGCTGATGGATTCCAGCTTCCAGCGTCCGCAGGTCATGATGTGTAACATGCTTCCTGGGTTCTGTGCCCACACCTGACTCAGAAAGGAGCGGGGGAACTGCTTTTGGGACTTGGTTTGCCTTCAGGGGATTAGATCGGGCCGGGCCACGCACTGCTGCATGATGGCGCTGATCTTCTGGATGGAATCCGCACAGTCATTCTGTAGCCACTGGTCCACAATGGCCATCAGGCCGTGGATGTAAAAGGCCATCAGATACGCACGGTTTTCCTCCGGAACCTGAAATTGCTCCAGAATGGGGGAAAACACATGGCGGAACATCCGCTGGTATACCCGGTCCAGCCGCAGGACGGTGGATTGCTCCATGGCGGTGCGGAACAGCCGCTTGTTCTGTGCGATGTAGCTCAGATAGGGTTCCAGGTATTCCGGCGTGATAAAATAGGCCTGCCCGGCGGAAAGTGATCTATCGCTGGCCGCAAAGGGCTCGGTGCGCTGGCGCATGTGGTCCAGAAAGCGTTCGGTCATATACTGCACGCTCTCGGCCAGCAGGTCGCCGATGGTCTCATAATGCAGATAAAAGGTGGACCGGTTCACCCCGGCCTGCTGGCAGATTTCCTTCACGGTGATGTAGGGCAGATCCTTCTTTTCCAGCAAAGCCAGGAAGGCCTCGTCCATTCGTGCCGCGGTGCTGAAATATTTGCTTTCCGTCTTGTTCAAGGAACTGCATCTCCTTTTGTCTGCGGGCAAGGCCCGGCCGGTTTTTGTTTATGCTTCGCTGATTTCTTTTGCCAGCTCCATAATTTCAAAGGCGTATTTCTGCTTGCCCTTAGCCAGCAGGTGTTTGTAAAGCGGGTAGTTCAGGCCCATTCCGGCCAGCCCGGCGATGCCGATCAGCACGCCCAGCACGAACATGGCGGTGCTGCCACTGCCGATGATCCGCATGGAAAGACACATGCCCACCCCGGTGATCAAAGCGGTGCAGATGCCAAAAGAATAGGTGAAAACGGTTGCGGGCAGCTTTGCACGGGCGTCCAGCTTGCGCAGCGCGATCACCTTGGAATGGTTTTTCGGCGCGTATTCGTTTGCCAGTTGTTCCGCGTAAATTTTGTCGGTATTCATAGCACATTGGCCTCCTTTGTTGTGATGGCCTTATTGTACCAGCTTCCCCAAAAAGGCGGAACAACACAAAGCGGCCGCCGTGTCGGGCACGGTTTGGCAGAAAGCGCAAATCCAATCAAGCAAAATCCGGCGCTGGCAGGTATAATGAGGGTAGAAACGCAGGAGGGATAAAACATGATCGAACAATGGCAGAAAAAGATCCAGCATGTCGTGGACCGGATCGACGACTGTATCCGGAATAAACACGATGAATCACTGACCCTGAAGCTGCTGGCGCAGGAGTTTGGGTATTCGGAATCCCATTTTTCCAGAAGATTCCGGCAGGTCTCGAGGATGCAGTTCCGAGACTACCTTCGATACCGAAAGCTGGCGTTTGCACTCAGGCAGCTGCGCGACACCGATAACAGCGTGCTGCAGATCGCCCTGGACCACGGCTTTTCCTCCCACGAGGCCTTCACTCGCGCATTCCGGGAGGCCTATGGGCTCACTCCCAGCGAGTACCGCAAGCATCCGGTACCGGTGGCGCTGCGCACGATCCTTCGCCCCTTTGACTGTTATCTGATGGAGAATGGGCAAACTGGTATGACCAGCACACAAGGTCGGGTGAAAACCTATTTCGTCACCATCCCCGCCCACAAGTTTCTCCACATCAAAAATTATGAGAGTATTGGCTATTGGGATTTCTGGCAAAAGCAGAGCCTTATCCCCGGGCAGGACTGTGAAACGATCTGCGGCCTGCTGGACAGCATTCCCGATAAACTGGACGATCTGGGCGGCGACGAAGCGAACAGCGGCAGCGGACAAATTATGGGCTTTATCAACGATCCCGCGGGAAGGATCTGCAGCTGGGGGATTCCGTTGGCCGAGTGCTATGGCGTGCGCCTGCCGCTGGATTACAATGGACCAGTGCCGCCGCAGATGCTTTTGATGGAGGTGCCCGAAGGGGATTACATCGTGTTTGAACATGGGCCTTTCGATTTTGAAACCGAGAACAGCGCGGTGGAGGAGGCCATGGAGCAAGCGATGCGGGAATTTGACTATTCTGCTTCGGGTTATCATCTGGACCTCACGCCGGGCAGGGTGTTCTATTTTTACCACGACTGCAAACGGTTCTGGAAATACATCCGCCCGGTGCGGAAAGAACAGAAATTGAGTGAACTCTGAGCATAGAAAGCAAAAAGACCACTGACAAAAGTCAGCGGTCTTTTTTGTGGTCGGAGTGACGGGACTTGAACCCACGGCTTCCTGGTCCCGAACCAGGCGCGCTACCAACTGCGCTACACCCCGATGTAAAAAATAGCAGCAGCGTGTGGGCTGCTGCTATTTCTGGTTGGAGAAGAAGGATTCGAACCCTCACAAACAGAGTCAGAGTCTGTCGTGCTACCCTTACACAATTCTCCAATATCTTTGCTCTCTGGGGTCGTGCCCTGAGTGCTTTATTATTATACCGTCGGGGTTTGCAAATGTCAACCCCTTTTTTCAAAAAAATGCCGAAAAATAAATGCGGGGGCCACATGGTGATCTGCGGCCCCCGCTGGGTGTTCTGAAAGAAGAAAATCAGGCAGGATTCTTGTCCAGATAATCCGCTGCGCTCAGTCCGGCGATCAGACCTTCGCCCACCGCTTTGGCCACCTGCAGAGGCGCGCCGGTCACGTCGCCCGCTGCGAATACGCCGGGCAGATTGGTAGCCATGGTCCGGTCCACCGGTACCGAGCCGTTCTCGATGGCCAGGCCGGGCAGCAGTGTATCCGGTGCAATGGCACTGCGCAGGATGAACACGCCGTCGAAGGCCTCCTGCTTGGGGCCAATCTGGGCCCACTGCACCACGTCTTCGCCGCCCACCGCTTTCAGGTTGCCGGGGATGAAGCGCACGCTCTCCCGCAGCTCCGGCGGCTGCTTGGCGGCCACAAAGCTTACCTGACAGCCGATGGAATCCAGGAAGTTAGCCTCATGGGCAGCCTCCGGAGAAAGACCCCAGACCAGCAGTTTTTTGCCCCGGTAGAGCATGCCGTCACAGGTGGCGCAGTAGGAAACGCCCCGGCCCAGGAATTCCGCTTCGCCGGGCACCGGCTTGGCCCGGGCGATGCCACAGGCCAGGATCACGGTGCGGCTTTCCAGGATCTCACCGTTGAAGTTGATCATGAAGCCGCCCCCCATGGGCAGGATGTTTGCCACCCGGCCGGGCAGCGCTTGAATACCCAGCGCCGCCGCATGGGCGGAGAACTGGCGCAGCATTTCCTCGCCGGTCACGCCGGGCATGCCCAGATAGTTGTCCACCTGCTCGGCCTTGGCCAGAAAGCCGGGCGCGGCGCCCAAAACCTGAACGGTCTTGCCGCGCTGATGGAGATTGATGGCCGCCGAAAGCCCGGCGGGGCCGCCGCCGATCACGGCGCAGTCGAATCGATCCATGAAGATCCTCCCTTGTGTGTGGAAACCGCTTCACCCGGTGGAGTCCAAAAGGACCATACAACAGGCCATGCGGTGGTTTTTTCTTTATTATACCCGATTTCACACAAGGGGAAAAGGAATCTGGTCACAGACGGCGCTTAGGGTGGATGAGCATATTTTTTGCGGGTGGCGGCTCCGCCCCGCAGATGGCGTTCCGCCTTGTTCCGTTCCAGCACCGTCTGCGCCCGGCGGAACAGCTCCGGGTCCAGATGGCGCAAACGGGTCGTCACGTCCTTATGGACGGTACTTTTTGAGATGCCGAAGCGGTCGGCCGCGGCGCGCACCGTGGCGCCGGTGCAGGCAATGTATTCGCCCAGCAGTGCGGCCCGCTCCTCCGGGTTGCCTTTCATAACTGCGCATCCCCCCACACATGAGTTTTATTTCATGTGTATGCGGGCGCGAAACGCGCTATGCGGGCAAACAAAATCCCCTGGAAGAGGTTGTCTTCCAGGGGATAAAGTGGAATTATTCTGGCTTGACCGGCCGCAGCATGCGGGTGGCGTTCAGCACAGCCAGCACCATCACGCCCACGTCCGCGAACACCGCCCACCACATGTTGGCGATGCCCACCGCGCCCAGAAGCAGGCACAGGAACTTAACCGCCAGAGCGAACACGATGTTCTGGTACACGATACGGCGGCACTTGCGGGCAATGCGCAAGGCCAGCGGCAGCTTAGCGGGGTCGTCATCCATCAGCACCACGTCCGCCGCCTCGATGGCCGCGTCGGAACCCAGGCTGCCCATGGCGATGCCCACGTCTGCCCGGCGCAGCACCGGCGCGTCGTTGATGCCGTCGCCCACAAAGGCCAGGGTGGTGTTCGGGGCTTTGGCGTTCAGCAGCTGTTCCAGCTTTTCCACCTTGTCGCCGGGCAGCAGCTGAGCGTGGTAATCGTCCAGGCCGAGGCGCTGGGCCACCTGATGGGCGGCAGCCTTGGCGTCACCGGTGAGCATTACGGTACGGATGCCCTGCCGTTTCAGGCTCTGAATGGCCTGGGCAGAGGTGGGCTTTTCCACGTCGCTGATCTGCAAAAAGCCTGCGTAGGCGCCGTTGATGGCCAGATACACCACGGTGGCTCCCTCGGCGGGCTTGCTGCTCTGGGGAATCTGCACGCCCTGCTGCTCCATCAGGCGGGCGTTGCCGGCGGCAACCGGCACGCCGTCCACCTGGGCGGTCAGGCCGTGACCGGCTTCCTCATGTACCTGCCGGGTGCGGCCGGAATCCAGCGGTTTGCCCCAGGCGGCACGAAGGCTCTGGGCAATGGGATGGCTGGACCAGCTCTCGGCCAGGGCGGCGGTCTCCAGCAGGGTGTCCTCGGTGAAGCCCTCGGCGGGGAACACGCCGGTCACCTGGAACACGCCCTGGGTCAGGGTGCCGGTCTTGTCGAACACGATGGTCTTCACCTGGGCCAGGGCCTCCAAGTAGTTGCCGCCCTTGATCAGGATGCCGCTGCGGGAAGCGCCGCCGATGCCGCCGAAGAAGGTGAGAGGAATGCTGATGACCAGCGCGCAGGGGCAGCTGATGACCAGGAAGGTGAGCGCGCGGCTCACCCAGACGCCCCACTCACCGGTGAACAGGCTGGGCAGGATGGCCAGCGCCGCCGCGCCGATGCAGACGGCGGGGGTGTAGTAACGGGCGAACTTGGTGATAAAGTTTTCCGCCTTGGCCTTTTTCAAGCTGGAATTTTCCACCAGCTCCAGAATGCGGGCCACGGTGGACTGGCCGAAGGGCTTGGATACCTTTACCCGCAGCACTTCGTCCTGGTTCACGCAGCCGGAGATCACATCGTCGCCGGGGCTTACCCGGCGGGGACGGCTCTCGCCGGTAAGGGCGCTGGTGTTGATGGTGCCGCTGCCCTCCAGTACAACGCCGTCCAGAGGAATCTTCTCGCCGGGACGAATCAGGATCACATCACCCACGGCCACGGTGTCCGGGTCCACCTGCTGCACGCCTTCGCTGGTTTCCAGGTTGGCATAGTCGGGGCGGATGTCCATGAGGGCGGCGATGTTTTTCCGGCTTTTGCCCACCGCGTAGCTCTGGAACAGCTCGCCGATCTGGTAGAACAGCATAACGGCGGCGGCTTCCCGATACTCCTGTAGGGCCAGTGCACCCACGGTGGCGATGGCCATGAGGAAGTTTTCGTCAAAGATCTCGCCTTGTACCACGCCCAGGAAGGCCTTGCGCAGCACGTCGTAGCCGATGATCAGATAGGGGACGAGATACAGCGCCAGCTGTGCGTACCAGGGCAGGGGCACAAAGGCGCAGAGCACCCAAACCGCCACCAGCGCCGCAATGGAAATCAGGATGCGGCGCAGCATGCGGGTCTGTTTTCTTGTCATAGGTAACACCTCAAGCAGGGCCGAAGGCCCATTTTATCGGAGACTTGGCCCCGGGTCAGAAGTCGATGGCGAAATCCGGGTCGATGCGGCGGCCTGCCTTGGCCACTTCTTTCAGGATGCGGGCGAAGTCCGCCTCCTCCGCGTCGATGACCAGTTTCTGGGCCATAAAGCTGACGGCGGCGCTCTTCACGCCGGGAATCTGGGCCACGGCGGCTTCCACCTTGGCGGCGCAGTTGGCACAATCCACTTCGATGCTGAATTTCTTTTGCATGATTCAAAACTCCTTTGCAGTGTGTTGTTTCATTTTAATAGGAAAGAGGGGTCATTCCTCCACATGTTCGGCGCCCATGGAAAGCATGGACCGCACGTGATCGTCGTCCAGAGAATAATAGACGGCCTTGCCCTCCCGGCGGAACTTGACCAGCTTGGACTGCTTCAGAATCCGCAGCTGATGGCTCACCGCCGACTGGGAAAGCCCCAGCACCTGGGCGATATCGCCCACGCACAGCTCGCTTTCAAACAGGGCGAACAGTACCTTGATGCGGGTGGAGTCGCCGAAGACCTTGAACAGCTCGGCCAGATCGTAGAGGAACTCATCGTCCGGCAGGTTGGCGCGCACATTTTCCACCGCGTCCGGGTGAAGGGGCGCGGATTCCACGGCCAGATTGGCCTTGTGCTCCGCCGGATGCTCGTGGGGAGTCATACAAAATCACCTCACATATGAATAAGTGTTCATGTGTTGACTTTATTATAACGCGCGGGCAGCGGACTGTCAATATGGTATGTCAGAAAATCTACAGCGAAAAAACAACAAAACAGGCCGCTCTGATTAGAGCGGCCTGTTTGAATACCGATGTTATTTCAGAAAAAAGGTGTATACCGTATCCATCGCCATCAGAGCGGCCAGGCTGCCGCTTACCGCGAAAAGCAGGCGGTCCGGCATTTTGGCGCTCAGGCGGCGGAACAGGGGCTGGAGCAGATACAAAAAGAGCATGCCGCCAAGCCCGAACCGGATGCTGGGATTCAGGGCAACACGGCCCTGGAAGTTGAAGGCGTAGCTGGTGTAATCCCACAGCCAGCCGCCGGTGATGGCCTGCATGATGTAGCTGGCGATCAGCTCCAGCACAGTGGTCAGCACCACCACGCCGATAAACACCAGAACCGGGGTCATGTTCACCCGGCCAAGACGCACCGGACGTCGCTGCAGCGGTCCCAGGCAGAAAATCAGCAGCAAAGCGCCGGTGCCGTACACCACGCACCAGGGTCCGAACAGAACGCCCCGGTTGGAAAAGCCCCACCGGTAGACCACGACTTCCAGAAAGACCTCGTACAGCCAGCCCAGCACAGAATACAGCACAAAATACAGGTAATATTCCGCCAGCCAGTGTTTTTTGTTTGCCATGGGACACACCCTCCTTGCAAAAATCATACAAAGGAACTGGAAAAATCATACCATACAAGGAAAGAAAAAGGAAGTTGCTCGGGCAAAATAAAACTGCCCGGCACAAACCGGGCAGTGAGCGATTAAAAAAGGCCGGGAACAGAGCGGTTCTGGATTCGGCTGCACAGGTCCAGTACCTTTTGCTCGATGGCTCGGATGGTGGCTTCAAAGACCTCGTCCGGCTGGCCGGTGGGGTCTTCCAGGCCCCAGTCCTCCCGATGGCGGCAGGGCAGGGTAGGGCAGCTTACGTTGCAGCCCATGGTCACCACAATGTCCACAGGGGGAAGCTCGGCCAGCAGTTTGCTGTGCTGCGTCGCTTCCATATCAATGCCGTGCAGCTGCTTCATCAGGCGCACGGCGTCCTGATTGATGCGAGGCTTGGTCTCGGTGCCCGCGGAATAGCTCTCGAAGGCGTCGGGGGTGAGCTTTTTGCCCAGAGTCTCGGCGATCTGGCTGCGGCAGGAGTTGTGCACGCAGACGAAGGCCACGCGAATCATCTGATCCATGGCTTATTCCATCCCTTTCTGGATCAGGTCCTTGACCTCATCCTTGCCGGGCACACGGCCGTAGCACACCACTTTGCCGTTGACCACCAGGGCGGGGGTGGTCATTACGCCGTAGGCGGCGATTTGAGAAAAATCGGTGATGTGGTCCACCTCGGGGGTGAGACCCAGCTCGGTCATGGCAGCCTTGGCGGCTTCCTCCAGCTGGTTGCATTTGGCGCAGCCGCCGCCCAGCACCTTGACCATGCGGCCGGTGTCACCGCTTTCCACCGGAGCAGCGCAGCCGGTGCCGCAGCCGCAGGAAGCCTGCGGTGCATCGTTTTTCTTTTTAAAGAACAATCCCATTGTCATATCCTCCTTTGATCAAACAAAAAGAAATTGAACCGCGTTGAAAAAGTAGCCCACCAGGATGATACCGGCGGTGCAGATGACCACGAACAGAGCCAGCAGGCGGGGCTTGATGGCCTTACGCAGCATAATCATGGAGGGCAGCGACAGGGTGGTGACTGCCATCATGAAGCTGAGGATGGTACCCAGCTGCGCGCCCTTGGAGAGCAGGGCTTCGGCCACCGGAATGGTGCCGAAGATGTCCGCGTACATGGGAACGCCCACCAGAACAGCCAGAATCACGCCGAAGGGGTTGCTGCTGCCCAGAACCGTCTCCACCCAGGCTTCGGGAATCCAGTTGTGGATGATGGCTCCAATGCCAACGCCTACCAGAATGTAGGGGAAAACCTTTTGGAAGGTGTCCACCATCTGCTCCTTGGCATAGGTCAGGCGGTCTCTGCGGGTCAGGGTAGGGGCCTGGATGTCTACGCTGCCCGCTTTGAGGATGAAGTCCTCCACATGGCGCTCCATGTGCAGGGCTTCGATCAGGCTGCCGCCCGCCACCGCAATGACCAGACCGACTACCACGTAGGTCACGGCCACCTTTGCGCCGAAGATGCTGGCAAGCAAAATCAGACTGCCCAGGTCCACCATGGGGGAGGAGATGAGGAAGGAGAAGGTGACGCCCAAAGGCAGGCCTGCACTGGTGAAGCCCATGAACAGAGGGATGGAGGAGCAGGAGCAGAAGGGGGTAACGGTGCCCAGGAGAGCGGCGATGCAGTTGGCCCCCAGGCCGTGGAACCGGCCGATGATCTTTTTGCTGCGCTCGGGCGGGAAGTAGCTTTGAATGTAAGAGATGAGGAAGATCAGAGTGCACAGCAGGATGGTGATCTTGATCACATCATACAAAAAGAATTGCAGGCTGCCGCCCAGACGGGAAGTGATGTCCAGACCGAGAGCGCCGAGCAAAGAGCCGATGGCGCTGTTCAGCCATTTCATGCCCAGGACCTGGTCCTGGAGAAAATTCCATATCATTGGCAGCACTCCTCCTTGCATTCACAGCACTGGCCCAGACCGGCCAGGAAGGCCTGCAGGGCCTCCAGGGTTTCCCGGTTGAGGGAGTAGTGGGACCACTTGCCCTCTTTGCGGGCATTGACCAGACCGCACTCGCACAGAATCTTCATGTGATGGGAAAGGGTGGGCTGGGTGAACTGGAACTGCTCCAGCAGCTTGCAGCCGCACTTTTCGCCATCGGAAAGCATCTGAACGATCTGCAGCCGGTTGGTATCGCCAAGAGCCTTGCAGAGCAGAGCAACGTCGGCAGCGACCATGTAAATCACCTCACATAGAACTTTGTCTATGTGAGAGTATACTGCATAGATAGATGAATGTCAATATGAGAAGCGCAAAAAGGGGAAAAAAGCCCGGCGGCAGGAGAAAGGCCTGCCGCCGGGGAGAGTTGAGTGAATAGTGAAGAAGTAAGGTGTGCCGCAAAGCAGCACGGATTTTAATGGACCGGGCGTACCGCACCCCGGCTGCCGGTCGAGTTCGCCAAAGGCAGCCGGTGGTGTTTGCTGAGGAAAATCCGGTACGCACCGGATTGCGTATTGCATCCCGGTCAACGGTCGAGTCCGCTAAAAAGGCAGCTGGAGGTTTTCGCTGAGGAAAGCCCGGTGCGTACCGAGTTGCGTATCGAACCCGGCCAATGGTCGAGTCCGATAAATCAATCTTCGTCGAGTTTGAGGACGGCGGTGAAGGCTTCGCTGGGCAGTTCTACGCTGCCGAGCTGACGCATCTTCTTTTTGCCTTCCTTCTGCTTTTCCAGCAGCTTTTTCTTACGGGTGATGTCGCCGCCGTAGCACTTGGCCAGCACGTCTTTGCGCATGGCCTTCACGGTCTCGCGGGCAATGACCTTGCCGCCGATGGCCGCCTGAATGGGAATTTCGAACATCTGACGGGGAATGTTCTCCTTCAGACGCTCGGCCAGACGGCGGCCCTTGGCGTAGGCCTTGTCCGCATGTACGATCATGGACAGGGCGTCCACCATGTCGCCGTTCAGCAGCATGTCCAGCTTCACAAGCTTGGATTCTTTAAAGCCCTTCATCTCATAATCGTAGCTGGCGTAACCGCGGCTGCGGCTCTTGATGGCGTCGAAGAAATCGTATACGATCTCGCCCAAAGGCAGCTCGTAGTGCAGGTCCACACGGGTCGCGTCCAGATACTTCATGTCGATCATGGTACCGCGCCGGTCCTGGCACAGATCCATCAGGCTGCCCACATACTCGCTGGGAGTGTAGATGTGGGCGTCCACAACGGGCTCCTCCTGCTTGGCGATCCGGCCCGGATCGGGATAGTCGGAGGGGTTTTCGATCACCTTCACCTCACCGTCGGTCATGGTGATGCGGTATTCTACGCTGGGGGCCGTGGTGATCAGGTCCAGATCAAACTCGCGCTCCAAACGCTGGGTGATGATGTCCAGATGCAGAAGACCCAGGAACCCGCACCGGAAGCCAAAGCCCAGCGCCACACTGGTCTCCGGCTCAAAGCTCAGGGACGCGTCGTTCAGCTGCAGCTTCTCCAGCGCGTCCTTCAGGTCCGGGTACTGGGAACCGTCTACGGGATAGATGCCGCAGAATACCATGGGGGTCACCTTGCGGTAGCCGGGCAGCGGTTCCGGGGTGGGATTGGATACCAGGGTCACGGTATCGCCCACGCGGGTGTCCTGTACGGTCTTGATGCTGGCGGTCAGATAACCTACCTCGCCCGCCTGCAGCTTGTCGCAGGGGGTCAGGCTGGTGGCGCCCATCCGGCCAACCTCAACCAGGGTGAACTCCGCGCCGGTGGCCATCATGCGCACGGTGTCGCCCGCCTTCACGGTGCCGTCAAATACGCGGATGTATACGATAACGCCCTTGTAGCTGTCGTAAACGCTGTCGAAGATCAGGGCCTTCAGCGGGGCATTCTCGTCGCCGGTGGGGGCGGGAATGTCCTGGATTACCTGCTCCAGAGTATCCTCGATGCCAATGCCCATCTTGGCCGATACCCGGGGCGCGTCCAGGCAGGGCAGACCGATCACGTCCTCCACTTCCTGGGCAACCCGGTCCGGCTCGGCGCTGGGCAGGTCGATCTTGTTCAGAATCGGCACCAGCTCCAGATCATGTTCGATGGCCATATAGGTGTTGGCCAGAGTCTGAGCCTCCACGCCCTGGCTGGAGTCCACCACCAGGATCGCACCCTCGCAGGCAGCCAGGCTGCGGCTTACCTCGTAGCCGAAGTCCACGTGGCCCGGGGTGTCGATCAGGTTGAATTCATAGTCTTTGCCGTCGCGGGATTTGTAATTCAGAGTCACCGCGCGGGCCTTGATGGTAATGCCGCGCTCCCGCTCCAGGTCCATGTTATCCAGCAGCTGGTCCTCCATCTGGCGCTCGTCCACACTGTGGGTCTTTTCCAGAATGCGGTCGGCCAGGGTGCTCTTGCCGTGGTCGATGTGGGCGATGATGCAGAAATTGCGGATGTTATCTCTTGCCAAAAACGTCTCCTCCTATATTTTTAACTTTATTTAAGATGTGCCTCGGTCTTCGCCGCGGGGTGCGGCCAGCAGGGCGGCCCCGAACAGCAGCAGGCAGCAGGAATAACAAAACGGAT
Source organism: Gemmiger sp. An50 (assembly GCF_002161595.1). Classification (GTDB taxonomy): domain Bacteria; phylum Bacillota; class Clostridia; order Oscillospirales; family Ruminococcaceae; genus Allofournierella. The sequence goes on from NZ_NFID01000003.1 coordinate 113,938, forward strand.
ACCGGGCGTTGGCTTCCCACAGGGTAAGGAACGCCAGGTTCCCAAGCAGACAGATTGCGCAGAAGAACAGCCCGTGGTCTCCGGTGCGGCGGTTCAAAATCCCGCGTGCCGCAACTGCAAAGCCGGCGGCCCAGAGCAGCCAGTAGACTGCCTGGCCGAAATCCGCGGTCAGATCTGCGTGTGTGCCGTCCACACTGAACCATTCGTGCAGCCAGGTTCGATGCACCGGTGCAAGATTCACCATCTGGGGTGCGGTGTACAGACCGTCCGACCAGTCGGTCTCCGCCTTGGTGAAAAACAGCCAGGCAAGGCTCTGCGGGCTGGAAAACAAGTGCTCCAGATTGGTTCGGATGCGGGCCCGGATTGCAGCCTTCTTCTCCTCAATGGTGGGATAGCGGCCGGTATAGGTGAAGCTCTCGCTGTTGAATGCGCCGTCATTTTCCAGGCCCATCATGATCCAGTGGGTGGTGGGGGTATGCATGGAATCGTACAGGGAAAAATCCAGCAGCCCGCAGTTCCACTTGTAGGCGTTGAAGCTGAAGATCACCGCCGCACTGCCCAGATAAAACAGCAGCAGCGTAGCCACCGCACTGCGCCAGATGCGGCGCAGACCGGCCCAGAATCCCGGCCGAAGCGCAAGGTACACAGCAAAGGCAGGGTAGAGCAGCAGGGCGTTGCCCTTCATCAGAAACGCGGCCCCAACCAGAATGCCCAGACCGGCGCAGCCCAGCAGCCGGGCCTTTTGGGAAAGGCGGCTCCAGCGGGCTTCCAGCGCCAGAAAGGCCCACAGGCTGCCCGCCACCAGCGGTGCGGCCATGGTGTCGGTGTAAACAAAAGCGGTAAAGATGTAGTAGGGCAGGAACACAAGGCAAAGCACAAGCGCCGCCGCCTTGCCCCGGCGGCCCCACAAAAGGCCTGCCGCACCGCATACGCACACCGCCGCAAGGAACAGGCACAGAACGTTCAGCCCCATGGCCCAGGCAGGGCCGGTGGCTCCGGTGAGCAGATACACCGGCCGGTACATCCAGTACAGCACGAACATGCACAGCACATTGCTGTCCACACTGGAAAAATAGTCGTTGTAGGAAGCCGGAACAATGCCTTGCGCCAGCTCGGTGGCAGTACGCAGCACCGCTTCGGTGTCGAAGGGGGAGGTGGTCAGGTCCTGCAAAAGCAGAAAGCCGCTGCCCAGCTGCAGCGCCAGCAAAAGCACCAGACCGCCGCCGAACACCGCCCGCCAACGGCCGGGGCTGAGCCGGTTCACCAAAGGTAGAAAGCGGCGCAGCCCGAACGCGCCCGCCGCCAGCAGGGCACAGAAGGCCAGCCTGCGGACGCTCAGATTCAGATGCCCGCGCAGCCCGATCACCAGAAAAATGCAGGCAAAGGCGGCCAGAAACAGCAGCCAAACCGTCCGGCGCAGCCCGGCCTGAACATTCGGCCCGGTCAACGGCTGCCCTCCGCAATGTGGTAGCCCATGCCTTTCAAAAGGCGCAGGGCGTTTTCGTGGTCTGCGGGGTCGCCGGCGGCGCACAGGTCCGAGCGCACCGTGATGTCCGCATTCAAAAAGGCCGAGTGCAGCATAATGGCGTTGCTCACTACGCAGATGTTAGTGACCACGCCGCAGACCTCGATCTCTTCCGGCTCGCCGCCGCACAGCGCCCGCACCGCGGCGGGCAGGCCCTCGGCCCCGAAGGTGGGCTTGTCCAGAAAAGCCACACCCGGCAGCACGGCCTGCTCGTATTCCGCCAGCTGGCCGTACAGATGCCAGCCCTCGCTGCCCTTCAGGCAGTGGGGCAGGGGCAGAAAACGTCCCTCCCGACTGGTCAGATACTCCGCGCCGTGAGTGTCACGGGTGAACAGTACCTGCCACCCATCGGCCAGGGCCTGCTTTACCCGGTCTGCCAGGGGAGTTTCCAGGGCGCGGGCAGCTTCAAAGCCCAGCGCGCCGGAAACAAAATCCACCTGATAGTCCACAACACACAAAAGCTTGCTCATAGCGGGCACATCCTTTCGTTTTTACATCTGTTTCAGGTAATCCGCAACGGCCACGCAGCGACCCTCCCGCAGGTATACCCGGGGAACGCGCAGCGCCAGGCCGCACATGATCTCGTAGGGAATGCTGCCGACCTTATTTGCCACGTCGTTCAGGCTGTCGGCGCCGGGGCCGCCGAACACAACGGCCTCATCGCCCTCCTTCACATCGTCCAGACCGGTCACATCCACCATCATCTGGTCCATGCAGACCCGGCCCAGCACCGGCGCGGCGTGTCCGCCGATGGAACAGACGCCCTTGCCGGAAAGCAGACGGGGATAGCCGTCCGCATAGCCCACGCAAAGGGTCGCCACCTTGCGGGGCGCGTCGGCGGTGAATTGCAGTCCGTAGCTGAGCGCCTGACCGGGCAGCAGCTCCTTCACCTGGCTCACCACGGTTTTCAAGGTAAGCACCGGGCGCAGGCCGTCCAGATGAACCTCATCGCTGGGGTCGCAGCCGTAGAGCACGATGCCCGGCCGCACCAGATCCATGCCCCATTCCGGGTGCTCCACCAGAGCGGCGGAGTTGCAGCAGTGCACGGTGCGCAGCTTGTGACCCCGGGCTTCCAGGCCCTCTTTCACCTGCACGAACAGGTCGTGCTGACGGTTTGTGTATTCCACATCCGCTGCCGCATGGCTGTCCGCCACTGCAAAATGCTGGAACATGCCGGTGATCTCCAGTCCTTCCAGACCGAAACAGGCCTCCAGCCGGTCCAGACAGGCGGGAACGTTCTCCTCACAGCGGGCAATGAAGCCCAGCCGGCCCATACCGGTGTCCACCTTCAGATGACAGCGCACCCGGGCGCCAGCCTCCAGCGCCGCGCTGCTCAGGGCCTGGGCGTATTCCGGGCTGAATACTGCCTGGGTCAGCCGGTGGCAGGCCAGGGTGGCCGCACAGGCCGGGTCAGTGTGACCCAGAATTAAAATCTCGCCGGTCACGCCGCCGCTGCGCAGGTGCAATGCCTCGGCCAGGCAGCTCACCGCAAACCACTTGGCACCCGCGTCCGCCAGCGTGCGGCAGACGATGCCGTCGCCGTGGCCGTAAGCTCCGGCCTTGACCACCGCGCACACGGCAGCGGACCCGGCATGCTGCTGCAGCAGCCGGAAGTTATGGGCCAGTGCGTCCAGATCCACCTCGGCCCAGCAATGCTTTTCGAAATTCAAACCAAAACACCTCGATGTTATCGTGTTGAAAGGGGCTGAATGCCGTCAGCCCTTTGCCACAGGGGCCCAGCCGTCCAGGTCCGCGCCCTGCATGGCCCCCAGCATCTTCTGGCGGAAGGCCTTGTCCTTGCGGCACATGGCGGCCACGTATTCCTTCATCTCCTGGCGGCGGGTGGCGCCATCCGCCGGGCAGGCGCTTTTTACAATTGGAAGCTCCTCGTGCTTCACTGCACGGCGCACGTCGCTCTCGGTGGCAAGGATCATGGGCCGGATCATGGTCAGGTCCTTGCGGGAGAGATAGGTCACCGGAGAGAAGCAGCCCAGCCGTCCCTCGCCCCAAAGATTCATGTAAAAGGTCTCGATGGCGTCGTCCAGATGATGGCCCAGCGCCACCTTGTTGCAGCCCAGCTCCTTGGCGGTGTCGTGCAAAAGGCCACGGCGCATCTTGGCGCAGAGGGCACAGGGGTTGGGTTCCTTGCGCACATCAAACACGATGGCCCCGATGTTGGACCGCCGGATCTCGAAGGGCACCTCCAGCTTGGCGAAGAGCTCCTCCAGAGGAGCATAGTCGGTGGACTTGCCGCCGAACTGGGGGTCCAGGCTCACCGCCACCACCTCGAAGGGGATTCGCAGGTAGCGGCGCAGGTGGGCCAGGCCCACGGTGAGGGCCACACTGTCCTTGCCGCCGGAAACGCCCACGCAGATCCGATCGCCGGGCTCGATCATTTTGTATTCTTGAATGGCTTTGCGCATCAGGCCTTCCAGCCGCTGCATGGCAGTACCACCTTTCGCTTTGTATATTAAATATAGTATTATAAAAGAAAGGCTATGCCGCCGGCAAAAAGCCTAACCTATATTATAGCATGCCTTGCCGGGTTGCGAACAAAAAAATCCTTCTTTTTGTCGGGCAAAAAAGCGGAAATCCACGGGCGGACTCAGGCATTCTGCGACCGGCTGCGGCCATTATACCACGCGGCGGGCAGCTTGCACAAACTTTTGCAAAACTTTTTGAAAAAATCGAATTTGAGAAAACGGGAGAAAACAAGAGCAAGAAAGAGAATAAAAGAGTTTGACCAGATTAAATTAAAAATATCGAAAAAAGTGCTTGACGCGGCGGACAAAGTAGGATATAATCACTCTTGCGTCAAAGTGCGCTTTCAATGGAATGTTTCCCGCGCCCACCGGCGCGACTGTTCAAAACAAATTCAGGAGGAAAATCGACATGAGCACTACTCTCGCTAAACCCGCCCAGATCGAGCGCAAGTGGTATGTGATCGACGCCGCGGGCAAGCCCCTCGGCCGCGTTGCTGCCCAGGCTGCTGTTCTGCTGCGTGGCAAGAACAAGGTTACCTTTACCCCCAACGTGGACTGCGGCGATCACGTGATCGTGATCAACTGCGACCAGGCTGTTCTGACCGGCAAGAAGCTGGAGAAGAAGTACTACCGTACTCACTCCGGCTGGATCGGCGGCCTGAAGGAGATCCAGTACAAGACCCTGATGGCGGAGAATTCCGACAAGGCTATGTACGTTGCCATTAAGGGCATGATCCCCTCCAACACCCTGGGTGCCAAGGCCATGACCCGTCTGCGCTGCTACAAGGGCGCTCAGCACGAGCAGGCTGCCCAGAAGCCCGAAGTTTACGAGTTTTAATAGGAGGCAATAGAGTATGTACGAGACTAAACCTTACTTCTACGGCACCGGTCGTCGTAAGAATTCCGTTGCCCGTGTTCGCGTTTACAACGGTACCGGCAAGATCACCATCAACGGCCGCGATATCGATGATTACTTCGGCCTGGAGACCCTGAAGCTGATCGTTCGTCAGCCTTTGGCTGTGGCCGAGGTTGAGGGCAAGTTCGACCTGGTCGTTCGCGTTGGCGGCGGCGGTGTTTCCGGTCAGGCTGGCGCTATCCGTCACGGCCTGGCTCGCGCCCTGCTGCAGTACGACGAGAACCTGCGCCCCGCTCTGAAGAAGGCTGGCTTCCTGACCCGCGATCCTCGTATGAAGGAACGTAAGAAATACGGCCTCAAGGCTGCCCGTCGCGCTCCCCAGTTCAGCAAGCGCTAATCAGCACTTCAAACTGGTTCAAAGATGCTCAAAAACCCCGAAAAACTGCGGTTTTTCGGGGTTTTTCTGTTTCACATCTTCTGTTGCAGCTTGTCTGATTCTGGCAGGATTTGAACTGTTCTAACCCTGTTTTTCTTGATTAAAAATGGGGCAACCGGCCTTTTTTGACCCCATTATGATTAAAAAATGGGGCAACCGGGAGCCAAAATCGAGCCGTTTTTGAGGTGCTTTTACCCTGTCCCTTGCCCCTTCGTTTACGAGCTTTTCGTTATGGTTTTTCTTTTGAAAGGGCTGGCCTGATTTGTCAGTATTTGACCAAACCGAATCCGGTTTATCTTTTCTTCCCTCATGGTGTCCAATACCCTTAAGGCTGGCGAATACTCGCACATTTGCGCTGCACGTCTTTGAACAGCTACAATGAAGGCGAAAAGGAGGACTGCACTATGAGGAAACAGAAATTCAAGGTATACCTCACCCCTGCCGAAAACAGCATTGTAATCCAGAGCCTCAATCATCTGCGTAACACCCTGCTGCGGGAAAATCGAGACACCGGCTGCGTGGATGATCTTTTGCTCAAAGTCATGTGCGCCCCTGTCAAAAGAATTTGAAAACTACATATTGTGCCGACTAAATCAAGCCGTTTATTCTTTTCATAGAATAGGCGGCTTTTTTTCATGCCCATTTTGCAGCATACATAGCTGTCCGTCTTGCCAACGGGCAGCTAAATCTATTAAAAAGGAGGACATGAAAATGCCGGAACAGAGAAGCCGCCCGAAGGAAGGCCGTGTTATCGCATTGGCCAACCAGAAAGGCGGAACAGGCAAAACCACCACAACGGTGAATCTGGGCATTGGTCTGGCCCGCCTGGGACAAAAAGTTCTGCTCATTGATGCAGACCCCCAGGGCGACCTCACCACTTGCCTGGGCTGGCAGGATCAGGACAGCTTGCAGACTACTATCGCCACCATCATGGAGAAGGTGATCCGCGATGAGCCGTTTTCTGTGGATGAGGGCATCCTGCACCACAAAGAAGGTGTTGACCTCATGCCAGCCAACATTGAGCTGTCTGCTATGGAAATGAGCTTGGTAAACGCCATGAGCCGGGAGTTCACGCTGCGAACCTATGTCAACGAAGTCAAGAAGAACTATGACACGGTTCTGATTGACTGTATGCCGTCCCTTGGTATGATTACGATCAATGCGTTGGCGGCGGCTGACAGCGTGATTATCCCGGTACAGGCCCACTATCTCCCGGCCAAAGGCATGACCCAGCTCATGCGAACCATCGGCAAGGTTAGGCGGCAGATCAACCCGTCCCTCAAAGTGGACGGCGTACTGCTGACCCTTGTGGACGGGCGCACCAATCTGGCCAAGCAGACGGCAGAAACCTTGCGGCAGAGCTACGGGAGTGTTTTGAAAATCTATCGTTCCGAGATTCCCGTTGCAATCAAAGCCGCAGAAATCAGCGCCGCTGGCAAGAGCATCTACGCCTATGATAATGGAAGCAAGGTAGCTCAGGCTTATCCTGCACCACCCGGAAGGCGTTGACCTGATGCCTGCTGACATTCAGCTCTCCGGCATGGAGGTCTCCCTGGTGAACGCCATGAGCCGTGAGACCATCCTGCGGCAGTATCTGGACACGCTCAAGGGACAGTATTCCCATATCCTGATTGACTGTCAACCATCCCTGGGTATGCTCACGGTCAACGCCCTGGCCGCCGCCAACAGGGTCATAATCCCCGTTCAGGCGGAGTACCTGCCCGCCAAGGGCCTGGAACAGCTGCTCCAGACCGTAAACAAGGTGAAGCGGCAGATCAACCCCAAGCTCCAAATCGATGGTATCCTGCTGACGATGGTGGACAACCGCACCAACTTTGCCAAGGAGATCGCCGCCCTGCTGCGGGAGACCTACGGCAGCAAAATCAAGGTGTTCGGCACCGAGATTCCCCATTCCGTCCGGGCAAAGGAAATCAGCGCCGAGGGCAAAAGCATTTTTGCCCATGACCCTAATGGCAAGGTGGCCGAGGGCTACAAGAATCTGACCAAGGAGGTGATAAAACTTGAAAAGCAGCGCGAAAAAAGTAGAACTGGCTCCATACGATGACTTGTTTTCTACCGAAGAAAGCCGCCAGGATGCCAAGCTGGAAAAAGTACGGGAAATCCCGCTGTCTGAGCTGCATCCTTTCAAGAACCATCCCTTCAAAGTCAAGGATGACGAGGCCATGATGGAGACCGCCGACAGTGTGCGGCAGTACGGTATTCTGGTTCCGGCGATTGCCCGCCCGGACCCGGAGGGCGGCTATGAGCTGGTTGCCGGTCACAGACGGCACCGGGCCAGTGAGCTGGCCGAGAAAGAAACCATGCCGGTCATTGTCCGCGACCTGGACGATGATGCCGCCACCATCATCATGGTGGACAGCAACTTGCAACGGGAGAGCCTGCTCCCCAGCGAGAGGGCCTTTGCTTACAAGATGAAGCTGGAGGCCATGAAACGGCAGGCCGGTAGGCCCACCAAAGAAAATCGTTCCCAACTTGGGAGCGATTTTGGAAAGAGGTCCAGTGAACTGTTGGCTGAGCAGGTTGGCCAGAGTAAAAATCAGATTTTCCGCTATATCCGCCTGACGGAGCTGATTCCCGAACTGCTGGATATGGTCGATGAAAAGAAAATCGCCCTCAATCCGGCTTATGAGCTGTCCTTTCTCAAAAAAGAAGAACAGCGGGATTTGCTGGACGCGATGGACAGCGAACAGGCTACCCCCTCTCTCTCCCAGGCCCAGCGACTCAAGAAATACAGCCAGGAAGGACATCTGACCCTCGATATGATGCGCGTCATCATGGGCGAGGAAAAGAAACGCGATCTGGACCGGGTAACTTTCACTTCCGATACCCTTCGGAAGTATTTTCCCAAGAGCTACACGCCCCAGCGGATGCAGGAAACCATTATCAAACTGCTGGAGGCGTGGCAGAAGAAGCGCCAGAGAGACCAGGAACGATGAAAGGAGCCGCCTATGAGGGATATTTCAGCCCGTGAGCTGAAAGGACACAATATTTTAGCCGTAGAGCGTTTTCAGGATAACACCCGCTGGATGATCGAGTTTTCCGTTCAGCGTCCCTGTTCCTACGGCAGCCCCGGCGATGAAATGCGGCTGTTTCTCACGGAGGACGGGTATCAGGCCGCCCTCGTAAGCCAGAAGCGTCGGGAAATCAAAATCAAGCGGTATGCCCGTGTGATCGAGGGCCATGTGCTCGACTTCAAACCGGACAAGCGCCGCCGCCACCCGTAAACTCATCATCACTACGAAAGGAAAGGAATGGATATGTGGCCTATCGGCAGGCTGGTTACTCCAAGAAATTCCGTGAGGAACATGAGGAAGAAATCCTGCTCCATCAGGCAGCCAAAAATGCCTTTGATGATATGGGCGTCAAGAAGCTGCCCAAAGTCAAGGAGCTACAAACCGAGTACGCCCGACTCCTGGAGAAAAAAGAAAAAGACCTATGCCGAGTACCGGCACTCCCGTGAAGAAATGAGGGAGCTGCTGGCAGCAAAGGCTAATGTGGATCGACTTATGGATACAAACGTTGAGCCGTCAAACTCCAAAGAACATACTCTATTCGACAGAAGCTGATTTAATAAAAACACAGGCTGAAACCGATGCAGTTTCAGCCTGTGTTTTTTATATCCTATTATTGTCGCCCCACTCACACATTCCATCAAGAATCGGAATCAAAGACTTTCCTCTCTCGGTAAGGCTGTACTCTACTTTCGGCGGAATTTGAGGGTATTCCTCTCGATGAATTAACTGGTCCGCTTCTAACTCCTTCAAGGTTGAACTCAGAGTTTTATAGGAAATATCGCCTATATACTTTTTCATTTCATTAAACCGGACAACCCCAAACTCCATCAAAGTATAGAGAATTGTCATCTTGTATTTTCCGTTAATCAGCGAAAGCGTGTAGCTGAATCCGGTTGTTCCAAGACATTCATTTGCAATGCAGCGATCACTCATTTTATGCTCTCCTTTAGGTAAGTATTAAACCTTCATGTTAGTATCGCACTTGAATGTGCGTACTTGTTTTCTGATCCATTCTTGCTATGATTATAATATCGTTAGAAAACAAAGTCAATCCCACAAGCAAAAGGAGGAACGCCTATGCAGCGTTATCAATCATTGGGTATGCCATTCCAAATCGGAAACCTGACAATTAAAAACCGTTTCTGCATGGCCCCCATCGGCGGTGGACAGCACCATTTGCCGGGTGGCGGTCTGAAAGATGAAACTATCCAGTATTTGGTGGAGCGGGCCAAAGGCGGCTTTGGTCTGATTTTTACCGGTGCCTTAGCTGCCGACTGCACGGTTGACCCGTACACTGGGATTGGTCCTGCCATTCTGCAAAATCCAGATGCCTTCAAAATGACGGCAACTGAACTGAACGAGCGAACCAACGGCTACGGCACCAAAGTGTTCGCCCAGATTACTATGGGCCTGGGGCGCAACTACCCCGACTTGCCCGCTCCGTCCTCGGTTCATGTTTTCCGCCATCCGGGCACGTTCTCTCCAGAACTCACTCATGACCAGATCAAATCAAAAATTGAATCGGTCATCAAAGCGGCTAAAATTGCTCAGGATTCTGGTTTTGCAGGAGTAGAAGTCCACTCGATTCACTGGGGCTATCTGCTGGATCAGTTTGCACTGTCCATGATGAATCACCGGACAGATGAATACGGCGGTAGCCTGGAAAACCGGTTGCGAGCCGCCAAAGAAATTCTGGAGGGCATTAAGCAGGTTTGCGGCAGCAAGTATCCTGTGAGTATGCGGCTGGGCCTGAAAACCTATGTGAAAGATTTTGAGAAGGCAACGCTCACCGGGGAGGAAGAAGCCGGACGCACGCTGGAAGAAGGCATTCGGATTGCCCAGCTGCTGGAATCCTACGGTTATGACTGTCTGAGCGTGGACACCGGCACCTATGACTCCTTCTACTACGCCTGTCCGCCTATGTATATGCCCAAGGGCTTTGTGGTTGAACTTGCCGCCAAAGCGAAAGAGGCGGTCAAAATCCCGATCCTCGCCGGGGGGCGCATGAATGACCCGGATATTGCAGAGGCTGCAATCCGGGACGGGAAAATCGACGCTGTGGTCATGGGACGTGCAGCTCTGGCCGATCCGGAGTATCCCAACAAGGTTCTTACTGGACATACTGAGCGTATTCGTCCTTGTATTGCCTGCAACCAAGGGTGCATCACTCGGCTTCAGCAGGGCAAGCAACCATCCTGCGCCGTGAATCCGGCAGCTATGCGAGAAATGCGCTATGCCCTCAAACCCAGTGTTCAGCAGAAAAAGGTCGCTGTGATCGGCGGCGGTGTTGCCGGAATGGAGGCCGCGCGGGTGGCGGCGATTCGAGGCCACAAAGTTTCCTTGTATGAGAAGAATCAGGAACTGGGTGGTAATTTAATCCCTGGTGGTTCCCATCGCTTTAAGAAAGAAGTGCGGGAACTGAACGCTTGGTATCGAAATGAATTGAGCCTCCTTCCGGTGGAAGTTCATACCGGGGAGGCAGTTACGGCAGAGCAGGTCAAAAATATGGGTGCGGATGTGGTCATTCTGGCGACTGGCTCTACCCCCATTATGCCGAGGGTGCCGGGTATCAACGACCCAAAGGTGGTTGGTTGTATGGACGCCTTTGCTCACCCGGAAAAGGTGGGACAAAGAGTAGTTGTGATTGGTGGCGGCTTGGTTGGCTGCGAGATGGCGCTGGACTATGCGCAGGAAGGCAAAGAGGTAACTGTGGTAGAGGCCCTGCCCAAGATTCTCTCTTCCGGTATTCCTTCTCCTATCCCCAATGGCCAGATGATCCCCGATTTGTTTGAGTATCATCATGTGAATGTACTGGAAGGACACAAACTTTCTGCCGTAGTGGACGGAAAAGCCATTCTCGACTGTGATGGACAGAAAAAAGAACTGGAAGCTGACACCTTTGTAATTGCTGTTGGATTCCGTCCTGCTCCCTCCATGGCGCAGGAGCTCAGTGATTGCGGCGCTGCGGTCTATGAGATCGGTGATGAGCAGCAGGTCAGCACGATTCTTCATGCTGTATGGGATGGTTACGAAGTAGGTAACAACATTTGATATAAGGCGATACGCTTTATATAAACGCAAATTCTATTTTAAGGAGGCATTTCTTATGAGAGCACCATTGAAAGAATATCAGGCCGTAGAAGCAGCCGCCATGAAGTTTGTCAAGAGTGTGGCTGAGGGCAACAGCAAGTATGCCAAGGAACTCTTTATCGACGAGGCGGTGCTGTTCGGCTATCTGGACGGCAATCTGGAGCACGGCTCTATCGAGCAGTTCTATCACAATGTGGACACGGTACCTGGCGGTGACAACTTCCAGGCCCGCGTGGATGTCCTTCTGGTGGAGGAGTCCCTGGCGGTCGTCCGCGTCCTCGAAGAAGGCTGGGGAAACCGCATCGACTTTACCGATGTGCTGTTGCTTCTGAAGATGAACGGCGAATGGAAATGTGTTGCCAAGGCGTATAACCAGAACTCCAACACGATCCAGAAGTAAGCCAATTCCCAGAAAAGCGCAAAGCGGGCAGGTTTATTTTTGTATCGCCTGCCCGCTTCTATTTTGAAATTCGGGAAATACAAAGGAGGAATCTGATTATGAGCAAGAAAATCGTTGTCATTACCGGCAGCCCTCGCAAGAACGGTAACAGCTTTGCTATGACGGATGCTTTTATTAAGGCGGCAGAGGCCAAGGGGCACACCGTTACCCGGTTTGATGCCGCCATGATGAATGTTGGCGGTTGCCATGCCTGCGAGACCTGTTTCAAGACCGGGAAGGCCTGCTCCTTTGATGATGATTTCAACATGATCGCTCCGGCTATCCTGGAGGCTGACACCCTGGTGTTCACCATGCCGGTGTACTGGTACTCCATCCCTGCCCAGATCAAGGGGGTCATCGACAAAATCTTTTCTCTGGTAGTGGGCGGCAAGGACATTGCTGGAAAAGAATGTGCGCTGATTGCCTGCTGCGAGGAGGAAGATCGCTCTGTGCTGGATGGTGTCCGCATTCCCATGGAGCGTACTGCCGCCCTGAACAAGTGGAAGATGGTGGGCGAAGTCCTGATACCCGGCGTTCTGAATGTGGGCGACATTAACAAGACGGATGGCTGTGCGCAGGCGGCAGCACTGGCCGACAAAATCTGATTGGTACGGAGGTTTTTTTATGAGCAAAAAAATAGTGATATTAAATGGAAGTCCCCGTAAAAGCGGTAACACCTCTGCTCTGGTAACAGCGTTCAGAGAAGGGGCAGAAGGTGCAGGCCATACCGTAACGGAGTTCTTTTTGGATAAAATGAATATTCACGGATGCAAAGGATGCTTTGGCGGACACAGTGACCGAGAGTGCCCCTGTGTCCAACAGGATGATATGAACCAAATTTACCCGGCAGTTCGGGATTGCGATGTGGTTGTTCTTGCAAGCCCACTGTATTACTGGACCATGAGTGGGCAGCTGCGTACCGCCTTTGATCGTCTGTTTGCCCTGGAAGAAGGCGGTAAAAACTTGCTCCGTGGAAACGGGAAATCTTCCGCTCTTTTGATGGCGGCTGAAGGTCACGGCTTTGATGATGCCGTCCTCTATTACGACCACCTGATGGAGCACCTGCATTGGAAAAACCTTGGTCATGTTTTGGCCGGAGGCAATATGGATGTGGGTGACATCAAAGGCAAACCGGAACTCCAACAGGCCTATGGTCTTGGCAAATCCATTTAGAAGGAATTGGCTATTATGAAAGAAATTACTCTGCCGAAGGCTTCCAAACTGACCTCCCCAAACCCGGTGACAGTGGTATGCACCCAGAAACCGGACGGTTCCACCAATCTTGCCACGGTGTCCTGGTGGACCTACCTTTCCTATAACCCTAACATGATCGCTTATGCCATGGCCAAGACTTCGTATAGCGGAGAGATGGTACGTCTTAACAAGAAAGTGGTCCTCACTATTCCCGGAGCAGCGATTTCAGATGCTGTACTGGGATGTGGGATGACTACCGGCTGTGATACTGATAAAGCTGCCAAGTTTGGTATCGAACTGACATTGGTAGAGGGGAGTTCCATCCAGATTCCTATCCATAGCCGGGTCGCTATCGTGTGCAATCTGAAGGAATACCTTGAAGTAGGCGATCATTACCTGTATATCTGTGATGTGCAGAAAGTCTATGGGGACGAAGCGGAGGAAGGGGTGTTTGCCTGGAACGGCTATGGGAAAATCGCTCCCGCCAAACAAGGTGAATAACCGGAGGTAATTCAACAGAAATAACGAAACAGACGACCATGAGGGAAATCTGTAGGTCATAACTATCGCTATGATGGCAATCGTTAAAAGCGTTCACAGAACGCGCAGCCGCAGAATGAAATTCTGCGTTCATGGGGGCTTGGGGGATACCCTCAACAAGCAGCGCCGGAAGCCGAATGGCTATCCAAGGGCATTGCTTGCCAGCGTTAGTTGCGCTTACATCTTATTCGATTTTTCGCATTCTTTTCGGTACTGGGTGGGTAGCACCTGTACTACATCTTTGAACGCCTTAGAAAACTTTCCTTGGGTTTCATACCCTACCTGTGCGGCAATATCAGCGATGGTCGTATCCGTATCCCGCAGCAGTTTCATAGCCTGCCGTATCCGATATTCTTTCATGTAGCTGGCGATTGGCAGACCATATACAGCCTTGAACACCTCTTTCAACGTGGAGGTATTGATCAAGTACCGCTTGGAAAGCTCATCAATCGTAAAACGCTGATCCAGATGCTCCGTCAGCAACTGATGGATTTCTTTAATCAGTTCTGTCTGCTGGGAGAAATATTGTGTCAGACATTTTCGAGTGGACTGAAAATCGTTCAGATAGATTAACAGCTCTTGAACTTTCAGTTTGAGATAGGGGTAAAGTATCTCGGAACGGACAGAATACAAGGAAGCAAAAATCCGATCCAACTCTGGACAAGCAGAAATGGCAACTGGTTTCCCGTCACAAAACATACTCTGCAATCTCGTAGGATCTACACCAGCTTCCTGTACTATGTCTGGACAATCTGTCGCTAAGTATTGCAAATCGACAGAAATTGAAATCCCTTGTGCATACCCCAATGGGAACATCATGTCGGAATCGGCGCAGCAAGCGGTGCTGTGCGCCGTCATGTCGCCTGCGCCCAGATAGATGGCCGTACCGCCACGCATATTCCAGCCGACCCGTCCGCTGCGGCAGTGGAACAATTCCAGCATGGAAGCGGAAGCGTCATGATGGAATGCTATTTGAGGGGCCAGAAAAATATTATAAGACGCTTCTATTCCAGGGAAAAGTACATATGTTTCCACCTTGCCTTTCCCAGAAGTCTTGGCCGAAAACTGATCGGTCAAGAGGGTTGGACCTTGCTCCGAAGCAAAATGGCGCACTATGGATAACTCGCCGGAAGGAACATCTCTCAACATTTGCTCAATATGAAATCGTTCTTCAGGCTTCATGCAAGACCTCCTCTCGTGAGCCTTCTGTGGGGCAGATGATCTTTACCAATTTTTCAATCGTATGATGGAGCAGTTGGGCTGGTTCTGTATCGGCCGCCTTGTAGTAGACTTCCTTTCCTTCACGGCGGCTCACGATCAAACCGCTTGCCTTCAACTGTTTCAAATGATGAGACACAGCAGGACTGCTCATTTGTACCATCGCCGAAAGATTGATGACACATTCCTCACAATGACACAGTAACCAGAAGATACGAATGCGGCTTCCATCACTGAGCAGCTTGAAAACATCGGCAACGGTTTGAAAGTCATCTGCGCGGGGCATATGATCGAATGCTCTCTCTAATGCCTGACCATGATTATGAGGCAGATGCGCTTGCGGCATATCGGGTCCCTCCCTTCTTCAAAATCATACCACATCGTGAAGGAATAAGGAACCCATTTGCGTTTACTCTGCCTTCGGAACGTCGTGCGTGTAATCCAAAATCCGAATATTTTCCCCTGCCTCTTTCTGGACCAAATCCTTCATTCGTTTGGCAAACGGACAGGGATACCCGATAGGCGTGCCCTTCTGGATACAGGAGGCGAACGCAATGGTATCAGCACCCAGTTCAATCAATTTGCGGGCGCGCAAAACCGACTTTTTGCCTGGGCAGCCGCCGCAGTTGATAAAACCGACGATCTCGCTGTTGTCCTCTCCCTGGAAGGAGCCGGTATGCTCCCGGATCGCCTTAAAATCCGCGATGCCAGGGCAGTAATCCTCCGTCTGCATACAGCGAATAATTCCAACTTTCATCATGATACATCCTCTCTTTTTGTTTTTATATAGAATAGGCAGATACCACTGAAACGCAAATACACGCACTTTCCAGGGGATTCAAGTATGTGCCGATTCCGCAACCAAGCATCGTGCAAAATCCGCCAGGTTATGGGCTGGCGCGGTCCGAAGCATGGCCTCATCCAAGGCGTTTTCTCCCAAGCGATAGCGGTCCAGGGCATCGGCATCCTTAAAAATCCGATAGAGCAGGACGCCGTGTTCAAAGCCAGCGAGCGCAGCTTCTCCAAGGCCGTCCTCCTGGTCGTGATACGCCATGATCTGATAAACGCGCTCATCATAAACAAGAGGGTTGGTCCGGCAGAACTCTTTATAGTAGTCGGCCGCCCGCTGCCCATGTCCCACATCCAGCCAGTCATCTTGACGGCGGGAATCGTGAAAAACTGCCGCAGCCCCGAGTGCGTCCCGCAGTTCTGGGGACAAATCCATTTTTTCCGCAATCAAAAGTGCATACAGCAATACGCGGGCGCAGTGGGCTTTGGTGTGCTTCTCGCTGTCTTTCAGGGAAAAGTCCACCTGTTGCTCCAAGAAGAGGTCCCAACGGTCATAGTCACGTTTTACAGCTTCTGGAATTTTCATGCGCCGCACGCCTCCCGGAGCGCGGACAAAATATTGCTCAAAGGACCGTCCAATCCAAAGGAACGGGATTTGATGTCATCGGTGATGTAGATTTCCCCCAGATTGATGGTCACATAGGCGGCGTGGGGCTCCTGCGCCACCAGGCGCATGAGCGGAGCCTTGATAAGCTGATTGCGCCAACCGATGCCCAGCTCCAGCACCACCAGCTTCTTGTCGTGGTACTGGTGTAAAAATGCCTGCATCCGCTGCTGGGCCGCAGTGTCGGGGATGAAGTAGGAACCGCCCTCCATATGGACCTCCATCGGCCCGCCACACTTGGGGCAGTGGGGGACGAGTTCCAACGGGATCTTCCCGCCCTGCTCGGCGGCGGCCATCTTCTCGGCCAGTTCCAGCGTGGGGTACAGCGTGTCGTGGCAGGGGCGGGCGCACTGCATGGCCAGCCAGTTCCCCTCGACCTCATAGATTTTCTCCGGGGCAAAGCCGCTCATCTCAAAGTGACACTCACCATTGGAGGTAACGATAAAATAGTCCTTATCTCCCACGATGGCCCGCAGGTCCTGCATGACCGGCGTGGGTTTGTATTCGCCGCAGTAGTGGTGGATCAGGCGGGACCAGAACCCCCACTTTTCTTCCTCGGACGGCCAGCGGGCTCCCATGCCTTGCAGTATGCACCGCAGGCCATATTCTCGCTTGAGGTCACCAAACAATTCCTCGAAGGCTTGGTTATCAGCAAAGAGATGCAGCCCTTCTGTGATGGACAGTCCGTTGCTGGCCCCGATCAAAATAGCATCGGCGGCCTGGATGGCTTCCGCCACAGGTTTCAAATTTTCCATACAAACGCTCCTTTCCCTTATCCCGACACACTGCCAGTTTTGCATAATTTTTGCCTCAGCCGGGACAGTGTCTCTGCCAGGTCCCCCTGCAAATAGAGGCTTTTCCCTTTGAGGTGCTCCGGCGCATGAGAATCTTTTTGATTCAGACAGGCGTAAAATACATTCTCGTTTTGGGCGGTCAACTGCCAGAAGGGCAGCTTGATAATGCTGGGCGTCATCTCGCCCACGCCCAGCTCCAGCAGCAGGAGTTTCTTCCCGGTCTGTTCCATCAGCCAATGGCGGAGGAATGTGCGGTAACGGGCAACACCTTCCTGCCAGGCGGTTCCTTCTAAAAAGGTATCGTCCCGCACCCAGGGGATCAGGACACGCCCGCAGTCCGGGCAGCGGGGCACCATCTCCTCCGGCAGATTTACGCCGTCCAGAGCCTGTGTCAGCCGTTGGACCAGGCTGTGGTTTTCCCAAATCTGGTCTTGGCAGGGCTGACAACATTGACAGAATCCAAAGTCCCCTTGGAAGGTACAAACTTGGTCTTTGGAAAACGACCGAGAAACCTGCATATCCACATTGGTGGTCAGGATAAAGGCAGGCTTACTGCCAACGATTTCCTTCAAATCCAAGTACGGCTGTCCGATAGGGGTTTCCCACATGAAACGAATATATTGACTGTAATAGGCCCATTGCGCGCCGTAGGAAGAAAAACAGTGATAGAACCCGGCAAAAGGTGAGGAAAATCTGTAATATTCTTGAAATGGTGCCAATGCCTTCGACAAGGCCGGAGACCAGTGGTAATGGTCGTAGCCCGCCGCGCTGGACAGCCCGGACCCGGCGCCGATCAGGACTGCATCTGCAATCTCGATTTTTTCGGCCAGTTGGTCCAGTATCGGCTCTGTCATTGTACTGGCTCCTGGCTGCCTGCCGACCGGGCATCCCGCAGCACCTTGGCAATGTCCTCTACAATAACCATGCCCTTGTCCTCCAGCTGCTTGGGCAGGAAGTTATGCTGGTTGTTCACGGCGATATACCGGGCGTGGGGGAAACTGAGAGTCAGGTTCCAGAACGGCTCCTGGATGAACATGGGAGTCAGGCGGCCCACGCCCAGCTCCAGGAACAGGATCTTGCTGTCCTTGTGCGCCAGCACATAGCGGGAAATTTTCTCGTATTGCTCCTCGTATTTTCTGCCCTGCAGAAAGTTGCCGTACCCCCGCACCCAGGGGAAGGCCTCCCCGCCGCAGTGGGGGCACCGGGGAATCAGTTCGGTGGGGATGGCGGTATGTTCGCCCATTGCCTGTACCATCTCAGTCACCGGGCCCACCGCGTCCCAGGTGTCGTCGGTGCAGCAGGCGGCACACTGGAAGAACCGGTGATCGCCCTGAATCTCCGCCACTTTTTCCTCCGGGTAGAGTTTGACAAACTGGGTGTCCTGGTTGGTAGTCAGCACAAAGAAGTCCTTGCCCTTCAGCAGCGCGTCCAGATCCAGGTAGGGCGGGCGGATGGGCGCGGTCTGGGTGGTGTGCAGGAAGGTGGCCAGATAGCCCCAAAACTCCTCCCGGCTGGACCAGTGGTGCATCATGCCCGCAAAGGCCCCCTTGAAGTGGTACTTCTCCGCATACTTGCCAAAGTACTTTCGGTAAGAGGCATTGTCCTCATAATAAAAGTCCCCGCCGCCTGCCGCCGACAGGCCAGAAGCACCGCCAACGACAACACAGTCGGCTTCCCGAATCGCCTGAACCAGCCGGGCGATCTGCTGGTCGTAGGGAAGGGCGGGCTTGTCCGTCAGTTCATAGGGGGTGCGCCCGGCGGCGTAGATTGAATAATAGCGGGAATAGTTCATCTGTGTCTGGGTGACCAAATCTTCGTAAAAGCTCATGGGGTTCAACCTCTCTGCTTGGGTGTTATTTTTACTTTAACAGCATATTCATCATAGCACCCGCTTGCATCTCTGTCAATATGCTGTTATAATATTTTTAATATCAACAAGAGAGGACAGCTGCATGAAATATCCAACCAAATTGAGCGACGCGGTCCATATTTTGGCCTTCCTGGCCCTGCATCCGGGGGCTAATCTGACCAGCGAAAAAATCGCAGAGAGCGTCCAGACCAACCCCGCCTATATCCGCCAGCTGATGTCGGCGTTGCGCAAGGGCGGGCTGCTCATCAGTGTCAAGGGGCATCCCCGGCCTGCGCTGGCCCGAGAGCCGGAGGCTATCACCCTGTTGGACGCTTACCGGGCTGTGGAGGGCGACAAGCCCATTCTCCACCAGGACACCCACACCAACCCGGCCTGTGGCGTGGGGGTCAATATCCAGCTGGTTCTGGCGGACTGCTACCGGGAAGTACAGCAGAGCGCCGAAGAGAAGATGCGACAAATCACCCTGGCGGAGATCCTGGCTCGGTATTACCAAAAGCTGGACCACCAAACACCCCATGCAGACCAGGAAGGAGATGCTATTTACGAACGGACATAAAAAATTCGGACTTGTCGTGGAGGGCGGCGGCATGAAGTGCGCCTACAACGCCGCTATTTTGGACCTGTTTCTGGATGAGGGAATTGCCTTCGACTACTGCATCGGCGTCTCGGCGGGCTCCGGGAATCTGGTGTCCTATCTGGCCGGGCAGCGGGGGCGCAACCTGCGCTTCTTTACCGAGCACATCCATGACCCGGAATACTTCGGACTGAGGAGCCTGCTGAAAACCGGCGACCTCTTCGGTATTCAGCATATCTATGGAGACCTGACACGGGCGGATGGGAAAGACCCGCTGGACTTTCCGGCGTTTTGGAACAATCCAACGGAATACGAGGCAGTGGTTACAAACGCGCTGACGGGCAAGCCGGAATACCTTGGCAAAGACGCTATGAAGCAGGACGATTACCGCCTGATTATGGCATCCAGCGCCATCCCGGTGGCCTGCCATCCGGTGGAACTGAATGGGGTGCCCTACTTTGATGGCGGTTTGACAGACGCCATTCCCGTCCGCCGGGCGCTGGAGCGGGGATGTGACAAGCTGGTGGTGATCCTCTCCAAGAACCGGGATTATGTGAAGAAGCCCCAGGGGATGCGCGCCCTCTACCGTCGGGCCTGCCGGGAGTATCCAAACATCGTGGCCGCCCTGGACCGGCGGCACACCGTCTATAATGCCAATTTTCAGGATGTGTTCGCCCTGGAGCGGGCGGGAAAGGCCTTTGTCCTGGCTCCCAGCGAGCCCCTCCATGTGGGCACCTACTCCATGAAAGAGAAAGCGGATCAGGAGTTATACGATCTGGGCCTGCGGGATTTTGCCGCACAGAAAGAAAAGCTGCAAGGCTTCTTATCCACTTGAGGGGCAAATGAAGCAAGCAAGAAAGAAGATATCCTTATGCGCAAAAATGTAAAAATTACAGTACTTCGCACAGAATACTATCAAGACCTGGCAGAGCAGTATGCGATTCCGAATCTTGGAATGTGTCCCTTCCACCAGAAAGGACAGGTGCTCTACAGCGATGGCATCAACCCGCCAGAGGGGATGTGCGGCGTGGCCTGGCAGGACCTGGAACCGTGGGTGCGCCAGTTATCCGAGGGCGGACTGCTCCAGCCATCGGGCACCTGGTTGAAGGATGATTCCATCGGCGTGTTTGCCTGCCCGGATGGTGTGCGTCCGGTCATCTTTCTGCTGGAGGCTGTGGATTGACAATGGAGTGGGCTGGTGGGAAAACAAGGTGTCACTGGGTCAGTCCTGACGATCCGCGCTACATCAAGTATCACGACGAGGAATGGGGCGTGCCTGTCCATGAGGATCGCAAGCTGTTTGAAATGCTGATTCTCGAAGGGTTTCAGGCGGGACTCTCTTGGGTATGTATCCTCAAAAAGCGGGAGGCTTTTTCCCGTGCGTTTGATGGGTTTGATGTTCAGAAAATCAGCGCCTACGATGCCGATAAACTGGCTGCTCTGCAAGACGATCCCGGCATCGTCCGCAACCGGCTGAAGATCCAGGCGGCGGTGACCAATGCCAGAGTGTTTCGACAGATACAGCAGGAATGGGGCAGCTTTGACCGCTATCTTTGGCACTGGACCGACGGCCAAACCGTCTGCGAGGTAGGCCATGTCAGTTCTCCTTTGTCGGACTCCATTTCAAAAGATTTGAAGAAACGCGGTATGAAGTTTGTGGGCACTGTGATTATATACTCATATCTGCAGGCAGTTGGTGTTATCAATTCCCATGAACCAGACTGCTTTCTACGTACTCATCCATGCTAAATCAAGTTGAAACCAGGAGAGCCGGAACGGTTTAGGCACTGCCCAAACTGTTCCGGCTCTCTTATTGCATTTTTGGAATGAGGATTTCATGCAAAACAGGGCGTTTCCCTTACGGAATATATTTTAATCCCCACTGGGAAATCGTATAAAAGACAGGCATTAGATCCCGCCCCTTCTCCGTTAAGGAGTATTCTACCCGCAGCGGCATTTCGTTGTACTGAATACGCTGGATCAGCTCGCTGGTCTCCAGCTCCTTCAGGGCATTGGTCAGGGCGGCGTTGGTAATGGGTTTCATCATCTTCTTCAGCTCCCCAAAGCGCATCGGGGATTTGATGCACAATTCGTAGAGAATTTGCAGTTTCCATTTCCCCTGCAGCATCTGGATCACCGGCGTGACCGGGCAGTTTCCACTTTCCGTCAGAATCACGCTGCTCACTTTCTCAGTAAATTCTTCATAGGTCATGATGATAGTTTACTCCATTCTACAAGTGGTATCTTTTTCTATACCAGATATAAATGTTTTGCGTACTTGATTGAATTGTTTTATCAGGTATAATAAATATACCGTAAGTTGGCCGTGCCGTCAACGACTAAAAATTTTAAGAAAGGTCTGAATACCATGAAAGAACTGAACATTATGGAGGCCACTGTCCTCACCTCCCCCAATCCTCTGACACTGATCTGCTCCAAAAAGGAGGATGGCACCACGAACCTGGCCCCCATCTGCTTTGTCTCCTACCTCTCCTTCAATCCGCCGATGGTGGGTTTCGCCACCGGCAAGCAGTCCCACACCGGCAAGCAGGTACGGGAGACTGGCAAGGTGATCGTCACCGTTCCCGGCGAGAGCCTGGCGCAGACTGTCATGGCCTGTGGAGCGTCCACTGGTGCCAAGACTGACAAGGTGGCAGCCAACAACATCGAGATGATGGCTGTGGAGGGCAGCGATATTCAGATTCCGACGGACACCAAGCTGGCGATGGTGGCTACCCTGCAGCAGTCAGTGGAAGTGGGCGACCATATTCTGCATATCTGCCAGGTGGACAAGTTCCTGGGCGATGAGAGCAAGAAGGGCCTGTATGCCTGGAACGGCTTCGGCAAAGTTGCGCCCGCCGTGGAGGGCTGATTCTTTCGCAATACCAGAGAGGAGGCGGCCAATGTCGGTCTGCATTAAGGATTTGATTCAGAATATGAACCTGGTCATCGGCTGTCCCATCGGGTGCAGCTACTGCTATGCAAGGAACAATGTCCGGCGGTTCCATATGATCGATGATTTCGAGAAACCGGAATTTTTTCCGAATAAGCTGCGGCTGATGGACAATCAGCGCCCCCACAATTTTCTTCTGACTGGGATGAGCGATTTTGCCTTCTGGGAACCAGAATGGCGGGACGAAGTATTTGATAAAATGGCCCAGAACCCGCAGCACCAGTACATTTTTCTGACCAAGCGCCCGGAAACCATTTCGTTCTCCACCTCACTGGACAATGCTTGGTTTGGAGTGACTGTCACGTCCAGGAAAGAGAAAGGCCGCATCCAGGCGATGAAAGAGCATATCCACGGGGGACACTATCAGGTATCCTTTGAGCCCATGTTTGATGAGATTGGTGAAGTGGACTTCTCCGGCATCGAGTGGATCGTCATCGGCACCGAGACGGGGCGGCGGAAGGGTAAATCCGTGTCCAAGCCGGAGTGGGTGTGGAACCTGACGGACCAGGCCCATGCTTTGGGTATCCCTGTCTTTATGAAGGAGGACCTGCTCCCCATCATGGGCGAGGCGCAGATGGTGCAGGAGCTGCCACTGGCCTTTCGGCGGGTATTGGAGGAACAGGCTACATGGCAGAAATAAAGGAAAATGGAATCCTGATTCGAAATATTGAAACCAAAAATATTATGACAAAATCCGCCCTGCCGGTGGGCGGCTATTCCGTCAACCCTTATGTGGGCTGTACCCATGGTTGCAAATACTGTTACGCCTCTTTTATGAAGCGATTTACCGGGCATACCGAACCTTGGGGCACATTTCTGGATGTGAAGCACTGGCCGGTAATCAAAAATTCGCAAAAGTATCAGGGGCTGCGTGTAGTCATCGGCTCTGTGACCGATGGCTACCTACCACAAGAGGAGCAGTTTTGCAACACCAGACGGCTCTTGGAGCAGTTAAAAGACAGCGGCGCGGAGATTTTGATCTGTACAAAATCTGATTTGGTTCTGCGGGACATTGACTTGCTGAAGGGGATGGAAAAGGTCACGGTTTCCTGGTCAATCAACACGCTAGACGAGGATTTCAAAAGCGATATGGACAACGCCGTCAGTATCAAGCGGCGGTTGGATGCCATGAAGCAGATTTATGATGCGGGCATCCGCACAGTCTGTTTTATCGCTCCTGTCTTTCCAGGTATCACAGACTTCGAGGCCATCTTTCATCGGACAAAAAATCAATGTGACCTGGTGTGGTTGGAGAATCTGAACTTGCGGGGTGCTTTCAAAAAAGAAATTTTAGATTATATTCAAAAGAAATACACTAATCTTTATCCGCTGTATGACACAATCTATAACAAGGGCAACCGTAGCTATTTTCATGCACTGGAGGAAAAGGCAGAAGAGCTGGCAAAAAAATACAACTGCCTCTTTGTAGACAACGAACTGCCATACGGACGGGCAGAGCCTGGGCATCCGGTCATCGTGGATTACTTTTACCATGAGGAAGTGCGCGGCTCGGAGAACACCGGACGGCGCAACAGAGAAGAATAATTCGGATAATAGAAAAGGTTCTGACATTGAGCTGCGTTTCAATGTCAGAACCTTTTTGCATAGATATAAGTATTTACCCGTTCAGAAGTTTTCTTTGCCCGCTCAGAAGAATTTGTACCCCACCCATTGATTTTCAAATTCTTCCGACCTACAATGTGGATACAACGATTAAATGATTGTTTTATTGATAACGAGAGGTGAGAGAAATGCTTTTGAAGGATGCGCTGATCGGGCGAACCTACACCGTAGAATCCATCCATTTGCCTTTTCAGTTGGAGCGGCGTCTGGAGGCTCTGGGGATGACCCGGCAGACCGCCGTTTCGGTGCTGAACCGAAAAGGGAAGGGAATTTTAATTATCAAGCTGCGGGGCACCCGCTTTGCCCTAGGCTATAACATCACGAAAAATATCACAGTGGAAGAAGGCGGCACATATGAGTGAGCATGAAATGACCATTGGGTTTATCGGCAACCCCAACTGCGGCAAGACCACCCTGTTCAATGCCTATACCGGAGCCAATCTGAAGGTAGCCAACTGGCCTGGCGTGACCGTGGAGAAGGTGGAAGGCGTGATGAAGGACCACGACCTCACCATTCACCTTGTAGATCTGCCCGGCACCTACAGCCTGACCTCCTACACTATGGAGGAGACAGTGTCCCGACAGTTCATTCTCAGCGACGAGGTAGATGTCATCATCAATGTGGTGGATGCCTCCGCACTGGAGCGCAGTCTCTATTTGACTTTGCAACTGTTGGAACTGGGGAAGCCGGTGGTGCTGGCCTTGAACATGATGGACATTGTGGAAAAGAGGGGCATGGAGATCGACCTGCACCGTCTGCCGGAGATGCTGGGCATCCCGGTGGTTCCAGTCTCCGCCCGGAAACGCCGTGGGTTGGACATCTTGCTCCATGCCGCCGCCCACCACAAAGATTGTACCGACCCGGACTGCTTGATCCACCACCACAAGGTTTGCTCCAAACACCAGCACGATCACCACTCGGAATATGCCATGGTCTATTCCGACGAAATTGAGGACAAAATCGACCAAATCATGCCGGAGCTGAAGCGCCGCTACCCTGGCTTGACTAACTACCGTTGGCACGCGCTGAAGCTGCTGGAAGGAGACAAGGAGATCACGGAGAAGTACCCGGTGGATCTCCCCAAGGTGTTGGATCGCAGTTATGAGTCGGACATCATCAACCAGAAGTACGACTTCATCGGGGAGATTATAGGAGAAGTTCTGCTCCACAAAGAACGCCAGGACAAACTTACCGAACGGGCAGACAAGCTTCTCACCAGCAAGGTGTGGAGTATCCCCATTTTTCTGGGGATTATGGCCATCACCTTCTTTTTGACCTTCACCATCGGCGACTGGCTCAAGGGCTATTTCGAGCTGGGCATTGACTGGCTCTCCAGCGTGGCGCAACGTGGTTTAACGGCGGTTCACGCCGGGACAATCCTCACTTCACTGGTTGTAGATGGTATCATCGGCGGTGTGGGTACCATCGTCACCTTCCTGCCCAACATCCTGATCCTGTTTTTGTGCCTGGCACTGCTGGAGGACAGTGGTTATATGGCTCGTGTGGCCTATGTGATGGAGGGCGTTATGAGTAAGCTGGGGCTCTCCGGTAAAGCTTTCATCCCTATGTTGTTGGGCTTTGGCTGTACCGTGCCCGCTATTATGGCATCCCGTGCGCTAGAAAACAAGAGGGATCGCTTCAAGGTCATGTTGGTGACACCCTTCATGAGCTGCAATGCTCGACTGACCATTTACATCCTGTTCTCTGAGATGTTTTTCGGGGATAACGCCATGGTGGTGGCCTACTCCATGTACTTGATCGGCATCGTCGTTGCCATTGTGGTATCCGCCGTCATCCACCTGCTGGACCGGAAAAAGAGCGTCAATTACCTGATGATTGAGCTCCCAGAGTATAAGCTGCCCGATTCACGGACGGTGGCCATCTATGTGTGGGAGAAAGTCAAGGATTACCTGGAAAAGGCAGGTACTACGATTTTTATTGCCACATTGGCCATCTGGCTCCTGTTGAACTTTGGCCCCCAGGGCTATTCCCCGGATATGGCACAGAGTTTCGGGGCCATGCTTGGTAAGTGGCTGGTTCCCTTCTTTGCCCCCATTGGCTTGGGCTTCTGGCAGATTGCCGTGGCTCTGATTGCCGGTGTCTCCGCCAAGGAAGTGGTGGTGTCCAGCTGTGCTGTGTTGTTCGGCATTGTCAACGCCAGCTCGCCAGAGGGGATGAGTGCTTTTGCATCTGCATTGAACGGTATCGGCTTCGGGCCTCTCAATGCCTTCTGCCTGATGGTGTTCTGCTTGCTCTATATCCCCTGTGCGGCGGCTCTGGCTACTATCCGCAAGGAGTCAGGCAGTTGGGCATGGATGGGCTTCACTGCTCTCTTCCAACTGGTGGTGGCATGGATCGTTACCTTTGTAGTGTATCAGATTGGATCGCTTGTATTGTTTTAAGTAAGCTGATTTTACGAAGCACACCAGATTGAGATAGGAGGTTTGTATGGCATCTTTGATTTTGCTTGCCATATTGGCAGCGTATAGTATCTGGTCTCTGCGGCGCATGGTGAAACGGCGCAAAGAAAACCGCGATAGATGTGCCGGTTGCCCTTATCAAGGCACTGAAATGTGTCGATAGAAGTTGCATTTTACCCAAGTGGCAGAACCTTTTACCCAAACGGAAGGATTGCTTTCAAAGGCATTGACGATAAGGCATTGTCCGTGTATGATGAAGATACAGTTAAACGATGATTTAATTGTTCTGATAACAGAATCAAATTAAGAGAGGAGTTTTCAAAATGAAAAAAACTTATAAGATCGAAGTAGACTGCGCCAACTGCGCCAACCTGATGGAAGATGCCGCCCGCAAGACCAGCGGTGTGCAGAACGCTACGGTGAACTTCATGACCCAGAAGATGATCGTGGAGTTTGCTGAAGGTCAGGAGCCTGCCAGCGTGATGGCTGCGGTGCAGAAAGCCTGCAAAAAGGTGGAGCCCGACTGCGAGATCTTCCTGTAAGAGCCATCCCCCACAGGTGCCCCGGACGCTACGGGCGGAAGGGGCACTTTTGTTAATGAACAAGTAAACGATTAAGCAATTATGGAAAGGAAAGAGCGATATGCAAGAAATGATTGAGAGCGGCTTGCTGATCGTGGTCGCGGTATTATCCGTGATCCTTCTCTTGATTGGCCAGCGGCCCAGCAGCGGCATGACAAAGAGACAGAAAATCATGTTGGGAAGAATCCTGACTGCAACGGTATTGCTGCTGGCATTGCAAACTTTGGGCTCCAGCGTCTTTGACCAGCTGGGCGCTGCCGGGCGCTGGGTACGATTGGCGCTCTATTTGGTCGATTACCTCATCATTGGCTATGATATTCTGCGAAAGGCATTCAAAGGTATCCGCAACGGCCAAGTATTTGATGAGAACTTCCTGATGGCGGTAGCCACCATCGGTGCTTTGGCTCTGGCCGTCTATGAGAATGGTGATTATCTGGAGTCCATTGCAGTTATGTTGTTCTACCAGGTGGGCGAATGGTTCCAGAGCTACGCCGTGGGCAGAAGCCGCCGGAACATCAGCGACCTGATGGACATCCGCCCCGATTACGCGAACATCGAGCGGGACGGCAAGCTGGAGCAGGTGGACCCGGACGAGGTGGAGATTGGCTCCATCATCGTGGTGCAGCCTGGCGAGAAAGTTCCCATCGACGGCGTGGTGACCGAGGGTGTGTCCACCCTGAACACGGCGGCCCTGACCGGCGAATCTCTGCCCCGAGACGCCAAAGCAGGCGACGAAATTATCAGCGGCTGCGTCAACATGACCGGCGTGCTGAAGATCAAGACCACAAAAGAATTCGGAGAATCTACTGTCTCCAAAATCCTTGACCTGGTGGAAAATGCCTCCTCCCGCAAGTCCAAGTCGGAAGATTTCATCTCCCGCTTTGCCAAAATTTATACCCCGGCTGTCTGTTACGCCGCACTGGCTCTGGCCGTTCTGCCGCCGCTGGTTCGGATGTTTGCCCTCGGCCTGGATGCCGGATGGGAAACCTGGATCTATCGCGCACTGACCTTCCTGGTGGCAAGCTGTCCCTGCGCGCTGGTCATCAGTATCCCGCTGTCCTTCTTCGCCGGTATCGGCGGAGCCAGCAAGGCAGGCGTACTGGTCAAAGGGTCTAACTATCTGGAAACCCTGTCCCAGACCAAGGTTGTCGTGTTCGATAAAACCGGAACCCTGACCCAGGGTGTATTTGAAGTCAACGGCATCCACCACAGCGAGATGGAGAACGCCAAACTGGTGGAATACGCTGCCCTGGCGGAGTCCGCCTCCAGCCATCCCATCAGCAAGAGTCTTCAGAAAGCCTACGGCAAGGAGATCGACCGCAGCCGTGTCAGCGACATCCAGGAGATCAGCGGCAACGGCGTGATTGCCAAGGTTGACGGGCACACCGTGGCTGCCGGCAATGACAAACTGATGGCGCGTATCGGTGTGGACTACATCAACTGCCACAGCGTGGGCACCATCATCCACATGGCGATTGACGGCAAATATGCCGGGCATATCGTGATCTCCGATGTGGTGAAACCCACCTCCAAGCAAGCGATCCAGGCCTTGAAGGCGGCTGGCGTGCAAAAGACCGTCATGCTCACCGGCGATGCCAAGCGAGTGGCCGACCAGGTGGCCCAGGACCTGGGAGTCGATCAGGTGTACAGTCAGCTTCTTCCCGCCGACAAGGTGGAAAAAGTGGAAGCCCTGCTGAAAGACAAGCCGGAGAAGGCGAAGCTGGCCTTCGTGGGCGATGGCATCAACGACGCGCCGGTGCTGGGCCGTGCGGACATCGGTATCGCCATGGGCGCGATGGGGTCCGATGCAGCCATTGAGGCTGCCGACGTGGTGCTGATGGACGACGATCCCATGAAGATCTCCACGGCCATCAAGATTTCCCGCAAGTGCCTGCGCATTGTTTACCAAAATATCGTGGTGGCAATCGGCGTGAAACTGATCTGCCTGGTGTTGGTGGCTCTTGGCTTCGCCAATATGTGGCTGGCCGTCTTTGCGGATGTGGGCGTGATGATCCTTGCCGTTCTGAATGCCATCCGCGCCCTGTTCGTAAAGAACCTTTAAGGCTTTTGAAAAACTATACGATGGGAGGGTCCCTAATGAGTCAAATCTGGCCCAATGAACCACACGGGCAGGAGTTGGAAAACCTGACACAATTATTTAAGGCTCTTGGGGACCCTTCCCGGATGAAGATTTTATTCCAGATATGCGCTACCGAAGCCTGTGTCAGTGATGTGGCGGGTAGACTCGATATGTCGGAATCTGCCGTCTCTCATCACCTCCATGTTTTACGTATGAATGGGCTGGTACGCAGACGCAGAAGTGGAAAAACAATCCTTTACATTTTGGCAGATGACCATGTGCGCTCCATCATCGTACAAGGATGCCAGCACGTCAAGGAGTTGCCACACCATTAAACTATTTGTGTGTTTTAATGAATTATGTAGCCCTCAACCAGTTCACAATATCACTCAAAAATAGTTATATTCCTGTTTATTAGTTTACCTGTCTGCCGGATGGCGGCAAAGAAAAAAAGCCGTCGTTCAGCAGGTGGTAGTTAACCCGCGCAGGAGCGAGTGCAGGACGCCGCGAAGATGGAACAGCCAGGAGGTGATGGACAAACTGTTTCGGAGCGATCAACGTCCCTGTGCCCCGGATGGTGGCAGATTCGGCGCGATGATGGCGCGGGGGCTTAAAGATACTTCCTCACGGCCCGCCAAAGACTTGGGGGGAACCCTGCGGCGCACGTTATGAACGACGCTGCGGAGTTATGACAGCCGCGCCAGCGGAGACCTGTTCTGTCCCCGGCGTCAGGGATGCGTGGCAAATGTGGCGTACTTACAGATTGATTTCACTGTGATTCCTGTCCCGGCGTTTAGCCGTTGGCAGGCAGAACAGTTCAAAATCAGATACCATGCGCTGGCAGTTTCGGCTGCCAGCGTATTCATGTGATTTTGAAAGCCACAACCACATCCTTGACAAAGAAGGGAGAGATTATATGGAAAAGCTATTTACAAGGAAAGAAGCAGCCAAAATCCTGGGAATCAGTATTGCAACGCTGGACACAGCCCGCAATAACGGTCTGATTTCCTATGTTCAGTATGTACAGAACGGCTGTGTCTATTTTACAGATGCAAGCCTCCAGGAGTACATCGCAAAATTCACGCATCGGGCAAAGCCGGTGGAAAAGTGTGTAACATATCGCAAAGCACGGAGCAGTGGAGCGTGAGCCGATCCGTATCCTTGCCGGGATGAAAAGTGTCTGGTAAAACAAAGATACAGCGCTGAATATGATTCTTGAGAGGTAACGGTTTTGGCAAAAAGAAAACGATTGATTCCAGATTATAGCACGGTTACGCTGAATGGCGTAGAGTATTACAGAACCCGAATTGAAGATGCCGATGGCAAGCGGGTCGCCCTTTATGCAAGAACCCCCGAAGAACTGTATGGCAAAGAAACAGAGGCGTTGGAGCAGGTTGGCCACGCACGGTTCCATCGGAAATCGCCAACAGTGGCAGAATACTGTGAAAAATGGTTGCTGATGCAATCAGTCCATGTGCGGCAGACTACCTTGACGGATTACACCTCCAAGGTGAGGCGGCATATCATTAAGGAACTGGGAGAGATGCGGATGGCAGATGTAACACTGGATGACATCCAGCTCGCCCTCGTCCCAGTTTCCAAAAAATCGGCGTCGGTCTATAAATCCGTGGTAATCCTTTATAAATCCATTTTTCGGGCGGCAAAGGAAAGTCATGTGATCGAGGTGAATCCGACGCTCCATTTGAACGCAAAAGGCGGCGGTGTTCCGCAGGAGGACCGTCAGGCGTTGACGGATGAACAGGTCGAGCAACTTTTAGATGCGATCCGGGACTTGCCTCCTTATGTGTTTGTGATGATTGGATTATATGCCGGTCTGCGGCGGGAAGAAATACTCGCGCTCCAGTGGGATTCGGTGTATTTGGACACGGATACACCTTATCTGACAGTCCGGCGGGCGTGGCACACGGAGCATAATCGGCCAGTCATTCTCACCGAACTAAAGACCAAGGCGGCAGAGCGGAATATCCCACTCCCGACCTGCTTGGCAGAATGCTTGAGGGAGGTGAAGGAAACGTCTGACTCTGATTATGTGGTGGCGAATCGGGATGGCGGCCCGCTGTCCTACACACAGTTTAAGCGGCTGTGGCAATACATAGTGACACGGACCGCCAGACCGAGAGTGGCAAAAAAGCTGGTAGATGGGAAATATGTGAAGTATATCCTTTACCCACAGCGGGGAGAGAAGGCCCGGAACAACGGTCACTGTGTTTACAGCCTGGATTTCGAGGTCACTCCCCACCAACTCAGGCACACATACATAACCAACCTGATTCATTCCTCGGTTGACCCCAAAACGGTGCAGTACCTGGCAGGTCATGAGAGCAGTAAAATCACGATGGATATTTACGCCAAAGTCAAATACAACCAGCCGGATCAGGTCGTCAAAGCGATGGACGGCGCATTTGCCCAATGGGATACCATGTGGGCATAGAACAGGAAATACAGTAAGAGCGAGGCAAGAACGCCTCGCTCTTTGTTTTACCCAATCCGTATCTTTGATTTAATCCGAGCTTTCTGATAAAAAAGGAGTGAAGGAACCAATTTGATTTGCGCATAAGAAAGGAAATTATCTATGGCTAAGAAAAAAACAATCGCTTTACAAAGGACATTGTTGAATTAAGTTATCGATACATTGATGGAAACTGGGTAAAGATTGCAGAGACGGAAAAAACATCTGAACCAGACGAAGATGCCGGTGGAAGCGAAGGAACTGTGGAAACTACTGCAAAAATCCTTTGGCGAAATGCAACGGATTACGATGCCGGTCAGTGGCAGGTTGCCGAAGTCCCCAGCAATTGCCCCACTATCAACGACATCGAGTTCATCGGCGGCAAGTTCTATGCTGTAGGTGACGGAGACTGGATTATGGTTTCTGAAAATGGCAAGAAATGGACGCAGATGAACGTGATCAATGATCTGGGCAAGAACCTCTACGGCATTGCCGGTTGGGGCGATGATTGGGGGACGGATTGATTATGAACCTGAAACGTAATGTGAAATCCGTCCTCAAAGACCAGCGTGGTGTCACATTGGTCGAGCTGGTCATCGCATCCACCCTGCTGCTGATCCTGCTGGGGCTTGCTTACATGGTGTTTGCTCACCTGATGGGCGTGTACGACCGCACCGAACGCAAATGGCTGGTGGAACGGAATGTGCAGCAGACCATGAGCCAGGTGGAGCAGGCCATCGAAATGTCTTATCAGGCCGAGCTTTATGCTACGAATGCTTCGGTACCAACTGATAATAAGCTCTGTGTGATCTATCTGGATACCACTACGGAACCTGGAAAACCCAGGCTCATGTTCAAGGATGCGGTCACAACCGAAAACCCGAATCCTGAACCGGTTCCGCTGAATGAGCTGCCGGTGAACTTCCAGCTGAGCAACAAAAAGCTGGATGGTTCCACCAGTCAGACCAAGGGCGATCTGCTTTATCTGGAGATCACTGCCCAGGATGACCAAATCGACTACAAGCTTTCCACGGCGGTGCATCTGCCCAACATTGTGCAGAGCGTGAAGGTCGCCGAAGGTGCGGGCAATGGCCCCTATACGGCCGTAACCTTCCAGCCTGCCGGTGACGGCCCGCTGGATTTGGGTACCGGCGATATTACCACCGCGGGCTGCTTCATTGCCACCGCTGCTTATGGCGATTACGACCAGTCCGGCGTGATGCTGCTGCGGCGTTTCCGTGACCAGTGCCTGCTCACCAATGAGCCGGGCCAGTGGATGGTGGAAACCTATTACCGGCTGTCGCCGCCCATTGCGGACCAGATCGCCCAAAGCCCGCTGCTGCGGGCGGTGGTGCGCATCCTGCTGCTGCCGCTGGTGGGCTTTGCCACCGCGCTGCTGCACCCGCTGTTCTCGGTGGGCGTTGGCGCTGCCGGCGTGGCCGCGGTGCGGGCCGCAAAACCCCTTGCCCGCAGGCTGCGGCAAAGGTGGGGCGCAAGGCGCCGCCACTAAGGCTGTGCCGCTCGTTTGCCGCAGGGCGAACGGGGCGGCAGGGGCCGAACCCAACTTTTTTTCGATCTTTGGGCGCCGAAAAGTCAGAGGCGGCGCTTTGAAGATACATAAAAATTTCCAACAACGATGGAGGAGAACAATCATGCAGAATTTGAAGAAGATCCTGAAGAACAAAAAGGGCTTTACTCTGGTAGAGCTGATGGTAGTTGTGGCCATCCTGGGCATCCTGGTTGCCGTGGCTGTGCCTGTGTACAACAATGTGACCGACGAGGCCAAGAGAAACACTTGTGATTCGAATGTCCGCACCATTGAGTCTGCTATTATGACTTATGAAATTAGCCATGACCCGATTGCTGCCTCGACGACAAATACCGGATTGAAAGGCTATCTGGTTCCCAATTATCTCGAAGAGATGCCCCAGTGCCCGTATGATGATGACAAGGAAACTGATGGCGGCGATTATTCTATCGATGCAAGTGGCAAGGTTGTTTGCAATGGATGCGGCGCTACTGAAGAGGATGGCGAATAACCCCACCCACCCCGGCCTTCTCTGACTGACTGGGCCGCACGCCCCCGCAGAGCTTCTCTGCGGGGGCAGGCGGCAGAGCGCCCTTTTCCCTTTGCGGCAAAAGGGCCTTCTGCCCCCTGCCTCCGCGCTGATCGTATGCCCCGCGCGCCGTTTCGCGGCGCGCTTCATTTTTGTCATCCCAAAACAAGGAGTGTGCAACATGACCATATACAGCATCATCGAAAAAGCCCTGGAACGGGACCCCTCCGATATCCACATCTCGGCCGGTATGGTGCCCTACTGCCGGTGCGCCGGCCGCCTGGTGGAGCTGGACCTGCCCGCCACCACCGAGGAGGAGACCCTGGCCGCCGCCCATCAGCTGCTCACCCAGGCCCAGTTCGCCCAGCTGGAAGCAGAGGGCGAGGTGGATGTGTCCCTCTCGGTGCCGGATGCGGTGGTCACCGCCCTGGAGCAGGACAAGCCCGAGGAGGACCAGCAGCCCGGCACCCGTCTGCGCCTGAACGTGTTCCGCCAGCGGGGCAGCTATGCCATGGCCTTCCGCGTGCTGAACAAGCACATCCCCAGCTTTGAGGAGCTGGGCCTGCCCCAGAGCCAGATGGAGCATTTCTGCACCCTCACCAGCGGCCTTGTGCTGGTCACCGGCTCCACCGGTACCGGTAAAACCACCACCATCTCCGCCATGGTGGACTGGATGAACCGCAACCGTGCCTGCCACATCATCACCATCGAGGACCCCATCGAGTATTTCCACGAGCACCAGAAGGCCATCGTCCACCAGCGTGAGATCGGCCGCGATACCACCAGCTTCGGCAGCGCGCTGCGCAGCGCCCTCCGCCAGGACCCGGACGTGATCTTCATCGGTGAGATGCGCGATCTGGAGAGCATCTCCATCGCCCTCACTGCCGCCGAGACCGGCCATCTGGTGCTGAGCACCCTGCACACCATCGGCTCCGCCAAGACCATCGACCGTATCATCGACGTCTTCCCGGACAGCCAGCAGCAGCAGGTGCGCACCCAGCTTTCCATGGTGCTGCAGGGCATTCTGTCCCAGCAGCTGCTGCCCTCCATCGACGGCCGCCGCCGCGAGCTGGCCACCGAGCTGCTCATGATGACCCCCGCCGTGCGCAACCTCATCCGCGAGAACCGCATCCCCCAGATCCCCAACGCCATCCTCACCGGCGCGGCCCAGGGCATGCGCAGCATGGACGCAAATCTGCTGCAGCTGGTGCAGCAGGGCCGCGTTCACGCCGAGGAAGCCCGGCTGTATGCCTCCGCTCCGGACCGCTTCGACGAGCTGGTCCGCCGCGGCTGATGGAGGAACCCCAATGGCATTGCTTTGGATCTATGTGTTTTTGTTCGGCCTGGTGATCGGCAGCTTTTTGAACGTGCTGGTCTACCGCCTTCCCCGTGAAATGCCCATTGCTCACGGGTTTTCCCAGTGCACCGGCTGCGGCCACCGGCTCTACCCCAAGGACCTGGTGCCCCTGTTCAGCTACCTGTTTCTGCGGGGTCGCTGCCGCTACTGCGGGGCGCACATCTCCTTCCAGTACCCGGCCGTGGAGCTGGCAAACGCTCTGCTCTGGCTGCTGTGCGCCGGGGTGTTCGGCTTTACCCCCCGGGCGCTGGCCGCCGCGCTGCTGTGCAGCTGCCTGCTCACCGTGCTGCTCATCGACTGGTTCCACCAGATCATCCCGGATGTGATGTGCCTGGCCATTCTGGTCTGTGGCCTGGGCCTGTGGGCCGCGGGCGGCGGGCCGGACCTGACCGCCCGGCTGATCGGTTTTGTGGTCATCAGCGTGCCGCTGCTGCTGCTGGCGCTGCTCT
Organism: Gemmiger sp. An50; assembly: GCF_002161595.1. GTDB lineage: Bacteria > Bacillota > Clostridia > Oscillospirales > Ruminococcaceae > Allofournierella. Next base: position 149,436 of record NZ_NFID01000003.1, read on the forward strand.
CCGGCGGGCGGGCTATGGGCGGCGGCGACATCAAGCTTATGGCCGCGCTGGGCTTCTGCCTGGGCTGGCAGTGCACCATCCTCACCACCATGCTGGGCGCGCTGCTGGGCACGCTGGCGGTGGTGGTCCTTCGCCCCACACGTTTTGCCCTGGGGCGTGAGGTGTCCTTTGGCAGCTTTCTGGCGCTGGGCGGCATGATCGCCCTGTTCTGTGGCGACGGCATCATCGGCTGGTATCTTTCGCTGGTGATCGGCGCCTGAGTCTTTTGTGTTTTCATCCCCTGTTCGGTCTTGGCCGGGCAGGGGATTTTTGCGTTCCGGAGCCGAGCGGCAGGGGAGAAAAAACGGCTGCCTGGAAAAATTTGACAAAAAAATAACCGAAATCCTCTTGAATTTTGTGCGCATTTGGGGTAGGATGATTATAAAATAACACCTGTTATTTTACTGTGAAATGGGAAGGGAGGGAGCAGCGATGCCGCCGCAAAAACGCATTTTCCAACAGGATATTCTGCAGGCCGCCGCCGAGCTGGTGGCCCAGCAGGGGCCGCAGGCGCTTTCGGTGCGCAGCCTGGCCCGGGCCATGGGCTGCTCCACCCAGCCCATCTACTCCGCCTTCGAGAGCATGGACGCCCTGCACACGGCCCTCATCGACTATGTACGGGAGCATTATCTGCGGGCGCAGGCCAGCAGCTACAAGCAGGTGGCGCTGTCCTTTTTGAACTTCGCCCGCAGCCAGAAGAACCTGTTCCGGCTGGTCTATCTGCGCCAGCGTCCGGCGGGGGAGACCCTGTTCGAGGACCCCAACGCGGAGGAGACCATCCGCCAGCTGCAGGCCAGCCTGGAGCTGAGCGGGGAAAAGGCCACCGAGCTGCACCGGCGCATGGTCTATTACTGCTATTCCATGGCGGTGATGATGGCCACCGGTTATCTGGAGTTTTCGGAGGAGGAGATCGACCGGGAGCTCACCGAGTATTACCGCATCGTATTAAGCTACTATAAGCAGGTGAAAAGCGAAGAGGAGCTGCAGCACTGGCTGTACCGGTCGCGGAACCTGTTGGGATAAACCAAAGGAGGAACACTATGGCAACAAATGCAAACAAGGCCTATGACGTGGTGGTCATCGGCGCAGGCAACGGCGGCCTGGTGGCAGCCATTCGGGTGCTGCAGGCGGGCTATTCCTGCCTGCTGCTGGAAAAGCACAACCTGCCCGGCGGCTTCGCCACCAGCTTCAAGCGGGGCCGCTTCGAGTTCGAGGCCAGCCTGCACGAGCTGAACGATTTCGGCTCCGCCGAGGACCCCGGCGACATCCGCACCCTCTTCCGCAGCCTGGGCGTGGAGGACAAGATCGACTGGGTGCGCATCCCCGAGGCCTACCACCTGATCACCACCGACAAAAAATACAACTGCGTGATGCCCTTCGGCATCCAGGCCTTCATCGATAAGATGGAGGAATACTGTCCCGGCAGCCGCAAGTCCATGACCGAGTTCTTCGAGCTGTGCAACGAGGTGCGGGACGCTCAGACCTACTCCAACTCGGTGAACGGCAACACCGACTCCGAGTATATGAAGAAGAACTTCCCCAACTTCATCAAGGCGGGCAGCTACTCGGTGAATCAGGTGCTGGACGCGCTGAAAATGCCCGAAAAGGCCAAGGACATCCTGAACGCCTACTGGTGCTACCTGGGTGTGGACTGCGACCGCATGAGCTTTTTGCACTACGGCTCCATGGTCATCCGCTACATCACCCGGGATGCCTGGATGCCCAAGATGCGCTCCCACGAGATCAGCCTTGCGCTGGATACCCGCATCCGGGAGCTGGGCGGCGACATCTGGTACCAGTCCGAGGCCGAGACCATTCTGGCGGACGACGCGGGCCACATCCGCGGTGTGAAACTGACCGACGGTAAGGTGATCGAGACCCGCCACGTGATCGCCAACTGCTCGCCGCACCTGGTCTTCGGCAAGATGCTGGAGAAGAAGGCGGTCACCGAGCAGATGGTGCGCGCCACCAACAGCCGCACCTTCGCGGGCCGCGGCTTCAGCCTGTTCCTGGGCCTGAACCGCTCGGCCGAGGAGCTGGGCATCACCAGCCACAACTACTTTATCTACGACACCGCCGACACCGTGAAGCAGTACGACCTGATGCGCAAGGTGAGCACCAACCACGTGCAGGCTACCGTGTGCCTGAACAACGCCTACCCGGAATGCTCCCCTGAGGGCACCTGCATGATGTACTTCACCACCATGTTCATGTCCGACGACTGGGGCAACGTGACCGAGGAGGACTACTTCAAGGCCAAGGACCGGGTGGCTGACGATATGATCCGGGTATTCGAGCGGGAGACCGGCTGCAAGATACGGGATGCCATCGAGGAGATCTGCGTGGCATCGCCCACCACCTACGCCCGCTACTGCGGCCATCCCGAGGGCGTGATCTACGGCTATGAGACCGCCGAGTGGGACAGCCTGATGCCCCGCATGATGATGATGAAGGAGGATGCGCTGATGAGCCCCGGCCTGCGTTTCGCGGGCGGCTACGCCATGCGCTCCAGCGGCTACTCCAGCGCGTATGTGTCGGGTGATCTGTCCGGCCGTCAAACGGTGGGCGATTTGAAGAAGGAGGCGAAGGCGTAATGAATTTCAAGAAACAGCCTTTTGGTTTTATGGATATGCTGCGGTTTAAAAAGCTGGTGCCCAACCGCCGCAAGATGCTGGCGGAAGGCCCCAACACCCCGCTGCCGCAGGAATACCGCACCAACACCCTGGCGAAGAAGCTGCACCCCGGCTACATGCGGGTGGAGCTGACCGCCGCCCGCCCCCTGACCGGCACCATCCGGGAGCTGACCTTCCGCCGGGTGGACGGCGAGGCCTTCTCCTTCTTCCGGGCCGGCCAGTACGCCTCCATCCAGGTGAAGATCGGCGACAGCCTGGTCAGCCGCCCCTATTCCATCGTGTCCAGTCCCCGGCAGGCCCTGGCGGGCGAGCTGGTGCTGGCGGTGGAGAACGCGGGCTTTGTGTCCGGCTATCTGACCCAGAAGGCCCAGGTGGGCGAACGCTTTGTGATGACCGAGCCCTCCGGAGAGTTCCACTACGAGACCCTGCGGGACAGCCGCAGCATCGTGTGCATCGCGGGCGGCAGCGGCATCACCCCCTTCATGTCCATGGCCTCCAGCCTGGCCGACGGGGATGAGGACTACCAGATGACCCTGTTCTACGGCGCGCGCACCGCGGACCAGCTGGCCTACCGGACCGAGCTGGACCAGCTGACCGCCCGCTGCAAGAGCCTGAAGGTGGTCTACGTGCTCAGCGACGAGGAGTGCCCCGGCTGCGAAAAGGGCTTTGTGACCGCCAAGCTGATGGAACAGTATGCGGATGTTGCCGCCAGCACCTTCTTTTTGTGCGGCCCGCAGGCCATGTACGACTTTGTGGAAAAGGAGCTGGCCCCCTACGGCCTGCCGAAAAAGGCGGTCCACCGGGACGCGGGCTGCTGCGGCGACCTGTCGGTGGAGAATCCCGCCAAGTTCACCCTGACCGTACACATGCGGGACGAGGTGTACACCATTCCCGCCATGCAGAACGAGACCCTGCTCACCGCAATGGAGCGGGCGGGCCTGAACGCCCCCAACAAGTGCCGGGCGGGCGGCTGCGGCTTCTGCCACAGCAAGTGGCTGGCCGGTGAATACCATGTGGCCGAAGGCCGGGACGGCCGCCGGGAAGCGGACCGGAAGTTCGGCTTCATCCACCCTTGTGTGACCTACCCGCTGAGCGATATGGAGATCGACGTGCCGGTGGCCTACTGAGCAACAAAAGAGGAGGAATCATCCCAATGGATCAGCGTTATGAACCCTTGTTCACCCCCTGGAAAATCGGCAATGTGGAGATGAAAAACCGCATCGTGATGTGCCCCATGGGCGGCACCTCGCTGTTCGGCTGGATGGAACCCAACCACTTCGACAAGGTGGCGGCGGAGTTCTTTCTGAACATCGCCCACAACAACGTGGGCCTGATCATCCCCGGCATCGCCCCTCTGCGGGACCCCATCGGCGGCCGGTGGCTGTATCAGAACCCGGGCATGTTCAAGGAGCTGAAGGCCTACATGGAGCAGATCCATGCCACCGGCGCCAAGCTGTTCGTGCAGCTCACCGCCGGCTTCGGCCGCAGCTTTGCCATCACTGACCATCTGAGCATCCTGCTGCGCAACAAGGCGCTGGGCACCCTGGCCAAGCCCATCGTGGACGCCTCGTTCCTGTGCGCGTCTCCCAGTGAGCTGCCTTCCCGCTGGGCCGAGGACGTGATGTGCCGGCCCATCACCAAGGAGGAGATCCACCAGCTGGTGGAGGCCTTCGCCAAGACCGCCAAGCTGTGCAAGGCGGCGGGCGTGGACGGCGTGGAGGTGCATGCGGTGCATGAGGGCTACCTGATGGACCAGTTCACCCTGCCTTACACCAACCAGCGCACCGACGAATACGGCGGCAGCTTTGAAAACCGCTACCGGTTCGCGGTGGAGACGGTGCATGCCATCAAAAAGGCCTGCGGCAAGGACTACCCGGTTTCGCTGCGGTACTCGGTGCTGAGCAAGACCAAGGGCCTGTGCAAGGGCGCGGTGCCCGGCGAGGAGTACACCGAGGTGGGCCGCGACATGGCCGAGAGCGAGCGGGCAGCCCGGTACCTGCAGGAGGCCGGCTACGACATGCTCAACGCGGACAACGGCACCTACGATGCCTGGTACTGGGCCCATCCGCCCCAGTACATGCCCCAGAACTGCAACCTGGATGACGTGGCCCACATCCGCAAATTTGTGGACATCCCGGTGGTCTGCGCCGGACGCATGACCCCGGAGGCAGGTGCGCAGGCCATCGCCGCGGGCCAGATCGACGGTATGGGTGTGGCCCGGCAGTTCCTGGTGGACGGCGCCTGGGTCACCAAGCTGAAGGAGGGCAGGGAAGAGGACATTCAGCCCTGCATCTGCTGCCACAACGGCTGCTTCGCCCTGGCTCACTACAAGGGCGTGGCCAACGACGAGGACTTTAACGACGTGCTGCACATGGCCCGCTGTGCGCTGAATCCCACCACCATGCAGGGCCATAAATACGACATCCTGCCCGCAAAGAAGCCCAAGACCATCGCGGTGGTCGGCGGCGGCATCGGCGGTATGGAGGCCGCCCGCATCGCCACTCTGCGGGGCCATAAGGTGACCATCTACGAGAAGACCGACCGTCTGGGCGGTGTGTTCATCGCCGCCGCCGCACCGGACTTCAAGGAGAAGGACAAGGAGCTGATTCAGTGGTACCGCCGCCAGATCGAGCAGCTGAAGATTCCGGTGAAGTTCAACACCAACGTGACCGATCTTGCCCAGCTCAAGGCGGACGAGGTCATCGTGGCCACCGGCGCGGCTGCCCGCAAGCTGCCCATCCCCGGCGCGGACCGGGCCATGGACGCGGTGGACTATCTGGAGGGCAAGCCGGTGGGCCAGCGTGTGGTCATCATCGGCGGCGGCCTGAGCGGCTGCGAGATCGCCTATGATCTGTACCGCAAGGGCAAGACCCCCGTCATCGTGGAGGCCAAGAACGACCTGATGGCGGTGCGCGGCCTGTGCCTGGCCAACTCCTCCTACCTGCGGGACTTCTTCGAGGCCAACCGGGTAGAAGTCCACCTGGAAAGCAGCGTGGAGAAGATCGACGCCAATGGTGTGACCGTGAAGGGCAAGAACGGCGCAAGCCAGACCCTGGCAGCGGACGATGTGATTCTGGCCGTGGGCTACACCCCGGCCCCGGCTTTTGCCAAGGGCCGTCATGTACATGTGATCGGCGATGCCTGCAAGGTGGGCAACCTGCGCACCGTGATCTGGCAGGCCTGGAAGGTGGCCGAGCGGCTGTAATCAAACCGCGCTGCATTAAAATGTAAAAACGATCCCTTCGGGAATCCGGCAGACCGCCGGCCCCGGGGGGATCGTTTTCTTGTTTCTTTTTATTTCAGAAGCGAGCGCAGCGGGCAGTCCGGCGCAAGCAAGGGAAATTCGGTGCGCAGAGCTTCCAGGCAATGGGCGTCGCTGCCGGTGAGAAAGGGCAGCGACGGGGGAACCAGCCCGGCGGCGGTCAGCGCCGCAGCCCGGTCCGGGTCGGCCAGCTCCGCCAGCGAAAACTCCGGCTCTTCGGGCCAGAGACCCAGCACGCTCAGCAGGGAATAGCTGTCCCGGTCGATGTGAGCAGGTACCGGAACGCCGCCCAGCTCCCGGCAGAGACGGGCGGTCTCTTCCAGTGTCAGCCCGGCGGCTGCGGTGAGCAGCTTTTTGGGCTGGTCGATGATCTCGTCGTCCTCGTTCATCACCCATTGGGGGCCCCAGATGTCCGGGTTCCAGTCAAATTCCGGCAGGCTCTCGTACAGGGTGTCGCCCATGGCCAGCGCCGCCGCCACCGTGGGAAAATAGCACAGCAGATGGATCTCCTCGGCGGTGTTGGCCTCCAGCGCGGGCAGCAGCTTCACCCCATAAGCCTTGCAGCAGATTTCCGCAGCGGGCAGGTTCCGGGCGCTGTTGTGGTCCGCGATGGCAATTACATCGGCCTCGTTCAGGGCGCACAGCCCCGCAATGGTGGCGGGGGTCATCTCCCGGTCCGCACAGGGGGAAAGGCAGGAGTGGATGTGCAGGTCATACCGCATGCCCGGTCACCTCCCTTTGGTTTTGATGAATGCTTACAGCTGCCCCAGCTTGCGGGCCAGAACAAGAGCAGCCTCGTAGGCGGGCAGGTCGGTGGTGAACAGGGCCACCCCCTGCTGGGCAGCCCGCTCCAGCGCGTCCGGCATCCAGGCGGCCTCCTGGCACAGCACCACCGCCGCCGCGTCGGCCAGGCTGGCCACCGCTACGGTGTTGATGTTGCCCATCACGGTGAACCAGACCTTGCCCTCGGTGCAGCGGCTCATGGCCCAGCTGAGCAGGTCGCAGCAGAAGCCGCCGGTCACCTCATGCTCGGCCACCGGCCCGGCGGGCGCAAAGCCCAGATTTTCCAGTTCAAGATTGGTCATCGCTCCGGCTCCTTTCCTGTAAAAGCTCTTCCAGACGGCGGCGCATCAGCACGGTGCAGTCCTCCGGCTTTGCCCGGCCGCGCACCACGTCCTCGGCTAGAGCCTCGCAGGTGGGTGCGCCGCAGCCGCCGCAGTCCAGCCCCGGCAGCTGGGACAGAATCGCCCGCAGCCGGCTGTATTTCTCCATCTGCTCGGCCCGGGTACCTTCCAGCTCCATCACCGGAGCATAGACGGGAGGCGCGTCCCACCTCATGAAGTCCGGCACCTGGCGGCTGCTCAGGCGGGACCGGGCCTCCGGCAGGCCGCGGCGCAGCTGTTTCATTTTGGCCTTGGCGATAAAGGGGTTCTCCACCTGCAGCACGCCGCCCACGCAGCCGCCCGCGCAGGCGTTCAGCTCCACAAAGCGCAGGCCGGGCAGCTTTTCATCCTCAAGATCTTCCAGCACCCGAATTACGTTTTCAATGCCGTCCGCCGCCAGGTAGTCGTCCACCACCCGCAGGCTGATGCTTTCGCCGGTGCTTTCGCCCCAGCGCACGCCCGCGCGGCCGATCTGGCTTTTGCCCTCGCTGGGGGTCTGCTTCATGGCCCACAGCATACGGGGGTAGATCTCCTTGATGCTCACCGCCGCGTCCAGGGCGCTGTGCTCCACCCCCAAGGGGCTGCGCACATAGCTGATCTTGGCCGGACAGGGGGAGAGAAACACGCAGCCGATGCGCTCCGGCGCAAGGCTGGTGCGGCGGGCGGCGTCCCGCTTGGCAATGCGGGCGGCCACCTCCACCGGCGGGGCCAGCGGCAGTAAATGGGGCAGCAGGTCCGGATAGCGCACCCGAATCAGCCGCACCACCGCCGGGCAGGCGCTGCTGATCAGGGGCAGCGGCTGGCCCCCGGCGGTGATCAGGCGGCGGGTGGCGTCACTCACCAGCTCGGCGGCGCGTCCCACCTCAAACACCTCGTCAAAGCCCAGAGCAAGCAGCCCGTCCACCACCAGATCCGGCCCGGGCAGCCGGTTGAACTGGCCCGGAAAGCTGGGCGGCGGCAGGGCAATGGTATAGTCGAACCGCTCCGTCACCGAGAGTGGGTCCGCGGCGGCGGTCTTGGCGTGATGGGGGCAGATGCGGATGCACTCGGCGCAGTCGATGCAGCGGGCCGGGTCGATGATGGCCTTGCCGCCCCGCACCCGGATGGCCTGGGTGGGACAGCGCTTGATGCAGTTGATGCACCCCTTGCATAAGGCCCGGTTCAGGGTCACGGAATGGATGAATTCCTGTTTCATGACGGCCACCTTTCCTCACAGAAGCACGTTCATTCGGATGGTGGTGCCCTGACCGGGTTGGGATTCGATGAAAAACTCGTCGCTGTAGCGCTTCATGTTGGGCAGGCCCATACCCGCCCCGAAGCCCAGGCTGCGCACCTGCTCCGAGGCGGTGCTGTAGCCCTCCTGCATGGCGAGGGCGATGTCCGGGATGCCGGGGCCCTCATCCTCCAGCCGCATCTGAATGGCCTCGGGGGTGAGCTCCACAAAGATCTGCCCGCCGCCCGCATGGATGACCAGGTTGATCTCGCCCTCATACAGCGCGATGGATGCCTTGCGGATGGCCTCAGGCGGGAAGCCCATTCGCTTTAAGGTGTGCTTCAGGTCCGCCGAGGCCTCCCCGGCGCGGGTGAAATCGTCGCCGGGCACGGTGTATTCCAGCCGGATGGGCTCAGTCATGGCCGCCACCTCCCCGCAGGCCTGCCTGATACAAAATGCCGCAGGCGGAGAACATGGTGCGCTGGGTGGCCAGCACGGCGATGCCCCGCTGCTCGGCCAGCTCCAGCACCTCCGGCGAGGGGCGCTTGCCCCGCACGAACACGATGCACACCATGTCCATCATGTCGGCGGTGCGCACCACCTGGGGGTTGTTCAACCCGGTGAGCAGCACGGCCTGGTTCTTCACGAAGGCCAGCACGTCGCTCATCATGTCGCTGCCGCAGGCGTTGTGGACCTGGGTGTCCAGCCGGGCGTTCGGTGTGAGCAGCTCTGCGGGAAGCAGGTGCAGAATGTCCTGAATGGTCATGGCGGTCTCGCCCCTTTCCATGGGTTTTCTTCTTTCAGTATACGGCAAAAAGGGCGGGGCGGGCAATGCTTTGCGGCAAATCTTGCCCTGTCAGGTTGAATAAAAATTGCACAGTTATTTTTCTGTTATTATTTATGAAACTATGCAAAACTTATAGGAAAACAGCCGTTTCTATGTTACAATGGTACCACTGAGAAAACATCGAGCGCGGGTGCTCCCACAGAATCAGTGGGCCCCGCAACCCCAAAAAACAGAAAACGGAGGGATACCCAACATGAGGCGTTTTTCCACCCTGCCCTTCGCAGGGACCCCCGAACAGGAGCGGCAGCTTACCGAATGGCTGGACCAGCACAAGGACATGCCCGGCGTGACCATGCCCGCTCTGCAGAAGGCACAGGAGATCTACGGCTACCTGCCCATTGAGGTGCAGCGTATGGTGGCAGATGCCTTGGGCATCCCGCTGGCCGAAGTCTACGGTGTGGCTACCTTCTACTCCCAGTTCCGCCTGACGCCCCAGGGCCGCTACCGGGTGAGTGTTTGCCTGGGTACCGCCTGCTACGTAAAGGGCAGCGGCAAGCTGTATGAAAAATTGCAGGAGAAGCTGGGCATCGGCGATGGTGAATGCACGCCGGACGGTAAGTTCAGCCTGGACAGCTGCCGCTGCGTGGGCGCCTGTGGTCTGGCCCCGGTGATGATGGTAAACGACGACGTATACGGCCGCCTCACCGGTGAGGACGCCGAGCTGGACGCCATCCTGGCCAAGTACGAGTAAGCGGCTATGCAGGAGCTGAGCATGCATGTGATGGACATTGCCCAGAACGCGGTGGCTGCCGGGGCGGAAAACACCCGTATCCTTCTAAGGATGGACACCGCCGCCGACCGGCTGGAGCTGACCGTGGAGGACGACGGCCGGGGCATGACCGAAGAACAGGCTCGGGCGGCACTGGACCCCTTTTACACCAGCCGTACCACCCGGAAGGTGGGCCTTGGCCTGCCGCTGCTGCGGCTGACCGCCCAGCTCACCGGAGGCGACGTGGCCATCGAGAGCGAGCCGGGAAAGGGAACACGGGTCACCGCCTGGTTCGGCCTTTCCCACATTGACCGCCCCCCGCTGGGCGATATGGCGGGCACCATCTCCGCCCTGATGCAGGCAAACCCCGAGCGGGATTTTTGCTACGAGCTGCATGTGAACGACCAAAGCTTCGCGGTGAGCAGCCGCGAGATCAAACAGATCCTGGGCGATGTGTCTCTGGCACAGCCCGAAGTGGCGCTGTTCCTCCGGGAATACATCGAGGAAAACAGCGCCCCCCTGCTGGAAAAGGAGTGAAACGAACCCATGAAAAGTCTGAAAGAGCTGGAGGCCATCCGGGACCGGATGCGCCAGACCGTGAATACCCGCGAGAGCGATAATAATACCATTCGTGTGGTGGTGGGCATGGCCACCTGCGGCATCTCCGCCGGTGCAAGACCGGTGCTGAACGCCATCGTGGAGGAGCTGGCCCGGGAGAACGTGGCCGGTGTGCAGGTCACCCAGACCGGCTGCATCGGCATCTGCCAGTACGAGCCGGTGGTGGAGGTGTATGAGCCGGGCAAGGAGAAGGTGACTTATGTGAAGATGACCCCGGAAAAGGCCATCCGCATGGTACATCACCATCTGATGAACGGCGAGCCGGTGCAGGATTACATCATCGGTTCGCTGACCAAGTGAAAGGGGGCGCGGCACAGTGTACAGAAATCATGTGATGATCTGCGGCGGCACCGGATGCACCTCGTCCGGCAGCGACCGCATTGCCGCGGCCTTTGAACGGGAGCTGGAGCGCCACGGGCTGGACAGCGAGGTCAAGGTGGTACGTACCGGCTGCTTCGGCCTGTGCGCCCTGGGCCCCATCGTGGTGATCTACCCGGAAGGCAGCTTCTACAGCCGGGTAAAGGAAGAGCATGTGGATTGGATCGTGACCGAGCACCTGCTCAAGGGCCGTCCGGTGCGCAGCCTGCTGTTCGACGAAACGGTGGACGGCGAGCGGATCAAGAGCCTGGACCAGACCGGCTTCTACAAAAAACAAAAGCGGGTGGCGCTGCGCAACTGCGGCGTGATCAACCCGGAAAACATTGACGAATACATCGCCTTCGACGGCTATGCGGCTTTGGGCAAGGTGCTCACCGAGATGACGCCGGACGATGTGATCCAGACGGTTCTGGATTCCGGCCTGCGGGGCCGGGGCGGCGGCGGCTTCCCCACCGGGCGCAAGTGGCAGCTGGCCTGCGCCGACCGGGGCAAGGTGAAAAAATTCGTCTGCTGCAACGCGGACGAGGGCGACCCGGGCGCGTTCATGGACCGCAGCGTGCTGGAGGGCGACCCCCATGCGGTGATCGAGGCCATGGCCATCGCAGGCTATGCCATCGGGGCCGACAAGGGCTATGTATATGTGCGGGCGGAGTATCCCATCGCGGTGAAGCGGCTGCAGATCGCCATCAACCAGGCCCGGGACTACGGCCTGCTGGGTGAGGACATCTTCGGCAGCGGCTTTAACTTTGACATCGAGATCAAGCTGGGCGCGGGCGCCTTCGTCTGCGGCGAGGAGACCGCCCTGATGACCAGCATCGAGGGCAACCGGGGCGAGCCCAGGCCCCGTCCGCCCTTCCCGGCAAAGAAGGGCCTGTTCGGCCGGCCCACCATCCTGAACAACGTGGAGACCTACGCCAACATTCCCCAGATCATTTTGAATGGGGCGGATTGGTTCCGCAGCATGGGCACCGAAAACAGCCCCGGCACCAAGGTGTTCGCCCTGGGCGGCAAGATCCACAACACCGGCCTTGTGGAGGTTCCCATGGGCACCACTCTGCGGGAGATCGTGGAGGAGATCGGCGGCGGCATCCCGGACGGCAAGAAGTTCAAGGCGGCCCAGACCGGCGGCCCCTCCGGCGGCTGCATCCCCGCCGAGCTGATCGACACTCCCATCGACTACGATTCCCTGAGCAGGATCGGCAGCATGATGGGTTCCGGCGGTCTGATCGTTATGGACGAGGACACCTGCATGGTGGACATCGCCAAGTTCTTTTTGGAATTCACCGTGGACGAAAGCTGCGGCAAGTGTACCCCCTGCCGGGTGGGCACCAAGCGGCTGCTGGAGCTGCTGGAGAAGATCACCAGCGGCAACGGCACCATGCGGGACCTGGAGCGTATTGAGGAGCTGGCCGAGTTCGTGAAGAACAACAGCCTGTGCGGCCTGGGCCAGACCGCGCCCAACCCGGTGCTGTCCACCCTGAAGTATTTCCGGGAGGAATACCTGGCTCATATCCAGGACAAACGCTGCCCGGCGGGCGTCTGCAAGGCGCTGCTGGTGTACAAGATCGACCCGGACAAGTGCCGCGGCTGCACTCTGTGCGCCCGCAACTGCCCGGCGGACGCGATCATGGGCAGTGTGCGCAACCCCCACAGCATCGACACCAACAAGTGCGTGAAGTGCGGCGCCTGCATGGATATCTGCCGCTTTGGCGCCATCAGCAAAGGCTAAGGAGGGCACACGGCAATGAATATGGTAAACTTAAAGATCAATAATGTGCCCTGCCAGGCGCCGGAGGGCTCCACCATTCTGGAAGCAGCCCACGAAGTGGGCATCACCATCCCCACCCTTTGTTACTTAAAGGAGATCAAACGGGTGAACGGCGCCTGCCGGGTCTGCGTGGTGGAGGTAAAGGGCGCAAAAAACCTGCTGCCCGCCTGCGTCTACCCGGTGAGCGAGGGCATGGAGGTATTCACCAACACCAAGCGGGTGCAGAACGCCCGCAAGATGAATCTGGAACTGATCCTCTCCATCCATAACCAGGACTGCATGAGCTGCGTGCGCAATGGCGACTGTGAACTGCTGCGGCTGTGCAAGCAGTACGGCGTGGACAAATCCAATGCCTTTGAGGGCGTTCTGCCCGAACGGCAGGACGACGATAGCGCCCTGCATCTGGTGAAGGACAGCTCCAAGTGCATCATCTGCCGCCGCTGCATCTCCACCTGCGCCGAGAACCAGGGCGTAGGCGTGATCAATGTGGTGGAACGCGGCTTCAATACCCACATTGCATGTGCCTTCGAGGGCAAGCTGGCGGACTCCACCTGCATCGGCTGCGGCCAGTGTATCACGGTTTGCCCCACCGCCGCCCTGTTGGAACGGGACGACACCGAAAAGGTATGGGCTGCGTTGGACGATCCCACCCGCCATGTGGTGGTGCAGACCGCACCCAGCGTGCGCGCCGCCCTGGGCGAGGAGTTCGGCCTGCCCATCGGTACCAATGTGCAGGGCAAGATGGTGGCGGCGCTGCGCCGCCTGGGCTTCGACGGCGTGTTCGACACCGACTTTGCCGCCGACATGACCATCATGGAAGAGGCCCACGAGTTCCTGGAGCGGGTGAAGAATGGCGGCAAGCTGCCGCTGATCACCAGCTGCAGCCCCGGCTGGGTCAAATACTGCGAGACCTTCCACCCGGATTTCATCCCGAATCTGTCCAGCTGCAAGAGCCCGCAGCAGATGTTCGGCGCGCTGAGCAAAACCTACTACGCCGAAAAGATGGGTCTGGACCCCAGAAACATTTTCTGCGTGTCGGTGATGCCCTGCACCGCCAAGAAGTTCGAGATCGGCCGCCCGGACCAGAGTGCCGCGGGCGACGGTATCCCGGATGTGGATGTGGCCATCACCACCCGTGAGCTGGCCCGGATGATCCACCGCAGCGGCCTGCGTTTCCTGGACCTGCCGGATGAGGACTTCGACCCGGCCATGGGCCAGGCCACCGGTGCGGGCCACATCTTCGGAGCCACCGGCGGCGTGATGGAGGCAGCTCTGCGCACCGCGGTGGAGACCCTCACCGGCGAAAAGGTGGAGACGGTGGAATTCACGCAGGTGCGCGGCACCGATGCCATCAAGGAGGCGGAATACCAGGTGGCCGGGCTCACCCTGCGGGTCTGCGTGGTCAGCGGTACCGCCAACGCGGGCAAGGTGCTGGACATGGTGCGCAGCGGGGAAAAGCAGTACGACATGATCGAGGTCATGGCCTGCCCCGGCGGCTGCGTGAACGGCGGCGGCCAGCCTATCCAACCCGCCCCGGTGCGCAACTTTACCGACATCCGCGCCCTGCGGGCCAAAGCCCTGTATGACCAGGACGAGGCCAGTGTGCTGCGCCGCAGCCACGAGAACCCGCTGGTCCAGCAGGTCTACGCGGAATTTCTGGGCGAGCCGGGCAGCGAAAAGGCGCACCGCATTCTGCATACCAGCTACGCTCCGCGCCCCCGTTTGTTCTAAAAGATTTGAATGGCCCCTGCAGCTCTGCTGCGGGGGCTTTTTGTATCGGAGGGCGCCCTGAAAAAAATAAATGAGAAAAATTCCTATTTAGGGGTTGACAGTATAAATAGGAAGTGTTATCATTAAGCCACGGAAACGAAGCCCACCAACGAAATATTGAAAGAATCAAGCGGCAGCACCGCATGAGCCGTCAGGCGATGCTTGCCAAAATCATTTAAGAAATATGGAGGAAATGACAATGGAAAAATGGCGCTGCACTGTATGTGGTTATATTCATGAAGGCCCCCTGCCCGAGGACTTTACCTGCCCCCGCTGTCGTAAGCCCGCTTCGGTGTTTGAGAAGATTGAGGAGCCTAAGAGCGGCAGCCGCTATGCCGGCACCAAGACCGAGCAGAACCTGCGCGAAGCTTTTGCTGGTGAGAGCCAGGCCCGCGGCAAGTACACCTACTTTGCTCAGGTAGCCCAGCGTGAGGGCTACGAGCAGCTGGCCGAGGTCTTCCGCAAGACTGCCCGCAACGAGCAGGAGCATGCCCGCCTGTGGTTCGAGGCCCTGGGCGGCCTGGGCACCACCGCCGACAACCTGCTGGCTGCCGCCGAGGGTGAGAACTACGAGTGGACCGATATGTACGACCGCTTCGCCAAGGACGCCGAAGAGGAAGGTTTCCCCGAGCTGGCCGAGAAGTTCCGCAAGGTGGCTGCCATCGAGAAGAGCCACGAGGAGCGTTACCGCCGTCTGCTGAAGAACGTGGAGATGCAGCAGGTGTTCGAGAAGGGCGAGCTGACCATGTGGGAGTGCTGTGTGTGCGGCCATCTGGTCATGGGCAAGAAGGCTCCCGAGGTGTGCCCGGTCTGCGGTTACGCCCAGAGCTTCTTCGAGATGCGCTGCGAGAATTACTAAATAAATCCCAAAAGGCCGGGGCCGTGCTGCCCCGGCCTTTTCAGCGCGCTCCACCACTCGGAATTATGCGGGATTGCCTTGACTTTTGCCGCCGCATATGATATAAGTGTAACTGATAGCAAAGACACAGAGAACAGCTGTGATGGAGACAGTAAGCCCGGTGTGAACGACCAAGCGAGCGGGGGAGGGTGTGAGCCCCGCGCCAGTAGCACCTCGCCGAAGATCACTCCGGAGCTGCGGGCTGAACTCACAGTAGGCGCCGCCGGCATCCCTCCGTTATGGGGAGCGTGTATGATGGTACACAGCAATAGGTGGTACAACGAAAGCGCAAAGCCTTCGCCCTGTTTGCAGGGGCGAAGGCTTTTTCTGTTGTTTTTGTATGGGCTTTCTGAAAAGTCGAAATTTTCATCTTTTTCTACAGGCAGTGGGGGCTGCTGCGTTAAAAATGCTCGGAATCCACAAAGGATTCCTGCGCTTTTTGCCTTGCAGCCTCGCACTTCCTGCGAAAAATATGGGCATTTCTTTGTTTTCAGAAATGCCTCACGTTCCGTTCAAAAGACGGAAAAACAAGGAGGACGAGATTTAAGATGTACGAGAAAGTAAACCCGAATCTCAATTTCGTTGACCGCGAGAAGGACGTGCTCAAGTTCTGGAAGGAACGCCACATCTTTGAGAAGAGCATCGATTCCCGCAAGCAGGGGCCGACCTACATGTTCTACGACGGCCCCCCCACGGCCAACGGCAAGCCCCACATCGGCCATGTGGAGACCCGCGTTATTAAGGATATGATCCCCCGTTACCGTGCCATGAAGGGCTATCAGGTGCCCCGCAAAGCTGGCTGGGATACCCACGGCCTGCCCGTTGAGCTGGAAGTGGAGAAGCTGCTGGGTCTGGACGGCAAGGAGCAGATCGAGCAGTACGGTCTGGAGCCCTTCATCGAGAAGTGCAAGGAGAGCGTCTGGAAATACAAGGGCATGTGGGAGGATTTCTCCGGCACCGTCGGCTTCTGGGCCGATATGGACGACCCCTACGTGACCTACGACAACACCTTCATCGAGTCCGAGTGGTGGGCTCTGAAGCAGATCTGGGAAAAGGGCCTGCTGTATAAGGGCTTCAAGATCGTGCCCTACTGCCCCCGTTGCGGAACCCCCCTGTCCAGCCATGAGGTTGCCCAGGGCTATAAGGATGTGAAGGAGCGCAGCGCCATTGCCAAGTTCAAGGCCAAGGGCGAAGACGCCTACATCCTGGCCTGGACCACCACCCCCTGGACCCTGCCCTCCAACGTGGCTCTGTGTGTGAACCCGGTTGAGACCTATGTGAAGGTCAAGATGAACGAGAACGGCACCGTGTACTACATCGCCCAGGCTCTGGCCGACACCGTGCTGGGTGAGGGCAGCTACACCGTGCTGGAGAGCTACCAGGGCAAGGACCTGGAGTACAAGGAGTACGAGCCCCTGTTCGACTTCGTTTCTCCCAAGGAGAAGTGCTGGTATGTGACCTGCGACAGCTACGTCACCCTGACCGACGGTACCGGCATCGTTCACATCGCTCCCGCCTTCGGTGAGGACGACTCCAACGTGGGCCGCAAGTACGGCCTGCCCTTCGTGCAGCTGGTGGACGCCAAGGGCTGCATGACCAAGGAGACCAAGTGGGCCGGCATGTTCTGCAAGACCGCCGACAAGGAAGTGCTGATCGACCTGGAGACCCGTGGCCTGCTGTTCAGCGCCCCCGTCTTCGAGCACAGCTATCCCCATTGCTGGCGTTGCGATACCCCGCTGATCTACTACGCAAGAGACTCCTGGTTCATCAAGATGACCGCGGTGAAGGACGATCTGATCCGCAACAACAACACCGTAAACTGGGTACCCGCCTCTCTGGGCAAGGGCCGCTTCGGCGACTGGCTGGAGAACGTGCAGGATTGGGGCATCAGCCGCAACCGCTACTGGGGCACCCCGCTGAACATCTGGGAATGTGAGTGCGGCTGCCGTCACTCCATCGGCAGCATCGAGGAGTTGAAAAAGATGTCTCCCAACTGCCCGGAGAACATCGAGCTGCACCGCCCCTACATCGACGCGGTCACCATCACCTGCCCGGATTGCGGCAAGCAGATGAAGCGCGTGCCGGAAGTGATCGACTGCTGGTTCGACTCCGGTTCCATGCCCTTCGCGCAGTACCATTATCCGTTTGAGAACAAGGAAGTGTTCGAGAGCCGCTTCCCGGCCGACTTCATTTCCGAGGCCGTGGACCAGACCCGCGGCTGGTTCTACTCCCTGATGGCCATTTCCACCCTGCTGTTCAACAAGGCTCCCTTCAAGAACGTTGTGGTTATGGGCCACGTGCAGGATGAGAACGGCCAGAAGATGTCCAAGTCCAAGGGCAATGCGGTCGATCCCTTCGACGCTCTGGCCACCTATGGCGCCGACGCCATCCGCTGGTACTTCTACACCGCGGGCGCACCCTGGCTGCCCAAGCGCTTCTCCGGCAAGGCCGTGCAGGAGGGCCAGCGCAAGTTCATGGGCACCCTGTGGAACACCTACGCCTTCTTTATCCTGTATGCCAACATCGACAACTTCGATCCCAGCCAGTACACCCTGGAGAAGGACAAGCTGTCCGTCATGGACCGCTGGATTCTGTCCAAGATGAACACCATGGTCAAGACCGTGGATGCCGAGTTGGCTCAGTACGCCATCCCCGAGGCAGCCCGCGCCCTGCAGGAGTTCGTGGACGATCTGTCCAACTGGTACGTGCGCCGCAGCCGTGAGCGCTTCTGGGCCAAGGGCATGGAGCAGGATAAGATCAACGCCTACATGACCCTGTACACCGCTCTGGAGACCGTTTGCAAGGCGGCAGCTCCCATGATCCCCTTCATGGCCGAGAGCATCTACCAGAACCTGGTGCGCAGCGTGAACGAGTCCGCTCCCGAAAGCGTGCATCTGTGCGACTTCCCCGTGGTGGACGAGAGCTTTGTGGACGCCGATCTGGAGCGCGACATGGAGCTGGTGCTGGATATCGTTGTGCTGGGCCGCTCCGCCCGTAACGGTGCAAACCGCAAGAACCGCCAGCCCCTGGCCGAGATGTTCGTGAAGGCCGACGAAAAGCTGGGCGAGTTCTACGTGGAGATCATCGAGGACGAGCTGAACGTGAAGAAGGTCACCTTCACCGACGATATGTCCATGTTCACCAACTACACCTTCAAGCCCCAGCTCAAGACCCTGGGACCCAAGTACGGCAAGCAGCTGGGCGAGATCCGCAACCTGCTGGCAGGCCTGAACGGCCCCGCCGCCAAGAAGGAGCTGGACGAGACCGGCACTCTGACCCTGACCCTCTCCACCGGCGAGATCAAGCTGGGCGAAGAGGACCTGCTCATCGAGATGACCCGCAGCGAGCGGTACTTCTCGGTGGAGGATGCCAAGGTCACCGTTGCGCTGGACACCGAGCTCACCCCCGAGTTGGTGGAGGAAGGCTTCGTGCGCGAGCTGGTCAGCAAGCTGCAGACCATGCGTAAGGAAGCGGGCTTCAATGTGGAGGACCACATCACCGCTTACGCCATGGGCAACGACAAGATCACCGCTCTGATGGAAGCCAACAAGGAATCCATCGCCTCCGACGTTCTGGCGGACGCTGTGGTTACCGGCAGCACCGACGGCTACGTGAAGGAGTGGGATGTGAACGGCGAGACCGTCACCCTGGGCGTGAAGAAGGTTTAAGCTTTCTGCCCGCATCTCCTATATAAATAAGGAAAAGCCCGCCGCTTTGGAAGATTCCGAAGCGGCGGGCTTTTTTGCCCGGCAGCTTGCGCGGGATTTTGCCGGTGGAGTATAATAGAAAGCAATGAATGGAAAGCGAGGAACCGCCCATGCCCCCGATCACTGTAATGCTGAAGCCTGCCTCCGGTTTGTGCAATATGCGCTGCCGCTACTGCTTTTACGCAGATGAGATGGCGCACCGAACCACCGAAAGCTACGGCATCATGCAGCAGGATACGCTGGAAGCCATCATAAAACGAGTGCTGGCGTTTGCTGAGGGCAGCTGTAATTTTATGTATCAGGGCGGCGAACCTACGCTGGCAGGCCTTTCGTTTTTTGAACAGGCGCTGGAATTTCAGAAAAAGTGGAACGTGAACCGGGTGGTCATTGAAAACGGCCTGCAAACCAACGGCTACGCCATCGACGAGGCCTGGGCGGAATTTTTTGCCCGCAATCATTTTCTGGTGGGCATCTCACTGGACGGCCCCAAGGACATCCACGACGCCAACCGGGTGGACGCGCAGGGGAAGGGGACCTACAACCGGGTGATGCACGCCATCCAGCTGCTGCAAAAGCACAAGGTGGAGTTCAACATCCTGACGGTGGTCACCCGCCAGGCGGCCCGCAGCACCGGCAAGATCTACGGCTTCTTCCAGCGCAACGGGTTTGCCTACCAGCAGTACATCCCTTGTTTGGACCCCTGGGAGGAGGGAGCGCAGACGCCCTACTCCCTCACGGCAAAGGACTTTGAGCAGCATTTGAAGCTGCTGTTCGACCAGTGGTACCAGCAGGCGGTGCGGGGCGATCTGCAATACAACCGCTACTTCTTCAATCTGCTGGCGATTCTGAACGGGCAGATGCCCGAAGCCTGTGAGATGCGCGGAGTATGCGGACGGCAGTTCGTGGTGGAGGCGGACGGCAGCGTCTATCCCTGCGACTTTTATATGCTGGACGAATACCGGCTGGGCAATCTTGTGACCGATGATTTCGAGACCATCGAGCGCCGCCGTCAGGAGCTGGCCTTTGTGGAGACCTCCGCCCGCATCAAGGAAAGCTGCAAGGGCTGCAAATGGTTTGCCCTGTGTCGGGGCGGCTGCCGCCGAAACTGGGAGCCGGTCACAGGGCTCGATCCCCGCAATGTGTTCTGTTCCGCCTACCAGGGCTTTCTGGAATATGCCTTCCCCAGGCTGCAGCAGCTGAGCCGCATGCTGCAAGAGGGGCGGCGCTGATTTTAAACACCGGCTTTTCGCCTGACCGCGAAAAGTCGGTCTTTTTTGTTCAAAGGTACAAAGCACCTTGGTTTTGTGACTTTTTTGGCGAGGGATGACCGGTTTGAATTCTACTAGCTCTGTGGAAATTATGCCGGATATTTGCCTGGAAAATCAAGGTTTTGTTGCAAAAAGCTGAAAAAACGACTTGGTAACGATTTTGAAAATAAAAATATTGAAAAACTTTTTTGTGACTGATATAATAAACCCTGCTGAGAGAACCAGGCTCCCTCGGGGGCTGGGGATAAGCATAGATAATCTATGGAGAAATTCCAACGAAAGGATGAGCAATCGAACCATGAAATCGATCATTGCCTATCTGCTGGCGTTCACCATGATGGCTACCGTTGCCTCCCAGGCGTTTCTGCCTGCGGTGGCGGCCATGGACGCTGAGAGCAGCGTATCGGTGGTGCAGGTGCAGCCCGGTTCCGAAGAGGAAACCGGTGAGCCTGCCAGCCAGCAGCCGGACGAGACCGATCCCGAATCCGTTGTGACCGACGAGGCCGCCTCCGGCGAAAGCGCTTCCAACGAAGCCGTTACCGAGGAGACCACCTCTGAGGAGACCGTCTCCGACGAGAGCGCTTCCAGCGAGACTCCTTCCGAGGAGACCGAATCCGACGAGAGCACCTCCGGCGAGGCTGCCTCCGATGAGAGTGTTTCCAGTGAGGCCGACTCGGAAGAAGCTGCTTCCGAGGAGACCGTCTCCAGCGAAGCCGCTTCCCAGGAGGAAGCCGAGCTGCTGGAGGAAGAAGAGGAGCAGGAAGCCCAGGACGCTGTGGAGGAGCCCGTTGAGGCTGCCCCCAACGGCGGCGTGACCGCTGTGATCAGCGCGGCAATGGCGCTGAAGCGGGACGTGAGCTTCACCATGACCCTTTACCGGGACGGTGAGAACGTGGCGCAGACCAGCGGCACCCTGACCCGGAACGGCGAGGGCGGCGCCTCTCAGGTAAAGCTCAGCGGCACCGGTCTTGAGCCAGGCAGCTACCAGGTAGTGATCTCTGCTCCCGGTTTTGCCAGCTACAGCCAGTCTCTGGAAGTGAGCCAGAACATGTACAGCGAGCTGACCCTGTACACCAGCGAGCTGTCCGGCTACGGCAGCGCCGCTCATCCCGGTGTGCTGCGTGTGGGCGATGCGGACGGCGACGGCGTGCTGAGCGCGTCCGACGCCGATGCCATTGTGAATGCCATCCAGAGCGGCGTTCAGGGCGGCCTGGCCGACCTGGACGGCAGCGGTAAGGTGGAGCTGGCGGACCTGCAGCTGCTGGCCGCCAACCTGACCGAGGATCAGGCCCAGGTGGGCGATGTGTACTCCACCGTGCAGACCCGTGTGGCCGACAATGTTGCCAAGCCTGAGGTAAACGACAAGGTTATCGTTACCAGCGGCAGCCTGGAAGATCTGGTGAGTGAGGGCGGCGGCGTAACGCTGGAAACCACCGGCGAGATCAGCGAGCAGAACCCCATCGCGGTGGATTTCAACTTCGCCGGCGATGACGAGACTGTGACCGCGGACCAGCTGCCCAAGATGGACGGCATGACCATCCAGGCTCCCGCCGAGAGCGAGGGCGCGGTGACCGCCGGTACCGTTGACGTTACTTATGTGGACGAGAACGGCGACGAGCAGACCATCAATGTGAAGATCGAGGACCAGAAGGCCCGCGGCATCTCTCTGTTCAGCCTGTTCACCACCTCCGCCACCGCGACCCGCAAGGCGGACGGTACCCTGGAGATCAATTTCGGCAAGCAGGTCGCGGTGAAGAAGATCACCCTGACCATCACCGCCACCCAGAGCAACAATCTGGCCGAGATCTCCAAGGTGGAGTTCCTGAACGGCATGGAGAACCGCATCCCCGAGCCCGAGCTGGACATCCCCACCGGACTGAGCGGCACCGGTTCCGACAAGGCCTTCCTGCTGACCTGGAAGCCCGCCGTGAACGTGACCGCCTACGAGGTCGAGATCACCGGTCCTGTGAAGAACGGCACCGGCAATGTGACCGCGACCGTGCGCACCACCGCGAACCAGCTTCTGGTGGACAGCCTGAACGGCAGCAAGCTGGTCAACGGCCAGGACTACACCGTGCGGGTTCAGTCCCTGAACGGCGAGTGGTCCAGCGGCTACTGCGAGCCCATCACCGTGAAGCCGGTGGTGGAGAAGAAGCCCGCTGCCCCCGATAATCTGGAGGCCAGCGGCGGCTACCGTTCCATCAGCCTGCACTGGAAGGATATGGACGACACCGACAGCTACACCGTTCTGTACCGCAAAAAGAGCGATGCGAACGCGGAATATACTGTGGCGGCCAAGAACATCGCTGCCAACAGCTACAAGATCGACAATCTGGAAGAGAATGTGGAGTATGAGGTCACCGTATACGGCACCAACGAGCTGGGCGACGGTCCCAACGCCATTCCGGCGCTGGCCAAGGCCATGAGCCTGCAGCCTGCCTGGATGCCCTCCTACAAACTGATCAACACCTCTAGCGGTGCGGGTCAGCTCACCGCTCACATCCAGAGCGTGACCACCATGCGCGGCGCCAATATGATGGTGAACAGCCCGCTGGACGAGGCCGGCACCAACAGCGGCCTGGGCGTGGTGGACGGCGACCAGTCCTCCTACTACTACGTGGGCGACTGGGATGACGGTGTGATGTACGGCAACACCAGCAACCGCGGCCTGCGCATCACCTTTGACGGCGCTTACGAGTTTGGCGCCATGGCGCTTGCCGAGCCGGAGAACGGCGCGATCAACAGCATCCGCGTGTGGTACCGTGACCAGGAGACCGACTCCCTGAAGGAGATCACCGGCCTGCGCACCAACGCCCGCACCGATGAGAACGGCCGCCGTCATATCTACATCGACTTCGGCGCCAAAATCACCACCGATCAGATTCACATTTGCACCAACACCGGTTGGACCCGCGCCATGAAGATCGGCGAGCTGCGTTTCTACGGTTACGACAGCATCTACGAAGACATCATGGCCCTGTATGCGGATGATTACCACACCACCCTGCGGGAGGACGTGGACAAGAGCGTGATCGACGCGCTGTACACCCGTCTGAATACCCCCGATGAAGCAAGCAACGAGCTGCATCCCAACTACACCCAGCTCAAGCGCGAGCTGGACACCGCGGCCGACCTGCTGGCCAACAGCAGCAGCCTGCGCCCCGTGCAGCACGTCAAGGCCATGGGCGCCAACGTGGAAGGCTATGCGGACGGCAGCCTGGGCTTCACCGGTCTGAACCCCTGGCAGCCCCTGGGCGTGACCGCCGCTGCCGGTGAGGAGATCACCATCTACGTGGGCAACCCGGATCTGCAGAGCGGCGCAAACACCGATCTGTACCTGGTCGCCACCCAGTACAATGCCGAGTCCGGCAGCTTCATGAAGCAGATCGGCCGGCTGAAGGTGGGCGAGAACACCTTCACCATCCCTGCCATCGTGAGCAAGGACTTCGAGCGCGGCGGTTCCCTGTATGTGTACTACGCCGCCAGCAACAAAACCAGCAAGTACGGCGTACGCGTGGCGGGCGGTACCACCATCCCCATGCTGGATCTGTACGGCATCGAGGATGAGGCCCAGCGTCTGGCTCTGACCGAACAGTACGTGGAAGAGCTGGAAGCCTATGTGGCCGGTCTGGAGCAGCGGCACGAGCAGGAGCATGCCGGCAGCAGCAATGCCAACGTGAACTACGCGTACAACGAAGAGGAGTGCGTCCTGGGCGCCACCGAGCTGATGGGCGACCACATGCTGTTCTCCCTGTCCGCCCAGCAGGTGCTGGCGGGTCTGGGCAGCGGCACCACCGCCGAGAAGGCCAAGCGCCTGAACGACTCCATGCTGGCCATGGATCAGACCATGGAGCTGTTCTACCAGCACAAGGGCCTGACCGAAAACGCTGCTGAGGCCATCAACCGTGTGCCCAGCCAGCATCTGAACATCCGTTACATGCGCATGTTTGCCGGCGCCTTCATGTATGCGGCTGGCAACCACATCGGCATCGGCTGGGGCTCTGTGCCCGGTGTGGTGCAGGGCAAGACCCTGCAGGCCGACGAGAACGGTGCTTACCTGTCCGGCGATCTGTTCGGCTGGGGCATCGGTCACGAGATCGGCCACGACATCAACCAGTTCAGCTACGTCATCGCTGAGGTGACCAACAACTACTTCGCCCAGCTGGCGACCTATGGTACCAGCGGTGTGCGCTTCGGCTACGATGCCGTGTACGACAAGGTGACCAGCGGCACCATCGGCCGCGCCAGCGACGTGTTCCTGCAGCTGGCCATGTACTGGCAGCTGCGCCTGGCCTACGACAACTACTACCCCTACAAGACCTTTGATACCCAGCAGCAGGTCTTCGACAACCTGTTCTTTGCCCGGGTTGATACCTACTCCCGCACTCCCTCCAAGGCACCCGCGCCCAATGGCGTTGCCCTGAAGCTGGACGGCGGTTCCGAGCAGAACATCATCCGGTTGGCCAGTGCGGCCGCCCAAAAGGACCTGAGCGAGTTCTTCCTGCGCTGGGGTCTGGTGGCCAGCGATGAGACCACCCAGTATGTGAGCCAGTTTGAGCCCGAGACCCGTGCCATCTACTATGTGAACGACTCGGCCCAGAGCTACCGCATCCAGAAGCCCAGCGGCGAGAGCCTGAAGGACCAGAGCGTAATCAGTGCTGCCAACGTGACCCTGACCCAGGGCAACGGCGCCAACGGTCTGGCCCAGAACCAGGTCAGCCTGACCATCACCCCCGAGAATGCTTCCCAGAGCCTGCTGGGCTACGAGATCAACCGCATCTCCATCTCCGGCGGCAAGGAAAACAATGAGACCGTCGGCTTCGTGCTGGCGGGCGAGAACGGCGCGGCCAGCTTCACCGATACGGTGACCACCATCAACAACCGTGCCTTCACCTACCAGATCGTTCCCGTGGACCAGTACCTGGATTACGCCCAGGCGGTTTCTCTGGATGCGATCAAGATCAGCCACGACGGCAGCCAAGACAAGAGCGCCTGGACCGTTACCACCAACATGACCTCTGAGCAGGACACCGAGGTGGACCACGACGAGCAGGACCCGGATGCCGGCTTTAACCCCGGCGCCCATGACCATGCCACCGTGAAGTCCGCCATTGGTCTGGCCTTCGACAACAGCCTGAGCACCACCTACACCGGTGCCTCCGAGGGCAGCGACCCCATGATCGAGGTTGAGTTCGGCAAGGAGCTGGATGTGACCGGCTTCAAGTTCACCCTGATGAGCGGCGCGGGCGAGGTTCCCGCGGGTACTCTGGCGCTGCAGCTGGAGGAGAACGGCCAGTGGGTGGATGTGCCCGTGAGCGTGGAGAGCCTGCAGGCTGCCGGTTCAACCACCGTGTACGCGGTGAACGACGAAGGCTGGATCCGCACCAGCGGCGCCACCGCGCTGCGCCTGATCTTCAAGGGCGCGCAGACCGTGAGCATCACCGAGCTGGATGTGCTGGGTCCCACCGGCGACAATGTGGAGCTGTTTGAGGACGGCATCGGCACCCTGGCGGAGGACTACATCTACGATCAGGGCCTCTACGAGCAGAGCGGTCAGACCGACGGCTTTATCCCGGCCGGTTCCGTGATCTTCGTGGGCGAGTACAAGGGCAACCCGGCCTACAACGCCGTGATCGTTTACGATCAGGATGGCAAGATCGTGGGCTACGGCGACAACGGCGAAGGAAGTGCCGAGCAGATCATCCTGGCTCCGGTTCCGGACGAGGGCGATCTGGGCAACACCTCTGACGGCCGCTGGGTCTACTGGATCAGCCCCGACGCAGTCCTGCCCGAGCAGGTGCGCGTGGAGCTCTACCGCGTGGACGACGCCCTCACCAACCAGGGCCAGCGTCTGGTCAGCGATTCTCTATGGGTGCAGGTACCCGAGAGCCTGCCCTCCATCACCATTTCCGGGGATAAGTAAGAATTGGCACAGCCCCGCTTCGGGGCCAAGCATAAAGGAGTAAGACATGAGCAAAAAAATCATAGGCCTGATCGGGGCTGCGGTTTTGGTCATGGCGCTGCCCCTGCAGGGGTTGGCGGCCGCGGATGCGGCCGCCAGCCTGGAGCCTGCTGCGGGAGGGGCCCAGGTGTCCCTGAAGCTGCAGGACGGTGCGGGCGAGGGCGTAAATGCCCTGCAGATGAGCTTCACGCTGAGCCCCGTGGCCGGCTCGCTGGACAAGGCCGATGTGAGCTTTGCCTTCAGCGAGGACCTGGCCGGTACCGTGAAGCGCTACCGTTACGACCAGGAAAATAACGTTCTCACCGTCTATGTGGCCGGTGCGAACGACAAGCTGTTCCAGAATGACGAAGCCGACCTGGGCACCATCCAGGTGGAGGCAGCGGAAGGGGAGTACTTGGAGCTGTCCATCACCACCGGCGTGTCCAATGGCGGCGAGCACCCCAGCGAGGAGCTGGCCACCGGCCTGACTCTGCTGCGCACCGGTTCTTCCCAGCAGGATCTGACCCTGCAGGCGGAGACGGTGGAGGTGAACGTGGGCGAAGTATCCCCCGATCCCGAGCCCACCGAGAAGCCGGAACCCACCCAGAAGCCCCAGGCCACCGAGAAGCCCCAGGCTACGGAGAAGCCCGGCGCGACTCAGAAGCCGGAAGCCACTCAGCAGCCCTCTGGTGGCAGCAATGGCGGAAGCCAGAATGGTTCCAACCAGTCCGGCTCCACCCAGAACAGCGCCGTAGCAGGAGCCACTGCTCAGCCCGGCAACACTGCCTCCAGCAAGGCCCCTGCCGCCTCTTCTCAGAGCGTGAGCGAGGCTGCCTCCGAGGAGAGCCAGGCTCAGAGTGAGGCTGCTTCCAGCGAGGCTGAGAGCCAGGCCGCTGAGAGCGAGAGCCAGGCCCAGAGCCAGAGCAACGCTTCCCAGACTCAGAAGTCCAAGGTGGGCGTGCTGCCCATGGTGATCGGCGTGGCCGCAGTGGCAGCCGCTGCCGTGGCCGGTGTTGTGATCTGGCGCCGCGGCCGCGATTGATTTCTTTCCTTACGTTTCCTTCTCAATTTTCTCCATAAAGCAAGCAGCAAAAGCCGCCCGGAACTTTATCCGGGCGGCTTTTGCGTGCCGGGGAAGGGCAAAAGAGGGGAACGCGCCCCTACCCAAACGGCGGCTTTTCCGCTATAATAAACAGGAACCTCAAGCGAAAGGAACAGATCTTCATGGAACTACAGATCTTTAAGGCCATTGTGCACGTGCTGGATTCCAGCGGCGGCGCGCCGGTATTTTCCGACCGGCTGCTGGAGCTGGACGGCGACACCGCCGATTATCTGGCGGCTCATCTGGAAAAGGCCTATTACAACGATGCGGTGAAAAATTGCAGCTTTCTGCCGGAATCCACCTTCCCGTCCCTGCTGCTGGACAACCAGGACTTCGTACAGTGCTCCAAGCAGGTGGCGGACGAGTTTTTCCAGGTGATGCGCACCAGTCCGGCCATTCCCAACGCGGACCTGATCGTGGTCTACTGCTCCATCAACGGCCACGAGAGCATCGCCATTCTGAAAATGAACTATAAGGCGGCCTACGCCCATTATTACCAGCAGGTGGAGGGCCAGCATTACAACGCACTCATCAAGCAGCGCACCCTGCTGCCTGCCGCCGGTTCCAAGCCGGACGAATCGGTGATCGTGGATATGACCGACGGCTCCATCAAGCTGGTGGAGAAAAAATACGAGATGGACGGGGTGAAGATCTTCTATCTGTCCGAGCGAATTCTGCGCAGCACCCAGGCCCAGCCCGAGCGGGCCAAGCTGCAAACGGTGCAGACTGCCGCCGCTCAGGCGGTGCGCCAGAGCTATGAGGACAACCAGAAAAGCGACAGCGAGATCGCGGCCATTCTCTGCGAGGAAGCGGTGGCCGGTGACGGCAGCCTGGAGGTGCAGCGGGTGAAGGAGCGGCTGGAGGAGCAGTTCCCGCTGGCGGTGGAATCCTTCACCCAGGAGCTGGAGGAAGCAAACCTGCCCCTGGAGGAAACTGTGTCGGTTCCGCCTGCCCGCATCAAGCGGATGGAATACCAGTCCATCAAGACCGAGAGTGGTATTGAAATGAAAATCCCCACCAGCCTGTTGCGGGGTGACAACGACTATGTGGAGTTCGTCAACGAGCCGGACGGCACCATCTCACTGCTGGTCAAGGGCATCGTGCTGTAAATTGCGGTAAAAAGAAAAACTCCCGAAAGCCATACCAGTTTTCGGGAGTTTTTGTTTATGAGATCAAACAGTGATGCGGGGATGGCGGCGGTAAAAGTCATCCCGCGCCTTGAAATAGCACTGGGCACACAGGCTTACGTATTCCACGTCGCCGCCCTGGTCGATGACCACCTGGTCACCCTCGAACACGAATTCGCCGTTCACCTTGCGGCCGTTGCAGGTGGCCTTGCGGCCGCAGAAGCAGATGGTCTTCATCTCTTCCACGGCATGGGCCAGCTCCAGCAGACGGGTGGAACCGGGGAAGCCCTTCAGGGAAAAATCCGTGCGCAGGCCATAGGCGATCACCGGGATGTTCAGCTCCACAGTGATGCGCAGCAGCTGCTCCACCTGTTCCGGGGTGAAGAACTGGCTCTCGTCGGTCAGGATGCAGGCCGGGGCGGGGGCACGGGTCAGCAGATCCCGCACCAGGTCCAGGATGTCCAGCTTGGGGGTCACGGCGATATCCACCAGACGGGTCACGCCCAGGCGGCTGACCAGCTTGTCGCCGCCCTTGGTGTCCACGCTGGGCTTCATCACCAGTACCCGCATGCCTCTTTCCTCGTAATTATAGGCCACCTGCATCAGCGCAGTGCTTTTGCCGCTGTTCATGGCGCCGTAGCGAAAATACAATTTTGCCATAGTGTTGCACAAACCTCTTCATACAGCGAAGGAGCGAAAGTCCGCCCGTCCGCCAAAAGTCAGCCCGGCTGCGCATTCACGCAGCCGGGCTGCTGTCAGTAATGGATTCAGTCGTTCCGCAGCCGGTAGCCCAGGCTCATCAGGCTGTCGCCCAGGTGAGCGTTCTCCACCGTCACGTTGGGATAGGGAATGGAAAGATCGTAGTGGCTGAAGTTCCAGAAGCCCCGGATGCCCAGCTCCACCAGCCGGCCGGAAATCTCCTTCGCGCCCTCACGGGGCAGACAGAGCACCGCCACCTGGGGATTGTGGGCCGCGCAGAAGGACTCCAGCTCATCGATGTGGTGGATGGGGATGCCGTCCAGATCCTGCCCCACCAGATCCTGCTGCACGTCGAATACAGCCAGCAGGTGGTAGCCGTTGGTGTCGGTGGTCAGAAAGCGGGAGACCGCCCGGCCCAGACGGCCCGCGCCGATCAGGATGGTGGGCAGCTTTTCGCCCTCGCCGAACAGCAGGCGGCCGATCTCATGCAGCAGTACCTCCACATTATAGCCGATTCCCTGCTGGCCGAAACCGCCGAAGCAATTGAAATCCTGACGCACCTGACTGGCAGTGGTGCCCATCATGCGGGCCAGCTCACTGGAGGATACCTTCACCACACCGTTTTTCTGCATCTGGCTGATATAGCGGTAATATTTGGGCAGCCGCTTGATTACCGGCAGAGAGACCTTTCCCTGAGAATGGTTCATGTTATCATCACCGTCTTTTGATTTGATTTAAAGCAGCGGGCGGCCCCTGGCCTGACCCGTGCCGAAGGGGGCAAAAGGCGCGACTGGGCCCTTTGCGGAAATATCCATACTTTATAATACTGGATTCAAAAAGCCTTGTCAAACCAATTGGAGCGCTGGGAGGCGTTTGTACGGGCATAAAGACAAAAAATTCGCGCAAACTGATAGAAAAAATACAAAAGGAGTGAACCGGCCAATGCCGAACAACGATACTCAGCAGCCCACCGACGCCCAGGTGGAGCAGGAAAAGCTGGAACAGGATTTTATGATGGACACCGGCTCGGTGATCCGCACCAAGGGCCGCCATGCCATCCATTGCCTCACGGTGATCGGCCTGATCGAGGGCCACGTGAGCGCCGGGCAGGAGCAGAAGGTGACCCGCTACGAGCATGTGATCCCTCAGCTGGTGGCCATTGAGGAGGACCCGGAGATCGAGGGCCTGCTGGTGATTTTAAACACGGTGGGCGGCGATGTGGAGGCAGGCCTGGCCCTGGCCGAGCTGATCAGTGGAGTGACCAAGCCCAGTGCGGCGCTGGTGCTGGGCGGCGGACATTCCATCGGCATCCCGCTGGCGGTCAGTGCCAAGCGAAGCTTTATCGTGCCCACCGCCACCATGACCATCCACCCGGTGCGCCATTCCGGGCTGGTGCTGGGCGTGCCCCAGACCATGCGTTACTTCGAGCAGATGCAGGAGCGCATCACCGGTTTTGTGCAGAGCCATTCCCACATCAGCGAGGAACGCTTCCTGGAGCTGATGATGCACACCGGCGAACTGGTGATGGACGTGGGCACCGTGCTGGGCGGCGAGCAGGCGGTGGAGGAGGGTCTGATCGACGAGCTGGGCGGTCTGGGCGACGCGCTGAGCTATCTGTACCGCCAGATCGAACAAAACCGAACCGGCGCGAAGAAAGGCGCAAGTCAGGGCAGGGGAGAAACTGTCCAATAAATTGGGTTTTAAAACCTATGGTTTTATGTTACAATAAATAAGTTCCGAAAAAATTCCCGCGCCAGGCGCGCGGCGCCCCCGGTTTGAAAAGGGACCGGGGGCCGGAAATACATAGACGAGGGAAAGAAAGCGTATGGCACAAAAGAAGAAACCCGCCGCGAGAAGCGGCACGAAAACCACCCGCTCCCGCTCGCGGCGCAGCCAGCCGGATGTGGCCCAGAGCTGGAGCATTCTGCTGTTCGGCCTGGGCATTGTGATCATCGCCATGGCACTGGTGGCCGGTCAGTCGGTCTGGGCCATGCTGCGGGGGGTGCTGTTCGGCGTGTTCGGCGTATGCACCTATCTGCTGGGCCCGGTGCTGCTTTACATTGCGGTGCTGGTGGCGCTGGGGCGGCCCATCTGGGCCCGCTGCGCCAAGTCCCTGCTGCTGATGATGCTGATCTGCGGCACGGCGGTGGTGTTCTCAAAAATCGACCTGGTGGGTCTGGGCTTCGGCGAGGCCACCGCGGCCCTGTATGCCAATGGCCAGGGGGTGCTGGGCGGCGGCCTGTTGGGCGGCATCATCGGCGGCACCCTGCTGGCGTTGTGCGGCCATCCGGCGGCGAACATCCTGCTGGTCATCATGCTCATCGCCATGGTCATGTGGTACCTGGGCGTGACCCCGGGCGATTTGTGGCAGATCGGCGAGGACTATCTGGGCGACTGGCGGGCGGACCGGGATGCTGCCCGTGAGCAGCGGGAAGCCTGGGAAGAGGAGCAGCTGCGCCGGGAACCCGAACGCCGCGCCGCCGCCCAGGAGCGGGCCGCTGCCCGCCAGCAAAAGCAGGAGGCCTTTGCCCAGCGGTTCCGGCGCAAGCCCCAGGTGGACATCGACCTGGGTCCGGACCCGGTGGTCACCACCGAGACCGACCCCCAGCCGGACGAACCTCTGGTGGGCCCCGGCGGAACCTTTGGCATGTATCCTCCCATGGACCGGTCCATGCCGCCGGAACCCAGCGAGTTCGAGACCGAGATCGCCATGGACGAGCCCCAGAAGGACCCGGATGTGGGCTTCGAGCTCTATCCCAGCAGCAGCCCGGACTATGCCTGGGAGATGCGGTTCGACCAGGCGCCGGAGCCCTCCGACGCGGACGAGCCTCCCTTCCAGCTGGACCAGCCGGTGCCGCTGGATGTGGAGCAGCCCGCTGTAGGCGTCACCGAGCTGGACAGCCTGATCCACAAGGCCATGGAGCCCAGCCAGACCATGGGCAACTCCTACGGCGAGCCGCTGCGTCCGCTGAATCCGGCGGCCGCCCCGGCGGAAACGACTCTTGCCGTACCGGCAGAGCAGCCTGCCGCCTATTGCTACCCCCCGCTGGACCTGTTCCAGGTGATGGAGTCGGCAGAGGACCCGGGTGTGGAAGCGGAGCTGAAAAAGAACGCCGAACTGCTGGTAAGCACGCTGGAAAGCTTCGGCGTGAAGACCCGCGTGCTGGACATCTGCCGCGGCCCCTCGGTCACCCGGTACGAGCTGCAGCCCCTGGCGGGCGTGAAGATCAGCCGGATCACCGGCCTGGCCGATGACATCGCCCTGAACCTGGCGGCGGCCGGCGTGCGCATCGAGGCCCCCATCCCCGGCAAGCCTGCGGTGGGCGTGGAGGTGCCCAACCGGAAATCCAGCCCGGTGGGCATCCGTGGCATCTTTGAATCCCAGGCCTACACCCGCAGCGCTTCGCCCCTGACCCTTGCCCTGGGCAAGGACATCGCGGGCAACGCCCAGGTGGCGGACCTGTGCAAGATGCCCCACCTGCTGATTGCTGGTTCCACCGGCAGCGGTAAGTCGGTGTGTGTGAACAGCATCATCATCAGCTTTTTGTACCGTTCCAGCCCCGAGGACGTGAAGCTTATCCTCATTGATCCCAAGGTGGTGGAGCTGGCGGAATACAACGGCATTCCCCACCTGCTGATGCCGGTGGTCACCGAGCCCCGCAAGGCGGCGGGTGCGCTGGGCAGTGCCGTGGCCGAGATGGAGCGCCGCTACCATCTGTTCGCCGAGAACAACGTGCGCGACATCAAGAGCTTTAACCGGCTGGCGGCCGAGACCGAGGGCCTGGAAAAGCTGCCCTACATCGCCATTATCATCGACGAGCTGGCTGACCTGATGATGGTGGCCGGCAAAGAGGTGGAGGACTACATCTGCCGCATCGCCCAGAAGGCCCGTGCCGCGGGCATGCACCTGATCGTGGCCACCCAGCGCCCCAGCGTGGACGTGATCACCGGCCTGATCAAGGCCAACATCCCCAGCCGGATCGCCTTCGCGGTGTCCAGCCAGGTGGACAGCCGTACCATTCTGGACGCGGGCGGCGCGGAGAAGCTGCTGGGCATGGGCGACATGCTGTTCATGCCGGTGGGCGCTTCCAAGCCCCTGCGCATCCAGGGCACCTACGTGAAGGACGAGGAGATCAGCGCCGTGCTGGACTTCATCAAGAAGGACAACACCTCCCAGTACGACGAGAAGATGATCGAGGAGATGGAGAAGCACGCGGTGCCGGAGAAGGCCTCCGGCGGCGACGGCGACGACGAGGACGACGGCCACGACCCCATGCTGGAACAGGCGGTGGAGGTGGTCATCGACGCCGGTCAGGCCTCCACCAGCCTGCTGCAGCGCAAGTGCAAGCTGGGCTACGCCCGTGCGGCCCGCATCATGGACGATATGGAGCAGCTGGGTGTGATCGGTCCCTACCAGGGCGCCAAGCCCCGGGAGGTGCTCATCACCCGGCAGCAGTGGATCGAGCGGTCCATGCGGGCGGACAACACCCCCGTGCCGGACGAGATTCCCTGAACCTGCGCCGTGCCCTTGTGCGCGGCGGGCGGGATTTGTTACAATAGAATCGAGCCAAACGTTCGTGCCCCCGGCAGACCAGCGGCCTGCCGGGGGCGCGTGTGATATTGCATGGACAGACGCGGCCGCAAGGGGCCGCGCAACAAAGAAAGGAGACCCTTTATGCAGCAGGGCACACAGTTTTTGCCCATCAGCAAAGAGGATATGCGTCAGCGCGGCTGGGACGAGCTGGACTTCGTTCTGGTCATGGGCGACGCTTATGTGGACCATCCCAGCTTCGGCCCGGCCATCATCGGCCGGATTCTGGAGGCCGAGGGCTACCGGGTGGGCGTGATCAGCCAGCCGGACTACACCACCTGCGAAAGCTTCAAGGTGCTGGGTAAGCCCCGTTACGGCTTTTTCATCGGCGGCGGCAATGTGGACAGCATGGTTGCCCATTACTCGGTGGCCAAGGTGCGCCGCAAGGAGGACGAATACACCCCCGGCGGCATGGCGGGAAAGCGCCCGGACCGCAGCGCTACCGTTTACACCCAGCTGGCCAAACAGGCCTATCCGGACCTGCCGGTGATCCTGGGCGGTCTGGAGGCCAGCCTGCGCCGCTTCGCCCATTACGACTACTGGATGGACACCGTACTGCCCAGCATCGCCGAGACCTCCGGGGCGGACATCATCAGCTTCGGCATGGGCGAGCACCAGACGGTGGAGATCGCCCGGCGGCTGGCGGCAGGGGAGAAGGCCAGCGAGATCCGGGATGTGGCGGGCACCTGTTACATGACCGATTTTGCCCATCTGCCCGCCAAATATCTGGAATGCGCGGGCTTCAACAAGGTGAGCACCGACAAGGTGGCCTACGCCAAGGCCTGCCGCATCCAGATGGACAACCAGGATTCTGTCACCGGCCAGATCATCGTACAGAAGCAGCAGAGCGGCTATCTGGTGCAGAATCCGCCCGCAAAGCCCCTCACCCGACGGGAGCTGGACCGGGTGGCGGCCCTGCCCTACACCCGCACCTGGCACCCCAGCTACGATGCGCTGGGCGGCGTGCCCGCCATCGAGGAGGTGGAATTCTCCATCATCCACAACCGGGGCTGCTACGGCGGCTGCAACTTCTGCGCCATCACCCTGCACCAGGGGCGGCGGGTCACCAGCCGCAGTGTGGACAGTGTGGTGGAGGAGGGCGAGCTGCTCACCAAACAGCCCGGCTTCAAGGGCTACATCCACGATGTGGGCGGCCCCACCGCCAACTTCCGGCTGCCCAGCTGTGCCAAGCAGATGACCGAGGGCATGTGCCAGGGCGGCAAAAAGTGCCTGGCTCCCGGCCCCTGCCCCCATCTGATCATCGATCACACCGAATACCTGAACATGCTGCGCCGCCTGCGGGCCCTGCCCGGGGTGAAAAAGGTGTTCATCCGCAGCGGTATCCGCTATGACTACCTCACCTGGGACAAGGACGAGACCTTCTTCAAGGAGCTGGTGGAGCATCACGTCTCCGGCCAGCTAAAGGTAGCCCCCGAGCATTGCGCCCCCAACACCCTCAAATACATGGGCAAGCCGCCGGTGGAGGTGTTCAACAAGTTCTCCAAGCGATTCTACGAGCTGACCAAAAAGGCGGGCAAGAAGCAGTATCTGGTGCCCTACCTGATGAGCAGCCATCCGGGCAGCACCCTGGAGGATGCGGTTTATCTGGCTGAGTATCTGTATAAACACAACATCCGCCCCGAGCAGGTGCAGGATTTCTACCCCACGCCGGGCACGGTGTCCACCTGCATGTTCTACACCGGCCTGGACCCCTACACCCTCAAGCCGGTGTTCGTGGAAAAATCCCCCGAGGGCAAGGCGCTGCAGCGGGCGCTGCTGCAGTATTACGAGCCCCGCAACGCGGAAAAGGTGGTCAAGGCACTGCATAAGACCCACCGGGAGGACCTGATCCCCCTGCTGGTGCCCGGCTACAAGCCGAAGGTGAGCGCCCAGGCACGTCCCGTCACCGGCCGCAAATCCGCCCAGAACGCCAAGGCGGCAGGCCGTCCGGTGCAGGGCCGGTTCGTTTCCAACCACGGCAAGGGCAGCGGCAAGAATCCCGGCCGGCCCACCTTCGCCCCAAAGACCAAGCGGAAGTAAGCCATGGCAAAACGACGGAAACGGCGCACACGGCGCAAAAAATATCCCATTCGCATCACGCCCTCGCAGGGGCTGGTCTTTCTGCTCACTGCCTTTTGCATGATCATCGGCCTCCGATTGGGGCTGGGAGGCCAGAGTGGTGAAGGTGGGTTTACCTGGCGGGATTTTTACGACAGACTGCAGGTAAACACCCTGCCCCAGGGGCTGGAGGAGGTCCCGGCGGACGGCCAGGCAGTGCACTTCATCGATGTGGGCCAGGCGGACGCCACCCTGCTGCAGAGCGGCCAGGAATACTGCCTGGTGGATGCGGGCGAGGCCTCCAGTGAGGAAGCCCTGCTGTCTTATCTGGATGCAATGGGCATCACCCGCCTGAAGCTTCTGGTGATGACCCATCCCCATGCGGACCACATCGGCAGCATGAAAGCAGTGCTGGAGCATGTGCAGGTGGAGCAGGTGCTGCTGCCGGACTTCGACAAGGCACCCTATCCCACCACCCGCACCTTCGAGCGGGTGATGGATACCATTGAGGAGCAGAATATCCCCACCGTGACGGCCGAGCCGGGGCAGGAGTTCACCATCGGTGACGCCACCCTCTCGGTGCTGGCAAACGGTGTGGAGACCGACAATTACAACAACCTCTCCCAGGTGCTCTTCTTCCGGGCTCCGGGGCTGCGGGTGATGCTCACCGGCGACGGCGAAACCGAGGTGGAAGAGGATGCTCTGGCCCACTGTGAGCTGCCCGAGGCAGACGTGTTCAAGGCAGCCCATCACGGCTCCAGCACCTCCAACACCCTGTCCTTCCTGCAGGCGATCCGGCCCCAATACGTGGTGGTCGGCTGCGGAAAGGACAACAGCTACGGCCATCCCCATGACGAAGCAATGCAGAATTTCGCCGTGGTGGGCGCACAGGTGCTGCGCACCGATGAGGACGGCAGTGTGGTCATTGCGGCCACCGAGGACGGACTGCAGTGCTACACGGCTTCCGGTGGCCAGCAGGCGGACAGCGCAGCCTGAGAAAGGAGAAGCGCGATGAACGAGCTTTGTATCCTGGACCGGTGGGAGGGGGACACGGCGGTGATCGAGGTCACCGATGAAGAGGACCGCACCCATTGGCAGAAGGCGGACCGCAGCGAGCTGCCCCCGGATGCCCGGGAGGGTGATGTGCTCACCCGAAGCGGGCAGAGCTGGCAGGTGGACCAGGCGGCCACTGCCGCCCGCCGGGAAAAGATGGCCCGGCGGCTGGCCCGGCTGAAAAACCGGGGAAATCCCTGAATCCAACAAAAAAGAAAGCGGCGGCGCATACGGAAGGCTTTTCCGTGTGCGCCGCCGCTTTTTGCGTGCGGACGGTCCGCAACAAAAAACTCCCCTGTGCGGGTGCACAGGGGAGTGAAAAAGCGATTCAGAAGAATCAGACAGGCATGGTCTGGATGGTGCCGCGTACGCAGTCCACAGAAACCATGGTCTCGTCCTTCAGCAGGCGAGTGGCGTTGGCAACACCAACGATCACAGCCTTGCCCAGAGCCAGACCGGCGATGGCGGCGTGGCTGTTCATGCCAGCCTCCTCAACGATCACGGCATTGGCCTCACGCATGTAGGGCAGCATGTCGTTGTTGGTGTAGGGAACCACCAGCACGCAGCCGGGCTTGCACTTGCTGGCAACCTCTTCGGTGTTGCGGCAGATGCACAGAGCGCCCTTGGCGTTCTGGTTGCCGATGCCCACGCCGCTGGCCAGGAACTCACCGACCATGTGGACCTTGATCATGTTGGTGGTACCGGAAACGCCCACGGGAACACCGGCGGTCACAACCACCAGGTCGCCGCTCTGCAGCAGGCCGTGCTCCACAGAGGTCTTAACAGACAGCTCGACCAGCTCGTCGGTGCTGTTGGCGTAGGGCATCAGGATGGGATGCACGCCCCAGCTCAGGGCCAGGTGACGCTGGGTCTGCTCGTCCAGCACGCAGGCGATGATGGGAGTCTCGGGACGGCCCTTGCTCAGCAGGCGGGCGGTCTCACCGCTCTTGGAAACGGTGATGATGGCGGTAGCCTTGATGTCGGCTGCGGTGGTGCAGGCAGCATGAGCGGTAGCAGCAGCGATGCTCAGGCGGGTATCCAGGGGGCTCTTGCGCATGTGCTCGATGTAGCTGGAGTCGCTCTCGGTGCGCTCGGCGATGGCGGCCATGGTGCGAACGGCCTCCACGGGGAACTTACCGGCAGCGGTCTCGCCGCTCAGCATGATGGCGCTGGTGCCGTCGTAGATGGCGTTGGCAACGTCGGTGATCTCGGCACGGGTGGGACGGGGGTTCTCCTGCATGCTCTCCAGCATCTGGGTAGCGGTGATAACGGGCTTGCCGGCGGAGAAGCTGTGGTAGATGATGTCCTTCTGGATCATGGGGATCTCGGTGAAGTCGATCTCAACGCCCATGTCGCCGCGGGCAACCATGACGCCGTCGGCAGCAGCCAGGATCTCGTCGATGTTGTCGATACCTTCGCGGTTCTCGATCTTGGCGATGATGCGGATGTTGGACTTGTGCTCGTTCAGCAGGCGGCGGATATCCTGGATGTCCTGAGCGCTGCGGGTGAAGCTGGCGGCGATGAAGTCGTAGCCGTTCTCGATACCGAACAGGATGTCCTCCTTGTCCTTCTGGCTCAGGTAAGGCATGGACAGGGAAACGCCGGGCACGTTCACGCCCTTGTTGTTGCTGATGGGGCCGCTGTTGTTTACCAGGCACTCGATGTCGGTGTTGGTCACAGCGGTAACGGTCATGCTGATCAGGCCGTCGGCCAGCAGCACGGTGCTGCCCACGGAAACGTCGCCGGGCAGATCCTGATAGGTGATGGAGCAGATGTCCTTGTTGCCTTCCACGTCACGGGTGGTCAGGGTGAACTTCTGGCCGGCTTCCAGCTTGGTCTTGCCGCCGGCGAACTGCTTCAGACGGATCTCGGGGCCCTTGGTGTCCAGCAGAGCAGCCACGGGGCGGCCCAGCTCCTCACGCAGAGCCTTCAGCTTGTCCAGACGGCCCTTGTGCTCCTCGTAGTCGCCGTGGGAAAAGTTGAAACGGGCAATGTTCATGCCGGCCAGGATCAATTCGCGCATTACGCCCTCTTTGTCGGTAGAGGGGCCTAAGGTGCAGATGATTTTCGTCTTACGCATTCGTAAAATCCTCCTAAATACTCTCTTCTCAAATATCTATCCACAACGCCTCCGAAGCGGAGACGGGGTCGCTTTTTGCTCGCCGACCCTATTATATAATAAAAAAATCATTCGTGAAAGGGGTCCCGGCAAGCTTTCGGAAAAGTATATGCAATCATACCAATTAAATAAAAATTTAACAGAATATTTTATTGCATTTTTTCAACAAAGCCGGTGGGATATACTTAACTTTTTGGGGCAAATACGATATAATGAAACAACACCCTACAGCCAACGAAAAGGAGGCAGAAACAATATGGCAAAACGAGTGTTTTTAGTAGTACTGGACAGCTTCGGCGTGGGCGCCGAGCCGGATGCGGATAAATTTGGGGATGTGGGCGCTAACACCCTGGCGTCCATCGCCGCCAGCAAGGCG
This sequence comes from Gemmiger sp. An50, assembly GCF_002161595.1. GTDB lineage: Bacteria > Bacillota > Clostridia > Oscillospirales > Ruminococcaceae > Allofournierella. The sequence continues at coordinate 188,775 of NZ_NFID01000003.1, forward strand.
TTCGATACCCCCAACATGAAGAAAATGGGCCTGTTCAATCTGGACGGTGTGAGCTGCGGCGAGCCCGCGGCCCGGGTGCTGGGCACCTGCGCCCGCCTGCAGGAGGCCAGCAACGGCAAGGACACCACCATCGGCCACTGGGAGATCGCGGGCGTGGAGAGCGAGCGCGCTCTGCCCACCTACCCGAACGGCTTCCCCAAAGAGGTCATCGAGGAGTTTGAAAAGCGCACCGGCCGCAAGGTGATCTGCAACGCCACCTATTCCGGCACCGAGGTGCTGAAGGATTACGGCGAGGAGCACATGCGCACCGGCGCGCTGATCGTGTACACCTCGGCGGACAGTGTGTTCCAGGTGGCCGCTCATGAGGAGATCGTACCGGTGGCTCAGCTGTACGAATACTGCCAGATCGCCCGGGATATGCTCAAGGGCGAGCATGGCGTGGGCCGCGTGATCGCCCGGCCCTTCGTGGGCACCTGCGCGGCGGACTTTCAGCGCACTCCCCGCCGCCACGACTACTCCCTCAAGCCCCCCAAGAAGACCATGCTGGATGCCCTCAGCGCCGCAGGCAAGGCCGTGATCGGCGTGGGCAAGATCTACGACATCTTCGACGGCGAGGGCGTCACCGAGACCATCCGCACCTCCGGCAACACCGAGGGCATCAAGGTGATGCTGGACCTGGCCGACCGGGATTTCGAGGGCCTGGCCTTCATCAACCTGGTGGACTTTGATATGGTCTACGGTCACCGCCGCAACATCGACGGCTATGCCGCCGCGGCCACCGAGTTCGACCAGGGCCTGGGCGAGATGCTCAAAAAGCTGCGGCCGGACGATCTGTTTATCATCACCGCCGACCACGGCTGTGACCCCGGCTTTACCAAGACCACCGACCACACCCGGGAATACGTTCCCATGCTGGCGGCGGGCAGCAGCGTGAAGGAGAACAACAATCTGGGCACCGTGCTGGGCTTCGGGGCCATCGGCAAGACCGTCTGCGCCTATCTGGGCGTGGAGGCAGAGCTGGCGGGCCAGGATCTGAGCGAGCGGATGTTTGTTTGAGATGCATTTGCGGTAAGGCAGAATTTTTTCAAATCCTTTAAATTTTTTTGAAAAAGTTGCAATAAAAAACCGCGCCCTTTCGTTTATTATATGGCGGCCGCGGAGCGTTGCTCCGCGGTCTGTTTATTAACAGGGGAAAGTATGAAACTGTACGGAAAGGGTCTCGTGAATATCAAACTGATCATTGTGTGGGTGCTGGCGGTATATTTTCTTGTGGACAGCATTGTCCGGTCGCTGCGCTCCAATTTCAATTTCGGCATGCTCATCATGTATGCCATTACCGCCGGGCTGTGGGTCTATGGCCTGTTCCACCGGCAGATCGACGCCTTCTGTGCCGCCGGGGTGGGCCGGGTGCTGCGCATCGGCTTTTTCTGCGGCGTGGGCGTATTCTGTGCGCTGCTGGCCTTCGTGGCCCTCAGCGGCTATACCGACCAGCCTCAGGGCGATGAAAAGGCGGTGGTGGTGCTGGGCGCCGGGCTGCGCAAGGACGTGCCCAGCAAGCTGCTGGTCTGCCGGCTGGAGAAGGCGCTGGAATACCACGAGGAAAACCCGGACGCGGTGATCGTGGTCACCGGCGGCCAGGGACCGGGCGAGACCATCCCGGAAGGGGTGGCCATGGCCAAATGGCTGGCCGAGCGGGGCGTGCCGGAGGAGCAGATCATCGTGGAGGACAAAAGCACCTCCACCGAGGAGAATCTGCTGTTTGCCCGCCGCCTGCTGGAGGAGCGGGGCATTGCAGCCACCGAGCCCATCGTGGTGGTGACCAACGCCTTCCACTGCTACCGGGGCGGAGAATACGCCCGGATGGTGGGCTTTACCGATGTGGACGCACTGCCTGCGTCCATCGGGCTCAATTCCATTATGCCCTGCTATTTCCGTGAGGTATTCGCGGTATTGTATTACTGGGTCTTCAAAAGCAGCCGGACCGGCTGGATGCTGCAGTTTGTGGGCATCTTCTGACGGTTGGCTGGAATCCGATAAAATGAAGAGGTGAAATCATGGCGCCAATTATCCGTGTGGAACACCTGCGTAAGGTTTACCGGGTGGGTCACGAAAAGGTCATTGCGCTGAACGATGTGAACCTGGCCATTGAGCCGGGGGAGGTCTGCTGCATCGTGGGCCCCTCCGGCAGCGGCAAGTCCACCCTGCTCAATCAGCTGGCAGGGCTGGAAAAGCCCACCAAGGGACATGTGTTCATCGGCAAGCATGACATCAGCGAGATGACCGAAAACGAGCTGGCGAAGTTCCGCCAGGAGCATCTGGGCTTTATCTTCCAGAGCTACAATCTGCTGCCCAACCTGACGGCGGCGGAAAACGTGGCTCTGCCGCTGATGTTCAAGGGCGTGGGCCGCAAAGAGCGAATCAAGCTTGCCACCCAGGAGCTGAAAAAGATGGGTCTGGGCAAGCGGGCGGGCCACAAGCCCACCGAAATGAGCGGCGGCCAGCAGCAGCGGGTGGGCATTGCCCGGGCCTTTGTGGCCAAGCCCAAGGTCATCTTTGCAGACGAACCCACCGGCAACCTGGACAGCCAGACCACGAAACAGGTGCTTTACCGGATGCTGAATATGGCAAAGGAAAACGGCATTACCTTTGTTATGGTCACCCACGAACGGGACCTGGCCGCAGTGGCGGACCGGGTGGTCACCATCAAGGACGGCAAGGTGGAGAGCGATGTGGTGATGGACGCCGAAGCCAAGGCAGCGGCCATGGCTGAGATGTTCAGCGAGATTATGGAACAGGAGGCCCCGGCGGAACCCAACACCACGGTGCCTTTGAATAGCGAAAAACAGTGAGGAGAAGAAAACCATGAAACAGAGCATCAAACGGATCAGCGCCGTTCTGGCCATGGCCATGGCACTGAGCGCATTCAGCGCCTTCGGCGTATTCGCCGAGGGCGAGAGCACCGCCCCGGCCAGCGCCCCCCAGAGCGCGGTACAGCAGGCGGAAAGCGGAAGCACTGCCCCCACCGCCACGCCCACGGTAACCCCCGCTCCGGACCCCACCGAGGTTCCCACGCCGGAACCCACCGAAGTGCCCGTGGCGCAGGTCGGTTCCTACGATATTTCTCTGGTGGATGGCCGCGACAACCTGTGGGACTGGGACGAGCGCGCCAATGTAACCATCCATTTCACCAACGGTGAGACCGTGAGCAGCGCCCGCCTGGTGAACAACGGCACCTTTGCGGCCGATAACTACGGCACAGTGGATGTACCGGCTTCCGGCGGCAGCATCACCTTCAGCAATGTGCGCTACAACGGCGGCGGCAACATCCTGCAGTTCGAGCTCACCACCACCACGGCCGGTGTAGTCACGCAGTCCATCACCATCGCCCAGTGCATGGACGTGAACCCCAACCCGCCGGAGCCCACCCCCACTCCCGAGCCGGTTCCCACCGAGAAACCGGAATATGACTACCCGAAGATCCTGGTCAAGGACTTCTCCTTCGGCGGCAACAGCGTGGAAGCCGGCAAGGAGTTCACCCTGGAGCTGACCCTCTTCACCACCAGCGGCAACGCCAACCTGCAGGACGTGATGGTGGGCCTGAACTTCGGCGAGCTGAAGGGTGTTTCTCTGGCCAGCGGCAGCATGAATACTTATGTGGGCGAGATGGCTCCCAACACCACCAAGACCATCAGCTATAAGATGATCACCGACGCCGCCATCGAGCCGGGCGCCATCAGTATCAATGTAAACCTGACCAGCAAGAACGGCGAGGCCGCCACCGCGCCCATCTCCATCCCGGTGACCCAGCCCGAGCGGTTTGACATCACCAACATGGAAGCCCCCGAGACCATCATGATGGGTGAGGAAGGCTACCTGTCCGTCACCTTTGTAAACAAGGGCAAGAGCGCCATCAACAACCTCTCCGCCGAGATCCAGGGTGAGAACCTGGCCAACCCCGGCCAGAGCCAGTTCCTGGGCAACATCGCCGCCGGTACCGAGAACTCGGTGGACTTCAGCGTGATGGCTGCGGCCGAGGGCACCATCAACGGCAAGGTCATCCTGAGCTACGAGGATGCCAAGGGCGAAGTGAAAACCCTGGAGAAGGAGTTCTCCTGCACCGTAGAGCCCATGATGGATATGGGCATTGACCCCATGGACCCGGGCATGATGGACCCCACCATGACCGAAACCGCTCCCGGTATGCCCATCTGGGGCTGGGCGCTCATCGTGGTGGGCGTTGTGGCTGTGGTTGTTGTGGTCGTAGTCGTGATCAAGAAGAAGCAGAAAGCAAAGAAACTGGCTCAGTTGGAGGATGAAGATGAAGATATCTGATCTGCTGCGTCTCAGCACGGATAATCTTCGCCGCCGCAAAGGCCGCACCGCACTGACGGTGATCGGCGTGGTGGTAGGCACCTTTTCCATCATCGTGATGATCAGCCTGGGCATTGCCAGCAACGCCCAGAACGAGGCCATGCTGCAAAGCTGGGGTGATCTGACCCAGATCACCATCAACAACTACCAGTGGGGCGCGGCCAGCGGTGATGTGCCGGTGCTGGACGATAAAATGCTGGATCAGCTGCGCAGCTATGAGCATGTGGTGGCAGTGACCCCCATGTATCGGGACAATAACCTGAACGCCCAGGTCTACGCAGGCAAAAATGACCGTTACGAGGCCTATGTCTGGGAAATGTACGGCGTGGACATGGACGCATTACAGGCCATGGATTATAAGCTGATCAGCGGCAGCTTTGTGGCCAGCGATACCAATCTGGGCAAAAAGAAGATCCCGGTGCTGATCGGCGAGCATTTTGCCTATGAATTCCAGGATACCCGCAAGAGCTATAACAGCGGTAAGCGTCAGCGCTATTGGGGCGAAACCGACGCGCTGGGAAACCCGGTGGAGCCCTTCTTCGATGTACAGAAGGAAAAGCTTACCCTGCGCCTGATGGCTTACGATAAAAACGGAAACGAAAAGACCGAGGACTATCAGCTGGTGGTTATGGGCGTGTTCCAGCAGGATGACGCCAAGCAGTATTTCACCAATGCCGGTGTTGTCATGCGGGTGTCGGATATGCAGATGCTCAGCAAGGCCTACCAGAAGCTTTCCGGCAACAAGGGCAACAGCGGCGGCGTGATGATTTCCTCTGCCGGCGGCCGGCCAATCCAGCAGAAGGATAACGGTTATGAAAACGTCTATGTGAAGGTAGACGATGTAGACAATGTGGCTGAGGTGGAGGAGAAAATTCAGGATTTGGGATATGAGACTTCTTCGATGACCCAGATTCGCGAGGAGATGCAGGCCAGCGTAGCCAAGAGCCAGATGATTTTGGGCGGCACCGCCGCCGTGGCATTGCTGGTGGCGGCGCTGAACATCGCCAACACCATGATGATGTCCATCTATGAGCGCACCAAGGAAATTGGCGTGATGAAGGTGCTGGGCTGCGAGGTGCGCAAGATTCGCAACATGTTCCTGGTGGAGGCTGGTGCCATCGGCCTGCTGGGCGGCGTGATCGGTGTGGCGCTCAGCTACGCGGCCAGCGCAGTGCTGAACAATCTGACCACGATTGCGGCCCTGTTTGGCGGCAAGATCGATCTGAGCGGCCTGATGGGCAGCTTCGGCGGCGGCTACTATTATGGCATGGACGGCGGCAGCGCTGCCATCTCCATGATCCCGCCCTGGCTGGTGCTGCTGGGTCTGGGCTTCTCCACCCTGGTGGGTGTGCTCAGCGGCCTGTGGCCCGCCATCCGCGCCACCAAGATCAGCGCGCTGGAAGCCATCCGGCACGAGTGATTTTTTTAAAAGCGCAGAATACAAAATAAAAAGCTTCGGAGTGCCCAGGCACTCCGAAGCTTTTTTATGTCCTTAGGGAAAATGCAGATCAGTAGCGGGCCACTACCAGGGTGTCGCCCGCCTGCACGCCGGTATCGCCGGTGGGAATGATGGTGCGGCCCTCCCGCTGCACCAGTACCACAAGGGTGCCGGGGGCAGGGGGAGCGTCCCGCAGCTGCTTGCCGCACAGCTTGTGGGAAGCGTCGATGCTCACCTCCTGCAGCGTCAGGCTGGTACGGTTTTCGAATTCCCTGGCGGCAATGACCAGAAGGTCGCCTGCCAGCATCCGGGTGGAGCCGCTGGGCACCAGCACACCCTCGCCCCGGCGGATGATCAGGCTGACCAGAAAGTCCGGCGGGGTCACGATTTCCCGCAGCAGCTTGCCCGCCCAGGGATGGCCTTCGTCCAGGTGAAGCTTGATGAAGCAGATGTCGTTTTCCTCCTGGTAGTCGTTGAAGGTGCGGCGCACATCCGCGTTGTCATCGATCATGGCAAAGCGGTGGGCCATGTGGGGCAGCAGGGTGCCCTGAATGCCCATGGAGAGCAGCACGATGCAGAAGACCAGATCAAACGGATCGTAGGTGAGCGGCGCATCGTGCAGCACCGCGTAGATGGCAAATACGATGGAGGCCGCACCGCGCAGGCCTGCCCAGGAGACCAGCGCGATCTGCCCGGCCTTGGCCCGGAAGGGCGCCAGTAAAGCTGCCACCGCCACCGGACGCCCCACCAGAGTGAGAAAGGCCAGAATGCACAGCGCGGGCACAAAGACCCGCGGCAGTTGGGCCGGGGTAACCAGAAGACCCAGCAAAAAGAAGATCATCATCTGGGTGATGCCGGTGATCGCGTCAAAAAAGCGCACCAAGTCCCGTTTCTGGGCGATGGGTGCATTGCCCATCAGAATGCCGCACAGATACACGCTCAGATAGCCGTTGCCGCCCAGCATGGAGGGCAGGGCATAGGCGATGAGGGCAGCGGCAAACACAAAGATCGTGTCGCCCTGGGCCATGGCGGCATGAGAGCGCCGCAGCAGAAAGGAAGCCGCAATGCCGATGCACACGCCGAACAGAATGCCGAACACCAGCTGTTTGGCCAGAACCAGCGGCACCGAGATGTCGCCGCCGGTCATCAGGGTCACCAGCACCACCGTCAGCATATAGGACATGGGGTCGTTGGAGCCGGACTCCAGCTCCAGCAGACTGGCGGTGTTGAACTTCAGGTTCAGGCTGCGGGACCGCAGAATGTTGAACACCGAGGCCGCGTCGGTGGAAGCGATGACCGAGCCGATGAGCAGGCTCTCCAGCCAGGAAAGCCGCAGCACCAGATGGATGAACAGACCGGTGAGCCCGGCGGTGAGCAGCACGCCCAGAGTGGAGAGCAGCACGGATTGCACCGCCACAGGCCGGGCGGCCTTCCAGTTGGTGCCAAAGCCACCGTAATACATGATAAAGATCAGACACATCGAGCAGACGGTCTCGGCCAGGGAATAGTCGTTGAACCGGATGCGAAACAATCCGTTTTCCCCGAACAGCATGCCCAGACCAATGAACACCAGCAGGGTGGGGATGGGAAGCTTTTCGGTGAAGTGGTGGGCCAGAATGCAGGCCAGGATCACCACTCCGACCAGCAGAAGAATTCCGTTCAAGGGCTTACCTCCTTTGAAACTGTGCGAATAAAGCCTGCGCTATAAAAACTGTATGCACAGGCGGGCGAAAAAACGCCGGAAGCCGGGCGCAGGGAAGAAAAAGCGCGGGCCGTGGCCGGCCCGCGCAAAAAGCTGTATGCTGCGATCAGAAGCCGTAGGGGTAGCCGATGGCCTGGCGTACCGCTTCGGCGGCGTCCGCGCCGCAGAGCCGCCGCACCAGCGCCAGCGAGAAGGGGATGGACGCGCCCAGACCCCAGCCGGTGATGATGTCGCCGTCCTCCACCACAGGCTCCTTGACCACGGTGGCACCGGCCAGCTGGTCGGTGAAGGAGGGATAGGCGGTGGCCTTCTTGCCCTCCAGCAGGCCGAAAGCGGCCAGCGCGCTGGGAGCGGCACAGATGGCGGCCACCAGCTTGCCTGTGGCTGCTGCCTGCTGGCAAACGGCCTTCACAAACTCGTTTTCCTTCAGGTTGGTGGTGCCGGGCATGCCGCCGGGCAGCACGATCAAATCAAAGCCGTCTGCCTGGATGTCCGCCGCGACCGCATCGGTGTCCATGCGCACGTTGTGGCTGGAAAGGATCTCCGGCTTCTGGTTCACCGATGCGGTGACAACCTCCACTTCGGCGCGGCGCAGAATGTCCACCGTGAGCAGAGCTTCACATTCCTCGGTTCCGTTTGCCATAAATACACAGGCATGTTTCATTGCAAAAACCTCGCTTTCCCGGGCCCGGGTTCCGGGCCTGATGCTTTTTGTATGGTCAGCGGCCGGTGGGCTGCCCGTCCTTGGCCGGGGCCACCCGGCACACGGTGAGCACGCCGCCGCTTACGGTGAATTTTACTTCCAGGCCGGCGAAGGTCAGGCCGTAGACCCGCTCCGGGTCGTCCTGGTAAGAGGGGCGGGGGTCCTGGGCCAGTACCCCTTGCAGGGCGCTCCGCTTGGCCTCAGGCACCCGGTCCAGCCATTCCTGGGGGAAGACCACCTCCAGGTGATAATCCCGTACAGGACCTGCAAAGCCGCTCAACGCCTCGGGATGGCAGTCCGCCGCGGGCAGATAGGGCTTGATGTCAAAAATAGGAGTGCCGTCCAGCAGGTCCGCACCCAGCACGTGGATCACCGGACCCAGCTCCGGGTGAAGCTCCACCCGATCCAGCTTCACGCAGGAAAGGCCGATGGCGTTGGGCCGGAAGGGTGAGCGGGTGGCGAATACGCCCATCCGGGTGTTGCCGCCCAGCCGGGGCGGGCGCACCGTGGGCGACCAGGTCTGCCGCACCGCCTGAGAAAACTGCCAGATGAGCCACAGATGGGAAAAATCCTCCAGCCCGCGCAGGGCGTTGGGGTCCCGGTATTCCGGCTCGAACACGATCACGGCCTGTAAGCTTTCCACCAGGCCGCTCTGGCGGGGAATGCCGAATTTGCTGGTAAAATCGCTGTGAATGCGGGCAATCACCCGCATGGGAATGGTCTCGTTCATAAAAGGTCCTTTCGGGCGTTAAGGATTTGAAGCAGTCCGGGCAGCTGCACAACAGATGTTCCGAGACTTTACTGCCTTATTATATCACAAAAAAGAAGGGTGGTGCTTTTCCAATAGTGACCGAAAATAAAAATGCGTTTTCAAGGGAGGTGTATTCCACCAAAGCTGTTGCTTGCTCTTTGTTGACTGCCTTGGATGCAGGGGGCCTTACGCATCCTCTGGCTGTGACAGAGAAAGAGCTGAAAATACTTTGCTGACTCGATAGGTGCTGTCTGCGAGTCTTGCGGTTTTATCCCAGCGGTCCGACAAAGGGAAATAAATACCATCTTTAGCCTTTTCACCAAAATTCCACTGGCCGTTTTCATCCTGATTGGCAGTGAGCCAGTCTATGACAAAGGCCAGCTTATCCTTTGCCCGGCCATATCGGCTCAATACCTCTATCGCGGCCAGATAGCGGCTTGCTGACCGAGAAGCAAAGACGATTGGCGGTTTATTCAGAGGTTTATCGTAAATGTAAAACATTCCATCAGGTTTTGACAGGTAATAGTCCAAAAAGAGGTCTTCTGTTTTTGATGACAGCACTCCGGAGAGCAGTGCGGCATGGTAGAACATCCCAAACCCTGTTTCAAATTCACTTTTGGGTTTTCGGCCTCGCCATTTCGGGCGTTCAGTCTGTACAAAAGCAGAACCGTTCTCACGCAAGTGGTGTGGGAGGTCGGGCAGCCGGCTGGATAAAGGCTTCCGTACGCTTTTGCTCATAAAAAACTCTATCGGAAATCAGTTGTCGTTCAGTTGGGATAGAACCTTGTTCAAATCGAGTACCTGAGCGTACCGATTGGCCCAGATCTTTTCCTCATAGTATCGGGTCAAATCATGGGCGCGGGCAAAATCGTTATCAAAGGTGGTGGTCGTGCCTCTGGCGATTGTTACCTCATAACCCAGCTCGAAAGCCACCTTGCAGGAAACATCAAAGCAGTATTCCGTCTGCATGCCGCAGAGGATCAGCCGGTTTGCGCCCATTTGCTGAAGATATTCATGAAGGCCGGTTTGGCGGAAGGCGCTGTTGAAGTGCTTGTCAAAACGCTTTTCTCCCGGTTTGGGGGCGATTGGCGCGGCGACCTGCCAGCCGGAGCTGCCAAACTCCAGTTCGTCTCCGGGGCCACCGTCATGGCAAACATAGATCACAGGTATACCGGAGGCGCGGCAGCGCTCCAGCAAAGAACGAATCCCGGCCAGTACACCGACCTCGTTATAGGGGCGTGCGTCTACCAGGGTGTTTGCATATCGATCACAATCAGAGCGTCATACATCATGGTTTGTCCCTCCTTTTTATACTTTTTTATTATATCACAAAAAATGGCGGGCAGCGCCGCCGCGGTCGAGGAAAGCCTCGGGGAAACGAAAGCTTCCGGATGATGCAGAAAAACGGAAGCGAATAAGGCGAAATGCTGGGGATGGTTTTTACATGTGAAAAAGTTATTGCAGATTTTTACAAAATATGATATGCTTTACTCAAACAAAGTCCACAGGCATAGTCTTGTGGAGACGAAGGAGGAATTAGCTATGGCGTTTTGTAAAAATTGCGGAAAAGAAGTCGATGATAAGGCTGTAGTATGCCCGGCATGCGGCGTACCCCAGCAGGATAAGCCGGCTGTGGTAGACAGCGGTAACATCGGATGGGCCTTTTTGGGCTGCTGTATTCCTCTGGTTGGTCTGATCCTGTTCCTGGTCTGGAAGGATCAAAAGCCCAATACGGCAAAGAAGGCCGGCATCGGTGCGCTGGTCGGCGTGATCCTCATTGTGATCTACTATGTTGTGGTCATTGCCGCCGGTGTTGGTATGGCTATGATCCAATGATTTCCTGGCTTTATGTCTGGCTGCCCCGTTTCTGCGGCTGTCACTGCAGGGACGACCGGTCATTCCACTATCGTGGACGGTGTTTTCCGGTTTGCGCCCGCTGCACAGGCGAGCTGGTGGGAATTTTGGTTGCGGCCTTGTGTTATCCAGTCTTTCATTTGAGTGTGGCCTGGTCGGCTGTTTCCATGATTCCCATGGTTCTGGACGGCGGTATCCAGGCGCTGAGCTCCTATGAAAGCACGAATGGCCGCCGGTTCGTTACCGGATTGTTGTTTGGCTGTGGATTGCTGACCTTGTTTTTCACCAGCACAGCCTTTGCATTCCGCTGGGGCGTACAGCTGGGAATGGGATTGCCCATATCCTGAAAAAGAATATCTGAAACGAAAAAAGCCCGAATCCGACTCAAAACGGATTCGGGCTTTTTGTGTGGATTGCGATGACTTGTTATTTGGACAAAAGAACAACCGTCTCCACATGCTCGGTGTGAGGGAACAGGTCCACCGGCTGGATGAAGTCGGCTTTCCAGCCTCGGGCGGTCAGATATTCCAGGTCCCGGCGCTGGGTCTCGGGATTGCAGGAGATATAAACCACCCGCTCAGGAGCCAGCTGGCAGACCGCCTGCAGAAACTCCGGGGTGCTGCCTGCGCGGGGCGGGTCCAGAAAGACCACATCCACCTGCTCACCCTGCTGGGCCATGCGCTGAATAGCGCTGGTGGCGTCTGCACAGAGGAAGCGGGCGTTGGTGATGCCGTTGGCCTTGGCGTTTTGAATGGCGCAGTTCACTGCGCTGCGGTTCAGCTCCACCCCCAGCACCGACTTGGCCTTGGCCGCGCTGGCGAGGCCGATCGTGCCCACGCCGCAATAGGCGTCCAGCACGGTCTGGCTGCCGTCCAGCCCGGCGGCCTCGATGGCCGTCTGATACAGCCGTTCGGTTTGCACCGGGTTCACCTGGTAGAAGCTGGCGGCGGAAAGCCGGAATTTCACCCCGCACAGGGTGTCCTCAATATATCCCTTGCCATACAGCAGCTTTTCGGCGCTGCCCAGCACTGCGCTGGAATGGCGGGGGTTGACGTTCTGCACCACACAGCTTACCGCCGGGCACAGCTGGCGGAGCTTGGTCACAAAGGCCTTGGAGCCGGGCAGCGCCGCCTGAGCAGTGACCAGGCAGACCAGTACCTGACCGGTGGCCCGGCTGTGGCGCACCAGCACGTGACGGATCAGACCGGTGCGCCGGTCCTCGTTGAAGGGCTCATAACGGCATGCAGCCGCGGCAGCGCGCACCGCTGCAATGGCTTCGTCCAGGGCGGGATTGTGCAGCAGGCACTCTTCCACCGGGATCACCCGGTGGGTTCCCTGGGCGTAGATGCCGCTTTGCAGGCTGCGGCCGGGCCCGGTGCAGAAGGTGGACACCGCCTTGTTTCGGTAGTGCCAGGGGTCCTCCATGCCCAGGACGGTCTGTACCGGACCGAACTTGCCCAGCAGCTTGGTCACATCCTTCTGCTTTTGAGCCAGCTGCTCCGGGTAGGGCAGGGCAAGCAGCGGGCAGCCGCCGCAGCCCTTTTTGCGGCAGGAACAGGTGTTTTTCATGGTGTTCAATCCCCTCCGGAGCACTTGGCCGCATCAATGGCCAGCACGATCATCAAGCAGAGCAGGGCATCCTCTTCCCGCTCAATATCCATTACATAGGTGTCGGTCCAGTGGAACAGCTCCTTGCTGGCAGTCATCACGGTGCGGCCCTGGCCGTCGGTCACCTGATAGTCCCATTCCAGCCAGTCGCCGCTGACCTGCCAGTCCCGGCAGTCCAGTGTGAAGCTGGGCTTGAAAAAAGTAAATTCCTTCTTGATCTGGCCGATGTACTCCTCGCCCAGATACAGCGCGAACCGGGGCAGGAAGGTGAGCACCTCTTCTTTTACGGTGCCCAGGTGGCGGCCGGCGGGGTCCAGGACCTCCAGCTTGTGGCCCCAGGCCAGCTTGCCCTCCACGGTGAAGGCGGTCTCGCCGTGTTCATTGTAAATGTCATAGCTGTCCAGCCAGGAGAACAGGCGCTGTTTGAAAAGCAGTTTCATGATTGGCGATCCTCTTTCGTTTGGTTTACATCAACCGATGCCGCCGTATGCAAAGCCCAGCAGCAGCACCAGCACGGTGAGCGGAACATATACGTATTTTGCCACCCGGCCGAAGAGCTCCGGCAGCGGCTTGCCGCGGCCGGTCTCCAGCTCCTGGCGGATGCGGGGCCAGCCCAGCACGTAATAGATGGAAATAGCGCCCAGCACCGCGCCGATGGGCACGATCACGATGGTCACGAAGTCCAGCCAGCTGCCTACCACAGGCTCGGCCTCCAGGAAAACGCCCACCCCGAAGGTGAGGCCGCCGCACAGGGCCACTGCGATGCGGCGGTCCAGCTTGAAGCGGTTCTGCCAGCTTTCGATCACGGCCTCAAACATGTTGATCAGCGAGGTGATGCCCGCAAAGGCCACCGACACGAAGAAGAACACCGCGAACACCCGACCCAGCGGCATGCGCTGGAATACAGTGGGCAGGGCGATGAACATGAGGGAGGGACCGCGGGTCACGTCCACCCCGAAGGCGAACACGGCGGGCATGATGGCAAGGCCGCTAAGCAGAGCGGCCATGGTGTCGAAGAAAGCAGTGCGCAGAGAAGCCTGAGGAATGTCGGCCTCCTTGCCCAGGTACGCGCCGTATACGATCATGCCGGACCCGGTAATGGACAGCGAGAAGAAGGCCTGGCCCATGGCCATGACCCAAGTGTCCACGTTCAGAAGGGCTTCCCACTTGGGCACAAACAGGAAGCGATAGCCCTCAGCCGCGCCGGGCAGAAACGCCACCCAGGCAGCCAGCGCCAGAAAGAGCACGAAGAACAGGGGCATGAGCACCTTGCTCACCTTTTCGATGCCACGGGCCACGCCCAGCAGCATCACCGCCGAGACCAGGATCACGATGGCCGCATGCCAGCCTACGCTGCCGAAGCTGCCGGTGGCCTGGTGGAAGAACGTCTCCGGATCGGAGCTGAGCAGCGTGCCAGTGACCGAACCTGCCAGGCTGCGCAGCACCCAGCCCAGAATGACCGCATAGCCGATGGCGATGCCCAGCGAACCCAGCAGGGGAATCCAGCTGAGGACAGAGCCGACCGTCTTTTTGCCCCGGGAGCCGAAGCAGTATTCATAAGCGCCGATGGTACCGGTACGGGCCAGACGGCCCACGCCGAACTCAGCGGAAAGGCCTACCCAGCCGAACAGGAAGGTGAACAGCAGATAGGGAATCAGGAAGGCGGCGCCGCCGTACTGGCCCACCCGATAGGGGAACATCCAGATGTTGCCCAGGCCCACCGCAGAGCCCACGCAGGCGATCACGAAACCAATGGAAGAACTGAAGCCCCCGTTTTTGTGGCGGGGGGAGTTGTTTTGACGCATGATTGACCTCACTTTCCGGCCGAAGGGCCGGGGATACTGGGCTTTATTGTATCATATCGACGCGTCAGAATCCAGCGCGGCGGCGGGTTTTCCCGATGACAATTGCTTTAAAATGGCGAAACTCTGCGGCTTTTGTGGGGAAAAAACCGGCAAAGCAGCAAAAAACTTGCGCACGCAAACAAAAAGGTTGCGCGCGCAAGCAATTCGCCGTATAATCTTATTTGAGAAAATCAGACAAAAGGAGCGGAAAACGCCATGCAGTTTATCAAATGGATCTCGGTCACTGACCGGTACAATAAGATCCATCTGGACCGGATGCTCGCCCCCTTCGGGCTGAACAGCAGCCAGCACATGTATGTGCTGCGCATCTGCGAGGTGCCGGGCATCACTCAGGACAAGTTCAACAGCTTTTTTTACATCAACCCCAGCAACATCACCCGTTCGGTGGCCGCGCTGGAGAAGATGGGTTATCTGGAACGGCGTCCCAACGAGAAGGACAAGCGTACCTGCTGTTTGTATCCCACCGAAAAAGCCCGGGCGGCCTACCAGCCCATCCGGGAGATCTGTGAGGACTGGAACCAGCGCATCACCAGCGGACTTACCGAGGAAGAGCGTGTTCAGTTTATGAGCTTGCTGGAGCGGGTGGGCGAGGCTGCGGTGGAGCAAAACCGCCTGGAGCTGGAAGCGATGAACCGGGAAAGGGAGGAATGAGCAATGGCGCAGGAAAACGTACAGGGAACAAACCCTTTGGGCTATGAACCGTTGCCCAAGCTGTTGCGTGGGTACGCAGTCCCCAGTGTGATCGCCATGCTGGTGAGCTCGCTGTATAATATTGTGGACCAGATTTTCATCGGCCAGGGCGTGGGCTATCTGGGCAATGCGGCCACCAACGTGGCCTACCCGCTCACCACCATCTGCCTGTCCATTGCGCTGCTCATCGGCATCGGCAGCGCCTCCCGTTTCTCGCTGGAGCTGGGAGCAGGGCATAAGGAAAACGCGGAAAAGGCGGTGGGTACCGCCATCACCATGATGTTCACCCTGGGCATCGTGTATCTGGTGGTCATCCAGCTGTTTTTGCAGCCGTTGCTGCGGGCCTTTGGCGCTACCGCGGAGGTAATGCCCTACGCGGAAAGCTATACCCGCATCACCGCTCTCGGCATGCCGCTGCTGATCGTGACCAACGCCATGAGCAACCTGGCCCGGGCGGACGGCAGCCCCAAATATTCCATGACCTGTATGCTGGTGGGTGCCATCACCAATACCATCCTGGACCCTATCTTCATCTTTGTATTTCGGATGGGCGTTGCGGGTGCGGCCTGGGCCACTGTGATCGGCCAGCTGCTCTCTTTCCTCATGGCGATCAACTATGCCCGGTGTTTCCGTCATATCCATCTGCAGCCCCATCACTTTGGTTACCGGCTGCGGGAGTGGGGGCGAATCGCCAGCCTGGGTATGAGCAACAGCCTGAATCAGCTGGCCATCACCTTTGTGCAGATCGTACTGAACAACTCGCTCACCTTCTACGGTGCGCAGTCGGAATACGGCAGCTCCATCCCGCTGGCAGCCTGCGGGATCGTGATCAAGACTAATGCTATTCTGATCGCGGTGCTGGTGGGTATCTCCCAGGGCTCTCAGCCCATCGTGGGCTTCAACTACGGCGCGAAGCAGTATGACCGGGTACGTGGAACCTATAAACTGGCCATCAGCTGCAACCTGGTGGTATCAGCCATCGGATTTGTGATGTTCCAGTTCTTTCCCCGGCAGATCATTTCGGTGTTCGGCACCGGCGATGCGCTGTACTTCGAGTTTGCGGTACGCTTCATGCGCATCTTCCTGTTCATGGTGCTGGTGAACGGTGTGCAGCTGATCTCCTCCAATTTCTTTGCGGCCATCGGCAAGCCCATCAAGGGCGTGATCCTGTCGCTCACCCGGCAGGTGTTCTTCCTGGTGCCGCTGCTGCTGATCCTGCCGCTCTTCTTCGGCATCGACGGCATCCTATTTGCCGGGCCCATTGCGGACAGCGTGGCTTTTGTGACCACCATCGTTCTGATCAGCCGGGAGCTGAACCATATCCGTCAGCTGGAGCAGCAGGCGGCATAAGGCGGTTCCTGTGATAAAAAAGTAGCCGCTGTCCTTCTCTCAAAAAGAGAAAGGACAGCGGCTTTTTTATGTGATCTTACAGCTTCAGCGCTTCGCCGGGCGTGCCGTTCTGGGCGGCCCGAGCAGCGGCGATCTCGCCCAGCAGGGCGTTTTCGGTGTCCGCAAAGAGCAGGTCTTTGTTGTGGGCGAAGTAGGCCTCGCAGCCGAAGGTCTCAATGTACCAGGAGGTATAGAAGCCCGCGGTCAGCTCGGTGGCGAAGATCACCAGCTCCTGGCTGCCGGGCAGGCTCTCATCCAGGAAGGCGAAGGCGTTGGAGAGATAGCTGCCGGTCTCATCGGCGGCAGCGGCCCGCTGGTCCAGCGTTTCGGCGAACAGCTCCTTGAGCCGGTCGAAGGGCTCGGCGGGGGCCTCCAGCTCCAGCGTGTGCAGGTAGCCTTCCAGGGTGCGGGCGGCCTGGTTCAGCAGCTGCATGCCCTGACGGTCGGCGCTGCCCGCTTCTTTTTTGGCGACGATCTGACGGTCCAGCCCTGCCAGCTCGGCGGTCAGGATCTGGGCGGCGGGGGTCTGGCCCAGCGCGGCCTTCACCCGCAGCAGGCTTTCGTGCAGAAGGCCCGCCAGCTGGTCCAACTGCCAGGCGGCGCGGGCGCTCTCGTTCAGGCGGGAGAGCACCAGCCCCAGCACGCTGAGCTTTTCGTCAAAGGGGGCGGCGGCCAGCTCCCGGGCCCGCAGGGGCTCCCAGCTGCCGTTCAGGATCTCTTCCACCCGGTAGACCCGGCGGTACTTGGCATACAGTTCCAGATAGTTGGCGAAGTCCTTGGCGATGGTGGGCATCTGCAAATACTGGCCCACCACCTCCCGGTCGGCGGTAAGTTCCAGGGCCTCGTAGGTGTGCAGGATCTCGGAAAGGTCCTCCCAGCCGCGGGCGGTGACGAACTGCATGCCCTCCGGTCCGGCTTCCACCTTATAAAAGTGGTCCTTTCGGATGTCCAGATAGGGGAGGATGGCCCCATGGATGCCCCGGCGCAGGGCGTATTCCTTCCAGGCGGCGTAGTCCTCCTTCACATCGATGCGCTTGACACGGTCCAGGGTCACTACGTCGAACTCCCGCACGGATTTGTTGTACTCCGGCGGGTTGCCTGCGGCAGCGATGATCCAGCCCTCCGGCAGCCGCTGGTTGCCGAAGGTTTTGCATTGCAAAAATTGCAGCATCATGGGGGCCAGCGTCTCTGAGATGCAGTTCACCTCGTCCAAAAAGAGGATACCCTCCTTGCGGCCGCTGCGCTCCATGGCCTGCCAGACCGCCGCCAGAATCTCGCTCATGGTGTATTCGGTCACGGCGTATTCCTTGCCGCTGAAGGTGCGGTGCTCGATGAAGGGCAGACCCAGGGCACTCTGGCGGGTGTGATGGGTGATGGTGTAAGCCACCAGGTCGATGTCCAGTTCATTCGCGATCTGCTCCATGATCTGGGTCTTGCCGATGCCCGGAGGGCCCATCAGCAGAATGGGCCGCTGGCGCACGGCCGGAATGCGGTAGGCGCCGAATTCGTCCTTGGCCAGGTAGGCGCGCACCGTGTTGATGATCTCTTGTTTGGCTCGTTTGATGTTCATGGCGTTATGCTCCTTGTGTGGGCTGGGGTGTGGATTCCGTCAGTTCGTCCTCGTCGATCAGCAGGCGGATGCCCCAGGGCGGCACCCGTTCCGGGTTTCCCTGGCCCGCCAGCATCACGAACACTGCGTCGTAGGGCGGGCGCTTGGCGGGGTAGACGCCCAGGCCGTCGGTGAAATATAAAATTCCTTTCAGGTGGCGGAAGGCGCCCTCCTCCCGAAGCTTGTTCACATGCTCAAACACAGGGCGGAAATCCGTGGCGCTCTGGCCGATCAGCTCAAAATGCTCCATGTAATCCGCCAGCTCCTCGGCGCTGGTGATGGTTTTATCCGCCCGCAGCTGGTCGTCGCATTGCAGGATGCGCAGCTGAAAGCGGCGGAAAAAGCTCTCGGTGTTCTTTAAAATGGCATAGGTGTAGGAAAGAAAGCTGCGCACCAGCGCGCCGGAGGTGGACATGGAGGTGTCGATGGCGATGACCAAATCCTCAATGCGTCGGGCCTCCCGTGTCTCCAGCGGCTCGATCAGCGGCATGTTGCCGTAGCGGCGCAGGCCGTAGGTGTAGTAGCCGTAGTCGAAGGAATCCACGTCTACGTTCATCTCCTCGCCCAGCACTGCGAACCGGTGCAGGAAGGCCTTGTAGTTGGCGGTGGGGCGGTTCTCCACTCGCAGCCGTTCCAGCACCGCGTCGTCGCCCGCGCCCGCTTCGGTGTACATGGTCTCCAGCTGGGTCTGGATTCGCTCGGCGATGTTCTGCCACTGGCTGGAAGCGTTCTGCTCCTGCTCGTCATTCTGTGCCCGCTCCCACAGCCGGTGGTCGTCCTCCAGAAACTCCCGGGCCAGAGTGGCTTTGTCCATTTCGTCCAGCGGATGGCGGCGGAAGTACCGGTAGACGGCCTCGGCCGTGATCACCTTCATTTCCGCCTGCAAAAGACCGTACCAGTGGGCCCGGCGGGGTCGGGGTGTGGCGGGGACCAGGCAACGCTGGGGCAGGGCATCCAGGATGGACTCCACCGCGATGTCGCAGGCAAGGTCCCAAAGGTCACCGTCCCGACCGGCCTTTTTGGGCGGGTGGCGCAGCATGCAGTGCAGAAGACTGTGCAGGTAGGTACGGCAGACCAGGCTGCGGGCCCGCTCATACCGCTGGGCTAAATAAGCTCCGTTGTAGTAGAGAGCTGTGCCGTCGGTGGCGAGGCTCGGAGTGGATTCGCGGGTGCTCAGCGGCAGGCTGCACAGCGCCGCATCCAGAAAGGGCAGGTTCAGATACAGTTCGCTGCGGGCCGCAGTTAAAATCTTCTGGCCAAGCTCCGGCCAGGGGTCGTGTCGTTGTTCTTGTTGCATCATAGGGTGCCTCACAGGTCAAAAGATCGGGCCCGGGGCGCGCCGAAGCGCCGGTTCTGGTATTCCAGCAAAAGACCCAGCGCCTCGGTGTGGCGGGCGGCGCGGGCCAGCTCGCAGCCCTCGGCCAGTGCCTGCCGGTCCAGCAGGTCCAGCCCCAGCACAAAGGCCAGGGGCACGGTGTCCGTCTCGGACAGAACCAGCTCCAGCAGCTGGGCCGTGTGCTGGGAAAGACAAGTCAGATACGCGGCGCGGGCGGCCGCGCTCAGCTGCACCGGAAAGCGCAGCCGGTCCAGCGCCATACGCACTGCCAACGAAAACTCGTGGGTGCGCAGCAAAAGGTCCAGCGAGGCGTCGTACTGGTCGTAGCGGAACCGGTGGCCGTCAAAGCTCTGGCGGCACAGATAACCCACGCCCCGGATGTTGTAATGGAAGATATGGGGCGCCGCCATCTCTTCGTAATCCTCGTCGTAAGCGGGGAAGAAGAGGCGGCACTCCGGCCCGGCGGCGGGGACAAAGCGCAGCTCCAGCTCACCGGAATATTCCTGCAGCAGGCTGCGCAGGCAGCGGCATTCCTCCGCCGGAGCGGCCAGGGTCATCCGCCGCAGGGAAAAGCAGTTCATAAAAGCATCGGTGCCCACGCTCTGCAGGCTGCCGCCGATTTCCAGCGCCTCCAGCCCGGTGCAGCCGTAAAAGGCGTAGTTGCCCAGAGAAAGGTCCTTTTGGGGCAGACGCACCAGCCGCAGAGCTGCCGCGTTGTGGGCGGGTGCTTTCTCTCCGCCGCTGGTCAGCAAAAGCTGAAACGCCCCTTCGGGCAGCTGCCTGGGCTCCCGGGCGCTGAAGGCATAATCCCCCAGGCGGGTGATGGGCAAGCCGTCCAGCTCGTCGGGCAAAAGCAGCTGGGGGGCGCTGGTCTCGCAGCGCAGCAGGGCGATGCCGGTTTCCTCTTGGATGCAGGTGAGCAGCGCGTCGCAGTCGGCGGAAAGGGAACGCATGGGCTTATGACTCCTTTGTTTGCGGAATGCTCCCCGGGCAAACTGCCCGGGAGATGACTGGTTATATTATACCACATTGGTGGAGAAAGACAACGGCTTTCGGGCGCAAAAAAACCCCGCGTCCGGCCCGGAATGACCGGAGGATGCGGGGAAGGGGATGAATTCAGCGGGCGGGATGCCTTGTTCGGCTTGGGCGCGGCTTCAGGACAGGGCGGTTCAGCTGCGGGGCACAGAACGTGGGCCGCAGCAGAGAGGCGGTAAACCGGTTGCCCAGGATCGCGCAAAGGGTCAGTGCCGCCAGCACAGCCAGACCGATGCCCATCAGCGGCGGCAGGTCCGGGCGCAGCAGCCGCAGGCTGCGCACGAAAAAGCCGTGCACAAGGAACACCGGCAGGGTGTACTGCCCAAGGGCCGCAACCAAAGGCAGCGGCTGTTTTGGAACGATGAGCAAAAGCAGGGCGATCCAGGCGGCGCTGGTGGCCAGCAGCAGAACTCGCAGCTCTGGGTCATAGTGCGCGCCCTCATAGGAGCGGCTGGCATAGAACCACACGCTGCGCACCACGCCGCGCCGCAGCCAGAGCAGTGTGCCTGCAAGGGCAATCCAGCCGGAGAGCGCGGCGATCACCCCGCGCCGGGGAAGCTGTGGCAACAGGCCTGCCAGCCCGCCGCCCGCGGCCAGATGCCCGGCGGCGAAGAAGGGCAGCAGAACCAGCGTGCGGGAAAGGCTCATGTTATAGCCGATGGTGGGGTCAAAGCCGGAGGCCAGCGCAGCGGCCAGGCAGGCCAGCAGAGCAGCCTTCGGGCTTTTTACTCCGTCGATCAGGGGCAAAAGCAGAGTCCAGAGCATCATGGAGAACAGGTACCACAGCAGCCAGTAGGGGGTGGTGTACTGCAGCGGAGCGTCGCCGTGAAGCACCAGCCGGTCGAACAGAAGATACAGCGTCTGATACACCAGATAGGGGTAGAGCAGCCGCCGGAAAAAGCGGGCCGCGTCGAACCGGGCAAACCAGCCGGAGCAGAACACGAACGCGGGCATATGGAAGGAGTAGATCAGCCGGTACAGCCAGGCGGCGGCAGGGCCGCCCACCAGCTCCAGCAGGTGGCCGAACACCACCAAAAAAATCAGAATGCCTTTTAAATTATCAAACCGGGCATCCCGTCGGGAAGTTTCCATGAAAAACGCCTTCTTTGATGGTAAGTTATCATGTGGTCCACACCGGGTCCGGGCGAAACCGCATTCGATTGTAGCACATTCTGTCCTGCAATGCAAAGTGCTTTTTGTTCGCTGCCATTGTCTTTTGAACAGGTGGATGCTATAATGAGAAAAAACGGGCATTGACCCGTGCCGGAAAAGGAGATGTTGTTGATGATCATTACCACTACCCCCTCGGTGGAGGGGCGTTCCATTCGGGAATACAAGGGCATCGTATTCGGCGAGGTCATCTCCGGTGTGGATATCTTTCAGGATATCGGTGCCGGGCTGCGAAACATCTTCGGCGGGCGCAGCTCCGGGTATGAAGAGGAACTGAAAAACGCCCGCATTCAGGCCCTGGAGGAGATGGGTACCCGCGCGGCCCATCTGGGCGCGGACGCAGTGGTCGGCGTGCGCGTGGATTACGAGGTGCTGGGCAGCAACAACGGCATGCTGATGGTGAATGTGTCCGGCACTGCGGTGGTGCTGGACTGAGCCGCCCGAAAGAAAATGCAGAAGGCCCGCCCCGGGGATTTTTCCCGGGACGGGCCTTTTTGTATGCCTTAAAAATACAATATCACAGCATCTTCATAAAGCGAGCTGATCTTTCACAGCCGTCACACGGTTTATTCAGCGGCAGTTAAAAATTGGCCGGTACAATACAAAGCGTAAGGTTCACTGCTCTCAACCCAGTAAAAGGGCAGACAAAAAACAATCCGCTGCCGGTCCGATTGAGCCGACGGGCGGCGGTTTATATAGATAAAACGCCCGAGGCCGAAGCCCCGGGCGTTTTCCGTTTCGTTCAAAAAAATTACTTCTGCTGGTTTTTCTGGTAAATGAGCAGCAGGCCCTTCAGAAGCAGCGCGTCGTCGATGATGATCTTGTGGCGGCAGTGGGGCACGATCACATTGGCCAGACCGCCGGTGGCAACCACGGTCACCGGCTCGCCCAGCTCCTCCTGGATGCGGTCGATCAGACCGTCCAGGCAGGCGGCGTTGCCGTGGATGATGCCGCTCTTCATGCACTCGATGGTGTTTTTGCCGATCAGGCGGCGGGGAGAATCCAGACTGATTTTCGGCAGCTGGGAGGTGTGGCGTACCAGCGCTTCCAGCGAGGCGTTCACGCCCGGCAGAATCATGCCGCCGATGTAGCTCTTCTCCGCGTCCAGCACCTCCACGGTGGTGGCGGTGCCCAGATCCACAATCACCAGGGGCACCGGGTAATCCCGGATGCCAGCCACGGCGCACACCACGCGGTCGCTGCCCAGTTGGGCGGGGTTGTCCATCTTGATGTGCAGCCCGTTCTTCACGCCGGGGCCCACCACCATGGCCTCGTGGCCGGTGGCTGTGCGCACCGCCTGGCAGATCAGGTTGGTGATGGGCGGCACCACCGACGAGATGATCACGCCCTCCAGCGTGTTCATATCCACATTATAAAGCTCCAGCACGTTTTTGATGCTGATGGCATATTCCAGCGAGGTCTTGCCCAGATCGGTGGAGAGCCGTTCCACAAACACGATGTTCTCCTCGGATTCCAGGTAGCCGATCACGATGTTGGTGTTGCCGATGTCCAGTGCCAGGATCATATGTCAAAACTCCTCGTTGCTCGATGTATGTGTGATTCAAACCTTGCTGCTGGTGAAGCGCAGCAGAGGGCGGCCCACCAGGGCCACGATGATGGTGGCCACAATGGCCTCCGGCACGCCCTGCAGCCCGATGATGGACAGGATGAAGGGATACACCGCATCCGCCGCGATGCCCTTGGCCGCGCCGTAGCTTTCGCCGAAGAATACGAAGATCAGGTTCATCACCAGCAGGGTGTTGGTCATGGAGCCTACGAACCCAGCAGCACCCAGGCTCACGGTGAGCTTGCCGGGGGTGGAACCCAGCAGCCGTTTCAGACCTTTAAATACAAAATACGGAAGCACGCCCACCAGAATGCGGGGCACCAGAACGATCACCAGGCTGGCCCAGCTGCCGTGCACATCGCCCAGGCTGTAGAAGGGGGTGAACACGAACGAGGTCACGTTGGGGGCCACTGTGTTGTTTACCAGGCTGGTGAGGCCGAACACACCGCCCAGCACCGCACCCTTGCGGGGCCCTAAAAGCACCGAGCCCAGAATTACCGGGATGTGGATGATGGTCGCCCGCATGAAGCCAAGCGGGATGTAGCCCAAAAAGGGTACCATGGCCATTGCGATGATAATGGCCGAAAAAAGGGCGAGCTGCACCAGCCCGCGCGAGTTGTGCGCAGTTCCGTTTCTGTACATATTCAATTGTCCTCCTTGTTATTATTCCCGAAACCGGGATACAATACGCTGTTCAGTATAGCACCAAACCCGGCACAAAACAAGGGCGATACCGCATAATTCCAGGTGGTGAAGCGCGCCCAAAAATTTTTTGTGATATGAACCAAAAAGCGCAGGCAATCCTTTGTGGATTGGCGAGCATTTTTGGAAAATAGCACAGAAAATTTTGGCGTGATACGCCGCCTGAGCCGTACGGTGTGAATTGTGCGGTGTTGCCCAAGAAAAGAATGGAATTTTTTTGTGCGGCAGCGGCTTTGGGCGAACGGCTTTCGCCGGTGCGTTTTTGTGTTATAATAGGAAGCAGAGAAAACCGGCCCCGTGGCCGGACAAAAAGGAGAAACGGCAACATGCTCAAGGGAAAACATGTGGTGCTGGCGGTCACCGGCGGCATTGCAGCATATAAAATGGCCACCATGGCCAGCCTTCTGGTGAAGCAGCACGCGGACGTTCAGGTGCTGATGACCCAAAACGCCACCAACTTCATCAACCCCATCACCTTCGAGACCCTCACCGGCCACAAATGTCTGGTGGATACCTTCGACCGGAACTTTGAATTCAACGTGGAGCATGTGTCGGTGGCCAAGCAGGCGGACATCGCCCTGGTAGCCCCCGCCACTGCCAACGTGATCGGCAAGCTGGCCAACGGTCTGGCCGACGATATGCTCACCACCACCCTGCTGGCCTGCAAGTGCAAAAAGCTGGTGGCTCCGGCCATGAACACCCAGATGTATGAAAACCCCATCGTGCAGGATAACATGAAAAAGCTGGAGCACTACGGCATGGAGCTGATCCAGCCGGTATCCGGCCATCTGGCCTGCGGCGACAGCGGTATGGGCAAGATGGTGGAGCCGGAGGTGATGCTCCAGTACATCCTGCGGGACCTGGCCCTGGAAAAGGATATGAAGGGATTGAAGGTGCTGGTCACCGCCGGGCCCACTCAGGAGGCCATCGACCCGGTGCGCTACATCACCAACCATTCCACCGGCACCATGGGCTATCAGCTGGCCCGCAACTGCATGCTACGAGGCGCTCAGGTCACCCTGGTCACCGGCCGCACCGCCCTGACTCCGCCCCCCTTCGTGGAGGTGGTGCCGGTGGTGAGCGCCCAGGAGATGTATGAGGCCGTGACCAGCCGTGCCGCCGGGCAGGACATCATCATCAAGGCCGCCGCTGTGGCGGATTACCGCCCGGCCACCGTGGCCACCGAGAAGATCAAGAAGGCGGAGGGCGGTTTTGCCATTCCGCTGGAGCGCACCCAGGACATTCTGCGCAGCCTGGGCGAAGAAAAGCACAATGGTCAGTTTTTGTGCGGCTTTGCCATGGAGACCCAGAACCTGGAGGAGAACGCCCGCAAAAAGCTGGAAGCCAAGAATTTGGACCTGGTGGTGGGCAACAACGTGAAGGTGGCAGGCGCGGGCTTCGGCGCGGGCACCAATGTGATCACCTTCATCACCAAAGAGGGCGCCGAGCCCCAGCCCCAGATGGACAAGGCTCAGGTGGCCGGCTGCATCGTGGACAAGATCTTGGCCATGCGGGCCGCAAAGTGAGCGGACCGGTTTCTTTCTGCTTTGACTTATAAAAAGAATACCAAATAAAAAGAGTGCGCTGCCCTCAGCTTGGGGGCGGCGCACTCTTTTTCTTATGCTGTTCTGTGCGGAGCAAAGGAGAAGCTCACCGCTCGCTGTAGATCTGCTGGCTGCCCCGGATGGCCTGGCCCAGATACCGGTCGATCCATTCCGCTGCGGCCTGCTCATCCCGGGCACGGATGCAGTCGTACAGGCGCTCGGTGTTGCGCAGCAGCGCCTCGATGCCGTACAGCCGGCAAAAGCGCATCCAGAGGGTGATGACCGGGGCCTTGAAGGAATAGTAGATCAGCGGCACGATGCTGTTGCCGCCTACCAGTGCCAGCTCGTGCTGAAACTGGAACGCCGCCTCGGCGGCCTGGGCGATGTCCTCCGCCTGGGCCATGCGGGCCAGATGCTCGCCCAGACTGTCCAGCGCCTGGTCCGACGCATAGCGGATGGCGGAGTTCACCGCCAGATGTTCCAGCGCCTGGCGCACCTCCAGCAGCGAGCGGATCTCGTCCTTGCCCAGCACGCCGTCCCGGTATTCCATGATGGCGATCAGGGTGGAAAGGTTGCCCTTGCGGCGGTAGTCCGCCACGCAGGTGCCCTGCCGGGGGCGCACCTCCAAAAAGCCCTGTTGGGCCAGCTCGGTCAGACCACCGTTCACCACCGCCCGGCTCACCTGCATCTGCCGGGCCAGCTCCCGCTCCGGGGGAAGCTGAGTGCCCATGGGCAATTCACCGGAAAGAATCATTCCTTGCAGCTGACGCACGAACAGTTGTTTCAGACTGGGAGAATTCAGTTTTTCAAAGGGCATGCAAATCACCTCGGCTTTTGTTGTGGCTATACCACATACCACAAGCCTATTTTACCATGCAATTCGCTCAAGGAGAAGCCCTTACTTTGGGCTGTTCTCTGAAAAATTGGGATTTGATTGACGGCCAACAATGGGAATGTTAAGCTATTAACAGCTAAAGGGCGGAGGAAAGCGGCGATAACTGGCCCTGGTTGGGCCACAAGGCCCGCCCGGAAAACAAGGAGGGGGACCCATGGCGGATACCACCAGCAAGGTAAAAGTGATCGAGATCAAGCAGAGCGTGTTTGCGTCCAACGACGAACAGGCCCGCAATCTGCGCGGGGAACTGAAGGAGAAGGGCGTGTTCCTTCTGAATCTGATGTCCTCGCCGGGCGCGGGCAAAACCACCACCCTGAAGCAGACCGTGAAGGCGCTGGAGGGCCAGCTGCGCATTGGTGTGATGGAGGCGGACATCGACTCGGATGTGGACGCCAAAGCAATGGCCGACACCGGCGTGAAGGCCATCCAGCTGCACACCGGCGGTATGTGCCATCTGGACGCGGACATGACCCGTCAGGGCCTGGAGGCGCTGGGCACCGAAGATGTGGACCTGGCCATTCTGGAAAACGTGGGCAATCTGGTCTGCCCGGCGGAGTT
Organism: Gemmiger sp. An50; assembly: GCF_002161595.1. Lineage (GTDB taxonomy): Bacteria > Bacillota > Clostridia > Oscillospirales > Ruminococcaceae > Allofournierella. The sequence goes on from NZ_NFID01000003.1 coordinate 215,562, forward strand.
TGACACCGGCGCGGTGAAGAACGCCATGATCCTGTCGGTGCCGGAAGGCCACGACAAGCCCCTGAAATATCCGCTGATGTTCTCGGTGTGCGACGTGGTGCTCATCAACAAGACCGATGTGATGCCCTATTTCGATTTCGACCTGGAAAAGTGCAAGGAGTACATCCGCATGCGCAACCCGAACGCAGTGGTCATTCCCATCTGCGCCAAAACCGGCGAAGGCATCGAGGCCTGGGCCGACTGGCTGCGCGGGCAGGTAAAGACCTGGAAGAGCTGAGAAACGAAGGAAAGGACAAAAGGATATGAGCCAGACCCATTTTCCCCTGGATGAAGAAAAGCTGCCCTTTTCCATCCCGAAGGACGAAAAGCCCCGGGAGAAGATTTTAAAGCTGGGCCAGAAGATCACCGACCGGGTACCCGCCAAGCTGCGCCCGCTCACCGCAGAGGACCCGGAATACTGGGGCCTTGCGGGCATCGTCACCGACGAGATGGCGGATGTGGCCCTGAAAATGAAGGTGCGCAAACCCATGACCCTGCCCCAGCTGGTCAAGGTCACCGGCAAGCCTGCCCAGGAGCTGGAGCCCCTGCTGCAGGAAATGAGCAACGTGGGCTTGCTGGAATATAACTGGGAAAACGAGCGGCGGGAGAAACAGTATGTGCTGCCCATGTTCGTGCCCGGCAGCGCCGAGTTCTTCAACATGAAGCAACAGCAGATCGACGAGCACCCGGAGGTCACCGCCTTTTTCGAGCGCATGACCTTCCTGCCGCTGGAGCATATCACGGCCATGGTGCCCCCCGGCGGTGCGGGCATCGGCATGCATGTGATCCCGGTGGAGCAGGCCATCCAGACCGAGAACCGCTCGGTGGACATCGAGCACATCTCCCACTGGCTGGATAAATACGACGGCAAGTACGCCGCCAGCCCCTGCTCCTGCCGCATGTCCCGCGCCAAGCTGGGCGAGGGCTGCGGCGACGACCCGGAGGACTGGTGCATCGGCGTGGGCGACATGGCGGACTACCTGGTGGAGACCAATAAAGGCCACTATGTAGACCGGGACGAGGTGCTGCGCATCTTAAAGCGCGCCGAGGACAACGGCTTCGTGCACCAGATCACCAACATCGACGGTGAGAACAAGATCTTCGCCATCTGCAACTGCAATGTGAACATCTGCAACGCTCTGCGTACCAGCCAGCTGTTCAATACCCCCAACATGAGCCGCTCGGCCTATGTGGCCAATGTGACCACCGAAAACTGCGTGGCCTGCGGCCGCTGCGTGGAATACTGCCCGGCGGGCGCGGTGCGCCTGGGCCAGAAGCTCTGCACCAAGGACGGTCCGGTGGAATACCCCCGTCAGGAGCTGCCGGACCGGGTGAAATGGGGCCCGGAAAAGTGGGACATCAACTACCGGGACACCAACCGCACCAACTGCCACGACACCGGTACCGCTCCCTGCAAGACTGCCTGCCCGGCTCACATCGCGGTGCAGGGCTATCTGAAAATGGCAGCCCAGGGCCGTTACACCGAGGCGCTGGCCCTCATCAAGCAGGAGAACCCCTTCCCGGCGGTGTGCGGCCGGGTGTGCAACCGCCGCTGTGAGGATGCCTGTACCCGCGGCAAGATCGACCAGGCGGTGGCCATCGACGAGGTGAAGAAGTTCATCGCCCAGAAGGATCTGGACGCGGCCACCCGCTATGTGCCGCCCATCCAGCCCCCCTCCAACCGGGGCGGCTTTGACGACAAGATCGCCATTGTGGGCGCGGGCCCGGCGGGCCTGTCCTGTGCCTTCTTCCTGGCGAAGAAGGGCTACAAGCCCACCGTGTTTGAGAAAAACGCTCGACCCGGCGGTATGCTGGTTTACGGCATCCCCTCCTACAAGCTGGAGAAGGACGTGGTGGGCGCGGAGATCGAGGTGCTGCGCCAGATGGGCGTGGAGATCCGCTGCAATGTGGAGGTCGGCCGGGACGTGACGCTGGATGACCTGCGTGCCCAGGGCTATAAGGCCTTTTATCTGGCCATCGGCTGCCAGGGAGGCCGGACGGCAGGCATCCCCGGCGAAAACGCCGAGGGCGTGACCACGGCGGTGGAGTTCCTCCATCGGGTCAGCGAGGACGAGACCACCCCGGTCAAGGGCCGGGCGGTGGTGATCGGCGGCGGCAACGTGGCCATCGATGTGGCCCGCTCCTGCCTGCGCTGCGGCGCGGAGAATGTGGCCATGTACTGCCTGGAGCAGGAAAACCAGATGCCCGCCTCCCCCGAGGAGATCGCCGAGGCCCGCCAGGAGGGCGCGAACATCCACTGCGGATGGGGCCCCAGCCGCATCCTGGAGGAAAACGGCAAGGTCACCGGCGTGGAATTCAAGCGCTGTGTGTCGGTCACCGACGCAAACGGCCGCTTCGCCCCGGTCTACGACGAAAAGGATACCATAACCGTACCCTGTGACCGGGTGTTCATGAGCATCGGCCAGAGCATCCAGTGGGGCGGGCTGCTCACCGGCAGCACCGTGCAGCTGGGGGGCGGCGGCCGGGCCCAGGCAGACCCGCTGACCTACCAGACCGCCCAGCCGGACGTGTTTGTGGGCGGCGACGTGTACACCGGCCCCAGCTTCGCCATCGACGCCATTGCCGCGGGCAAGCAGGGCGCAGTGTCCATCCACCGGTTCGTGCAGCCCAACACCAGCATGACCATCGGCCGGGACCGCCGCCAGTTCATCGAGCTGGATAAGGACAACGCGGTTCTCACCGGCTACGACAGCGCTGCCCGCCAGCACCCCGCCATGGACGGCCGCATCGACCACACTCGCTCCTTCCGGGATGCCCACGGCACCTTCACCGAAGAGCAGGTGAAAACCGAGACCGCTCGCTGCCTGGGCTGCGGCGCCTCGGTGGTGGACCCCAACAAGTGCATCGGCTGCGGCATCTGCACCACCAAGTGCGAGTTCGACGCCATCCATCTTTCCCGCGAGCTGCCCGATTGCAGCAACATGGTGCGCAGTGAGGACAAGTTCAAGGCCATCCTGCCCTATATGCTCAAGAGGGAGATGAAGATCCGCTTCGGCAAGAAGGAGAAATGAGCCATGCATGAACTGGGCATCGTGTTCCACATCATCCGCGGCGTGGAAGAGGTGGGCCGCAAAAACCGGGTGAAGCGGGTCAGCGCGGTGACGCTGCAGCTGGGCGAGGTGTCCGGTGTGGTGGAGCACTATCTGCAGGATTGCTGGCGCTGGGCGGCGGATCGTTCCGAGCTGCTGAAAGGCGCGCAGCTGCGGGTAGAGACCATTCCCGCCCAGACCCTGTGCGAGAGCTGCGGAGAAATTTATCCCACTGTGGCCTATGGCAAGACCTGCCCGGCCTGTGGTTCTGCGCACACACACCTTTTGCAGGGCAGCGAGATGCTCATCAAGGAGATCGAGGTGCCCGAAGAAAATGATATTCCCCCCGAACCGGAAGGGACGGGGGAGACACAGTGCCCGGTTTGCGGCCGGGCCTGATCAAGCCAATTGGAAAAGCCGGCACAAAAACGTGCCGGCAAAGGAGGAAATTTATCATGTTGTTCCAGATTTATGGAGAAAACGCCGGCTTCCAGCTGTTGGGCTGGCTGCTGGTCTTTGCGGGCCTGGTGGTGCTGAACGAGCTTTCTCGCCGCACCAAACAGGGAGGGGTGTTTTTCTTTTTGATTCTGCCTGCGGCACTCACCGTGTATTTCGTGTCCATCTATGTGGGCGCGGCCATGGGCGCCGAGTGGGCGCTGAATAATCCTACTTACGTTCACATGAACAGCTGGTTCCATTATGCCAAGCTCTACGCCGCCACCGCCGGATGCATCGGCTTCATGATGATCAAGTATAAGTGGGGCATCGGCAAGCAGCCCTGGTTCCGGGTGTTCCCCTTCGCCATTGTGGCCATCAACATTCTGATCGCCGTGTGCAGCGATTTCGAGTCCGGTATTCGGGGCGCCATGGCCCTGGCCGCCACCGGTGACCGCTGGTGGCTGTCCAGCGAGAACGTGTGGCTGTACGGCGGCTGGTGGAACTGGGTCAACGGCATCGCGGGCATTTTGAACATCCTGTGCATGACCGGCTGGTGGGGCATCTACTCTTCCAAGAAGCACGACGACATGCTCTGGCCGGATATGACCATCTACTTCATCATTGCCTACGACCTGTGGAACTTTGAGTACACCTACAACAACCTGCCCACCCATGCCTGGTACTGCGGTCTGGCTCTGCTGCTGGCCCCCACCTTCGCCAACGCACTGTGGAACAAGGGCGGCTGGATTCAGAACCGTGCCAACACTCTGGCTTTGTGGTGCATGTTCGCCCAGGTGTTCCCGGCCTTCCAGGATTACAGCGTGTTCAGCACCCTGCCGGTGCTCTATTCCGACGGTGTGATGGATGCCACCGTGCGGCCCACCACCGCCAATCCCACCATGCAGGGCGTGATCGCCATTCTGGCGCTGGCGGCCAACGTGATCGTGCTGGCCATCATCATCAAGCGGTCGGTGGAGCAGAAGAAGAATCCCTATAAGAACGAGATCTTCACCGATCACCGGGATTACCGTCAGGCCATGGCCCGGGCGGAAGTTACCCGATAAACCTGAGCAAAATCTTGCAAACACTTAACAGAATTTAACAAAACCGATCCATTCTCCTCTTTCCTTGCCCCGGCGGCGCAGATTTCCCCCTCTGCGCTGCCGGGGCCTTATTTTTGCGGCATTTGACTGGCAGAATTTCCGGTAAGTTTTGGAAGATTTTGGGCGAATTTGCTTTTCTTGCTTTTTACAAACGATTTACCGGAAAGCGGCGGAAAGGGCCGGGAAAATCCGGTATCATACCCAGTGTACCGGGCAGTGTGCCCCAACGAGTGAGGGCGGCCCGGCGGAAGACAAGGGGGAAGAGAAAAGCTTTATGGCAGAAATCGTTTTGAAGAATATCAGCAAAATATACGACAAGGGCCAGCGGGCGGTGAGCGATTTCTCGCTGCACATCCACGATGGCGAGTTCATCGTATTTGTGGGCCCTTCCGGCTGCGGCAAGTCCACCACCCTGCGCATGATTGCCGGGCTGGAGGAGATCAGCGAAGGCGAACTGTGGATAGGCGACGAGTTGTGCAATTACGCCGAGCCCGGCGAGCGGGATCTGTCCATGGTGTTCCAGAACTACGCACTGTATCCGCAGATGAGCGTGTACGACAACATGGCCTTTTCGCTGTCGGTGCGCAAGGTGCCCAAGGACCAGATTGCCCGGCGGGTGGACAAGGCCGCCGAAATGCTGGACATCAAGCACCTTTTGAACCGCCGTCCGGGCCAGCTGTCCGGCGGGCAGAAGCAGCGGGTGGCCATCGGCAGCGCCATCATGCGTGAGCCCCGGGCTTTTTTGATGGACGAGCCGCTGTCCAACCTGGATGCGAAGCTGCGGACCCACATGCGGGTGGAGCTGGCGGCGCTGCATCAGAAGCTGGGCGCCACCATGATTTATGTAACCCATGACCAGACCGAGGCCATGACTCTGGCGGATCGCATTGTGGTGATGAAGGAGGGACGCATCCAGCAGGTGGCAAGCCCGGCGGAGTTATACAGCCGCCCCACCAACCTGTTTGTGGCGGGCTTCATCGGCTCTCCGGCTATGAACTTTGTCCGCGGCACCGTGGAGGAAGGGGAGCAGAGTATTGTGTTCCGCAGCCGGAACGGTCTGTGCCTGCCGCTGACCTTTGATCAGGCGGCGGGCCTGTGGCCCCGCTGCAAAGGCCGCGAGGTGGTGCTGGGTGTCCGCCCCGAGGACATTCTGCCCACGCAGGCAGCAAACCGGGTGCTGGGCCGTATGGACGGCCGCCTCACCGCCTGTGAGGGCCTGGGTCACGAGACCATCCTGCATCTGGAAACCGCCGACGGTGAGTTTGCCGCCCGGGTAAAGGAACGCACCGACGCACGCGCAGGCGATGCGGCCTCCCTGTGGGTGGATATGGAAAAGGCTCACTTTTTCGATGGTGAGACCGAACAAAATCTTTTTTATCAGTGGAGCGATTGCGAATGAACCAGTTACGTCAACGGCTCGCCGGGGTGAGCCCCTATTGTTACCTGATCCCCTGCTTTGCAGTGTTCGGCATGTTCCTGTTTTACCCCTTTTTTAAGACCATTTATCTGAGCCTGTTCCTCACCGATAAGCTGGGCAAGGCAAAGATTTTTGTGGGGCTGAAAAACTACACCGACCTGCTCACCTCCGAAAGCTTTTACAACAGCATCTTGGTCACCCTGATCTTTGTGGTGATTGTGGTGTTCGGCAGCATGCTGCTGGGCCTTGCCACTGCTGTGCTGTGCAGCAAGACCTTCCCGGGCATCCGGGCCTTCAGCACCGCCTATGCGCTGCCCATGGCCATTGCCTCCAGCGGCGCGGCCATGATCTTCAAGGTGATCCTGAACCCCACCATCGGCGTGTTCAACAAGCTCACTGGTCTGGACATCAACTGGATCAGCGACCCCCGCTACGCCCTTATCTGTGTGGCGGTGCTCACTGCCTGGCTGAACAGCGGCATCAACTTCCTGTACTTCTCCGCGGGCCTGGGCAACATCGACGAATCCATCTATGAGCGCGCCTCTGTGGACGGCGCCAGCGGCGTTCAGAAGTTCTTCCGGCTCACCCTGCCGGGCCTGAGCCCCATCATCTTCTATACCTTGGTGGTCAACATCATCCAGGCCTTCCAGTCCTTTGGCCAGGTGAAGATCCTGACTCAGGGCGGCCCCGGCGAGTCCACCAACCTGATTGTTTACTCCATCTACCGCGACGCCTTCTTCAACTACAAGTTCGGCAGCGCGGCTGCCCAGTCCGTCATTTTGTTCCTCATCATCATGGCGCTGACCCTGGTTATGTTCAAGGTGGAAAAGAAGGGAGTCAAGTATTAAATGGATATGCCTGTGAATCAAAAGGCCCCTCTGAACGGCGTGCTGCGCCGGGGCCAGTATACCGAAGAGCAGCTGGCGGCCCTGCACCGCCGCATGAGCGCTGCCGCCCTGCGCCGCCGCCGCATTAAGACCGGCGTGCTGGTTGCGCTGAATGTGGTGGTAGCCCTGTTCATCCTCTTTCCGCTGCTGTATGCGGTCAGTGTTTCTCTGATGACCGGCAGCGAGTTGTTCACCATGGATATGAATTTAATCCCCAGCGCTCCCACGCTGGAAAACTATCTGCGCGCCTGGGCGCAGGTGCCCCTGCTGCGCTTTATCTTGAACTCCTTCCTGGTGGCCGGGTGCATCACCCTGGGCCAGATTCTCACCTGCTCGCTGGCGGCCTTTGCCTTCTCGTTTTTGAACTTCAAGGGCAAGAATGTGCTGTTCATGCTGGTGATGGCCACCATGATGGTGCCCGGCGAGGCCACCATCATCTCCAATTACCTGACCGTGAGCCAGCTGGGCATTCTGGACACCTATCTGGTGCTGATTCTGCCCTCGCTCACCTCTGCCATGGGTATTTTCCTGTTCCGCCAGTTCTATATGACCTTCCCCATCTCGCTGTATGAGTCCGCCAAGCTGGACGGCTGCGGCAACCTGCGCTTCGTCGTGCGCATCCTGCTGCCGCTCACCAAGTCTGCCATCGGCGCCATGTCGGTTTACACCTTCATCAACGCCTGGAATATGTACATGTGGCCCCTGCTGGTCACCGGCTCCCAGGAGATGCGCACCGTGCAGATCGGTATCAGTATGCTGGACAACACCGATGCCCAGTCCATTACCCTGATGATGGCCGGTGTGGTGTCGGTGATCATCCCCAGCATGATCATCTTCGTGGTGGGCCAGAAGCAGCTGATCCGGGGTATGTTCTCCGGCGCGGTGAAGGGTTAAATAAACGCTGCAACCGGCGAGAATACGCCGTTTGTAAATAGAAAAAGGATAAACAACGAAGTATAATAAGTATTTGAGGAGAGAAAAGAAATGCAGAAAAAGAAGATCCTGGCGGGCGTTCTGGCCGCCGCAATGGCAATGACCACCCTGGCCGGCTGCGGCGCGGGCGCGTCCGGCAGTTCTGCCGCGGCGGGCGGCACCGCCGAGAACACCGCCGTGCAGACCGAGGCCCAGAGCTCCGGCCTGATCAGCGAGAACTTTGCCAATGTGGACACCAATGGAACCAAGATCACCTTCTGGCATTCCATGGGCGGCGTGAACGGCGAGGCCATGACCTATCTGGTGGATAAGTTCAACGCCGAAAATGAGTACGGCATCACCGTGGAGGCCGTGTACCAGGGCAGCTACGACGACGCCATCAACAAGCTCAAGAGCGCCCAGATCGGCAACATGGGTGCGGATCTGGTTCAGATCTACGACATCGGCACCCGATTCATGATCGACTCCGGCTGGGTCATTCCCATGCAGGAAATGATCGATGCCTCCGGCTATGATATCGCTCAGATCGAGCCCAACATCGCCGCCTACTACACCACCGGCGACGGCCTGTACTCCATGCCCTTCAACTCCTCCACCCCTCTGCTGTACTACAACAAGGACATGTTCGAGGCTGCGGGCATTGAGCAGGTTCCCACCAGCTTCTCCGAGATCGCCGAGGCCGGCGAAAAGCTGAAGGCCGCCGGCTGCACTGAGCCCATCGCCATCAGTGTATACGGCTGGTGGTTCGAGCAGTTCATGAGCAAGCAGGGCCTGGAGCTGGTGGACAACGGCAACGGCCGTGACGCGGCCGCCACCAGCGTGGTGTTCGACTCCAACGGCGGCGCGCTGAACATCCTGAACGGCTGGAAGCAGCTGTACGATGCAGGCGTTGCCCCCAATGTGGGCCGTTCCGGCAGCGACACTGCCACCACCGACTTCACCTCCGGCAAGGCCGCCATGATGTTCGGCAGCACCGCCTCTCTGAAGCAGGTCCTGCAGGACAGCGGCGATTCCTTTGAGGTGGGCACCGCCTACTTCCCCAAGGTAAATGACAGCGACGAGGGCGGCGTGTCCATCGGCGGCGGCTCCCTGTGGGCGCTGAACAACAACGATGAGACCAAGGCTGCTGCCACCTGGCGCTTCATCGAGTTTTTGATCTCTCCCGAGTCCCAGGCTTACTGGAATGCTCAGACCGGCTACTTCCCGGTGACCACCGCTGCCGCTGAGCAGGATACCTACAAGCAGAACATGGAGCAGTATCCCCAGTTCCAGACCGCCATCGACCAGCTGCATGACTCCGCTCCCCAGTACGCGGGCGCTCTGCTGAGCGTATTCCCCGAGTCCCGCCAGATTGTGGAGACCGAGATCGAGGAGATGCTCAGCGGCGGCCAGACCCCCGAGGAGGCGGTGCAGTCCATTGCCGATCAGATGAACGAGACCATCGAAACCTATAACCTGATCAACGGCTGATCTTCCCATCGCCGGAAGCACGACCGGGAAAAGACTCATCTTTTCCCGGTCTTTCGGCTTGATTACAGACAACAAAGGAGAAAAAACCATGAAACAGAGCAAAGTATTCGCCCACCGGGGCGCAAGCCAGTACGCCCCCGAAAATACGCTGGAGGCCTTCCGTCTGGCCATGGAGCAGGGGGCCGAGGGCATCGAGCTGGATGTACACCTGAGCGCGGACGGTGAGCTGGTGGTCATCCACGACGAGACTCTGGAGCGCACCACAAACGGCAAGGGCCTGGTGAAGGACCACACCCTGGCCCAGCTGCAGGCTCTGCGGGCAGACAATCACATGGAAGGATTTGAAGCGGCCCGCATTCCCACCCTGCGCCAGGTGCTGGAGCTGGTGCGCCCCGGCGATATGCAGGTGAACATCGAGCTGAAGACCGGCATTTTGTGGTACGAGGGCATCGAGGAAAAGACTCTGGAGCTGGTGAAGGAGCTGGGCATGCAGGACCGGGTGGTCTATTCCTCCTTCAACCATTACAGCATCGAGGAGGTCCGCCGCCTGGACCCCACCGCCGAGACCGCGTATCTCTTCAGCGATGTGATCTTCGAGGTGGAAAAATACGCCGCCCGCCGGGGCGTGAAGGGCCTGCATCCGGCTTTGTGGCATGTGAAAATGGCGGATTTCCTCACCGATTACCTGCAGAGCGGCCTGGCTGTGCGGGTGTGGACCGTGAACCGCCCGGAGGATATGCGCCTGCTGATGGAGCGCGGAGTGGATGCGGTGATCACCAACGATCCCGCCCTGGCGCTGCAGGTGCGGGCGGAACTGGAAGAAAAGGAGTAAGCCGACGGTGGAACAGCTGCGTCAGAAAAAACTCTTTTTGCTGGACATCGACGGCACCATCTGCAAGGGCGAGGGCCTGATCGACGGTGCCAAAGCCTTTCTGGAGACCATTCGTCAAAGTGGCGGGCAATTCATCTTCATCACCAACAACGCCACCCGCGGTACCCGGGATTACATCCGATTTTTCCGGCGGCTGGGGGTGGAGACCGGCCCGGACCAGTACATTACCGCCGCTTATGCCACCATTCAGTACCTGAAAAAACACTGCTCGGATAAGCTGATCTACGGTCTCGCCACCGATTCTTTTTTGCAGGAATGCCGCGAAAACGGCCTGCGCATCACCACCAGCCTGCAGAGTGGCATTGACTGTGTGCTGGTGTCCTACGACAACCAGCTCAATTACGAGAAGATTAAGGATGTATGCCGCCTGCTCACCGAGGGCGAGCCGGAATACATCGCCACCAACCCGGATTTGGTCTGCCCGGTGGAGTTTGGTTACCTGCCGGACTGTGGGGCCATCTGCAACATGATCGAGACCGCCACCGGCAAGCGCCCCCGCTTCATCGGCAAGCCGGAGCCGGCCATGGTGGAGTACGCCCTGGCGCTCACCGGCTGCAGCCCGGAACAGACGCTTGTGGTGGGCGACCGGCTGTATACCGACATTCTGTGCGGCGTGCATGCGGGGGTGGATACCGCCCTGGTGCTGAGCGGCGAGGCTACCCTGCAGGATGCGGCGGCCTTTGCCCATTCGCCCCGGTATCTGTTCCCTTCGGTAAAGGAGCTGGCCGCAGCCATTGCTCCGGCCCGGGCAGCGGCACCTGCCGCGCCGCAGGCCGTTTCGGCACAGGTGCATGCGGTCTGAAAACAGAAAAGGGCAAACAAAAAGCTGTTCCCGGATGAAAAGGGAACAGCTTTTTTGCTTTTAAAAATCTTATTCGGTCTGACCGCCGGGGCCGGGCTCCCGTACCCGGCTCACCACCAGCGCGGCCACGGCGAACAGCACCATGCTGAACGCAAAGGGCAGGCGGCGGTCCAGGCTGGAAAGCCAGCCCGCGAAGTAGCCGAAGGGGCAGGAGAGCGCCACCGTGGAGGCGATGATCAGCGCGTTCATCCGCGCCCGCTCCTGAGCATCCAGATTCAGCTGGAGCAGGGCATCCTTGCGGGGGTTCACCAGAGCGGCACCCACCGCGCAGAGCAGCACATAGGCCAGCACCGCACCCAGCCCGTTCAGCGGCGCCAGAATCAACACCAGTGTGCCCGTGCCGTAGAGGGCCAGCCCCAGCCACAGGGGCAGCCGGAACTGGGAGAAGCGCAGCCGGTGCTGCACACCCACCATAAATACCAGCATCACCACCGCATTTAGGATGGGGAACACCGCCAGAAAATTCTCCGAAAGGCCCAGCCGCTGGGTCACATACAGACTGAAAAAGGTGTTGTTCACCATGTTGGTGATGTAAAAGATAACGGATACCGCCACCGCTTTCAAAAGGCCGGGGCTGCGCAGCAGGCTGGGAATCAGCTGGCGGTATTCCGCCAGCATCCGCAGCGGCGAAACGCTCTTGGTCTGCTCTCGCCGGATGCGGCCCTGGCCGGTCTCATGGCAGAACCGGAAGGTGATGAGGGTCTTGGCAGTCATGGTAAGGGCGAACAGGAAATACAGCACCCGCACCACCGGCACCATGGAATAGGCGCTCACGAACAGACCGGAGAGAGGGGCAAAGAACACCGCCACCAGTCCGCCGATGGTCACCCAGGTGTAGATCTCCACCAGATCGGCCGGGTCGGCGTCCTCGATCAGCAGGCAGAACCAGGCCGTCTGGTTTACCTGCTCAAAGCAGTTGAGCACCGCCGCAATGAGGAACATCCAGAAATTCTGCGACACCGCCCACACCAGGCAGGCGATGGCCCAGCCGAAAAAGTCACCCAACATGGTGGTGAACTTGCGGCCCAGCTTGTCGGTAAGGATGCCGCCCCAGAAAGCGATGACCATCTGCACCGCCATGGTGACCGAAAGGATCAGTCCGATCTGCACGTCGGTCACGCCCAAGGTGTACATGTAAAGGGTGGCAAAGGGGGTGATCAGGTTGTAGGGGATGCCCCACAGCGGCTCGATGAAAATCAAGGTGCGGGGGTTGCCGTGGTTGTTTGCCAGCACCCGGATCAGGGCGTGCTGTTTCCATTTTGCATTCTGTTTCATGGTTTCTCTTCCGCCTGTCGTTTGTTACTCCGATACATTCTATCACAGAAAACAGCAAAGGGGAAGAGGCTTTTTCCGACTTTGGAGGTAAAACAAAAACGCACAGCCAGGGGTTCTGGCTGTGCGTTTGATAACATTCGGGATTAGCCGTGCTTATAGTAGTTGATCAGGCAGCCGTCCAGCAGGATCTGGCGCTCGTCCGCGGTCAGCGGGGCCAGACTCATGTGGAATTCCAGCGGGCCATCCAGGCTCAGCACGTAGGCCTTCACGCAGGAGAGGTCACCGGCCAGAGCCTCGCGCACATTGGGCACCAGGACGTAATCGCCCAGACCAAAGGGAGTGGGTCCGGCCAGCTGGAAGGGCAGCATGCCCCAGTTGATCAGGTTGGAGCGGTAGCGCTTGGTGGCGTACTCCACCGCGATGTTGGCGCCTGCACCCAGCACGCGCTGGCAGCTGGCGGCCTGCTCACGGGCGGAGCCGTCGCCGGGCTTTACCGCATAGATGCTGGAGGCGATGCCCAGCTGCTCCCAGGTCAGCTCGCCGCAGCCGGGAACCAGATGGATGCGCTCCAGCAGGCTGGCACTGGTCTTGCCCGCGGCGCGCTCGGCCTCCTCGGCCTGAATGGCCTTGGCACGGCCCACGTACTCCGGGTCTTTACGGCTAAGGGTGAACTCAGCCAGGCCCAGGGGGTTGGAGCGGTAGGAGCTGGTCTCGCCGCTGGGGATCAGCTCGTCGGTGGTGGTCACCGGGTCGGTGATGTAGCTGCTGATCTTCAGCAACAGGTTCTCGGGCAGGGGCTGAATGGCGGGCCAGTCCTTGATGTTGGGGCCAAGGCGCAGCAGCTCGTCGTAGTTGCCCTTGCCGTAGCCGGAGTAAACGCGGCTGCGGTAGCTGGAATCATCGAACTCGTAGGCCGGAATGGTGGGATCGTAGTCGATGTCGGTGGCGGGGGTCAGGATGCCGCCGTTGCGGGTGGTGGCCGCAATGGAGCGAGCGTCCATCAGGGCCACACCGGCGATTTGGCCGTTGCCCGGCTTGGAGCCTTCCCGGCTGGGGAAGTTGCGGGTGGTGTGGCGGATGCTCAGCGAGCCGTTGGCGGGCACGTCGCCCGCGCCGAAGCAGGGACCGCAGAAGGCGGTGCGGATGGTGGCGCCGCCGGCCATCAGTTCGCCCAGCGCGCCGTTCTTCATCAGAGCCATCATGGTGGGCTGGCTGGAGGGGTAAACGCTGAGAGCGTATTCTCCGTTGCCGCCGGTGTGGCCCTTCAGAATGGTGGCCGCCTCACAGATGTTGGAATACATGCCGCCCGCGCAGCCTGCGATCACGCCCTGGTCCACACGCAGCTTGCCGTTCTCGATCTTGCTTACCAGATCCAGGCGGGCCTTGCCGCCCATCAGGGCCGCGCAGTCCTCCTCGGTCTTGTGCAGGATGTCTTCCAGGTTGGCGTTCAGCTCTTCGATGCTGTACACGTTGGAGGGATGCATGGGCAGAGCGATCATGGGCCGGACTTTGGCCAGGTCCACCTCCACCAGACCGTCGTAGTAGGCCAGGTCCGCAGGGGCCAGGGGGGTGTAATCGCCGCCGCGGCCGTGCAGGGTCAGGTACTCGTGCGTAACCTCGTCGGTGCACCAGATGCTGGACAGACAGGTGGTCTCGGTGGTCATCACGTCGATGCCGCTGCGGTACTCCAGAGGCAGCTCGGCGATGCCGGGGCCAACGAACTCCATCACTTTATTCTTCACATAGCCGTTCTTGAACACCGCGCCGATGATGGCCAGGGCCACGTCCTGGGGGCCGACGCCCACCACGGGCTTGCCGGTCAGGTACACGGCCACCACGCCGGGGCGGGCCACATCGTAAGTACGGCCCAGCAGCTGCTTTGCCAGCTCGCCGCCGCCCTCGCCGATGGCCATGGTGCCCAGCGCGCCGTAACGGGTGTGGCTGTCCGAACCGAGGATCATCTTGCCGCAGCCCGCGTACATCTCGCGCATGTACTGGTGGATGACTGCCAGGTGAGGGGGCACGAAGATGCCGCCGTATTTCTTGGCGGCGGACAGGCCGAACAGGTGGTCGTCCTCATTGATGGTGCCGCCCACCGCGCACAGGCTGTTGTGGCAGTTGGTGAGCACATAGGGCATGGGGAACTTTTCCAGGCCGGAGGCCCGAGCGGTCTGCACGATGCCCACGAAGGTGATGTCGTGGCTGGCCATGGCGTCGAATTTCAGCTGCAAAGCTTCGGCGTCGCCGCTGTGGTTGTGGGCCTGCAAAATGCCGTAAGCGATGGTGCCGGTGTGGGCATCCTTCACCGCGTTTTCGTCAAAGCCCAGGGCAGCCAGCTTGGCGGGGGCCTCGCCGTCCGCCTGCACCCACTGGCCGCGGGCGTAATACATGCCGGTATTGCTGCAAGTTACCATTGAATAAACCTCCTTGAAACAGGGTTTCGGGGTCTGCGCGGCGGCCGGTGCTCTGCTTCCCACCCGATTTGACTCGGTCCGGCCCGCAGCGCGCACACTTCACCGGGCAAAAGCCCGTATGAATCGATTATAGCACAAAGGACCCGGCAGCGCCAACCGCCTGCCGGGTCCTTTGAACTGTTTTTTTTGCTTTTTCGAGCCTTTTGTCCATCCGAGCCGTACGAATTCACAGATAGAGATTCATCCAAAAGAAAATCAACCCACTTGCCGTCGATCTTGAAAAAGCCGGGAAAGCGGCCGATCTCCTCAAAGCCGAATTTGCGGTAAAGTGCCTGGGCGCGGGTGTTGTCCGCCCGCACCTCCAGCGAGATGATCTCGACTCCGGCATTGTTCTTCGCAAAGTCGATGGCCGCCTCCATCAACCGGCTGCCCACGCCCTTGCCCCAGCACTCCTGCAGCACCGAAATGCCGATCTCGGCCCGGTGGCTGGCCCGGGCCAGGGTCATGGCCCGGAAGCTAAGAGAGCCTACCATCCGCCCGTCCAGCCGGGCGACGAAGAAAGCACTGGTGGGGGTTTCGGCCATGGCGCGCAGATACTCCCGCTCCTGCTCCACCGTGGTGGCCGGTCCCTCGGCCCCGAAAGTGAGGTTGTCGGTTTCCGAGCCCACCTGCCGCAGCAGGGCAATCAGCTCTTCTGCGTCCTCCGGGCGGCCCTGCTCGATGCAAAGCCGCTCGCCATAGTTTTCATTCATGGTTGGTTCCTCCTTAAAGTGTTTCCCTGCAAAGGATGCCGTTTTCATCAAAATAGCCGCTTTCCATCACGGTGTTCAGGCTGTCCAGCACCCGCTGCTTGTCCGCATCCTCCTCCAGCAGGCTTACCCTGCCGCCGGTCTGGATGCAGGGCAGCAGCTGCACCGTGGCCCCCGCCGCGCCGGGCTCGGTCACCGTTACCTTTAACAGGGCCGAGTCCAGCGTCTCCATATTGAACCAGAAGTTGCCCAGGCTGTAAAGTACCGGAGTATCCTGCCGCCAGCCCGCGCCCTGCAGGATGTGAGGGTGCGCCCCCACGATCAGATCCGCCCCGGCGTCGGTGAAGCGGGTGGCCAGATCGGTCTGGGCCTGCTCCAGCACGGTGGAGCCCTCGGTGCCCCAGTGGACGTACACCACCAGATAATCGCACTGCTCGCTGGCCGCCCGGATGGCCTGTACCGCCAGCTCCGGGTCGTAGCAGCGCAGCACGCCGGGGCTGTCCTGCCCAGCCTCCGGGGTGAGGATGTACTTTTCCGCCCGGGTGCAGGCGATGTAGCCGATTTTCATGCCGCCTGCCAGAAAGAACTGGGGCTGCATGGCTTCCTCCAGGTTCTTGCCCGCGCCCACATAAGGGATGTCCGCGCTTTGCAGGGTGGAGAGCGTGTCCAGAAAGGCATCCTCGCCGTAGTCAAAGCAATGGTTGTTGGCAAGGCCCACAATGTCCGCCCCCAGCTCCTGCCACATGCTCACGTTGGCGGTTTTGGCGCGGAAGGTAAACTGCTTGCCGGGCATGGGGCTGCCCCGGTCGGAAAAGGAGAATTCATTGTTGCACAAAAGCACGTCCGCCGCGCGCATCTCGGCCAGCAGGCTTTCGCCGAAGCAGTCCGCAATGCCCGCGGCCTGTGCATAGTGAAGCATGTTGTACCAGTCGTCGGCAAAGTTCACATCGCCGGTGAAAGCCAGCACCGCCGGGCCGTCCGTCGCGCCGGTGTCGTGCACATTTTCCGCCATGGGCTGAGTGTAGAGCGCCTGATAATACAGGTAACTCTTGCCGCTCACCTGCCAGAACAGGTCCTGGCTGTAGCCCCCGGTTTCGGCGGCGCCGGTCAAAGCGTCGCAGATGCCTGGGGACTGCTCCTCACAAAATTGCAGAAAACCGGCGGTCAGCTCCTCCGGCGCACCGGCAGCGCGCAGAGCGGTCAGGGCGTCAGTGGCCTTCTGCTGAGGGTCCGGGGTAGCGATGGGGACAGACGAAACAGAAACGGTGCTTTGGGGCGGCTGTACCACCCGAACGCCGGTATTCATTAAGTAATAAGGTACGCCCCAGCTGAGCACAAGTAGCGCGGCAGCACACAGGAGCACAGCCAGAACGCGGGCAGGGGTTTTCATGGATTCAGCCCTCCTTGTATGGGTTGTAGATGGTGTTTTTAGTATACGTGTTTTCGGTCTGCCCGGCAAGCTTCGACCGAAAAACCGATTGACTTTTGCAAGGGTATGCTGTATACTGAATCTTGTTCCATAAAAGAAAATCATGTGCAGATGTAGTTTAGTGGTAGAACTCCAGCTTCCCAAGCTGGCTGTGTGGGTTCGATTCCCATCATCTGCTCCACGTCGGAATGGACTGCGCTCCATTCAAAAAGCCCGGCCGCTTGGCCGGGCTTTTCTCATACCGCTCCGTCATTCCTCCTTTTCCCCACAAAATTTTGCTGCACAAACTTTTGTGGGGGCCCCGCCCTACGGGCCGAGAAGGATTTTTCCTTATTCACTGTTCACTTTTCACTAATTTGTGTACAAGCCCCAGTCAAACGACCGGGGCTTTCTTTCGCTTTGCGCACCTTGCAATTTTTTCACTGTTCCATAACCCCCAAGAAGGCTTTGCGCGGCGCAAAAAGTGTGCTATAATAAAAGGAAATTGCAAAATAATACTTTTTTCACGGCCACGGCTCGCTTCGGCGCGGCCCGGCCGGTTTGACGATCTGCCAAAGGAGGGAGCTGCCATGCCCGGCGATCTGCACACTCATACCACATTCTCCGACGGTTCGCTGAAGGCGGACTGGCTGCCCCGATTGGCCGCCCGCGCGGGGCTGAGTCATCTGGCCATTTCGGACCATGACTCCATGCATTCGGTGCGCTACGGCTATGCCAACCGCCTGCGGGAGAACGTGCGGCTGATTCCCGCCACCGAGCTCACCGCCTTTGACTTTGAGCGGGGGCGGCGGGTGCACATCTTGTGCTACTGGCCGGACGAGACCTGCCCGGACCTGATCGCCCACTGCCAGCTGATGGCGGACCGGCGCAACGCTGTTTGCCGCCAGAGCGGCCGGGAGCTGGAAGAAATCTATCCCCAGTTCCGGCTGGAGGATGCCCTGGCCCTGGCGCAGGACGGCGGCGTGCTGTATAAATCCACCCTTATGCAGGTGCTGTGCGACTATGGCCTGGCGGACGGCATTTACAAAGAAACCTACAAGCCCCTCTTCGGTAAGGGCGGCAAGGTGCTGCACGACCCGGATTACCAGACCGTGGACCAGGTGCTGGACGTGATCCATAAGGCCCGGGGCGTGGCGGTTTTTGCCCACCCCAGCGTCTACAAAAGCATGGAGCTGGTCACCGAATTGGCGCTGGCGGGCCGTATTGACGGCATTGAGATCGAGCATCCCCGCAACACCCCGGAGGACAAGCAGGTCCTTTATCAGCTGGCGGCCCAGTGTGACCTTCTGGTCACCGGCGGCAGCGACTTCCACGGCCGCAATACCGGCAGTCCCCGGGCACTGGGTATGTGCCGCACCGGCGACGATGCTTTGGCGCGGCTGGAACAGCTGGCCCAGACCCGAAAGGGCTGAACCACCGGCGGCGCGCATGAAACAGGGCGGCGCTGCCCATCATCAAGCCAGACCCGGCGGACTGCATCTGCGGCTCTTTGCCGGTTGGAACGGGCGGGGAGAGACTCTTTCTGCCCGGCTCATAAAAAAACAGTTACCTGAAATAAAAGGAGAAACCCAACATGACCCATACCTACCAGAACCGTGGCGTGTGCTCCCGCAGCACCACTGTGACCCTGAGCGAGAACGGCATCATCCAGGAAGTGAGCGTTGTAGGCGGCTGCAACGGCAACCTGAAGGGCATCTGCCAGCTGCTGCAGGGTATGCCCGCTGCTGAGGCCATCCGCCGCATGGAGGGCACCACCTGCGGTCCCCGCGCCACCTCCTGCCCGGATCAGATCGCCAAGGCCCTGAAGGCCGCTCTGCAGGAAGAGGGCCTGTAATCCAGGAATCTTTTGTAAAAAAACCGCTTTTCCCCAGAAAGGGAAAGGCGGCTTTTTTTGTGTGGTGGGGGTCTTGTAAAATTGGGTCAATGGGGTACAATGGACCCAGAAACCCTGACCGGCGAGTCAAGGCAAAACAGGAGGAAAGGGGATGGCAGGATGGACCGGCTTCGTCAGCTGCCCAAGGAGAAGCGCAAGGCGGTGATGCACGCCGCCATGGAGGTGTTCGCCCAGAGCGATTACAAGCGGGCCAGCACCGAGGAGATCGCCCGCAAGGCGGGTATTTCCAAGGGGCTGTTGTTCTACTATTTTAAAAACAAGCAGACGCTCTATCTGTATCTGGCCCGGTATCTGCAAAGCTTCATCGAGCAGAACATGAAGATGGAGCAGCTGGCGGGCATCACCGACTTTTTCGATCTGCTGGACTACGGCATGGACGAAAAGCTGGCCATTCTGCGCAAGCTTCCCTGGGCGCTGGAATTCTCGGTGCGGATGTACTACACCGCCGAGCGGGAAATCGGCCCGGTGCTGCAGAAGTATCAGGTGCGGGTGCTGGAAGAGCTGTGGGACCGGTATTTCACCGAGGTCGATCTGGAAAAATTCCGCCCCGGAGTGCAGCCGCGGCAGGTGCTGGACATGCTGGTCTATCTGACCGACGGTTACATCCACCGCCGCCGCATGGAGCAAAAGCCCCTGGAGCTGGAAGAGCTGGTGAGAGAATACATGGTGTGGCGGGGCATCTTGCGCAGCTACGCCTATAAGGAGGAGCATCAATGAGCGAAACGGCGATTGAGGTCAGCGGCCTGACCAAGGATTACGGCGGCGGCCGGGGCGTGTTCGGGCTGAGCTTTACGGTGCAGCCGGGCGAGGCTTTCGGCATTCTGGGTCCCAACGGCGCAGGCAAGACCACCACCATCCGCCAGCTGATGGGCTTTGTGCGTCCCGGGGCGGGCAGCGCGCGCATCTTCGGACAGGATTGCTTTGCCGGTGCGGCCCGGGTGCAAAGCCAGGTGGGCTACCTGCCCGGCGAGCTGGCCCTGATGGACGATATGACCGGCGAGGCCTTCATTCGGCTGATGGCCGGGCTGCGGGGCCAGAAGGACCTGAGCTACGCCTGGCAGCTGTGCCAGCGGTTCGGACTGGACGCGGGGCAGAAGATCCGCAAGATGTCCAAGGGCACCAAGCAGAAGGTGGGTCTGGTGTGTGCGCTGATGCACCGCCCCCGGCTGCTGATTCTGGACGAACCCACCAGTGGCCTGGACCCGCTGATGCAGAACCAGCTGTGGGAGATTTTGCTGGCGGAAAAGCAGCGGGGTGTGACGATTTTGCTCTCCAGCCACATCTTTGAAGAGGTGGAGCGGCTGTGCGACCGGGCGGCGCTGCTGCGCGGCGGGCGCATCGCGGCGGTGGAGCAGCTGGGCGAGCTGCGGGCCAAGGCCAGCCGGGTGTATCAGCTGAGGTTTGCGGGCGAGAAAGAGGCGGCAGCCTTTGCGGCAGCCTGGCCCGGCGCGGTGGCAAAAGGCGAGTGGGTGCAGCTGCAGCTGAGCCGGGGCGAGCCGGTGGCACGGCTGCTGGCGATGGCGGCCCAGAGCGGCGTGCAGGACCTGAAAACCCGGCAGGAGTCGCTGGAAGACATGTTTTTGCGGATGTATGGGGGGCGGAACGAATGAGCGGAGCATTGCTGAAAAAGGAGCTACGGGCCAACGGCCCGCTGGCGGCGATCTTTCTGGGGGTGGTCACCCTGTACGGGTCCATGATTACCAGCATGTTCGACCCGAAGCTGGGCGACAGCCTGAACATTATGATGGAGAGCATGCCGGAGCTGTTCGCAGCCTTCGGTATGAGCAATCCGGGGGCCAGCCTGACCCAGTTTCTGGCCAACTATCTTTATGGCTTTCTGCTCATTGCCCTGCCGCTGGTGATGATTCTGCTTCTGGTGCAGCGGCTGCTGGTGCGGTACACCGACCGGGGCGCCATGGCCTGGCTGCTGGCCAGCCCCACGCCCCGCTGGAAGCTGGCTCTCACCCAGGCCTTTGTGCTGGTGGCAGCGGTGGTGTTGCTGGTGGCCTACATGACCGGCCTGTGCGGGATTCTGGCGGAGGTGCTGTTCCCCGGCGAGCTGGAGTTTGACCGTTTTGCGCTGGTGAATCTGGGCAATCTGGGGCTTTTGCTCTTCTTCGCGGGGCTGTGCTTCTGCTCGGCCTGTCTGTTCCAGAGCAGTGGTCCGGCCCTGTGGGTGGGCGGAGGTCTGAGCGTGGCCTTCGTGCTGCTGGATATGCTGGCCGGTGTGGGCGAGCAGGCGGAGTTTGTGCGCTGGTTCACTCCGGTGACGTTGTACGACCCGGTGGCGCTGGCAAACGGCGAAAATGTTCTGCCGCTGGCGGGGCTGTATCTGGGTGCAGTCATTCTCTTTGCTGCCGGTGTGGTGGTATTCACCCGGCGGGACATCTGCGTGTGATCTTCTTTTTATAAAGGAAAAGCCCGCTTTCTGGTATACAAATGCTGGGAGGCGGGCTTTTTTGCGCTCTTTCGGTTTAAACTCAGCCTCTGCCGGGCCATACTTTTGCCGGAACCAACAAACGAAGGGAGAACGATGGCAATGAGCTACCGGTTCAAAGGCTTTTCCCGCAGCGCGGCGAAGATGCTGAATCTGGCCCTGTCGTTGGCAGGGCAGCGGGGGCAGCGGCAGGTGAGCACCGGACACATCCTGCTGGCGATCCTGACCCAGGGGGGCAGCCCGGCGGCGAATCTGCTGGAGGCCCGGGGGGTGACCCAGATCAAAATCCTGGGTAAGGTGGAGCAGCAGCCGGGCGGCGCGGCCTGCCGGCCTGGCCCCAAGGATATGATGGCGGAAAGCTGCAAGGCGCTGGATTTCGCGGTGCTGGGGGCCCACGCCGCCCGCATGAAGGAGGCCCAGTGCGAGCATGTACTCTGCGCCATGCTGGAGGACCCGGCCTGCACCGCCAGCCGCTGGCTGGCTGAGCTGGGGGTGGATGTGAGCGCCGCCGCCAAGGAGTGCCGTCAGCTTTCCGGCCAGCTGGTGCTGCCGCTGCAGCCCAAATTCAGTGCACCGCCCCCCAGCCGGGGCAGCCGTGCCAGCGACAAATACGGCAAGGACCTGACCCGCATTGCGGCGGAGGGGGGGCTGGACCCGGTGTTCTGCCGGGAGAGTGAGCTGGAACGGATGATCGAGATTTTGTGCCGCCGCCAGAAGAATAACCCCTGCCTGGTGGGCGAACCGGGGGTGGGCAAAACCGCCCTGGCCGAGGCTCTGGCCCAGCGCATCGCAGCGGGCCGGGTGCCGGGCAGCCTGCAGGGCCGCCGCCTGCTCTGCCTGGATATGGCCAGTCTGGTGGCGGGCACCAAATACCGGGGCGATTTTGAGGAGCGGCTGAAAAACCTGCTGGAGGAGATCTGCCGGGAGGGCAACACCATCCTGTTTGTGGACGAGCTACACACCGTGGTGGGCGCGGGCGCGGCGGAGGGGGCCATCGACGCGGCCAATATCCTAAAGCCGCTGCTGGCCCGCGGCGAGCTGCGCATGATCGGCGCCACCACTCAGCAGGAATACCGCCGCTGCATGCAGAAGGACCCGGCGCTGGAACGGCGGTTCGGCCGGGTGCTGGTGGAGGAGCCGGACCCTCAGCAGGCGGTGCGGATTCTGCAGGGGCTGGCCCCCCGTTACGAGCGGTTTCATCAGGTCACGCTGCCCCCGCGCACGCTGGAGGCGGCGGTGGAGCTGTCGGTGCGGTACCTGCCGGGGCGTTTCCTGCCGGACAAGGCCATCGACCTGATCGACGAGGCCGCCGCTGCGCTGCACATCCAAAGTCAGGACCAGCCGGGCACGCCCACCCTGGAGCCGGAACAGCTGGCAGAGGTGGTGGCCCGGGCCAGCGGAGTGCCCGCCCAGCGCATCACCGAACACCAGCGCCGCAAGCTGGACCTGCTGGAGCATCGTCTGGCCGAGGCGGTGGTGGGCCAGCCCCAGGCGGTGGCTGCGGTGGCGGGAGCAATCCGCCGGGCCTGCACCGGCCTGCGGGACACCGCCCGCCCCATGGGGGCCTTCCTGTTTCTGGGGCCCACCGGCGTGGGGAAGACCCATCTTGCCCGAGCTCTGGCCAGCCAGTGGTTTGGCAGCGAAAAAGCGCTGCTCCGCTTTGACATGAGCGAGTATATGGAGGCTCACGCCGCCGCCAAGCTGATCGGCGCGCCTCCGGGCTATGTGGGCCACGGCGAGGGCGGCCAGCTTACCGAGGCGGTGCGCCGCCGTCCCTACAGCGTGGTGCTGTTTGACGAGATCGAAAAGGCCCACCCGGACGTGCAGAACCTGCTGTTGCAGATTCTGGAGGAGGGCCAGCTCACCGACAGCGAGGGCCGCAAGACCGGTTTTTCCCACTGCATCGTGCTGCTCACCAGCAACCTGGGCGCACGGCATCTGTGCGGCCAGTCGGAGGCGCTGGGCTTCGCGGCCGGGCAGGCGGCCCAGCTGGCCCGCCGCAAGGAGTTGGCGCTGGAGGAAGCCAAGCGGTTTTTCCGGCCGGAGCTGCTGGGCCGTCTGGACGAAGCGGTGGTCTTTTCGCCGCTGGAGGGTCCGGCACTGGAGCAAATTACAGAGCAATTATTGGATGAGCTGGAACAGCGGGCAGGACGAAGCGGTTACCAGCTGCGCCACACCCATGAGCTGACGCGGGAGCTGGCCCGGCGGGGCAAAAGTGCCTACGGTGCCCGGGAGCTGCGCCGCCAGGTAAGCCGGGCGGTGGAGCAGGCGTTGGCAGACAGCATCGCCAGCGGCCAGGCCCAGCCGGGTCAGAGCTTCACCGCCTGTTTGCAGCAGGGACAGGTGTGTCTTTTGCCGGGGCAGCCGGAGGCAGGTGCGCCCCAGCCGGTGCAGGTATAACAAAAAAGGCAGGTCAAAACGACCTGCCTTTTTTGCAATTTTATACCTTCTTGCGCAGCAGCGAGAAGGAGAAGAAATTGGTGTAGTAGGAAAGGGAGTACATCACCGGCCGTGTCAGCTTGGAGAAGCTGATCTCATCCATCAGCAGCAGAGCCTCGTGGTCCGGAACCTCCAGCGTTTTGCGGATGGCCGCATCGCCCAGCACGGCACTGGTGTGGGTGACGGTACTGGTAACCGAAACGCCGCATACCTCTTCCAGAATATCGAAGATGGGACGGGCAAAATCCTGCCGCTGGGCGCTCTCGTGGTCCAGCAGCTTGGCGGGCAGATAGTCCACCGAGTAGATCACCGGCATTTCTCCTGCCAGCACCCGCTTGCGTACCATCAGCACCGGGTCGCCCACTTCCAGCTCCAGCTGATGGGCCAGGTGGCTGTCTGCGGTGAGCTGCTGCACCGAGATGCTGTCCGCATGGGGAACATAACCGGCGGCACGGATCATGGTGCTGTATTCGAATTTCTGGTCCAGGCGGTTGTCCAGCGCCACGATGCGCCGGTTCACCACGGTGCCGATGCCTCGTACCCGTTCCACGTAGCCTTCCCGTTCCAGCTCGGCCAGCGCGTCCCGGATCACGGTGCGGCTGACCCCCAGGCGGGCCGCAAGCTCCACCTCAGCGGGCAGCCGCTCACAGCTTTCATAGGGGCCGGTGCGCATCTCGCGCAGCAGCTGGGACGCGATCTGCTGGCTGATCACCGCGCCGCCCAGCGGCCCCGCTTCACCGGTTTTTGCTTTTGCCATATCCAATTGCCTCCTGCACACAAATAAATCATACTTTAAAAAAAGTATAGCACAGCCCGGGCCATTTGCGCAACAAAAAAGCCCGAAACGGCTCCAAACAGGAACCGCTTCGGGCAAGGGCCGCACGGCGTGGGAATCCAGCGCCGGAAACGTGCTCAAACGCCGCCCAGATGCTTGATTTTCTTGTTGTAGCTGCGCCGGAACAAGGTGAGCGCAAAGCAGAGGGAAACCATTTCTGCAATCAGGAAAGAGTACCACACCAGGTCCACATTGCCGGAAAGCGACAGCAGCCAGGCGATGGGCAACAGCAGCACCAGCTGGCGGAACACGCTCATCAAAAGGCTGTGCATTCCTTCGCCCAGAGCCTGGAACAGGCTGCTCAGCACGATGGCGATGCCCGCGAACACGAAGCTCAGCGAGATGATGCGCAGGGCGGGCTCGCCGGTGCGGGCCAGGGCGCTGCCGTCGTTGAACAGGGCCAGCAGCTGGCCGGGGAACAGCTGGAACAGCGCGGTGCCGAAAATCATGATCACTGAGATGGAGATCATGGCGATTTTGGTGCAGGCCAGGATGCGCTGCTTTTTGGCTGCGCCGTAGTTGTAGCCCACAATGGGCACCAGAGCGCTGGTGAGGCCGAAGCCGGGCATGAATACGAAGTTCTGCAGCTTGAAGTAGATGCCCAGCACCGAAACGGCAGTCTCGGAGAAACCGGCCAGAATGAAGTTCATGCCGAAGGTCATCACGCTGGAGATACTCTGCATGATGATGCTGGGCAGGCCCACCGAATAGATGCTCTTCACGGTGGGTAGATCAAAGCGCAGGGCGCTGATGCGCAGCTTGACCTCGTTGTTGTGGCGCAGGTTCAGCACCAGTGCCACCCCGCAGCCGATCCACTGACCGATCACGGTGGCCGCGGCCGCGCCCGCCACGCCCATTTTGGGCATGCCGAACATACCGAAGATCAGGATAGGGTCCAGAATGATGTTGATTACGGCGCCGGTGAGCTGGCTGGCCATCTGGTAAACGGTCTTGCCGGTCACTTGGATCAGCCGCTCCAGGCAGATCTGCAAAAACATGCCCAGGCTGAACACCAGGCAGATGCGCAGATAGGCCGCGCCGCCCCCGGCAACCTCCGGGTTCTGGGTAAAGAAGCTGAAAAACAGCTCGGAGAAGAACAGGCCGAACACCGCGAATACCGCCCAGCTGGCCGCCATGAGCAAAAGGCCGTTGTGGGCTACTTTGTCGGCAGCCTTGCGGTCACCTTCGCCCAGGCGGCGGCTAAGCAGAGCGTTCACGCCGATGCTGGTACCCACCGATACCGCGATGGTGAGCATCTGCACCGGATAGGCGAAGCTCACGGCGGTGAGTGCCGCGTCACTGAGACGGGCCACAAAGATGCTGTCCACCACGTTATACAGCGCCTGCACCAGCATGCTGATCATGATGGGGAAGGCCATGCCCAGCAAAAGCGGAGTCATCGGCTTGGTTCCCATGATGTTTTCCTTCATTTACACAATCCTCCATTTTTCCACAGTCAGCGCCCCACAGCGGGGCAAAATAAAGGAAACGGGTCGGAACGACTCGTTTCCTTTGTTGGCGTTTGTCGGGCGGGGCAGAAATCACATCCGGCTTTTCAGACCCCGGATGTCCTGCCCCAGAAAGAGTACCGGCTCGCAGCTGCCGCCCAGGCGGCTGGCGATCTTTTCGGTATAGCGGACCTCAAAGGCCTTGCCGTCCACAATGTTGGTGGTGTAGATGGTGGGCCGGTTTTCCAAAATGCGGGTGTTCAGAATGTTGTAAAAGCAGCTGGCCATGTAGGGGTTCACATACTCGGTGCCCAGATCGTCCAGAATGAGCAGGTCCGCCTCCATCACTGCCTCCAGCAGGGGACAGCTGTCTGCAAAACGCTCCCGCTCCAGCTGGCTGAACAGGTTCTGGGCACAGATGTACACCACGTTGAAGCCCTTTTCCAGCACCGTCTTGGCAATGGCCAGGGCGGCGTGGGTCTTGCCCAGGCCCGCGTTGCCGTAAATCAGCAGATTGGCATTCTTCATATCGAATTCCCGGGCGTAGGCCTGCAGGTAAGCCAGATTATCCCGCATCAGCGCGCGGATATTCTCGCCGGTGGCCGGGTCGATGGCGTCCGGATAGAGCGAAAGGTCCATGCTCTCGAAGCTGCACAGACTCAGCGGGGTCTCCTCGCTGATCTCCTTCCAGCGCAGCTGCCTTGCCAGCTTGCCCACGCAGGGGCACAGGCGGCCATTCACCATGCCGGTGTCCTGGCAGTCCGGGCAGGTGTAGCGGGGCTCCAGACTTTGGGGGCCGTAGCCGTTTTGGGCCAGCAGCTGCCGGAGCTCCTCCTGGGTCTGGCGGCGCTGCTCGGCCACCGCCTGGCGCTCGGCCTGGGGCGCGCCCTTGGCGGCCAGCTCCATGGTGCGCAGCCCTAATGACTGAACCTGGGCTTCCAGCTCGCCCAGCCGGGGCAGGGCGGCCAGCGCACGGGCCCGGCGCTCCTGGGCCTGGGTTACCGCCCGTTGGCGGCGGCTGGCCACCTGGCGCAGGGCCGCCCGGTAAAGTTCGTTTTTGGTGCGCATGGCTTATTCCTCCTGTTTCAGGCGCAGCGGGCGGCGTGCGGGCCGCTGCAGGATGTCGTTGCCGCTGGGAGCCTGCCGGTCCACCCGCACATTCGCGCCGGTCAGCGAGCCGCCGCCCCGGGCGTCTGCGGGGGTGCGCCAGCCCTTGGCGTACCAGCTTTTCAGAATGCCGTTGATGTACTTGGGGTCCTTGCTGCCGTTGCCGTGCAACACTGCCTCCTCCACCATGGCATCCGAGTAACCGAACTCCTCATACCAGCGGCGGATGCACCGCTTGTCCGCCAGGGTGAGCGCGCCCACAGGCATGCCCAGAATGGCGGCGGCCTTTTCCTCCCGCTGGCCGCGTTCCTTCAAGCGCTGCAGGTAGACCTCGGCCTCCTGGCCGGTGGTCACACCCTCCTGGGCCCAGCGGTCCAGTTCCCGTTCCAGCTGGGTCACCGAATGGCGGCCCTGGCTGGAAATATGCGCCGCGCACAGCAAAATCAGATCCACCGGGATGCTCTCGTTCACATACAGCGAGACCAGCCGCTGGATGTCCTTCTGGCCCAGGCTCTGGCCCAGATAGGCCTGAGCCTCGGTGGCCAGGGTGCTCACCATGGGGTCCCGCATGGCGGCCATACGCAGCTCCTCGGCGGTGAGGGGCGGCTGCTTGGCAGGTAGGGGAGCAGGGGACGCGGCGTCCCGTTCCAGCTCCAACAGACCTACTCCGTGCCAGAAATCCAGCGCCTTTTGGGCGGCCTGCACATTCTTCAGCGCCAGCGCGTGGGCGATGTCCTTGGGGTCGGTGCTGTGAGTGGCCAGAATGTAAAGCGCCACCCGCATGTGGTCGCCGGTGGCGCGGGTGAGGTTGGTGAAGATCAGCTGAGGCACAGCGATGGAATCGCCGGTCTGGCTGCGCAGGCGGTAGGTCATAGGGCAAGGGCTCCTTCTTCGTTCAAACAGGCATACAATGCAGCGCGGGCCCGGCGAAACCGCCGGCAGCCCATAAAATTACATCCTAAAGCATACCACAAAATATCCGGCCTGACCAGTGCCCCGCCGCAAAAAGCCGGACTCAATCCCGCCGCGAATTGACAAACCGGCCCGGGGCGTGTACCATTGGTTAAAAGAACAGCAAAACCAGCGCCCGCGCCAGGGCGGAGAGGCGGATTGAGAAGATGAAGATCGCAATTGTGACCGACACCAACAGCGGTATCTCGGAAAAGGAAGCCAAAAAGCTGGGAGTATACTGCCTGCCCATGCCCTTCTCGGTGGATGGGCGGTGGATGCTGGAGGGCGTGGACCTGACGGCGGAGGAGTTTTACCGGCGGCAGGCGGCCGGGGCCAACATCACCAGCAGCCAGCCCAGCCCGGAGACCGTGACCAATTTGTGGGATAAGCTTCTGACCGAGTATGAGGCGGTGGTTCACATCCCCATGAGCAGCGGTCTGAGCGGGACCACCGCCACCGCGCTGGCTCTGGCGGCGGAATATGGCGGCCGGGTCCAGGTGGTGGACAACAAGCGCATTTCGCTGCCCCAGCGCCAGTCGGTGCTGGACGCACAGGTGCTGGCAAAGCGGGGGCTGACCGCTGTACAGATCAAGCAGAACCTGGAGGAGAACGCCCTGAAGGCCAGCGTATATCTAACCGTGGATACCCTGAAATACCTGAAAAAGGGCGGCCGGGTCACCCCGGCGGCAGCGGCTATCGGCACCGTGCTGAACATCAAGCCCCTTTTGCAGATTCAGGGCGGCGGCATTGACGCTTACGGTAAGGTGCGGGGCCTGGCCCAGGCCCAGGACAAGCTGCTGGATGCCATCTGTGCGGACCTGACCGGCCGCTTTGAAGGGATGCCCATGCACATCGGCGTGGCCTATTCCGGTTCGCCGGAGGTGGGCAAAAAGTGGCAGAAGTATGTGCAGGAACGCTTCCCCCGCTGCAAGGTGCAGTGCAGCGCGCTGGGCCTGAGCATCGCCTGTCACACCGGCCCGGGTGCGCTGGGCGTGGGCTGCTATTATTATGAAGAGTGACCGATGAACGGCAAAAAAGGGTGTGCCCCTCCGGAATGAGGGGCACACCCTTTTTGATTGCTTCGCCTGCCGGGCTGCTCACAGCTGGTCCCGGATGCGGCCCAGGGCGTTTTTCTCCAAACGGCTCACCTGGGCCTGGCTGATGCCGATCTCCCGGGCCACCTCCATCTGGGTCTTGCCCGACAGATAGCGCAGGGCCATGATCTTTTTCTCTCGCTCGCTGAGCTGATGCACCGTGTCCTTAAAGAGGATCTCGCTGATCCAGCTGTCCTCACCGTCGGTTTCGCCCACCTGATCCATCACATACATGGCGTCGCCCGCGTCGTTGTACACCGGCTCGTACAGGCTCACCGGCTCCACCACGCTCTCCAGCGCCAGAGTCACCGCCCGCTCCGGCATGTCCAGCCGGGCGGCGATCTCCTTTGCTTTGGGCTCCCGGCCCAGCTCCTTCTGCAGCTGCTCCCGGGCCTGCATGGCCCGGGAGGCGGTGTCCCGCATGGAGCGGCTCACCCGCAAGGGGTTGTTGTCCCGCAGAAAGCGGCGGATCTCGCCCACGATCATGGGCACGCCGTAGGTGGAAAAACGCACATTTAGATTGGGGTCGAAGTTGTCGATGGCCTTGATCAGTCCGATGCAGCCCACCTGGAACAGGTCATCCATGCATTCGCCCCGGCCGGAAAAACGCTGCACCACGCTGAGCACCAGACGCAGGTTGCCCTGGATCATAGTTTGGCGGGCAGTGTCGTCGCCCTCGTGCGCGGCAAGCAGCAGCCGCTTTTTCTCCGCCTCGCTCAGCACCGGCAGGCGGGCGGTGTCCACGCCGCACAGCTCCACTTTGTTGTAATACAAACGCATTCACACTCCAAACAGGCAAGGGTGCCTGTTCAAAGTATGGCCGCGGCGGGGGCAGGGCAGTCAGGAACGGGGCTGGCAAAATCAGGGCCCGCAGCCGCAAAAAAGCAGGAATAAAGCCGGTGTGACATAAGAAAACGACGCCGGAAAAGGGCCGCTTTTGCGGGATTGCAGCGTCAAAGCCCCTTGACAACCACCAAGGGTGCCGGGGCGGCGCAAACCGCGAAGAACCCAGTGGGTTCTTCGACCGGCCAGGGCGGTCTGCGAAGCAGAGCGGGCGCATCATTGACGCGCCCGCAGCCCGTGCCCCAGGATTTTGGATGCAGAAAGTGCGAAAAGGGGCGGCGCAAGCCTTGGTGGCTTGCCCGCCCCTTTGAACATTTTGTGCGCCAAAATCCTACGGCAGAACCGTTGTTTTCTTATGCCACACCGGTTAAGGCAGCAAGATTCACACAAAATGACCGCCCGGCATACTGTGAACACAAACGATGCAAGGGAGTGGATGCGACGATGACCTCGGAACTTTGGCTGCTGTGCTGCATGGGAATAGTGCTCCTGCTCACGGCGGGGCTAGCCTTTTTGTGGGCGATCTTCTATGACCGCTGCGTCCGGGAGAAGCAGCAGCTGCAAACGCCGGATTTCACCGCAAAGGCGGGCTTCAAGGTGACGCAGCTGCCCGACACGCCTTATCTGCGGCTGGACCGGGTGTATCTGATGGGGCGGCGCGTGGGCCAGCTGGAATTCTTTATTCAGCCCAGCTGGACGGCGGTGCTGCGGGTGGCTCCGGAAGGAGAGGAGCTGCGTCTGTGGGAGCTGGGGCTGCCGGAGTACGACCAGCTCACGGTGCGGCCGGTGAGCGGCGTGCGCACCGAGCTGCGCCAGGCACCCGGCGGCAGTGCGCTGGCCTGCTGGCAGCGGGACGGTTTTTGCTATGGGCTGTATCTGCCCTCGGGGGAGATGGGGCTTGCGGGCAGCCTGCTGGAGCGCTTCGCGGCGGATTGCCGGTGCGCCGTCACTCGATAAAATGCAGGGCCGGGCAAGAATTTCTTGCCCGGCCCTGCATTGCCTTTCAGAGTGATTTTTCCAGTTCCCGGCGCAGCCGCAGGATGATCCGCTTTTCCAGCCGGGAGATATAGCTCTGCGAGATGCCGATGGCGTCCGCTACCTCTTTTTGTGTGCGCTCGATGCCATCGGTCAGACCAAAGCGCATCTGCATGATCTGCCGCTCCCGGGGGGCCAGCCGGGCCACCGCCTGACGCAGCATGTCTTTTTCCGCGTCCTGCTCCAGTTGGGCGCTGATCTGGTTCTGGTCACTGCCCAGCACATCCGAGAGAAGCAGTTCGTTGCCGTCGCCGTCGGTGTTCAGCGGCTCGTCGATACTGGCCTCCTGACGGCGGTTGCTGCTCTTGCGCAGATACATCAGAATCTCATTTTCAATGCACCGGCTGGCGTATGTGGCCAGCTTGATGTTCTTGGAGGGGGCAAAGGTGTTCACCGCCTTGATCAGCCCGATGGTACCGATGGAGATAATGTCCTCCACCGAAACGTTGCTGCCCTCGAACTTTTTGGCGATGTAGACCACCAGCCGCAGATTGTGGGTAATCAGGATGTCCCGGCAGCTCTGGCGGCCCTCCTCCAGCCCGGCAAAGACCAGCTTTTCCTCGGCGGGAGTCAGGGGCGGGGGCAGAGTCTCCGGTCCGTTGATGTAGTACACCGCGTCCGGCAGACAGAGCCAGCAAAGCAGAGCGTGCCAGGCGCGGGAAAGCCAATTGCATTTCATTCCACAGCGCTCCTTTCCCGCCCGGCTTGTGCAAAACGGCGCTGCACGGGCCGTGCGGTGTGATAAAATTCGGCGCCGAACAGCGCCTGTACCGAGCCGTCCGCCAGGGTCTGGTCGGTGAAAACCACCAGTACACGGTCTGCCTGCCGGACCTTGCCGGGGCCGGAAAGCCGGGCGGAAAAGCCGCCCACGGCGGGCAGAGTACGCATGCCGCTGGCGGTCTTGCAGGGGATCAGCCGAACGGGCGTGCCGGGCGGCGGTTCGGGGCAGGCTCCGGCAAAAAAGCCTGCCAGAAAGGCGGCGACAGCCTCCGGCAAAGCGCCGCGCAGGCTGGTGTAGCTGGCCAGCACCGGCGCCTGACCGCTCAGAGGGTCCCGCAGCAGAAAACCGGTGTCCAGCAGGGCGGCAAGCGGCGGACCATCCGCACCGTCCAGAGAAAGCCGGAGCTGCCAGCATTCGGTTTCCTTCGGCCCGCCGAAAACCAGCAGCACCAGCCGCAGGGTCAGATAGACCAGTACGGCGCATCCCACCAGCAGGCTGGGGGAGACCGCCCAATAGACCGCGAAGTTGTTGGTCTGCGCGCCCAGAGGAAGACCGCGGCTCAAAGCCAGCAGCACTGCTCCGGCCAGTCCCAGATTCAAAAGAAAGTACCACACGGTCTGGTGCGCAAAACCTCGCCAGCCCCGGAATGGGCAGGCCGTCCGGCATACGGCAGCGGCGCTGGCGGCCTGGTACAAAAGGCTCAGAGCAGCGGGCAGCGGCGGGGCAAGAAGAATCAGCGAGGACAAAGCGGCCATCACCGCCCCGGCGCAGGTGCGCCAAAAGCCCGGCGGCGCGCCGCACAAAAAGCCCACCGCACGCAGCAGAAGATAGGCCACCAGAAAATTTACCAGCAAAAGCACGTCCAGATAGATCACGGTCTTCACAGCTGTACTCCGCTCCTTTCGCCGGGCATGTTCGCCCGCTCTGGCTTCGATTGTAGCGCGGCGGCCCGGAGAAAGCTGTCAAAAAAATAATGCGCCGCGCACATCTCCCGGAAAGGGAAAGCGCGCGGCGCATAGGTTGTTTTATGGAAGGGTAAAAATTACCAGAGCAGATGCTCCTTGATGGGAATGCCGCAGGTGTTCAGCGCCCGGATGAAGGAGGAGCTGCCCTTGTAGTGGATGCCGGTGATCCCCAGGTCGAAGGCGGCGGTGGTGTTGGGCTTGTGGTCGTCCACAAAGATGGTCTCGGCGGGGACAAGGCTGTACTGCTCCAGCAGCAGCTTGTAGATGGCCGGGTCCGGCTTGGTGAGCTTTGCCTCGCAGGAGGCGATGCCGCCGTCGAACAGGGGCCAGAACTCCCGCTGGCGGATCTCGTCGATCACGTCCTGAGGAATGTTGGACAGATAGTAGATGGAAAAGCCCATCTTCTTCAGCCGCTTGATCACCTCCACGGTTTTGCGGCGGGTCTTCAGCATACGGGCCCAGTCGTCCAGCACGCTCTGTACCTCGAAGGCACAGCCGGCGGCAGTGGCTTTTTCCAGCATCAGGGCGTTGCCCTCGGCCCGGCTCAGCTTGCCGGCGTCCAGCAGCAGCCACTCCTCGCTGCCGAAGGTCAGCTCGAATACCTTCTGCTCGATCTCCTCATTGTAAAAGCGCTCCAGCAGAAACTCCCGGGGCTTGAAGTCGACCACCACGCCCCCCAGATCGAAGATGATGTTTTTATACATAAGGCCAGATTCTCCTTTGCAATCGTCCAAGGGCGCACGGCCCGGGGATATTGCCTTTATTATACACGATTTTCCCCTTTGGGCCAATGCCCCGGCAAAACTTTGGGCATGAGCAGCCGCGCTGGGGCATATCAATGGAAGAAAACAAAAGGGGGCGATGGGCTGTGACATTGCGGCAACTGTGCAAAAAGGACGTGGTGCAGCTGGGCTCCGGCGCGAAGCTGGGACGGGCCGACGATCTGGAGCTGGAGGTGAGCAGTGCCCAGGTGCAGGGGCTGATCCTGAGGGGGCGGCCCCGCTGGTTCGGCCTGCTGGGCAGGGAAGAGGATCTGATCATTCCCTGGCGGCAGATCGAGACCATCGGCGAGGATGTGATTTTGGTGAACTGTCCGCTGCCGGAATCCCAGCGCCAGAAGCCGGAAGAGGGCATTTGGGCAATCTTTCACAAATTTGTAAGCAGCTGAAAACTTGCGCCGCCTGCAAAAAGCATCGTATAATAAACAGCGTTTCCGTTTTACGTGAACCAGAGGCAACACCCCGCAATTCACGCCAACACCTGAATTTATGCGGTGTTGCCGTTGCCAAAAACAATCTGCGGGCAAAAAATTGCCCGGGAAATGAAACAAATACCGCCTGAGCCTCGTTTCCTTTTCAGCAAAGGGTGCGGGGCCGGGGCGGGGAAGTCTGCCGGAGCGGGCCGCGCCGCCCGGTCAAAGGAGGAACAAATCGTTGCAAAGCGTTAAGACAAAACCGTCGATTTTTGACGGCATTGCCCGGCGGCTCAGCCCGCTGCGCTATGCCATGGCTCCGGTGGTGAGCCTGATCACCCTGGTATGTACCGAGTGGATTCACCGGGGCGAGCTGACCATGAAGGTGCTCACCGATAACGTGCTGCCCCATCTGCCCGCCTTCCTGCTCACCTGGCTGCTGCTGGGCTGCATTTATCAGGCACTGGCCCGGGCCACCCGGCTGCATCCGCTGGCGGTAACTGTGACCGGGCTGCTGGGCTGCATCCCGGCGGCGGTTACATACTTTAAATTGAAGCTGCGGGGCGAGCCCTTCTTCCCCTGGGACCTGTCCCAGTTTTCGGAAGCCACCGACGTGGCGGGCAAGTCCGGCGTGGAGCTGCAGACCTCCATGTGGGTCAGCGCGCTGATCTTCGCTGCGCTGTTCGTGCTGGCCTGCTTTGTGCGGGAGCCCAAAACCAGTGTTCGTTCCCGGCTGCTGGGTGCGGGCATCCCCGCTGTGGGTGCGCTGGCACTGGTGTTCGGAGTGTTCATCAGCCCCACGGTCTCCCAGATGGTGGGCATCACCCCGGATATGTGGATGCAGAACCGCTATTACCGCAACTATGGCGTGATCGCAGGCTTTCTGACCAACATCCAGAACCTGCAGGTGGACAAGCCCGCCGGCTACAGCCAGGAGGCGGTTCAGGAGATCATCGACAAGGATGCCTCCCGGGACCTGGCGCCGGAATTCACCGGCAGCTACAAAAACGAGGGCGACGGGGCGGTGAAGCAGCCCAACATCATCTTTGTGATGAACGAGTCCTTCTGGGACGTGGCCGAGCTGGAGGAGTACGGGGTGGAATTTGACCAGGAGGTCACCCCCAATCTGCATCGGCTGATGGAAAGCGCCGCCTACGGCAAGGCTTACAGCCCAAGCTTTGGCGGCGGTACCTGCGATGTGGAATTTGAGGCGCTCACCGGCTACTCGGTGGAGTTTTTGCCCAGCGGCTGCAAGCCCTTCCAGCAGCATGTGACCCGGCCCATGTTCTCGGTTGCTTCTTATTTAAAAGAGCAGGGCTATGCCACGCAGGCCATCCATTGCTATTATGCCAAGTTCTGGAGCCGCAACACCGCCTACCCCAACCTGGGCTTTGATGAATTCATCTCTCTGGAGAATTTTGAAAATCCCGAAAAGAAGCGCGACTACTACTGGGGCGGCGGTCTGGTGACCGACGCCGAGATGACCCGCCGCATCATCCAGGAATGGGAGGAGCGGGATCAGGATCAGCCCCTGTTCATGCACGCGGTGACCATGCAGAACCACACCAGCTACAACGAGGCCAACTACCCCGAGGAGGAGCTGGTGGACATCGTGAAGGCCCCCGAGGGCATCAGCGACAAGACCCTGGGCGCTCTGCGGGACTTTGCCACCGGTGTAAAAGAAGCGGACGCCATGCTGGGCGAGCTGACCGATTACTTCTCCCAGGTGGACGAGCCGGTGATTCTGGTGTTCTGGGGCGACCATTATAATCCCATCGGCAGCGGCTATGAGGTCTACACCGCCGCCGGCTACTCCTCCTCGCAGGACAGCGAGGCGCCGGAGCTGCACCAGATGCCCCTGATGATCTGGTCCAACTACTGGGACGAGCCGGTGGACATCGGCACCGTGGGCGCCTATGAGATCAGCCCGGTGACCTTTGAGCTCTACGGCCTGGAACAGCCCGCGCTGTTCGACCATCTGATCGATCAGCTGTCGGCTTACCGCAGCCGGACCCACGGCGTGACCATCCAGCCGGACGGCTCGGCGGATACCGAGGAGCTGACCGAAGAGCAGACCCAGTGGTTTGACGAGCACTGGATGCTGCAATACGACCTGATGTTCGGCCAGGAATACGCCCTGGGCGGGCAATGAGAGAGGGCGGCGGGGCCTTGCGGGGCTGCGCCGCCCTTTTTTGCGTGGTTTCGCGGCTTTTTTCGCGGAGAAATGCGAAAAAAGTGCTTGTAATCCCGGCACCCTTGTGGTATACTATACCGGCAATACACACGCATTGCTTTGTTCCCCTGTGCCCGCTAGGGTGGGAGACCATGCATGCAATGCGGAGGTAAAAACAATTTTTTGGAGGATTTAAACATGGCAGTAGTATCTATGAAGCAGCTTCTCGAAGCCGGTGTGCACTTCGGTCATCAGACCCGCCGCTGGAACCCCAAGATGGCGAAGTACATCTTCACCGAGCGCAACGGCATCTACATCATCGACCTGCAGAAGACCGTTAAGAAGCTGGACGAGGCTTACAACTTTGTTCGCGAGGTTGCTTCCGAGGGCGGCGAGATCCTGTTCGTCGGCACCAAGAAGCAGGCTCAGGAGTCCATTAAGGACGAGGCTACCCGCTGCGGCATGCACTATGTAAACGCTCGTTGGCTGGGCGGCATGCTGACCAACTTCCGCACCATCCGCAAGCGCATCGACCGTCTGGAGCAGCTGCGCCAGATGAGCGAGGACGGCACCTTTGATCTGCTGCCCAAGAAGGAAGTTGCCAAGCTGGAGCTGGAGATCGAGAAGCTGGAGAAGTTCCTGGGCGGTGTGAAGAACATGCACGGCCTGCCCAAGGCGATGTTCATCGTTGACCCCCACAAGGAGCGCATTGCTGTGGCTGAGGCCCGCAAGCTGAACATCCCCATCGTAGCTATCGTCGACACCAACTGCAACCCCGACGAGATCGACTACGTGATCCCCGGCAACGACGACGCCATCCGTGCTGTTAAGCTGATCGCCGGCGCTATGGCCGACGCCGTGATGGAAGGCCGCCAGGGCGAGCAGAACGCCGCCGAGGAGACCGCTGAGGCTGCTGAGGCCTGAGCACCCACCATTTTCCACCGATAACGAAAGGGGATAATCAAAATGGCTTTTACTGCACAAGACGTTAAGAACCTGCGTGAGCAGACCGGCTGCGGCATGATGGATTGCAAGAAGGCTCTGACCGAGTCTAACGGCGATTTCGAGAAGGCTGTTGAGTACCTGCGTGAGAAGGGCCTGGCCGCCGCTCAGAAGAAGGCTGGCCGCATCGCCGCCGAGGGCATGGTTTACGCCACTGTCTGCGGCAAGGTGGGCGTTGTGGTTGAGGTGAACGCCGAGACCGACTTCGTTGCCAAGAACGACATGTTCCAGACCTTCGTAAAGGATGTTGCTGGCGTTGTTGCCGAGCAGAACCCCGCTGACGTGGACGCTCTGCTGGCCTGCAAGATGGGCGAGGACACCGTTGAGGCTGCTCTGAAGGAGAAGATCCTGGTCATCGGCGAGAACATCAAGATCCGCCGTTTCGAGCGCTTCGAGGGCATCTGCTCCGCTTACATCCATGCCGGCGGCACCCATGCTGTTCTGGTTGGCTTCGAGACCAGCGAGGAGATCGCTGCGAAGCCCGAGTTCGAGGCTTACGGCAAGGACATCGCCATGCAGATCGCCGCTGCCAACCCCGGCTACCTGTGCGAGGCCGACGTGCCCGCTGAGGTGATCGAGAAGGAGAAGGAGATCCTGCTGGCTCAGATCGCCAACGATCCCAAGAACGCCAACAAGCCCGACGCCATCAAGGAGAAGATGGTTCTGGGCCGCATCGGCAAATTCTACAAGGAGAACTGCCTGGTGGATCAGGAGTTCGTTAAGGACAACGAGCTGACCGTTGCCAAGTACACCGATAAGGTGGCCAAGGAGCTGGGCGGCGAGATCAAGATCACCAAGTTCGCCCGCTACGAGAAGGGCGAGGGCCTGGAGAAGAAGTCCGACGACTTCGCTGCCGAGGTTGCCAGCATGATGAAGTAAGTCGATTCCGACTTACCCGCGCCCATTGCGGCGCAGATCATTCGCTTTCATCCTGCCGGTGCGGTGCTGGTCCCGTTTTTGTGGGCGAAAGCCTTTGGGAGAACAGACGGGGCTGTGTGCAGCCCGGCGATCCGATTGTGAATAGAAGGCTTCGGCCCGGCGTTCGCGGTGGTTTTAAGTCGCACACCGCGAAACAGCGCACAAGGGCCGACAAACAAGCCGTAAGGGGCGGCGCTCAGAACGAGCGCCGCCCTTTTTCTATGCTCTTTTCAGGGCTTGATTACAAAGGCAGGCAATGAGCCACAAGCGCGCAAAAAGCAAGCGGAGCATGCTCCGTTTTGCGGAATTTGAAATAGGAAAATCTTGGGTTTTGGCGTTTCAATGGAGTTTTGATCGTATGGTTTTGTCCTTTTGGTACATACACATTGTTCCAATGCACTAATTTGCAATAATAAAGTGGTAATTCGACCAAATCGCTTGCAAATGGCCAAAAGTCGTGCTACAATAATCCCTGCTCATGAGAGATAAGGGCCGTCCGCTGAAAATAAGGTGGGGCAGGCTCTGTTTTTTTGCCTGTGGGAGCTGCGTCAAACCAGGCAAAGCTTTGTGTAAATTAACGTAAAAATTCCATCATGCGGGCTTGCTTTTTGGAATTTTATGTGATACACTTTAGTCAAATAAAACAAGAAAGCAAATTGTGAGGTGCGTAATGGCTGACAAGAATCATCTGAGAAACCCCGCGACCACCGCGTTGTTCGAGGCCATCCTTTCTTTGCAGAGCATGGAAGAGTGCTATACCTTCTTTGAGGATCTTTGCACCATGAAGGAGCTGGCCGACATGGCCCAGCGTTTGGAAGCTGCCAAGATGCTGCTGGATGGCAAGACCTACGAGCAGATCGTGAAGAGCGTGGAGATCAGCACGGCAACCATCAGCCGCATCAACCGCTGCATCCAGTACGGCAACGGCGGCTACGAACTGATCATCGACCGTGTGAAGCAGAATGCCCAGCCCGAAGGCGAGCAGGCTGCGGAATAAGCGGACAGGTTCCCCGAAAGAACAAAAAGAACACCCGGATGAGTTTTCATCCGGGTGTTCTTTTTTGCTTGATGAAGTTTTCTCAAAAGGCCCGGGAAGGCCTTGCGGCTTTCCCCTGCGGCGCAAACCGCAAAATGGCCTGCGGAAAACTTAGTCCTCCTGCGGACGGAAGATGATGTTGCCCTCGTCGTCCACGCCTTCCACAATGGCCAGGCTGGTGAGCTTATAGCCCGCGGCACGCAGGGAGTCACCGCCGGGCTGGAAGCCCTTTTCAATGGTGATACCGATGCCGCACACAGTGGCCCCGGCCTGCTCGCACACGTCCAGCAGACCGTGCATGGCCTTGCCCACCGCCATGAAGTCATCCAGGATCAGCACCCGGTCCTGGGGTCCCAGGAACTTCTTGGCCAGGGTGATGTCGTATTCCTTGCCATAAGTAAAGGAATGTACGGTGGAGGTAAAGACCTCGCCGTCCAGGTTTTTGCTCTTGGCCTTTTTGGCGAACACCACCGGAACATCGAAGTAACGTGCGGTCATGCAGGCAATGGCAATGCCGGAAGCCTCAATGGTGAGGATCTTGTTGATGCCGTCGTCTTTATAAATATGGTAGAATTCCTTGCCGATCTCGTCCAGCAGGTTCACATCCAGTTGATGGTTCAAAAAGGAATCCACTTTAATAATATTGCCCGGGCGGACCTGACCGTCCTTTACGATTCGCTCTTCCAGCAGTTTCATACTTTTATAACGCTCCCTACACAAAAGTATCCCCACCGCGGGCAAAATGCACACACGGAAAAAGGTAATACACCTATTATACAGAAAAGCGAAGGGTTTGCAATGCTTAAAACGCTCTTTTTTGCTGAAAAAACGGCTTTTTGCGGGAAGAATAATAACGAAAGCATTACAAATTGCCAAATGAACAGTTTCCTTTGTCCAAAAAAACAAAGATTACTGTGCATTATCACCACGTTTACGCTTTACAACGATAAAAAGTATGTGAAAATAGCGAATTGCAATTTTGCACTGATGTCCGTATAATTTAGAAAAGCAAAAAATTCCCCCCACAGAAAACAGATAAGGGGTGTGCGGGGGAAGATCGGAGGAGAACCCACATGAAAAAAGCAATGAGTTTGGTCCTTGCGGCCGCAATGGCATTCAGCTTCGCTGCTTGTGGCGGTGCATCCGGCACCAGCGGCGCGACATCCACTGCTTCCGGTGCAGCATCCACCACCGGCACCGCCTCCGGCGCAGCCATTAAGATCGGCGGCATCGGCCCCCTGACCGGCGGCGCTGCCATCTACGGCAACGCTGTTAAGAACGGCGCCGAGCTGGCTGTGGAAGAGATCAACGCCCAGGGCGGCCTGCAGTTCGTGCTGAACTTCCAGGACGACGAGAACGACCCCGAGAAGTCCCTGAACGCTTACAACAACCTGAAGGACTGGGGCATGCAGGCCCTGCTGGGCACCGTTACCACCCAGCCCTGCCTGACCGTAGCTCCCGAGACCGCGGCTGACAACATGTTCCTGCTGACTCCCTCCGCTTCTGCGGTGGACGTCATCAAGGAAGACAATGCCTTCCAGGTCTGCTTCACCG
This sequence comes from Gemmiger sp. An50, assembly GCF_002161595.1. Taxonomy (GTDB): domain Bacteria; phylum Bacillota; class Clostridia; order Oscillospirales; family Ruminococcaceae; genus Allofournierella. Next base: position 256,164 of record NZ_NFID01000003.1, read on the forward strand.
ACCCCAACCAGGGCGTCGCTTCCGCGGACTACATCGCCGATAACGGCCTGGCCACCAAGATCGCCGTGATCTACGACAGCTCCGACGCTTATTCTTCCGGCATCCACGACAAGTTCAAGGAAGAGGCTGCCAAGAAGGGCCTGGAGATCGTGGCCGACGAAGCCTTTACTGCCGACAACAAGACCGATTTCTCCGTACAGGTCCAGAAGGCCAAGAGCTCCGGCGCTGAGCTGGTGTTCCTGCCCATCTACTACAGCGAAGCCAACCTGATCATCCAGGAGATGAACAAGCAGGGCTGCACCGCCACTGTGTTTGGCTGCGACGGTCTGGACGGCCTGCTGACCATCGAAGGCGCCGACACCTCTCTGTTCGAGGGCGTTATGCTGCTGACTCCCTTCGCTGCCGACGCACAGGACGAGAAGACCCAGAACTTCGTGTCCAAGTACCAGGAGAAGTTCGGCGAGACGCCCAACCAGTTTGCTGCTGATGCTTACGACGGTGTTTACACCATCCTGGCTGCCTGCGAGCAGGGCGGCGTGACCGCTGATATGGACGCTTCCGCTATCTGTGACGCCCTGAAGACCGCCATGACCCAGATCACTGTGGACGGCCTGACCGGCGAAGGCATGAAGTGGGAAGCCACCGGCGAAGTGAACAAGGCTCCTCGTGCCGTTAAGATCCAGAACGGTGCTTACACCGCAATGTAATTGAAACAGTCCGGCCTGGTCCGGTGCTGAAAGGGCTGCTCGCCGGGGGCGCAGCAGCCCTTTTTTATTCAAAAATCCGGCAAAATCCGGCAGAAAATGCTGCGGGATTCTTGTGTGCACTTTACAGCAGTGCTATAATAATCCATATATTCTGTGCGGTGGCGGCAGACAGGTGTAGGCATCACCGGTCCGCCGCCGCGAAAAAAGGGGAATCGAGTATGGAATTTCTGTCCTACTTAATCAACGGCATCAGCCTGGGCAGTGTGTATGCCATCATCGCCCTGGGCTACACCATGGTGTACGGCATTGCCAAGATGCTGAACTTCGCCCATGGTGATGTGATCATGGTGGGCAGCTACATCGTGTTCATTGCGGTGAACCAGATGGGCATGCCTCCGCTGCTGGCCATTGTTATTTCCATGGCCCTGTGCACGCTGCTGGGCATCGTGATCGAGCGGTTTGCCTATAAGCCGCTGCGCAGCGCCTCCTCGCTGGCGGTTCTGATCACCGCCATCGGCGTGAGCTATCTGCTTCAGAACCTGGCTCTGCTCATCTGGGGCGCGGACCCCAAGTCCTTCACCTCCGTGGTGGGCCTGGCTCCGGTGCAGCTGGCAGGCGGCCGGCTGGTCATCTCCGGCGAGACCATCGTGACCATCCTGGTAAGCGCCGTCATCATGGCTGGCCTGATCTTCTTCGTGAACAACACCAAAATGGGCCGTGCCATGCTGGCCGTGAGCGAGGATAAGGGCGCTGCTCAGCTGATGGGCATCAACGTGAACTCCACCATCGCCATGACCTTCGCCATCGGTTCCGCTCTGGCGGCAGTGGCCGGTGTGCTGCTGTGCTCGGCTTATCCCACCCTGCAGCCCACCACCGGCGCTATGCCCGGCATCAAGGCCTTCACCGCCGCGGTGTTCGGCGGCATCGGTTCCATTCCCGGCGCTTTTGTGGGCGGCATCCTGCTGGGCGTGATCGAGATCATGAGCAAAGCTTACATTTCCACCCAGCTGGCGGACGCCATCGTGTTCGCGGTGCTGATCATCGTGCTGCTGGTGCGTCCCACCGGTCTGCTGGGCAAGAAAATCAGTGAAAAGGTGTGAGGTGGCGGTTATGAATATTCTGAAAACCATGAAAAAGTCCACCCGAAGCAACCTGATCACCTACGGCATCGTGGTGCTGTTTTATCTGGTGATGCAGCTGCTGTCCAGCGGCGGCCTGCTGAGCAATTCCATGCAGGGCATGCTGGTGCCCATCTGTACCTATGTGGTCCTGGCAGTCTCTCTGAATCTGACCGTCGGTATCCTGGGCGAGCTGAGCCTGGGCCATGCGGGCTTCATGAGCGTCGGCGCTTTCTCCGGTGCGGTGTTCTGGATGATCGCAGGTCAGAGCCTGCCCTCCGTTCTGGGTCTGGCAGTGTCCATGCTCATCGGCGGCGTGATGGCCGGTGTGTTCGGCTTCCTGATCGGCATCCCCGTGCTGCGGCTGCGGGGTGACTATCTGGCCATCGTGACCCTGGCCTTCGGCGAGATCATCAAGAACATTCTGAATGCCATCTATCTGGGCTGGGACAGCAACGGCTTCCACTTCTCCATGAAGGACGCCACCTCCCTGAACATGGGCGAGGACGGCGAGGTCATCATCAACGGTGCCATCGGCATCAGCGGCATGACCAAGGCCTCCAGCTTCACTGCTGGCATCATTCTGGTGCTTATCACCCTGTTTGTGGTGCTGAACCTGATCAACTCCCGCGCCGGCCGTGCGATCATGTCCATTCGAGACAACCGCATCGCCGCCGAAGCCACCGGCATCAATGTGACCAAGTACAAGCTGATGGCCTTCATCACCTCCGCCTTCCTGGCCGGTATGGCGGGCGTGCTGTACGCGCTGAACATGTCCGCTCTGGCGGCCAAGAAGTTTGACTACAACACCTCCATCCTGGTTCTGGTGTTTGTGGTTCTGGGCGGCATCGGCAATATCCGCGGTTCCGTGATCGCGGCGGCGGTTTTGTATGTGCTGCCCGAGATGCTGCGCGGCCTGAACGACTACCGCATGCTGATTTATGCGGTGATCCTGATCGTTATGATGATCTTCAACCAGAGCGCCCAGGTGGTCGCCTGGCGTCATCAGGTGTGGGAAAAGCTCTCCGCCACCGGCCCGCTCCAGAAGCTGGCCCGGGTAAAAAAACAAACGAAGGGGGAGGCATGATCCATGGCTCTGCTTGAAGTAATGAACGTGGGCATCGCTTTCGGCGGTCTGCAGGCGGTGGCCCAGCTGGATATGAAGATCGAAAAGGGCCATCTGTATGGCCTGATCGGCCCCAACGGCGCCGGTAAAACCACCGTGTTCAACATGCTCACCGGCGTGTACCGTCCCACTGAGGGCGATATCATCCTGGACGGCAAGAACATCACCGGCAAGGCCCCGGCCAAAATCAACCAGGCCGGCATTGCCCGTACCTTCCAGAACATCCGTCTGTTTAGCCAGATGACCGTGCTGGACAACGTGAAGATCGGCCTGCACAACCAGGTCAAGTATCCCATGTGGACCGGCGTGTTCCGCCTGCCCGGCTTCAAGGAGAAGGAGCAGGAGATGGACTACAAGGCCATGAAGCTGCTCAAGATCTTTGATCTGGACAAGGAAGCCAATCTGCCCGCTTCCAGCCTGCCCTACGGCAAGCAGCGTAAGCTGGAGATCGCCCGCGCCCTGGCCACCAATCCCAAGCTGCTGCTGCTGGACGAACCCGCCGCCGGTATGAACCCCAGCGAGAGCGAGGAGCTGATGAACACCATCAAGTTCGTGCAGAAGGAGTTCGGCGTGGCCATCCTGCTCATTGAGCACGACATGAACTTCGTGATGGGCATCTGCGAATACATCTATGTGCTGGATTACGGCCGGGTCATCGCCCAGGGCAACGGCGAATCCATCCGCAATAACCCCAAGGTCATTGCGGCATATCTGGGAGGTGACTGACCATGGGTGAGATGCTTCGCGTAAGCGATCTGAATGTGTTCTATGGCTCCATCCATGCCATTAAGGATATCTCGTTCCATGTGGACGAGGGCGAGATCGTGACCCTGATCGGCGCCAACGGCGCCGGTAAGACCACCACCATGCACGCCATTTCCGGCCTGCTGAAGCCCAAGAGCGGTACCATCGACTTCCTGGGCAGCCGCATCAGCCAGATGGAAGCCCATAAAATCATCCGGCTGGGCCTGGCCCAGGTGCCGGAAGGCCGCCGGGTGTTCAGCCACCTGACCGTGCAGGAGAACCTGTCCATGGGTGCGTTCACCCGCAAGGACGGCGCTTCCGCCATCGCTCAGGACCTGGAAATGGTGTTCGACCGTCTGCCCCGCCTGAAAGAGCGGCGCAAGCAGCAGGCGGGCACTTTGTCCGGCGGCGAGCAGCAGATGCTGGCCATCGGCCGTGCGCTGATGTGCAAACCCAAGATGCTGCTGCTGGATGAGCCCTCCATGGGCTTGTCGCCCCTGCTGGTAAAGGAGATCTTCAAGATCATTGAGGACGTGAACAAGGACGGTGTGACCGTTCTGCTGGTGGAACAGAACGCCAAGATGGCCCTGGAGATCGCCGACCGCGCCTACGTGCTGGAAACCGGCACCGTAAAGATGGAAGGTCCTGCGGACGAGCTGGCCAACAACATCGAAGTGCGCAAAGCCTACCTGGGCTGCTAAACCCAAAACGACCGAAAGTCCCTATGCCGAAGTTGTTTGGCATAGGGACTTTTTTGTGCGGCAAAAAGGAATTGACAAGATTATAATACAAGTGTATTATAATCTTAATTAATACAGCTGTATTATAAACAAAGGAGAGACGACGATGAAGGAATCAATTCGCAGGCTCCCGGATGGAGAGCTGGAAGTGATGCAGGCGCTCTGGCAGGCGGACCACCCGCTGCTGCGCAGTGAACTGGACCAGGTGCCGGGCCAGAAAAACGGCTGGGCGCCGCAGGTTTTGGTCACGATGCTGACCCGGCTGGAAAAGAAGGGCTTTGTGCGCCGGAACAAAGAGGGGCGGGGATATCGTTACGAAGCGCTGATCAGCCGGGACGAGTATCTGGCCAGCGAGAGTGAAAGTCTGTTGGAGCGGTTGTATGGGGGTCAGCCCGCCGGATTCATCGCAGCCTTGCAGCGGGGCAAGGGCCTTAGTGCGGCGGATATTCAGGAGCTGGAAGCCATCCTGCAAAAGGCGAAAGAGGAACTGAAATGAGCGGTACACAGCTGCTGTTGAATGGATTCGGGCTCAGCCTGTCAGCGGGGGCGGCGATCCTGGTGCTTTTGCTGCTCCGCTCGGGTATTGCCCGGCGATACAGCGCCCGCTGGCGGTGTGTAGTTTGGCTGCTGCTGGCTGTGCGGCTGCTGATTCCTCTTCCGCTGGAAAGCGGGATTCTTCGGATTGAACTGCCCCAAAGACTGAGCCAGCCCCAATACGGCCAAAGTGCGGCGTATTCACTCCCACAGAAGGATGCAGCACCGGTGCCGCAAGCTGCCGGGCAGCAGAAAAAGGAAAATGATACAGAGCAACCGCCGGCATCACCGGACCCGGAAGCAGATTTCCAGCAGCCGGAAACGCCGCCCATTCTGCTGCAAAAGGCGGGGCCGTCTGCGCTTTCCGTTGCTTGCGGCGTGTGGGTCAGCGGGATTCTGCTGTGCGCGGCGGGACAGCTGCTGCGGTATTTTCTCTGGAGGCGGCAGACGCTGCGGTGGAACCGGCCGGTTCAGGATGAAAAACTGCTGCAACAAATCGCAGCGGAAAGCAGTGCGGCAGGGCTTTCCCGGCCTCCGCGGGCTTACTACAACGCAAAATTGCCTGCGCCGCTGGTTTTGGGGTATTTCCGTCCGATGCTTCTTTTGCCGGAAGTTTTTTCCAGCGAACCTGCTATGGGAGCGGTGCTGCGGCATGAATGCATCCATCTGAGGCGTGGGGATTTGTTTTGGAAGCTGCTGTTTCTGGCGGCGGCCTGCGTGCACTGGTTCAATCCACTGGTGTGGATCATGCGCGGAACGGCTCACCATGATCTGGAGCTTGCCTGTGACGAAGCGGTGCTAGTAGGGACGGATACTTCCCAGCGAATCCTTTATGGGGCTGCACTTCTGGAACATGCAAAGAAACCTGTAGCACGAGTGGACGCTTTTCACGGCAAGGCGTGAGGGATCATGATGAAACGAGCAATACGAGAAAAACTTCGTCCGGCTGCCCGGCGGCAGGCACAGACCGGGTTAATGCTGGCCGCTCCGGTGTTTCTGGGCAGCGGGATCTTTTTTCTGCTTCCGTTTTGTCTGATGCTTCGCTACTCACTTACATTTGGAATCGGCGGGTTCCGGTTTGTGGGGCTGCGCAATTACCGGGAGGTGCTGGAAAGCCCGGCCTTCCAATTGGCGGCAGTAAATACGGTGCGTTTTCTGGCGGTGGGACTGCCGCTGATCATGGCATTGGGACTGCTGCTGGCGCTGCTGCTTCGGCAGAAGCTTCCGGGAGCTGGCCTGCTGCGCCGGGTGTTGCTGTTGCCCATGGTGCTCCCGGTCGCCAGTATCGTGATGCTGGTGCAGATTCTGTTTGCCGGTCCGGGCATTTTGAACGGGCTGCTGGAACAGTGGGGATTATTCCCCCGGCAATGGCTGAACGGGCCGGAAAGCTTCTGGGTACTGGTTGGCCTGTATGTCTGGAAAAACTGCGGCTACAATGTGGTGCTGTTTCTGGCCGGGCTGAATATGATCCCGGAGGAGCTTTACCAAACGGCCGAGCTGGACGGTGCGGGCCCCTGGGCAAAATTCCGGTTCATCACGCTGCCGCTCTTGATTCCCAGCCTGTTTTTCGGTTTTATCTTCGGCATCGTGAACAGCTTTAAGGTGTATCGGGAGGCGTTCCTGCTGGGCGGGGAATATCCGGCCCAGAGCATCTATCTGCTGCAGCATTTTTCGAACAACAATTTCCGCAACCTGAATTATCAGCGACTTTCCGTGGCGGCAATTTTATTGTTCAGCGTGATTTTTCTTCTGGTGGGGCTGCTGCTGTGGGCCCAGCGGAAAACGGAAACATAACGGCAAGGGAGGAAGGACCATGAACTGGCTCGAACGGTGGAGACAAAAAGCAACGAACTGGCTGAGCGACACACCGGAAAGCTTCACCAGCGCGTTCCATGAAAAGAAGCAGATGAAGGAACGCCTGGAAGCAGCGCTGGATCAGAGTACAAAACGAAGCGGCCGCGCAGCTCTGGTGCTGGCCGCAGCAGTGATTCTGGGGCTGGGCGGTTTCGCGGTGTGGGGAATCTCCCCCACACAAAAGCAGACGGATGCGCTTCGGGTGCTGTGTGTGGCGCCGGAGTATACCGGCCGCTATTCGGAATTCAAAGCCATGGAGAAGGCGAAAGCCCGGTTCGCAGCTGCCTGGCCGGATGTGGAGCTGACGGTGGAGTATTTCTTCATTGATGAATCCAGCGTACAGAATGAGGAGAAGCTGACCCAGCTGCGCACCCAGATTATGGCCGGGGATGGTCCGGACGTGCTGTTCAGCACAGGCGACATCTTTTTGCAGAATCCGGCCAAGCAGATGGCGGCAGGTGTTTTCTGCGACCTCACACCGTATATGAAAGCGGAGAGAGAGGAGCTGCCTTCACTGAAGGAATTGGTGCTGCAAAGCGGCCAGGAGCGGGGGGAGCAGTATGCGATCCCGCTTACTTATTGGGTGGAGTCCCTGAACAGCACGGCCGAGCGTTTTGCTCTTTATGGAATTGACCCGGGTGCTGTTTCGGACCGGCAAGCGTATCTGGATACCATGCAGCACTTTCTGGAACAAAATCCGCAGCTGAGCTGGAGTGGCGGAAACCGGGCAAATGCAGACTACGTTCTGGCACAGACCTTTGTGAGCCTGTTCCCGGAGCTATGCGATCTGCAAAATGAGAGCCTTCCGCTGGAAGATGCGCAGGTCCGCCAGTGGCTGGAGCTGTGCCGGCTGGAATACGAGCGGGTGGCCGCGTATCCCCGAGATGCATCGGAACAGACCCCTCCGGAGGATCAGTTTCGGCTGTTGGGGCTGCAGCAGCTGAACGCGGTGAAGCAGGGCGAGACCGCGGATTGTCTGGTGGCCCACAACCAGCAGGGAGGGACCACCGGGATCGTGGGGCAGTGGGCCGGGGTGTTGGCCAATTCGAAAAACCAGCTGAACGGCTGGCGATTCATCCGGACCATGCTGGAGGAAGAGGTGCTGTGGACTGGAACCAGTGAGAGCGACAATTACGGCTGGGTCTTGCAGGGAAGCGAAAACTTTGTGAGCCAGCAGGTCAGCTCCACAAAACCGCTGGAAACGCTGTATGGCGGCTCTCTCTGGCTGGAGCGTTATATGGACCAGGTGGGTCAGACCAGTGCAGTGGTTTTTACCATGGAGCCCTATGAGACGTTGTTGGAAACCTTCCAACCCTATTTTGAGGGTACGGCGAGCTATGAGGACTGTGCCCAAAAGGCGCAGAACTACTGGCAGATCTACCGCACGGAATAAGAAACTACATGCACAAAAGGAGGAAACGGCAGATGCGGCGCATTCCGGCAATGATTCGTATCCCGGCAGCTGGCATTCTCATGGCCGCGGCACTGGCAATTCTGCTGCCGGTGTGTTTCACCCTGCTGGGCAGCCTGATGAGCCCCGGGGAGATCGAGTATTACTTCGGCCCGGTCTACGAGGGGACGGCGGAAGAGGCGGTGCGGCTTCATCTTTTGCCGGACCGGCTCTCGCTGGAAAGCTGGTATCAGGTGCTGCTGCGCAGGCCGGACTATCTGATCAAGTTCTGGAACAGCCTGCTGCTTTGCACGGCTATCGTGCTGGGGCAGCTGACGGTCAGCTGTATGGGTGGCTTTGCGTTTGCCAAATACCGTTTCCCGCACAAGGAGATTTTGTATTATATCCTGATTATCCTGATGCTCATGCCGGTGCAGGTCACGCTGGTACCCAACTATATTGTGCTGGACTGGCTGGGCCTGCTGGACCGCTGGGCCTGCCTGGTACTGCCGGTGGCGCTGGCTCCCTTCGGAACCTTTCTGATGACGCAGGTGTTCAAAAGCGTGCCGGATGAACTGCTGGACGCTGCCCGGCTGGACGGTGCTTCCACAAGGCAGCAGCTGGTACGCATCATGATTCCCGCCGCCCAAAGCGGGGTGGTAAGCCTTGCACTGCTTGCCTTTATTGATGCATGGAATATGGTGGAACAGCCTGTGACCTTTTTACGGGATGCGTCCCGTTATCCGCTCAGTGTGTTTCTGGCCAGCGTCAACAGCGAAAATTTTCCTCTAAGCTTTGCTTGCGGCGTGCTGGCGTTGCTTCCGGTGCTGCTCCTCTTTTTGTTCTTCCAAAAGGAGCTGGTGCAGGGAATCGAATTTTCCGGGTTGAAATAAAAGGAGAACGGCGATGAACACATATAAAACTGCCGTGCTGCGCTGGGGGCTGCGTCTGGCAGTGATTCTGGGGCTTTGTACGGTGCTGGCAGGAGTGATCCAATCCCAGCTGATGCCCCAGGTGCAGGCGGTGAAACCATATTCGGGCCGACTTTCCTTCACCGAGCATTACCTGGCCACCGCCGCGGCAGAGCAGCCGGAGCAGCAGAGTGTACAGGCGGCGGGCAGCTGGATAATTCAGCAGGCAATGGCAGAAGAAGGGCAGGCCGTCCGCAAAGGGGATGCCCTGCTGTTGCTTGATGTGCAGGATCAGATGATCCGGCTGCAAACTCTGGAAGCGCAGATCCAGGAGCAAACCAATTACATCAACGCATACAATTGGACCGGCGGCGACCGGCTGGTACTGGAGCAAAAGCTGGAGGCGACAAAAATGGAATACCGGCAATTGAACGCCAGCTTCCCGGCAAACGGCGTGGTAACGGCCCCGGCGGATGGGGTTGTGGCAGAGCTTGCCGGACCGGGTGCGGTATCGGTGGGGCAAACGGTTGCGTGCATCACCCCTGACCAGAACACGGCCGCGAACTGCATTCAGTGGAGCCTTACGGCCGCACAGGCGCAAACCCTGCTGGAACAGGAAAAGCTTGCCTTGGATGTGACCTGCCGTGCAGAGCAGGAGGACGGAACGCTGGAAACGGTGGAAGTCTCCACTGCACTGGAACCATACGAATGGGAGGAAGAGACGGGCGTGTACCGGTTTGAAGCCTCGCTGCCGGTGGAACAGGGAATTGTCCGTCCAGGCGCGCAGGTGGAGGTGACGGCGAAAAGCAGCAGCCGGGAATATGAGTGCCTGGTGCCGCTGTCCAGTCTGATTCTCACCGGCCCGGAACAGTATGCAGTGGCAAAGGTGGAGCAGACCGACGGGATCTGGGGCGAGGAATACAGGGTGCATCTGGTCATGGTGGAGCTGCTGGAAAGCGACGCAGTAAATGCTGCGGTCGAGCCGGTGGGCGAAACGATCGGCAGCAACGATTTCATTGCATCTTATTTTGACCGGGCTTTGGCCGACGGGGAGCAGGTACAGCCGTTATGGAGCTGAAAAAACGCATTGGAGTTTGGCTGGCAGCCGCGCTGTTTTGCTTTGCCATGCAGTGCAAAGCGGTCTGGGACATGCGGTCTGCAATGCCGGAGGCTGTGGTGTTTTCCAGTTCGTCCGGGGTGGGCGTCAGTGTACAGCAGGCAGAAACGGCACTTGACCGGGCAGCTGCAGCGGAAGAACAAACCGGAACAATTGCGTTCCCGCCATTAAAACAGGAGAAAGCGGTCCGCCTGATTGCCGCGACCATCAATTATGCGGCCGCAGTGGGAATGAGGTTTTGCGCAGGGGGCTGGTTTGGACCTGATGCGGTTCTTCAGCACCGGGCTTTTGCGATAATTCCGGATACGTTGGTCCTGGAATTGCTGGGAAACGATCAGGCCATCGGAACGGAGCTTTTGATTCAAGGCGAGTATTATCGAGTTTGTGGAATCTATCGGGCAGACCGGCGCTTTTTGCCAAGAGCCTGTGCGGGAGAATTGCCGCGGGTGTATTTGAGTCGTTCTCCCGGCTGGGATGGGGCAGAAGAGATGCTCGCCACGGAACTGCTGCTTTGGTCCGAAGAGCAAAGCACGCTGGAACAGCTGCGGGAAACGGCTCAGTCCGCTGCGGGTGGTATGCTGTCCGGCAGTGTACAGGACCTGCGCTGTGTCCGGCAGTTTGCCTGCCAGCTGTGCCTCTTCACGATCATCGGTGCGGGTGTGTGGCCCCTGCTGCGTTGGGCCAACCAGGGAATGGAAGCGTTGATCGGTTTATTGCGGCAAGAAGATAAAACACCGCGTGATGCAATGCTTCAGATTGGCTGTGCACTGTGGGGGCTTGCAGGGCCTTTGGTTACTGTCTGGGGGTTAAGCCGTTTGGTGCAGTTGCCGCAAAGCTGGCTGCCCCCGGAACAGATCTTTGATTGGAAGTGGTATCTGGAACGTATTCTGATCTTTTATCAGGCATTGTTCAGCGGTCCGCAGCAGTATCAGGCGCTGACCGGCTGCTATCTGCCTTTGATTGCGGCATGGGGAGCAGCGGCGCTGTTGTGCTGTTTGGTCATGGAGCAGTGGCTGTTTTATGCTTTTGCCGGGAAACGAAATATGCTATAATAAAAAGCACTCAGCCCAGCGTTTGCCGCCGGCCGCGCGGGGTGGGTGCTTTTTGTTTTGGTATGGAGGCGGTTTTCGTTGACAAAGGATCTGACCCAGGGCGGCATCACAAAGACCTTGGTTCTGTTTTCACTGCCCATGATCGCGGGCAATCTGCTACAGCAGCTGTACAACATTGCCGATACCCTGATCGTGGGCCGCTTTTTGGGGGCGAACGCTCTGGCGGCGGTGGGTTCAGCCTACACGCTCATGACCTTTCTCACCTCGATTCTGCTGGGCCTTGCCATAGGCAGCGGGGCGCTGGTGTCCATCTGCTGGGGCCAGCGGGATGGTGAGCGGATGCGTTCCTGCGTGGCGGCCTCCTTTACGCTGATCGGCGTGCTGGCTGCCCTGCTCACTCTGGGTGTTTATCTGCTGGTGGACCCCATTCTGGCCCTGCTGCAGGTGCCGGAACAGGTCTGGGACCTGATGCGGGTGTATCTGCTGGTGATTTTTGCGGGCATTCCCGCTACCTTTCTGTACAATTATTTCGCCTGCATGCTGCGGGCGGTGGGCAACTCAGCGGTACCGCTGGCCTTTCTGGGCGTTTCCTCGGTGATGAACATTGGGCTGGATTTGCTTTTTGTGCTGCGCTTTGACTGGGGCGTGGCGGGGGCGGCCTTTGCCACTGTGCTCAGCCAGTATCTGTCCGGCATCGGGCTGGCGGTGTACAGTCTGTTCGGAGCCCGGGAGCTGTTGCCCCGGAAAAAGCACTGGCGCTTTGGCCGGGCACGTCTGGCCGAGGTGGCCAGCTACTCGCTGCTCACCTGTATGCAGCAATCCATTATGAACTTCGGCATCCTGATGGTGCAGGGCCGGGTAAACAGCTTCGGCCCAGCGGTAATGTCTGCCTTCGCGGCCGCGGTGAAGATCGACACCTTTGCCTACATGCCTGCCCAGGACCTGGGCAACGCCTTCTCCACCTTTGTGGCCCAGAATTACGGGGCAGGCAAGGCCGACCGCATCCAGAAGGGTATCCGGCGGGCGGTGGCCATCTCGGCCGGGTTCTGTGTGGCAGTGAGCGCATTGGTGTTCCTTTTCGCTCACCCATTGATGCTTATCTTCGTGGCCCCCGAGGAGACCGAGATCCTGGCCATCGGTGTGCAGTATCTGCGCATCGAGGGCAGCTTTTATTGCGGCATTGGATGCCTGTTTTTGCTGTACGGTCTCTACCGGGCCATGGAAAAGCCGGGCATGTCGGTGGTGCTCACCATCCTTTCGCTGGGCACCCGAGTCATCCTGGCCTATGGCCTTTCCGCTATCCCGGCCATCGGGGTCACCGGCATCTGGTGGTCGGTTCCCATCGGCTGGTTTTTGGCGGATGTGGTGGGCTTTGCATACTACTGGAAAAACCGTGCCCGGCTGCAGGCTGTGCTGACCGGGAGCGCAAAAGGAGAAATAACATGAAAGAACGCTTGACACATCTTTATTTCGGAAACGGCAAGGGCAAAACCACCGCCTCCATGGGCCTGGCGCTGCGGGCGCTGGGCAACGGCTGGCGTGTGGTGGTGGTCCAGTTCCTGAAAAGCCATCCCAGCGGAGAGATTGCGGGCCTGGAAAAGCTGGGCGCCAAGGTGATCCGCAGCACCGAGACCATGAAGTTCGTGTTCAAAATGAACGAAGAGGAGAAGCAGGCCGCCCGGGCTGTGCAGCAGAAGATGCTGAATGAAGCCGTCCGCCTGGTGGACGAGGGCCAAGTGGACCTGCTGGTGCTGGACGAGGCGGGCTCCCTCTGCGAGTTGGATATGCTGGAGGATATGAATACCCTGCGCCAGCTGGTGGAGCACAAGCCCGCCGGACTGGAGCTGGTGATCACCGCCCACGAACCCGCCCAGTGGCTGATGGATGCGGCGGACTACTGCACCGAAATGCGCTGCCACCGCCATCCCTTCGACCGGGGCATCCCGGGCCGCAAGGGCGTGGAATTTTAAAGCATCCTATGTAACAAATAAAACGCCCGTGACCTGGCAAACGCAGCGCAGGTCACGGGCGTTTTTATGGATTGGGGAGAGCAGCGGCGAAAGCTTAGCGGGCTTTTGTCCCCGCAGTTGTTTGGTCAGGCTCCGGCGGGGCCAGAGGGCTCACCACCGCGTCCTCCAGCCGGTGGTCTCGTACCCGGGCGGTGTGGATGCACACCGGCGGCAGCTTGGCGGAAAAACGCTCCTGGTCGGCAGGCACCGCGCCTAGCTGACCGAACACAAAGCCGCCGAAGGTGTCGTATGTATCCAGAAGCTCCTCGTCCAGCTCCAGCGACAGGCTGCGAGCGACCTCCTTCAGAGGAGCGGAGCCCTGCACCCGCCAGCGGCCGGGGGCCAGAGGCTCGATTTCCCGGGGCTGAGCGGCTTTTTCCATGTCGTCCTCCAGGTCGCCTACCAGCTGCTCCAGCAGGTCGTTCATGGTCACCACGCCGGTCACGCCGCCGTATTCGTCCAGTACCACGGCGAAATGATTGCGGGTACGCTTCATTTCCCGGAACAGCACGTCTGCCCGCAGATGCTGGGGCACGAAATAGGCCGGACGCACCGCCTTTTCCATCACCTGGGTGCGGCTGCGGTCCTGCAGGCGGAAATAATCCCGCACGTTCAGCACACCGATCACATCGTCGGCGGTCTCGCCGCACACCGGGTATTTTGCAAAACGGCTCTCCCGGATAGTGGCGTCCCAGACCTCGTCGCTGTCCTCCTGCCAGAGCACGGTCAGCTCGGTGCGGTGGGTGGCAAACTCGGCCACGGTGCGGTCATCAAACTCAAATACGTTTTGAATGAACTCACGTTCCTCCTGGTCGATCACACCCTTTTTGCTGCCCGCGTCCACCATCATGCGGATTTCTTCCTCGCTCACCTCGTCCTCCTCGGCGTTGGGGTCCAGGCCGCACAGCCGAAGCACAAAGTTAGTGGAGGCGGTGAGCACCCACACAATGGGGGAGGCCACTCGGGCCAGCGCCGAGATCATGCCGGACATGGCCAGCGCCAGGCTTTCCGCCTTTTTCATGGCCAGACGCTTGGGCACCAGCTCGCCGAATACCAGCGTGAAATAGGAAAGAATCAGGGTGATGAGCACCACCGATACCGCGTTCAGGGTCTGGGCGGGCACCGGCACACCTAGGCCGAGCAAGCCATCCACCAGGATGCCGGCGAAGTTGTCCGCCGCAAAGGCGCTGCCCAGAAAACCGGACAGGGTAATGGCAACCTGAATGGTGGCCAGAAAACGGGCGGGCTGGCTGGTCAGCCGGGCCAGCCGGACGGCGCGCTTGTCGCCCTGAGCAATAAGCTGGGCCAGCTTGGCGTCACTCACCGAGATCACCGCGATCTCGGCGCAGGCAAACACCGCGTTCAGCGCGATCAGAATGATTTGCAGAAGAATCTGCCATACAATAGGGTCCATAAAATAAAAAGCTCCTTTTTCGTATCAGTGAATCAAAACAAACAGGCGGGGAGGGAAGATCAGCTTGACGCCCTCAAAGAGGGGAGCGCTAGCGCAGCATCCGTCTGAAACGCAGAAAGACACGCCCGTTTCCCGCAAGGGCAGAAAACAGGTGTGTCTTGTATGGTCGGTTTGATTCAGTTGCATTGGGGCATCGAGCAGGGTCGCCGTCGTCCATAAATCAAATGTTCTCCTTTTCGGGTTTAGTGGGAATGACTAGATGATACAGGATGCGGGGTGGCTTTGTCAAGCGCCGGATGGGGGCGATTTTGGGCGCTTTTACCAGTATCCGCCGGATAATCGCTGTGCGCACTGGAAAAACGGAAAAAGCGGCGAAATACCGGGAAATTTTCGGTTTTGCGGTTTTCTTGCCCTGAAAGTTGTGCTATAATCATGGGTAAACTGTAAAGCAAACCAGTCGCAAAGGGAGGAAAATCAATGGCAGAAACCATCTTAGTTGTGGACTTTGGCGGCCAGTACAATCAGCTGATCGCCCGCCGTGTGCGTGAGTGCCACGTTTACAGCGAGATCGTGTCCTACACCAAGGCCATAGAGGCTATCCGGGAGAAAAAGCCCGCCGGCATCATCTTTACCGGTGGCCCCAACAGCGTATATCTGGAGGATTCCCCCTCCATCAGCACCGAGGTGTTCGAGCTGGGCATCCCCGTGCTGGGCATCTGCTACGGCTCGCAGCTGATGATGCATCTGCTGGGCGGCCATGTGTGCGTTGCCCCCGAGCGGGAATACGGCAAGACCGAGGTCAATGTGGACACCAACAGCAAGCTGTTCCAGGGCGTGAGCGAAAAGACCATCTGCTGGATGAGCCATAACGATTACATCGAGAAGGCGGCTCCCGGCTTTACCATCAGCGCCTACACCACCAACTGCCCGGTGGCCGCCATGGAGTGGCCCGAGCGCAACCTGTACGCCGTGCAGTTCCACCCCGAAGTGCTGCACACTCAGGAGGGTACCAAGATGCTCTCCAACTTTGTGTACAACGTCTGTGGCTGCAAGGGTGAGTGGACCATGGACTCCTTTGTGGAGAAGTCCATCGAGGCAATCCGCGCCAAGGTAGGCAACGGCAAGGTGCTGTGCGCCCTGTCCGGCGGCGTGGACAGCTCTGTGGCTGCCGTTATGCTGGCCAAGGCGGTGGGCAAGCAGCTCACCTGCGTGTTTGTGGACCACGGCCTGCTGCGCAAGAACGAGAGCGAAGAGGTTTGCAGCGTGTTCGGTCCCGAGGGTCCCTACGACCTGAACTTCATCTGCGTGAACGCCCGTCAGCGCTTCTACGATAAGCTCAAGGGTGTGGAAGAGCCTGAGAAGAAGCGGAAGATCATCGGCGAGGAGTTCATCCGCGTCTTCGAGGAAGAGGCCAAGAAGATCGGCACCGTGGACTTCCTGGTGCAGGGCACCATCTACCCCGACGTGGTGGAGAGCGGCGCCGGCGGTGAGAGCACCGTGATCAAGAGCCACCACAACGTGGGCGGTCTGCCGGATTACGTGGACTTCAAGGAGATCATCGAGCCCCTGCGTGACCTGTTCAAGGACGAGGTGCGCAACGCCGGCCGTCAGCTGGGTATCCCTGAGTACCTGGTAAGCCGTCAGCCCTTCCCGGGTCCCGGTCTGGCCATCCGCATCATCGGCGAGGTGACCGAGGAGAAGATCAAGATGGTGCAGGATGCCGACGCCATCTGGCGTGAGGAGATTGCCGCCGCCGGTGAGGACAAAAACCTGGGCCAGTACTTCGCAGCGCTGACCAACATGCGCAGCGTGGGCGTTATGGGCGACGAGCGCACCTACGATTACGCTGTGGCCCTGCGTGCGGTGACCACCACCGATTTCATGACCGCCGAGCCCGCCTATCTGCCCTGGGATCTGATCGCCAAGGTGACTAGCCGCATCGTGAACGAGGTTCCCCACATCAACCGCGTCATGTATGACTGCACCGGTAAGCCCCCGGCAACCATCGAGTTCGAATGATTTCATAGGCTGAAAAATCGCATAGTTAAGCGGTTTTCTGGTCTTTGAAATGGCTCGTGGCAACGATTTGGCAACACTTTTTCATTATTCATAAAAAGAGAGCTAACTGATTTTGATTCGTCAGTTAGCTCTCTTTTTTGTGAAGTGGTGTAAGACAAGAGGAATTGAGCGATCAATACGAGGTACGTCACGCAGAGCTTTGCATATTCGATCAAAAATTAGAAAATTCCCCTTGACATCGTATGAAAAGAACAGTATAATGAACACTGTTCAAGATACAAGATAGCCTACTTCTTTTTCAGAAAAGGAGAAAACCGGAGACGAAGCAGGTTGCTTCGAGAACTTGAAAACGACCCATAGGGGATTTTTTTATTTCCAATACTGAACGATGTTCAAGAGGAGGCAAACGATGAAGGTAAAACGCAATACACTGCTGCTTCTGGCCTGCCTGGTATGGAGTGCGGCAGGGTTCAATATTCTGCGCATCGGTCTAATGAGCTACCCGGCTTATCGGTCTGTGATGAATTACTTGTTGTCTGTTCTGGTTTTCGCGGTATTTCAGATCTTTATCTTTGGTAAACTGGTAAAAAAGCACACCGCGCGGATCAGCGGCTATGAAGAAGAGCGGCATTTCTTTTTGAAGTTTTTCGACAAAAAGGCCTTTGCCATTATGGCAGTAATGATGAGCGGCGGCATCGGGCTGCGGGCCAGCGGCATTGCGCCGGAGCAGTTCATCGCAGTCTTTTATACTGGCCTGGGCGCATCACTGCTGTTGGCCGGACTGCTGTTTGGTTGCAACTGGGGCAAAGCGGCATCCGTCGCGGCTGCCGGTTCGAAATAATATAGAGGATTAAAGGAGAAGAAACAATGCAGGCAATTGTAGAAACCGCATTTGACGCGGTATATCTGATTTCTGTCATCACCATCGGAATTCTGATGATTCGGGGGAGCAAGGGCAACCGTCAGTTCCGACTGTTCGGCTGGATGGCCGTAGTGCTGGGCGCGGGCGATTCCTTCCACCTGATTCCCCGGGCTCTGGCGCTGTGCACCACAGGGCTGGAAAACTACACCGTTCCCCTGGGTCTGGGCAAGTGGATCACCTCGGTGACCATGACCGTGTTCTATGTGCTGCTTTACTACGTCTGGCGGCAGCGCTATAAGATCACCGGCCAGAATGGCATCACTGCTGCGGTGTATATCCTTTCCGCTGTGCGTGTGGTCCTGTGTATGATGCCGCAGAACCAGTGGCTCAGCGCGGAATCTCCGCTCTCCTGGGGCATCTACCGCAACATTCCTTTCGCGCTGCTGGGCCTGCTGATCATCGTGCTGTTTTACCGCAGCGCCAAGGAGCATAACGATAAGGCTTTCCGTTGGATGTGGCTGACCATCGTGCTGAGCTTCGGTTTCTACATCCCGGTGGTGCTCTGGGCCGACACCATTCCCATGATCGGCATGCTGATGATCCCCAAGACCTGCGCCTATGTGTGGACGGTGCTCATTGGCTACTTCGCTATGAAGAAGGAATGCAAATAAATAAGCGTTGCTGAACGCCGGACTACTTCGCCCGCCGTATGCTTTTTGGCTGCGGCGGGCGAAGTGTTTTCTTGTGCGGCTCGGATTTGAGGTTTGTTAAAGGTATTTATGATATACTAAACTCATTCCAGAAGGAAGGCGGCAGGAAAGATGCGGATTTTACTGGTGGAAGACGAAGAATACATGGCCCAGGCCGTGGCGCAGGTTCTGGAAAAGAACAACTACGCCGTCGATCTGGCACACGATGGGGAATGTGGCTTGGACTGCGGGCTTTCCGGCATCTACGACATCATTATTCTGGACGTGATGCTGCCAAAGCGCAGTGGGTTTGAAATATTGAAAATCCTTCGCCAGCAAAAAATCTTCGTGCCGGTCCTGATGCTTACCGCCAGAAGCGAAACCGAGGACAAGGTAAACGGGCTGGACCTGGGAGCGGATGATTATCTGACAAAGCCCTTTGAAATGCAGGAGCTGCTGGCACGGCTGCGGGCACTGGCCAGAAGAAGGCAGGAAATCTCCCTTCCCAGCGACTGCTCGTTTGGAGATATCTTGCTGAATTCACACACATTGTCACTGTACTGCGGGAGTCAGAGCTTTAAGCTGACCTTAAAAGAAAGCCAGCTTTTGGAAATGCTGATGGATGCCCGGGGCGGAGTGATCTCGAAAAACAGAATCATTGAAAAGGTCTGGGGCTTTGACAGCGACGCAGAAGACCGCCATGTGGAGGTGTACATCTCATTTTTGCGAAAAAAGCTCAAGGCGCTGGATGCGAACACCACCATTGAAACGGTGCGGGGAATGGGCTATGCGCTGAAAGCGGGAAAGGAGCAGGCAAGATGTTTCAAAAACGAAAGCGCCGGTTTATCCTCACCAACATGGCTATGCTGACGGTGGTGCTGCTCATCTCTTTCACGGCCATCTATCTCATTACCGCCTATCACATCCAGAGCCAGAATCTTTTAAAGCTGGAAAACATCCATTCCAACACCCTGCGTTATCAGGACGCTTACGAAAAAGGCACGTTTTTTCAAATGGTGGTAACGCCGGAGGAATATTCCGAGGCCTTCGGCGTGATTGTGGACGAACAGGATCAGAGGGTCTTTGACAGCTCCTTCGGCATACTTGAAAAAGAGTGGGTCAACCAGGCCATCGAGCAGACCAATGGACGAAACGAAGGTCAAATTGTGCTGGAAGGGCGGCGCTTTCTGTTTTCAAGGGCGCCCGCCTATGCGAAGGTAGACTCCTCTTTGCAGAATGCCGCCGTTGAGCAGTTCAATCAAATTGACTTTTTTGGATGTTACCGCCTCCATGCGCAGCTTGCAGGAGCTGCTGATGGCCTTTGCGGGAGTGGGTCTGCTCACCCTGCTTGCCATGCTGGGAATTAGCATTCTGTTTGCAAAACGAGCGGTAGCGCCCATTGAGCAGTCCTATTATAAGCAAAAGCAATTCATTCAGGACGCATCCCATGAGCTGAAAACGCCGCTGGCTTCCATCCGGGCCAATCTGGAAGCACTGCAGGCAAACCGGCAGGAAACCGTCCAAAGCCAGCAAAAATGGCTGGACCATATTTTCCACGAAACCAGGCGCATGAGCAAGCTGGTGACCGAGCTGCTGGAGCTGGCCCGTGCCGGCCAGAGCGAGCAGCCGTTAATGCTGGAACCGGTCTGCCTGAGCAAATTGCTGGAGCGAACATTGCTTTCCGTGGAGGCCGTGCTTTATGAAAAGGATATTTCTCTGGAGTAGAAAATCCAGCCGGAGATTTTTGTGAAAGTAGACGCAGATAAGGTGGAACAGGTGATTCGTATTCTTTTGGACAACGCCTGTAAATATACCCCGCCCGGCGGAAACGTTGCGGTCTGCCTGCACCGTCAGAAACGGCATGCAGTCCTCACGGTAACCAACACCGGAGAGGGAATCGCGCCGGAACATATTGATAAGATTTTTGACCGCTTTTATCGGGTGGATAACTCCCGGAAGCACACCGGCAGCTATGGCCTTGGCTTGTCCATCGCCCGATCTCTGGTGGAACAGATGAAGGGCGAGCTTTTGGCACAAAGCGTACCGCATCAAAAAACCACCTTCACCGTTCGGCTGGCAGCGATATAATTGCTTGCCGTCTTATTGAAAATCATGGAACCTGTCGCCCCATTCCAACCAAGAATGGGGCGGCGGGTTTTCTTTTTGGCTGATTTTTTGCCCTATAGGGACGAAAACAGGGATGCAAAGTGCGATGTAACCCATGTTTTACGGGATAGTTGGTGGAGGCAACCGGCCTTTTGGGCTAAACTAGAGGCCGTAACGAGAGAACATGACCTCATATCCAAACAAAGGAGTAACGAAAGAATGGACATGATTTCATTGAGCCACATCAACAAAAGCTATGGCGAACATTCGGTTCTGCGGGATGTAAGCCTGACCGTCCGGCAGGGGGAGATCTACGGCCTGGTCGGAAAGAACGGCGCAGGAAAAACCACCATATTCAAAATCATCCTGGGGCTGACGGAATTTGATAAAGGGCAGCTTTCCATCACAAAAAGCCGCTCCAAAGCGGAGCTATCCGCCAGCCGAAGAAAAATCGGGTTTTTTATCGGAAAGAACTTTTTTGATTATCTGAACGCAAGGGAAAACCTGGAGTATTACCGCCGTCTGAAGGGAATTCGGGACAAAAGCGAAGTGGATCGGGTGCTGCGGCTGGTGGAGCTGGAAGATGCGGCCGGAAGCTTCGGTTCCTTTTCCATGGGAATGAAGCAGCGGCTTGGCATCGCGAACGCACTGCTGGGCAATCCGGAAATTTTGATTCTGGACGAACCGGTGAACGGACTTGACCCGCAGGGAATCGCCGACATCCGCAATTTAATTATCCGGCTGAACAAAGAATCCGGCATGACGATTCTTGTCTCCTCCCATATTCTGGGGGAACTGGAGCATACGGCAACGCGCTTTGGGCAACGCGCTTTGGAATCATCGACCAGGGGCGCGTTCTGCGGGAAATCACCCATGAGGATTTGAAGGTGCGAAACGATACCATTCAGATTCAGGTGGACGATTGCGAAAAGGCCAGCCGCCTGCTTCGTGAAAATCACATTCAGATTCTTCGGCAAACACCGGCGTACAAATCGCTGGAAGACTACTACTTCGAACTGGTGGGAGGGAAAAGCCATGTGTAATTATATCGGTGCGGATATTCGACGCGTTCTACACAAACCGTCCTTTCTGGGCGCAATTGGAACCTTTGCGGGCCTTTTTGCCCTGGCGGTGTTCATTTATTTCAATCCGACTTTCACAGCGGAGTTGTATGTGACGAAAATTTCCAGCTTCCTGAGTTTCTTTCCATTGATCGTTGGATTGTTCGTCTTTCTGTCCGTCTATGCCGACGATTTCAAATGCAGATCCATGCAGGTGGCCATCGGTTACGGAATTCCCCGGGGCAAAATCGTTCTGGGTAAGCTTTTGGAAAGCGCGGTGCTTCTGTTCGGCGTAGCTGCGGGGATGGCGGTTCTCATTCTCGCTGCGCCCATCCTTTTGGGCCTTGCTCCAAGCGCCGGACATCTGGAGCTGCTGGCGTTGACCGTGGCAGCGGAAATGCTTCGCACACTGGGGTATATTGCCCTTGCCAGTGTTTCGGTGTTCCTTTCGCAGAATGCGGTAAACGGCATCATCTTTTATGTGCTGCTTTCCTCAAAAACCGTGTACATCATCCTGACGATGCTTCTTGGGCAGGAGTTTTTGACCAACATGATCGGTGATCTGACGAAATATCTATACACCACGCAGCTTTATACCGCAAAGGGTCTCTTTGTGCAGCATGAATCCTTCTGGGGTATTCTGCTTCTGGCCGTGGGTATTTATGTGGTGGGCCCCACAATTCTTTCGGCGATTGCTTTCCACAAAAAAGAACTTGAGTTTTAAAGGAGAAAATAAAGCATGAAAAAGAAGAGTATCTGGATTTTGCCCCTTGTGGTAGTTTTTGCAGCGGGCGCGTTTTGGACAAAGGGATATTACAATGACCGGTATGTGGTTTCCGATTATTATTACACCCAGATCCCCGAAGATGAAATGAACGAGGATTCCTGGCTGCTGGATTCCGACGGAGCAAAGCAGGTCAAGGGAAAAGAATATGAACTGGTTGCGTACAACGCCCAGGGCGAAGAACGGGAAGTCTATTTCGCAAAGACCGGCAGTGCGGAGGATTATTATGCCCCTGGCACTTACATCCAGGTCAGCACCAGCAAAACGCTTGTGGCCGGGGTGGCCGTTGTGAATGAGGAGGATGTGCCCCCAGCTGCGCTGGAACAGATCGACACACTTGGAACCAGAATTCAGTGACCGCCCGGTGGATGGATTGGCTGATTTGATGTAAAATAAGACCAGAGATGAAGCTCTTTTCAGGTGAAGAAAGTGAGAGGTTAAAATATGGATGCTGCCCGAATGGCTACTACTTTCGTTGTTGTGTTGTATTTCTTGTTTTGGATTGCTGTCTTTTCTATGACGTGACCGCTCACCGTTATATAGAGGAAAACTGCTGTGATCTGGGCATGAAGGTGATTCGCGGACTTTCCGCCGATATGGAGGATTTGCTCTGCGAACAGGGGCAAAAGGATGCCCGAAACTTCTTTGATCAGCTGATGTTCTCCTGTGAACACGGGCCCTTTGTGGCGCCGCCGGTGAAGGCCCCGGCCCGGCAGAAAACCACCTACCAGCCTGTGTTGCCCCAGGCGGCCAAGGAGCGCAGCGGGGATGTGGTCATCGTGACCAACTGTGCCGAGACCGACGAGAATCTGGCCAACATGATCGCGGATTTCCGCGCCGCACTGCCCTGTGAAAGCCGGGTGGTAAACCTGCGTCAGTTCCCCTTTGACGGCAGTTGTCTGGGCTGCTTCGGCTGCGCTGTTACCGGAAAATGCGTGTATAAGGATGGCTTCGACGACTTTCTGCGGAATACCATCCAGACCGCGGACGCTTTTGTGTATGCCTTCACCATTGCGGACCACTATACCCAGTCCAGTTTCAAGTGCTTTGATGACCGGCAGTTCTGCAACGGTCACCGCACCGTGACCCACGGCACACCCATTGCGTATCTGGTCAGCGGTGACTACCGGTACGAGCCCAACCTGCGCATGATTCTGGAGGGCCGGGCCGAGGTGGGCGGCAACTATCTGTGCGGCGTTGCCACCGACGAGGGCGACACCGCCCGGGAAATTCGGCAGCTGGCGGAGAACCTGACCTTTGCCATGGACAAAAAGCTCACCCGCCCGGCCAATTTCTACGGTGTGGGCGGTATGAAGATTTTCCGGGACCTGATCTATGTGATGCAGGGCCTGATGAAGGCGGACCACAAGTTCTACAAGCAGCAGGGCATCTACGATTTCCCGCAAAAGCAGAAAAAACGCATTTTGCAGATGAAGCTGGTGGGCGCGCTGCTGGCAGTGCCCTCGATCCAGAAGCAGGCCAAGGGCAAGATGACCGAGGCCATCGTGGGCCCGTATCGAAAGGTGATCGAGCAGGTACAGGGAGGAAACAAACAATGAGCTTTACAAAAATCGACCGCACCGCCTGGCCGCGGGAGGAATATTTCAACCACTATTTCAGCCAGGTGCCCTGCACTTACAGCGGAACCTTCAAGCTGGATATCACCCGCCTGCGGCAGAGCGGGCAGAAACTGTATCCGGCCATGTTGTATTATCTGTCCACGGTAGTAAACCGGCATCAGGAGTTCCGCATGGCGCTGAACGAGGCGGGGGAGCCGGGCTATTACGATGTGGTCCACCCCTGCTATACCATCTTCCACAAGGAGACCGAGAGCTTCTCCAACCTGTGGACGGCCTACACGTCTGATTATGCGGCCTTCTGCGCCGCCTATGAGCAGGACATGGCAGCCTACGGAAACAACCCGGGCATGATGGCCCGTCCGGATACCCCGGCCAATACCTTCCCGGTTTCCATGATTCCCTGGACCAGCTTCGAGGGTTTCAATCTGAACCTGCAAAACGGTTACGACTATCTGCCGCCCATCTTCACCATGGGCCGGTTTTATGAGGAAAACGGCCGGGTGCTGCTGCCGCTGGCGGTGCAGGTACACCACGCAGTGTGCGATGGCTTCCATCTGTGCCGCCTGGTGAACGAGCTGCAGGAACTCTTGAACGGGTGAGAACATGGAACGAGTGATTGTGATCGGCTGCCCCGGCGCGGGCAAAAGCACCTTCGCCCGGGCGCTGCACCAGGAGACCGGTCTGCCGCTTTATTATCTGGACCGGATCTGGCACAAGCCGGACCGGACCGAGCTTTCCCCGGAGGAATTTGACGCGGCGCTGGCGAATATCTTAAAGCAGCCCCGCTGGATTATCGACGGCAACTACCTGCGCACCATGGAAATGCGCCTGGAACGGTGCGACACTGTGTTTTTTCTGGATTATCCGCTGGAGCTCTGTCTGGAGAGCGCGGCCGCCCGCATCGGAGTTGCCCGGGAGGATATGCCCTGGGTGGAGACGGAGTTTGACCCGGAGTTTCGCAGCTGGATTGAGGATTTCCCCAAGACCCAGCTGCCCCGGATGAACGAGCTGCTGGCTTCCTTCCGGGAGAAAGCTACCATCATCCGATTTCATTCCCGCCAGCAGGCGGCCGCCTGGCTGACAGAATGGGAGCGGGTAAGAAAAGGAGAAAATGAATGAGCAAACGCAAGATGCCCCTGCGCAAAAAGCTGCTGATCGCCGGAGCCGTGGTCCTGGCGGTGCTGGTCCTGCTGACCGGGGCCTTTTTCTGGTATGTATCCGATTATTACCGGGCCGAGGATGTGGCCCTGGCGGTGCTTTCCGGGGAGGATGGCATTACCGTGCAGGATGACCTGACCATTCTGTCGCCCTCCACGCCCACCGATACCGCCATCATCTTCTATCCCGGGGCCAAGGTGGAGGCGCAGGCCTATCTGCCGCTGCTGGACCAGATTCGTCAGACCGGCGTGACCTGCATTCTGGTGGAAATGCCTTTTAATATGGCGATTTTTGATTCCAACGCCGCCGAAGAGGTGATGGAGCAGTTCCCGGAGGTGGAGCATTGGTACATCGCCGGGCATTCCATGGGCGGAGCCATGGCCTCCCAGTTCGCCGCAAATCACCCGGATGAGGTGGATGGTCTGATTCTGTTGGGGGCCTACATCTACGGAGACTACTCCCCGGCGGATACCCTCACCGTGTACGGTTCTTTGAACCAGAGTGTGGAGGATAAGCTGGATTACACTGAGAACGTGGTGGAGATTGAGGGCGGCAACCACGCCCAGTTCGGCAACTACGGCCCCCAGAAAGGGGATGCCCCCGCGACCATTTCCGCAGAAGAGCAGCAGAAGCAGACCGTGGAGGCCATCGAGGAATTCATCGGCAGCCGAAGCGCTGCCTGACGGTTTGAAAAAAGAACGCGCACCACGCGCAAAACGCAAAGGACCGGCCGCCCAGTGGGCGAGCCGGTCCTTTGCCGCAAAATGCAGATTGGAGGATGTTATGAAAAGAGGGGGAAATCAGAGAAAAAGCAGTCCTTACTCCTCGTCGTGGCCGTGACCGTGGTCATGGCTGTGACAGCCGCCGCAGCAGCCGTTGCAGGAGGGGATGTCGTCGGTAGGCAGGCCGTTGCGGGTGCGGTAGTCGGCGATGGCCGCCTGTACCGCCTCCTCGGCCAGCACCGAGCAGTGGATCTTGTGGGGCGGCAGGCCGTCCAGCGCCTCGGTGACCGCCTTGTTGGTCAGCTTCAGCGCCTCGTCCACCGGTTTGCCCTTGATCATCTCGGTGGCCATGCTGCTGGAAGCGATGGCGCTGCCGCAGCCGAAGGTGTTGAATTTTACGTCGGTAATGATATCGTTGTCGATCTTCAGATAGATCTTCATGATATCGCCGCACTTGGCGTTGCCCACCTCGCCAACGCCGTCGGCGTCGTCGATGGTGCCCAGGTTGCGGGGGTTGAGAAAATGGTCCATGACCTTATCACTGTATAACATAGTTCTTGATTCCTTTCTGAAGATCGTTCCAAACGGGGGAGATCAAGCGCAGGTAGGCCACCACATCGGTTACGGCCTGGATGATGTGCTCCATCTCTTCGGGGGTGTTTTCCGGGCTCAGGGTCAGGCGCAGCGAGCCGTGGGCTACCTCATGGGGCAGGCCGATGGCCAGCAGCACGTGGCTGGGGTCCAGCGAACCAGAGGTGCAGGCGGAGCCGGAAGAGGCGCCAATGCCCTTCTGGTCCAGCAGCAACAGCAGCGACTCGCCCTCGATGCCCTCAAAGCAGAAGCTGGCGCAGCCGGGCAGCCGGTGCTCCCGGTCGCCGGTGAGGGTGGAGTGGGGAATTGCGGAAAGACCCTCGATCAGCCGGTCCCGCAGCGCGGAAACCCTGGCGGTGTTGGCGTCCATGTCCCGCACGGCGTCCTGCAAAGCAGCGGCCATGCCGGCGATGGCAGGCAGATCCTCGGTACCGGCCCGCTTGCCCCGCTCCTGGGCGCCGCCCTCGATCAGACTGGTCAGCGCCACACCCTTGCGGGCATACAGTGCGCCCACGCCCTTGGGTCCATGGAACTTGTGGGCGGAAAGACTGAGCATGTCGATGTTGTCCGCCTGCACGTCGATGGGCAGATGGCCCACCGCCTGTACCGCGTCGGTGTGGAAGAGTACACCCTGCTCGCGGCAGATGGCTCCGATGGCCCGGATGGGCTGGATGGTGCCGATCTCGTTGTTGGCGTACATCACGCTCACCAGCACGGTGTCCGGCCGGATGGCGGCCTTCACGTCCTCAGGGCGGACGATGCCGTTTTCGTGAACGTCCAGATAGGTCACCTCAAAACCCTGCTTTTCCAGCTTCTGCAGGGTGTGCAGCACCGCGTGATGCTCGAATTTGGTGGAGATGATATGCTTTTTGCCCTTGCGCTGGCCAATGGCCGCGGCGGAGAGCAGGGCCTGGTTGTCGGCCTCGCTGCCGCCGCCGGTGAAGATGATCTCACGGGGCTCGCAGTTCAGAATCTCCGCGATGGCCTGACGGCTCTCGGCCAGCTGCACGGCGGCCAGCTGGCCGGGGGTGTGCAGGCTGGAGGGGTTTGCGTAGTTGTTTTCGATCACGCCAAGCATGACCTCGGCGGCGTGGCGGCTCATCTTTGTGGTGGCCGCATTATCGGCGTAGATATAGCCCATTTGTATTCCTCCTGAATCAAACTGCCGGATACCCGGCAGGAAACACTGTAGCAGGGTGAGAAAGTTAATTCCCATCGTTGCAATAGGATAATAACATGAAAAACCAAGAAAGTCAATAGGAAAAAAGAAAAATGAATATACTGAAAATGACTTTGTTGCGCAAGGGTACAGAATGCTGCCATAATACCAAAAATCCGCACGCTTCTGGCCTGCAACTGGCTTGAAACGGCGGATTTTCTATACTGTTAATGAGATTTGGAAATTTCGAAAGGCGAATGTCAATGTGCTGTGGATTCATTTTGCAGCAGCCTTTTGTATAATAATAAATGATTCGAGTTTAAGTATTTCGCTTTTTCTGCTGGCCATAATCCAACGGCAGAAAAGAGTCAGACAAGTTTTATCCCGGTTTCTGCTTCAAAGGAATCTGCCCATTTCTTGTCACGATAAAAAACGATACATTCCTGGTATCCATCTCCGGTAAAAAACAGCTGTTTTCCGTTCCCGTGTTTCTTGATGATCTTGTTCAATTCTTCTGCGACCCGAAAGTCAAACCAGTCGTGTTCAAACTCTGCCTCCAAAGTAAATTGTTCGCCCTGCCATTCAAACGTAACCATTCGTTTGCCGGTCCCTTTCTCCCAATTTACGCGGCTGGTGTCCTCCTGTATATTCTCAAAAGCAAGCTCTTCCGGGTTCAAAGCGGAGACTCCGACCAGAAAATTGGTATACATTTTGTCCAGATCGAAGATTTCCATGTCAAAAGAGTACACGCCGTTGCTGGAAGGAAGCCACGACATGGCTTCTGTATCGTATTGACCGCGTCCCAGCTCGGATAATAAAATGGCGCCCTTATTAAGCATAACCTCCGGCGGCAGCGTACTGTAACTTTCTTCCAGTGCTTCTGTGATCTGTGGGGTTGCTTCCTGTATATCATATTTGCCAAAAACATTCGCAAATTCTGCAAATGTTTCCGGTTTTTTGCTGGTTGCTGTTGCATTGTTTTCGAATCCACAACCACTGAAACAGAACGGAATTAATAAAACCAAGGACAGAAATTTTTTCATGTGAATGACACCTCCTTTTATTTGGCAAAAGCAGTTTTCTTTATTGTACTCTTTTTTGTCAGAAAAGGAAGAGGATTTGCCCAATCACATCTCCATTCGTTGGCCTGCAAATGGAAAAGCTCTGGATACATCTGAAAATGGCATCTTGATTTCTCTGAAAACGCGACAAAGCCGGGCTTCTCCTTCTGGTGAAGCCCGGCTTTGCCGTGCGTTGTTTTCTTATGCCACACTGGCTTTTAGAGACTTTTCACAAAGAATAGAGTCTGTTACACTGCGTTCGTTTTGCAACAATTCTATACTTTAAAAAGCTCAAACAGGCGGGAGCGTGCCGTCCAGCATATCCTGCAGGGTCACGCTCTGCAAAAAGTTTTCCACCAGCTGGTCCAGCCGCTGCCACAGGGGCAGGGTGGCACACTGGTCGGCACGAGGGCAGTCGCCGTCGGAGCATTCCCGGCAGTTCACCGGTGCAAGCCCGCCCTCGGCAGCCTTCAGAATTTCGCCCACGGTGTACTCCGCGGGGGAAAGGACCAGGCGGTAGCCGCCGGCCTTGCCGCGCCGGCTCTCCAGAAAACCGGCCTTGTTCAACAGCGCTACAATGGCTTCCAGGTACTTCATCGAGATGCCCTGCCGTTCGGCCACGCCGCCCAGAGCGACATATTCTTCCGGCGGGTTTTGCGCCAGATCCATCATAACGCGCAGAGCATAGCGCCCCTTGGTGGAGATCATCATAAACACAACACCTCATCACAGATCGGTACGGCCCGTCCGCAGGCCGCGCACACACTTCAACATGGATATTGTCTGATATTTTCCCACAAAAATCAAGGGGTTACAAACAAAACGGTGATTCGTATGAATTGCGCGCCCGCTTCGGATAAAATTTGTGCAAATATCTCAGGAAAGACCGACTTTTTCTGCATGCAAAAGCAAGTTTATGCAGCGGCCTGGGCACGAGACGGCCGAAAAATAAATTTTGGTCCCGGTCTTGCCTGGCATGAACCGTGGGTGTATACTGATTTGGTGGACCGACCGACCGGTCGGTCGGTTTTGCGCTGCTGTGTATTTTTGCATGGCGGCTTCATTTTGCAAGATTCCTTAAGGAGTAAGCAGCTATGTCCAAATATTGCGTGAAAAAGCCGTTTACTGTGGTGGTGGCGGTGATCATGGTGATCGTACTGGGCGTGATCAGTTTTACCAGCATGACCACGGATCTTCTGCCCGCTATGGAACTGCCCTATGTAATGGTGGTCACCAGCTATCCCGGCGCCAGCCCCGAGCGGGTGGAGGCAGCGGTGACCGCTCCGCTGGAGGCAGGTCTGGGCACCGTGAGCGGTGTGAAAAACGTGACCAGCACCTCCAGCGAGAACGTGAGCATGGTGGCCCTGGAATTTGAGCAGGATACCAACATGGACAGCGCCATGGTGGCTCTGTCCACCGCGCTGGACCAGATCAAGGGAGCATTGCCGGATACGGCTCAGAACCCTATGCTGATGCAGCTTTCGCCGGATATGCTCCCGGTGATGATCGCCAGCGTGGACATGGAGGATATGGATATCTACGAGCTCACCGAGTTTGTGGATTCCGACGTGATCCCCGGTTTTGAACGGCTGGACGGCGTGGCCAGTGTGAGCGGCACCGGCATGGTGGAACAAACCCTGCAGGTGACCCTGAACCAGGAAAAAATCGACGAGGTGAACACTCGGATCCTGGCCAGTGTGGACGACAAGCTGGCCGAGGCAAAGCAGGAGCTGGACGACGCCCGCCAGAAGGTGGAGGACGGCCGCGCCGAGCTGGAAAGCGGCAAGACCGCACTGGAGGATAAGCAGGCCGAGACCGCCAGTCAGCTGGCGGAGGGCAGCGCCCAGCTGGATTCCGCCATCGCGCAGGCCCAGGCCCTGGCCAGCCAGGAGACCGCCCTCGCCGCCAGCAAGACCGCGCTGGAAACGGAGAAGAAGGGCTATGAGGACGGCGCAAAGCAGATCGCCGACGGTCTGGCCAAAATGGACGCAGGCCTTGCGCAGATGGATGAAGGCCTGACCCAGATCACCGGCGGCATCGCAAAGATCGACGCTGCGGTGGCGGGCATTGACCAGCTGTTGGCCATGGGCCTGCCGGAGGACACCGCCCTGAGCGATCTGTCGGCCATGCTGCCCACCCAGGAGCTGAAGGACGCGGTGCAGGCGCTGATCGACCAGGGCATGACCACCCTGGGGGATCTGACCGCAGGCAAGGAGCAGCTGCTGACCCAAAAGGAGGAGCTGACCACCCAGCAGGAGAGCCTGAGCGCGCAGCGCGCCGAACTGGCTGCCCAGCGAGAAGCGCTGGCGGCGCAGCAGACCCAGCTGCAGCAGAAGATGGATGAGCGCTTGCCCCAGATCGAGACTGAGCTGGCCAATCTGGAAACCGAGCTGATGGCGGCCAAGATGATGAAGGAAGCCGCCCAGGAGGGCCTGGAAAAAGCGCAGGAGGCCTATGAGCAGCTGGAGAGCGGCAAGATGATCGCCGCGGCGGGCTTTGGCAGCGGCCAGGCCCAGCTGGCGGCGGCGGAGCAGTCGCTGACCCAGGCCGAGGAGCAGATGGAGCAGGCCCAGGAGCAGTTTGAAGACGCCCGCCAGCAGGCGATGGAGCAGGCGGACCTCTCCACCTTGCTCACCAAGGACATGGTGAGCGGCCTGGTGATGGCTCAGAACTTCTCCATGCCTGCGGGCTATATCAAGGAAGGGGACGACTCCTACATCCTGCGGGTGGGCGATGCCTTCTCGGACCAGGAGAGCGTGGAGAACGCCCTGCTGATGCATATTGACGGCGTAGGCGACATCCGCCTACAGGACGTGGCGGACATTGCCATGACCGACAACAGCGCCGAGAGCTATGCCCGGGTGAACGGCAACAGCGCGGTGGTGCTGACCATCCAGAAGGGCTCCACCGCCTCCACCAGCGAGGTGTCCAAGGAAGCCAACCGGGCCATTGAGCAGCTGCAGGAAAAATACCCCGGCCTGCGCATCACCCCGCTGATGGACCAGGGCGACTACATCCAGATGACGGTGAGCAGCGTGCTGTCCAACCTGGCGTGGGGCGGTGTGCTGGCGGTCATTGTGCTGGCGGTCTTCCTGAAGGACTTCAAGCCCACCCTGGTGGTGGCGCTGAGTATCCCCATCAGCCTGATGTTCGCGGTGGTGCTCATGTATTTCTCCGGCGTCACCCTGAACATGATTTCCCTGAGTGGTCTGGCTCTAGGCGTGGGTATGCTGGTGGATAACTCCATCGTGGTGATCGAAAACATCTATCGTATGCGCAGCGAGGGTACCCCGGCGGCCAAGGCGGCGGTGCGGGGTGCCAAGGAGGTAGCGGGCGCTATCGCAGCCTCCACCCTCACCACCATCTGCGTGTTCCTGCCCATCGTGTTTACCCAGGGCATTACCCGCCAGCTGTTCACCGATATGGGCCTGACCATCGCCTATTCTCTGGTGGCCAGCCAGCTGGTGGCCCTTACGCTGGTGCCCGCCCTCAGCAGCACCCTGCTGAAGACCGCCAGCGAAAAGCGCCACCCCTGGTTTGAAAGCATGGTGAATGGCTATGCCCGGGCGCTGCGGCTCTGCCTGCGGCACAAGGTGCTGCCGCTGGGCCTGGCAGCGGTGCTGCTAGGTGTGGCTGTGTGGCAGACTGCCCGCATGGGCATGGAGTTTATGCCCTCCATGGGCGGCAACCAGGTGAGCGCCACGCTCACCCTGCCTCAGGGCACTAAGCGCCAGGATGCCTACGAAATGGCCGATCAGGCTATGGAGACCATGCTGCAGGTCCCCGGCGTGGAAACCGTGGGCGCCATGGACGGCGGCAGCACCGCCAGCCTGCTGGGCATGGGCGGCAGCAGCTCCAGCACGGTGGAAAGCATGAGCTTCTACCTGCTGCTCGGCGAGGAGGGCGCAAAAAACAGCCAGGCTCTGGCGGACCAGATGGCCCAGGACGTGCAGGAGCAGCTGCCCGGCTGTGAGCTGGCAGTGTCCACCTCCAATATGGATATGTCGGTTCTGGGTGGCAGCGGTATGGAAATCGTCATCCAGGGCCGCGACCTGGATACCCTGCAGTCCATCAGTCAGGACATGATGGACCTGCTGGGCCAGGTGGAGGGCTTCACAGAGATCAGCAACGGCCAGGAGGACGGCGCGCCCCAGATTCGGGTGACCGTGGACAAAGACAAGGCCATGCAGTACGGCTTGACCGTGGCGCAGATTTACAGCGAGCTTTCCGCCGCACTCACCACCGAGACCACCTCCACTACTCTCACCGTGGGGCAGGACGACTACGACGTGGTGATCGTGGACGAACGAGATGCGCTGACCCGGGAGAATCTGCTGGATTATCCCTTCACCGTGCAGGTGCAGGGAGAGAACGGCGAGAGCGAGGAGGAGACCCACACCCTGGGCGAGTTTGCCACGGTGCAGACCGATGCCAGCCTGGCCTCCATCAGCCGTGACAACCAACAGCGTTATATGACCGTGACTGCGGTTACCGAAGAGGGCTACAACACCACCCTGCTCAGCCGTCAGGTGGAGCAGCTGCTGGCAGACTACCAGGCCCCGGAGGGATATACCATCCAGATCAGCGGCGAGGTGGAGACCATCCAGAACGCCATGGTGGACCTGGTGAAGATGATCGCCCTGGCGCTGGTGTTCATTTATCTGATCATGGTGGCCCAGTTCCAGAGCCTGCTCAGTCCCTTTATTGTTATGTTCACTATCCCGCTGGCCTTCACCGGCGGCCTGCTGGCGCTGTGGATCAGCGGCCAGCAGCTCTCGGTGATTTCGATGCTGGGCTTTTTGATCCTGGCGGGCGTGGTGGTAAACAACGGCATTGTGTTCGTGGACTACGCCAACCAGCTGCGGCTGGCTGGTATGGAAAAACGGGACGCGCTGGTGCTCACCGGCCGCCGTCGCATCCGGCCCATCCTGATGACCGCTCTGACCACCATCCTGGCCATGAGCACCATGGTGTTCTCCCAGGATATGGGAGCGGAAATGAGCCGTGCCATGGCCATTGTGACCATCGGCGGCCTGGCCTACGCCACCCTGCTCACCCTGTTTGTGGTGCCGGTGCTGTATGACCTGCTGTTCCGCAAGCAGCTGAAAAAGGTGGACCTGGGAGAGGAGGATGAGGAATGAGCGAGCAGACGCGGGAAAAGATCTTCCAGGGCGTGCTGAGCCTTGCCCAGCAGGGAGTGCCCATGTATGAGGTAAAGGTACAGGCCATTGCCACCGCCGCGGGTCTGGGCAAGGGAACGCTGTACGAATATTTCTCCTCCAAGGAGGAAATCCTGGCGGCGACCATGCTCTGGTGCATGGACCGGGAGCTGAATGCTCTGGAGGAGCAGCTGGCAGCGTGCGCTTCCTTTGAAGAGCAGCTGGAAAGCAGCCAGCGTTTTGTGGTGAAAATGCTGCTGGAGCGGGGCAGCAGCTACCGGGTGATCGCCGCCGCGCTCACGGCGCCCCAGGCGGCGCAGGAGCTGCCCGACGCGGCCCGTCAGCCGCTGGAGCAGCGCAAGGAGCGGCTGACCGCTCTGATCCAGCAGGTGATCGACACCGGCCGCAGGGAAGGCCGGGTATCGCCTGCCAGCAGCGACGAATACTGTCATTATGTGCTCAAGGCGGCACTGCTCAGTGTCTGCGCGGCTCAGAGCTGCGAAGGGGAGGCAGGGCTGAACCGGAGCGGAGCGCATGTGCGCGCCATGATCTGCAAGGCGCTGGCATAAGAGAAAATAAACGCCGCCGGGCTGTTTTCAGCGGCCCGGCGGCGTTTTGTGCAGCGATTTGAAGCAAACAGTGTCCATGTGCTTGACAACAGGGGAATGGAACTCGTATTATGGTAATCGGTTCGTGCCGTTTCGGCAGGGTTCGCTTGCTTTATAATACGGAGAATGAAAGAGAAAGAGGAAACAACATGTTAGTCAATATTGTGATCCTGCTGGTGGGCTTTGCCCTGCTGGTCAAAGGCGCAGATGCCTTTGTGGATGGCTCCTCTGGCATTGCCCGCCTGCTGCGGGTTCCGTCGGTGGTGATCGGTCTGACCATCGTGGCCATGGGCACTAGCCTGCCGGAGGCCTCTGTGAGCATCACCGCCGGTCTGGCGGGCAGCAACGGCCTGAGCCTGGGCAACGTGATCGGCTCCAACCTGTTCAACCTGCTGGTGGTGGCCGGCGGCTGCGCGTTGATTCTGGCTTTCGGCATCGAGCGGCAGCTCATTGTGCGGGATTTCCCGGTCTACGTGGGTGCCTCCGCTTTGCTGGTGCTCTTCTTGCTGGACGGCGTGCTTCAGCGCTGGGAGGGTCTGGTGCTGCTGGCCTGCATGGTGCTGTACATGATCTGGACCGTGTGCGCGGCCATGAAGGAGCGCACCGAGGAGGATGCAGGGGAGAAGCCCTCTGTGGCAAAATGCCTGCTGTTTGTGGTGGTGGGCGTCGTGGCCATCATCTGGGGCGGTGATCTGGTGGTGGACAGCGCCAGCGCCATTGCCGCTGCCATGGGCCTGAGCGAGACCCTGATCGGCCTGACCATCGTGGCGGTGGGCACCAGCCTGCCGGAGCTGGCTACCAGCATCGTGGCGGCCCGCAAGGGCGAGAGCGGCCTGGCACTGGGCAACGCCATCGGCTCCAGCACCTTCAACATCCTGTTCATCCTGGGCGCGTCCAGTGCGCTGACCGCCATCGAGAGCTCCGCCGAGGTGTTCACCGACGCGGTGGTGCTGCTGGTGGTCACGGCAGTCATGTGCCTGTGGTGCTGGCTGCAGGGCCGGATGAGCCGGCTGATGGGCGGTATCGGCATCCTGGTCTATGTGGGCTATATCGTGTATGCGATCCTGCGCTGAGCAGCAGAAAACCAATCAGAAAGACAACGGCGCGGCGGGCGAGCAAGGCCCGCCGTGCCGTTTTTGTGAAAAAATGAGGGCCCAGCCCGGCGGGCTTTGGGCATACTTGCCAAACCCCGGGGGCTTCCTTATAATAGGTAATGAAAAAGCAGTCGGTAAAACTTGCGGAATTTGAAAACGGAAAGGACGGCACAATGAATGATGATCAGCGTTGCGATCGTGGAGGATGAGGCGGCCTATGCACAGCAGCTGCGGGAATTCCTGGTGCGCTACTCCCAGGAGAGCGGGCAGGAGTTCGAGATCAGCATCTTTTCCGATGGAGACGAGATCGTGGAGGGCTACAAGGCTCAGTACGATCTGATCCTGCTGGATGTGGAGATGAAATTCATGGACGGCATGACCGCCGCCGAGGAGATCCGCCGGGTGGACCCGGAGGTGGTGATCATCTTCATCACCAATATGGCCCAGTACGCCATCCGGGGCTACGCGGTGGACGCCATGGACTACGTGCTCAAGCCGGTGAGCTATTTTGCTTTTTCCCAGCGGCTGAGCCGGGCCATCCAGCGGATGAAAAAGCGGGCCCGCCGCTACATGACCATCAGCATCAAGGGCGGGGCCCAGAAGCTGGACATCGACAAGATCTATTATGTGGAGAGCCAGGGCCACAACCTGATCTTCCACACCGAACAGGGCGACCATGTGACCAGCGGCACCATGAAGGACGTGGAGGGCAAGCTGGAACCCCTGAATTTCTTTCGCTGCAACAAGGGCTATCTTGTGAATCTGGAGCATGTGGACGGTGTGCAGGGCGGCTGCGCATTGGTGGGCGGCCAGGAGCTGCTGATCAGCCGGGGCCGCAAAAACGACTTTATGGAAGCGTTGGCCAACTATGTGGGCGAGGTGATCAAGTGAACACCATGCCCTTTCCGGATATTCCCCGCCTTTACACCGCCATTGCGGAGTGGCTGGCCTGCATGGTCTATATTGCTCAGCTGCCGCTGCGCATCCGGGGCTGGCGGCTGGCAGGGGTCAGCGCCGGCATGCTGGCGGTGCAGTGCCTGTTTTTGGAGTTCACCGGCGACGCGCCGCTGTTTTTGTGGATGCCCTGCATGATGGCGGCCATTGGCCTGATGCTGGCGCTGTTCTGCGCCTGCTGCAATCTCCCGGTGCTGGACGCCTGCTACCATTGCATGCGGGCCTTCCTGCTGGCGGAGTTCGCGGCGGCCCTGGAATGGCAGCTGTACTTTTACACCCTGTTCCGGCTGGGCTGGCACAGCAAGATCTGGGAGCTGCTCTGCCTGGCGGTGATCTATGCGGCGGTGTTCGGTTTTATTTTCCTGCTGGAACGGCACCGGAGGGAAGCTACCCGCCATTTCAAGGTCACGCCCCGCGAGACCGTCAGCGCCGCAGCCATCGGTCTGGCCGCGTTCCTGATGAGCAATCTCAGCTATGCCTACAGCAACACCCCCTTCAGCGGGGGCTTCGTGACCGACATCTTCAACACCCGCACCCTGGTTGATTTGGGCGGTCTGGCGATTTTGTATGCCTATCATGTGCAGCGGGGTGAGCTTCACATGCGCTATGAGCTGGAGTCCATCCAGAATGTGCTGCAAAATCAGTATGCGCAGTACCGGCAGTCCCGCGAGAGCATTGATGTGATCAACCGTAAATATCATGATCTGAAGCACCAGATCGCGGCCCTGCGGGCAGAGAGCGACCCGGAGCGCCGTGCCGCCTGGCTGGACGAGATGGAAGAGGACATCAAAACCTACGAGGCCCAGAATAAGACCGGAAACGCGGTGCTGGATACCGTGCTCACCAGCAAAAGCCTGTATTGCCAGAAGCATGGCATCACCCTCACCTGTGTAGCGGACGGCACCCGCCTGGGCTTTATGAGCGTGATGGACATCTGCACCATCTTCGGCAATGCGCTGGACAACGCCATCGAGTGCGAATTACGCATCGCGGACAAGTCCAAGCGGCTGATTCACGTGACCGTAGCGGTGCAGAAGAGCTTTTTGCTGCTGCGCTTCGAGAACTACTACGAAGGCACGCTGGAGTTTGAGGGCGGTCTGCCGGTGACCACCAAAAAGGAGAAGGCATATCACGGCTTCGGCATCAAGAGCATCCGTTATACTGCGGAAAAGTACGGCGGCAGCGTGACCGTGGCCGCCAAGGACAACTGGTTTGAGATGAAGGTTCTGCTTCCGCTACCCAAAGAGGGGCAGCCCAAAGCGAAACCGGAGTAAACAGAACATGGCCCGCGCAGTTTTCACAGTTCAGTGAAACTGCGCGGGCTGTTTTTGTGTGAATTTACGAAATTGAAATGATTTTGTAACTTGTCAAAGGTCATTGGTGAATGTGACGAAAACAGGCGGGAGAAATTTGTGCGGAATCCATAAAGAGAAAATCCGTTTGTGCGCAAAAGCTGCGATTTGTGAAGAAGCCATGAAATTTGTAAAAAGGATGTGTTAAAATGCATCCAGAAAAACGGGCAGGGCCAAGAGATGGGGCCCGGCTTGTGAAATGACAGCGGCGTGATGAGCCCATGCGGTGCAAACAGGGAATTCACTGCGGCCGACGCGCCGGAAAGGAAGGTGGCTGCGCGCACAGGAAACAGCCTTTTGCAAAGGCGAGTACGCAAGCATTTACATTTTAAGGAGGAAACGAAATGCTGTCTATCAATATTGATGACGTCATCAAAGTTCTTGATTCGATGAAATATCATCTGATCGGATTTGGCGTTGTTCTGGTACTGGCGATCATTGCCATGATCGCTTGTATGAAACTGCCCAAGGCCAAAAAGGCCATGATTCGCTGCCAGGCCGGTCTGGCTATCCTGCTGGCCCTGGTCATTACCGTTAACCTGATCTGCTTTGGCCCCATGTTCACCGTGATCAACCTGGCCATGGGCGGCGGTTCCATCACCGAGGAAAGCATGGCGGAGGCCTATGAGGTCAACACCGAGCTGGTGGGCGAGGGTGTTACTCTGCTGGAGAACAACGGTGCTCTGCCCCTGGCCAGCGGCTCCAATCTGAATGTGTTCGGCTGGGCTTCCACCGCTCCCGTTTACGGCGGCGTTGGTTCCGGTGCCCTGAACGACCAGTACGAAGTGACTGATCTGATCACCGGTCTGAAGAATGCCGGTCTGAATGTGAACGAGGATTTGGTGAACTTCTACGAGACCTATCAGGCCGAGCGTCCCAGCGTTGGCATGTGGGCCCAGGATTGGACTCTGCCCGAGCCCAACGTGAATGCTTACACCGACGAGCTGATGAGCGGCGCCAAGGAATTCTCTGACACTGCTCTGGTCGTGATCTCCCGTCCCGGCGGTGAGAACGCCGATATGCCCACCGATATGGTGTCTGTTGTGGACGGCAGCTGGCTCGAGCGAGATGCCATTACCGGCAACTCCTACTTCAACGGTGTTTATGACGACAGCCTGAATGAGGGCAATGACTGGGATGAAGGCGACCACTACCTGCAGCTGAGCAACCGCGAGGAAGAGATGCTGCAGATGGTCTGCGACAACTTTGATAAGGTGATCGTGCTGATCAACACCAACAACGCTATGGAGCTGGGTTTCCTGAAGGAGTACGGTGTTGACGCTGCGGTGTACGCTCCCTGCCCCGGCCAGAACGGCTTCAATGCAGTGGGCCAGGTGTTTACCGGTGAGGTGAATCCCTCCGGTAAGACCGTGGACACCTTTGTTTACGATCTGTTCAATACCCCCACTGCCAACAACTTTGGCCAGTTTACTTATGACAATATGGATGAGCATGCGGTGGTTACCACCAGCTTCTCCACCGGTGAGCAGAGCACTGCTCTGCCCAGCTTCGTGAACTATGTGGAAGGCATCTACGTGGGCTACAAGTTCTACGAGACTGCTGCGGCAGAAGGCCTGATCGACTACGACTCCACCGTTGTGTATCCCTTCGGCTACGGCCTGTCCTACACCACCTTCTCTCAGGAGATGGGCCCCATCACCGAGAGCGACGGTACCCTGAGCTTCGACGTGACCGTGACCAACACCGGCAGCGTGGCCGGCAAGACCGTTGTGGAGGTTTACTACAATCCTCCCTACACCAACGGCGGCATCGAGAAGGCTTCCGCAAACCTGGTCGCCTTTGACAAGACCGAGATCCTGGAGCCCGGCGCTTCCGAGACTGTGACCATCAGCTTCAAGGCTGAGGATATGGCTTCCTACGACACCTACGGCGCTGCTGCCTACGTGCTGGAGGCCGGCGATTACATCATCAGCATCAACAGCGACTCCCACACTGTTTTGGACAGCGAAGTATACAATGTGCCCAGCACCATCGTGTACAGCGACGGCCGCAGTACCGACAAGACCGCTCCCACCAACCAGTTTGAGAATGTGGAAGGCGACGTAACCTATCTGTCCCGCGCTGACGGTTTTGCCAACTACGCCGAGGCTACCGCTGCTCCTGCCAGCATGTCCATGTCCGAAGAGGATAAGGCTGCCTTCCTGAACAACGCGAACTACGATCCCAACAACTATAACAATCCCGACGATCAGATGCCTACCACCGGCGCCAAGAATGGCCTGCAGCTGGTCGACATGCGCGGCGTAGCTTACGACGACGCTCAGTGGGATACCTTCCTGGATCAGCTGACCGTATCGGAGATGAGCGAACTGATTGCTATGGGCGGTTACCAGACCGCTCCTCTGGCCAGCATCGGTAAGGTTCAGACCTACGACTGTGATGGCCCCGCTTCCATCAACAATAACTTCACCGGTCAGGGCTCCATCGGCTTCGCCGGTACCGTTCTGATGGCTTCCACCTGGAATACCGACACTGTTTACAAGTTCGGTTCCTCCATCGGCCGCATGGCTGATGATCTGGATGTTTCCGGCTGGTATGCTCCCGCCATGAACATCCATCGTTCCGCCTTCAGCGGCCGTAACTTCGAGTACTACTCTGAGGACGGCGTGCTGAGCGGCAAGCTGGCTGCCCAGGCCGTCCAGGGTGCTGAGGAGCACGGCGTGTACGCTTACATCAAGCACTACGCTCTGAACGACCAGGAAACCAACCGCAACAGCATGCTGTGCACCTGGGCCAACGAGCAGTCTATCCGCGAAATTTACCTGAAGCCCTTCGAGCTCTCCGTGAAGGAAGGCGGCGCAGATGCCGTAATGTCCTCCTTCAACTACGTGGGTACCGAGTGGGCCGGCGCTTCCAACGCCCTGTGCAACATCGTCCTGCGTGACGAGTGGGGCTTCGTGGGCATGGTTCTGACCGACTACTTCGGCGTGTACGGCTACATGGATGCTGACCAGGGCATTCGCAACGGCACCGACTTCTGTCTGGTGAACTATCCCACCGAGACCAACTACCTGACCGACACCACCAGCGCCACCGGCATTCTGGCTGCCCGTCAGGCATGTAAGAACATCCTGTACACCGTGGTGAACAGCCGCGCTTACATGGAAGAGAACCTGAACCCCGGTATGCCCACCTGGCAGATCGCCGCCATTGCCATCGACGTTGTGCTGGCTGCTGTGCTGGTCGTGCTGGAGGTTCGCACCGTTAAGGGCTACAGCCGCCGCAAGGCGCAGGAAGCCCAGGCTCAGGCCAACACCGAAGCGTAATGCTT
The DNA here is from genome assembly GCF_002161595.1 of Gemmiger sp. An50. Classification (GTDB taxonomy): domain Bacteria; phylum Bacillota; class Clostridia; order Oscillospirales; family Ruminococcaceae; genus Allofournierella. The sequence goes on from NZ_NFID01000003.1 coordinate 297,131, forward strand.
TCCAAGCTTCCTTCGAAGCACAATAACCGGTAACTGACCGGCCGTAATGCCGGGGCCCCGTGTAAATCATGCGGGGCCCCGGTCATGGCCGGCTCCCAGAGAGCGGTTTTCTTCAAAACTGCTTTGTGGGAACCAGCCAATGGACCAACCACGCCCCAAGGCGGGCGCTAGAGAGCAAAGGAGTTAAGCCCATGAAGTACAAAGATTTGATCGATCAGATGACTCTGGAGGAAAAGTGCAGTCTGTTGTCCGGCCGGGATGTATGGACCACCCGTCCCATCGAGCGCTTGGGCATCCCCAGCATCTTTCTGTCCGACGGTCCCACCGGCGTTCGCAAGCAGATGGGCGCAGGCGATCACCTGGGCCTGAATGCCAGTGTACCCGCCACCTGCCTGCCCACCGCTGCCACCATGGCCAACAGCTGGAATCCGGAGCTGAGCCAGGAGGTGGGCCGTCTGGTGGGTGAAGAAGCTGCCAGCCTGGATGTGAACGTGCTGCTGGGCCCCGGCCTGAACATCAAGCGCAGCCCGCTGTGCGGCCGTAACTTCGAGTACTTCTCCGAAGACCCTTATCTGAGCGGCAAGATGGCCGCCGCCTTCGTGCGCGGTGTACAGGAGAACGGCATCTCCGCCTGCCCCAAGCACTTCGCCGCCAACAGCCAGGAGCTGCGCCGCATGGCCAATGACAGCGTGATGGACGAGCGTACCTTCCGCGAGATCTACCTCACCGGCTTTGAAATCGCCGTAAAGGAAGGCCAGCCCAAGACCATCATGAGCGCCTACAACAAGATCAACGGCGTTTACGCCAACGAGAGTAAGCACCTGCTGCAGGAGGTTCTGGTGAACGACTGGGGCTACCAGGGTGCTGTTGTCACCGACTGGGGCGGCTCCAACGACCACGTGGAAGGTGTCCGCGTGGGCAGCCATCTGGAAATGCCCGGCACCGGCGGCGACAGCGACCGTGAACTGGTGGCCGCGGTCAAGGAAGGCCGTCTGAGCATGGATTTGCTGGACCAGCGTGTGGATGAGTTCCTGCGTCTGGTGTTCTCCACCATCAACGCTCCCGCTGCAGGCAAGGAGTTCGACAAGGAAGGTCACCATCAGCTGGCCGCCCATGCCGCTGAGGAGACCGTGGTGCTGCTGAAGAACGAGGGAGACATCCTGCCTCTGGCCGAGGGCACTAAGGTGGCCGTGATCGGCGAGTTTGCCCAGAAGCCCCGTTACCAGGGCGCCGGCTCCAGCCTGGTGAACCCCACCAAGCTGGACACCGCCAATGAGCTGCTGGCGGGCATGCCGCTGCAGTCTGTGGGCTATGCCCAGGGCTACCAGCGCAACAACAAACACGATGAGGCCCTGAAGATGGAGGCTGTGGAGCTGGCCAAGAAGGCAGACGTGGTTCTGCTGTATGTGGGCCTGCCTGAGATCAGCGAGACCGAGGGCCTGGACCGGGATCACATGCGGATGCCGGAAAACCAGGTGGAGCTGCTGGAAGCCGTGGCCGAGGTGAACCCCAATCTGGTGGTGGTACTGTCTGCAGGCAGCCCGGTTGAGATGCCCTGGCTGAACCGCTGCAAGGCTCTGGTCCATGGCTACCTAGGCGGTCAGGCAGGCGCGGGTGCGGTACTGCGTGTGATCACCGGCCAGGTGAACCCCAGCGCCAAGCTGGCCGAGAGCTACCCCATGACCTGTGAGGAAAACCCCTCCAGCCCCTACTACCCGGGCCTGGAGCGCACCAGTGAATACCGCGAGGGCCTGTATGTGGGCTATCGCTACTACGAGACCGCCGGCGTGCCGGTGCGGTTCCCCTTCGGCTTCGGCCTGTCCTACACCACCTTCGCGTACAGCGACCTGAAGGTGAGCGAGAAGGAGGTAACCTTCACCCTGACCAATACCGGCAAGCGGGACGGCGCCGAGGTGGCCCAGCTGTATGTGGGCTGCAAAGGTGGCAAGGTGTTCCGCCCTGCCAAGGAGCTGAAGGGCTTCGCCAAGGTGTTCCTAAAGGCGGGCGAGAGCAAGACCGTAACCATCCAGTTGGACGACAAGGCCTTCCGTTACTTTGATGTGAAGACCGACTCCTGGCAGGTGGAGGGCGGCGTGTACCAGCTGATGGTGGGCGCCAGCGTGGCCGATATCCGCCTGGAGGGCGAGGTCACCGTACAGGGCACTGGCGCTGCCTGCCCCTACGATCCCGCTCAGCTGGAATGCTACTACACCGGCAAGGTCACTCAGGTGCCCGATGCGCAGTTCGAAGCTCTGCTGGGTCATCCCATTCCGGAATCCGGCTGGGACGCCAGCGGCCTGCTGGGCATGAACGATGCCATCTGCCAGATGTACTACGCCAAGAGCCCGCTGGCCCGTCTAGTCTACAAGATCCTGACCCATCTGAAAGACAAGAGCATCGCCAAAGGTGAGCCGGATCTGAACATCCTGTTCATCTACAACATGCCCTTCCGCGGCATTGCCAAGATGACTGGCGGCGCGGTGACCATGGATATGGCCCGCTGCATGGTGACCATGGTGAACGGCCACTTCTTCAAGGGTCTGGGCGGTTTGATCAAGGCATTCTTTGCCGGCCGCAAGGCGCAGAAGTAAAACGGAGCAGACCAGTGGAGTCTGATAAAATTGAGGGGGATATAGATAAATGAATTTCTGGAATGATTTTGCTGCCAAGCATCCGGCGGCAGCCAAATGGGTCCGTGAGGGCGGCCTGTTCGTGATCGTCAGCAATCTGATCACCGTGTTCAAATACCTGATGCTGCAGTTCCTGCCCGCCGCCTTTGCCGGTCTGGGCGACGCCAGTTTCGGCTGGCCCGGCATCCCGCTGACCCTGTTCGGCGAGACCTTTGAGTGGAACATCCTGGGCTACGACCAGGCGCACGGCGGCCTTGCCTACTTCTGTGCCTACATGGTTGCTATGGTGATCGGCGAGTGCATCAACTTCCCCATCCAGCGCAACTTTGTGTTCCGTTCTCACGGCAAGCTGGGTCCGCAGATTGCCTGGTATCTGGTGGCGTTCTGCATCATTACCTGCATCGTGAACTCCATCAACTGCATCTGGGTGGCTGTGGCCGGTCTGCTGGTGCCGGACTTCATTTACAACATCGGCACCACCGTGCTCAACGGCGGCATTTCCATGGTGGTATTCTTCTTCGTCAACAAGATCATCTTCCCCTCCGCGGAAGCCGAGCCGAAAAAGGCCTGATCTTCCACTGACGGGATGATCCCGGAATAGCAAAGCGGCCCGCCCCTGTGTGTAAACCACAGGGCGGGCCGCTTTTTTGCGGACGGAACAGAGCAAAAACGCCCGCTCTGCCGCGCAGAAGGGAAGAGCATTCAGAAAAAATAAGCGGCGCATTTCTGGCAAATTATTGACATGGCCCCCGCCGGGATGGTAGAATTTTAAAGTGAATAAAGACGTTCACAAAGCGCTGCAAAGGCAGATTGTGGGCGTCTTTGTTTGTGTGAAAGGCTCGTCTGGCCGCGCAGCTGCAAAGCGGCCAGGCTTTGAGGCAATCAGCCAAGGGACAAAGGAGCAAGGGATTTATGTTAACTGCAATCACCGGAATCAACTGGGGCGACGAGGGCAAGGGCCGCATGGTGGACCTGCTCAGCCAGGAATACAACATCGTGGTACGCTATCAGGGCGGCAACAACGCCGGCCACACCGTGGTCACCCCCGAAGGAAAGTTCGTGCTGAATCTGCTGCCCAGCGGCATTCTGCGGCCGGACGTGGTGTGCGTTATGGGCAACGGCATGGTCATCGACCCCGCCCATCTGGAGAAGGAGATCGCCGCACTGCGGGCGCAGGGCATCCAGATCGATCCCAGCCATCTGAAGATCAGCGACCGGGCCACCATCTGCATGCCTTACCATGTGGCGGAGGACGGCCTGGAGGAGGACCGCCTGTCCAAGAGCGGCAACCAGTTCGGCTCCACCCGCCGGGGCATCGCCTACTCCTACGGCGACAAGTTCATGAAGAAGACTCTGCGCATGGGCGATCTGCTCAACCTGGACCAGTCCGTGAAGGACCGGCTGGCCACCATCGTGGAGTGGAAGAACCTGACCATGGAAAAAGTCTACGGCCAGCAGCCCATCGACCTGGAAGAGATGTGGGCCTGGTGCCAGAAGTACGCCGAGCTGTTCAAGGATTACATCTGCGACGCGGGCGCCTTCCTGGATAAGGCGGACCGCGAGGGCCAGAAGATCCTGTTCGAGGCTCAGCTGGGCGCGCTGCGCGACATCGACTTCGGCATCTACCCCTTCACCAGCTCTTCCAATGTGATCGGCAGCTACGCGCCCATCGGCGCGGGCATCCCCGGCCACAAGCTGCACAAGAGCATCGGCATCATGAAGGCCTACTCCAGCTGCGTGGGCGAGGGCCCCTTCACCGCCGAGCTGGCCATGACCGAGGAAGAGAAGAACGCCCTGCGTGAGGCGGGCCATGAGTTCGGCGCGGCCACCGGCCGTCCCCGCCGTGTGGGTCCCTTCGATGTGGTGGCAAGCCGCTACGGCGTGTTCTGCCAGGGCGCGGACGAGCTGGCTCTTACCCTGCTGGATGTGCTGGATTATATGGAAGAGATCCCCGTGGTGGACAAGTACCTGGTGAACGGGGAAGAGGTCGACCGCTTCCCCATGGGCGAAGCGCTGGACAACGCCAAGCCGGTGGTGAAGTACCTGCCCGGCTGGCACTGCGATATCACTGCCTGCCGCACCTGGGAGAGCCTGCCCCAGGCCGCCAAGGACTATGTGGAGTATCTGGAAAAGGCCGTTGGCTGCAAGATCAAGTATGTTTCTGTGGGCGCTGCCCGCGACGCATACCTGGTGCGTGAGTAACTGTTTATAAATGCGCCGGCCCGGTAATCATTACCGGGCCGGTTTATCTGTTTCAAGGGGGTAAAAGTAACACTATGGGAGAGTATCTGGATAAGGGTCTGCACGAGGAATGCGGTGTGTTTGGCGTATACCGCCAGAGCGACGCGGCACATCTGACTTATTTCGGCCTGCATGCGCTGCAGCACCGCGGCCAGGAGGGCGCGGGCATCGCCGTGGCAGACGGCAAGACCGTGCGCTGCCGGAAGGGCAAGGGCCTGCTGAGCGATGTGTTCGGCCGCAATGATCTGGACGGAATGACCGGCAAGAACGCCATCGGCCATGTGCGCTACGGCACTGCCGGCGGCGGCGAGGTGGAAAACGTGCAGCCCATCGTATCCCGCCTGGCCAACGGCGGCGCGCTGGCGGTGGCCCACAACGGTCAGATCGCCAATGCCGCCGAGCTGCGCAAGGAGCTGGAGGACAAGGGCAGTATCTTCTGGGGCTCGTCGGACAGCGAGATTATCCTGCACCTGCTGCAGGGCACCAAGGGCCCGCTCATCGAGAAGATCAAGCAGGCCTGCAACCGTCTGGACGGCGCCTTCGCCTTTTTGATTCTTACCGAAAAGAATCTCTACGCCGTGCGAGACAAGAATGGCCTGCGGCCCCTGTCGCTGGCCAAGCAGGGCGACGGCTGGTGTGTTTCCAGCGAGAGCTGCGCCTTCGACATCGTGGGCGCGCATCTGGTGCGGGACGTGCGCCCCGGTGAGATCGTGAAGATCTCCGCCGCCGGTCTGGAGAGCTGCTTCTACACCGAGGAGACCAGCTGCAACCTGTGTGCCATGGAATACATCTACTTCTCCCGCCCGGACTCGGTGCTGGAGGGGCAGAACGTGCACGGCGTGCGACGTGAGTGCGGCCGCCTGCTGGCTCAGGAGGACCTGGACAACTTCTTCAAGGCCGACATCGTGGTGGGCGTGCCGGATTCCTCCCTGTCCGCTGCGGCGGGCTACAGCGAGGCCATCGGCCTGCCCAACGAGATGGGCCTGATCAAGAACCGCTATGTGGGCCGTACCTTCATCCAGCCCACCCAGGCCCAGCGCGATCTGGGTGTGCGGCTCAAGCTGTCCGCCAACGTGCCGGTGGTGCGGGGCAAGCGGGTGGTCCTGGTGGACGACTCCATCGTGCGCGGCACCACCTCCAAGCGGATCGTGGCCCTGCTGCGTCAGGCGGGCGCCACCGAGGTGCACCTGCGCATCGCTGCTCCGGCCATCAAGTATCCCTGCTTCTACGGCGTGGATATGTCCACCCGGGCCGAGCTGGCCAGCGCCAGCCTGGAGCCGGACGTGCTGGCCAAGGTGCTGGGCGCAGACTCCCTGCGCTTTTTGAGCGTGGATGACCTGAAGCAGGCCTGCGGTTGCCAGGGTCTGTGCACTGCCTGCTTCGACGGCAGCTATGTGACTCCGCTCTACAGCAACAAAGTCTGAGAAAAATATCACAAGCATTTCTTTGAGACCATTGCAAAATGGGGCTTTTTCCTCTAGAATGAAGAGGGAAAAGCCCCATTTTTTTATAAAAATGCAGAAAAGATCTAAAAAATTGCACAGAAAACAAAAACACTAATTGTTCGGTTTGCACGAAAAGTTTTCAAAAACTTGTTTTAAAATTATCATTTATTGCCCCGGATACTTTGTTGTGGTAAAATCAAACCAGAAAATAAAAGTATTACTTTTGCGGAGGATGGTATGAGCAGATTGGAAATGCCGACCCCTAGCAGGTCGCAATTGGTGATCGAACAGTTGTACAAGGAATTGGAACGCCGCATTGAGGCCAGTCCTCCGGGTCTTTGCCCGGTGGACCTCACCCGCGCGTTCCTGGAACTGTGCCACGCGCAAACCTGCGGCAAGTGCGCGCCCTGCCGCATCGGCCTGTTGCAGCTCAAGCACCTGATCACAGACGTGCTGAACGGCAAGGCCACCATGGAGACCCTGACCCTGATGGAGAACACGGCCCTTTCCATCATGGAATCCGCCGACTGTGCCATCGGCTACGAGGCGGCCCGCATGGTTTACCAGAGCCTGATCGGCTGCCGTGACGACTACGAGCAGCACATTCGGGTGGGCCGTTGTACCTGTACTTACAGCCAGCCGGTGCCCTGTGTCACCCTGTGCCCGGCTCATGTGGACATCCCCGGCTACATTGCCCTGGTCCGCGAAGGCCGTCATGCGGATGCGATCCGCCTGATCCGCAAGGACAACCCGTTCCCCACCACCTGCGGCTTTATCTGCGAGCACCCCTGCGAAGCCCGCTGCCGCCGCAACATGGTGGACGACGCCATCAACATCCGCGGCCTGAAGCGGGTCGCGGCTGACCGTGCGGGCCATGTTCCCCCGCCGAAGAACGCTCCCTCCACCGGCAAGACCGTCGCCGTGGTGGGCGGCGGCCCCGGCGGCCTGTCCGCTGCTTACTATCTGCAGCTGATGGGCCATCAGGTGACCGTGTTCGAGATGCTGCCTCAGCTGGGCGGCATGCTGCGCTACGGCATCCCCAACTACCGTCTGCCCAAGGAGCGGCTGGACGATGACATCCAGGCCATTCTGGAGACCGGCGTGCAGGTGGAATTCGGCAAGCGCATCGGCCGGGATATCACCATCGAAGAGCTGCGCAAAACCTACGACGCTGTGCTGGTGAGCATCGGCGCCAGCACCGATAAGAAGTTGGGCATGGAGCACGAGGACGCCCCCGGCGTGGTCTCTGCAGTGGAGTTCCTGCGCACCGTGGGCCAGGGCGAGCCCATGGACCTGAACGGCCAGGAAGTGGCCGTTGTGGGCGGCGGCAACGTGTCCATGGACGCGGTGCGCACCGCCGTGCGCCTGGGCGCCAAGAAGGTGAGCATTGTCTACCGCCGCCGCGTGGCGGATATGACCGCTCTGCCCGCCGAGATCGAGGGCGCCATGGCGGAAGGCGTGGAGATTCGCACCCTGCAGGCTCCCTCCCGCATCGAGACCGATGAAAACGGCCATGTGAAGGGCCTGTGGACCACACCTCAGATGATCAGCGCCATCCGCGACGGCCGCGCCAGCGTGAAGGCCAGTGGGGAAGAGGAGCAGTTCATTCCCTGCACCACCCTCATCGTGGCGGTGGGCCAGAGCATCGAGACCAAGCACTTCCAGGAGGCCGGCCTGCCGGTGGAGCGGGGCAAGATCCTCACCGAAAATTCCGGCGGCTTCTCCGACATTCCCGGCGTGTTCGCCGGCGGCGACTGCGCCACTGGTCCTGCCACTGTGATCAAGGCCATTGCGGCGGCCAAGGTCGTGGCGGCCAACATCGACGAATACCTGGGCTACAACCACAAAATCACCTGCGACGTGGAGATCCCCGAGCCCGATCTGGCCGACAAGAGCCCCTGCGGCCGCGTGGAGCTCACCGAGCGCCAGGCCTGTGAGCGTGTTCATGATTTCGAGGGCGTGGAAAACTGCATGACCGATAAGGAAGCCTGCCAGGAGGCCGGACGCTGCCTGCGCTGCGATCACTTCGGCTTCGGTCTGTTCAAAGGAGGAAGAGAAAAGGTATGGTAAACCTGACAATTGACGGGCTGGCCATCCGCGCGCCCAAGGGCACGACCATCATGGAGGCGGCCGCGCAGAATAATATCGCAATCCCCAAGCTGTGCTTTTTGAAGGAAATCAACGAGATCGCCGCCTGCCGCGTGTGCGTGGTGGAGCTGGAAGGCAAGGAGCGGCTGATCACCGCCTGCAATAACGTGGTGGAAGAGGGTATGGTGATCTACACCAACAGCCCCAAGGTCCGCCGCGACCGGCGCAACACTGTGCAGCTGATTCTTTCCCAGCACGACTGCAAGTGCGCCACCTGCTTCCGCAACGGTAACTGTGCGCTGCAGAACATTGCCAGCGATCTGAACATCCACGAGCTGCCCTTTGAGGAGCGTCTGGAGCGTCAGCCCTGGGACCAGAATTTCCCCCTGATCCGGGATTCCGCCAAGTGCATCAAGTGCATGCGCTGCGTGCAGATCTGCGATAAGGTCCAGAGCCTGAACATCTGGGATCTGGAAGGCACCGGTTCCCGTTCCACCATCAACGTCACCGGTCACCGCACCATCGGCGAGGCGGATTGCTCGCTGTGCGGCCAGTGCATCACCCATTGCCCGGTGGGCGCGCTGCATGAGCGCGACGACACGGAGCAGGTCTGGCAGGCCATCGCCGACCCGAAGAAGGTCGTGGTGGCGCAGGTTGCCCCCGCCGTTCGCGCGGCCTGGGGCGAGCAGCTGGGCCTTGCCCGGGACGAGGCCACCGTGGGCAAGATCATGGACAGCCTCAAGCGGATGGGTGTGGACTATGTGTTCGACACCACCTTCTCCGCCGACCTGACCATCATGGAAGAAGGCACCGAGTTCCTGGGCCGCTTCACCCGCGGCGAGACCAAGGAGAAGCCCATGTTCACCTCCTGCTGCCCGGGCTGGATTCGGTTCATCAAGTCCCAGTATCCTCACCTGGTGCCGCAGCTGTCCACCGCAAAGAGCCCCCAGCAGATGTTCGGCGCGGTGATGAAATCCTACTTTGCACAGTCCATCGGCCGCTCTCCCGAGGACATCTACACCCTGTCCATCATGCCCTGTGTGGCCAAGAAGGGCGAGCGGAACATGGAGCTGTTCGACGGCGAGTACGCGGGCCACGATGTGGACGCGGTGCTCACCACCCGTGAGCTGGTGCGCATGATGCGCTCGGCCCACATCCGGCCGGACACCCTGGTCGACCGTCCCTGCGATGCTCTGATGCAGGCAGGCAGCGGTGCAGGCGTGATCTTCGGCGCCACCGGCGGCGTAATGGAAGCCGCCCTGCGTACCGCCTACTATGTGGTGATGGGCGAGAACCCGCCCGCGGACGCCTTTAAGCAGGTGCGCAGCCAGGGCCAGGGCACCGGCGTAACCACTGCTGAGTTCCATCTGGGCGACGCTGTGGTGCGCACTGCCGTGGTAAGCGGTCTGGGCAACACCCGTCGCTTGCTGGAGCAGATTGAAAAGGGCGAAGTGGCCTATGACTTCGTGGAAGTCATGGCCTGCCCCGGCGGCTGTGTGGGCGGCGGCGGTCAGCCCATCCACGACGGTGAGGAACTTGCCTTTGAACGCGGCAAAAATCTCTACGCGCTGGACAGCAGCGCCGCGCTGCGCTTCTCCCACGAGAATCCGGATGTGCGGCGGCTGTATGCCGATTATCTGGGCGAGCCCATGAGCCATCGGGCACACCAGCTGCTCCACACCGACCACAATGCCTGGACCATGCCTCGCAGACAACGTTAACAGCCATTCCAACCTCCAATAAAAGCAGCACCCGCCTCCGGAACTTCCGGAGGCGGGTGCTGCTTTTTTGTGTTTTATGGAACGAAGAAGGGAAGAAGACCCGGCTTACAGGCCCCGCTCCTTCTTCCAGGCCAGGAATTCCTCAAAACTGCCGGTGCGGTCCAGGCAGCCCTCCTGACCCAGGGGAATCTCGATGATCCGGTTGGCGATCTCGTCGATGAACTGGTGGTCGTGAGAAGAGAAGAGCAGGTTGCCCTTGAAGGAAGCCAGGCCGTTGGACAGCGCCTGGATGCTTTCCAGATCCAGGTGGTTGGTGGGCTGGTCCAGCACCAGAATGTTGGAGTGGGCCATCATCATGCGGGAGAGCATGCAGCGCACCTTCTCGCCGCCGCTCAGCACCGACGCAGGCTTGTAGACCTCGTCACCGGAGAAGAGCATCCGGCCCAGGAAACCGCGCAGGAAGGTCTCGGTGGGGTCCGGGCTGTACTGGCGCAGCCACTCGATCAGGTTGCCCTCGAAGCCGTCGAAGAAGGCGGAGTTGTCCTGAGGGAAGTAGCTCTGGCTAGTGGAAACGCCCCACTTGAAGCTGCCGGAATCCGGCTCCATCTCGCCCATCAGGATCTTGAACAGGGCGGTCATGCCCACCTCGTTGTCGCCCACCAGAGCGATCTTGTCGTTCTTGTTCATGGTGAAGGTCACGTTGTCCAGAACCTTCACACCGTCCACGGTTTTAGTCAGACCCTGCACGAACAGAATATCCTTTCCGGCCTCACGCTCCGGGTCAAAGCCCACGAAGGGATAACGGCGGGAGGAAGCGGGCATCTCCTCCAGCTGGATGGAGTCCAGAATCTTTTTGCGGCTGGTGGCCTGCTTGGACTTGGACTTGTTGGCGGAGAAGCGCTGAATGAAGGACTGCAGCTCCTTGATCTTCTCTTCCTTCTTCTTGTTCTGGTTGCGGATCAGCTGCTGCATCAGCTGGCTGGACTCGTACCAGAAATCGTAGTTGCCCGCGTACATCTGCACCTTATTGTAGTCGATGTCCACGATGTGGGTGCACACGGCGTTCAGGAAGTGACGGTCGTGGCTGACCACGATGATGGTGCCGTAGTAATCCATCAGGAACTCTTCCAGCCAGTCGATGGACTCAATGTCCAGGCCGTTGGTGGGCTCGTCCAGCAGGATGATGGAGGGCTGGCCGAACAGGGCCTGTGCCAGCAGCACCTTCACCTTCTGGCGGCCGTCCAGCGCGTCCATCTGGGCGTAGTGCAGGTCGGTGGGCAGGCCCAGGCCGCTCAGCAGTTGGTTGACCTCGGTCTCGGCATCCCAGCCGCCCATCTCGGCAAATTCCGCTTCCAGCTCACCGGCGCGCTCGCCGTCCGCCTCGGAGAAATCCTCCTTGGCATACAGCTCGTCCTTTTCCTTCATGATGTCGTACAGGCGGCGGTTGCCCATGATGACGGTCTCCATCACCGAGAACTCGTCATACTTGTAGTGGTCCTGTTCCAGCACGCTCATCCGGTCATCCGGACCGATGGACACACTGCCGCTGGTGGGCTCGATCACGCCGGAGATGATCTTCAGCAGGGTGGACTTACCGGCGCCGTTGGCACCGATGATACCGTAGCAGTTGCCCGGCACAAAATTCAGGTTCACATTCTTGTACAGATAGTTGCCCTGAAACTGCAAACTTACGTCATTTACAGAAAGCATAATAACCTCGCTTATCCTTCGTTTTCTTATAATAGAACAGTATGCTTGAAATAAATTTTGAAAAGTCGGTATAGACCAATCTATTATACATGAAAACGAACAAAAAAAGAAGCCCTAATTCCGAAAGAGTTGCACAGAGGGGTAACAAAAAACGCAGCGCTGTTGCATGAGCGCTGCGTGTGAATATGGAATGTTGAATCATTAGATGATCAGCTCATATAGGCTGGCCCCTGCAATGCCCTCCCGGGCCAGCAGGGCACTGGCGGCGTCCCGGCTGGCGGGGTCGTCCCGCCAGGCAAGGCCGCAGCCTGCTGTGATGGCGGTGGGCACCGGGATCAGCCGACCGGTCAGGCCCGCCGCGGGAGCGGCGGCCTCAAAGGCGAGGGCCGCCGCGGTGGTGTCAAAGGCGATCACAAGCTGTAGGCTTCTGGGTCTCATTCTTCCTCCCTGCAAAGGGTGTCCACGGCGCGAATAGCCGCGTCCACCTCTTCTTCCGCGTTGAAATAGCCGAAGCTGAACCGCACCGCACCCTGGGCCACCGTGCCCAGGGCTTCATGGATCAGAGGTGCGCAGTGGGCCCCCGGGCGGGTGAGAATGCCGAACCGCTGGGCCAGCTCATCACTCACCAGCGAGGAATCCCAGTCACCCAGGTTCAGCGCCACGATGGGCGAACGCTCGGCGGTGGAAAAATCCCCGTAGCATTTCACTCCGGGCAGGTCTTTTACACCCTGGTAAAACCGGTTTGCCAGGGCCTGTTCCCGGCGGCGAATCACATCCAGGCCGGTTTCTTCCAGCCATTCCAGTGCTGCCGCCAGTCCGGCAATGCCGTGACCGTTCAAGGTGCCTGCTTCCAGTGCGGTGGGCATCTGAGCGGGATGCTCCCGGTCAAAGCTGTGTACGCCGCTGCCGCCCACGTAAAGGGGAGACAGCCGCAGCCGGGGCGAAACACACAGTCCGCCGGTGCCCTGGGGGCCCAGCAGGCTTTTGTGGCCGGTGAAGCAGAGTACGTCGATGCCCATGGCCTGCATGTCGATGGCAAAGCAGCCCGCCGTTTGGGAGGCATCCAGAACAAAGGGCACTCCATGGGCAGCACAGGCCGCACCGATGCGGCCAATGTCCACCAGATCGCCAGTCACGTTGGAGGCGTGGGTGCAGACCACCAGCTTGGTGTCCGGCCGGAAAGTGGCTTCCAATCCCTCCAGCGAGAGACGGCCGTTTTCGTCCGTAGGCAGAATGGTCAGCTCCGCCCCGCTGCGATAAAGCGGGCGCAATACGCTGTTGTGGTCCAGCGCGGTGGCAATGGCGTGCCCGCCCTCTGCCAGCAGGCTGGAGATGGCAATGTTCAGCGCCGCGGTGGAATTGGCGGTGAAGGCCACCTGCTGAGCGCCATAGCCGTGGAACAGCCGGTCGATGCGGCTGCGGGCTTCGTGAATGGTGCGCCCGGCGGCCAGGCTTGCTGCATGTGCGCCCCGGCCGCAGTTGCCCATCCCGTTCATGGCTTCGGCCACCGCCTGCACCACGCAGTCGGGCCGGTGCAGGCTGGTGGCGGCGTTGTCCAGATAGATCACGGCCGGACCACCCGGGCCGCACCCATCAGCTTCTCCGCAATGGCGTACATGTTGGTCACGCTGCCCACCGCCATCTGCTCAGTGAGACCGTAGTGGTTCAGGCAGGTGCCGCAGGTCATGATCTCCACACCCTGGCTTTCCAGCAGCTTCAGATCGGCCAGCGTGGGCGCGCCCTCCACCGAGAGCTTGGCCCCGCCGTTGTACAGCAGAATGGTGTCCGGCAGAATGTCCTGCTCGGTGAGGGCGTAGACGAAGGCCTTCATCAGCGCTTTGCCCAGCACCGGGTCGCCGCTGCCCATTTCATCGCTGGACAGCACCACCACAGTGCCCTTGGCGCGAGCATCCGGAATGCAGGCGGGGGCCTCTTCCGTTGCGGGAGCCTGCGCGGCGGCCAGGCTTTCTTCAGTGAGGGCCAGTACGACCTCGTAGTGGTCGGAGGCCAGGGTACGGCTTTCGGCGGCCAGCTTTTTCTGGCCGGCCATCTTCAAAAGATTCTGCACCGCGATGGCGTTATCCACCGATACGGTCACGGTGTCGCCCGCGCTCATCTGGGCCAGCACCTTTTTGGTTTCCACAACGGGGATGGGGCAGGGTTTGCCCATGGCGTTTACCTGATATTGCATTTTATAAAACCTCGATTCCAGTGAAGAGTGAAAAGTGAATAGGGGTCATTCCGTGACGCGGATAACACCGGGATGCTCGTTGGTCACATAGCCGATGATGCCGCAGCCAAGGCCCAGAGCCTGCACGGCGGCCAGGGCTTCCTCGGCCCGATCTGCGGGAACGCTGACCAGCAGACCGCCGGAGGTCTGGGGGTCGAAGAGCAGCTCCTCCACCGCGAAGGGGGCGGATTCAAACTCCACCTTGCCCTCCAGATGGTTCCGGTTGCGCTGGGCGGCCGCGGTGAGCAGGAACTCGTCCGCGTATTCCAGGGCCTGGGGAATGTGGGGCAACGCCTTCCAGTGCAGCTGTGCGCCGCAGCGCCCGGCCAGCATCTCGTTCAGATGGCCCAGCAGGCCGAAGCCGGTCACGTCGGTGCAGGCGTGGGGCTCAAAGGGTGCCAGCGCCTCGGAGGCGTATTTGTTCAGAGTGGTCATGCTGGAAATAGCCGCCGCCATTGCTTCCTCGCTGGCCTGGCTCACCCGGCTGGCGGTGCACACGATGCCCACGCCCAGGGGTTTGGTGAGGATCAGCGCGTCGCCGGGCTGGCAGGCGTTGTTCTCCAGCACCTTGTCCGGGTGGATGATGCCGGTGACCGACAGGCCGTATTTCACATCACTGTCCGCGATGGAATGGCCGCCCGCCAGGATGCCGCCTGCCTCCCGCACCTTCTCCGCGCCGCCCTGCAAAATGCGGCCCAGAATGTTCAGGTCCATCTTTTCGGGGAAGCACACGATGTTCAGCGCGGTTTTTACCGTGCCGCCCATGGCGTAGATGTCACTGAGGGCGTTGGCCGCGGCAATCTGGCCGAAGATGTAAGGGTCCTCCACCATGGGCGGGAAGAAGTCCAGCGTCTGTACCATGGCGATGTCGTCGGTGAGCTTGTAGACGGCGGCGTCGTCCGAGTGGTCAAAGCCCACCAGCAGGTTCGGGTCGGTAAAGGGGGGCAGCTTTTCCAGCACATGGGCCAGCGCGCCGGGGCCCAGCTTGGCGGTGCAGCCGCCGCCCTTGCAGAATACGATCGGTTGTTCATTCATAACAATAACGCTCCCTGAAAAATCGGCCCCGCCGCGGCAGGGCCGTTCTTGCTTGTTATTATAAGAATAAAGCGAAACCGCCCAAAAGTAAAGCCTGTTCCAGAGCAAATCCCCGCAGAAGAGACAAAAAATACCCCGGTTTCGCAAATTTCCAAAACCGGGGCCGGTATGTCAATTCTTAGAGGCGTGCTGTTCTGCCTGGGCCCGCAGCAGATCGCGGATTTCGGTCAGCAGTTCCTCACTGGTGGGAGCGGGAGGTGTGGCAGGGGTCTGGGCAGCGTCCTCCTTCTTTTTCTCGATGCGCAGCTTGGTCATCAGCTTCACTGCGCAGAACACGCAGAAGGCCAGGATGATGAATTCCACCACCGTCTGGATGAAGTTGCCGTAGGCCAGCACCACCTCGTTGCCGCCTGCACGGAATACATAGGAAAGAACGGTGAAGTTCACCTGACCGGTGGCCAGGCTGATCAGCGGCATGACCACATCGTTCACCAGGCTGGTCACGATTTTGCTGAACGCGCCGCCAACCACAACGCCGACGGCCATGTCGATCACATTGCCGCGCATGGCGAATTCCTTGAATTCCTTCAAAAACTGTTTCATAAAGGTTCTCCTTTGAGGATTGATTCTGTAACCGCCCGGCGGCTGGCCGGGCAGACTTATCATATCATATTTACAAAGGAGGGAAAAGGGGCCAAACGGACAGAATGTGCGTTCTTTCGAGCCAGGCTGCACCATCCGTTCAAATGACGCATAGGCTGGGGCATCCAGATCAGAACAATGGGGGGACGATATGATGAGATGCAATCGACCGGAGCACAGCAGACAGGAAGGGGAGCGGCAGTGTCCTCGCCCGCGTCCGGGCTGTTGCTGCTGCCGGGGGCCGCAGGGAGAACCAGGTCCGCAAGGGGAAAACAGCGTGCTTGCCGCTGCCTCTTTCTTTGCCTTTGAGCGGCGGTTTGAAAATGGGAAACCAGTTCCGCTGGTCACGGGTATGGAAGACGAGACCGGTCAGATCCAGCTGATGGGCGAAACAGCGATCCTGCTGGAGCCGGGGCGGTATGCGGTGTGGTATACGCTGTCCGCCGTATTGGAAGAGGCGGGCTACTTGCAGGTGACCCCTTCGCAGCAGGGCAGCCCGCTGCTGGCTTATGGAGTGTATGGCAAAACGGCGGATGCACTGGTCACCGCGGGCGGAACAAATTTTTTGCTTCTGCAGGCGGAAGAAACCAGTGTTTTGCAGCTGAACTACAACAGCAATGTGGTCAGTCGGTCCGGCGCAGCGTCGGTGATGGTGTGGAAGCTGGCTGAGCCTGGCTGAACCATTTGCCAGTTGCAAAACAGGGGAAAGCATGAAAAACGCCCGGCTCAGTCCGCCGGGCGTTTGCGTTGATGCGATGAAGGAAAAATTCGATTCACTTTCCAAAATCCCGAGCAGGCGGCAAAAGTTTGTGAAGAGTGAATAGTGAATAGTGAAAAAGGAAAAATCCCGAACGCTTTCGCATTCGGGATTTTTGGTGCGGATGAAGGGACTTGAACCCCCACGGTATCGCTACCACTAGAACCTGAATCTAGCGCGTCTGCCAATTCCGCCACATCCGCATATTCTCTTTCGCTTTGGCTGTTCACCTCAG